>NZ_BBYM01000041.1 GCF_001570405.1 Microtetraspora niveoalba | reverse complement strand
GTTCCCGCTGGGGCTCACCACCGCCGCGCGGTTCCACGTGCCGGTCGGCCACCTCGCGGTCCCGGCGGGCGACCCCCTCGCGAGCGCGGCGGCCGTCGGGCCGGACCGGCTGGCCGGGCACCGCGTCCTGGTGCCGCGCAACCGCCCGCCGGGCGGCATGTGGGCGCGGCTCGCCGGCCTGCTGGGCGGGCCGCACCGGCTGCACGCGGTGGCGGACGAGATCGACGACTTCGCGGCGACGCTCGACCTCGTCGCGGCCGGCGTCGGACTGCTGCCGGCGCCCCGGTTGGTCGTGGGCTCGATCCGCCGCGAAGACGTGCGCTTCGTGCCGTTCGACGCCGGAGACCTGCGCATGACGTACGGCCTGACATGGCACCCGGAGCGGGTCTCCGGCGAGCTGATGGCCCTGGCCCGGACGGTGCAGGAGTCCCTGTGGACGCGATAGCGGCGCCGGCGGCGGTCAGGGGAGCGGGAGCTCCAGCGTGATCGTCATGTCGTCGCCCGCCGCGGAACCGGTGGAGTAGATCCCGCGCATCGCCTTGACCCGGGCGCGCAGGTGGTTCGCGGCCGCCACGGCGTCCGCGTCCGCTCCGCGCTCGGCCGCCAGGCCGCCGCAGGAGACGGTCAACCGCAGCGTCCTGCCCGTGGTCATCGCGACCGAGATCTCCTGGGCTCCCTCCACGCGGTGGAGCGCGTCCACCAGGATCCGGTACGCGAGCCGGGCGGCGTCGTCGGGCACGTCTCGCGTCGGCGACGCCCACACCTCGACGGGGACGGCCACACGCTCCGCCCATCCGGCCAGAAGGGACTCCACCGCCGGTCCCAGACCGCTTCCGGTGATGTCCTCTTCCGATGCCGGGACATCGGAGATAGAAGCCATGTCGTTCCCTCCCTGAACCACACCGCGGCCGACCGGTACAGAAGCACCGGGCCGTCACCGCCCCCGATGCCCGGCTTGCCAGGTCTGGGCGATCAGTCCGCATATTAGTGATCGCGCGCGAGGCATCCCGTCGGCAAGGGCCCATTGTCCCTGTTCTTCCGGGACGCCGCGTACGCGCGGGTCACGCCGGGCCGGGCGGTGTCACGGCGGGCCGCGCGTGGCGTCGCGCCCGGGCCGTGCGTGGCGTCGCGCCGCGGCGTGCCGGCCGTCCGGTGTGCCGGAGATCCGCCCCCGCCCGGGTTTCGGGCCGTCCTGTTCGCCCCGTTCGCCTTGATCGCTCGCGGACCCGTCACTAGCCTGCCCTGCGGATTAGGCGGACCGACCTCTGATTGGTGGAACACGTGACGATGACGAAGACGACGGCCGGACTGTCGGCGGCGGCGGCCGTCCTGGCCTGCGGTGCGCTGGCGCCCGCCGCGCCCGCCGCGGCCTCGGCCGTACCGGCCGGAGTGTCCGCGCTGCCGTCCTGCCCGCTGGTCTTCGGGCACGGCGGCTACCCCGAGGGCGCGAACGGCTGGGCGAAGGACCAGATGCGCCAGCCCAACAACGTACGGGGAGTCGACGACCAGAAGGCCTGGGGAGCCGACGGCGTCGAGGCGGACGTCCAGCTCACCAAGGAGGGCACCAAGGCCGTGATGTGGCACAACACCACCACCCACGGGCTGACCGGGCCCCAGCAGAAGATCACCGATATCTGGTGGACGTACGGCCGGGGGAACCTGGCGGGCCGCCGCATCACCCGTGGTCCGTACAAGGGGGAGCGGGTCTACTCGCTGCGGCAGTGGCTGGACCACGTGCGGTCGCGGGGACTGGTCGCGCTGCTGGAGATCAAGCCGGAGACGAAGAGCGTCCTCACCGATCGCCGGTACGCGGCGAAGGCGTGGAAGGAGATCTCCGACCCGATCAAGGAGCGCCGGGGGTCACAGCGGATCATGGTCTACTCGACCGACGCCTGGATCCAGGGCGAGCTGGCGAAGCGCCACCCCGGGCTCCTCAAGGGCGCGGCCGCCCGGTGGACCGACAGCGTGGCGTGGACCGAGCCCGTCCCTTCCTGGAAGGGCAACGTGTCCCGGTGGCAGGCCGTGCTCAAGCAGGGCGCGCGGAGCGTGATGACGAACTACCCGAAGGAATATCGGGCCTGGCTGCGGGGCAAGTGCCGGTAGCCGGCCGCGATCTCGCCGAACCGTTCCAGGAGCTCGGATCGAATGATCCACATCCAGCCGCCCAATAAGTCATTTAACCGTGAATATCGGTAAATAAAGGACGAGAGGGTCCGGTGGGTGACGCTATTGCCGATCCGGTGATGGATGGGCCTTCCGATTTCCCCCGGAAAGGCATCACAAGCCTGACATCTTTGTATATCTGGCTATTAGGATCATCGTGATCGGTCCGTGCTCGAACGAGCGGGAGGAATGACTGTGTCCGATAGTTGGAGTCCGGCCGAAAGCGGGCGGGAACGGGCGCCGGCCGGCATCGAGATCGCCAAGCCGAGTGTCGCGCGGGTCTACGACTTCATGCTGGGCGGCAAGGACAACTTCGCGTCCGACCGCAAGGTGGCCGAGATGGCCCTCCAGATCGCGCCGGACGCGCCCGAGGCCGCCCGGGCCAACCGCGAGTTCCTCCGCCGGGTCGTCCGCCACCTGGCCGCCGAGGCCGGGATCCGGCAGTTCGTCGACATCGGCTCCGGCCTTCCCACACAGGGCAACGTCCACGAGATCGCGCAGGAGGTGGATCCGGCGGCGCGGGTGGTCTATGTGGACATCGACCCGATCGTCCTGGTACACGGCCGGGCGCTGCTCGCCAGGAACGACACCACGACGGTCATCCAGGCCGACATCAGGCAGCCCCAGGAGATCGTGAACCACCCGGACCTGCGGCGGCTCGTCGACTTCTCCCAGCCGGTCGGCCTGCTGCTGTTCGGGATCCTGCACCACCTCAACGACGACGAGGACCCCGAGGGCGTCGCCGCCCAGTACCGGGAGGCCCTGGCCCCCGGCAGCCATGTCGCGATCTCGCACTTCCACAATCCCGGGGCCGCCCTGCCGGAGGTCGCGGAACAGGCCGCCGCGGCCGAGAAGTTGTTCAACGAGAACCTCGGCACCGGCCGTTGGCGCACACGCGAGGAGATCCTCGCCTTCTTCGGGGACTTCGAGCTGCTCGACCCCGGCCTCGTCCCGCTCCCCGAGTGGCGGCCGGGGCCCGACGACCACGCCGAGCAGGGGATCACGTATCACACGTTCGCCGGCGGCGTCGCCAGGAAGCCGGGCCCCGGCCAGGCGTGAGCCGGAGCCGGTGCGGCGCTAGAGGTGACGGATGACCCGGGCGGGGTTGCCGACGGCGACGACTCCGGCCGGGATGTCCCTGGTGACGACGGCCCCCGCGCCGATCACGCTGTTCTCGCCGATGGTGACGCCGGCGAGCACGATCGCGCCGCCGCCGAGCCACACGTTGTCGCCGATCACGATCGGCTCGGCGGCCTCCAGCTTCGCGCGCCTCGGAACCGGGTCCACGGGATGCGTCGGTGTGAGGAGCTGGACGTTCGGGCCGATCTGGACGTCCGCCCCGATCGTGATGGGAGCGACGTCCAGCGCGGTCAGCCCGTAGTTGGCGAACGTGCCGGAACCGATCGTGATGTGCGCCCCGTAGTCCACGTACAGCGGCGGCCGGATGTGGGCGTCCGGCGCGATCGAGCCGATCAGCTCCTCCAGGATGGGCCGCGCGGCGTCCTGGTCGGTGGCGTACACCTCGCCGTACCGGTGGGCGAGGAGGATGGCGCGCTTCGAGGCGGCGGCCAGATCGGGGTCGTCGGCGATGTAGAGGTCGCCCGCCAGCATCCGTTCCCGGTTCGTACGGCTGTCGCCCGCGAAGAAATCATGCACGCTCCCGAACGTATCCAAGCGGGCCCGCGAACGTGCGGCCGGTGGGGAGTGGAAACGATCAGTTCCCGGCCGGGGCCCGCGTCTGCGGTGACGCGCCGCCGATCTCCGCGAGGGCCCGGGCGAGGTCGCGGGACGACAACCAGAGCTTGTACATGATCGCGGCCTCGAAGAGCAGCAGGAGGGCCGCCGCGCCGACGGTGACCGGCACGATGAGCCCGAGCAGCGGGCCGACGATGAACACCGCCATCTGGAACTCGATGCCGCTGATCAGGTGGGTCCGCACCCGGTGGTCGCGCAACCACTCGCGGACCCGGATGTACCAGGCGAAACGCGAACGGAACTCCTCCTGCAGGTCGACGACGTCCAGCGCGCGGAGCCTCATCTCCTCGGCGTCGAGATCGGCGGCCAGATCGGCGTCGAGGCGGGCGGCCAGATCGGCGTCGAGGCGGGCGGCCAGATCGGCGCCGAGATCGGTGTCGCGATCGAGGTCCAGGTCGGAGTCGTCGCGGAGCAGACGCCGGGGGAGCGTGGGCGATCCGCCGCCCGCGGCGCAGTCGTCGTACGCGTTCTTGAGGGTGCGGCGCATCTGGCGCCGGACCTTCGCGATCTGGAGGGCGTCGACGTAGCGCAGCATGTCGAGGAAGACGACCCCGATGCCGAGGAGCAGGTAGAGCTCCTGCCCTGTCGCCCGGTACTGCCCCCACATCAGGGCGACGGTGCAGGTGAGCACCCGGATCCGGTCGAAGACGTAGTCGAGCCAGCCGCCCAGCACGGTGCCCGTGCCCTTGAGGCGGGCGATCTTTCCGTCCATGCAGTCGAGCACGAAGCTCAGGTGGTACAGCGCCGCTCCGACGAGCAGCCATGGCCGGTCCGCCGTCAGGAAGCAGCCGGCCGATCCCAGGCCGAGCAGGAACGCGCCCCAGGTGATCTGGTTGGGGGTGATCGAGGTGCGGTTCGCGGTCCCGACCACCAGGCGGCCCGCGAGCGGGTCCACGAGGAACACGGTCCACCAGGCGTCCCGGGCCTTGTAGGTCCGCGACTGTACGTCATCCAATGTGAACTTCATAGGGGGAAAACCTCTTGATCTGGTCCCTCGGCCGGAACCACTCCGGTCGGGGCCGGCCGCGGTTCTGGAACGATGAAATGACGATAAATCCCGTCAGTTCCCGTTTTGATGGGATGAGGGCTTTTCGGGGGTCGCCGGAGTCGGGGGCGGTGTCACCTGCCGGCCGTACTTCCTGATCGGCTGGACGGCGGCATTCCTTCGACGTCCCGCCCTCGATGGTCGGCGAAAATTCCGAATTGGTGGGAAATGTCAGAAGTCATCATCCAGGTCGTCCCACTCATCCGTCTCGTCCAGGTATTCATCCTGGTCGAGCGCGTGCGTGTCGTCTCCCAGGTGGGGGTCGTCGTCGGCTCCGAACAGTACCGATATTTGCTGAAAAATCATCCTAAGCATCCAACTCGGCCTCTTGAGTGGCGTTTCTCTGACTCTTCGCCATCCATTCATTAGCTCACGGAATTTCGTCGCCCGCACGGCGTTTCCGGTGAACGCTCCGTTTTCCGGCGAACGGATGCGCGAACCGCCGTATCAGTCATGAAATCTGGAGAAGTTCGCTGGATAGTGCGAAAAGTCATGATGTGCGTGGATAGCGGGAAGGTGCGGACACGGATGGGGGCACTCCATGCGGCGCCCCGGGGTCTCGGGCCTCAGACCGCAGACCTCGGGCGGACCGCAGCGCCCCGGGCCCGGCGGCACTGGCAGGTCGTGCCGGTCGGCGCGAGGGGCGCGCCCGAGCCCTTCCACGCCCTTCAACCGGGCCCCCACCGGCTCGTCCGGGGCGCGCTTCACCTGCTTGACGTCGGGCGAGCCCGCCGCGCGCCAGGCCGCCTCGTCCTGGGGGGTCGCCGGTTTCGCACCGAGATTCTGGTCGATCCACCAGCTCTGCCCGCCGGGCCGTCGCGCCGGCCACTGCTCCCGCGAGGAACCGCGCAGGATGACGTACCGGCCCTCGGGGTCGACGTACCGCTGCCCGCTGACAGTACGGGTGCGCCAGTAGGCGCCGTCGGAGGGCGCCTTGGCCACGGCGGTCGCCGCCGCGAGCAGGATCTGCCGGGCGGTCATCCTCTCCCCGGGCACGAGGGGGACGGGCGCGGCCGGCTGGGAGGAGAGCACGACGGGGCCCTCCGCCGGACGGGACGCGGCGAATCTCGCCGAAGTATCGGTCGTACAACGTCGCGAAGAGGTCCGGACGGTGCCGCGACTGCTCGATGAGCGCGGCGTCATCGGTCCTCGCCGGCGCTTCGGGGGAGCACCATCCACGGTGTCCCTTCTGTGGGTTACACCGTTACTCCGCCGCAGGGCCGATCCGCTTTCACGCCGGTAGGCCCGCCCCCTTCCGCATCGGCGGCGAGGAGCCTCACGGCGGCGGGACGGCCACCCTTGCGCGCCCCCGACGCGCCGGAGCGGTCAGCGCGCGATCCGGTCGATCCGCGGGTGGTCCGGCTTCCCGTCGATCGTTCGGTACGTAGGTCCGGGGACCTCACCGGGTCACGTCGGTTCCTCAGACCGCCGGGTCGAGGGCGGTGAGATCGAGGTCCCGGGTCGAGGCTCCGCCCGCTCGGAGTCGCGGGAACGACGGTCGCGTCTTGAAGTCGCCGTACAGCGAGCGGGTGCCGACCGTGCCGGCCTTCAGTCGTCGGCACCGGGTCGGCTCCCAGGGGGAACCGGTACAGGCGATGCCGATCAGGCCGGGGCGCGTTTCGTCAACGACAGGACCGAGGGGCGGGGGGCGTGATGCGTACACGCTCCTCCGTGGGGCGGTTGTCGATGTCGTCGAGTTGCTCGCTGATCGTCGTCCGCAGGTCGTCGTAGTCGCGGAAGTAGTAGTCGTTGAACAGGGTGTAGCCGGTCCACATCAGGTTGGCGCACACTCGCGGCGGCACCTTGCCCGTCGCCGCGCCCATGCCGACCAGCGCCACCGACTCGATGGCGCCCGGCTCCTTCTCGTTCTGCGCATGGATGGCCTGGAACGCGGCGGCGCAGGCCAGAGCCACGTTCAGCGTCTCGCTCACGTTCTGAGCCGACTGCACCATCGTCGGCGTGGAGATCAGGAACTTCGGGTTGGTCGAGCCGGACGGCACGCACACCGCGCTTCCCACCGGCAGCGAGCCTTCGAACTGGTCGCGGATCGCCCGCTGGACGCGCAGTTGGATGCCCGCGCCGAGGTGCCGCTTGATGGCCGCGTCGACCCCGCCGTCCATCCGGCCGCGGGAGTTGGTCGGGCTGACCCAGGCGTCGACGCGCTGGGTGAGGATCGACCCCTTGTGGATCTCGACCTCGGGAGTGTCGGCGAACGCGGCCCGCCACTCCTGCACCACCTTCGCGTTGACGTCCACCAGCACCACCCTGAGCGGGGGCTTCACATGCGTGACGGTCATGGCTCACTCCTGGTACGGGGGAGGGGCGGTTCCAACGTCCACGAAGGTAGCGGGCCACACCGACAAACAGATCTTGGCTGTGGAGGGTGACGACCGCCGCGTCCGCCGGCGTACCGGCTCCACCAGGGCGTATGCGCCGCGACGGAGAAGCCCGCCCACTCCATCGGGGCGGGCTTGCGGGTTGCCGACATCTTGCCGACATCGCATCAGGGATCTTCACGCGGCACAATTCCCCCCACTTCAGTCACCCGTGCCGTCATCGGTACGGCGCGCCGATCCGGGAGCCCACGATGAGCGATGCCGACGCCCCCACCACGCCCGGCCCGAACGACCCGCTGGCCCTCGTCGAGCTCTTCAAGGGCGGCGGCGAGCCGTGGCTGCCCCTCCTGAAGCCGGTCATCGAGGCCCAGCCCGCCGCGCCCACGTTCATCGGCCCGGGCCGTGGTCCGAACGTCGTGCCCGTCCGCGAACTGACCTTCCAGGCGCTCAAGCCCAACCCGCCGCACAAGTGGAAGGTCGTCGTCTTCGGCCAGAACCCGTACCCGCGGGCCGAGAGCGCCACGGGCATCGCCATGTTCGACAACACCTTCCACGACTGGGCCGACAGCCGGTTCGGCAAGGTCGTCTCCATCCGCTGCATCATCAAGGCGGCGGCGATGTGGAAGCACGGCATCCCCAAGAAGACGCCGATCGCCGACATCCGCGCGCTCCTGAAGAAGCACGACACCGTACAGCCGCCGGAGTGGTTCCAGGCGATGCTCACGCAGGGCGTGCTGCTTCTGAACGCGGCGCTCACCGCCAGCGGCGACGGGGCGATGGCCACCGACCAGCACACCGCGTTCTGGCGGCCGGTCGTCGAGCGGCTCGTCGAGGAGATCCTCAAGGCCAAGCAGAACGCCGACGAGGAGGACCGGGGTGTGGTGTTCGCCTGGTGGGGGGCGCACGCCCGCAGCCTGAAGGCGGTCGTGCGGCGGCTCCAGAAGAAATATCCCGACGTGAAGGTCGAGCACATCGACCACCCCAACCCCGCCGCCCAGGGCGACATCTTCTGCGACGGGGACCACTTCGCCGCCGTGAACGGGGCGCTCAAGGCGCTCGGGGCCGACGAGATCGACTGGCTGCCCGGCAAGGGGTGGAACACGCCGACGGCGGGAAACGGCGGGGCGGACGCCGACACGGCCGACCGCATGGGGGCCTTCATCGCCTCGACCATGGAGTTGCACAAGCTCTACCTCGAACGGCTCGCCAGCGTCAAGGACGAGGGGCTGGAGCTCCCGGCGATCACCGGCGTGTTCGACACCCCGCTCATGGACTTCCGCGAGGCCGTCGCTCCGGCGGCGGAGCTGCTGTCGGGTCTCGACCGGCACGTGACGCAGTCGTACGAGTTCGGCGAGAAGCAGGCGGACGCCGTGGCCGGCGGCATCTCCGCCGACGAGATCGCGGCCCTCTATCTCTACACCTGCGAGTCGGCGTTCTACCGGCAGATCAACGCCACGCTGCGCAATCCCGACCGCACCCGGATCGCCCCGTACCTGCCGTACCTGCGACTCCTGTTCTCGGCGGTGTCGCGTCTGCCGGTCCGCAAGGAGCCGCTGTGGCGCGGGGTTTCGCTGGACCTGCGCGCGCAGTATCCGCTCGGCCGGACCGTGACGTGGTGGGGTGTGTCCTCGTGTACGTCGAAGCTCGACGTGGCCCAGGCGTTCCTCGGCCGCCGCGGCAAGCGGACCCTCTTCGAGGTGCTCCCCGAGCGGGCCGTGGGCATCCGGAGCTTCTCCGCGTTCACCGGCGAGGAGGAGTTCATCCTCACCCCCGGCACGCAGCTCAAGGTGACCGACGTGAAGGTCGAGCGCGGCGGATTGTGCACCGTTCAGCTCACCGAACTGGCCGAGCAGCACCTGGTGGCGTGAGCGGCGGAGGCCGTCCTCGTTCCTGAAGCTCCGGCGGCCCGGCGGCGACGCTCCGGGCCGCCGGTCGGTCCACAGCGCCGCGGCAATGATCTGGCGGGCGCCTTCCCTGCCGCCGGCGTCTGGCGGATCCGGGCGCGGATCCGCGACAATCCCGAGATCAGATTTGGGAGGTTCGTTCCTGTCGTGTCCACGGATCCGTCATCTCAACCGCCGGTGGAAGCCGGACGCACCCGGCCGTGGCGGCTCCAGTCGCAGGGCTACGTGGCCCTCTTCGGCGGATTCGCCGCCGTCACCGTCATCGCGCTGGTCAACGCGGCCCGCCTCGACGTGCCGGGCAAGGGCAGAGCGCTCATCGCCGGCGTCGGCCTTCTCGGCCTGATCCTGGATCTCGTCATGATCGTGGACGGCAGGGTGAGCCTCTACGCCCACACCGCGCTGTCGAAGTCGCTGGTCCTCGTCGTCCATATCGTTCAGGTGGGCGTCCAGAAGCCACACGACCCGGGCACCCTGCTGCTGTCCAGAGGGAAAGAGCACGCGCCGATGTGGCTCGCCGGTGCGGTGGCCGTCCTGCTCGGCGCCCTGGCCGAATACCTCATGTCGGTCACCCTGCGGGGGTGACGGGAGCCAGGGCGGCCGGGTACTTCCAGACGCCTGGCCGGTCACTCTCGCGGCGAGCGGACGCCCCGGTCGGCGAGGCCCGGGGTCTCCTCCTGGCCGAAGGTGATCACGATGTACCTGCCGTTGGCGTAGCTGACCACCGGCCTCTGGAGCATGTCGCCCACCCTGCGGGCGACCGTCTGGAACAGCTCCACCATCTCCGGGGTGTCGGCACTCACCCTGAACCGGCCTTCGGTGACGAGCATCTGGGCGACGAGCTGGGCGAAGTTCGCCTCGCTCCGCGCCTTCTCGTCCGCGGTGAGAGGGGTACGCCGGACCGCGGGCCGCGTGCCGAGAGGGTGGGGCATCGCTGATCTCCTCCTGATCGCCGTCCGTCCAGCATGCCACCCGTCCCTCTGTCGAGTGGTCGGCGATGACGTGGGAGCAGCCGGTCAGGATGAACCCGGGACACACCCGGAGCCGGGGCGAGCCGCCGCGACAGGCCGGCGGGTCGCCGGTTTCACCGTCAGGCCGCTCTCAGTGTTGTTCCGCGACAGCCTCCTGAAGAGGCATTGTTGTTTTCTCCGGCGACAGACCGGTGTATTTCCCGGCGAAGGCCAGGATGTCCGCGGTCAGGGCGCGTTCTTTGCTCGCGGGAGAGGCGGCGTGGGCGGTGTCGGGTTCTCGGCGCATCAGGATCGGCCGGTCACTGCCGGTGGCGTTCTGGAGGGCGGCGCACATTTTGGTGACGTGGGCCTCTCCCGTCTGCAGATCGGTCACCGCACCGGTGAGGAGGAACGCGGGATAGGGGGTTCCGGGCTTGATGTTGTGATAGGGGGAGTATGCGAGCAGCCATTGGAGTTCTTCGGCTCGGGAGGCCGTGCCGAATTCGTCGATCCATGTGCATCCCAGGCCGAATTTCTCGTAGCGGGCCATGTCACACAGCGGGCCCTCGGCGATGACCGCGGCGTACAGGTCCGGTCGTTGCGTGGCGGCGGCGGTCACCAGCAGCCCGCCGGCGGACTGGCCATAGATCGCCAGTTGGTCGCGGGTGGTCCGCCCGGTGTCGATGAGCCAGGCCGCGGCGTCGTTGAAGTCGCTGATCGCGCGGTGTTTGTGCGGTCCACGACCGGCGTCGTGCCAGTGCTGGCCCTCCTCGCCGCCTCCGCGTACGCAGGCGACCGCGTAGGTGCCGCCGGCGCCGACCCAGGCGGCCGCCAGAGGGAAGAACCAGGGGCGCATCGGCATGCCGAAACTGCCGTAGCCGTAAAGAAGGGTGGGCCGGGGGCCCTGACGCTCTTCGGCCGGGGTGAACAGGAGCAGTGTGATCTCGGTGCCGTCGCGGGCCGGATAGCGAACGCTGTGGCTGCGGATCTCCGCGGTACGTCCGGTCGTTGTGGCGCCGGTTTCCGGTTCCGTCCTCCCGCTGACGGCGTCGTAGCGGTAGATGGTGGGGGGAGTGGCCGCGTCGCAGTAGCTGAACCATGCGTGCCGTCCGTGTGCGATGTCCGTGCGCAGGGATGAGACGACGCCCGCGCCGGGAAGGGGCAGATCGGCGAGCGGCCGGCCGTCGGCCAGGTCGTGCAGCGTCATGGTGGAGGCGCCGTGCCGGGACCGTGCCACCAGCAGGAGTGGCCGCGGAAGCGCCGGGTCGTCCAGGACCAGACACTCGTCCACGGGGGCCTGGCGATCCTCGGCCACCAGCGTGCGCCACGCGGCCGGGTCGGTGTCGTGCCGCCGAGCCGTGCAGATGCGGCCGCATGGCGCCTGGTGGTCGGTGACCAGCAGCAGATCGCCGTCCGCGAGGAAGCGCGGGAGCACGCGGGCGCGTATCGTCCCCCCGTCCACGATCTTGACGAAACGCGGAGCTTCCGGATCGATGAGCTCGGCCGCGTACACGTCGTTGTGCGAGGCGGGCCCGGCCATCGCGGTGATCGCCAGATGGCGGCCGTCGGCGCTGACCGTGAGCCCGTAATAGTGGTCCGGCGCGTCCTCGCCGCCGAACACCACCGCGTCCGACCGGCAGGGCGAGCCGATCCGATGCAACCTCACTCGCCGCTGCAGACGCATGTCGCCGGGGGCCAGCTCCTCATCGGGAACACGGCTGACGTAGTAGAACGCGTCCCCTCCCGGCAGCCAGGCGAGCGAGGTGTTGCGGGCGCGTGGCAGCGGCCCGTCCACCGCCTCCCCGGTTCGTACGTCGAGAACCATGATGTCGCTGCCGGGCTGCTCGGCGACCTCCATCTGGACGGCCACACGTTCGCCCTCGCGTGACGGCCACCAGGCGTACAGCCCGGTGTGGCCGGACGGATCGATCTCCACCGGATCGACCAGCACCCGCCTGTTCCCCCCGGCGTCGACGACGAGCAGGCGCCGTTGCTCGTCCTCGCGCCGCTGCTCGGCGACGAACATGACGGACCCGCGCACCATCGGGGGCTCGGACACGCCGAAGGACGACACCTGGTCCACCGCGGACGCCCACGATCGCTTCTCGTGCCATCCGGCGCGATGCGCCTGGAAGAGCCGATCCTGGGCCGCGGCCCAGTCCCGCACACGCGCGTCATCGGCGTCCTCCAGCCAGCGGTACGGATCGGGGACCGGGAATCCGAACAGATCCTCCACCACGTCGCCTGGCCGAGCCGCAGGGTAAAAGAATCGCGCCACGAACGCCCCCGATGAATTGTTCCGCCCGTCACAGGTCGAGGTACTGCGGCCTATACAGAACCGCAGTACCTCGGCTTTCTCAGTTACGACTCGCCGCGGAGAATGTCCGCCTGCCAGCCGCGCACGCCCCCGGTGCGGGCGGTCGGAGTGGAATCGCGATACGGCAGGTATCCGTTCATGTAATCCTCCCGGATCTGGTGATTCGCCCCGAAATGGGCGATTGCGACGACACTATCCCCGGGCCCGCGATCGATAAACACCGGCGTCACTCTCGACGGCGAGTGCCAATCCTGCGAATTATCGGCACGTGCGGGCCGGAGGGCCGGACGGCCATATCGGCTATCCTTCCCGCCAAGATTTCGCGCAAGAGAAGAAGGCGTACTGGAATGCCGTGTGCATTTCGATCTCGTATGAAAGTAATTCGTGGTCTTCCGAGATAGATCCCAGGGCCGCCAGGAGCTCCCGGGAGGCGGCCGACCGCGGTCGGCCGCCGTGGCGCGCCCGAGCGGGTGGTGACATCATCGGGCGGATGCGTAAAGCTCTGGCCGCGGACGTGGCGGCCGTCAAGCGACTGGTCCACGATGCCTACCTGCCGTGGGTGGAGATCACCGGCATGCGCCCACTGCCGATGGAGGCGGACTACGACGCCCTCGTCGCCGAGGGGCACGTGCACGTACGGGATGGGCGCGACGGGATCGAAGGGCTCATCGTGCTGATTCCCGAGGACGGCGTGTTGCTGGTCGACAATGTCGCCGTCCGGCCCGGCCTGCACGGCAGGGGCATCGGCCGGAGCCTGCTGGCCTTCGCCGAGGAGGAGGCGCGCAGGCGCGGACTCCCCGCTCTGCGCCTCTACACCAACGTCAAGATGGTTTCGAACATCGCCCTGTACGAGTCCCTCGGCTACGTGAAAACCGGCCGCGAGGTGCTGGACGGCCGGTCCGCGGTGCAGATGCGCAAGAAGCTCACGAACTGAGACGAGACAGCGCTCGCCAGGAGGAATTTCGGCGCCCGCGGCAGCCGCGTAGATCCGGGAGCGAGGCGACGTAGATTGTCGGGCTCGCAGAATACGCTGACCGGATGACCGACGTTGAGTGCAAGATCGAGCGGATCAGGCCGCAGCGGTTTCACGAGATCGGCGGCCTGGAGGACTGGCGTGTGCTGGGTGAGGGGGCGTGCGCCTACTTCCGTACCGGGTCGCTCGCGGCCGGGGCCGAGTTCGTGCGGGCGATCAGCGAGCTGCCCGGCGTGGGGAGCGGTCATCCCGACGTTGACCTGCGCTACGGGGGCGTGACCGTACGGCTGATCACGATCGCGGACTTCTACGGGCTGAGCGAGCGGGACGTCGAGCTGGCCCGGCAGATCTCGGCAGTGGCCCGCACGCTGGACATCCCCGCCGATCCGTCGGCTGTGCAGACTGTCCAGGTCACCATCGACGCCCTCGTCGGCTCCGACGTGGTGCCGTTCTGGCGTGCCCTGCTCGGCTACGAGGACCGCGCGAACAGCGCCGAAGACCTGATCGATCCGCAGCGCCGCGGGGCGCCGTTCTACTTCCAGCAGATGGACGCTCCGCGCCCGCAGCGCAACCGGGTCCACATCGACGTCTGGGTGCCGTACGACCAGGCCGAGGCGCGGATCGCGGCGGCGATCGCCGCCGGTGGCCGCCTGGTGTCGGATGCGTACGCACCGTCGCACTGGGTGCTGGCCGACCCGGAGGGCAATGAGGCCTGTGTCGGCGCGGCAGGCTGGATCGAGGCCGACCCGCGCGGTCGGTGAGCGTCGTTCTCGGGCAGGCCGTCTTCACCGGTCAGCGCGGCCCTACCAGGCAAGGAAGTCGTAGGCTCGTGCCAGGTCGTCGGCGCCCGCCGCGGGTAGCGGGCGAACGTCTCTCGAAGCCGTCCCACTGCCGCCGCCAGTTCGTTCTCCACTCGCCGAGTGTCGCACCCGGCATGTGCTCTCCCCGCCTCCCCTGATCACCTTCGACGACGGCCATTTCGAGCGCTCTGCTGGGGAAGCCGAAGCGGGCGGGTTCCAGGGGGCTCCCGGCGAGGGGAAGAGGCCCGGGTGAGCCGGGGAAACAGAAAGGTCCCCGGAGGCGTGGCGCCTGCTCAGGGACCTTCGCCGGGTGGCGCGGCCGAGAAACTCTTCTGATCGGTAGCAGGACCGACGGTGTCCGTAGCCGTCCGGATCAGTCCACGGCGTCCTGGAGCCGTCGTCCCCTCACTGGCCCACGCGACCGTCGACGCACTCCCGCAACAGATCCGCGTGGCCGCAGTGCCGGGCGTACTCCTCGATCCGGTGCACCAGCAGTTCCCGGACGGAGATGGCGTCCTTCCCCAGTCGCTCGCCCAGATCCGGATGCTCGGCCAGCACGGCGTCGGTGGCCGCCTGCTCACGGGCGAGGTCGGCGTATGCGGCGTCGACCACCGCCTGTTCGGCGACCGCTCCGTCGAAGTCGCCGTCGTCCTTGCCGTACAGCGTCGACGGGGGGTCGCCGGGCAGGATCCAGCCGCGCCAGTCCCGCTCTACCTCGGCGAGGTGCCGGAGCAGGCCGAGCAGCGACATGGTCGACGGCGGCACCGATCGACGGGCGAGTTGTTCCGGGTTGAGACCCTCGCATTTCATCAGCAGGGTCAGTCTGTAGTTCGTCAGGTAGTCCTGCAGCGTCGCCAGTTCGCCTTCCGGCGGGACTTCGGCGCTCTCGCGGGGATCGTCATTCGGGTCTACCCACATGTCCCGGTATACGGTCGCCTGGCTCCAGCGTTGGGTTTGGTCGCTCATTCTGGTCACTTTGGCTCTGGAGTACCCGGCTCGCCACTGAATTTCCGCGGCTCGACGTGGTCGGATGAGTTCGGCGCGCCCGCGTGCTCACACGGTCGTGACGGCACCTCCGTCGATGAGGTGGTCCGCCCCGACGATGCTGGCCGCGTTGGGGAAGAGCGGCCGCGTCCGTGATCGCGGTGCATGGGACGACCACTCGTCATCCGGTGAGTTTCCAGGTGGTGATCGCTCGCCCCACGCCGGGCGGGATCGTGGCCCCGGCGTCTCATGCCGGCGGCTTCCTCGGTGAACGTTGTCGGCGCGTGGTGAACCGCCGGGGTGAAAGTCGTATCGGCCGGGGTGCGCTGCCGCGCGCCTGGTGGCGGTCTCATTTTCTTGAGTCGGCGAGGGTGTCGGCGAACGCCTGGATGATCGAGAAGGTCCGTTCCCGGCTTCTTCCTGGTGGCGGGCCTTCTCCGCCTGGCGTCGCCGCGAGGAATCGAAAACCTGGCGTCCTGATCCGTGGGGAAGGGCAGGCGCCCAACGATTCGTGATCGGGGCCTGCTCGCGCTCATTGAGCTCGTGAGGGCGCACAGATCGTGATCAGGGACGCCGTAGTTTCACGGCGAGGAAGGACGGCGCTTGATGAAGCTTGTCGTAGGCGGCTTCATCGATCTCCCGCAGGCCGGCTGTCGGGCGGGGTTCGACCAGTCGCTCCAGCACGAACCCCGCGGCCAACAACTCGCCCAAGAAGGTCTCCAACGGCATGCGCTGGTAGTGGATGGAGAGCTCACTGTCTCCAAGAGGCAGATCTCTCCAGTTTTGGCTGAAGTACGAGCCTCCGAAGTGGCGCCAGTCGGCTGTGGGGTGAGTGGTCGACACCAGGAGCCATCCACCTGGTCGCAGGACGCGGCGCAGTTCGCCCAGCAGTTGCACCCGGTTCCTGATGTGCTCGTACACGAGGGCGCAGACCACACCGTCGAACGAGGTGTCAGCGGCGAAGTCGAGCGGCTCTTCCAGATTGTGGAGGAGCAGTTCCGCGTGGCCGTTCAGGCGCGCTCGTGCGTGGCGCAGCAGCGTGGCGCTGCCCTCGATCCCGACCACCTGGGCGCCGCGGGCCGAAAGTTCGGCCGCATAGTGGCCTGCCCCGCAGCCGACATCCAGGATTCTGGTCCCGGAGACATCGCCCGCGAGTTGAAGCATCGCGGGTCTGTCGGTGTAGGCGTTGTAGGGGCTCGTATCGGCATGCTTGGCGAAGAAGTCGCCGAGTGCGTCATGGTAGGCGGTCGCCTTGTGCATCGGGACATCATCGCGGTGGGCACAAGTGGCTCGCCACGGAGTTTCACCTGAGATGGTGGGTGGTGTCCCGGTCCTGGTGTGCGCTGTCCGGGGTGCGGGCGCGTCTTCGGAGCCGGCACGGGTTCCAGCATCATGGCGCCGCGATCCTCTTCACGATTCGCCGTAGCTCATCTGCGGGGGCGGTGACCACGATGGCCAGGCCGGGCTCTGGAGTCCAGGTGAACTTCCGGCTGGATGTGGAGGCCCCCGTGTCGAGCAGATTCCCTTGCACGCCGGCGATGGTCGCCGGCTTCGGCTCGCCCCTGGACACGCTCCTCCACCAGGTGGAGCTCAGAACCGCCGCGCCACGCTGGATGGAGACAGTGACGGTGTCTTCGCCGTCCGGGCCGATCCATCGCCGGGTGGTGGAACGCCAACGTGCCGCAACGGCGGTCTCCACGGGACCCGGCCGCAGATCCGGACCGGCGAGGGAGATCGCGATGCCGTCGACGGACTCGCCCTGGCTTTCGGGAGGCGACTGGATGCCCTCGGCGATCCGTACCAGGTCCCCCTCCGGCAGGTGGTCCCCCCGGACCCGCACGCCGGTTCCCGGCTTGACCAGCCACAGCAACACCCGGCCTGCCTGTCCGGTGGCTGCCGCGTAGGCCGGCTGGCCGTGCACCGAGGCCGGACGCACATCGGTCAGAACCTCCTGCGGGGGTCCGGCGGCACGCAGCTTCTCCAGTGTCGCCGCGGCCCGGCCGTATACGACCTCGATGGAGACGCGCCGGCCGGACTCACCTTGCCAGAGCCGGGTCAGCGCGTCGGGATCCGCGCCCTTTCGTGAGACCCACATGCCGGCCGGCATGTACGTGACGCGGAGTCCGGCGAAGGCGGGACTCCAGCCGACCAGTCGCAGCCCACCGATGATTCGGTCGCGCTCTCCCTTCAGAGCCGCCGAGACCGTGACTTTCAGTACAAGGCGGTAGTCGGCGACCCACATGGCGCTGGTGCCGTCGCCGGACAACACCGGATCATCGCTGAATCGCGGCTCGACCGGTGAGTCGACGACATTCAGGGCCAGGATGCCCATCGCGTCATGGATGACGCCGCCCGTGCGGTAGGCCGAAACCTGGACGAAATCGCTGCCGGCCTGCCATCTCAGCGCCTCACCGCGCAGCCGGATCTCTCCTTCGATGTCTTTCTCCTGCGCCCGCAGGCGTTGCGGGGCACCCAGTCCCTCCGGGATGTAGCCGATCCGCACGCCATCCAGTTCCGGGGAGGTGGCGACCGGGTCGGGCCGGGTGACGATGTACGGCGACACCACACCGATCGTCACCAGCACGGCGGCGGCGACCGCGGCGACACTCGCCGCCAGTCTGCGCCGCCTTCTGCGCAGTGCCACCCGGGCCATCACCCGTACGGCCAGCTCCGGCGCCCCCAGCACTGGCCGGGTCGCGTCGGTCATTCCCTGGCGTAGACGTTCCTCAATACCGCGCACTGTTCGCCACCTCCTCACCCAGCAGCGCCCGCAGGCGTTTCAGCGCCTTGGACGTCTGGCTCTTCACCGTGCCGACGGAGCAGCCGAGCATCTTCGCCGTCTGGGCCTCGGTCATGTCATCCCAGAACCTGAGCACCACCACAGCCCGCTGACGGGGCGGCAACGCCCGTAAGGCGTCCATGACGACGTGCCGTAACTCGATGTCCTCCCGCGCGGCGGGCAGTTCGGGAGGGGTGTGCGTCGGAATCAATCGCATGATCGCCAGACGCCGCGCCCGGCTGATCGCCAGATTGACGATGATCCGCCGGATGTAGGGCTCGGGGTCGCCGCCACGGCACAGCCTGTCCCAACGCAGACACGCCCGCTCCAGCGCGGTCTGCAGCAAATCTTCGGCTTCCCCGAGCGAACCGCAGGTCAGGTACGCCGTGCGCAACAGGCTTGTACTGCGGGCGGCCACGAATTCCGTGAAACCGTCCGTATGCGGCGTCACTGGACGCCCTTCGAAATCATGACCCCATACACGCACAGCACGCCGCGAAGGTTGCCTCGGTCTCCCAGCCCCGGCCGCAGGAGGGAGAACACGTGATGGGGACCCGGCATGCATCGGGACCGGACGGCGAGCGAGTAGCGGCCGCCGACCCGGTGGAACCGGCGGCCTTCACCTGCTGCGCGGCCGAGAGGGCTCGAACCCCTGACCTTCTGATCCGCAGGCCCTCAAACGATCTTCAGGATCGCTCAGAACCGCTCAGAACCGCTCCTCTGGAATCCGTTACCGCCGCCCCGCCGAAGGAGACGGACTCCCAGTGAACGTCGGGATCAGGCCTGGCTTCTGAGCCGGGCGTAGGCCGCGGGGGGCATGCCGACCGCAGCGGTGAAGTCACGGGTCAGGTGGGCCTGATCGGTGTAGCCGAGCTCGGCGGCCAGCGTGGCGAGGTCGAGGCCCTGGTAGACCCGCTCCGCGGCCTCGTGCAGCCGGAAGCGGCGGATCACCCACTTGGGGCCGACGCCGACATAGTCCCGGAACATGTTCACCGTGGGGTGCGAGATGATGCGCTGTTCGTACGGCTCGGCGAGATCGGTCCACGTGACGACCCAGAAGTGCTCCACATGCGCCGCGATCTCCGGCGATGGCGCCTGCCGGACGAAATCGAAGGCGCTGAGCCCCGCGTACGGGTTGACCCAGCCGCGCTGTCGCGTTTCTACAAGCCGCCCTTCTGGCACACGGGGCACGCTGGCTGCCATGGAAGACATGATGCCGCTGATGACGCGGGCCACCGAACGTACCGCGAGCTTGGTGCGCGCGGTGCGGCAGGAGCAGCTCGGGTTCTCGACGCCATGCGCGAAGTTCGACGTCAAGGACCTGATCAACCACCTCGAGTGGGTGGCGGAGATGTTCGAGTCGCTGGCTCGCAAGGGGCCGAGCGTCGAGCAGGGGCCTTACGCGGGCGACTTCCCCGAACGAGCGGAGGGCACGCTGGCCGCCTGGTCGCGGCCCGAGGCATGGGAGGGGACCAGCCCCGCCATGGGCCTGCCGATGACCGTGCTGGGTCACATGTACCTCGTCGATATGGTGGTGCACGGCTGGGACCTGGCCAGGGCCACCGGTCAGGAGTACGAGCCGGACGCCGAGGCCGTCTCGCGGGCGCTGCAGTTCACTGACCAGATGGTGGAGATGGGCAGGCAACGCGGTGCCTTCGGGCCGCCGGTGGCAGTGCCGGGCGACGCCTCACTGTTCGACCGCCTGCTCGGCGTCATCGGCCGGGATCCAGCCTGGACAGCGTGATCGCTCCAGCCCTGTCAAGACGTCGTACGAGTGGGGCGGGGTCGGTGTGCGGCGGGCGGCCCGAGCAGCCCGCCCAGGCCGCACGCCCGGCCGCCGAGCGGGCGCAGGGGCGCTCCGCCGGTCTGCGCCTGCTCGCCGACGGCCGCACCAACCGGCAGATCGCCGAAGAACTGTTCATCTCGGTCGAGACGGTGGGCGCATGTGGGCAACATGCCGGCCAAGCTTGGCGTGAGCAGCCGCGAGCCAGGCTGCCACGATGGCCCACCGACATGGGCTGCTCTGACGGCGTTTCGAGCGAGCTTGATCGTTTACACGCCGAACGGCGTGGTCATGCCCTGCACCGCCGGGCACGTGGGCCCGCCAGGATGACCCCGATGTCGCCTCTCAAGGTCGTACGGACTTTTCGTCGGACCCGCATGCCAGGATCTCCATGATCTGCTCCTGGAGAGAACGGGATTCTCATGAGCGGCTACGACTGGCTCGATGACGACGCGTTCTGCGCGACCTTCGTCCGCGGCCTTACCCCGCACGAGGCGCTGGCCCGCCTTGGCATTGACGTATTCGACGGCGATGACGAGGAAGGCGAGATCGAGGAGGGCCTCATCTCTGCCCGGTCGGCCGAGGGCGGGACCATTCTGAGCGAGTGGAACGGCTTCGCCGGCACGCTGGACGAGGTGCTGCGGCCCCTGTCGGCCGGGACGGTCACGGCGAGTGTCTTCGTCAACGTGAACAGGGTCGCGTCCTTCGACCATTACGTGGACGGCCGCAGGATCCTGTCCTTCGATCCGCTGTTCCCCGGCGACGAGGATGGCATCTCGGAGGACTACCTGGCCGACCGGGTCGAGCTCGGGCTGGTTGGCGACAAGTCGGAGGGCGGGCTTGCCGCTGCGCTGCTGCTGGCCGAGCGCATCACCGAGGTGCGGCCGAGCACTTCAAGTGACATCGTGGCCGCCCACGGCGTTCTCGAGTACTGAGTTCTCGAGCACTGAGCCGCTTCCGCCCTGTTTCCACGACTCGACAGTGCGGCCCTGAAGCCTGTTCGAGCCCGGAGCCGCCTGCGCGAAGTCGTTCTTCCGTCCACGGCTCTCGATTCAAGATCCATATGGCCGGGAGTACATCAGCGACGACGTGATCGTCCAGCATCTCGGGCCGGCAACGCATGAGGTGCGGCATCCGCCTCCGGCAGTGGTCCCATGGCTCCTCGGCGGGGTCAGGCAGGCCGAAGCGCTCACGGATCTCGAAGATCGACTCGACGGCCGCATGGCGGGCGAAATTCCGGTGGTCTCGCGCCGCCTCGTCGAGGGCTCCCTCCGCTCCCTATCGCCTTCGCCTGCTCTTGAGTCATTTCGGCGGGTCGGCATCGGGATGCACCGGCGTCCTAGCGAAATCCAAGAAATGTACAAACCATGATCACCACCATTTCGTACCGGGCCGTAGATGACGGTCCTGTGCAACCAGATGGGGGTGTCCTATGAGGGACATGCTGAAGATCGACGACCTTCCCGCCGGGGTGTCCGAGCTCGCTGGTGACGACCTGGAGATCGTCGCGGGCGTGCGGGCCGAGATGAAGCCGGGCTCGGGCTACGCCTGCAGCTCCGCCGCCAGCGGCCAGGACTGCAAGAACACCTGATCGTTGCGGTGACTCCGGATCGCGATCGCCGCGATGATCGCGATCCGGATCTCGGCGGCGACCGGTCGATCAGGTACGGCCGAGCCTGATCACCGGACGGCGAAGTGAACGACGGGGAGCCGGCGTCCGCGGACGCCGGCTCGCTGACTCATGACGGAGAAGGAGCACTCCACCGTGTTGTTGATCATCAGCAGTGCCCGCGACGACTCGGTTCATACCGTGCTGCCCAAGCTTCGCGAGCGTGGAGTGCCCCTGCTGTGGTGGGACGAGGCGGAGTACCCCGGGGCGTGCACCCTCACCACCGCCTATCTCGACGGCCGTTGGCGACAGGTGCTGACGCGCCGGGGCGAGACGTACGACCTGTCCAGGGTCACCGCGGTCTGGGACCGCCGCCCCGACAGGCCGTCCTCCCCTGAGGTGCGGGAGACGTCGCAGCGGGAGTTCGCCGAGCACGCGGCGAAGCTGGCGCTCGCCGGCGCGTACGACCTGATGGTGGGGGCGCGGTGGATGCCGGCGCGGCCGCAGCACGCCGTGGCGATGGACAACAAGCTGCTGCACCTTCACCGGGCGACCGAACTCGGGTTCACCATCGTCGAGACGGTCGTGACGAACGATCCGGACGAGCTCGTCCCGGCGTGGAACCGGGCCGGCGGCCGTCTCATCACCAAGGCGCTCGGCTATCACCCGTTCACGATGGACGGCGAGGATCGCCATCTCTTCACGGCCGTGGTTCCCCGGCGGCGACTGACGGGCCGGCACCGGCTCCGGTACGGCCCGGCGATGCTGCAGCCCAACATGCCCAAGGCGTACGAGCTGCGGGTGACCGTCGTCGGCGAGCGGGTGTTCGCCGCCCGCATCGACTCCCAGGTGTCGCGGCTGACCGCCGTCGACTGGCGACACTACGACGATCCCAACGTGGGCTACTCCGCCTACAGCCTGCCGCCGGACATCGCGGACCGCTGTGTGCGCCTGGTCGCGGGGCTCGGTCTGACCTTCGGCGCCTTGGACTTCATCGTGACGCCGGACGGCCGGCACGTCTTCCTGGAACTCAACATCAACGGGCAGTGGGCCTTCGTCGAGATGCTGACCGGCCTGCCCATCAGCGACGCGATCGCCGACTGGCTGGCCGAGGCCGCCGCCCGCCCCGACGTCAAGGACCGCATCGATGCCGACTGACCAGAGCACGCACTTCTCCGCTAGCGATCCGGAACCCGCCGAGCCAGGACCCGTCGGCGTGGCTCTCGGTGACCCGACGCACGATCGGGCCGCCTTCGGGACGGATCTGGCCGACGCGGTCACGCTGCTGCGCGGGTTGCCCACCACCCCTGAAATGGTGGGCGACGCGTACGACCTGGTGCGAGGTTGGAGTTCCCGGCGGCCGTGGCTGCGCGCCCAGCTCGTAGTCGATGAGCCGCCGGGGACGGCCCGGGTCGGCTACGACCTGCTTCTGGAGCATCCCGAGGACGGCTCCGTCGCGCTGTCCGCCGAGACGGCCGACGGCGTTCCCTGGCTCGTCGACCACTCCACCCATTGGGCGGCGGCGAACGTCCTCAGCGTCGACGGGATCGGGTTGTCGATCGCGGCCGCGCTTTCCACCATCCGCGCCCTCGGCGCCCGTGATCGGCAACTCCATGAGCGGCTGGTGGACCACCGCATCCTCCTCACCGAGATGGATGGCGACACCGAGCCGCTGACGGTCGCCGAGACCCAGCGGGCCGCCGACGAGTTCCGCCGAAGGCGCGGGCTCACCGGCCGGGCGCGGACGCTGGACTGGCTCGCCGAGGCCGGAATGTCGGAGGAGGCGTTCTGGAGCCACGTCAAGACGCAGGCGCTCATCGGCCGGGTCCGCGAGCGCTTCGCCGGTGAACCCGCCCGGCGCTATCTCGCCGAACACCCGGACGAATTCACCGTACGGTCTGCCGCGTGGGTGACCGGACCGCGGCCGGAGGCGCTGCATGTCCTCCTCGACGGCCCGGTGGCGCAGTTCACCGACCGGGTCACCACGGCCCTGCTGCCCACGCGGCACGCCGGACACCCCGCCGTGGCGGGTGCCGAGGATCGGCGACTCCACCTCGAAGCCGCCGCGACGCTCACCCCTCGGCTCCCGGAACCCCTGCGCGGGCTGCCCGCGGGGACCGCGATCGGGCCGGTCCCCTACGACGGCGGCCACCTGGCCGGAGTCGTGTACGAGGTGCTCCCGCCGGATCCCGAGGCTCAGGAGGTGCTCGACGCGGCGCGCGACGCCGCGTTCCAGGCGTGGCTGGACGAGCGGCGGCGCACATCGCACATCAGGTGGTTCTGGCTGTGAGAAGGCGAGTGCCGCTGCGGATGCAGCTCGACCGCAGCGACTGCGGCGCCGCCTGTCTCGCCATGGTGCTCGGCGCCCTGGGGCGCCGTACGAGCCCCGCCGAGGTGCGCCGCCATCTCGCCGAAGGCGTGGACGGCGTGAGCATGCGCGAGATGATCCAGGCCGGTGCCCGCTTCGGGCTGCGGCTGCGCGCCTGCCGCGCCCCGATGGACACCATCTCCGGCCTTCCCACGCCGTTCGTCGCACTGTGGGAGAACAACCACTTCGTCGTGGTCGAGCGGGTCACTCCGCGCGCCGTGGCCGTCCTGGATCCGGCGCGGGGACGGCGGCGGTTGTCGCAGCGCCAGTTCAGGGCCGGGTACTCAGACAAGGTGCTGCTCGCCGACGCTCCCGCCGGGCTCGCCCCCGCCGCCAAGTCCCGGCCGTGGCGGGTGTTGCGCCCGCTGGTCGCGCCCGCGCTGGCCAACAGGGGGCTGATCGTCGCCGTGGTGCTGGCCTCGCTCGGTACACAGCTTCTCGGGCTGGCCGTACCGCTGTTCACCAAACTGGTGGTGGACCGGCCGGCGGCCCTGGACACGGCGGCGCTCGCGGCGGCAGCGGCGTGCGTCGTCTTCGTCCACGCCCTGCTGTCATGGGTACGCGCCTGGGTGATGATCAGGCTGCAGACCTCGGTCGCGGCCGAGGTGATGCGCAAGCTGGTCGGCCACACGCTGGCCCTGCCGTACCGCTTCTTCCAACGCCGCTCCAGCGGCGACCTGCTGAGCAGACTCAGCGGGGTGGCGATGCTGCGCGACCTGCTCACCGAACAGTCGCTCACCTTCCTTTTCGACCTGTTCACCGCCGTCACGTACCTGACGCTGCTCTTCATCGCCTCGCCCGGCCTGGCGCTGTTGACACTCGCGGCCGCGGCCGCCCAGGGGGCCGTGGTCTTGGCCACGGCCCGCCGCGGAATGCACCTGGCCTTCGCCGCGCTGCACACCAACGCCACCACCCAGTCCACCCTGGTCGACAGCCTCGCCGGCATCGAGGCCATCAAAGCCTCCGGCGGCGAAGCCGCCGCGGTCGCCCGATGGCGCGCCCATCACGACGATGAGCTGACCACCGGCGCCGCCCGCGACCGGCACGTGGCCGGGGTGCAGGCGGTGAGCACCGCCCTGCGGACGGCGCTCCACCTGGGGCTGCTTGTCGCCGTGTTCGCCACCACCGGCGGTGATGCGACGCTGGGCGACCAGCTCGCCCTGGTGTCCCTCGCCATCGCGGCGACCACCCCGCTCGCGTCGCTGCTCGGCATCGTGTACCAGCTCCAGCTCGCCGCCGCGCACATCGGGCGGATCGCCGACCTGATGGGCACCGCGCCGGAACGCGTCGGCGGCGTCCGGCCGGACGGCCGGCTGCGCGGCGGGATCGCCGTCGCCGGGCTCAGCACCGGCTATGACGCCCGCACGCCGGTGCTGCGCGACATCTCCCTGCGCATTCCGCCGGGTTCGAGGGTCGCGATCGTCGGAGCCTCCGGATCCGGCAAGACCACCCTCGGACGTGTGCTGGTCGGGCTGGTGGAGCCGACCGCCGGACGGGTCTACTTCGACGGGATACCGCTGGAGGAGCTCGACCGGCAATGGCTACGCGGGCAGGTGGGAGTCGTCACCCAGCAGCCGCACCTGTTCGCCGGCACCATCATGGGCAACATCGCCGGATTCTCCGGGCTGAGCAGACCGGCGGTCGAGTACGCCGCCCGTATGGCCGAGATCCACGACGAGATCGTGCGGCTCCCGCAGGGATACGACACCGACATCGGCGAGGGCGGCGGGCGCCTGTCCGGAGGGCAGCGCCAGCGTCTGGCCCTGGCCCGCGCGCTCGTCCGCCGCCCGCGGATCCTGCTGCTGGACGAGCCGACCGCCAGCCTGGACGCGGTCACCGAAGAGCGCATCCGCCGCAACCTGCTGCGGCTCGGGCAGACGCAGATCATCATCGCCCACCGGCTGTCCACCATCCAGGACGCCGACCTGATCGTCGTGCTGAACCGCGGCCAGGTGATCGAGGCCGGCACCCACCACCAGCTGATGGCCTACGGCGGGCACTACGCCGACCTGGTCCGTTACCAGCACCAGTCGATCGGCCCCACCTTGACAACCGTCCCCGGCCCCCGCTGAACCGCCGGCAGGTGACCAGGAGATCCGGATGGGAGGTCGTCGCGCGTCCCGGGGCATAGCACCAGCGTTGGCAAGACCTCCTCCCAGCGTCGGAAGCCGGCCTCTTCGAGCCACCGGAGCGCGGAGATCTACGCTAGGCCCGTGCCGCCATGTCTCGACGTCTACGTGTGGGTTCCAGAGCGTGGTCCCGAAGTCCTCGGACGATTCATTGAGAGCTACGTCAACGTGGACGACCCCGGTGACGAGCGGTTCCACGCCTTCGAGCGGGTCTATGTCCTGGGTATTGCGAACGGCGCGGACAATAAGGCCCTTGATGAGTTGCGCCTCGAAGGAGAAGATGCCTTCAGGCTCTACCTGAGGGCACGAGACCACTATCAGGCCATCATCACGATCACCCGCGACGGAGCCACCGTTCTCGGCCTCAGCGTCGATGCTCCAGATGACCTATCGGAAACGCTGCGGCAGGCCAACGCTGCATCGCGGGTTCCTTCGCATACGGGCATCTGCGCGGCTGCTCAACCACAAAATGCCGGCGCGTAAGCGGCCATGAGGAAGTCCTGGTCAGCGGACATCTGTGTCCAGGTAGACGGACACAGATGTCCAGGCTGGCGGACATCAGAAATCCCGGTCGGTGACCAGATGAATGTCTCGATCTTTCCTCAAAGGAACAGCTGCCACGATTCCCTCCCATCGTGCTCGGATCACCTGCGAGCGGCCGCCCAGAAGCGCTCTCCGTGCTCGCCGCGCTGCAATCCAGTGCGCGTGTCCTAGAGCCGGGCCGTACAGCGGACGCATTTGGCAGGCGGCACCGGCCGCACATCGCTCCAGCCCACCTTCCTGACGATCTCGGCCTTCCAGGCGACGCCCTCGGGAGTCAGCCCCTGCTTCCCAAGCAACTGGCCAGTCCTGCGGTCGATCACGATCTGCCCTCCCGCGAATTGGAGGGCCAGCCCGTCGAGCCCGAACGTCCCGGGAATATCGTCGACCACCTTGATGCCCGGCGCATTCGCCAGGAGAAGATAGGCGGCAGCCCTGGTGCCAGGCGTCGCTGGTGAGTTGATGAGCCGCGAGGCGGCCCCCTCGAGCCATGGCTCGCGCTCCACGGCCACCTGAGGGTCGTAGCTGTCCAGCAGCCGTGCCCTGAGCGCCGCTGGCTCCTTGGGGAGGCTCCGCAGCTCCGTCAGCGTCAGCTTCAGCCCATCGGCGAGCTTCAGCCCCAAACCCAGATCCGCCGAGGGATATGCGGGCATGTTCTTGTCGCACCCCCGCGCGGGGCACAGCTGGGGGGAGCCGTCCCGTCGCCACGCTTTCAGGCCCTCGTCCGTGTACGGCTTCGCCGATATCGGCTCGCGCCAGCCGTAGACCTCGCGGTTGGGCCCGAAGGCGAGCACTTCCATGGCCCGTTCCTCGACCTGGTAGGGGTGGACGCTCTTCGTCCGCAAGACGTGCTCGGTGTCACGTCGCCAGTAGCGGCCCTTCGCCTCCGGTGTCGCCGCCAGCCTGGCGGCCGCGGCTTCCAGTTTCTGCATGGGCGTGACCGCGACTGGCTCCACCGCACGTCGAGGTACGAGGGCCACCACCGCGCCGACCACGAGCACGACGGCCGCCGCGACGAGCGCCGTCCCCGTCCACGGCTTTCTGCCCGCCCGCACCGGGGACACCGGGGGCGCCTGTGTAGTCGCGAGTACCCGCTTGCGCGCCGCCGCCAGTTGCTCGGCCGATGGGGGCGGCACATCGGGCATCACCGAGTCGATGACCTGGAACTCGTTCATCCCAACACCTCACGCAGCTTGGTCCTGGCCCTGCTCAACCGGGACGCGACCGTCCCCGAGGCGATCCTGAGCGCCGCCGCCACCTCGTCGTAGCCCAGCCCGCCGTACGCGATGAGGAGCACCACGTCGCGCTCCCCTTTTGACAGCCGCGCCAGCGCCCCCGCCAGCCGGTCGACCGTCACGCTCGCGCTGAGCCTGTCCACGATCCGCTGATCGTGTCCCTCGTCGTCATGTGGCGGCCCCGTCCTGGCCAAGGCGCGGTACCTGCGCACCTCGGCGCGCCGGTGGCGGCCGATGAGCTTGGTCGCGATGCCGTACAGCCATGGCCTGACCCCGCCCACGGCCGAGTCGAAGCGTTCGCGTTGCCTGAAGGCGATGAGGAACGTCTCCGCGGCGAGATCCTCGGCCACGTCGAGGTCGAGCCTGCGCCCGATGTAGCGCCGGATCTCCTCGTAATGGGCTTCGAAGACGGCCTCGAAGACGTCAGGAGCAGTGATCACACCCTTGTTTGCCCGCAAGCATGCGATCCTTCCAAGAAATCTTGAGTAGTTGGCGCACAGACTCTTCGATAGCAGCAGAGCCTCGGCGGCGGAGGTCTTCGCCCAGGCGATCGGCGAGTAGCGGGAGCCACCGGGGAGCCGCGCTGATAGCAAGGGCGTCAGCAAGCGGCCTGGATGATCTAGAAAGCAAGAAGGCCCGTTCCCAGGTTTCCCTGGTGACGGGCCTTCTTTGTCTGGCGCGGCCGAGAGGACTCGAACCCCTAACCTTCTGATCCGTAGTCAGATGCTCTATCCATTGAGCTACGGCCGCTTGGTTTGCCGCCCTGACCTGCCGGTCTGCGCGACGTAGAGAACTCTACCAGACCGTACACAGGTGATAGACCCAATGATTGCCCCGGGCGGGCCGCAACACCGAGCAGCCCCCGGCTCCCCGCCCGGAAGGCGCTGGCTATGACCGAAACCCTCGTCCCCTTCACCCCCGCAGGAAACCGGCGCGCGAGCAAACGCAAGCCCCTCGTCCCCCGCGGCGCCCCCCTGTACGCGCTGATCGACTCCTGGCAGATGAGCCTCGAAGCCGCCGCCAAGTCCCCCAAGACGATCAGGAGCTACATCGACACGGCCAAGATGTTCCGCACCTGGCTCGACCTCAACGGCTGCCCCACCGACGCCGAAGGCGTCGAAGCCGCACACGTCCGTCGATTCCTCGCCGCCGAGCGCGAACGAACCTCGGCGGCCTCCGCCGCCGTCCACTACCGGAACCTTCGCGTCTGGTTCAACTGGCTGATCGAGGAGGGCGAGCGCACCTGGGAATCGCCCGTGAAGAAGGGGGACGCTCCCAAGGTGCCGAAGAAGGTGAGGACCTACCTCACCGACCTCCAGCTCGCCGCGCTCCTGGCCGCCTGCAAGGGCAACGGGTTCGAGGACCGCCGCGACACCGCGATCATCCGGATCTTCATGGACAACGGCGTCCGCGTGTCGGGCCTCGCCGACATGCGCACCGCAGACCTCGACCTCCCCGGCAAGCGCATCCGCATCCGGCTCAAGGGCGGCGACGAGCTCTGGCTACCGATCGGCGCCAAGGCCCGGAGCGCGATCGACCGCTACCTCCGCATCCGCGCCGCCCACCCCAAGGCCGACAGCCCTTGGCTGTGGCTCGGAATCCAGGGGCGCGGTACCCACCACCTCACCCACTGGGGCGTCCGCGCCATGCTCGGCCGCCGTGGTCAGGAAGCCGGCCTCGAGGAGGTCCACCCGCACCGCTTCCGAGGCACCGCCGCACACAACCTGCTCGCCGCCGGAGCATCCGACGGCGATGTCCAGCACATCCTGGGGTGGAAGACCCGCGACATGGTCCAGCACTACACGGAGGACCTGGCGGCCGAGCGGGCGCGGGAGACGCACGCCCGGCTCTCCCCCGGCGACCGGATCTGACCCCGGGAACGACGAAAGGCCGCCCCCGCCCACCCTCCGAAGAGGGGAGCGGGGGCGGCTCGACGAGGCGCTCGATTTACACGACCCGAGGCGGATACACCGCCGTCGGCGTCAGCACCCGGCCTGTGTCGTCGCGCGGATCCGCGACCGGGGTGACCTTGCGCCGGGCCGAGAACCACGCCCAGGCCGCGACCGACCCGTCGAAGACCTGCTCGACGCGCGCCTCGTCGAGATCCCAGTCGGCCGGGATGAGCCCGGTCGCGATGAGGATCCGGGCGATGCCGATGACGACGAGGGCGATGGCGCCGCGCAGCAGCAGCGGGTTCCGTACGGCGAACTGCTTCATGTTCCCCTCCCGGGGGTTGGCCCGCCAGGGGACGGCGGGGATGCGGATGGGGTCGGGCGGCTACAGGCGGAGGAGCTTCGCCCAGGTGTCGAGATCCACCGTGTCCCCCTCTGGGAGGCCGGCGGCCTTCTTGAACGCGCGCAGCCGCTCGACGACGGCCGGGGACAAGACCGTGTCGTCCACGCCCGGGCCCACCGCGTAGTCGCGGGCCGCGAGCAGGTGCACGACCGTCTTGACGTGCCAGCCCTTCGTGCCGGGCTTGAGCGTGGGGAGCTGCTTCACGAAGACCTCCGTCGGCGTTAGGACAGGTTTCGGTGCGGGCTTCGGCGTCGCCGTTGTGCGCGCCCAGTGGCCGAACCCGGCGATGCACGAGCGAGAGCGGACGCGCCGCCGTACGGCGTTCGCGGTGTTGCCCTCGATCGTGACGATCCGGCCGTCAGACAGGATCGACTCGACGAACCCGACGTGGTCGATCGCCGGGACGTTCTTCGACCCCTGCCAGTCGAACCAGACGATGTCGCCCGGGTGCGGGGTCTGCGAGAACTGGCCCTGCTTGGCGAACCAGTCAGCGACGGCGACCGTCCAGGCGCCGTTCGGGATCACGCTGGTCGGGATGCCGGCCTCCCGGGCGACCCAGGAGACGAATGCCTGACACCACGGGGCTGCGGCGAACGCCTGGTTCTTGACGAGCCGGGCGTACCAGGAGCCGTAGATGCTGGTGCCGTCCGAGCGTTCGCCGGTGCCGAGCTGCGCGCGAGCGATTCGCAGGACGTCGTTACTCGTCGCCATCCTCGACCTCGCTCTCGTAGGTCACGGTCGGGTCCTGGCTGACGTCCTGGGCGCCGTCGTCGGGGGTGACGTCGGCCCGGTTGTACGGGGCCGGCGGGAGGGGTTCGGACACGGTCAGCCTCCTCGGGTGAACGAGATGATGGCGAGGATGAGAGAGCCGAGCGCGACGAGCGCGGCCAGTGATGGGAGTGGCCACCGTGCGCGTTCCAGGGCGCGGATCCTGGTCTCGTGGTCGGTGACGTCGGTGACGATCCCGTCGACTTTCGAGTCGACCTTGTCGAGCTTGGATCCGACGGTCTTGAGCTCGTCGTAAATCTCGCGGGCTCCGATCGTCACGGGGCCGAGCGGGTCAAGCATCGCTTTCGCTCTCCTGCTCGGCGGTTGGTAGGGGTGCCGCGGGGTCCGATCCGAGCCTCGGACCGGCGGCACGTGGTGGGCGGTGACGCGTGTGACGCATGACGCGTTTTCTCCGGTTGAGTCCCCGTGTGCGCGTATGCGCGCGCGTAGGGGCGGATAGGACATAAAAACGTGTCACACACGTCACCAGGGGGCCGAAGATCGCCAACGGTGACGCATCGGCGTCACGTCTTCGCTGGTCTGACGGATGTGACAGGTTTTCCGGGCATCCCGGAAGCTGTGACGCATCCGGCCGGGAACGCGTCACGAATGCGTCATCCGGCCCTCACATGCGTCACGATCACGAGCCGTACGCGGCCGTACGGCGCTTTCCGGGCCTCCCGGGTGACGCATCCGATGACGCATCCCCGCCGGGCCGTGACGCATCCGTCAGCCGATCAGCCCCACGCTGCGCAGGCTGGACAGCAGGTTGTTGACGGTCTGGCTGAGGTTGGCGACGTCCGTGCGGAGGCGGTTGTAGTCGCTCGCGGTGGGCGCCGAGCCGATGGTGCTGCTGGTCATGGAGTGGTCGAAGACGTTGCTACCGGGGAAGCCGCGGACGGTCCCGTTCGAGTTCCGGATCCTGAAGTTCCCGCCATCCGAGTAGATCTTGAAGCCGCTCGCCGGCGCGTCCGGTGCCGCCGTGCTGGGCACGTGAAACGCGCCGCTGGACTTCGTGACCGGCGTGGGGGCGACCGTCTTCGCCAGCGTGGACAGCCGCTCGATATCGCGCTGCATCGCCCGGATGATCCGGCCCTGCTTGACCGGGAACTGATCACTCAACGCTGGCCTCCTCCAAGATGAGCTGCGCTTCCTCTTTGCCGGTCTGCTTCGAGACGGGTGTGATGCCGATGCCGATCAGGCGCTGGGACGCGTCGAAGCTCGCGCCGCCGGCGACTCTCGGGTGCCAGACGTTGACCATCACCCGCCGGACCTGGTCGCCCAGGCTGCTCGGTGAGATCGTCGGCTTCGCGCCGAGCGCCACCGTCGCGCTGTAGACGCGCAGCGAGCCGCCGAACGTCGCGATCCAGCGGGCCGCGTACTGGTCGAGCTGGGACTGGAGCAGGGACTCGCCCGGGTGCTCCACCGTCTGGCCGTAGCGCGGCCAGCCGGCCGCCCGGTGCGCCGTCGCGGTCACCCAGCCGCTGAGGACCGGCGTGGCGCCCTCGGTTGCGTCGGTCGCTTCCGGGGTGCCGCCGATGACGCGCGCCCGGGTCGCTCCGCGCAGGGCGTCGATTTCCTCACCCCAGTCGAGGATGTCGCCCCCGTGCGGGCTCTCGGTGAAGACGTGCCGCCTGCTGCTGGTGATCTTCGGTGCGCCCCACTTCCACCGGCGTTCGGTCCCCGACCGGCCGATGACCGGGTCGATCACGTACTCGAAACCGCCGTACGCCTCGGCGTAGCCCTTGAGCGCGTCGCCGTACGTCGTGCGGTCCTCGGCCTTCACTTCGAGCGGCCGGACCTGGCCGCTGGTGCCGGGGCGCGGGGCGAGGCCGATGTTCGCGCCATCGAGGGCCTGCATGTGGGCCAGGAGCTGGCGGGCGTTGTCGATCTGCTCGCCGGTCCACGACAGGTCGGACTCGACCGGTACGTGCAGCAGATACGCGTCCAAGGTGGAGCCGCGGAGCTGGATGGAGACCGTGCCCCTCCGGCTCTTGCTGATCAAGGCCCCGTGGATCCAGTAGATCCCCCACAGCACGCCGGCGCGCCAGACATGCACGATGATCCGGCCGGGCCCCGACGTGAGGTCGGAGGCGTGGCGGGGGATGATCCGGGCGACCTCGTCCGCGCGTCGAGCGTTCGGGATCGGCAACGTCGCCGAGAAGGTCCCGGGCTCGCCGATCCGGCGATCGAACGTGACGTCGGTCGGGTAGATGTCCTGCCGGTACGCCCCGGTGATCATGTCGTGGACGGTGTACCGGTACAGCGCGCTGCCCTTGGCCGGTGTGAAGGCCGGGAACGAGGGGGGCGTCGGAACATCCCCGCCCCCGCCGTCGCCGGACGGCACGATGACCGTGAAGCCGTGCGACGCGGCCAGCGTGACGTTGGACGTGAGGGTCACCGACCCGAGCGGCGCCGACGTCACCAGCGTCCGCGCGACCATCGTCGTAGCCACGAAGCCGCGGGACTGCTGCGTGGAGGAGGTGACCGGCAGGTACCCGGCCGGGGTCGACCAGGAGACGCCCCCGCTGGGATCCCAGCCGGTGGCGATCCGCAGCTCCAGGCCGCTCCCGGACGGGGGCGTCGCCGCCGGGGTGATGGCCTCGCGCAGCACCAGGAAAGGCGGGAAGCTGGTGTCGCCGTCGTGGCGGGCGACGATGTTGTTCGGGTCGCCCCCCTTGACGGAGAGCATGACCACGGTCGAGTCCGCCAGCCTGCCCGGGTTCCGGTCCTGGACGAGGGTGTAGCTGCTCGGCTCGCTGCCCGTGGCGACCTTCCGATAGATCTTCGAGCCGCCGCCATTGCCGAACGGCCTGTCGTCCCCGCGCTCCGCGACGGTGGTCCAGCCCTGCCCCTGGATGCCCATGTCCGAGAGCGGACCCTCGTCGCAGGCGTGATAGCAGAGCAGGATGTCCCCGGCCTGCACCTGCGGGCGCGGGATGACGGGCTGGTCGTCGTTGGCCGCGTATGTGATGCCGGTGACGTCCCTGATCAGGGCAACCACGGGCGGTCACCCCCCTTACAGGTAGGCGTGCCTCCACAGCACGGTCGCGGCCTGCGCGCCGCCGGCGGTGGCGTAGCCGATATCGGATTGGCCGGCGGGGAGGACGAGGTCAGGCACCGGCACGGAGGAGCCGGACAGCTTGTCCATGACGTTCGTGTCGCCGATGGTCGCGGTGCCGTAGTAGGTGTCGATCACGAGCATCTTGCCGGTGTCCACGGTCAGGCCGAACTCGAGCACGCGCTCTTCGACGCCAAGCGAGGTGTTGCGGCGGACGATGACGGTCGGGTCGGTCGCCGGGCCGGGGCAGCGGATTGTCGGGTAGGTGACGGCGTTGCCGAGGTTGGTCACCGTCTGCCAGGTGCCATCTGAGATCACCGCGCTGTTGAGCTCTCGGGACAGCAGGAGGGGGTCGGAGAGGACCCACTGGAGAGTCACCCGGCCGAGGCCGAGCCGGACCTGCTTATCCACTGGGACCGCCCGCCGGATGATGCTGCCGTATCCGATGTAGGTCGTGTTCAGGATCCGGATCGCGAGCGGCAGCTCCGTGTCGTCTTCGAGGATCGGCGTGGCCGCGAGCAGCTCGTCGATCGCCTCCTGCATGTCCTCCCGCCGGGCCCGGATGAGCCCGGTGAAGGTGACGTTCCGCTCCTGGGCGAGCTTCCTGCCCGGATAGCTGCCGTGCCTGGTCGGGTGCGGGACGTTCCCGCTGTCGATCCCCGGGAGGTCGGTGATCCAGCCGTCGAGCTGCTGCCACCGGTAGCGGGTGCCGCCGCCGAGCAGGAAGCCGTTCCACTCGATCTGACCCGTGCGTGTGATCTTGTCGCCGGGGTTGATCGGCACTTCCAGGCTCGGGGCGGGGATCGTCCACGGCGCGATGATCGGATCCGGCGAGATCGTGACGTTTTTGAACGCCTGCACGAGCGGGCTCGGCAGGCTCCAGGTGGCCCGGATGGCGTCCGGGTCGACCGCCACGATGGGGCTGCCCTCGGTCGTCACCTCCGGCTCCGGGAGCGACCAGGGCGCGACGATCAGGTCCGGCCGGACGGTGCGGCCCGTTGAGATCGACGGGGTCGGCATCGACGTGGTCGCGGCGATCGCGGCCGGGGTGACCGTCTGCGAGATCGAGGCGACGCCCAGCCAGGTGACGTCCGAGAAGCCGATGTCGTCCACCCAGATGTCGGGCGGTGTCACCCCACCTGTGGTGGAGCCGTCGTACCTGATGTTGGCGACAACCCACGGCTCTCCGGTTTGGTGCACGCTGCCCGTCACCGTGGCGGTCGGCGTGCCGGTCGAGTCCGCGTTGTTGTAGAGGCGGACCTCGCCCGCTGCGGTCCCGGAGGCGTTGGTGCCTCTGAGTTCTACGCGGATCCACTGCCCGAGCGCCGGGGCGACGGATGTCGTGCCCAGGGTGACGAGCTCGAACTCCGTGTCGTCGTACGCCTGCAGCATGAGGCTCGCGCCTGCGCTGGTCAGACGGATTGTCGCCTGCCACCTGATGTTGTCGCCCGCGAGCAGCCGCAGAGCCGCGTCGTACTCCTCACCGGCGACGGTCGGCTTCTGCAGCCAGAAGTACGCTCGCATCCAGCGGGGACCGGTGCTGGTGTCCTCCTCCGGGAGCCACCACTCCATCTCGCTGAACAGCGGCATCTTCGCCGACAGGGCGCCGTGTGCTGCCCGCACGGAGGAGTAGGTGATGGCGGTGCCGAACTCGTTATAAGAGGCGGCGACGTCGAACGGGCTGCCGGACGCGCCGCCGGAGTTGGTGGGGGTGATCGCGGCGTTCGGGGTTCCGCCGTCGAACCCGTTCTTGAGCACCAGCATCCGGCCCTCCTTCTACGGGGTGAGGTCCAGGACCGCGATCCCACTGCTGTGCCAGGTGATCAGGAACGTGCCGTCCTGGGTCTCCTTGACGCCGCCCCACCAGATCGCCGCGATCAACCGGTTGCCCTTGTTCGGCGCGTAGATCACGCCGCCCTCGGACGTGATCGTCGTGTTGTTCAGCTGCACGTTGTCGGCGTCCCACGCCATCCCGCCGCCGCCCGGCGTCAGCGTGGTCCCCGCGAGCGTCGGCCCACCCGCCGTGTAGCCGGCACCGCTGCATTCGCCCGAGTTCCACGGCGCCGTTCCATAGGCGGTGTGCGAGTCGTAGTTCGGCGTGATCGCCGACCCCCACAGGGCGAGCTTGAGGTCCGCGGCCGCGAGGTTGATGCCGACCTGGGCGGGCCCCCACTGGCCGACGTGCGTCTGGACGAACAGACCGGATGCAGACCACGCCATCAGGCACCTCCAGGTCGCTTGATCCGGCCCTTGGCGCGGACGGGCTGCGGGGTGACGTGGACGCTGCCGGGCGGCAGGTCCGGCCCGGCGAGGGCCTCCAGGTCGGCCGCGAACGCGCCGTACCGGTGCTCCAGGTCGGCGAGTTCGGCCTCCAGGCCCGGTCGCCGCTCGTGATCCTCCGGAAGCCCGACGAGTTCGGCGCGGACCGCGCGCAGGCGTGCGATCGAGCGGACCCAGCCGCGGAACTCGTACATGGCCCGCATCGCGTCGTTCAGCGCGGCCTCGCGCTCCGGGGTCGGGTCAGCCTCGTACGCGGCCTTCGCCTCGTCGAGCTGCTCCTGCTGGGCGGCGCAGGCGTCGAGCATCTCCGCCTCCGTGCGCAGCCTCGCCGCCTCCAGGCGGGCACGGCCGCTCACGGCGTCACCGCCCGACCCGAGCCGGTCAGGAGCGGGGCGTGGACGTGAACGTCCTGGTGCTCACCACGCTCGCTGGTGCGGTTCCGGGTGACGGTGACCGCGCCGGACTCCGTCCGCTCCGCCACGGTGCGGACTCGCCGGCCGGCCGCGTCGAGGGTCTCCCGCCGGCGCGGCACCGTCTGGCCCGCGTTGGTCTGGACGCCCTTGCTCTTGAGCCACTCGCCGTACGGGCCGTCCCGGGTGGGGTCGTATCCGGGCATGGCGTCACCGCCTCTCATCGTCGTAAAGGGGATAGGGGAGGGCCCGCGACGTCAGCCGCGGGCCGTGAGCTCGAACCCGAACTCAGCGCCCAGGCGGCCGATGTCGGCCTCCTCGCGGATCACCGCGTCGTACATGTTCACTGTCACGCCGCCGCTGGCTGCCTGGCCGTACTCTGCGCCGTACGCGGGCGCCGCGCTCGGCCCGTATATCGGCGAGGGGACGCCGGGCGCGGGCACGGACGCGGCGGCGGCGACGGCCTGGCCGACGACGCCGGCCGCGGCCGCGGTGGCCGCCGTGGACTGGCCGAGCACGCCCTCGATGAAGCCCAACATCGTGTTGTCGCCGATTTCCATGAACACCCTGGACGGCGAGGCGACCTTAAGTTCCTTCTTGACGGCAGCGACGACCGCTTTCGCGATCTTCGCCATCATCGACTCCATCTCCTTGAGCTGGCCTTCCAGCCCACGCAGGAAACCCTTTCCAGCCTGCTTGCCGGTGTCGTACAGCGCGTCCGCGCTGTTCTTGCCCATCTGCTTCGAGACCTTGTCGATCTTCGCCTGTGCCTTGTTGATCGCCTTGATCTCGCTGCCGTCCGCGCCGACGAGCATCTCCGCGAGGTCGAGGCCCTTGTCGGGCCCGGCCTCGATGATCTGGCGCAGGATCGTCTTGTTCAGGCCCTTCGCGGCGAGCTTCTTGATGTCGTCGGCGAACCGCGTCAGCGCGGACAACTTCGACTGCAAGCCGCTGATGATGTCGCCCGCACCGGCTCCCTCGCCCAACCCGAGGTTGGACAGGTTGGCGAAGTCGGCGGCCTGCTTGGCGATGTCGTCGGCGTACTTCTTCGCGTCCGCGATCGCCTGGATGATCTGCTCACGCTTCTTTGCGATCGTCTGGAGCCGGTCGGTCTCCTTGCCGACCCAGTCGACCAGGGCGTCAGGCGCGCCCGGGGACTGCTTGAAGGCGCCCTTCACCATCGCGACCAGGTTGTCGACGGTGGTCTTGGCCTTGCCCTGCTCGCCCTGCATACCGACGACGAAGCCCTGGATCGTCCACTTGCCCAGCTCGGCGAACACCTTCGAGGGAGAGTGGGCATCGATCGCCGACTTCACCCAATCCGGGAGCAGCCCACCGAAGAAGCCGGTGACCTTGTCCTTGATCCACCCGGCCATCGCCTGGATACCCGACCACAGGCCCGTGATCATGTCCTTCCCGGACTTGACCAGCAGCTTGCCGAGGTTCCCCAGCCCGGTCAGGATCTTGCCCGGGAGCTTCTTCACGAAGTCGATCACGTTGTCGATCGCCTTCGACACCGCGTCCTTGAGCGCGTTCCACGCCTTCGACGTCAACTCTGTGGCCGCGTTCCATGCCTTGCTGATCTGAGCCTTCACCAGCTCCAGTGCGCCGACCAGGATCGATTTCACGGCGTTCCACACGCCGGAGAAGATGCTCTTGACGCCTTCCCACGCGCGCTTCCAGTCGCCGGTGAAGATCCCCGCGAACGTCTCCCAAACGCCCTTCAGAGCCTCCCAAAGGCCGGACCAGATACCGAGGAAGGTGTCGACGAGGATGCCGAGGATGTTCAGCAGGTCGTCGCCGAAGAGATCCCAGAGGCCCTTGATCACGTCCAGGACCGCGCCGACGGTGTCAGACATGGCCTGGAAGCCGGTCTCGAACTTGTCGACCCAGCCCTGAATCTTGTCGCGGTTCTTGTCGATCCAGCCCTGAATCGACTCGAACATCCCGCCGAAGAAGCTCTTCACCTTCTCGACGATCGGCCCGATCTTGTCCCCGATCGCGGAGAAGTCGAACTTGTCCGCAAACTCCTCGACGGCGGGCAGGACAGTCCCGCCGAGGAAGTCCACGACGTTGGCCTGGAGCCCACGCTTGAAGGCTTCCAGCTTGTTGCTGGCGGTGTCATGCAGCGTGTCCCCGGCCGTCTTTGCCGCGCCGTCGACCTTCCCCAGCGCGCCCACGGCCGCCGACGGGTCCATGCCGAGCAGCGCCTTCGCCAGGTCCTCCGACTTGGTGCCGAGGATCTGCTGCGCGAGCGCGTACCGCTCGGTCGGGTCCTTCACCGCCCGCAGCCGGTCGAGGATCGTGTCAAGCGCCCCGCTGGCCTTGGCGCCGCCTTCGCCGAACGCGGCCGCCATGTCCTTGGCGTTGAGGCCGAGCTCCTTGAGCGCGGGCGCGGCGGTCATGTCCTGCACCCGGATGTTCAGTTCCTTGAGCGCGTCGGCGACGGTGTCCGAGTCGCGGGCGCCGGCCTTCAGCCCCTGGACCATGAGGCCGAGCGCCTGGTCGGCGTTCAGCCCGAGGTCGCGGAACTGGGTCGAGTACTCGTTGAAGGTGTCGAGGAGGTCCTGACTCTTGTCGGCGCCGAGCTGCGCGCCGCGTGCGAGGACGTCGAACGCCGCCTCAGCAGAAGGCGCGAGGCCGGTGCGGAGCATCTGGGAGACGGCCCGGGTGACGGCGCCGACGTCCTCGTCCATCACAGTGGCGACGTCCATCGCGCGCTTCGACACCGCGGTGAGACTCGCCTCGGAGGCGCCGCGCATCCCGTCGATGTTCTGCACGACCGACTTGATCGCGTCCGTCACGTCCGACATGGACTCGCCGTACGCGTCCGCGTACACCTTGCCCGCGACCTTGCCGATCCGCTCCGACTGCGCCGGGGTCGTGCCCAACTGGGCGAACAGCTTCGCCTTGGCGTCCTCGGCATCCATCGCCGACGACAGGCCGGCCATGAGCATCTGCCCGATGGCCGCGCCCGCGGCCGCCCAGCCGAGCCCCTTCAGCACGGTCATGAAGCCGCCGCCGATGGCCGGGAGCTGGGACTTCCCGGCACCGTCCAGGCCGTCGCCGAGGCCCTTCGCCGCGTCCTCGCCGCCGCGCCGGGCCTTGTCGTCGAGGTCGTCGAACGCGTCGTCGATCGCCTTGTCGAGTTCGGCCGCGAAGGCATCGGCCTCGTCGAGCATCTCGGCGAGGCCGTCGTCGAGCGCCTTCTCCAGCTTGTCGAGGTTGGCGATCGCCTTCGCAGGGTCGAGCCCGTCAGCGATCTCCTGCTCGATCTTCGACAGAGCGGAGGACACCGTCGACTCGATCGACGACATGGAACCGGTCGTCTCGGCCTGGAGCTTGTCGAGCCCCTTCCCGGCCGCGTTGAGCCCCTTGCCGAAGCCCTTGTCCTCGATGTCGATGAAGCCGACCAGCTCGCCGATCGTCAGGGCAGCCACGGGAGCATCACCTCCCGTGCGCTCGGATCAGAGGGTGTTGATGAACGACTGGGCCTGCTCGCCGACGAGTTCGATCGGCTGGGACGAAGAGACCCGCCGCCACATGGACTCTGGAGACAGGCCGACGAGCAGGGCGGAGAACCGCCGCCACGGCATTCCAGCGCGGAGTGCCGGCATCAGATCGATGCGGTACTCGCGCTGGAAGTCGGCCTCGATCAGCGTCCAGTTGCGGATGATCAGGCCGGTCCAGTGGCCCCCGTCGTCGGGGGCTGTGCTTCCCCCTCGCCGTCGTCCTTCGCCAGGTCGTACACCTTGAGGCACCAGTCGACGACGTCCTTGAAGCTGGTCAGGCCGATGCCGTCGGCAAGGATCTGCTGGTATCCGGCCGGGGTGAGCAGGCCCTCGAGGATCTTCTCGAAGAAGGCCACGCCCTCGTCGCTGTTCTTCGCGCGCTTCTGCCGGGCGAGGAGAAGCAGGACGGTGGCGGGGACCTCCGGCGGCAGCCGATAGACCTTGCCTCGGATGCGGACGTGCTTGGGCTTGTGCTCGGCCCAAGCGGCGTCGAAGTCGTGGTCGAGGTCGCCGTCGAAGTCGTCGGCATCGACCCACGTCGGCTGTTCGGTCACGAGCCACCCCCGGCGGGCGTCACATCCGTCTTCCAGCTCTTGCCCGACTTGGTGATGGTGGCCGACCAGCTCACCTTGTCGTTGGGGCCGCCGCCCTGCTCGCCGAGGGAGAAGGTAGCGTTCCAGTTCGTCCACTTCTCGTCCATGGGGTGGCGGAAGCGGATCTTCCCGAGGGAGTCGTAGCCGACATTGTCCTCCCCTGCCATCTCCTCGACGCGGGCGCGGCCCGGCTGGAGGGCACCCGTGGTGGTGTCCTTCTTCGCCTGCCCCTCGAGGGCCATGCTCGCGCCGCGCTGCATGATCTCCTGCTCGTAGACACCCTCGCTGTCGTAGTCGGTGGTGTCGACGGTCTCCTCGTTCTCACCGAGGTTCACGGTCACGCTGGCGAGGTTCTCGATCTTCCGGTAGGGCTCCGGAGTCGCGGTAGGGTCCTCGACTTCGACGATGATGTCGCGAGCGTTGATCTTCCGCTGCGTCATTGGTGACTCCTATTCACAGATGGTCGGCTGATCTCGCAGCGCAGGTTGACGGTGTACTCATGGCGGCCGTTCTGATCGCGGCCGACGTAGATCGGCCCCGACTGGACGCCGATCGCGTCCTGAAGCCAGGTCCCGCCTGCGAGGACACGGGAGCCGATCGCGTGCAACTTGTCGTAGACGGCCTGGGCGTCCTGCTCGGCAATCCGCGCGTCCGTCGCAGGTCCGCGCACGCGCACCTGGATGGACGGCTCGTCGTAGTCGTCCGTCGCGGCGCTCTCGGGGCCGCCGTACCGGGCGACCGCCATCGCGCGATCCGGCGACGCGGGGAGAACGGTCAGGAAGATCGTGCCGCCCGTGCTGCCGTCGGCCTTGTACGTGCCGAGGCCGAGTGCGGCGAGCAGCGCGGCGAACTCTTCGAGGAGGGTCATCGCAGGCTCCGGCGGACCTCGGCGGCGACCAGGTCGAGCATCGTCTGCCGCTCGGTATCCATCGGCTCTTCGAGGTACTTCGCCTGGCGGCCCTCGTCGTGCTTGAGCGTGAGGTCCTCGTGCTGCCGCACCGCGTACGGCGCGTCATACGAGACGGCGGCGCGCAGCTCGCCCTCGTCCACGCTGGCGACGCCAGAGCGTTCGAGGGTGCCCTCCTCGTGGGGGACCAGGTCTCGGGAGACCTTGAGGAGGTGCTCGGCCGCGAGCCGTAGCCCTCGTACGGCTCCCGCCCGCTCGGCCTTCTTCACCGCGCCGAGGTTCAGCTTCAGCGTGGCTTTCTGCGGCACCACGATCCCCTCTCTACTGGAGTGCGACTTCCAGGTGATCCGGTGTCGGGAGGCCGCCGCCGTCCCGCCGCGACGAGGTGAGCACGGTCGACGTACGGCCGTTCGCGCTCACCCGGGAGCCGACCGGGCAGACGGTGTCGATCGGCATGTACACCGTCGTCGAGGAGACGACCTCGGAGCCCTCGGCGTCCCGGACCAGGCTGCGTTTCTCGTCGATGAAGCAGCGCACCTCGACCGGGGTGCCGTAGGCCGGCCCGAACGGGCCCTCACCGATAAGCGGCTCCACCATGGCGGTGTGGCGGAGCAGGAATCGCGGGATGGCGCCCATCAGCAGTACGTCCGCGTTCTCGGCTCGTGGCCGGTGAGCCCGGCCTGCTGCAGGATCATGACCGCCTGCGGGCACAGATCCTCGGCCGCCGAGCGCCCCCCGCCGGCCGAGCCGCCTCCGGCCCGGCCGAGAGCGACAGAGCCGATCGACACGTTGGAGTACTGGTCAGCCGCCCCCGTGCCGGTCTCCCCGCCCTCGTCCCAGGCGGCGACCTGCTCGCACGTCGCCTCGCGCAAGGCCTTGGCGACCTTCGGGTCGGTCGGCTGGCCCTGCTCGTCGACGTCGTACACCGCGCACAGCAGCGCCCGGTCGACGAGCCGGGACGCCCGGGTCAGGAGCAGGGCGGCGTTGGACGGGGCCGGGGAGATGTAGTCGGCGAGGTCGTCGGTGGTGGCGTACGGCATCCCGGCCTCCCCTCGGCTACTTCTTGCTGGCCTTCTTCTGCTCGCCCTGTCCGGGCTCCTGGTCCTGCTCGGGCTCCTGGTCCTGCTCGGGCTCGGCGGTCTTCACCGCCTGGACCTGGTAGCCGTGCCGCTCGAAGTACGCCAGCGCGGCCTCCGTCGGCTCGCCCGTCGCCTTGCCCGCGTGGAACGCCAGACCGGCGACCTCGCCGGTGAACTCCTCGACCGGCGCGGTGATCTCGTACGTCATGCTCTGTCCCCTTACTGGACCTTGAGGTTGCGGAAGACCGCGGCCGCCTTGGTCGCCTTCAGCGCGACCGCGACCGGGCCGAGCTCGACCTCACCGGTCTTGACGGCGCCGGCGGAGTTGAAGTCCGGCAGCCACTGGCGGACCACCTGGCCGCCCACCGTGGACACGCCGTGGAATCCGTCGAGGCCGACGCGGTACGCGTACAGGTCGGTGAGGCCGGTGGTGGAGGTGCCGCCGACGGTGCGGGTCGCGATCGGGATGATCGGGTTGTTGGACCCGGCCTTGTTGCCCGGGTCGGCGAAGATGATCCCGCCGTAGGTCTCCCGCTCGATCGGGCGACCACCGGCGCCGATCAGCCCGTCGACCGGGTTGCGGGTGTACATCCCGGCCCGGCGAGCGATGGCACGGACCTTGGCGAGGGCCTTGGCGTTGCCGAGGATCACGGTGGGGGTGCCGTCGAGCAGGGCCAGGAACTCGTCGAGGGCGTCGAGGGCGGCGAACGCCGTGTCATTGCCGCTGGCGATGTTGGTCCAGTCGGTGACCTTGCCGGCGTTGAACTCGGTGGAGCTGCCGACGAGGGCCTTGTCGAGGCCGTCGAAGGCGTTGGCGTCGGTCGCGGTGTCGCCGTTGATCACGGCGTCCTGGAACAGGGTGTTCGCGGCCTTGATCTTCTGGGACATGTTCAGGCTGACGGCGCCGGACGCGGCGGGGCCGATCTGCGCGATCACCCGGTCCACCTGGAAGCTGCCGCCGAGGACGGCCAGGTCCACGGTGTACCGCTGGGTGGTGACGTTCGCCGGGCTGTACTCCGAGTTGAGCGCGCGGAACGCGGCGGTGGGCTGGGTCACCAGGCGCCGGTACCCGTAGGTGAGGGTGGCGCCGCCCCCGGCCGGGTTGACCACGTCGTCGAAGAGCAGCGAGTCGAGGACCGCGGACTCCTTGCGGAATTCGTCGATGACGGCGACGTCGATGTCGTCGACCGCGTTGTTGCTGGCCTCGGCCAGGGACACAGCCATGGTGAGCTCCTACTTTCCGAACTTGGCCGCGATGGCGGCCTCCAACGATTGAGGTTTGGCGGGCGGCGGGGTGCCGCCCATCGGCGCCCCGGACGCCGGGGGAGGCGGCGGGGGCGGAGGTGCGGCCGCGGGCTGGGCGGCCATCCACGGGTTCGCCGCGAGGATCTCCTGCACCTTCGTGGCGAGCTGCGTGTTGAAGTCCGGCGCGGCCGGGTCGAGGTCGGCGGCTGCGGCCTGGAACGGGAGGGACGACAGGAGCGCGTGGCCGTTGACGCCGAGCGTGGGCGCGGCGGCGAACGCGTGCTGCGCGACCACCGCGGTGCGGGCGGCGACCCGCCGGTCGGCGTTCTCCTTGCGGAGGTCGGCGATCTCCTTCTGCGCCCACTGGGGGAGCCGGGAGACGTCCCGGCTACCGTCGTCGGCCGGCGGCGCGGCGGGGACCGGGGCGGAGGCGTGTGGGACGGGCGGGGGTGGCGTCCAGGTCGGTGGCTGCGGCACGGGGGCCGGTGCCTGCTGCTGGGTCGGTTCCGGTGCCGGGGGCGCGGCCGCGGGCGCCTGGCCCTGCGGTGCCTGCTGGCTCGGGCCGGGCGTAGGTGCCGGCGCGGGCGACGGGGCGGGTGTGGTCATGCGGACCCTCCTGGGGACTCGCGGGGATTGGCGCCTGGCACCTGGCCGGGCGACGGGATGGAGCGGCGGCTCGCACCGGGCGAACCGTTTTCGGTGGTGCGATTTGCCCGATTTCGGGCGTCCTTCCGGAACGTTCCGGAGGAAAGCGGCGAGGCGGGGCGTATGGTCCGAGGGTATGCACCCTCCGCAGCAGCAGCCCCCGCAGTGGAATCCCCAGCAGCAGGCGCCCGCCCCTTGGCAGGGACACCAGCAGCCGTACGGCCAGCCGCCCATGCACCAGCCGCCCGCACCTCGGAAGAAGGGGAGCGGTGGAAAGACCCTGGTCATGATCATCGCTGTCGTGGGCGTGCTCGCGCTCGGCGGCGGCATCATCGAACTCACCGGAGGCGGCGAGGAAGAGGCGAAGCCGGCCGCGAAGACGAGCGAGGCCGCGAAGCCCGATGGGGGCGGGGTGCCGACGCCGGACGCCGGACAGGCCGCGGCCTACCTGGAGGCGTTACGCGGTATCGATCCGGGCCTGGTGGTGAACGAGGAGCGGGCGATTCGGCGGGGCCGGGCGATCTGCGATCGGATCATCAACCCGCCCGGCGGCAAGAACATGACGCTCGCGCAGTACACGGTGGCCGAGCTGTCCGGCGGGAACGCGACCATCAACCAGGCTCAGGCGTACGAGGTGATCAAGGCCGTCAAGGTGTGGTGCCCAGCGTGAGCGCGTAGTCCGGGTACAGGTCGGGGTCGAGCAGGTCCGCAGCGTCGATGCCGACGGCGTGGGCGTCGCGCAGGATGGCCCAGATCTCCGCTCCAGCGCGCACCCCCGCCGCCCCGGCCTGCTCAGCAGGAATGAAGCCTGCTGCCTGGCGGTCGTCGGTCCATAGATGGCCGAGCACTTGGCCCGTGTTGTCGCGCAGCTCGGCGCGGCGCACCTTACCCGCAGGCGTGTCCGCGTATCCGCCGGCGGGCGGCGGTGTGACGGTGACGGGGCCGGAGTCGGCCCACCGGCCGTAGGGCCGCTGAGGCTTGTCGCTCATGGTCACGCCCTTCAAATCCGGTATCCAGTGTCGACGTCCCCGAGGGGGTCAGGCTTCCACCCGGGCGGTGTCGTCCAGCCGTCCGGTACGACCTCGACCTCCAAGTACCACGTGTTGCCTCGCTGGTAGGCGGCGTGGACGAGGAAGTTGGTGCCGCGGTTGAGCAGGATCTCGCGTTCGCCCTCACCGTACTGGCTGATCGGCATGACGTTGACGGCTCGTCCGGTGCCGGGCGGGAGGCGGATGGCGATGTGGATGTTGTCGTAGAACGCCGCGTCCTTGCCGACGCTCGTTGATACGTATCCCTTATCAGTGTATACGGTGCCGACGAGTTTTGTGAGGCTGGTGAGGTCGTTGGAATCGCCGCCGATGAAGTCGGCAGTGATCTTTCCGACGCCGCGGTGGACGATGACGCCTTCGGGCACGTTGGACTTGGCGAAGGCGGTGTCGCACTGGCGGATGGCTGTGAGGACCTCGTCGCGGGTGCTCGGGTCCAGATCGGCGAGGTCGAGCTGTCCGCGGAGGTACTTGTTGATCTCTTCGTACAGGCTGCCGGTGTAGGTGCGAAGGCCCGTCTTCTCGTCCCGGGTGAGGGTGTCGGGCATGGGGAGGCGTGTGCGGGCCCAGGCCAGGCCGTCATCGTTGGTGCGGTGGCGGACGGCGGCGCGCATACCGGGTGCTGCGGCGCGGGCGGCGTCTTCGCGGGCCTTTCGTTCTGCGGCGAGGCGGGCGAGCTCGGCCTTCTTCCGGGCCTTCTCGGCCGCTGCCTTCTCGGCTGCCGCCTTGGCTTCCGCTGCGGCTTTCTCGGCCGCCGCCTTCTCAGCGGCAGCCTTGGCTTCGGCAGCCGCCTTAGCTTCGGCTGCCGCCTTAGCTTCGGCTGCCGCCTTGGCTTCCGCCGCAGCCTTCTCGGCCGCCGCCTGGTCGTGGTCGAGCTGACCGGACTTCGGCGCGGGCTGCACCGGCTTCACCGTGAGCGGCTTGGACGGAGGCACGGCCGCCGCGCCGTCGAGCGTCGGCTGGACGGGCGGCTCCAGGTCGCCCACAGGGCCGCCAGCCGGGCCACCCTTGCGCGGGATGCTCCCGGCGCCGATCTGCTCCCGGTACGGCAGGCGCTTCAACTTCGGATGCTCGGCAAGGTGCTCCCGGAGCGCGGCCTGCGTCGCCCGGACGCGGGCGTTGGCGGCCTTCTTCGCCTCGGGGGTGAGCGCGCCGGCGGCCTGCTCCTTCGCGGCGCGGATCTTCCGTTCGAGATACCGCTGCCGCTGCCGCGCCTTGTCGCCTTCCGGATCGGCGGTCTCCCGCTTGGGTACGGGGGTGACGCCTGGCAGGTACGCGCTCAAGCTGTGGCGACAGTTCGGGTGCTGGAAGCCCTTGGCGCGGGCGCCGTCCAGGGTGTCGACGACGTGGACCGTGACGTACTCGCCGTCGCGGGTGGCGTGCTCGACGCGTACCTCGCCGACTGGCCCGCGGACGGCGAGTACCTTGCCCTCGTACGGGCGGCACAGCTTGCACTCCTGGCCGTGGTCGGACACGATCACGAGGTCCACGCCGATGGACGTGAGCCGGTCGGTCTGGCCCTGGATCGCAGCGCGGGCAATGTTCGTCCTCGCGATCATCTCCACGTACGACGACAGCCGCCACACGCGGCCAGTTCGGTCCGTGAAGTTGACGATGCCCTTGTCGATGAGCCGCTGCCACGCCGCTTGCGACGCCTGGAGCCGAGTCTCGGCGCCGGTCGCGATTCGCGCGGCGGTCGCGGCCTGGACGGCGCGGTAGGCGTCGAGCGGGGCGCGGAGGATGTTGCCTTCGACGCGGCCGAGGTCGCGGTGCAGCGCGGCGGCGAGGTTCTCGATCACGGCGGCGTTCGGGACCTCGGCCAGCGCCTGCTTCGCGTCGGCCTTGATCTGCTTCGAGGCCGGCATGTCGGTCAGCGCGGATGCGGTGCCGGATCGGTACGCCTGCCGGATCGCCTCCCTGACGGCGGCGCTCTTGGTCTTCTGGAGTCGTTCGTAGACGGCTTGCGCGGCGGCTCGGAGCTTCTGGACGGCGTCGAGCTTGCCCTCCTGGTACGGCGAGGGGAGGGGGAGGTCCTGCTGGAGGCGCTTGGCGATGGTGGTGATGAGGGCGGTCTCGACTTCGCGGTACAGGTCGGTGACCGAGTTGGCGATCTGGTCGAGGAGGTCCTGGTCGACGGCCACGGCGACCTCCTCGAACTATTTCCGGATCGGAAATGGTTGGTCGCCTTGAACGATCAATCGAGGGGTGATGGTTCGCCGTCCTGCTGCTCGCCGTCCTGGTCGTCGGCCGGCGGCCGCAACGCGAACGGATCCGCCACCGGCTCCGGCCGCCCCGCAACGATCCGAGCCACCTCAGCCTGGATCTCCGTCTCGTCCCAGTCCGGATGCAGCAGACGGACGATGGTGTCGTCCGAGGCGGCCTCGGCCTGCCGCATGAGCATGGCCGTCTGGGCGAGCTGCTGTATATCCGCGGCGATCGAGTCGCCGAAGACGATCGTCGGCCGCTCCGGCGCGATCCGGGAATTGAAGAGGGCGGCTTCGAGCTCCAGGTGCGTCTCGATGGCGTCGGCGAGGTCCGGCCTGGTGTAGAGCGCTTTCTTGCCCTTGGTGACCAGGCTGCGTCGCTCCCGGGCCATGATCTCCGTCGCGGTGACGGCGACCTCGTTGGACAGGCCGAAGGACTGCGCGCTGTAGCCGGTGGCGCGGAGGATGGCGGCGAGCAGCTCGGCCGCGGTGTCCTTGTGCTCCTCGACCCGGATCGCGAACTGGTGCGCGCTGAGGTCGAGACCCTCGCCGGGGAGGCTGCTGACCTCTTCGTACAGCTCACGATCGAGGTCGAACGATGCGCCCTTGCCGGGCCCGTTGTCTGTGAGGTAGCCGCGCGGGACCACCAGGCGGGCTTTGGCGAGCCGGATGTCACGCATCCAGCTCGTCCACGTCTCGTCCAGCGAGTCCATGAGGCCGAGCACCGCGCCGGCGAAGTCCGAGCGGCCGAGGTTCGCCCCGACGGGGTTGCGCCTCCAGTCCCGGTTGGGGCGCATGTTCGCGATGTACACCGCCGTGCAGCGCTTGACCTTGGTCTCGATCGCGGGCTTCAGGTTCGCCGTCTCAGGGTGGGCGGTGAGGGGGAGCTCCTGGTCGAGGCTGCCCGGGGCGCCCCGGTAGAGGCGGTTCAGGATCCACCCGGGTTCGTGCCGCTCCAGGTGGTACAGGCACTTGCCCTTGTCGTCCTGCTCGATGACGCGCCAGAACGTGACGGCGTGCAGCTTGTCCCACCGCCACTCCGGGACAGCGCCGTCGGCATGAACGACAGAGAGCCACGGCCGCGGCGACACCTCGTTGTCCCACACGCTGCGCAGGTAGTAGCCGCCGAGCGCCGCACCGACCTCGGCCCCTTCGAGCAGGGTGGCCTGGAGGCCGTTCTCGACGAGGTCCTCGATCCGGGCCTGCGTGCCGGGGTCCTGGACCAGGAGCGACGGCGGCTCGGAGAACAGCAGGTCGGCGGACATGGTGGCGATGTCGGATGCGACGGGCACGTGGAGTTTTGTGCGCTTCTCTCCGGCGGGGGTGGGGGCGCCCCAGAACCAGCGGGCCATCTTGCCGACGAGGCCGCCGCGGTACTGGGTGGGGCGGTTGGCCGGCCGGTTGTCGGTGGTGTCGCCGTAGGCGGTGGCGAGTTCGTCGCGGTCGCCTCGGTACCAGGCGTTGAGGACGGTGTAGGTGTCGTAGATGTCGCGGAGGTTTTTGGGCGGCCAGGTGCCGCCGCTGGGCAGCGGCATCGCAGGTCCTCTCAGGTGTCGAACTGCTCGGTGACGTAGGCCAGCAGCGCGCGGCAGAGCGCGCGGTCGCGGCTCGGCATCTGGTCGATGACGGCCTTGTCGAGGATGGTGATGGTGGGCGCGTCGCCCTCGGTTACGTACAGGAGCGCGGGGCCCGGGGGCAGGGTGATCGTCCTGCGCGCTTCCTGTTCGGTGCTCGCGGTGATCATCAGACGCGCTCGGGCCAGTGCCACGTACCGCCGCAGTGGCCCGCCTCCATCCAGCCGCACCCGCAGTAGCGGAACGGGCTGCCGTGCCCCGCCTTGTTGGGGCAGTCGGGCGAGCCGGGGGTCTCGGCACCCTCGTCTTGGGGGACTGCGCGGTTGAAGTACACGCCCTCCGGGTTGAGCACGGCCAGGCCGACATTGTTCTCGGCGCCCTGCGATCCATCCGCGAGGACCTCAGTGACGATGGCGGCGCGGCACTCGCTCTTGTACTCGCCGCCGGGCGTGCCGTACGACACGTAGTGGACGATGCGGCCGACGCTCGGCTTCTGGTGGCTCACGATGATCTCCAAGAGGGGTCGTGGGAAGGTTGCGAGAAGGCTTATTCCCGCAAGTAACCAGCGGGTAGAGCAGTGATCACGCTGCGGCGAGGACCGGCGACGCGAGCCGGTGCTGCCACACCGCCCGCGTCGTATGAACCGCGTACCGGACCATGTCCAGGCCGTGATCGTTCGCCTTGATCGGCTTGTCCTCGCCGAGCTCGGCCGCCTTCTCGTCCCACGAGTAGCCGGGGAACTCGTCGATCACGTCCGGGCAGGCGTCCGAGACGAGAAGCCGGCCGGTCGCCAGGAGCGAGGCGGTCGTGCGAATCCCGGGCAACACCTCGTTGTCGCCGAGCGTCGCCGTGACGCCATCGTGGTGGAGCTGGACACGGAAGGACGTCGCGGACGGGTCCACGATCACGTACTGCGGGCGCTCGCCCTGGCCGAGCCAGCCGCGGAACCGCTCGGAGTACTCGACGTCCGTGAGCTGGCGGCGCTCGCGCTTGGAGTCGTACCGCCACTCGCGGGTGATGTAGAGGCGGCCGTCGGCGCCCAGGCCGAGCAGTCCGGCGTGGAATGGGTTGGTCGTGCCGTAGTCCACGCCCGCCGAGATCCACGCGATGATCTGCGGGATCTGCGTGGCGGGGACGACGTGACGGTCCGGATCCCACATGTCGTAGACGGCGCCCTGCGCGAGGCACCACTCCCCGGCGATGAACCTTCGGTGCCACAGCCCGACGTACTGGGCCTTGAGGCGGGCGACGTAGTCGGCGGCGAGGCTCGGGTTGTCGTCGAGGGTGAAGTGCCAGTGGCGCATGCCGACCTGGCCGGCACGGAGGATGAAGTCCCGGCGAAGCCAGTGCGCCGGCCCGTCGGGGTTCGTTGTCGCGAGGAGCTTCGCGCCGGGGACGCGGAGCCGGGACAGGAGCATCATCCAGAAGCTCTGTGGGACGAGGGTGGCCTCGTCGACGTAGGCGAGGACGATGGTGGCGCCGCGGATGCGGGCTTCGGCTCGGACGTCGGACGCGCCGACGAGGTGGACGGTGCGGCCGAAGATCGTGGCGGTGGTCGAGCCGGTCGTGTGGTGGACCTGGGCGGCGAACGGGCCGAACAGGTGGGAGGACTGGAGCGGGTCGATGAGGTTCCGCTCGATGGTCTGGAGGGTGCGGCCGACGACGACGACCAGGCCGTGGTCGGGTGCGCGGGCGACGGCGATCAGGAACGCGAGGAGGCTCGCGATGGTCTTGCCGCTCGACACCGCGCCGGCCCAGAGGGCGATCTGCGGGGTGTCGAGGGCGGAGACGATGGAGCGGATCTGCTTGGGCGAGAGCAGCCGGAAGACGGCGTCAAGCATCGTCGGGGAGCTGGTCGGCGACCGTGCGGAGGGCGTCGGCGAGTTCGCCGATCATCGACTTGGCGTGGTCGGCGCCGCCGTCGTGGTCGAAGCGTTCGAGGGTGGCGTGCTTGTCGATGAAGATGCCGTAGGCGGTGGCGAAGTCTCGGGCGTCGCGGCCGGCCTCGGAGGTGAGCGCGCGGCGGCGCATGGCGTCGGCGTCGTCCAGGGCGAGGCTGGCGAGGTGGGCGCGGCGGGATCGGTTGTCGGCCTGCTTCGCGCGCGTAGCCTTTTCCGTCTGCGAACGTTGCCATCCGTCGCCTTCGCCGGTGGTCTTGGCGAGGCGGGAGACGGTTGAGGTGGCTACACCGTGGTCACGTCCGATCTGGCGTGCGGATTTCTGGCCTGCCCGGATGTCGTTGAGGATCGCGGCGCGCACGGTGGGGTCGAGGGGGCGGGGCACACGGTCACCTCCCCGGGCATGAAAAAAGCCCGCCACCGGTGGGGTGCGGGCATGCTTCGCGTAGCTCTGATCATGGGTTATCCACAGGGCGGGTGTCAACCTGGTCCGCTTCCCCCCGGGCGGGCCAGGTTGACGGGTACGGGGGTCACACGTCGGCGAGCTTCCCGAGTACGCCCCTGACCTGCTGCGCGCGGTCTTGGCCGACACCGAGCTCCCGTTTGATCTGTCGGACGCCGGGGACGGTGCCGGCCAGGACGTCGCCGAGGAAGCGGGCGGTCGCCTGCTTGACGAGCTCGTCGGGGAGCGGCTCCGGGATGTACCCGGCGTCGGCGGCCGCGGTGTCGGGCTCCTCGGCGGCCTCGGCCTCGCCCGCGGGGAAGGCGCCGTCGCTGGCCCAGTCGTAGAGCGCCGTCGCCCCGCGCGGGGCGGGGACCAGGGCGTCGGGCTCGGCGGTGGGGCGGGCGGTGAGGCTGTGGGCGAGCGCGACGCGGTCGCGCTCGATCAGGCGCGCGGCCTGGCGGAAGACGGCGCGGTCGAGGCCGGCGACGTAGACGGCGAACATGCGGGCCTCGTCGGCGGTCATGGTGGTGATGAAGTCGGTACGGTGGTGGGGCACGGATCTCGCTCCCGGGTGTCGTCTGGTGGGTGGGGGTCCAGGGCCCCGCCTGGCGTTGCAGTCGCCTGGGCGGGGCCGTTCGCGTGTCTGGGCTACTTCTGGCCGAGGACGATGGCGCGCAGCTCCGCGTGCCTGGGGTCGGTGTCGTGGGTGGAGAAGAGCTCGACCCAGGCGCGGGCCTGCTCCTCGGTGCCGTAGTGGCGGACCTGGCGGAGGAAACGGCCGTCGCGGTCGAAGTGGTTGACGCGCTGGACGGCGACGCCGGGGCGGATGCGCTCGGCAGGGACGATCTGGGCGGCGGTGGCGGTGGCGGTCATGTCGTTCTCCCTGTTAAAAGTGGCTTTCTCTTTTCTGTTGAGACGACAGTAGCACGCCCCCTAGAAAATAGGAAGCCACTTATGCCAGGATTTTCGTATGAGTTCCCGACACGAGCTGACCACATCGACCTTCCGGCCTGAGCAGGCCGAACTCGATGACGCCCGCCCCCTCGTCCCGCCCGGTAAGACCATGGACGGCCTGCTCCGCGCGACCCTGCGCGCCCTGGCCGCCGACCCGCAGCGGCTCCTCGATGTCCTGGGCCCGCACTGGCCGGCCGAGAAGCGGCGCGGCCGCCCGCCGAAGCAGCCGGCCGCCGAGTAGATCAGCGCGCCGCGATGAACCGGGCGAGCCGCCCCCAGTCCGGGAGGGGCCAGCACGGGCGGCCGCCCCACCACGTCCCCACCTCCCGCAGCGGCGGCTCGCACGACCCGGACTCGCACACGATCGCCACCTGGTCGCCGGGCAGCACGCGGACGCGCCAGGTGTACGCCCCGCCGAGCGGCTCGTCCTCGGTGATGCCCTTGCACCACGGACAGATGACGGTGATGACCTGGCCGTCCGGCCGCAGGTGCAGGTGGTGATAGATGCTCTCCGCGATCCACCGGGCGGTCGAGGCGAGCTCCTCGGCCAAGCCCGCGCAGACGAAGTCGGCTTCAACGATGAGGCGGGCCGCGAAGTCGAGCACCTGCTGGACGTCCTCCAGGCCCTGCGGGGGCGCTGGGACTGGGCGCATGATGGCCTCGGCCACGCGGACAGCGCACCAGTACGCCCACTCGGCCAGCTCGTCCGCCGCCTGCGACACGTCGAGATGGAGCGGAGCCGGGTGCTCGCCGGGCATCACCAGGACGCGCTCGGCCCGCTCGACGCGGGCCAGCTCGTCGCGCCGGGCCCGATCCTCCCGGGTGAGGACTCGCGGATGCGAGGGGCGTGGTGTGCCGGGGAAGCGGGCCTCCAAGAAGTCGAGCCAGTACACGGCCGCCGAGGCGAAGTCGTCGGCGACTTCCGAGGGGAGGTGGCTCACGACGTGTCCTTTCGATCTTCCAAGTCGGTCGCCGCGGAGGGTGCCATAGATCGCGACTAACGTCTTCGAGCCTCGGCGGGGCGAGGATCCGGCGGTGGGACGCGTCTGCGGCGGCGGCGTGTCGTTCACTCGGGCAGGGTGGCGGCCGGGCCCGATTACTGTCTGCCTCCGACATGACCGGGCGGGCAGCGGCGGGTCATTGCGGGCCCCAGGCGCGTTGCTGCGGGGTGAGCCAGCCCGCGTTGGTGTCGCAGTGCGGGCAGGCGGTCCAGCCGCCGCGCACGATCAGCAGGAGGTTTCGTTCGCAGAGGCGGCAGTGGCCGGCGTCGGCGCCGGGGATAGCGCGCTCGACCATCGACCCGGCCGGGCGGCGGGGGTGTTCAGAACGGGGGCTCATCATCGACCTCTCTCTTTCGGCGGGTGCGGAGTAGCGCGGTCGTGGGCACCGGGCCGGGGCATTGGTGTCTCGGCAGGACGGGCCAATTTCTTTTCTTGATTCGCCATTGGTCTCGGAATGCGATTTCTTTCCTTGCTCCGATTCCGATCAGGTCGTACGTCCACCGCCCCGAAATTCGTGCCTGGAGTTCGGCGACGAGGTCGAGGGGGGTCGGGTCGAGGCGGGTGTCGATGCCGGCGACGGGGTTGTCGAGGGCGCGGATGGTGAGGGCGTGGCACTTTGGGCAGGGCTCGAAGCGGGCGGTGGTGGAGATCCGTTCGGGGATCCAGCGGGGGCGGGGCATCACTTCACCGTCCGGGGGAGCGATGACGCGTATGACGCATGACACGTTTTCTCCGGTTGAGTCCCCGTGTGCGTGTATGCGCGCGCGTAGCAGCGGATAGGACGTAAAAACGTGTCACACACGTCATGATCTTGGCGAAGATCATCAACGATGACGCGTCGCCCTCGCGTTCCTGCTGGTCTGACGAATGTGACGCGATCTCCCGGCATCCCGAAAGCTGTGACGCATCCGTGTGGGAACGCGTCACGAATGCGTCATCCAGGCCCCCACATGCGTCATGATCTTGGTCGGGTGTCACCATCCGGGCCCGCCCCACCGCTCACCCTGTGACGCATCCCCGCCCTCGGATGACGCATCCGCCGAGTCCGATGACGCATCCGTCAGCCGGATCCCGCGGTAGAACCGGGCCGACGCGGACCGCTCCGTTACGATCCCGAACCGGCGCTGGAGAGCCATGCCGAAGCCCTTCGCGGTCGCCGCCTGCTCGCCCTCGCCGCGGCACCACGCCTCGTACGCGGCGCGCAGCTCGGCCACCCTGACGACCATGTGCGGCGCGGCCGGGCTGCCGATTTCGCACATTTCCTCGACGAAACGCGCGATCGAATCCTGATCCTTGGCGTAGGCGTCGGTGGCGGTCTTCACGGATTCGGGTTCGGCGATTCCGTGGGCGAAATAGTCGGCCGCGCCTTGAATGGCCCACGCCAAAATGGACGGCCCTTCCTTATCCACCAATGTGTCTTCGAGGTGGGGGTCGCGGTCCTCGGGCGGGACGACGTGGAGGAAGGGGAGGAGCTTCAACCGGCGCCAGAGGGCGGGGCCGCCGGCGCGCACCTGCGGCTGGTGGTTGGCGAGTAGCCACAGCGTGTGCGTCGGCCGGAAGGTGAAGAAGTCGGCGCGCATGAACCGCGCGGAGATGGGGTCGCGGCCGGTCAGCATCTTGACCCGGGCCTCGGCGAACCGCTGCCCGTCCTCCAGTTCGGAGGTGACGACGAGCCGGGCCCCGGAGAGCTGAGCGAGTTCGGTGGGGTGGCCGTTGTGCTGGGTGGCGAGGAGGAGGTCGGAGCCCACGCTGAGGGCGTAGCCGTCGGCGCCGATCCCGAGGAGCCGCTGCATGACGCCGAGCAAGGTGGTCTTGCCGTTGGCGCCTTCGCCGAAGCAGAACGGGAGGAGCTGCTCCAGGACGGTGCCGACGAGGGAGACGCCGAGGAGCCGCTGCACGTAGGTGGTCATCGCCACGTCGTCGCCGAAGGTCTGGGCGAGGAAGCGCAGCCAGCGTTCGGGCGGTGTGGTGAAGTCGGGGCCGGTGGTGGCGGTGCGGGCGTGCAGCGCGCTGGGGTCGGGCTGCCGCATCTGGCCGGTGCGCAGGTTGACGACGCCGGAGGGGGTGTTGAGTTCGTACGGCTGGGCGTCCAGGTGGTCGAGGGGGACGACGATGCGGGGGTCGGTGCGGGCGACGACGAGCATCGCGTTCAGTCCGCGCGCGGACAGCGAGGTCTTGCGGTGGCGGCGCTGGTCGAGGTCGTCTTCGGGCAGGCCGCGTGCGATGCCGCGGGCGAGTTCTTGGGCGGTGCCTGCCTGGTCCCAGCGCCAGAGGTGGCCGTCCCAGGTGAGCCAGGAGGCGCGCTGGGGGCAGTAGCGGAGCGCGCCGTGATGCTGGTCGACGAGGCGGAGGGCGTTGCCGTCGTCGGTGAGGCTGTAGGTGTCCGGCTCGGTGACCTGCGCGGCCGGGGCCAAGTTACCCGGCTCCGTAAGCTGGGCGACCTGCGGGTTTTCGGTGGGCTGAGTGAAGCGGGCAGGCCGGGCCGGTTCGGGGGCGGGGCGGCCGTAACCGGCGGCGTGCAGCGCCTTCGCCGCCGCGCTGTGGTCGCCGCCGTGCTCGAGTACGGCGTACGCGCCGAGCTTCGTGTGCGGGACCTCGGGCTCGAATTCGGTGCTGGTGGTGAACACGTAGAGGCGGTCGCGGTCGTCGGCCCGGCCGGTGGTCGCGGAGATGCCCTGGTTCTTGCCGGGGCGGCGCCAGTAGCGGGTGCGGCCGAGCGTGTGGATGAGGGTCCAGCCGTGGGATCCGAGCAGGTCGGCCCAGTCGACGCGCTGCTCGTAGTCGTCGCCGGGGGAGACGCCGCCCTCGGGCCGGTTCTCGGCCTGGCCGGGCTGGGTGAAGGGGAGCGGCTCCTGCACGTCGGCCGGTTGTGGGCGTGTCTGGTCGAAGAGCCGGGCGATCTGGTGGATGGCGTCCCGCTCGGCGCACGTGATGGGGGCGATGCTGTACGGGCCCCCTGCGAGGAGCAGCCACGGCTTTCCACTCGGGTGTGTCGTGCCGTCGGAGGGGGCGACGACGACGAACCCGCCCTCGCCACGGGTTTCGATCAGGCCGCGGCGGAACACCTTGTCGGGATGCTCGGCCAGGACGGCGCGTTCTTCGTCGGTGAGTTCGCCATCGCGGGCTGGGCGCTCGGCCAGCTTCACGTTTCCGCGCGCGGGGCCGTCGGTCAGGCGGTAGAAGACGTGCAGGCCGCCGCTCGGGCTCTGTTCGAGGTAACCGCCGGTCATCCGCGTCCAGGCGTCGCCGAGGCCGGCCGCGCCGAGCAGCTCGACGAGCTGGCCGAGGATGCCCTCGGCGATCGCCCGGCCTTCCAGCTCGATCATCTCCACCTGACCGGAGATGGCGCCGGTGACGACACCGATCCCGGGGTGCCCGGCCGTGAACCATCCGCGCAGGTCGTCCTCGTTCATTCGTTCGCGCATGTAGCGCTTCCAGGAGCCGAGGGGGGATTTGCTGCCGTCGATCGCGGCCGGGATGACGGAGAGTCCGGCGGCGTGGAGGTTGAGAGCAGCAGCCAGGATGGTCACGCGGTGGCTCCGAGAAGTGCGGGGGCGAGGGTGAGGACGTAGGGCAGGCCGCACGGGGCGGTCCGGTACCAGCGCTGTTCGGGGCGGGTGATTGTGTGCCAGTGCATGCCGCCGCAGCGGGGGCAGTGGTCGACGACGAGCCACGGCCATAGGGAGGGGCGCGGCTTCTGGATGTCGCCCCACGGCGTGACGTACGCCGATGAGGAGTCGGAGGGGCGGACGAGCAGCCGGGCGGCCACGGTGGTGGTGGCGATGCACACGTGGACGGGTCCGCGGCGGCGCATGGTGCGCATGCAGACGGGGGCGCAGTAGCCGGGCCGCTCGGGGCAGGGCAGCGCGCGGCCGTGGCAGAGGAGGCAGGTTTCCGCGCAGGGTAACGGGGGCTCGGCCGCGGGCTCGTGTACGGATGGGATCCGGATCTTCAGGTCTGCGCCCATGGTGGCCCCTCCTGGTTGTGCCTGGTGATGCGGGAAGCCCGCCCCGGAACCCGGTGGGCTCGGGGCGGGCTGTGGTCGGCCCCGCCTGGCTTCCCCTCCAGGACGGGACCTGGTCCTCCCGGCCAGGGCCGCCGCGTCCGCGAGCACAACGGCAGCCCTGGGCCGGGAGGAGGTCAGGCGGTCGCGGCCTGCTGGCTCTGGAGCTGGGCGAGCAGCGCGGCGACGTCGGCGGGGAGGTTGTTCGGGTCGATCACCGGAGCGGCGGCCGCCGCTGCCGGAGCGGGCGCGGCCTGCGCGGGCACCGGCGCCGGGGCGGCCGGGGCGCTCTGCGGCGCGGGAGCGGCCGCCTGGAACGGCTTCGGCAGGCTGTTCACGTACGCCGTCGCCACCGCCGCGTCCTGGTCGGAGAACGGGTTGAGGATGTACGGCGCGGACTGGCCGGGCTTCGCGACGCCCTGGCCGATCCGGGCGAGCACCGGCTGGCCGCCGACGGCGTCCCGCAGGGACGCGACGAGGGCGCGGGGGAACAGCAGCGCGTTGTTGAACACCTGGGGGCCGCCGGGGGCGTCGACGACGTGGATGTCGGCGCTGATCGCGTTGGACGCGCCGAAGGTGGTGGGGATGTTCTCGCGGTAGTCCTTGGCGTAGATGACGACGAGGCGGCCGAGGTGCTCGGCGGCCTTGAAGGAGTCGCCGCCGCCGGTGGGCTGCTGGAACATGGTCTTTCTCTCTTTCTTTCGGGGTGTTACTTGTGGCCCGGGCAGCCGACCGCCAGGTCGGTGCTGCCGGGGAGGTAGAAGGGGCAGTACGTGCAGTGCGCGTCTGCCGTGGGGAACAGGGCCCACGCGCCCGGGTTGGCCTCCGGGTCCGCGTGGAGGACCAGGTCTCGGATCGTGTCGAGGCGCTTGATGGCGTCGATCGCGACGCGATAGTCGTACGGCTCGGTCCACACGTGCAGGCCGCTGATCTGGCCGCCGCGGGGGAGGAACACGATCGCGACGTGCTCGACGCGTTCGCCAGCGAGCTGCTGGCCGAGCCCGTAGAGGTGGGCCTGCTTGCGGTACTGGTCGCCGGGCCCGTTGGCGCGGTACTTCTTGAGCTGGTCGAGGCCGACGACCTTCCAGTCGATGACGGCACCGTGGTCGCGGTCGAACAGGTCGGAGTGGCCGCGCAGGGCCGGGGTGATCTGGAGGGTGCGCTCGATGAGGTACCGCTCGCGGCCGAGCCGCCGGTTCTCGGCCCGGTAGGTGGTGTCCATCCAGGCGTGTACGGCGGTGCCGATGATGGACGCCCACGGGTCGGTGTCGGCGTTGACCGTCGGCCAGTCGAGCAGCTTGTACGCCAACCGCCTCGTGCAGGGGATGCCGTACTCGGACGGGCCGAGCGCGACCTGCTGCGAGCGGGCGGCGCCCGAGGCGGCGCGCTTCACGGTGTCGATCACCTGGGTGGCGATCTGTCCGGCGAGGCCGTCGAGCGGGGGCGCGAACTGGCCGGCGGTCGGCTGCTGGAACGCGACGGTCACGGCTACTCGCCGAGGATCTTGAAGGGGCGGGACGCCTTCTTCGGCTTGTAGTACTTGGCGTAGATCTCGGGGTGGTCCTTGGCCAGGGCCTTGGCGTCGAGGCCGCCGCCGGGCTTGGACCACTTCCAGGTGATGACGTCCTCGCCGCCGATGGTGGCGCCGGGGGCGTCGCCGATGCGGGCCTCAAGCTGCTCGCGGACGCGCTTCTGCTTCTCGGTCAGGTCGGCGATCTGCTCGCCGAGGTTCTTGTACGCGGTGTAGAGCTGCGCGCCGACGTGGTCGAGCTCGACCGGCTTGGCCGGGCAGACCTGGTGGCGGAAGATCTGGACGCCGCCGAGGAGCCCGGCGGGGATCATCGCGCCGTTTTCGCTGCCGCAGTTGACGCAGGCGCGGCCGTCGCGCTGGGCGTCGGTCAGGGTGACCGGGCCGCCTGCGGCGATGGTCACGGGGGAAGGGGTGCCCATCTGTTCTCTCTTCTTTCTTCATTCATCACAGGGGGCGCATTAGTGACTGACTGCCGCTTCTCAGACTGACCAGACTGACGCGCCCGCCTCGGTCTGAGAAGAACTTTAAGACAGATGGAGACAGATAGCAACAGCTATCTGTCTCCATCTGTCCTTAGTTCACTTGACCGTGAGCGTGAGCCCCTCCCCGACCTCGACCTCAGTCACGTCGAACACGACCGCCGTACGGGCAATCGACGCCGCGTGCTCCGGCCGGAACCCCGCCGCCACCAGACGCGCCATCAGCCGGGCGACGGCCACCTCGGCGGCCGGCCACTCCCGATCGTGTCCAGTGCCGCCGTCGTGCTTGGGAAGCAGGAAGCCGCGGACGCACCAGTGATTGAGCTGGCGGAAGGTGACTCCCGCGAGCTTCGCGACGCGCTGTGTGCCGACGGCCGGGCGAGGTCTCAACGCGGCGCCCGGTCGGCGGCCACGTTCGCCGCTTGCAGCGTGGCGAGGCTTCTCGTCGGCCACCACTGCTCGTGAAGGTCCTGACGACACAAAGCGCACAGGTCGCCGTGTGAGCTGCCGCCGTCGCACTCCCTGCACGTGGCCGGGGGTTGACGGTCCGGGGTGCCCTTGCAGGTGGCGACGGTGATGCAAGCCGGGCACAGGCCGGGAGGCAGGTTTTCAGTGCGGCCCGCCATGAGCAGCTCGGTGACGTCGGTCAGGGACCCGTCAGGGACGACGGCCATGCGCTCGCACGCGGCGAGGGCGAGCACGCCGGGTTCCGGGGAGAGCCCGAACAGACAGGGGATGAGGTGTCGGCATTTGGGATCGGCGTCGGCGTACGGGCTGTAGGGGTTCGGAGTGATCTCAGGCATGGTCGACCTCCACACGGCTGCCCGGCTCCCCGAGCAGCATCGAAACGAAATCCCCGACCCCGGCGCACGTCGACCAGGTGGACACGGTGACCCGGTCGCCGTCGCGTGTCGTGACGGTGATCTGCGCCGAACGGCGCGGGAGAGCGGGGGCGGGTGTGGGGAGGCCCCCGCCGGACGTGCCGGCGAGGGCCTCGGTGCTCGTGCTCGTCATGACGCGGGCGTGCCCCGCATCACCGTGATCCCGAGCTCCTCCTGAATCCGCGCGACGACGGTCTTCACGGCGTCCTTCGCGACGTCGTCGGCGTTATCGAGCAGGTACCCCATGAGCAGGCCGCCGCCCTGAATCCGGTAGCGGAACCGCGCGGTCACGACGTACGGCTCGCTGTCCTCGAACGGCGCGATACCCAGCTCCAGCACGGACGGGACGGTGAGCTGGCCCTTGGCCCCGGCACCGGCCTCCGTCTCCTCGACGTACGACAGGCGCCGGTCGCCGTTCGCGAGGATGGCCGACGACTGGAAGGTGACCTTCTGGATGGCCTGGAACTGCTGGACCAGCTCCAGCATGTCGGCGGCCGAGGGCGTGCGGATGTCGGCGCGGTTGTCGTCGATGAAGTCGGCGAACTCGGCCTGCCGGATCAGCTTCCGATCGTTGGCGGTCCAGCGCTTCCACGCGTCGGTCTTCGCGAGGGTGAGCACGAGGCGGTGGTCACCCCACCGGGCCCCGCAGTCGAGGATGTCGCCGTCGATCTCCACCGTCGACATGTGCGCATTCAGCACCGCGGTGACCGTCCCGGCCTCGACGTTTACGAACGTCTCGGAGAACTGATCGGCGTGCTTGCGGTAGTAGGCCACGAACGACGCGATGTCCTCGACGCGGACCGTGCCGGTCTTCCGCCGCGGCGCCTCCAGATTCCGGTCGAGCAGGTCGATCTGCGTCACGTGCCCGTTGTGCTTGAAGGCGTAGAAGCCGCCGGGCTCCAGGCGCTCGGAGAGCTGGGCGTCGGTGAGGGCGTCGATGAGGGCGTCGTTCTCCGTACGGCGCTCAGTGGGGAGGGTCACTTGGCGATCTCCTTCGGGGAGGGGGAGTCGATGTCGACCCGGCGCAGGCCGGGCAACGCGATCTGGTTGGGGTCGTCGCGGACGAGGTTGTTGTCGCGGTCGGCGAAGAACACGGCCTCCGCGGGCTGGCCCTTCGGCGGGGAGATGGACGCCTGGGCGGCGACGACGAGCGCCGTGCTGTCGCCCTTCATCGGCGACACCTCGACCTTCAAGGTGAAGGTGCCCTTCTTGCCGTTCACGACGACGGCGCGGACCAGGTCCTGAAGCAGGATCGCGGCCTCGTCGATGACCTCGCCGCGCTTCAGGTCGCGCAGGATGTCGGCGAACGGACGAACCCGGCCGGGCTCGGTCTCGGTGGTTGCAGCGGTCACGCTGGGATCTCTTTCTCTTCGAGGAGGAAACGGGAGGTCTTGGTGAGCCACTCCTCGGCGCGCCGCTGGGTCGGCACGCTCCCGGAGCCCTCCCGGAGCCCGTCGAGACGGGACAGCGGTAGGTGCATCTGGAGGGCGACCCGCGGCCAGGTCAGGCCGAGCAGCTTGCGGCGCTCCTGGAGCCGCGCGTGCAGCTCCCGCGCGGCGTCCGCGCCCATCGACGGCGCCTTGCCGCCGCGGATCTCGGTCGGGTCGTAGACGTGGCCGTTCGGCCCGATCAGCCATCCACGCTGACGGGCGACGAGACGGCGGATCGCGGCGGCGGGCCATCCGGTCGCCCGCTCGACGGCGGGGATCGGGCGGCCGGCCTTGAGGAGGACGAGAACGTGGTCGGGCGGGGGCAGGCTCATCCCGCCGCCTCGGGCCACGCCACCTTGGCGAGCGCGTCGCGCTGCGCCTTCGGCAGTTCGATCACCGGGTGGCCGAGCTGGTCGAGGCCCATGGCGCGGAGCCACCAGGCGTCGCACTGGTTGTCGTCGGCGAACTCCCGGCCGTCCCGTTTGAACGCCGCGACGGCCATCGCGGTCTTGTCCGCGTTCCCGGCCCCTGTGGCGTACTTCTTCAGCGTGGCCGGGGGCACGAGGGCATACGGCACGCGCGCGGAGGCGAGCAGCTCCCGGACGACGCCGTGAACCATGCCGGTGATCCCGGCGGACTTCGCGTGCGTCGGGAGGTCCTCGATGACGACGAGCGCGGCCGGGACTGCGGTCGGCGACTCCATGAGTTCGGGTCCGCCGACCGCGACGGCGATCGCACCGCGGATGTCGGTGAGTCGCCTGTCCCGCTCGGAGAGCCGGGTCTTGATCGTGCCGACGGAGCCATCGGAGAAGGCAACGCCGGTGGCGGTGAGGGAGAGGTCGAGGCCGACTACACGCGGGCGGATCAACGGTGGTCCTTTCCGGCGGCCGCGCGCCAGGCGCGCAGGTCGCGGTCGTCGTCGTAGCCGCCCGCGGCGACCGGGCTGAGGAGCGCGGTGGCGGCGGCGAGGGCGAGCGTCGCGTGCACCTGCGCCGCGGCGAGGACCTCGGCGGTCCCCTCCTCGATCAGTAGAGCGCCGTCCTGGGTCTTGCAGCCCACGAGGAGCCGCTCGGCCTCGCGGTAGTGCTCCGGGCCCGTCATCGCGCCCACCTCGGGACCTCGACCAACAGTCCATCCCCGTCCTCGTCGACGTCGTCGACCGGCCGGTCCGGGGCCGAGGCGGCGAGCCACCGCGCCAACGGGAAGGCGACGCACACGCCGACGAGCACAACGGCGCCCGCGAGCGCACGCCAGGCGGAGTCAGGGACCAGCCCGGCCAGGATCCGTACGGTCTCGGACGTCTCCGCGAGGGCGGCCAGGGTGGTGGTGTAGGCGCCCACGCCGGCCGCGGCAGTGGCGGCGGTGCGGTGGGCGGGAAGGTGGCGGCGGTGGGCGGCCACCGCCAGCGCCGAAGCGCCGACGGTGGCCGCGGTCGCCACGAAGGCGAGGATCATCAGGAGTCGTCCTCCATCGCGAAGGTGTGGACGGCGCCGGGCACCTGGGCGGCGTGCGCGGCCGACGCGCGGACGGCCTCGGCGGTGCCGAACGTCTCGCCGTCCGGGGTGCCGATCTGGTTGCGCAGCACCTGGCGCAACTCGGCGACGAGGGACGGGGGGATCCGCCACGTCTGCAGCAGGCTGGAGCCGTCCTCGTACATCTCGGCGAGGGACACCATCCCGTGGATGGCTGGGTTGTCGCTCACGCCTGGCCCCCGGTCACGGTGCCGTTCCAGGAGCGGCCGTTGCCGTCGTTGTGCTTACCCTCGTGCCCGACCTCGCGGACGCACACGTCCGCCTTGTCGGGGCCGGTGTTGTCCTGGCACAGCGTGTTGTGCGCGGCCTGGAACCCCTGGAAGTGCGCCTCCTGCCGCGACGTCCACGCGGCGCGGCCGTCCTCCTGGCCGGTCGGGTAGACGCGCGTGTCTCCGGCCGTGGGGGCGGACGGCGGGTAGGGGTTGCCGGTGAAGAGGGGGCCGGCCGCGTTGGACTGGGCGTAGGTGAGCAGCGCCCGCCATCCGGCCGCCACCTCCTCCGCGCGCTTGACCTGTTCGCGCAGGTATTCGGTGTGCTCGGTGGTGAACATCAGGACTCCGAAGAGGTGGGGGAGAGGGCGGTGAAGTCGATCTCGCGCTGCACGAAACGGGCGTTGTTCGGGAACCGGTGCCGCCACTTGGGCGGGACGGTGCCCTGATGCCACAAGTCGGTCGTGGTGACCTTCCGGCCGTCGAAGAACTCGATGTCGACGCGGCGGCCTCCGAACCCCTGGAAGCTGCCCTTGCCATCGCCGATGAGGTAGTGGACGTTGTCGACGACGACCCGCTTGGTGAGGTCGTCCTGGTCGCGGCGTCCGCCAGGGCCCCAGCGGCCGTCGTGGTCGTCGCGGGACTCCTCGACGGTCAGGGTCAGGGTGTAGACCTTTGACGAGCCGTCGGGCTGCTCAATCTCGTAGGTCGCGTGCACGCTGCTGCTCGCGCCGTCCTGGGTGAACTTGCCGATGCTGCGCGCGGTGTTGCCCGTCTCCTTGGGCAGCTTGTCGACGATGGCGAGCACGCCTGCCCAGAGGGCGGACTTGATGCTCGGTTCCTTGCGCTCGCTCATACGGACCTCTTCACAAGCTCGACCGGCAGCTCGGCGCGGCGGTGGACGGGGAACTCCTGGCCGGACTCCACGTCACGGACCAGGGCGACGAGCGCGCGGCAGGCCCCGTTCGTGCACGGGGTCGGCGCGGTCACGACCTCGACGATCTGCGGCTTCACGAGCCGGGTCGGGATCGCCGGCGGGATCGACACCACCTGGCCGACGGTCAGCTCGCCGAACGTGATCTGGGGGATAGGGTTGGACATTGCCTCGCTCCATTTCTCTGGATGGGTGCGGGGACACAGGGCTTCCACGTCGTCGCATGGCGTGGGAGCCCTTCGGCTATGAGGGGGAGTTGCGCGCCCGCGCGAGGCGGGCTTCCTTCCGCGCCTGCCGCGCCTTGGCGGCCTTGAGCGACATGGCCCGCATGTGCGCCCGGTACGCGGACGCCGCGGCCTTCGGGATGTCCTCCTCACGGACGATCCCGGTCTCACGGATCTTCTTCTCCCAGTACTCGATCCGCATCGGGGACGCCCGCCGGGCCGCCTCCGTCCGCTCGCTGCGGTTCGGCGTGCGAGCCCAGGAGATATCGACGGCGATCCTCCGCTGCGCGGAAATCTCGGCGGGGACGCTGCTCATCGGCCGGCCACCACCGTGGCGGGCTGCTCGTCGGCCAGGAGCTCCGCGCGCTCAACGTCGAGCGCCCGGTAGATCGCGCCGAACAGCTTCATGGACGGCTGCTTGTGGCCGAGTTCGATGTTGCGGAGGTGGTCGGGGTGGCAGGACACGGCGTCGGCGAGTTCGTCGGCGCTCATCTCTCGCGCCTCGCGAACGCTGCGGATCTTGCGTCCGTCCACCTTGGTGAGTTGTGCCATGACGCAACGCTAGGACAGATGGAGACAGACAGCAACCCTATCTGTCCGATTGGAGACAGTTGCCTGTCCGTGTCTGCCTCGGTTTGCCGTTGACTGCCTGCGAAATTGGAGTCAGCGTGTCGGGCAAAGCGTGTGTGATCTGCCGCTATCATTCGTCGTCTGCCTAGACCTGTCCCCATCTGTCGTGTAGGAATAGGTCGTGCGAGGGCAGACAGAAACCGACATGACCGCCCGGCAGCGACTCGCCCACCTCATGGACCAGCGCCGCACCCGCCTGGGCCTCCAGTGGAACGCCGTCGCCAAACGAGCCGGACTCACCAAAGAGGGTCTACGAACCGTGCGGTTCGAGACCCGCCCAATGCGGCCACTCACCAAGAGCGGCATAGAACGCGCACTCTTATGGCCGCCAGGCGCGATCGACGACATCCTCGGCAGCGACAACCAAGATGCGCTCTACCAATCGTTCGTAGACGCGCCAACGACCGCGCCGCTGACCGGCGGGGACATCGGCCTCGACGCAGTGATTCAACTGCCCGGCGGAGAACGCGTCATCGTCCAGGCCAAGCACTTCGAGCACGGCGGCACAGCCGATGCCCTGACCAGGGCCCTCGAGGAGTTCGCCAAGGAGCGCGGCGGCAAGATCGTCTTCGAGGCCGGCGCACATGATGCGGTCGTCCGGGAGATCGTGGAAGACCCCGATCTCCCGGAGGACCTGAGACAGCAGTTCCTGGAGGGGTACCGCAGCCTCCGACAAGAAGTCGCCGAGGCGATGCGGCGCCGAGACGGTTAGTTGTAGTTCCTGGCCTTCTGGTCGAGGAGTTCGGCTTCACGCTGATTCGCGGCGTCGACGAGGCCGGCGACGATGCCCCTGGCTCCAATGGTGTAGCCGCGGTCGAAGTTGAGGACCTGACCCTTCATCGCGCCAGCGAACGAGGCGGCGATCGCCCAGAAGCTGACGACGAGGGCGCCCATCAGGATCGTGATATGCAGCCGCATGGACCCGATATCGGTCAGCGCGGTGACGGCGCTGACCCCCCAGAGGGTGGCGGCGACGAGGATCACGTACTTGAGGGGCGGCTTGAGCATGAGCGTCCTGTTCCGTGAGTCGTCCCCCGACTTGACTCACTACACCGTGTTTGCAGGCGACGGTCTGGACACTCTAGGTCGCGGCTGGGCGCGGTGGAAGGGGGATCTGGCGCGATCCAATCGGGCATAGGCCCCAAGAGGCACAGTAGGCACCCAATGATTCACAGACGGTAGCGGAGAGCGCATCGGGTCGGATAGATATGCCCGAATTGCCCAAGAAGTCGCACACGTTTTCGGGGTACGGAACCCTAACTACGGCGGATAGGTCCATACCAAGCGCCCCAAGCTGCCAGACTGGAACCCCAATCTGGGCCCCGACCCTGCACCACCAGGGTCGCGACCGAGACTGGGATGGCCGCACGGCCGGGCCGCCGTCGCCTGCAACGCTGGGCACCCGGCCGTGCGGGGCCTACACCCCCTGCGAGGAGACGACTCACCGCATGGTAGCCATCACCATGCCGAGCACGTCAGATAGATCCCAGCCAACTCCTACTCCGGCCAGGATTCCTCTGGAGCCACGAAGCTCCCACGTCCCTGGATCGTGACGACCCAGCCCTGATCGCGTAGTAGCGCCATCGCCCGCCGCACGGTGACGCGCGATACCCCATGCTCCGCCTGGAGGGCGCTCTCCGACGGTACGGGCTCGCGCGGACGCAGGGCGCCCGAGCGGATCTCTGCCTCGACCACGGCGGCGAGCTGCTCAGGTAAGGGGAGTCGGGTCGAGCCGGTCGAGGGGCATGCGATCACATTAGGGCGCTCCTAAACCGGTCACAACGGCCATCCGTATCATACAGGCTAGACGTATGATACGAGTAGAACGTATCTTGGCTTCACCGTCTGGCCGCTCTGTAGGAGGACGCAGTGCCGGTGACGAGCCAAAACACGCCACTCGGCGCGCTGGTCTGCCAGGCAAGGCCCCTGGTCCGAGGGGGCGACGCGTGACCGTGCATCCCATCCGCCGAGCCTCCGCGCCGGCCGATTCAGCCCTCACACTCGGCATCGTCGATGAAGGCGAGGACTGCCCGGGGGTAGCGCCTCACCCCGCCATCCCACTGGTCGGCCGTCACGAGTTCCGGTGGATCACGGAAAGCCTCGGGCCGGGCCGTGTCGTCGAGCACACCTGCGGCTGTGCCATGACCAGCTACGAACTGATCTCCCACGCCGGGGTCTACCAGATCTGCCGCCGCACCCTGCCGCGTGCTGGTGTACCAGCCTTGTCGTGGACCGCCGAGCGATGGCGTCGGAGTGACGCCTACGAATGGTGGCACCGGTTGCTGTCGGGACGAGCACGCTGATCTCACCGATCGTCCAGTGGGCGGGGCGCGCAGGCCCGTCGCGCTGGATCGGGCGGCCCCGCTGCTTCGCATGGGGGCGAAGCGCGCGTAGTGGGGCCGCCCTTCAACTGCTTCTGATGCTCGATGGCGCGGGGATGCGAGTGGTGTCGCACCCCCGCGCCTGACCGCAGTCTACGGAGGCCGCTTCACCCCGCTCTATGCCGAGGCATAGGTGCGCGTGCGTACGGCCGCCTGAGGGCCCTTACGGCTGATCACCTACGCTCCGGATCATGATCGAGTGGCGTGACGACCTCCCGCGATGGCGGCAGATCGCAACCGTGATCCAGCGGAGGATCACGTCCGGTGAATACCCGCCCGGCCGGCTCATTTCCGAGAACGGCCTGATGCAGGAATTCGGCGTCGCGCGCAATACCGCTCGCAAGACAATCGTCTGGCTGCGCGAGGAGAAGGCGCTCATCTATACGCGGCCGAACCTCGGATCGTTCGTGGGCCCCGAACCCGAGGACGACGGCGAGGAATAGAGGGCATGAAGAAACCCCCGTGCGGAGGGCCCGCAACGGGGGTGACGTGGGGTTTCAGTCCTTGATCAGACCGCCGGAGATAAACCATCTGATTCGGCTTGAATACTGGTGGCTGCGAATCTCGGCGAAATGCGGTTTCTACACAGGTAAATGTGGTCTAATCCGTAGTCAGATGCTCTATCCATTGAGCTACGGCCGCTCGCTGACGTCAGTAAGCATAGCGGGTTCTGGCGCGTGCTCCGAACCGGAATTGCGGCGCGTCGTCTCCGGGCCGCCCCCGCGTGCCCTCCGTCCTCAGGGCCGGGCCGTACGGGGCGGGGTTTCCGGGCTGGTCAGCGGGGTGGGCGGGGGATCGGGTACGCCGATGCCCGCACCGGAAAACAGGTACGGGCAGGTGAAGCGCGAAGGCGGGCGTGAGGCTGGGACGGGAGATCAGGAGTCCTCGGCCGGGACGTAGAGGGAGAGCGACTCGGCGACGCAGGAGGGCCGGTCCGAGCCTTCGACCTCGATCGTGACCCGAATGATGGAGAGGGTGCCGGACGGCGTGCCCTTCACGTCGAGGATCTCGGCGCCGGCGCGGACGCGCGCGCCCACGGGGACCGGGCGCGGGAAGCGGACCTTGTTCAGCCCGTAGTTGATGGCCATGCGCAGGCCCTCGACCCGGTAGAGCTCCTGCATCAGGGACGGGAGCAGCGACAGGGAGAGGTACCCGTGGGCGATGGTGCCGCCGAAGGGGCCCTCCTTCGCCCGATCGACGTCCACGTGGATCCACTGGTGGTCGTCGGTGGCGTCGGCGAACAGGTTGACCTGCTCCTGGGTGATCTGGCGCCATGCGGTGTGCCCGAGGTGTTCGCCCTTGGCGGCCTTCAGCTCGGCGAGACTGGTGAAGATTCGCATAAGCCAGCACTTTACGGTTGCCGCTCGAGGCGGCCGAAGGCGCCGGGTCTCGCGGTCACATGGACCATCTGGCGGGCGGGCTCGGCGGCGGCGCTGATCTCGCGTGCCGCGCGGGTGGGGTGGTCTCGGCGCGGTGAACGCGACCGGTCGCGCGGGTGAGGGGCTCCCCCGCGGGAGGGAGGCGGGATATCGCCTGCGTCGGCGATCCCTCGGCCCGGCCCGGTCGACAGGATCTGAGACATCACCCGGAATCCCTCTCACCTGGAGATGTACGACATGAAGCGCACCCGCATCGCCGCCGCCGGACTCGCCCTCGCCGCCCTGGTCTCGACGGTGAGCGCCCCGGCGTTCGCGGGCACCGGCGTCGTGACGGCGCATTCGGCCACGGCCCCGGGCGAGGTGCCGCCGATCAACGAGGCGGCCCTGAAGCGGAGCATCGCCGGCCTGCCCGCTCCCGACGCCACCGCCGCCGAGGTGCGGGTGGGCGGCTCGAAGGGCTCCTGGCACGGCGTCTCCGGGGTGACCGATCTGCGTACGAAGCGGCCGGCCAAGGAGGGGGCCAGGTTCCGCGCGGGCAGCGTCACCAAGATCTTCACCGTCGCGGTCGTGTTGCAGCTCGTCGCCGAGGGCAAGGTCTCGCTCGACGGCACGGTACAGGAGTATCTGCCCGGCCTGCTGCCCGCCGGCTATCCGGCCATCAAGGTCGGACAGCTTCTCAACCACACCAGTGGGCTCCCCTCGCCGGTGTTCGACGGAGGCTTCGAGCGGGTCTACGCCACCAGGTTCGACAAGTGGACCCCGCGGGAGTACGTGGCCAGGGCCGTGGAGAACCCGATCGAGTTCACGCCGGGCACCCGGCAGCACTACCTCAACACCAACACGTTCGTGGCGGGCCTGCTGATCGAGAAGATCACCGGCCGGTCCTACGAGCACGAGGTCACGACCCGCATCCTCAAGCCCGTCGGGATGCGCGAGAGCTATCTGCCCGGCGCGTCCATCCGCATCAGGGGGCGGCACAACCAGGGCTACCAGGTGGTTCCGAAGGGGTTCCCCGACTCGATCAAGTACGGCGACCAGTACGTCGTGGACATGACCGAGACCAGCGTCACCTCGACCTGGGCGTCCGGCGATCTGATCTCGACCACCGCGGACCTGGAGAGGTTCATCACCGCGCTGTTCAGGGGCGAGGTCGTCCCGGCCGCCCAGCTCACGCCCATGTTCACGGTGCCGCGGGTCGCGATGTACGGGAGCGACGAGCCCGCGCACTACACCTCCGGCCTCACCAGGATCGAGCTGCCGGGCGGCATCGTGGCCTTCGGCAAGACCGGTGCGAGGTACGGCAGCGCGGCCGGGGTCGGCGCCACCCGCGACCTGAGCCGTACGGTCGTCTACTCGATCAACTCCACGGACGCCAAGGCCTCGGGCCAGAACCAGCGCGGCCTCGGCATCGCGGCCGCGGCCTTCGCGGAATAGGGGCGGCGCCGCTCCGCCCCGGCCGCGCGT
>NZ_BBYM01000040.1 GCF_001570405.1 Microtetraspora niveoalba | reverse complement strand
GCATCCTCGGGCGCAGCCCCCGACGCAGCCCCTGACGCAGTTCCCGATGCAGCTCCCGGCGCATGCTCGGGCGCAGCCCCCGACGACGCAGCACGTGAGGCGTCCCCCGACCACGCGTCCCCCGGCCCCGACGCGGCCCCCGGCGCGTTCCCCGCCACACCCCGCGACGCATCCCCTGACCTGGCGGCGGTGGCGGTGGTGGCGGCGATCCGCTCGACACGGGCGAGCAGGTCCCGGACGGCAGGCCCGGCCAACGCCGGGTCGGGCCAGTCACCCGCCCGGCCATCCACACACCCCGACTCACCATCAGGCAGAGCCTCCCGGTCCCCACCCCCGGAGGGCTGCCCTGTTCGGTCTACGCCGGACTGAGCCTCCCGGCCCTGGTCCGGTCGCTTGCCGTCCCGCTGACCGCCCCGACCGCCGCGCCGGACAGAGGTAACCGCCGACGCCTGGTCGCTGCTGGGGTGACGTCCCTGCCAGATGCCATCCCAGGCCGAAAGACCACCATCGTCATCTTGCGGACGCCGCCGCTCGTCCCGGACGCCGGTTCCCGCACCCGCGCCGGTCCTCCCGCCGTCAAGTACGGAAGGCCGTACCCCACCCAGGCTCGTGGCACCATGCTCTGCGGCTTCCGGCCGCGCGACACGGTGCCCTGCGGCATCCGCCCCCGCACTACCAAGCTCTGTGGTATCAGGCCCTGCGACATCCGGACATGCCAGACCGGAGCGCGAGGCCGGTCCTGGCAGCCGTACTCCATGAGCCGAACCTCGGTCTGCTCCAGAGTCTGATCCGCGGCCTTCTCCCTGCTCCAGACTCCGCTCTTCTACCGCGTCGGGGACGCCCATAAGCCGCCGCGCCCAGGACAACGCGTCGTCCCGCTCGCCGCGCCCAGACCTGACGGTGTCGTCCAAGGCCGGATCGAACAAGGACCACCCCTGCGACGGCGCACCATCGCCCTGCCTACCGCCCCGCCCGTCACAGGTCCCTGTCACCGTCGAGCGTATGGGCTGGAAACGGCCGACATCGGGAGAAGCGGTCTCATCGAGAGTGCAGGAGGGTTGAGCCGGAACAGGTATGCCGATGCGGGCACGGGCACGATCGAGCAGCACGGCACCATACGAGTCACCGGCGAAGCGACGAAGTCCGGCGAACGGCGTGCGCGCACTGAGACCGAGCCGTCGCGGGGACGCGGCGGGTGTGCCGGACGGGCGAGAGGGAGGCGCATCCTCCGGTCGGTGCGACAGCAGAACACCACCCGAAACCCTCATCTGGATCTGCCTCCCCTCACGCTCCGACGGTCGATCCTTGGAGAGGATATCGCTCATACGTTCGACCTGCAACTGCCAGTAGTCTTATATGTACTCTTTGTAATGAATGTGTCTGTGTAACGCACAATGAGCCAAGGTGGGCGGGTGCTCACGCCGTCCGGCTTCAGGTGGCTGCCTGCGGTCGGAAGAGGCGGGCGCCCGTGATCAGGCAGAGCGCGGCCAGAACGTGTGTGACAACTGCGCCAACGGCTGCAGTGCGCGGCACGGGCAGGCGCGGCGAGGATGAGCGTGACGGCTGCGCCGACGACTCCGGTGCACGACGGCGCGGGCGGGCGCGGCAACGGGTGGATGCGGCGGGGCGGGCGTGGCAACGGGTGGATGCGGCGGGCGAGCGGACGCGGGCGTGGGCGGGCGCGGCGGAGGCAAACCAGTTCGAAAGGGTGGTCCGGCTCTCAGGTGTTCGGGTCGACACCATCGAGCCGTCTATCCATCGCCGGTCGCGCTGGCCGAGCGGCTGCGCGAGCGGGTGCGTGGCGGAGGGCGCCACGTCGGTGCGGGTGCCGGATCGGTGCGGGTGCCGGGTCGGTACGGGCGCCACGTCGGTACGGGCGCCGGGTCGGGTGCGGTCCTAGTCGCGGTCGGTGCCGTCGCCGGCGTTGACCGCGAGGACCGCGGGCAGCTCGCTCAGCTCCGCCGTCAGGTCGGTGACCGAGCCGCGGCCGCGCAGCCCGAGGGTGACCGAGACGGTGCGCCCGCCCGTCGGACCCGGTTCCGCGCGCTCGCGCCCATGCGCCCGGCCGGCGTCGGGGATCTCGCCGTGGCCCGCCCTCTCCGCGGCGACCTCGGTCACCGCGAACCCTCGCCGCGTACACGCCACGAGCGCGTCGCGCAGCGTTCCGGTCCCGTCCAGGTACACCAGGCGCAGGTGGGACATGGTGTACCCGTGCGCCGGGAGGCGGCGCACGACGACGTTGAGGCCGAGGATGACCAGGAAGTGCCCGGCGGTGACCGCCACCGCGAGCACGGGCAGCCCCGCGCCGCAGGCCATGCCGATCGCCGCCGTCACCCAGACGACGGCCGCGGTCGTCAGGCCGCGTACGGCGTCCCGCCGGACGAAGATCAGCCCGCCGCCGATGAAACCGATGCCCGAGACGACCTGGGCGGCGACCCTGGACGGGTCCAGGCTGACATGCTCGCCGAGGACGTCGAAGAAGCCGTACTTGCTGACCAGCATGAAGAGAGCGGCGCCGAGGCCGACCAGCGCGTGGGTGCGCAGGCCCGCGTTCTTGAAGCGCAGCTCGCGTTCGAGGCCGATGGCCGCGGACAGCACGACGGCCAGGGCGAGTTCGCCTATCTGGGGGAGACCTTGACCGGATGACAGGACAAACATTTTCAGGATCCTACCCACAGATGGGGAGGACAGTCCGGAAAACGCGCAGTCCGGGGATCACGCAAAGCGACGTTCGTCCGGAAGGACGATCCGAAATCCCGAAGGTCACCGGGAATGCGGGAACGCGGGCGGGACCGGGAACGCGAGAACTCGTGAGAACAAGGAGCGCAGGGAACGCGGGCGGGGCCGGACTCCTCGTGGGAGGCCGGCCCCGTCGGCAGGGCTGCGAGGCGGCGGCTACTTCGCGCCGCCCGCCGCGGCCTGATAGAGGTCGGCCGTGTAGTACGTGGCCGGGTCGGGGGAGTCGGTGATCTTGCCCATCGTGACGAAGATGTCCGCGAGGCCCTTGTACCAGCCGGCGACGGTGCCGTCGGCGCTCAGCTTGGCAAGCTCGGCGGACGGAAGGATCTTGGTGACCGAGGAGGCCCCCTTGAACTGCTCGGCCGGGGCCTTCAGGAACGTCGCGGAGAGCTGTTCCGCCTCCGCGGTGTTGGCGGCCACCCAGTCGTTGGCCTCCTGGAGGACCTTGAGCACCTTGGTGACCGTCTCGGGGTGGTCCTTGACCAGCTCGTTGCGGGCGACGAACGAGCTAGGGAAGCTCAGCTTGGGATAGAAGTCCTCGCTCTTGGTCAGCTCGACCAGGTCGGGGACGTTCTTCTTGATCGTGTCGATCAGCGGGTACCAGATGGCGGCGGCGTCCACCTGACCGGACGAGAACGCGGTGACGACCGTGCTCGGGTCCATGGTCACCTTCTGGACGTCGGCCGGCGCGAGCCCGTTCTCCTTGAGGGCGAGCTGGAAGATCATGTCACCCGACGTGCCCTCGGGCACGCCGACCTTCTTGCCTTTGAGGTCCGCGATCTTCGTGATGCCGGAACCGGGCCGGGTGATGACCCGGTCGGCCTGGCCGAGCATGTTGACCGCGATGATCTTCGCCTTGCCGGAGGCGGGCAGCCAGGTCGCGCCCGAGCCGATGTAGCCGAAGTCGAGGTCGCCCGCGCCGAGCGCCTGGATCTGCAGCGGCCCGTTCGTGAACGCCTTCAGGCTGGGTTTGAGGCCCTGCTTGTCCCACAGGCCCAGCTTGTCGGCGGCGGCCAGGGACGCCACGCCCGAGAAGTCGGCGATGTAGCCGAAGGTGACCTCGGTCGCGCCGTCCCCGGAGCCGGAGTCGGAGGACGAGCCGCCGCAGGCCGCGACGGGGAGGAGGAGGGCCACGGCGGCGCCGAAGGCCGCGATCAGCCGGCGGGGTTGCCTCACGGCGAGGTCCTTTCGATGGGGGTGGGCTGGTGGTAGACGGAGTGCCAGACCTCCCGCCTGAGCTCGGCGAACTCCGGCGACAGGCGCATCTCCTCCGTACGCGGATAGGGCAGGTCGACCTCGATAACGCGGTGCACTCGGCCCGGCCTGGCGGCCATGACGATCACCCGGTTGGCCAGGTAGACCGCCTCGTCGACGTCGTGGGTGATGAACATCACGGTGCGCCGCTCCCGGCTCCAGGTGTCCAGGAGCCGGTCCTGGAGCTGCACCCGGGTGAGCGCGTCGAGCGCGCCGAACGGCTCGTCCATCAGCAGGATCGTCGGATCGACCGCGTACGCCCTGGCGATGGCGCAGCGCTGCTTCATGCCGCCGGACAGGGTCTTGGGCAGCGCGTCGGCGAAGGCGGTGAGGCCGACCATGTCGATGAACCGCTCCGCCGTGCGACGGCGCTCCTCGGCGCCCACTCCGGCGATCTTCAGCCCGAACTCGACGTTCTTGCGCACCGTCATCCAGGGGAAGAGCGCGTACTGCTGGAAGATGACGCCGCGCTGCGGGCTCGGGCCGCGCACCTCTTCGCCGTCCACCAAAACCTCGCCGCTCATGGGGTCGAGCAGCCCGGCGGCGATGTTCATCAGCGTGCTCTTGCCGCAGCCGGAGGGCCCGACGACGGTGACGAACTCGCCGTCGGCGATGTCCAGGCTGACGTGGTCGAGCGCGGCGAACGTCTCCCCGCCGAGATCGAAGGAGTGCGAGACGTCGCGAAACTGGATCTTGGGGGTCACCGGCTCATCTCCGTTCTTGCCAGCTCGTGAGGCGGCGTTCCGCGAGCAGCAGCAGGCGGTCCATCAGCAGCCCGACGAGGCCGATGACGATCAGTTGTACGAAGATCGTCGGCAGGTCGTAGTAGAGCTGGGCCTGCTGCATCCGGTAGCCCAGCCCCTCCTGGGCGGCGATCAGCTCGGCGGCGACCACGGTGGCCCAGGACGCGCCGAGCCCGATGCGCATGCCGACGAGGATGAACGGCGTCGACGCGGGCACCACGACGCCGGTGAAGACCCTGCGGTCCCGGGCGCCGAGCACCCGGGCCGCGTTGATCAGCGTGGAGTCCACCGAGACCACGCCCTGGAACGTCGAGACGACCGACGACAGGAACGAGGCCAGGAAGATCACGAAGATCTTCGGCGTCTCGCCGATGCCCATGAGCACGATCGCGAGCGGGATGATCGCCAGCGGCGGCACCATGCGGAAGAACTGGAGCCAGGGCTCGATCAGGGGCGTACCAGCCCATCAGGAACCCGACGGGCACCGCCAGGGCGACGCCGAGCACGAACCCGGTGAGCACCCGGCGCAGGCTGGCGAACAGGTCGCCGAAGAGCGTGCCGTCGCCGATCGACGAAACCGCGCGCTCGGCGACCTCCAGCGGGCCGGGGAAGCCCTGGATGCCGCTGTTGGCGAGCAGCACCCACACGGCCAGGCCGAGCAGGCCCGACCCGATGGTGAGCGGCACCGTCGAGCGGCGGCCCCCGCCCGCCCGGCCTCCCGTTTTCCCGGCGGGTTCGCGGGCGGCCTTCCCGGCCGCCTTCCCCGCCGTCGCCCCGGCCATCAGGCCACCTCGTCCGCGACGCCGTCGACGTCGGCGGCGCGCTCGGTCCCGATGTCGGCCATGTAGCTCATCCACGTGTACGCGGGATCGCCCCGCCGCAGCAGCTCCCGGTAGAGCCGCGTGGTCATCTCGCGCCGCACGTCCGCGTAGGCCGGGGCCGTGTAGACGTTGTGCAGCTCGTGCGGGTCGGTCTCCAGGTCGTACAGCTCGTGCACGCTCTCGGGGTTGAAGACGAGCTTGTGCCGCCGGTCCCTGATCATCCGCTGGGAGTAGGGGAAGTGGTGGCCGTGGAACTCGGCGACCACCTCGTCCGGCCACTCCGGCCGCTCGCCCCGGACCAGTGGGAGCAGGCTGCGGCCGTCGCACGGCTCCTGCGGGGGCAGCCCGGCGAGTTCGAGGATCGTGGGGTTGAGGTCGATCAGCGTGACGAACTCGTCCACCACCTGGGCTGGAGCACCTGGTACGCGCACGATGCCGGGGATGCGATAGATGTCCTCGTACATCGCCGGGCCCTTGTCGTTGAGCCGGTGCGCGCCGGTGAACTCGCCGTGGTCGGCGGTGAACATCACGGCCGTGTCGTCCCACAGATCCAGCTCGCGCAGCGCGGTCAGCAGGCGGCCGATCTGGTCGTCGATCATGGTGACGTAGCCCCAGTAGACCGCGATCAGCTTGCGCCACGCGTCCGCGTCGAAGTGGTCGGCCGACCAGTACTCCGCGTACCGCCGCTGCACGTCCGGCTTGCCGGCGAACGTCTCGGCCATCGAGGCGGGCAGCGGCACCAGCTCCGGGTCGTACATGTCGTAGTACTCGTCCGGGATGAGGTACGGCAGGTGCGGGCCGTACCAGTGGCAGGACAGCACGAACCGGCGGCCGTCGTCGTGGAACTCCCGGGCGTAGCGCTCCAGGAGTTCGAGCGTGCGGTCGGCCAGGAACGTCTCGACGGTGGCGTCGGCCGGCTGCCGCAGGCGGCCCGCGATCAGGTGGCCGCGTCCCGAGTCGTTGGGCGCCCTGCCGAAGATCGGGTCGCTCACCGCGAACGGCGGGTGGCCGTTGTCCTTCAGCCACCGCTCGTACGAGGGGTGGTGGAAGGGGTTGAGCGCGCCGGGCAGGTGCTCGCCGTCCATCCGGTAGAACTCCGGACCGCGCTCGCGGCCGATGTGCCACTTGCCGACGTGGCCCACGTTGTAGCCCGCATCGAGCAGGGGAGCGGCCAGGACGGGGTGCTCGTCGGCGACCTCGTCCCGGGCGCCGCCGTTGCGCTCGGGGTTGACCAGCAGGCCGTGCCGGAACGGGTGCAGGCCGGTGAACAGGGAGGCTCGCGCCGGGGTGCAGATCGCGGTCGGCGTGTAGAAGCGATCGAACCGGGTGCCCTCGGCGGCCAGACCGTCCAGGGCGGGGGTGCGAGTCACGGGGGTTGCCGTAGCAGCCCAGCGTGTCGACCCGATGCTGGTCGGTCATCAGGAACAGGACGTTGCGTGCGGACACTCGCTCTCCGATCGAGGCAATTTTTCCTGAGGGTTGACGTTAATGCTCGGCATTGCCCCTGGCAAGGGATGATTCATGATCTTTCGCCCTGGTTTGGGATGCGCAGGCCGTGCGAGTTCGTCCGGAACGCGGAGAAAAAGCGGGAGCGGGGGGAGCGCGGTTCACAGACGCGGGTGCGCGGGCTCCTCGTTGAGCAGGAGCGCGATGGCGCCCATCGCGGAGGCGTTCACGCCGAGGTCGGCGGGCGACACCTCGATCTCGCGGCGCGCGTTCGGCAGCGCCATGCGCGCGATCGCGGCGCGGATCGGGTCCAGCACCAGGCTGCCGAGCGCGGCGAACTCGCCGCCGACGACGATGCGCCGGGGGTCGAGCTGGATCACCGTGTCGGCCAGGATCCGTCCCAGGTCGGCCGCCGCCGCCGCGATCACCTGGCACACCGTGGGCACCCGGTCCTGCGCCGCCGCGATCAGCTCGTCCAGCCCGGCGACCGACACACCGCGCGCGGCGCACGCCTCGAGCAGCGCCGGGCTGCCGATCCTGCGCTCCAGGCAGCCGCGCCCGCCGCAGTGGCACTCCGGGCCGTCCGGATCCAGGGAGACGTGGCCGATCTCGCCCGCCGCGCCGTGCGCGCCGCGCAGCAGCCGGCCGCCGACGATGAAGCCGCCGCCCACGCCGACCGACCAGCGGACGTACACCATGTCGCCGACCGACCGCGCGGCCCCCCAGGTGTGCTCGGCCAGCGCGGCGAGCCGGGCGTTGTTGTCCACCGCCACCCGCACGCCGAACTCCTCCGTGAGCAGGCGGGTGATCGGCAGGTACCTGGCCGGAACGGTGCTGGCCGGGAGTGAGGGGTCGTCCACGACGCCGACGAGGCCGAGGCCGACCGCCTCCAGGGCGCTGAGCCGTACGCCGTGCTCCTCGCTCACCTCGCGGATCAGCCGGACCGCCGCCTCGGCTTGGCGCTCCGTCCCCGCTCCGGCCGGGATGTCGCCCATGCCCGTCACGATTACCTCGTGCGCGACGTTCGCGACGGCCAGCCGGACCCGCCTGCGGCCGAGATCGACCCCCACGAACAGGCCCGCGTCGGGGTTCAGCGCCACGAGCGAGGCGGGGCGCCCCCGGCCGCGCGGCTCCGTGGCCGGGGCCTCGACCTCCACGACGGCGCCGCGCTCCATGAGATCGGAGATGATCGTGAACAGCGTCGTGCGGGACAGCCCCGTCTGCCGTACGAGCTCGGCGCGGCTCAGCGAGCCCGCCGATCGCAGGGTGGCCAGGACGGCGTCCTCATGTGCCCGGCGCAGTCGCCGCAGCGCGTCGGCGGGCTTGTCCGTGCTCACGTGTGCGCGCTCACTTCGTCGGTGCCCACCTGTCTGTGCCGTCCGGACGGCTCCCGCCGCCCGTTCCGCCGTTCTCCCTGATCAATTTCGTCAAATCTCCGGACTAAAGATCGGCCGCGATCCGGAAACCGGTGTTCCCCGAGCTGCTGTCCGGGGTGTTCGCGCTGCGCGCGGCCACGCGATACCGGTTGCAGTAGGAGTCATGGCACAGATAGGACCCGCCGCGCAACACCCGCGCCGACCCCGTCTCCGGCCCGCGCGGATCTTCGAGCGGGCGGGAGAGGTGGTCGACGGCGAACCAGTCCGCGCACCACTCCCAGACGTTGCCCACCATGTTGTACAGGCCGTAGCCGTTGGGCCGGTAGGTCTTGACCGGGGCGGTGCCGAGATGGCCGTCCTCCTCGGTGTTGTGCGTCGGGAAGCGGCCCTGCCAGATGTTGCAGCGGTGCTGCCCGCGCGGGGTGAGCTCGTCGCCCCACGGGTATCGCGCCTGGTCGAGCCCACCCCTCGCCGCGTACTCCCACTCGGCCTCGGTCGGCAGCCGGCCGCCCACCCAGTCGCAGTAGGCCCGCGCGTCCTCCCAGGACACGTGGACGACGGGGTGCTCGCGCCGGTCGTCGCACGTGCTCCCCGGCCCTTCCGGCGCGTTCCACGCCGCGCCCTCGACGGCCAGCCACCAGGGCGTCCCCTCGGGCGAGGGCGCGCGGCGGCGGGCGCCGCGCGGCGCGAGCAGGTGGAACACGTAGGACCAGCCGAACCGCTCGGCCTCCGTGACATACCCGGTGGCCTTCACGAACGCGGCGAACTGCGCGTTCGTCACCGCCGTGCGGGACAGGCGGAACGGGCGCACCGTGACCGCGCGGACCGGGCCCTCGCCGTCGGAGGGGAAGCCCTCGAGGTCGTCCGTCCCCATGCGGAAGGTCCCGCCGTCCAGGGTGACCAGCCCGCTCACCTTCCGCGGCGCGGGTGGGGGGACGGGCGTCCTCGGCGCGTCCCGCCCCTCCGCGGTGCGGCCGGGTGCGCAGCAGTGCTCGGTCATCAGTTCACAGTCCCACGTTTCACGATTCGACGGTAAAAGTCCGACTTGTTGACAATATCCCAACCGAAGCGACCGGAAGGCGGGGTGACAGCCGGGAGGACCCCGGGCGTGCGGCCGCGGAGGGAAGCCGGACACGGAGCGTGGAGTCACAACCCGACCGAAAATCGGTACAGGACGGGACCGGTGGGTCTAATCTCGAAGGCTATGTCCGTCCGCACGGCCCCCGTCGAGATCGCATTCGACACCGAAGAGGAGAAGGTCGTACGGGTCGGAGCCACCGTCCGGCGCCCCATGGCGGCCTCGTCGCCGTCCGTCCACGCGCTGCTCGCGCACCTTGAGGCCGTGGGATTCGAGGGCGCTCCCCGGGTGCTCGGAGTCGACGGGCGGGACCGCGAGATCCTCACCTTCGTCGAGGGGGAGACCGCCGCCCGGCCGCTGCCCGCCTGGGCGGTGTCCGACGAGACCCTCGCCGCGCTCGCCGTCCTGCTGCGCCGCTTCCACGACGCCGCCGAGAGCTTCGTCCCCCCGCCCGGCGCGGTCTGGGAGCAGGGATCCCAGGCGGACGAGTCGCCGGAACTGGTCGGCCACTGCGACGTCACCCCCGAGAACGTCGTCTTCCGGCCCGGGCCGTCCGGAGGGCCGCTGCCGTACGCGCTGATCGACTTCGACCTGGCACGGCCGACGACGCGGCTGTTCGACGTGGTCACGACGCTGCGGCACTGGGCGCCGATCGCCGATCCGATCGACCGCGACCCCCTCCAGCGGAGCATGGACATCGGGCCGAGGCTGCGGCTCTTCTGCGACGCGTACGGCCTCGCCGGCCGGGACCGGCTCCGCCTGCTCGACACGGCCAGGACCCGCCTCGGCCGCTCGTACGTCGCGACCCGGACGCGCGCGCTGACCCTCGGCGGCGACTGGGCGCGCAGGTGGGCCGGCGGGGCGGGGGAGCGCATCCGCAGGGCGGGCGCCTGGCTCGACGCCCACGAGGACGAGCTCCGCCGCCACCTCGTCGGGAGCGACTGACACCGCGGACTGGCCCACCCCAGGCCGATGCCGCAGTGGGCGTGGGCGGAGCGGCCCCTCACCCCGAGAAGCGGTACCGCAGCAGCAGGCCCAACCGGCGTAGCGGCGGCACCAGGCGCATGAACCGGCAGGCCGCCCGGTAGCGCGCCGGCAGCCGGTCGATCCAGGGCAGGTCCACGGCGGCGGTCTCGGTGAGCAGGGCGAAGCGCGGGTCCCAGCCCTCCAGACGGCGGGGGTCGTCGAGTCCCCAGGTGAGCGTGGCGCCGGTGGTCCGCAGGATGCCGTTCAGCCGCTGCGCCCGTATGGCGAGCGGGCTGACCGCGTCGAAGACCGCCTGGCCGCCCGCGACGAAGTGGTCCGCGATCCGGTGGACGAGCGTCTCCATGGCCGCGTCCGTCAGGTACATCGTCAGCCCCTCGGCCACCACCAGCGCGGGACGGTCCCGGGGGATGTCCGGCAGCCATCCGGGATCGGTGACCGAGCAGCCGATCAGCCGGTACCCGGGACGTCCCGGATAGAGGTGCCGGCGCAGTTCGACGACCTCGGGATAGTCGACGTCGAACCACCTGACCCCGGCAGGAGGCGCGACCCGGAAGACCCGGCAGTCGAGGCCGCATCCGAGATGCGCGACGACGGCGTCCGGGTGGACGGCGAGGAACTCGGCGGTCCACTCGTCGAGACGCCGTCCCCGCATCGCGACGAGCACGGCCTCGCCCTCGCTTATCCGGAACCGCGTGAAGTCGTACGCGACGCGATGTACGGCCTCCTCGGCCATCGTGTCCCCGAGGACGGGAAGGCGGGAGCGGCTGTCCAGCGCCCTGCCGTACAGGGTGGCGAGGAGGGTCTGCCGCACGCCGGTGAAGGCGACCTTCTCGGTGGTCACCCGCGCCCGCTACCCCGGAGCGGCCGGTCCACGCGGGGCGCGGCGGTCTGTCCACAGGCGAGGCTCGGCCGGTCGGCGGCCGGACGGCGCGGCCTATTGTTGGCGCATGAGCAATCACTTTGACGTCGTCGTGCTGGGCGCCGGCCCAGGGGGATATGTCGCCGCGATCCGCGCGGCCCAGCTCGGCCTCCGGACGGCCGTGATCGAGGAGCGCTACTGGGGCGGGGTCTGCCTCAACGTCGGCTGCATCCCGTCCAAGGCGCTGCTGCGCAACGCCGAGCTGGTGCACCTGTTCGCCAACGAGGCGAAGACGTACGGCATCCAGGTGGACGGCCAGGTCGGCTTCGACTACGGGGTGGCCTACGAGCGCAGCCGCAAGGTGGCGGACGGCCGGGTCAAGGGCGTCCACTACCTGATGAAGAAGAACGCGATCACCCAGTTCGAGGGCCGCGGCCACTTCACCGACGCCAACACGCTCCAGGTCGCGTTGAAGGACGGCGGCTCGGAGACGGTCACGTTCGACTCCTGCATCATCGCGGCGGGCGCGAGCGCGCGGCTGCTGCCGGGCACCTCCCTGAGCGAGCGGGTCGTGACGTACGAGGAGCAGATCCTCAGCGACACGCTGCCGGGCAGCATCGTGATCGCGGGGGCGGGCGCCATCGGCGTGGAGTTCGGCTATGTGCTGAACAGCTACGGCGTGGACGTCACGATCGTGGAGTTCTTCGACCGCATGGTGCCGCTGGAGGACGCCGAGGTGTCGGCCGAGCTGGCCCGGCGCTACCGGCGGCTCGGCATCAACGTCATGACCTCCACCCGTGTCGAGGGCATCGACGACTCCGGCGACAAGGTCCGGGTGACGGTGTCGCACGAGGGGAAGCAGCAGGTCCTGGAGACCGACAAGGTGCTGCAGGCCATCGGCTTCCAGCCGAACGTCACCGGATACGGCCTGGAGAACACCGGGGTGCGGGTGACCGACCGCGGCGCCATCGACGTGGACGGCCGATGCCGCACGAGCGTCCCGCACATCTACGCCATCGGCGACGTCACGGCCAAGCTCATGCTCGCGCACGCGGCGGAGGCGATGGGCGTCATCGCGGCCGAGACGATCGCGAACGCCGAGACGATGGAACTGGACTACGTCATGATCCCTCGGGCGACGTACTGCCAGCCGCAGATCGCGAGCTTCGGCTGGACCGAGGCGCAGGCGCGCGAGCAGGGCTTCGACGTGAAGGTGGCGAAGTTCCCCTTCAGCGCGAACGGCAAGGCGCACGGGCTGGGCGACACGGTCGGGTTCGTCAAGATCCTCAGCGACGCGAAGTACGGCGAGCTGCTCGGCGCCCACCTGATCGGGCCGGACGTCACGGAGCTGCTGCCGGAGCTGACCCTGGCGCAGCAGTGGGACCTGACCGTCCACGAGGTCGCACGCAACGTGCACGCGCACCCGACCCTGGGCGAGGCCGTCAAGGAGGCGATCCACGGCCTGGCCGGACACATGATCAACATGTGAGCCCGGCGGGGGCGGGTCAGTGCCAGGCGAGCGCGGCACGGGTGCGCCAGTAGGTCTCGGGTTCCTCGGCCAGGACGGCGAGCCGGTCGTCGAGATCCCGGTCCCAGCTGATGTCGGCGGCGGTCAGGTTGCTGCGTAGCTGCGGCGCGGAGACCGCGCCGCTCAGCACCACCCCGGCCCAGGGACGCGAGAGCACGGCGGCGAGCGCGAGCGCGTCCGGCGTGACATCGCGCTCGCGGGCCGCCTCCGCGAGCGCGGGAGGCGCCGCCCGCGCGGTCAGCCGCCCGTTCGCCACCCCCTCCTTGACGATCACTCCGAGTCCGGCGTCGTACGCCCGGGCGAGCGCCTCCTCGGCGGAGCGTTCGAGCAGGTTCCAGGTGGACTGCACCATGTCGAAGACGCCGCTGGCGACCGCCCGGTCGATCGTCTCGGCCTGGCGCGGGCCGGTGGTGCTGAACCCGACCGCGACGCCCTCCGCGCGCAGGGCGTACAACCGGGCGAGCACGTCCTCGTCGTCGAACACTCCGCTCTCCACGGTCGCCGAGTGGATCTGGTAGAGCGAGAGGTGCTCGCCGAGCAGGGCACGGGTCTCCTCGATCTGGCGGCGCAGCCGTCCCGCCGACAGCTCCTTCACCTCGTGGTCGTCGGCGTCCATCCGCCAGCCGCCGACGTACGCGTAGCCCCACTTGGACCCGATCGTCGCGGCGCCCGGCGCGATGCCTCGCTCGTGCAGCCATCCGGCGAGGAACTCCTCGGCCAGGCCGTACGAGCGGGCGGCGTCGAAGTAGCGCACCCCGGCTTCCCAGGCGGCGTCGAGCACGGCCCACGCTCGCGCCCGCATCGCGTCGACGCTGCGGTCCGCGCCGAGATCCTCGGCCCGGCCGAGCGTGATGTAGGCGGGGCGGCCGACCGCGGCCAGCCCGAGGCCGATCGGCGTCGTCATCAGGCGGGTACGGCCCAGCGGGCGAAGCGCTCGTACGTCCATGCGGCACAACTTAACGCTCCGACCGGCGATCTCCGCGTCGTCGCGTCGCTCAGCGCGGCACCTCGTGGTGTCGTCGCCCCGTGAGAACTCCTCGCGGGCGTGGAGTCTCGGCGGGCCCCGGGAATGCCGCCCGTGGCTCCGCCGCAGGTTCCTCCGCCGCCTTGTGACGCACCACGCCGGACACCGCTCTCCCCGGGCGCACCCTCGAGGCGCCGGTGCTCTGACCGGCGGATTCGCCGACTGGGAGCGATGTCCGGGGACGGGCCGCCAGGCGGCGCCCCCGGCCGCCCGTGAGGCCGGTCACTCCGCGTTTCGCCGCTGCGGCGGGGGGAAGGGTGCGGCATTCATCGCAATTCGAACGTGCTTCGCCGCGGCGGGCGGGGTTTCACCGGAGCCGGATGGGGCCTCAGCGGGTTTCGTGGGGCCTCAGCGGGCCTCGTCACGACCTGTGCGGGCTTCGTCGTGGTGGGTGGGGCTTCGTTCGAGCCGGATCGGCATTCATCGCAACTGGAACGGGAGGACGTGGATGGCTCCCTGGCATCTTCGTGATCTGAAGGAAACGGACCTGGACCAGGTGGTCAGGGTCTGGGAGGACTCACGGGACACCCCTGCGGAGCCGATAGTGACGCTGTCGGAGGGGATCGGCCTGCTCGGGCGCGGCGCCCCCGCCGTCGTCGCGGTCGTCGGCGCCCAGATCGTCGGGCTGGCGGTGTCCTCGGCCGGGGAGGACCGGGCCTGGGTGCTCAAGATCGCCATAGCCCGGGAGTGGCGGCATCGGGGTGTCGGGTCGGCCCTGCTGTCCGCGCTGGAGGAGCGCCTGGCCCGGCTCGGGGTGCGCCGCATCGGCGCGCTGCTGCCGTCCAGCGAGGTCGGCGAGAGCGCGTTCCTCAACTCCGGGTACGCCCACCGGCCGGACGTGAGCTATTTCGAGAAGCAGCTCCCGCTGGACAAAGCGGAGGTCACGATCCTCGACCAGCTCGGCGGCGCCGTCCCCGGTCCGCGCCTGTGGGACGCGATCGCGGGCATGGAGGCGGAGAAGGCGCTGATCGAGCGCCGCCTGGTGATGCCGCTCGAGCACCGGGACGTCGCCGCGCGCTACGGGCTGGAGCCGCCGCGCGCGGTCATCCTGTTCGGGCCGCCCGGCACCGGGAAGACGACGTTCGCCCGGGCGGTCGCGTCCCGGCTGCGGTGGCCGTTCGTCGAGGTCTTCCCGTACCAGCTCGCCGGGGACCCGCTCGGTGTGGCGGGCGGGCTCCGGCAGCTCTTCTCGCAGGTCGAGCATCTGGAGCAGGTGGTCCTGTTCTTCGACGAGGCGGAGGAGATCGCCTCGCAGCGGCGCGACCCGGCCTCGAACGCCCACCGGATCACCAACGAGCTGCTCAAGCTGATCCCGGTCTTCCGAAGGCGCGGGCGGCGGCTGCTGATCTGCGCGACCAACGCGGTCGGCAGCCTCGACCCGGCCTTCCTGCGGCCGGGCCGGTTCGACTACCTGATCCCCGTCGGCCCGCCGGACGCGGTGGCGCGGCGTGCCATGTGGGCGCGTTACATCGGCCCGGACCGCCTGCCCCAGGTCGATCTCAACGTGCTGGTGGAGGCGAGCGCCCGCTTCACCCCCGCCGACATCGACTACGCGGCCCGTACGGCGGCGCAGGCCGCGTTCGAACGCCACCTCGCCCCCGGGCACGACCCCGGCCCCGCCCGGCTCACGGACGACTACCTGGACGCGATCGGGAGCACGCGCGGCACGCTGACGGACGAGGACGTCGCCGCTTTCGAACGCGACCTCAGGATCGCGGCCCGGGTGTAGCCGGGAAGAGGCGGGCGGCGTTGTCGTGGCAGACCGCGCGCAGCCAGTCGTCGCCGAGGTCGAGCCGGGCGAGGGCGTCGAGGGCGTGCGCGTACGGATAGGGGATGTTCGGGAAGTCGCTGCCGAACAGGATCCGGTCCCCCAGGTCGATCAGCCGGGGCAGCTCGCTCCGCGGGAACGGCGTCGCCTCCTCGGTGAAGGTGGTGAAGGCCATCGTGGTGTCCAGGTGGACGTGCGGGTGGCCGGCGGCCAGGTCGAGGAACTCGGAGTACTCCGGCAGCCCCATGTGCGCGACGATCAGCCGCAGCCGGGGATGGCGGGCGAGGACGGCGCCGATCGGCCCCGGACCGGTGTGCCGCCCGGGGGCCGGGCCGGAGCCGCAGTGCGCGACGACGGGGACGCCGGCCTCCGCGAGCAGGCCCCACACGTCGTCCAGGAGCGGGTCGGCCGGGTCGTACGCCCCCACCTGGAGGTGCGCCTTGAACACCCGGGCGCCCGACTCGACCGCCTCGGCGACGTACCGGGTGACGCCGGGCTCGGGGAAGAACGTCGCGGTGCGCAGGCAGCCGGGGGTGCGCCCGGCGAAGTCGGCGGCCCAGCCGTTCAGCCAGGCCGCCATGGACGGCTTGTGCGGATAGAGCATCGAGGTGAAGGCCAGGACGCCGAAGGACCGCAGCCGCGCGACCCGCTCGTCCTCCTCCAGCCGGTACGTGATCGGCCAGGCCCGCCCGGTCAGCGGGCCGACGGCGTCGAAGTACGCCCAGACCTTGGTGAGCACCCGTTCCGGCATGAAATGCGTGTGGACGTCGATCAGCCCCGGGAGGCCGAGACCGCGCCAGAACGCCGTCACCCGGCGGATCTCCTCCACCCGCGACTCCGCCCGCGACTCAGCGTCCGACTCAGCACTCAACTCAGCACTCGACTCAGCACTCGACTCGGTCATAACGCTCCACCGTAGCTCGAACAGCTCGAACCGTAATCGAACGGTATGCGCGATCACCCGCACGGGCGGTGAACTCTCCGATATGTCCGTGCGAACGGGGCAGACCACTCCGCTCTGGCCGCCGGATCCCGGCTGGCCATCGGACGTTTCCGGCTCGCGAGGACACTCGGGCTGACCCGGCCCAGGTGGGCGAAAGGCCATGTGGGCGACAGAACGGTCCACTTGCTGTTCGTCGGCAAGGAGTGACGAGATCGTCCTTCGCGACTCATCCGATCAATCCGGTTTAGGGGCTACTGATACGCTCTTTGCCCTTTGTAACGTACGACCGTCAACGGGGCGTGAGTGATGACGGAGCCCGGTTATCACCAGGGGTACCAGCCAGGGTCGCCTCAGTGGCAGGGGTCGCCACAGGGGCCGCCGCCGGGTCCTCCACAGGGCGGCCCGCAGCCGCCGTACGGCCATGCACCGTCGGGCGCGCAACCTGGGTCGCCGCAACCTGGGTCGCCGCAACCTGGGCCGCCGCAACCTGGGCCGCCGCTACCGGGACCCGCGTATCCCGGGCTGCCGCAGGGCCCGTCCCCGTGGGGACCGCAGCCGGGACCGCCGCCCGGCCCTCCGCAGGAGCGGTTCGGATCACCGTGGCAGCCCTGGCAGGGGCCGGGCGCGCCCCCGCCGCCACCGCCGGAGCGCAGGCGCGGGCCCGGGCTGTGGGTGATCCTCGGCGTGGTGTCCCTCGTACTGGTCGTCGCCGTCGGGGCGGGCGTGGGCCTGGTGCTGCGTGACAGCGGCGACGGGCAGGGAACCGGCCAGGCCCAGGAGCAGGCCAAGGGCAAGACCGGCGACCCCGCCACGACCGTCGTCACCGACGACGAGATCACCGCGCTGGTGGAGGGCCACAGCAAGGCGCTGGCCGCGGGCGACACCGCCGCGTTCACTTCGATCTTCGACCCGAAGAACGCCGCGCTGATCCGCGCCCAGACCAGGGTCTTCGCCAACCTGCGCAAGATGCCGTTCAGCGAGGTGTCCTACAAGGTGCTGCGCCGTGACGGCCGCGTCGAGGACAGCTTCGGGCGAGGGGTGAAGTTCACCCAGGACGTCGCCTTCGTCCACCGCTTCGCGGGCATCGACCTGCGGCCGGTGTCGGAGTGGTACCGCTGGACCATCGAGAAGGCGTCGGCCGACGCGCCCCTGGTCGTCACGAAGGTCGGCGGCGCCTCGCCCGCCATGCTGAACGGTGAGGGTTCCAAGACGGTCTACTATCCCGGGCCGTGGGACATCTGGCCGGACGTCACGGTGGTCAAGGCGGGCGGCAACGTCGTCCTCGCCCGGCCGCAGGACGCCGCCCTGGCCCGGCGCGTCGCCCCGGTCGTCGCCGCCGCGGCCGCGGCCGACCTCGCGTACTGGAAGCGCAACGGCGACCCGAACGCCCCGGTGCCCGCCGGGTTCGTGGTCGCGCTCGCGCAGGGGAAGGCGCAGCTCGGCAACCTTTTCCGCAAGGAGAAGGCGACGGAGGCGGGCGTCTCCATCGGGATGCCGAGCTGGGGCGCGGCGGGAGACGCCGTCAAGATCGGCGGCACCCGCGTCGTCATGGACACCACGTCGTCGTTCTTCGACGACGCGGCGGGCATCGCCGAGATCAGCAGGCACGAGCTGGCGCACTCGCTCATCGCGGGACTGGACAGCGCGGACTTCTCCCTCTTCGGCAAGGCGAACTGGATCGTCGAGGGCTTCGCCGAGTACGTCGCCGGCCGCGACCAGCCGATCAGCCGGAACCGGCGCCTGCCGGAGGGCCGCGCCTACGTGGCCGGACAGCTCGCCCAGCCCTTCAACGGCAAGCTGCCCGACAACGTCTTCTGGGACTACAAGGGCATGACCAACGTCAACTACCTCATGGGCCACCTCGCCATGCGGCACATCGCCGAGCGGTACGGCGACCGGAAGCTGGTCGCGGGCGTGGTCGCCGCCTACCGGGCGAACGGGGACGAGAGCGAGGCGGCGCTGTTCCGGGCGCTGGGCGTGAGCAAGACGGACTTCGAGCGGCAGTGGGCGAGCTACGTCCGCCGCCTGCTCGCCTGATCGGGGGAACGGACATGAGCGAACAGCACACCGGGGACCCGTACGGCGACAGGCCCGCCCCGCCGCCATGGGGCCCGCCGTACGCGGGGCAACAGGGTGATCCGGCGGACCCCCGGTCGTCGCACTCTCAGCCGGGACAGCCCGCGGACGGTCGGCCGGCGTACCCGCAACCGGGACAGCCGACGGGACAGCCGACGGGACCGTACGCGGCGTACCAGTCGCCCTTCCCGCAGCCGCCGGGGCAGTCGATGGGGGCCGAGCCGTCCTATCCCCAGGGGACCGCAGACCCTCGGCAGACGCCGCCCGGTCAGCCGTGGCAGCCGTACCCCCAGCAGCCGGGATATCCCCAGCAGGGAGTCCATCCCCAGCAGTCCCCTCCCCAGCAGCCGCCGTACGGCCATCCGCAGAACGCCTACCCCCAGCAGCCGCCGTACGGCCATCCGCAGCAGCCGTACCCGCAGCAGGTGGCGGGGCAGGCGCAGCCGCCCTACCCGCAGCAGACCCTGCCCGCGTACCCGCAGCAGGCGCCGCCGGGATATCCGCCGCAGCCGACGCCGTCCCGGCCGCCCAGGGGGAAGGGCATGACGGCGCTGTTCGTCGCGCTCGGCCTGGCGGTGCTGCTGGCGGTCGGCGGCGGCACCGCGTGGTTCGTCGCGAGAGGCGGCTCGGACGCGTCGGGCGACGCGGGCGGGGCCGCAGGCGGCGGCGCCGGTGGGACCTGGGACGTGCCGCTGCCGAACGCGAACAGCATGGACTTCACCTCGGGCTTCGCCTACGCGGGCTGGCTGACCGACAGCGCGGTCGTCCGCGCCCAGCGGGACGGCCTGCTCGCGTACGACCTGAAGTCGGGCTCGCGCGCCTGGGGCATCCCCACTCCCGGTGAGGAGCTGTGCGGCGCGACCCCCGAACTGACCGGCGGCAAGGGCGCCATCGCGTACGGCACCGCCCACCTGTGCGATCACCTGGCCGGACTGGACACCGCCACGGGCAAGCTCACCTGGAAGATCAAGATCCCGGCGGAGAAGCCCCGGCTCGCCAACTCGCGACTCGTCCCGCGGATCATGAGCGCGGGCGGCATGGCCGTCCTGTACGTGGGCGACGGCCTGTACGCCTACCGCCTCTCGGACGGACGGCGGGTGTGGGGCGTGAAGGCGGACCTGGGCTGCAGCTTCAAGGACGTCAACGCGAACGGCGACCAGGTGGCCGTCCTGATGACGTGCTACGTCAAGGGGCAGAGCACCGTCGTCGCGGTGGTCGACGCCGCCACCGGCAAGGGCGTGTGGAGCCGCAAGATCGGCGACGTGGGCCTGATGGGCTCCGTGTTGTCGGCGGACCCGACGATCATCCGGCGCGAGGAGGGCGACGGGAACGTGTTCACCGTCCTCGACGGCAAGGCCGGGAAGCCGGTCGAGATCAAGACCGGCAAGGTGGACATGCTCGCGATGAACACCGTCGCCTTCATCGACGGCGTCCTCGAACAGCGCAGGTACGCCGTACACGGCGGCCGGCTCTATCTCGCCACCTTCCCGGAGAACGTGCCGGGGAAGCTGCGCTCGGTGAACAAGGCGCTGGCCTTCGATCTCGCCACCGGAAAGCAGGTGTGGCAGTCGTCGGGCACGCAGGACACGATGCTCACCTACGTACGCGCCGACGACCAGGGCCTGCTCGCGCTGGAGGTGGGCGATCGGCGTGACCTGGCGCCCCGGCTGATCCGCCTCGACGCCGCCACCGGTGCCGCGAAGGAGGTCGCCGAACTGCCCCAGAAGTACGGCACCGACGGCGAACGGGCGCGGGTGTTCGAACGGGACGGCGCCGTCATGATCATGCCGTGGACGTCCGTGGCCACCAAGTTCGCGGTCATCCACGTCAACACGAAGGAGGACTGACGGACCGCGGTCCGGGCCGCGGAACCGCCGTCCGCGTCGATGATTGAGAAGGGGCCGGACTCCGGGGCCGGTCCGGCGCGAGGAGGGTCGAGACGGTGACCGGCATCCGTTCCGGGCGGCACTCCACCGACGGAGAGCTCTTCGAGCCGCCCGCACGCCGCGACCACGTGTGGCTGGCGAACATCTACGCCACGCCGTGGCACCTCCCGGAGGGCGTCCCCTCGGAGCCGCCCGGGACGTATCTGCGGCTCGGGCGGCTGGAGCGGCACCTGGCCGGGGCGGCGGCGCAGATGCCGCGCGTGGTCCACCTGATCGACCTCGACCACGACCGCGTCGCCGTACGGCGCTGGAACCACCCGCGGCTGCTGACCGCGGCCCGGCTGTGGCTGCTCGCGGTCCCCTCCGGGCAGATCGTGGCCGTACTCGGCCTCGACGTGCGCTGCGGGCCGGGTCGCACGGTGGATCTGCTGGAGGACTGCTACCACCTCGACGTGCGGGCGGACGGGCGGGCCGTCGAGGCGCTGGCCGCCGAGGCGCTCGGCGTGGAGGGCGACTTCCTCCCCGAACGGCACCAGATCGTCTTCGCGCCGGCCATCTCCGCGGCGCGGTGCGACGAGATCGTGCGGCGCGTGGTCCACCGCGGCGACCTCCCGCGCCGCGGCGAGTTCGACACGATCACCTATCCGGCCGAGCTGAACCGCAGGACGGAGACCGTGGCCGCGGTCGGACCGTACGTCAGCATCCTGGGCGGCCAGCGGGAGCACGTGGAGAACCTCGTCTTCCTGTCCGCGGTCCAGGGTGTGGCCGGCGCGGCGCGGCTGAGGGAGATCCGGTCGGCGGCCTACTCGGCGGTGGGCACCTTCCGCGGGCGCGACCGCGAGGGACAGGGCACGCACGCGCGGCGCGAGACGCTGGAACGGCTCAGCGACCGGCTCGGGGACATGGAGCTGGACCTCAGCTACAGCGTCGAGGCGACGGCCGACCTCGGGATGCTCGTCCCCTCGTTGCCCGTGGCCGGCTACCACGACGCGCTTTACTCGGTGATGGGACTGGTGGACAAGGCCGAGACGGTCGCCCGGATGTTGCGGCGGCTCGAACGCGCCATCGCCGCCGAACTCACCGCGATCGAGAGCCGGGAACGGCGCGCCGACGAGGACCGCAGGCTGCGCTGGACCGCCGCCATCGGGGCCGTGTCCACGCTCGCCGTGCCGGTCGGCCTGATCCTCGCCTTCCTCGGCGTCAACGCGAGCGAGGTGGACGTCACGCGGTCGATGTTCGACGGCCGCTACCTGCCCGTGTACGGCCTGGCCGTCGTCCTCCTGCTGGTCGGCGCGCTGGTCTCGGCCGGGCTGTACGTCCAGCAGCGCCGCGCCGTACACAGAGACGGCCGCGACGCGGGCCGTGGCGGCTGACCTCCCCCCGGGCAGTGGGCTTCGGGGAGAGGTCGACCCTCACGGGCCGAGATGGGTGAGCAGCGCGGCGAGGGTGGCACCGAGAGGGACGTCGAAGGTCAGCAGCGCGTCGGTGTCCCCTCGCGTGGGGCCCCGATTGATGATCGCGATCGGAATGTCGCGCTCCGCGGCGTGCCGTACGAACCGGTAACCGGACATCACGGTCAGCGACGAGCCGAGAACCAGCAGCATGCCGGCGCGCTCGACCAGCGCGTAGCAGTCCTCGACCCGGGGGCGGGGCACGTTCTCCCCGAAGAAGATCACGTCCGGCTTGAGCACGCCGCCGCAGCCGTGGCAGTCCACGACCCGGAAGGCGTCGATGCGGTCGTCGGCGATCACGGCGTCGCCGTCCGGGTTGATCACGCCGACCCGGGCGTGCCAGCCGGGGTTGGCCGCCCGCAGGCGCTCGTCCAGCGCCTGCCGAGGGGTGCGTACGCCGCAGGCGAGGCAGCGCACGCGGTCGAGGCTGCCGTGCAGTTCGATCACGTCCCGCGCGCCGGAGGACTGGTGCAGGCCGTCGACGTTCTGCGTGATGATGCCGGTGACCAGCCCGCGTTCCTGCAGCCCGGTCACCGCGCGGTGGCCGGCGTTGGGGGCGGCGCGGGCGATGTGCCGCCAGCCCAGGTGGCTGCGCGCCCAATATCGCCTCCGGGCCGCCGCGCTGCCGACGAAGGTCTGGTACGTCATCGGGTCGGCCTGCCGCCGGCGACCGCTTTCTCCGCGATAGTCCGGGATTCCGGATTCGGTGGAGATCCCGGCCCCGCTCAGGACCACCACGTCGCCGTCCGCGACGAGGTCGGCCAGCAGGCGGAAGTGCTCGCCGAACACCCCCTCGAAGCCACCCGGGTGTACGGCGGCGTGAGCGCCGTCGGTGTCGCGGTGTGTGGTGGCGATGTCGGGGTGTGTGGCGTCGGCGGGAGCGCCGCCGAGGTGGGGCCGCACCGTGCCGACGGCGATGGGAGCACCGTCGAAGTCAGGGAGCTTCACCGACATGACGTCCGATTCTTCGCCTACCGCCCGAGTCATTCCTCCATGGTGCCCGACGTCCCCGGCCGCCCCCGCCCGGCCCGGTCAGATGCGGTCGCCGGGGGAGAGGCGAGCGTGCGCCTCCCGGGCACGGCGTTCGGCGCTCGCTGCGGTGTAGCGCTGAACCGTCGCCAGGGAGTTCCACCCGCCCACGCACATCAGGTCGAGCGGATCCCCTCCGGCGTCCAGGAACGACGCCGCCATGGTCGTCCGGAACCGATGGGTGTCCACGCCGGGGATGCCCGCCTGTCCGGCCCGGCGCTTGAGCATCTGCAGGATGCCCGTCGTCGTCAGCCGACGATCGCCCCCGGCCGCCGTACGGCCGCGCTCGGGCAGCCAGAGCCAGGGGCTGCCCGCGTGGGCGTGCCGGGCGCGGGCGCGGATGTAGCGGTCGATCGCGGCCGCCGTCTTGCGGCCGATGGGCGCCATCCGCGTCCGGCCCTCCTTGAGCCGGATCCGCAGCGCGTGCCGGCTCAGGAACACGTCGGTGAGCTCGTCGTCCTCGGGGTGGTAGCGCAGCCCGGCCAGATCGGCGCCGCGTACCCCGTTGTCGAGCAGGACGCGCATGATCGCGGTGTCGCGCCGGTCGATGAAGGTGCTGCCCGAGCAGGTCATGAGCATCAGCCGCAGCTCGTCCTCGTTGAGGGGCTCGGCTGGGCGCGCGACGACCTTGGGCGGTGCGAGGCCGGCCATCGGAGACGGGCCGTCCAACTCGTCCTCGTCGATCAGCCAGTTGAACAGGATCCGCAGGTTACGGAAGTGCTTGTGCGTGTCCCCGGCACTGCGGCTGGTGAGATCTCCACAGGGGCAGGGCCGGAGACGCTCCTCGTCCAGCCAGCAGCCGTGCAGGCGCGCGGCGAAGAAGGCGCCCATGTGCTTCGCCCGGATCTTGGAGATCTGCTGAGGCATGTCATGCTTAGCCAAGTACTCGGTGAGCAGCCTTGCCGAGTGGAGGTAGCTGGTGATCGTTCCCGCGGCGAGCTGCTCGCTTTCGAGCGCCAGCCTCCATGAAGGCATGAGGTCGCGGAGGAGTGGGGATCTACCCATCGGGGTTGCTCCAAATCCGATGCTGTTTCATCGGTGTGCGGCTATGCTACCTTATGCCATGGTCAGCAAAAGTGCTGGTCAATCCCATAAATCCAGCGCCCTTAGCTCAGCCGGATAGAGCATCGGACTTCTAATCCGACGGTCGGGGGTTCGAATCCCTCAGGGCGCGCTCTCCAGACCAGGCCACATCCCGTGTGACCTGGTCTTTTGCTTTGGTACGACATGTGCCGTCCATGCAGCCGTAGGCCACCGAGAGCCACCGTTTGTCACTGATCACGGGATATACGCGGGATGGAATCGCTGACGTTGCCGCAGGTCGAGGGCCGGCCTCCGGACGTCTGCGGGATGAATGCAAACCCCGGCGTTCAGCCAGAGCGAGACGGCCGCGTGTCGCAGGTCGTACGGCCGGGCCGCCAGGGGAGAGTCGACCTGGTCGGGCGCGAGCGCGTAGGTTCGAGTTTCCTTCCAGATCTTCGCGTAGGCCGAGCCGGAGATCACGTCGCCTGTCCTGGTCCGAAACAGTCGCCCATCGTCGCCGACGCCGTACCGGCCGATATGGTCGCGGAGGATGCCCACCAGTTCCGGAGGAATGGGTACCGGCCGGGTGATCTTCTCGTCTCGGTGCTTCAGGCCGCGCTCGTCATGCCCCTTGCCGGAGTCGGTGAACCGCTTATTGCTCTGCGGTGCGGTCTTTTCCAGCGTGAGCAGACCCGAGCCGTCTTTGGGAAGGTGACAGTCCTTCTCGCGGAGTCCGCCCGCCTCGCCGGTCGAAGGCCGCCGAAGTACATGCAGGCGAACATGGCCGCCAGCATCGACCCGCGCGACCGCACGAAGTAGGTGACGGCGACGAGGAGTTCCCGAGCCTGGGCCGGGTTCACCAAGACGCGGGGCCAGGGGGCAAGGTCGTTCGTCCGTGGGGCGCTCCGCCTTGACCCTCTGGCCCTGTTCCGCTTCCCCTGCGGGCGGGTCGACGGCATACGGGATGATCAGTCGGGCGGTCGTGTGCGTGGGCGCATAACCGTGGACACTGATCGCGTGAACGATCGTCCCGACGTGGCCAAACCTCCAACCACACGCATTCCCGTATCCGGCCGCGACTACAGAACTCCGCGATCATGGCCAATAGATCACCAACTGACCGTCCGGGCATACGACAACGAGGTCGTGATAGAGGGCGACAAGATCGCACTCCGCTCTCTTGCTGAACTCCTTCTCATGCTTTCCGAGTCCGATACGCCCTTGAGCGCGCACTTCCATCTAGAAGCATCAGCAGGACAACTAACGACTGGTTCGATGAACCTCGTGCTCGATCACAATGAGTGGGACAAGTGACCGCCGGGCCATCAGCGGGCATTAAGCAGGGCGACGAGGGGCCAACCACGGTCACTCATGACCGGCCCCACGCGCAGGTCAGCCGCTCTACGGGCCGTGATCCATGCAATTCCCAAGCTGACAGCGCGGATTCGATTCCCGTCACCCACTCCACGAACGAAGGGCCAGCCAGGTCAGGGACAGCTGACCGAGTACCCGCTCCAGTTGCTTCACATCGAAGAGCTCACTGGTCCGATCCCGACAGACGAAATTCATGGAGCTGGTGTCATCGGGGACAGGCGGTATGGGGAGGTGCGCCCGGCGACTCGGTGTTGAAGACAAAGCCCCAGGCCATGTACAGGCGAGCGGGCACCGGAGGCACACACACGCGCGCATCGTAGACGCCTTCGTACCGCCATTCCGCGCCATCCTGGCGAGCCCAGTTGTGGATGCCGTCGTTCAGGAGCGCGATGGCGTGATACACGTCGGCGGCCTTGGTATCACCGTAGACAATGCCGTAGTAGATGGTGCCGCCGGTGGCCACGTGGGTTGCCTGACCAGACGGGCCGGAGGCGCTTGCCGCATGGGCGAGAGCGTCACGCGTCGCCTGCCCGATCTTGAGAGGCCAGGCCGTCCCTGCGGCCTCACGTGGACCGAGAACCTCCTCTTCCTCAAGAGCGTCTTCTCGCGCCGACCCCTCGGGCTGAGCGTCGGCCAGTCTCGCGCTGTCTGGGGATGGCGCCAGGCCCGTACTGGGCGCGGGCGCCAGGGATGGCGCCGCCTGGTGACTCGCAGGCCGCTGAGACGCACTGAGCACGATCGCCACTGTCGTGATCGCGGCCACCACGACCAACAGGGCCGCGCCGAGGATTACCACGGGCAACGGTGAATTCGTCTTCACGCGATGATTTTCACACGTGTAGGCCAACCTGCCCGTTGTGTGTCCGGTCGGGCGGCGATCAGCGGGTAGTCATGGAGACTTAACCGTGCTCAACCGGCATACGCCTAAGTCGATGTTTTCGCAGATCAGGCCGCACGATCTCGAAAGACTTCCCAGGCTGATAGTTCTCTGGCTGTACAGCCACGAGTACAGCCAAGAGAGCGAACGAGTACGGAACTCGGCGAACGTCCACGGACACCGCACCCGCAGGTCGGAGCCGCGGGCCTCGATCGAATCGACGTCTTTAATTTGTAGGTTCAGGCTCGTTCCTGGTCCCGCCCACAATCATCTGGGTAGGCGCAGTACCGCCGGCCGATGCCGCACGTACAGTGCCAATATGGATGACCCGGCGCCTTCCGCTGACGAGCCCTCAGCCTGTCCGGCTTGCGGTGCCGAACCCCAGCAGTCCACCGATCCCGAACGCATATGGACAAGCGTCTGCTGCTGCGGCCATCCCCGCTACTACGACCACAAGCACCGCGACGGCACCTGCCCATGCCTCACGGCCCATTGACGGAATGCCTCCGGCGCGAGCGCAGGCGCAATCTCATCCTCGATGAAATCGTAGTCGAGCGTGTGGCTGAGATTCAGCCCGAGCTTGGCCATATTGAGGTCGAGGCGGTCAGGTTCGGCTCCCAAACGGTCCTGCGGAACATTGGCTCGACTGTGGTGATCATCCGCCGTTGAGGGAAATATGCTCACGCCTGTTCAGGGTCCTTTACGACCGATCGAAGGGAAGGAACATGAGGCGCGTGAGACGGGCCCTTCGAGTGCCCGTCATCTATCACACGTTCATGCTGATGGACGCCTATGGGACCGGCGGCACTCCGTCGCATGATCTGCCCCTCTGTCGAGCAGGTTCATCTCGACCAGCCCGAACGGTGTGATGATTCTTAACAATCTCGACACTCACTGCGCCGACGTCATCATCGAGGCATAGGACGAATCGGCCCCCACGCGAACAAACCGAGGCGGCTTTCAGGACCTCATTCGCCCGGCGGAGTTCGGCGTTCTCCCGTCGCAGCCGCTTCAACTCGGCCGATTCATCGCTGGTGGTGCCTGGTCGTGTGCCTTCGTCGATCTGGGCTTGGCGGACGCATTTGCGCAGCGTCCCGGCGGTGCCGATGCAGAGCTTCGCAGCGACCGCGTTGATCGCGGTCCACTCGGTCGGGTAGTCCGGACGGACCTCGGCGACCTGTTGCACCGTCCGGCCGGCCTTCAGCAGGTCGAGGACTTTACGGCGGAACCCGGGGGATAGCTCCTGGGCATGCTGACCTCTCTTGAGGTTCCAGGCATGCAAGTCAACCAAAGTGACTTCACGAAAGGTGGGGCACATCCGAGCCTCCGCCGAAGGCGGAGCGCTTCAACAAGACCGGCACCAACTCCGACGGATTGGGCGGCGGGAACGACATCGCCGTCATCTGGCCCGAGAAGAACGCCGCTCCCGTCATCATGGCGATCCACACCGACCGTACCCCGGGCCTCGCGACCGACAACAAGACCATCGCCAAGACCGCCACCATCCTGGCCCCGCGGGTCGGCAAGCTCTGAGGTCTCGCACCGTGGTTGAAGCACACGAACGCACCGACGGTAGTCTCTGAACCGAAGAGATCGGCGGAGCGACGTTCGAACTCAGCGGCCAGTGGGTCCCCCCAGACCAGACAGCTCTGATCGACATGATCGAAGCCGGGCCGCGAGCCGTACGGCGGCCGACGCCATGACGACCCCTGTCACCCGAGGCGCACTGTGAACATCTGCAGGGCTGCCGTCGCCCCGTACTTCGGGCTCGAGGCGCTCGACCTTGTTGTCTCCTTCGAGAGCGACCGGGCGAGCGAGGGGCGGACGCGTCGGCGCACAGCTCCGCACCGCCGACACTCACAATCGGTGCCCGACCCGGCACCGGCTGAACCACTCCCGACAGGAGAACGACGATGAGCACCAGTCCCTCCTACCAGGTGACCGACCCGGCGACGGGCGAGGTCGTCGAGACCTTCGAGCCGGCGACCGACGCAGACGTCGAGGCCGCGCTGACGGCCGCCGCTGCGGCGTACGCGACGTGGAAGGACGTCCCGATCACCCGACGTGCCGAGATCGTCAGCAAGATCGGAGCACTGTTCGCCGAGCGTGCGGACGAGCTCGCCGCGATCGCGGCCCAGGAGATGGGCAAGCCGGTCTCGGAGGGAGTGGGAGAGGTCGAGTTCTGCCAGGCGATCTTCGACTACTTCGCGACCGAGGGCCCGACGCTCGCCGCGGACCAGCCGATCAAGACGTTCGCAGGCGGAAAGGCCGTCGTGCAGAAACTGCCGATCGGTGCTCTGCTCGGGATCATGCCGTGGAATTTCCCGTACTACCAGATCGCCCGTTTCGCGGCGCCCAACCTGATGCTGGGCAACACGATCATCCTCAAGCACGCCGAGTCGGTGCCGAGGTCGGCGCTCGCAGTCGAACAGATCATGAAGGACGCCGGCGTGCCGGAGGGGGTGTACGTCAACCTGTTCGCGACCCACGAGCAGATCGAGACGATCATCGCCGACCCGCGGGTGCAGGGCGTCTCGCTGACCGGATCCGAGCGGGCCGGTGCGATCGTCGCGTCGCTCGCGGGGAAGCATCTGAAGAAGTGCGTGCTCGAGCTGGGCGGCTCGGACCCTTACGTGATCCTCGACAGCGACGACGTCGCGGAGGCGGCGGAGACCGCGTGGGGCACCCGCATGTACAACATGGGCCAGGCCTGCAACTCCAACAAGCGCATGATCGTGATGCATGACATCTACGATGACTTCGTCTCGGAGCTCACCCGGAAGGCGCTCGCGATCGAGCCGGGGTCATACGCCCCGATGTCATCTCGGGCGGCCGCGGAGACGCTCGCGGCCCAGGTCGACGACGCGGTCAGCAAGGGAGCGACACTGCATGCCGGCGGTGTGCTCAGTGAGGCGCCGTCGGCGTACTACTCGCCTGCCGTCCTCACGGGTGTCACCCCGGACATGCGGGCCTACAGCGAAGAGCTGTTCGGGCCGGTCGCCGTGGTCTACAAGGTCGGCAGCGACGAGGAGGCCCTGGAGCTGGCGAACGACACGCAGTACGGACTGGGTGGCGCGGTGTTCAGCACCGACGTGGATCGCGCCACATCCCTGGCCTCGCGGCTCGAGACCGGGATGTCGAACGTGAACACCCCTGCCGGTGAAGGCGCAGAAGTTCCGTTCGGCGGGGTGAAGCGCTCCGGGTTCGGCCGCGAGCTCGGTCCCCTCGGCATGGACGAGTTCGTCAACAAGCGGATGTTCTTCGTCGCGGACTGACAGCGCCGCCGCGTGATGGGACCGACGGATCCAGGATCCGTCGGCCCTCATCACGCCCCCCGCTCTCGAAACTGAGCCCTCAGCCCACTCCTTTTCGTCTGCCGGGATGCCGAACGGGAGGCGAGCTGGGCGGGCGCATCCTCCTGCAGGTTCTCTCCGTCGCCGTTGCGCGCACCGGCGCCGATCACCGCGCTCATGACGAGCGGACCACGGCGATCGGCGCCTTGTGCTTCCTGCCTGCGTTAGCGGCCTCTCACCCGCACCTCGGCCAGGGTCAGCGGGTCGGTGCCCGAGGAGAGCTGGATGCGCACGTACCGGCCGGACGCGCCGGCGGGCAGTTTGATCGTGCTGGGCCGCCCGGCCTGCTCTTGCACGTGCACGGCGGTCACGCCCGGCGCGGTGCGGGCCGCTTCCAGGCCGTCTGCCGTGATCGGCTGCTCGGAGGAGATCACCCAGTAGTCCCGCAATCGGTCAGCGCAGCAGTCGGTGCGGTTCCAGATCTCCACGCTGTCCAGGCTGGCCGAGGCCCCCAGATCGACCTGCCACCACGCCTCCTTGGCCGGCTCCGCGGTGTGGCTGACCGAACCGTTCCAGAAGGCGCCGTCGGTGTTGCCGTCCACGGCCCGGGAGGCCGGAGCGTCGTAGCCGGTGCTCTGCTGGGTGGCCGGCTTGCCCTGCGCCAGGTTGGGCAGGACCACCGAGACAGGGATCGAGTACGGCGCGCGGAGCCGGCCCGTCTTGAGCGTCGCCTGAATCCGCAGCGCGGCAGGCTCGGCCCCGCTCGGCACGGTCACGGTGACGGGCACCTCGGCGCTCGCCCCGGCCGCCAGGTGGCCGATCTGGGTACTCGCCGGGGTCACCGTCCAGCCCTGGGGCGCGGTGAGGGCCAGCGAGGCCTGGCGCAGCGGCTTGGAGGCGGGGTTGGTGACGGTCACCTTGCCGGTGAAGCTCTCACCGGCCTGCACATGCTCAGGGAGGTCAGTGGCGAAGCGCGGCAGGGCCGACACACCGGGCGTCTCGATCTTGAAGGAGTAGGCGTACCGCCCGGTCTCTGCGGGGGTGGTGACGACCACCCGACCCTGCTCGTCGCGCTGCCACGGCAACGAGGCGCCGTCGGAGCCGAGCAGCGTGATCCGCGTTCCGGGGCCTACCGGCACGTCCGCGCCCAAGGTGAGCTGTTCTCCCGGCCACTTCAGCGCGGTCGCGTAAAGGACGCCGTCCTTGACGGTGTACCGGACGTCGTCCGGACCGCCCTTCTCCTCGGCGCGCGTCCAGTACGTGGTGCCGTACATGGCCTCGCCGTTGACCTTCAGCCAGGCGCCCATGTCCAGCAGCCGCTCCCGCTGTACGTCGGGGATGGTGCCGTCGGCCTTCGGACCCACATCCAGCAGCAGGTTGCCGTTCTTGCTGACGATGTCCACGAAGGAGTCCACTAGCTGGTCGGAGGTCAGATAGTCCTCGACGGGCTCGTTCTGATTGAAGCCGTAGGAGTGCGCGATGCCGCGGCTGGACTCCCACTTGACTGGATCGATGTCCGGCTTGACGGAGTACTCGGGCGTCTGGAAGTCCAGCTCGTGGCTCTCCAGCGCGCCACTCTCGATCTTGCACCGGTTGGCGACCGCCACCTCCTTGCCGTTCTTGAGCGCCTTGTTGTAGTAGTCGGCGATCACTCCCGCGGTCTGCCACTGGGCGGCCGAGCGGTCCCACTGGCCGTCGCACCACAGGATGTCGGGGTCGTAGCCATCGATCAGCTCGTGCAGCTGCGGAAGCATGTAGTCCTTGACGTAGTCGCCGCTCTGCGGAGCCCCGGTGTACGGCACGGGCCGGCCGGTGTACGGGTTGGTCGCCGGCTGGCCGGTGAACAGCGGGTTGTACCACTCCATGAGCGAGTAGTAGAAGCCCCCGCGCAATTTCCCGTCGGCGCGTGCCGCGGTGAACAGCTCCTTCGCCAGGTCACGCTTCGGGCCCAGCGCCATGGTGTCGCGCTCGCTCACCTTGCTGTCCCACAGGGCGACGCCCTCGTGGTGCTTGGAGGTGAGGACGAAGTACTTGGCCCCGGCGTCGTTGAAGAGCTTGACCCAGTCGGCGGCGTCGAACTTCTCGGCCTTCCACTGCTCGGCGAAGCGGTCGTAGGGGAAGTCCTCCCCGTAGGTCGCCCGGTGGTAGCGGTTGGTCTCGTTACCGGGGGAGTTCATGTAGTACCAGTACCACTCGGCGTAACTGCCGCGGGGGCCCCACGCTGGGACGGAGTACGCGCCCCAATGGACGAAGATGCCGAATTTGTCGTCGTTGAACCACTTGGGGGTCGGATGGCTGTTCAGTGATTCGACGGTCGGCTCGTAGGGGCCGTCCGTTGATGCCTGAGCGGGAGAGGAGATACATCCGACGACAGTGAGCATGGAGGCGGCGAGAAGTCGACGTAAGCGAGCCATGACCACTCCAAAACGAGGGAGAGATTGGAGGAAAGGTAGCTCGATCTTCATTCTGACGGCAAGGGGTGGACGCACATTCATCCGATGTCTGGCATCAACAGCGGAAGCACCGTTGTCGGCTCTGCGAGCGTGCTCCACCCGCCGCCGTGTTCCAGCGCCATGGCGGTCCGCCGGGGCCACCGCGACGCGGTCGCGGCACTACTGCGGGCAGGGGCCCACCCGTGGCGGCCGCTCGGCGGGCGAGCTCGCGCTGACCGGCCCGCTCGTCAGCCCGGGAGCACGGAGCTCACTAAAGTAGCGATCTTCGGACTGCGCAAGTCATCGAAGTCTTGAAGGCGAACGCCCATGATGAACATTGACCAGACGCCAGCGCGAATCCGTCTCGACGCCGCGTTGAACCGCATGGCCGACACCTTCCATGGCATGACGGCCCGTCCTGATGAGCACAACTGTGAGTGCCACTGGGGTAGCGCGGAAGAGCTCGCGCGGTTGAAGGTACCGGACGTAGAGCTGGACCTTGATCTTCTACACCGCGCCTGGCGGGTCGGCGACTGGAATGACCATGCATCGGTGTTGCGCCGTGTCCTGCCCCAATTGTCGAGGGCTCTCGTCGACGGCCTCGTCGAGCCGCTCTTCGGAATGGAGGAGGTCGGACGTTCATTCGCTCGCGGCCAGTGGCAGCAGTGGCCTGACGAGCAGGTTGCAGCGGTCTGGGAATTCCTGAACGTCTGGTGGGCCCACACTCTCATCGACCCGGATCCCGCTGTGCCCGCGCACGAAGTCCTCGTACTGTGCAACGAAGCCTCTGCCGCACTCAGCCCCTGGCTGCACGTCTGGGAAGCGCAGACGTCCGGCGCGGCGGACCATCACCTGGCCCAAGCGGTGGCGCACTGGGAGTACGACTTACTGGGAGACCAGCTCCCCTGGGAAACCTGGGAGGACGAGGATGAGACGCGTATCGAGTTGACGGCCTGGCTGATCCGGAACGCCCCTGCCCGGCTCCGTGCCCGGAACGCGCCCGTGGAGCTGCTCCATCGGATACGACTGCTCGCCCCCGGAGCTGCCTGCACGTCCTGCCAGTCGTCGATGAGCACCATCAGCCAGAAGATCTCCTCGGGGCCGTCGCACTTGTCCCTGAGTTCGAGGATCAGGAAGTCCGCACCCTTGCCGATGGGGAGGGAGCCCTCGGCTATTCCCTGCGCCACATCGCGGGCGACGTCCCATGGTGTGCGCTGGACATCGATGGGTGGGAAGCCGCTCTCCGCCAGCACCTCGCGGACGAGCGGCTCGACTTCGGTCATCGATCCGATGGACAACGTGTGCCCCGCCAGTTCCCATACCGCTGGAGAGTCCAGGCCCGCTTCGATCAGTTCGCAGGCGAGCCGGCCTGCCTCCGGCGCGGTCCCCGAGAGGCGGCCCCACAGGAGATCGCCTCTCAGCTCAGCCAGACGATTCCTGAGCTCGGGCGAGAGTTCCACCGGACGCGGTTGATCGCTCATGAGACCAGAGTGCCCGCCGGAAGGTTCCTACGGTCCGCGAATACAATCACCGGGATGGAGACGCCCTCGATCCGTCGGAGAACCGCCGAGGATCTGCCCGCGTGCGTCGACGCCCTCGCCGCCGTGCATGCGTGCGATCGCTACCCGGTGGACTGGCCCGCCGATCCCGCGCGATGGCTGACGCCGTCCCGCCTGGTTGAGGCATGGGTGGCGGTCGAAGGGCGTGACGTGGTCGGACACGTGGGGCTCTCGCAACTTGACGCGGCAACGCTTGAACCGTCCCTCGCCGAGGCCCTCGGCACGCCGGCCGCGCCGGTCGGATCGATCACCCGGCTCTTCGTCACCCCTCGGCGGCGAGGCCACGGGCAGGCCGCCCGGCTCCTCGAGGTGGCCCGCAAGGAGGCGGCCAACCTGGGGATGTCTCTCATACTCGACGTGTCGGACGACAGCCACGCGGCCATCGCTCTGTACGAGAGTGCCGGATGGCGACGTGTCGTGAGCGCCCGCGCCGACTGGCTGAACGCGGCGGGCGAACACGCTTTGTTGCACTACTACGTGAGTCCCGAGACGGCGCGGAAGCCAGGACGTGCCGCCGGCCTGTACGAGTAGGCCGGTTCCGGGCTGCACGAGCCTGGCCGCCCGGCTGATTCACGACCAGTGACGCGGCGGTCCTGAACTTCGCAAGCTCCCTAACAAGTGTTTGCTTGAAAAGCGACACCCGTCTATCCTGCACAGGCAGAGTGGCCGAGCGGTCGTTCGGGTTACACGCTGCCGCCCCCCTCCGTCCCTCGGCCCGTCCCGTGACCGGCGGATGATTCGTCCGGACACGGCCCTCGGCGACGGGTGCGTCAGGTGAGCGGGCGAACAGTTGATCTCCGTCTGGCAGATCAGCACTTCGCGAGAGACGGTGTCCATGCCCAGAGAACACGCGGTCGTCACGGGCGGCGGTAGCGGGATCGGCCTCGCCGTAGTGCGGCGGCTGATCAACCGCGGGCTGGCCGTGACCATCCTGGACATACGAGCGACCGCGACGAACGTCGATGACCTGCCTGAGGGCACGCTGCAGGCTTTCGACGTGGACGTCACGCGGGAGCCGGACGTGCGCGCGGCCCTGGCGACGGCGGCACGGACGGCAGGAGCCCCGACGCGGCTGGTGACCAGTCACGGCATCCGAGGGCAGTACAAACCCGCCTTGGAGCTCGACCTGGACGCGTACCGGCGGGTGCTCGACGTCCATCTGGTCGGGACCCTGGTCGCGGCGCGGGCTCTCGTCGCCGGGTTGCCGGAAGACGGCGCCCGGAGTGGCGACCGGCCGGAGCGGGGGTCCATCGTGACCGTCTCCTCCACCACGGCCTATCGGGGGTGGGCGGACCAGGCGGACTACGGTGCCGCGAAGGCCGCCGTGATGCAGCTGACCCAGAATTTGGCGATCGAGTGGGCCCCGCTCGGGATCCGCGTCAACAGCGTCGCGCCGGGGCACACGCTGACCCCGATGGTCCAAGAGATGATCGATCAGGGATACGACGTGACCGCCACCCAGGCGCGCACACCACTGGGACGCCTGTGCTCCCCGGACGAGATGGCCGCGGCGATCGAGTTCCTGTTGCTCGACGCCACGTTCTCCACCGGTGTCTGCATGCCGGTGGACGGCGGTTGGACCGCGGTCGGCAAATAGGGCGGATCCTCCTCTTCGCGCGGGTCTCACCGCCTTCGATCGACAGGATCGAGCGGGGCGGGATAGCCGGAGACCCTCCGGGACAGGCGCCAGGGCTCGCGGGCCTCGGCCGCGGGCCGGCCGGCCAGCTCCGGGACGTACCTGCGGATGTACGCGGCGTCGGGGTCGAACCGCCTCGCCTGCCGGACCGGGTTCAACACGCGGCCGGGCCGGGTGGAGTTGCCGGTGCCGGCGACCCACTGCCAGTTGCCGGAGTTGTTCGCGACGTCGCCGTCGAGCAGCAGGTCGAAGAAGTGCGCGGCCCCCACCCGCCAGTCCACGCCCAGGTGGTTGACGAGGTAGTCGGCCACGATCATCCGTGCCCGGTTGTGCATCCACCCCTCGGCGAGAAGCTGCCGCATGCCCGCGTCCACGATCGGGACGCCCGTCGTGCCCGCCTTCCACGCGCTCACCGCGTCCGGGGCGTCCCGCCATCGCCGGGGGCGTGACCGGTAGTCGTCGCGGTTGATCCTCGGGAACGCCAGAGTCACCTGGTGGAAGAAGTCGCGCCAGCAGAGCTGCCGGACGAACTCGGGCTCGGAGCCCGCCAGGTCCGCGAGTTCCAGAGGGGAGACGCATCCGAAGCGCAGGTACGGGCTCAACCGCGAGGTGCGGTCACCCGCCAGGTCATCGCGCCCCTCGGCGTAGCCGTTCAGTCCCTGCCGCAGCCAGACGTCCAGGCGTGCGCGGGCCGCCGTCTCGCCGCCTTTCAGAACGGGGCGCGACGCGTGCGCGGGCAGGTCGCCCGCGACCAGGCCCGGCGGCGCCGGGACGCGGGACGGCGCCGGCAGCACCGCGCGGCGTGCCCCGCCGGCCCAGGCTCGCCAGTAGGGCGTGAAGACCCGGTAGTGGTCCCCACCGCCCGACGGCCGCAGCGCGCCGGGAGGTACGACCGTCAGGCCGGGGAAGAGACGGAGGTCGACCCGCTCGCCCGCGAGTCGGCGCTCGCGCCTGCGGCCGAGCTCGCTGACGTCGGAACTCGCGTATATCGCATCGGCCCCCACCTCGCCGGCCAGGCGCATCGTCTCGGTCACCACGTCGCCTCGCCGGAGGAACAGGTCTCCGCGCAGGGCCCGGAGCGACTCACGCAGATCGGCCAGGCAGTCGAGCAGGAAACCGGTCCGGTGGCCGGCGGGCACCTCGGGATCCAGTACGAACAGCGGCACCACGCGACCACCGCGGTCGCAGGCGGCGGACAGGGCCGGGTGGTCGCGCACGCGCAGATCCCGGGTGAACAGCACAATCACGGTGTCCATCGAGAGAGCATTCGGGGTGGACGGGACGGCGGTTGCATCCGATCCGGCGGCGTCTCGCGAATCGAGTGGTGGAGGGTGCTCTGTAGAGGGCACCCTGGAGCGGCGACGGCACGGTGCGGAGCGATGGACGAGGACAAGCGGCGGACACCGGAGACCGAGGGCGTGCCGGTCATCGAGCACGGGTACGGCATCGGCGCCGTCTCCCGCATGGTCGGCGTGCCGATCCCCACGCTGCGCACCTGGAACCTCCGGTACGGCATCGGCGCGAGCGGCCGCAGCCCCGGCGGCCACCGGCGTTACAGCCCCGCCGATCTGCGATGCCTGAGGGAGATGAGCCGCCTGGTCCGCTCCGGTCACATGCCCGCGGACGCGGCCAGGCTCGCGCTGGCACTGCGGCAGGCCGCACAGCAGGAGTCGGTGCGATCGTTTCCGGCCGTCGCGGTCGAGCGCGCGTCGGGGCATCCCGCAGAGCGTGCCGCCGGGCCGGGGGAGGTGGAGGAGCGGGGCACGCGGGGTGAAGGGATTCCGACGGCGGCCCGGCTGATGGGCGCGGCGGCGGCGCTGGACGCCCATGCCGTCGCGGAGGCCGTCGGGGCGGCCCTGGACCGGTACGGAGTCGAGTGGATGTGGCATCGGCTCGCACTGCCGGTGTTCGCCACGATCTGTCGCAGGCAGGCGGAGACCGGGCGGGGCGTCGAGGTCGAGCACCTGTTCACCGACAGGCTGATGGCGGCGCTCAACGCCCTGTCCGCAAGGCCGGTGCGGCCGGTCCATCCGCGTCCGGTCCTGCTCGCGTGCGCCGAGGACGAGCAGCACAGCCTTCCGATTCACGCGCTGGCCGCGGCGCTTTCCTCGGAACGCGGCGTGGAGACGCGGATGCTCGGTGCCAGGACGCCCTCTTCCGCGCTCGCCGCGGCCATCCGCCGGCTCAACCCTGTGGCTGTCGTCGTCTGGTCGCAACGGCGCGAGACCGGTGATCCCGCCCCGCTGGCCGCACTGCCGAGGCAGCGTCCGTCCAGCCGGGTCATCGTCGGCGGTCCCGGCTGGTGGGACGGGCTTCCGTCCCACGTGATCAGGGTGAGCACCTTTCGTGAGGCGGTCGCCCAGGTCATGGCCGCGCTGACTTGACCGGTTTTTGGACGCATCCTTCTCGGCAGCGGGTTGAACCGCTACGTGAGCCGACCTATGAATAGGTTTTGAATGGTTTTCTGCCGGTGGCCGCCCGATCACGGCGAGTACGGCCGAAAACGGAGGGCTCATGGACGACGCGATGGGGACTCCCCGCGGCATGGGGGCTCGCCTCGCCGACGGCGAACCCGAGGCGCTCGGTGAGTGCTACCGGGCGTACGGGGCCCTGGTCCTCTCCCACCTGCGGCGGCTGGTCCCCGCGCAGGACGTGGAGGACGTGGCGCAGGTCGTGTTCGGCGAGGTGTGGCGCTCCCGGCATCGGTTCGACCCCGCCAGAAGCATGGCCGCCTGGCTGCTGGGCATCGCCCACAAGCGGGCGATCGACCACCTGCGCGCCCGCGCGCCGCGCACCGTGCCGATCGACGCCGTCGCGGAGCCGGTCGGGTGCGACGGCCGCGCGGCCGGCGACCACATCGCCGACCGCGACCTGATCCGCCGGGCCCTGGCGGAACTTCCGGCGTCCCAGCGGCAGGCCATCGAGCTGGCGTATTACGGCGAGCTGAGTCAGCGGGAGATCGCCGAATGCCTGCGGATCCCGCTCGGCACCGTCAAGGCCCGTACGTCGCGGGGCCTGCACCGCCTCTCCGCGCTCCTGCGATCCGCGGCGTCGTGAAACAGCGAACCGACTACCTGAACGAAGAGCCGAGATGGACGTTCACCCGAACATCGATACATGCATCGCCCACGCCAGGCCGCGTGTGGCGGTGTCGAGCTGCCTGCTCGGCGAGCCCGTACGGTTCAACGGGGGGCACAGCCGGGACCGTCTCCTCGCCGGACCGCTGTCGGAGTTCGTGGATTGGGTTCCGACCTGCCCGGAAATCGCGATCGGCCTCGGTACGCCGCGCGAGACGCTTCGACTCGAACGGGCTCCCGGCGGTCCGCGCCTGGTCACCAGGAAGACCCGGAAGGACCTCACCGAGCCGATGACGTCTCTGGGAGCCGCGAAGGCGGCCACCCTCGACGTGGACGGCTACGTCTTCAAGTCGAAGAGCCCGAGCTGCGGCATCCACGGCATCCCCGTCTACGCGGGTGACGCGGCCGCCGACCGGCGCAATCGGGGCGTGTTCGCCGCCGAGATCATCGACGCGCACCCGCTCCTGCCCGTGGAGGACGAGGGACGGCTGCACGACGACGTGCTCCGTGAGGTGTTCCTCGAGCGGATCTTCGCGCACGCGCGGCTGCGCGCGCTCCTCCGGGACGGGGTCCGTCCCGACGTCCTCGTGGCCTTCCACTCCCGCCACAAGATGCAGATCCTCGCGCACGATCCGGCGGCCTACGGCAGGATGGGCCGGCTGGTGGCGTGTGCCGGCGTTCGCGGCGGGGACCGGCTCGTCGCCCTCTACGCCGACGAGTTCCGGACGGCCCTGGCCGCGCGCGCGACCATCGGGCGCAACGTCAACGTGCTGCATCACTGCCTCGGCATGGTGAGCGACCACCTCGACCCGGTCCGCAGGGCCGACCTCGTGGAGGTCATCCACGAGTACCAGGTCCATCTGGTGGCGTTGAGCGTGCCGATCGCCCTGCTGCGGCACCACGCCCGGGGCGCGGCGGCCGCCTATCTGCGTGCGCAGACGTACCTCTCGCCTTATCCGCACGAGCTGGGGCTGCGCAACCACGTTCCATCCTGACCTGTTACGGCGGGGCGGACAGGACATCGCGACGCGGAGGCTTTCATGGTGAAGACGCCCGTCCCGGGGACGTACGCGTCCGGGGGGACGGTGACCGACGTGGACGTTGAGGGGGGAGCCGGATGACCCGATGTCTGGTGACCGGGGCCACGGGCTACATCGGCGGGAGGCTGGTGCCGGAGTTGCTCGACGCCGGCTACCGCGTGCGCTGCATGGTCCGCTCCCCGGACCGGCTGCGCGACCAGACCTGGCGCGGGGACGTGGAGATCGGCGAAGCCGACGCGACGGATCCCGAACGGACCAGGGCGGTCCTCGACGGCATCGACGTCGCCTACTACCTGATCCACACGATGGGCTCCGGACGCGGCTTCGCAGGGAAGGACCGGGCGGCGGTCACCGCGTTCGCGGCGGCCGCCAAGGACGCGGCCGTACGCCGCATCGTGTACCTCGGCGGCCTCACCCCGGTCAGCGACCCGTCCCCGCACATGCGCTCCAGAGGCGAGGTGGCTCGGATCCTGCTCGACTCCGGCGTCCCCACGGTCGCGCTCCGCGCGGCGGTGGTCATCGGCTCCGGATCGGCGTCGTTCGAGATGCTGCGCCATCTCACCGAACGGCTGCCCGTCATGATCACTCCCCACTGGGTGCGCACCCGGACGCAGCCGATCGCGATCCGGGACGTACTCCGCTACCTCGTACGGTGCGCCGAGTTGCCGCACGAGGTACACCGGCAGTTCGACATCGGCGGCCCCGATGTCCTGACTTACGGGGACATGATGCGTGGGTACGCCGCCGTAGCGGGCCTGCCTCCCCGGCTGATCCTCCCGGTGCCGCTGCTGACCCCGCGCTTGTCGAGCTACTGGGTCGGGCTGGTCACCCCGGTCCCCGCGGGTGTCGCCCGGCCTCTGGTCGAGTCGCTCCGCAACGAGACGGTCTGCCGGGAGCACGACATCGCCCGCTACGTCCCGGACCCTCCCGAGGGGCTGGTCGGGTTCGAGCAGGCGGTCGAACTCGCCCTCCACCGGATCAAGGAAGCGGACGTCGCCACCCGATGGTCGTCGGCCTCGACCCCCGGTGCTCCCAGCGACCCCCTGCCGACCGACCCCGACTGGGCCGGCGGCAGCCTTTACGTCGACGAGCGGCACACGATCGTCCACGCGAAACCGGAGACGCTGTGGCGGGTGATCGAAGGCATCGGCGGCGACAACGGGTGGTACTCCCTGCCTGTCGCGTGGCGGATCCGCGGTTTCCTCGACCGTCTCCTGGGCGGCGTCGGCCTGCGCAGAGGCAGGCGCGACCCGCACCGGCTCCGGGTCGGCGACGCCCTCGACTTCTGGCGGGTCGAAGAGATCGTGCCCGGTTCCCTGCTGCGGTTGCGCGCCGAGATGCGGCTGCCCGGGCCGGCGTGGCTGGAGCTGACCTGCCATGAGGATGACGGACGCACCGTGTACGGCCAGCGGGCGATCTTCCATCCCCACGGCCTGCTCGGCCACCTGTACTGGTGGGCCATCACCCCGTTCCACGGCCTGATCTTCGGTCGTATGCCGCGGAACATCGCCAGAGCGGCCGGCCACCGGTCCGGCAACCGCTGCTGAGTCCGCGGTCAGAAGCCGATCAGCGTGATCATCCTTCCTCGCCGGTGCGGTCGGTGAGCCGGTCGTGCCGCCGGCGGATCTCGCGGAGCAACAGGCTGCTCCCCTTGCGGGCGGCCATGTCGCGCACCTCGGGGATCTCGCCGCGCGCCGCACCACTCGGCGACCGTGACGGCGAGCGTGACGAACCTCGCCAGGCCGTTGCGCGGGCGCTCACCCGGGGCGGGCAGCAACGTGGGCAGCGCCGAGGCGGCGATCCGCCACACCTGGGCGGGAGCGCCCCGCCTGGCCGCGGCGTCGAGCGCGGCGATCATGTCGATCATGCGGACCTCGCCACTGGCCACGAGGAGGCCGGCCTGGCGGCCGATCTCCACCGCGGGCAGCTCCTCCCGCGCGGCGACCTCCAGCAGCACATCGACCGAATCGGGCATGTGCGGGTCGCCCAGGACGCGGGCGAGCACCGCCGCGAACGCCGCTCCGGCGGGCCCCTCGGCCCGGGCGAGATCCCGGGCCTGCTCCAGCTCGACCCGGTCGCCCCGGGAACGGTTCAGCACGTACGGCATGAGGTGCGCGGCGGCGACCTCGCGGTGCGAGGGCAACATCGAGGGCCACCATTCGAGGTGCTCGGCCCCGGCCCGGTGCCGGGGAACGCCGAGCATCTGGTCGACCAGCGGCAGGCCCTCTCCCACTGGAGCACCCGGCCCACGCCCTCGGCCTCGAACAGGCGCGGCAGCAGGTGGTCGAGCAGCGGGTCGGCGCCGAGGCGCGACGGCTCGCGGTCCACCCAGCCGGCCACCAGCGGATCGTGCCGCGGCGGTACGACGCCGGTCGCGCGAAGCAGGGCCAGGCCGTCGTCCCACCGGTCGAACCGGCCGCGCAACTCCTTCAGCAGTTCCGGCAGCCGGGCCGCGACCTCCTTGCGGCCCTCGTGGTCCAGCGCCGTGACCTTCTCGGCGAGCCGGTCGGCGCGCCGTGCCACGATCAGCTTCCTGATCTCGTCCCAGTGATCCATGCCGCGGGAAACTAGCCAGCCGCTCCGACACTTTCGGCCGTACCGCGATCTCGCACCCGACGGCGCACCGCCTTACGCCGGCGACCGCGTCGAGCGGAGCACCGGGAGATCCGGCCTTCCCCCAGTCGGAGCGGGGGAGACGTCGAGGGTCAACCGGACGAGGGCTCCCTCACGTCCCATTCGACGTCGAGCTTCGTGAACCCGCGCGCGAAGAAGATGGTGTCGCGTACGGCGGCGCCCTCACTTGCGGCGACGCGCAGGTTCGGCAACCGCTCGAACAGCCGGGGCAGCGCGATCTTCAACTGCAGGCGGGCGAGAGGGGCGCCCAGGCAGGCGTGGACTCCCTTGCCGAAGGCGACGTGGGCGGCCGGGGGTTCGCGGGTGACATCGAAGACGCCGGGGTTGGAGAACGCCTTCTCATCGCGGTTCGCCGACGCCCAGTGGAGCATCAGGCGCGCACCCGCCGGGATCTCCACCCCACCGAGGACGGTGTCCGCGCGTACCGTGCGGAAGAGGCCCTGCGCGGGCGACTCGTAGCGCAGGATCTCCTCCACCATGGCCGGGACCAGGTCCGGGTCGCGCATGACCGCGTCGAGCTGGTCCGGGTGCGCCAGCAGCGTGGTGAGACCGTTGCCGATGCTGCGGGTGACGGTCACGTGCCCGGCGATGATGAGATTGACCGACACGCGCATGGCCTCCTCGACCGTGAGGGGCCGGCCGTCGGCCGTACGGGCGCGCAGGAGCGCCGGCATGAAGTCGTCGCCCTCCTCGTCCACCCGCGCTTGGATCCTGTCCATGAAATAGCGCTGCATCGCCACGACGTCCTCCGCGCGGGCGACCAGTTCCTCGACGCCGTCGGTCGCCTGCATGAGGCGCAGCCAGCTCACGCTCCAGCGATGCAGCGAGGGTGCGTCCTCGCGGGGGACATCGAGGATGTCGGTGATGGTGATCAACGGGAGGTGCCACGCGAACTTCTCGATGATGTCCGTGCGGCCCTCGTGGACGAACTCGTCGATGAGGGCGTCGACGGTCTCCCGGACGCGGCCCTCCATCTGAGCGGCGCGCTTGGGGGTGAACGCCTTGCTCACCAGCAGGCGGAGTCTCCTGTGAACGTCCCCGTCGCTGTCGGTGAGCGTCGGCGTCAAGGGGCGGCCGGTGGCGAGCACGTCGAGCACCGGCCGCGGAAGCGGTTTCACGGAGGCGCGGACCGCGTTCTCGGAGGAGAAGGTCTCAGTGTCGCGTACGACCGCGAGCACGTGGTCGTACCGAGTGACGATCCACAGGTCGTGCGCCTCGTCGTAGAAGACCGGGGCCTCGCGGCGCAGCCGGGCGTAGATCGGATACGGGTCCGCGATCTGCTCCGCGGAGAGCGGGTCGAAGTGCATCGGGCAACCGCTCATGAGGGGACGCACCTCCAGGTCTCACAACGGTTCGATCGCCATTGGCCCGGCCCCGGATCGCCACGCCGCGAAAACGGCGTGATGTCCGGGAAAAGATTGTTATCACTATGAGGTTGACATGTCAGAGGTGAGCAAGTTATTACGATGTGTCAAACGGCGGTTCGTGGAGGTGCGCGCCCGACGGCCGGTCGCGGATATGCCCGGGTGGACAATTCGGATTCGGGTGCACCTTGTTCGCGCCGGTCCCGGCCCGGCGGCGGTCCGGGCGTCGGCGCCGGTTGTACGGCTCAGTGGATCGTCGGCGGTTCGCTTTCGCCGAAGTGCGATTGACCTGGTGGAATGTCCGGGTTTTGTTGAGGGGGCGGCTCCGTTGGCCCGCGATCGGTCGTGAAGGACAATCCTTCCGGAGGATTCCGCGAGGAACAAGGCTTGAGCTTCGGTCTCCGATGGATGAGAATTTCGGACCAAGCCTTTACGTCGGCCTCCTGATCGGCCCCGACAACACGTGACGCCGTTCACGTGACGACGTTATCTGTCAACCACCCGATTAGCCGCGTCAGCGGAACACTCACCCGTCGAAGCCGGAATCCGGCCCGCGGCCTCGCGCAGAGCGGTCGCCGGCACGGACCCCCTTCTTCTGTGCTGGGGCCTGCGAAAGGAGAATCGATGAAGGTCGCCCGGTTCGTCCGTGCCGCCGGGATCGCCGGAGTCATGCTGCTGGCCGCGTGCGGTGGTGGAGGCGACAGTGAAGACAAGGCCGCCGCCTCCGTGGAGACGGTCCGCTATCTGACGTCGTTCAACACCTTCGGCCGCGACGCCTACGCGTACGTAGCCCAGGAGAAGGGCTACTTCAAGGAAGCCGGGCTCGACGTCGAGATCAAGCCGGGCAGCGGCACGGTCGATGTGATGAAGCTGCTGGCCGGCGACAGGGCCGACTTCGGCGTCGGCGACTTCACCGCCGTCCTGATCACCGTGGCCAAGGAGAAGCTGCCCGTCACCACGGTCGGCATGGTGCACCAGAGGTCGTTGGCCGCGATCATCTCGCTGGAGGGCGGCGGCATCGCCGAGCCGAAGGACCTGGAGGGCAAGACCGTCGGCGACCAGCCGGGCTCCACCGTCCAGGTGACCTTCCCGGTCTACGCCGGAGCCGCCGGCGTCGACGCGTCCAAGGTCAGGTTCGTCCCGTCCGCCCCGCCCGCGCTGCCGCAACTGCTCGGGAGCGGCCAGGTCGACGCGATCGGCCAGTTCGTCGTCGGCCGCTCGCTCATCGAGAAGGCCGCGCAGGGGAGGAAGGCCGTCATCCTCCCCTACGGCGAGGTCCTGCCCGACCTGTACGGCAACGCGCTGCTGGCCTCCGGCGAGGTGGCCCGGGACAAGCCCGAACTGGTCAGGAAGTTCGGCGCGGCGCTGTTCAAGGGACTGGAGTACTCCATCGCCCACCCGGAGGAGACCGGCGAGATCCTCAAGAAGTACCAGCCCACGCAGGATCCGGCGGTGGCCGCGGCCGAGGTCGAGGCGATGGCCCCCTACGTCGCGCCGCAGGGCGCCACGATCGGCGCCGTCGACAAGACCAGGGTCGAGGCGAACATCAAGATTCTCACCGAGGCGGGTGCCATCCCGGCCGGACTGACTCCCGAGCAGGTCGTCGATTTCGACGTGCTCCCGGAGAGCTAGACGAGCGAGTCCCTCAACGACACTCTTAAGGGCCAGTTCGACCTGGAACTCCACGGAGCCCGCATCGCCCAGCGCATCCTGGCCCTGACCGCCGCCATCTGGCACGACCGCCACACCGGCCGGCCCGTCACCCGATCACTGATCGCCCGCGACCACTGATCAGGCGTGCCAGAGGGCGGCAAGCTGCCGGGTGGCGATCCGGGACGGTACGGCGCGCAGCAACGCGTCGCGAAGCCACGCGGCGACGCCGATCTGGGAGGTCAGCCGCGATTGCCGGGACGCCGCCCGCATCATGCGGTTGGCTCTGGGCCTGCGCTCGGCGTCGTAGCGCAGGAGCCGCTGGGCGACGTCCGCCGGCTCGGCGCCGGTCAGGTGGCGGGTCAGTGCGGCCGCGTCTTCGAAGGCTTGGCTGGCGCCCTGGCCGAGGTCGGGTGGCATGGCGTGCGCGGCATCGCCGAGGAACGCGATCCTGCCGACCGCGAACGAGGGCAGGGGTTCGGCCAGGCGGGTGATCGGGTCGACGTAGATGTCGGCGGGCGGGGTGGCCTCGATCAGCGCCGTGACGAGGGGGTGCCAGTCGGCCATCAGGGACAACATCTGCCGGCGTGCGTCGTCCGCGCCGGGCGGCGTGCCGCGCAGGACGGAGTCGGTGAACCAGTACAGGCGGTTCTCGCCGACGGGGAACAGGCCGAACATCGCCCCGCTGCGGCGGTCGACCAACTGGCTGGCGAGCAGGTCCGTATTCAGGCCGGCAGGACGGGGAAGCATGCCGCGCAGGTCCATCCGGCCGGTCCGCCGCAGTCCAGAGTGGCCAGGGAAGAGTTGCCCGCGCAGCTTGCTGCCGATGCCGTCGGCCGCGATCACGGCGTCCGCTCTCGCGACGGGCTTGCCGTCGCTGATCACGGTTACCCCGGTGGGGTCGGGCTCCAGGCGCTCGACCGGGGTCGCGGTTCGCACCAGGTCGGCGGGCAGCGGGGCGCGTAGCGCGCGGTGCAGTTCCGCCCTGTCGATGATGGCGGGTGTCCCGACCTCCTGCTGCGCCTGGATCGCGTCGGTCACCAGCAGCGGCCGTCCGCGCCAGTCCCGCAATCCCGCGCGGGCGGCGGGCAAGACGTGCCCGCGAACGTCTTCAGCCAGTCCCAGTGTGTCGAGCGCGCGGAGTCCGTTGGGCATGACCACGATTCCAGTGCCCGCCTCCCGGAGTTCGGCGCTCCGTTCGAAGAGCGTTACCTCGTGGCCCAGGCGATGCAGCCCCACTGCCGCCGCCACTCCTCCGAGGCCGGCACCGACGACCACGATCCTCATGAGACCTCCTCGCTGATTCACTACGATCGTACTAGTACGCATATTGGTAGCATGGCCGCATGCCGCCTACCAATCCGGCCCGTCGCCGAGCCCTGACCGATGCCGCCATCGAGCTGCTGGCGTCCTCGGGCGTGCATGGGCTGACCCACCGCGCGGTGGAGAAGGAGGCAGACCTTCCGCCGGGAACGGCCTCGAACTACTTCCGCAGCCGGGAAGCGCTGCTGGTGGCCGCCGCCGAGCGCATCGTCGAGCTGCATCACGCCGACACCGACCGGGCCACCGAGCAGCCCACGACGCTGGTCGACCTGTGGACGGAATCTCTGCTCACAGCAGCGACCACGCTGCGCAACCGCTATCTGGCGATCTTCGAACTACAACTTGAGGCCTCGCGTCGGCCGCTGCTCGCCTCGGCGCTCGCGGGCCTGCAGGATGCGTCGTTGCAGATCACCGCCGGGCACCACGACAAACTCGACCTCTCCATCCCACGCGAGAAGATCCCCGCACTGATCGCGCTCTACGGGGGTGCGCTGTTCACCCTGGTCACTGCGCCGCCAGGGACCGCCAGCAGGGACGTGATCCAAGACGTGGTTCAGGTCATCGTGCACGGCTGTGCCCTACACGATGGAAACTCTGAATCGGTACGGCCGTGCCGCCGAACCTAGCGCGGCTTCCGGACCCCGGCCCCGTCATGAGCAGCCTTCGTCGGCTTGCGGACGCACTCCCGATGAACTCGTGATGCCGCCGGCAGACTTAGGACTTATTCGTCCGGCGACGCGGTGGTCTACTTGATCGCATGGGTCTGAAGGAGTTCTATCCCCCGATCGAGCCGCACGAGTCCGGCCTGCTCGACGTCGGCGACGGCAATGAGATCTACTGGGAGATCTGCGGCGATCCCGCCGGCAAACCCGCCGTCTTCCTGCACGGCGGCCCCGGCGGCGGCCTCCTGCCCGGTTTCCGGCGCTTCTTCGATCCGGCCGCGTACCGGATCGTGCTGTTCGACCAGCGCAACTGCGGCGCCAGCCGGCCGAGCGCCGGGGACCGGCGGGTCTCGCTGGAGCGCAACACCACCCCGCATCTGGTCGCCGACATGGAACGGCTCCGCGAACATCTCTCCATCGACCGCTGGCTGGTCTTCGGCGGAAGCTGGGGCAGCACCCTCGCCCTCTCGTACGCCCAGGCCCACCCGGGCCGCGTCACCGAACTGGTGATGCGCGGCATCTACCTCGTCCGCCCGTCCGACGAGACCTGGGGGTTCACTCCCACTGGAGCCGCCCGTCTCTTCCCGGCCGAGTGGGCGGCGTTCCGCGACGCGATCCCCGGCGCCGAGCGGCACGACCTGCTCGGCGCGTACGGCCGCCGCATCGACGATCCGGACCCCGCGGTTCACCTCCCCGCGGCCCGCGCCTGGATGGGCTGGGAGTTCGCGGCCAACACCCTGCTCCCCGTCGATCCGCCGGAGTTGGGCGACGCCGACATCCTCGCCTTCGCCCGCATCACCCACCACTACATCAGCAACGGCGGCTTCCTCCCGGAGGAGGGCCTCCTGGCGGGCGTCGACCGCATCCGGCACATTCCCGCCGTGATCGTCAACGGCCGCTACGACATGAAGACCCCGCCCGACCAGGCGTGGGACCTGCACCGGGCCTGGCCCGAGGCAGAGTTCCACATCGTCGAGGACGCGGGCCACGGCGGCTCGGAACCGGGCATCCGCCACCGCCTGATCGACGCCACCGACCGCTTCCGGCCCTGAACACCCCTGACGTGTCCCGTGACGCGTGTCCCGGGCCCGTGGGCCCGCGCGCCACGATCGCCCCCGTGACCATGGGGGCGATCATCGCGCGGCGTCGGCGGCGGGCTGGTCGGGGGTGATGCGGTCCCAGGCGGATATCGGCAGGATGACGACCGACGCCGGGACCAGGCGGCGCCGGCTCAGGCGTCTCCGGTGGAGGCGCGCGTCCGCAGCTCGGCGGGCAGGATGATCGGTCCGGGCCGGGTGTCGCCCGCCAGGCGCGCGATGAGCAGCTCGACGGCCGCCTTGCCCGACTCCTCGGGCACGAGATCGAGGGCCGTGATCGCCGGTGTCGCGTGGCGTGTCTGCTGCGCGTCGGAACCGGCGGCGATGAGCAGGTCGCCCGGGACGGACAGGTCGAGCCGGTGCGCCTCCGCGAGGACGCCCGCCGCGTGCCGCCCGGTCTGGCAGTAGATCGCGTCCGGTCGCGGCTGCCTGCCCTTCAGCAGCCGCCGGGCGGCGTCGGCGCCGCCGTCCTCCCCGGCCGCCTCCGGGATGTGCAGGACGCGGGCCGGCATCCCGTGGCGCCGCGCCCACGACCGGTACGCCTTCTCGGAGTCGACGTTCCACGCGTTGTCGTCGGTGCCGGCCAGGAGGGCGATGCGCTCGGCGCCGCGCGACCGCAGCAGGTCGAGGACACGTTTCGTCTCGTACAGGTCGTCCGGCCCCACCCAGTCGGTGAACGCGGGCCGCCCGGGATCGCGCCCCACGGTGACGACCGGCACCGAGGCGTCGATCAGCCGGGTGAGGACCGGGTCGTCGCGCACCGGGTCGCCGACGACGTAGCCGTCCACCCCGTGGGCGTACTGCGGGATGTCCGAACGCGTCAGGTCGGGCACGAGCATGAGCCCGAGGCCGTGGTCGAGCGCGGTCACCGCGGCCGCGCCGGCGAACCGCATGAAGTAGTCGACGCCCTCCGGCAGGTACGACCCGATCGCGTCGAGGGGGCGCATGTCGAGCCCGAGGACGCCGGTGCGTCCCTGGCGGAGCCCGCGGGCCATGGGGTGGGCGCGGTACGCGAGGCGGTCGGCGACCGCGAGGACGCGCTGCCGCGTGGCCTCGGACGCGGTCCCCTTGCCGTTCAGCGCATGGGACACCGTCGTGACGGAGACGCCCGCTTCCCGCGCGACATCCCGGATCGTCGGTCGGGAGGGGGGTGATCCCTGCTCGGACATACGGAACATGCTACGACACAAAACCTTTTTCTAAAACGTTTTGTGCTGTATGGTCGCTGCCTATCGCGCCCATGGCCTGCTCAAACGGCCCCAACGGGTTCACTCCCCCCGAGTTCGGAGAACGAGATGCGTATCTGCGCGAAGGCGGCGCTGGCCGCCTCGCTGAGCCTCGGGCTCGCCGCGTGCGGCGGCGGTGCCCCGGCCACCCCGAAGGCGGCCGACCGTAAGCTCGACGACCTCCTGGTGACCACCCCCGCCGCGCAGCGGGACCTCGACAAGGCGACCTGGAACCTGCCCTTCGGCGAGCCCGCGTCACTGGACCCGATCAAGGCGTTCAACTACCCCGAGAACACCGTCGTCGCGAACCTCTGCGAGGGGCTGACGCGGCTGGACCCCGACTACACGGTGAAGCCCAACCTCGCCGAGAAGGTGGAGACGAAGGACCAGAAGACCTGGGTGTTCACCCTGCGGGACGACGTGCGCTTCTGGGACGGACAGCCGATGACCGCCGACGACGTCGTCTTCAGCCTGCGCCGCCACCTCGACCCCAAGGAGGGCAGCTACTGGGCCTCCGACCAGATCACCGGCAACATGACGAGCGTCGAGAAGACCGGCGACCACGAGGTCACCGTCACCCTGAAGAAGCCGGACGCCACGCTCAACTCGTACATGGCCACCCCGATCGGCGTGGTCGTGCAGCGCGCGCAGCGCGAGAAGGCGGGCGGCAAGTACGGCACCCCCGAGGGCGGCGTCATGTGCACCGGCCCCTACACGTTCTCGGCGTGGCAGAAGGGGTCCTCGATCACCATGCTGCGCAACGACGCGTACTGGGACGCGTCGCGGCGGGCCAGGACGAAGCAGGTCGACCTGCGGTTCATCGTCGACCCCGGCGCGATCGCGAGCGCCCTGGAGACCAACGCCATCGACGGCTCGTACGACGTGCCGATCGACGCGGTGGACCGGCTCTCGAACTCCGCCAACGGCACGCTGTACCTGGGTAAATCCCTGCAGCTGGTCGCCGTCATCAGCACCGGGAGCGGCCCGCTCGGCGACCCGGCGGTGCGCCGCGCGCTCGCGCTCGCCACCGACCGGGAGGCCATCGCGGCGACCGTGTTCGCCGGCACCGCCCAGGTGCCCCGGTCGCTCGTGCCGCGCGGCGGCTGGACGTACGGGGACGGTGTGTTCGGTCCCGCGTACGACGCCCTGCCGGACACGAAGAAGAACCTCGACGAGGCGAAGAAGCTCATCGCGGGAGCCGACCTCGGGAACGCCACGATCACCGTCGCCTACCCGAGCGAGCGTCAGTTCTACGCCGACATCCTGTCCGAGATGTCCAACGCCGCCCGCGAGCTCGGCCTCACCATCCAGCCCAAGGGCGTCCCGAGCGCGCAGTACGGGGCGTTCTTCTCCGACGCCAAGGCGCGCGCCGGATACGACGGGTTCATGACGACCAACTACATGGACGTCCCCGACCCGCTCGCCTTCCTGCGCACGATCGCCGCCGAGGGCGGGTCGCAGAACTTCGACGGGCACTCCGACCCGGAGACGCAGCGCCTCATCGAGCAGGCCGCCGGAACGCTGGACGAGACCGAGCGGGCCAAGATCGTCGCGGAGCTGCAGGCGAAGGTGACCGAGCGCATGCCCTGGATCCCGATCGTCGCGCCGTCGGTCAGGCTGTTCCTCCGCAAGGGGATCACCGGGGTCCCGGCCTCGTTCGTCTACCTCTACTACCCCTGGGCCGCCGACCTCGGCGCGGCGTGACCATGACCGACCCGGGGCGCGGCGACGCGCCCCCCACCTCCTGATCGGAGGCGTTGTTGCTGCGCTTCGTACTCCGGCGGCTCGGCGCGCTGGCCGCCACCCTCCTCATCTCCAGCTTCCTCGTCTTCTCGGCGATGTACGCCGCACCCGGCACGCCCGAGAGTTTCCTCGTCCAGGGACGGACCGTCAGCCCCGAGGTCCTCGCCTCCATCCGGGCGCAGTACGGCCTGGACGACCCGTTCCTGATCCGCTACTGGAACTGGCTCGGCGGCGTGCTCACCGGCGACCTCGGCGAGTCGCTCACCACCCGCCAGGACGTCGCCTCGCTCCTGGCGTCCCGCATCCCGACGACCCTCTGGCTGACCCTGTACGCCGCCGTGCTGATCGTGGTCTTCGGCGTCGTGGCCGGAGCGCTCGCCGGGCTGCGGGGCGGGGCGTTCGACACCGGCGTGCTGCTCGGGTCGAGCGTCGGCTTCGCCGTCCCCACGTTCTTCGCCGCCGTCCTGCTCATGAGCGTCTTCTCCGTGACGCTCGGCTGGTTCCCCGTCTTCGGGGCCGGATCCGGGTTCGCGGGCCGCGTCGAACACCTGACGCTGCCCGCCGTGGCGCTCGCGCTCCCGGCCGCCGCGGTGGTCGCCCGCATCACCCGCACCGCCGTTGTGGAGGAACGCGAGGCCGAGCACGTCTCCGTCGCGCTGGCGCGCGGCGTCCCGTGGCGGGTCGTGGCGCGCCGGCACATCCTCCGGAACGCCATGCTGCCCGTCACCACGATCGTCGGCGTGAACATCGCCGCCCTCGTCGCCGGGGCCGCCGTCGTCGAGCACGCCTTCACCCTCGACGGCGTCGGAGCCATGCTCATCAACTCGGTCCAGCAGAAGGACTTCGCCGTCGTACAGGCGGTCGCGCTCCTGCTGGTCGCGGTCTTCGGGGTGGTCAACCTGGTGATCGACATCCTCTACGCGGTGATCGACCCGCGCGTCCAACTCGGAGGTGAGAGCGCGTGACCGCGCAGACCCTCGCACGCCCGGCCGTACGGCGGCGCGGCGGCGACCTGGCCGAGCGGCTCGGCCCGCTGGGCATCGCCGCGCTCGCGGTCGTCGCGCTGATCACGGTGGCCGCGCTGTGCGCCCCGTTGATCACATCCCACGACCCGGCCGTGGGCAGCGTCCTCGAGCGCTACCAGGGCCCGAGCGCCGAGCACCTGCTCGGCACCGACCAGTCCGGCCGCGACCTGCTCGCCCGCCTGCTGTACGGCGCGCGGACCAGCCTGCTCGGCGCCGCCGTCGTCGTGCTGCTCGCCGGGACGGGCGGCGCGCTGCTCGCGCTCGTCGCCGCCTGGTTCGGCAGGTACGTCGACGCGCTCGTCGGCCGGGTGCTCGACCTGCTGTTCGCCTTCCCGAACCTGCTGCTGGCGATCCTCGCCGTCGCGGTGTTCGGGACCGGTCTCGGGCAGGCCACCGTCGCCCTCGCCGTCGCGTACGTCCCCTACACCGCCCGCGTGCTGCGCAGCGTCGCCCTGCGCGAACGGCGGCTCGCGTACGTCCAGGCGGCGGAGTTGCAGGGGTTGTCCGGGCTCGTCGTCAGCGTGCGGCACATCCTGCCCAACATCGCGCCGCAGATCCTCACCGGCGCCGCGATCAACTTCGGGTACGCGATGATCGACCTCGCCGCGTTGTCGTTCCTCGGCCTCGGCGTCCAGCCCCCGACCGCCGACTGGGGGCTGATGGTGTCGCAGGGGAAGGACTCGCTGCTCCAGGGCCACCCGGAGCAGAGCGTGCTGGCCGGCGTGTGCATCGTCGTCGCCGTCGCCGCGTTCAGCGTGATCGGTGAGCGGCTCGGCGGCCGGAAGGCGGGTGGCCGGGCGTGAACGTCCTCGAACTCGACGACGTCCGTCTCGACCTGCCCTCCAGGCGCGGCGACCGGTCACTCCTGCGGGGCGTCTCGCTGTCCCTCGCCCCCGGCGAGGCCCTCGGCCTCGTCGGCGAGTCCGGGTCGGGCAAGTCGATGACGCTGCGCACCGTCCTGCGCACCGAGCCGGCCGGCGCCCGGGTGACCGGGCGGGTGCTGCTCGACGGCGAGGACGTGCGGACGCTCGGCGCCGCCGCGCTGCGCCGGGTGCGCGCCGAAGCCGTCACGATGATCAGCCAGAACCCGCGGGCCGCGTTGAACCCGGTGCTCCGCGTCTCCCGCTACCTCGTCGAAGGGCTCCGGGACGCGCGCGGTGAGAGCGCCGAGGAGGCCACCCGCCGGGCGCGCGACCTCCTCGCGCGGGTCGGGATCACGGATGTGGACCGCTGCATGGCGTCCTATCCGCACCAGCTCTCCGGCGGGATGCTGCAGCGCGTCGTCATCGCCGCCGCGGTGGCGAGCACGCCCCGGCTGCTGCTCGCCGACGAGCCCACCACGGCGCTCGACGTCACCACCCAGTCCGAGGTCATGGCGATCCTCGACCGGCAGCGCCGCGAGCACGGGATGGCCATGCTCTTCGTCACCCACGACCTCGAACTCGCGTCCGCCGTCTGCGACCGGATCGCCGTGATGTACGCGGGGGAGATCGTCGAGATCGCCACGCCCGAGCAGCTCCACGCCGCCCCGCGGCACCCGTACACGCGGCTGCTGCTCGACTCGCGGCCGAGCATCACCGCGAGGGCGGTGGAGCTTCCCGTCATCCCCGGCCGGCCCGTCGCCGCGTACGAGGTGGAGGGAGGCTGCGCGTTCGCGGCCCGCTGCCCGTGGGCGGAGCCGCGGTGCGAGCGGGACGAACCCGCGCTGGTCCACGACGCCGGACGCGCCACCCGCTGCCTGCGTGCCGGAGAGCTCGCCGCCGAGCTGGCGGGTGCACCCGCGGGCACGCCGGGCGGCGAAGGTGAAACGGAGGTGCGGGCGTGAACGCCACCGCGGAGAACGTCATCGAGATCAGCGGGCTGTGCAAACGGTTCGACGTCGGCCGGGGCGGCTCCCGCCGCACCGTCCACGCGCTCGACGACGTCAGCCTCACCGTCGCCGACGGGAGCTGCCTCGCCGTCGTCGGCGAGTCGGGCTCGGGCAAGACCACCCTCGCCCGCGTCCTGGTCGGGCTCGAAAGCGCGGACAGCGGAGACGTCGTCCTGGCCGGCCGTCCCGTGGCACGGCGGCCGCGTCGTGCCGAGCGGCGGGCCCGTGCCCGCGACATCCAGATGGTCTTCCAGGACCCGAACGGCTCGCTGAACCGCCGCCGCACCGTCGAGGCGGCCATCGGGGAGGTCCTGGCCGTCCACCACCGGGTCACCGGGGCCGAGGCGCGCCGCCGGATCGAGGAGCTCCTCGGCCAGGTCGGCCTGCGGCCCGCGCACGCGCGGGCGCTGCCCGGCGAGCTCAGCGGCGGCCAGCAGCAGCGGGTCGCCATCGCGCGGGCCCTCGCCGCGGAGCCGCGCGTCATCGTCCTGGACGAGGCCGTCGCCGCGCTGGACGTGTCCGTGCAGGCGCAGGTCCTCAACCTGCTGGCCGAGATCCGGCGGGACCGCCGGCTCACATACCTGTTCATCACCCATGACCTGTCCGTCGTCCGGCAGGTGAGCGAGGAGGTCGTCGTCATGCGGCAGGGCCGGATCGTCGAACGGGGGAGCACCGACCAGGTGCTCGACCATCCGCGACACCCCTACACCGTGCTGTTGCGCGACAGCGCGCCCAGGCCGGGATGGCGGCCCCGGCTCTCCGGCGACGCGGACGTCCGGGAGGTGGAGGCGTGACCTCCCGTACGCACCTGCTGGTCGAGGAGACCGACCCGAGGCGACGCGGGCACGAGCGCGGGCGGAGGCTCGCCCCCGAGATCGCGCGGGGGTGGCGCACGTACTCGCAGCTCTTCGAGGTCGCCGCGGCGGCCCGGGGCGTGACGCTCGACGTGCCGGCGCTCGCTCTGCGGACCCTCGCGGCCACGCGCGCGTGGGCGCCCGAGCTGGCCGCCGAGATCGAGGGCGTCGCCGACGGCGCGGGCGTGCCGCTGTGGGTCGCCGCCGCGCTCAACGCGCGCACCGAGATCCTCGCCGTGGCGGGGACGCCGCGCGCGGGGGAGTGCTCGACCGTGGTGCGCGTCGGCGACCGCACCCTCGGCGGACAGACGTGGGACTGGCACGAGGAGCTGGCCGACGGCTGGCACGTCCAGACCGTACGCGGCGACGAGGTGGCCTTCACCGGCATCACCGAGCACGGCATCCTGGCGAAGATCGGCCTCAACGAGGCCGGGGTCGGCGTGCTGTTCAACATCCTCGGACACGTGGACGACGGCGCCGACGGCGTGCCGGTGCACCTCGTCGCGCGCAGGGTCCTCGGCGGCGCGCGGTCGTACGCGGAGGCGGTCGCCATCCTGACCGCCGCGCCGGTGTCCGCCTCCACCGTCGTGACCGTCGTGACGGCGGACCGGGCGGCGTGCGTCGAGCTGAGCCCGGCGGGCGCCGCCGTGATCCCGCCGGGCCCGGTCACCCCGGAGGGCCCGCACGGCTCGGACGATCAGGGCGGCTCCGACGGTGTCGGCGGCTCCGATGGTGCGGGCTGGCTCGTGCACACCAACCACTTCGTCGCCCCGGCGCTCGCGGAGGGCGAGTTCCGGGGGAGGGCCGAGCCGGAGACGTACGACCGGGAACGCCTGCTCGCCGGGAGGATCCGGGACGGACACCCCTTCGACGACGCGGGCGACCTCGCCGCGCTGCTCACCGCCCACCCGGGCGACGGCGCGGAGGTCTGCTGCCACGCGCCCGCCGACGGACGGCTCGGGACGCGCTGGGCGTCCCTGGCCACGATCGTGGTCGAGCCCGGAGCGGGCCGCCTCATGCTGCACGACGGCACCCCCTGCTCGGCCCGCCCGTCCACCTGGACGACGGTCACCCCCGGCTGAGAGAGCGCGCGGCCGAGCCGCCGCGGATCGTGGCGGGGAAGGCCCGGACGGCCGCGGCGAAGGCGCCGCGCGGGCGGCGTCCGGCTCGGCCGGCACGGTGCGGAGAAGGGCCGATCACCGGGCCCTCGCGGGTTCGTACGGGGCCGCGCGAGGGCCCGGTGGTCGTATTGCGCCGGGCGGAATTCACGCGGGGGACACGCGCTCTGGAGTTCCAAATTGCCGCTGAAATAGCGGCATAAACGCAGATATATCCCGCTCTCTGTGGTTTGTGGAATTGAGTGTGAATTGTCCGAGTCTGTTGGATGGTGGCGTGGATCAACGGGTCACGGTGGCGCCGATGTGCGGGAATGGTCCCATCCACCGGTAAACCGGTGCGAGCGTCCCAGCGTCTGATCTTGGTGGGGCTGGAGAAACAATCCGGCTAGATCGCGATATTTCAATGCCCTGGCATACGGTAACGCTATATTTCCGAAAGGAGTGGGGGTGGCCCCCGGAGGGCCGGCAAAGCTGTGCGGGCCGGGGGGAGAAAACGCGTGCAACCGACCTCGCGAAGGCGCATAAGGAGAACGGGCTTGATCCGTCTACTGCTAGCGGAGAACATGCACCTCGTCCGATCGGCCCTCGTGGCGTTGCTCTCCAAGGAGGACGACCTGGAGGTCGTCGCCGAGACCGGCCAGGGCGGCGAGATCGTCGCGCTGGCCCGCGAGAGCCGTCCCGACGTCGCGCTCATCGACATCCACCTCCCCTGCGTGGACGGCCTGACGGCCGCGTCCGAGCTGCACGAACGGATGCCCGAATGCAGAACCGTGATCCTCACCGGCCGCGGCACCCCCGCGGCGCTGCGTCGGGCGCTCGGGGCGAAGGCGAGCGGCTTCATGGTCAAGGACGCCTCGGCCCAGCAGTTCGTCGACTGCGTACGCAGGGTGGCCCGCGGGGAACGGGTGATCGACCCGGAACTGGCCCTCGCCGCGCTCAACGCCCCGGAGAACCCGCTCACCTCGCGCGAACTGGACGTGCTCCAGGTCGCCGCCGAGGGATCCACGGTGACCGAGATCGCCGACCGGCTCTATCTCTCGCCCGGCACCGTACGGAACTACCTGTGCCGCATTCTCCCGAAGGTCGGCGCCCGCACCCGCGTCGAGGCGATCAGGATCTCGCTGGAGCACGGCTGGCTGTGGCCGGAGACGGGCGGCGACCTCGCGAGGGTCCGCTACCCGTCCCTGACCGGACGGTCCGCCGCCGGCGGCGCCGCCGACCCCCGCTGACGTCCCGGCCCGTACATCCCGGCCCGTACGGCGGGGCCGCGCCGTACGGACCGGAGCGTCCCGGCGGTTCAGCCCCGCGGCGGGAGCGGGCCGAACAGCCAGTTGCCGTGGGCGTCCGGGTCGGGGCTGCGGAAGAACTGCTCGTTCGCGATGTGCAGTTCCTGCCTGCTCAGCGAGCCGTTGCCGTCCAGGTCGAGACGCTCGAACGCGGAGAGGCTGTTCGCCTCCGACATCCGGAACGCGCTTCCGGCCATACGGAGGTACTCGGTCCGGGTGATCCGTCCGTCCCCGTCGGTGTCCATCAGGTCGTAGAACGCGTCGGCGACCGGCGCGACATGCCTGCGGTAGCCCTCGTCGGGCTGCGTGACGAACTGGTCGAACCCGGCGGTGAACTCGGTGAGATCGACGCGTTCGTCTCCGTCGATGTCCATGGGGAGCGTCACCTCGTCCCACAGCCTCGCGTACCGCTCCCGGACCCGCCGCGACTCGGCCGAGCCCGGCGCGAAGCCGAACGCGTTCACCAGCCGGTCGGCCGAGGCGGTGTAGTCCATCTTGTCGATGACCCGGTCGTCGTCCACGTCCAGGAGTGCGAAGAGATGGGCCATCTTGCGCAGCTGCAGGTCATTGAGCATGAACTCTCCTGAGTTTCGACCACGGAATGTGGCTGATACTTTACGTTCCGTTACCTCCGATGGGAAGGTTCTGCGGTGAATGTTCAGGTGGTCGACGGAGCCAACGGGTTCGTGGGTTCCCATCTGATCGGCGCCCTGCTGGCCCGGGGCGACGAGGTGATCGCCCTGGCCCGCGCCTCCGCGGAGGTGGTGCGCCGCCGGGTCGCGGACGCGCTGCGCTGCCTCGGCTTCGACGAGTCTCCGGCGCACCGGCTCCGGGTGCGCCGGCTGGCGCTGGACGAGCCGGACCTCGGCCTTCCGGTGGCCGAGGTCTTCGCCGAGCCCTGCACCTACTGGCACACCGCGGCGCTCGTCACCTTCTTCCCCCGCCGCGAGGCGGAACTGCTGGACGTGAACGTGGCGGGTTCCGCGAACGCCCTGGCCACCTACGAGCGGCGGGCCCGTCCTGGGTCGCGCTACATCCACATCGGCACGGCCTACCAGTGCGGGCTCGACACGGAAGGCCCGGTGCCCGAGGACTGGCCCGTGCCCGCTTCGCCGGACAGGTTCCGGAACTTCTACGAGTACTCCAAACGTGAAGCGGAGATCGCGCTGGCATCGTCGCGGTCGGCCGGCGAGGGCGCCGTTCTGGTGGCCAGGCTGGGCGTGATGGTCGGCCACTCCCGCACCGGCCGCGCGCTCACCGACTACGGCCTGTACGACTTCCTCCGGGTGATGGCCTTCTTCGCCCGGCGCAACCCCGGCGAACGGGTCCGCCTGCCCTGCCATCCGGACGCCGATCTCCACCTGACCCCCATCGACACGACGGTCTCCAGACTGCTTTCGCTCGCCGCCGCGGATCTCGACCGTCCGATCCTCCACGTGGTGAACGGGCGGACCGTCCCCGTACGCGATCTGTTCGAGGTGGTCAACGCCCGGCTGCCGATCGAGCTCGTCCCGGCCACGCCGGAGCAGATCCGGGACGTGCCCTTCAACCGGTTCGAGGCGGTGGTCAACATGCGGGCCAAATACACCGCGACCTACTTCCGCCACCGTTATGACTTCGCCTGGCGCGACCTGGCGGCGCCGCCGGCCGTCACCGCCGAGGTCCTCGACCGGCTGGTCTCGTGGTACGTGCGCGAGGGGCTGCCGGAATGACCGATTTCGTGGCGCACATCCGGGGCCGCCTCAGCGCCGAGCGGCAGATGGTCTTCGTCCAGGACAACGGTGAGCCGATCCGGCTCACTTTCACCGAGCTGGATCGGCGAGCCCGTGCCGTCGCCGTGTGGCTCACCGGACTCGGCGTGACCGACCAGCCGGCGTTGCTGCTCTATCCGGCCGGGCTCGACTTCACCGTCGCGTTCCTCGGCTGCCTCTACGCCCGGGTGCCGGCGATCCCCGCGCCGCTGCCGGACGCGGGCGCCCCTCACATGAGGCGTGTGCGGGCATTGCTGCGCGACGCGGGCGCCGGCCTGGTCCTGACCGATGCCGCGCACGCGTCCGGACTCTCCGACCTCGGGGCCCGCGTCGTCGTTCCCTCCGCCGATCCCGGCGCCTGGGCCCCGCCGGCCCTGGGCGGTGACACCGTCGCGTACCTGCAGTACACCTCCGGTTCGACGAGCGAACCTCGCGGTGTCGAGGTCTCGCACGGCAACCTGCTGCACAACCTGGGGTTGTTCCGGGCCCTCGCGGCGGGGAAACCGCCACGACGGCTGGCCGGATGGCTGCCCCACTACCACGACATGGGCCTGGTCGGCCTCCAACTGCAAGCGCTCCACACGGGCGCCGACCTCGTGTTCATGTCGCCGAACGCGTTCGTCGCGCGGCCTGTGCGCTGGCTGGAACTGATCAGCCGGTACGGCGCGGACTGGACCGTTTCTCCAGACTTCGGATACTCCTGGTGCACCCGCCGGGTCACCGACGAGCAACTCGCCGGCCTCGACCTGTCCACCCTGGCCATGGCCCTCAGCGGAGCCGAGCCGATCAAAGCCGCCACGCTCGCCGGCTTCGAGCGCAGATTCGCGCCCGCCGGCTTCCGCCCGACCACGTGGAATCCCGGTTACGGCCTCGCGGAGTGCACCCTGATGGTCAGCTGCGTGCCGCGAGGGCAGGACGTGACCGTACGCGGGTTCGACCCCTCCGCGCTGGAACGGCACGAGGCGATTCCCGACCCCGCAGGAGTTCCCCTGGTGGCGTGCGGCCCGGCCGCCGGGCTCGACCTGCGGATCGTCGACCCGGACGGCTGCGTCCCCGTGCCCGACGGCGGGATCGGGGAGATCTGGGTGGCGGGCCCGAGCGTGGCCCTCGGGTACCGGGGTCGCCCCGAGGAGACCCGGGCCACCTTCCGCGCGGGCGGGGGCCGCTGGTTGCGCACGGGCGACCTGGGGTTCCTCCTGGACGGGCAGCTCTATGTGACAGGGCGGATCAAGGACGTCATCGTCGTCAACGGCCGCAACCTCTATCCGCAGGATCTGGAGGAGGCGGCGTCCCGGGCGAACCCCGTCGCCGGCCGGAGCGCCGCCTTCGGCGTCCGCCGCTCCGACGGCGGGGAACACGTCGTCCTCGTCCAGGAGGTACGCCGAGGAGGCTCGGCGTACCTCGGTGAGACGGCCGAGCAGGTCATGGATCTGGTGTCGAGGGAGTTCGCCGTCCCGCTGAGCCTGCTGCTGGTGGCCCGTGGCGTGGTGCGGCAGACCACCAGCGGCAAGCTCCGCCGCCGTCACATGAGGGACCTGTTCCTCGGCGGGAGCCTCACGCCGCTGCACGCCGAGGTGGACCCCGCGCTGCACGACCTGCTGGAAACCGTTCCGTGAATGCCGGAGAACCGATCAGGGAGAGCCGTGTCCGACCACCCCGACCACCCCGACCGTTCCGACCGTTCCGACCGTTCCGGCAATGATGTGCGCCGGTGGCTGACCGAGCGGGTGGCCCACTACCTCGAACGGTCTCCCGCCGAGATCGATCCGGGGGTCAAGCTCCGCGCCTACGGGTGGGAGTCGATCCACGCGCTCGGCCTGTGCGTCGACATCGAAGAGACCGTCGGCCTGCTGGTCGAGCCGACGCTGACCTGGGACCGCCCGACGGTCGACGCCCTCGCCGCCCACCTCACCGAACTTCTGGCCGGTGGCCGGGTGAGCGCGCCCCCGGAACGGCCGGCCGCCACGGCCTGAACCGCCCGGTGCGGCCGAACCCCCGGCCGAATCCCCGGCCGAATCCCCGGCCGAATCCCCGGCCGAACCCCGCGGCCCTCTCGATCCCCTCTGGGCCGACCACCTGCGACAGGTCCCCGCCACTCGGCGCGAGGAGCCCGCGTGGTGGTCAGGCGGGCAGCGCCGGGTAGTCGGTGTAGCCGGCCGCGTCGCCGCCGTAGAAGGTGGCCGGGTCCGCGGTGTTGAGAGGGGCGCCGGTCGCCAGGCGGCGGGGCAGGTCGGGGTTGGCGAGGAAGAGCTGCCCGAAAGCGATCAGGTCCGCGGTCCCGTCGTGGATCAGCGCGAGTTCCTCAGGACCGGTCGGGCGGGTTCCGGTGTGCGGGTTGAGGATGAAGGCGCCGGGGAATCGCCGCCGCATGGTGTGCGTCAGATCCCGGTGGCCGGCCTCCATGACGTGCAGATACGCCAGGTCCAGGGCGGCCGTCCGCTCCACGAGCGCCTGGTAGACGGGGTGCGGGTCGGGTTCGTGGATGTCGTTGTTCGTCGTTCCGGGTGACAGCCGCAGGCCGGTGCGGGCGGCGCCGATCGCGGAGGCGACCGCCGAGACGACCTCCACGGCGAACCGGATGCGCCCCTCGACCGAGCCGCCCCAGCCGTCGGTGCGCCGGTTGGTGTTGGGGGCGAGGAACTGGTGGATCAGATAGCCGTTGGCGCCGTGCAGTTCCACACCGTCGAAGCCCGCCTCGATGGCGTTGCGGGCGGCGCTCGCGTAGTCGGCGACGGTCTGCTCGATCTCGGTCGCCTTCAGCTCGCGTGGGGTGACGAAGTCCTTCATGCCCTCGGGGGTGAACACCTGTCCCCGCGCGGCGACCGGCGACGGCGCGACCGGGACCAGGCCGTCGGGCAGCAGCGAGGGGTGGCCGATCCGGCCGGTGTGCAACAGTTGCGCGAAGATCTTGCCGCCCTCGGCGTGCACCGCGTCGGTCACTTTGCGCCAGGCGGCGACCTGCTCGCCGGAGTGCAGGCCGGGGGTGAACGGATACCCCTGGCCCGTCACCGACGGCTGAGTGCCCTCCGTGATGATCAGTCCCGCGGAGGCGCGCTGCGCGTAGTACTCCGCGGTCAGTTCCGTCACCAGCCCACCGTGGGCGCGGCTGCGGGTCATCGGCGCCATGGCTATCCGGTTGGCGAGTCGTGTGCCGCCGACGGTGATCGGGTCGAATGCGCTGGTCATAGGTGTTTCCTTCTTCTTCGGTTCACCGGAGGAACTCTCGGTGTCACGTGAGGTCGTACGCGGACGTGAGGTTGCGGGGAGTGGATACGCGGCTGGGCGGGCGGGTCAGCCGCGCCGGCGGCGGGGCAGCAGCACGCTGACCACCGCGATGGCCAGGCCGAGCCCGGCCGCCATGAGGAAGACCAGGTCGTAGCCGGCGGCGAGGGCGGCCGGGGAGCTCCCGCCGGCGCCCGTCCCGGCTCTGGCGCCGGCGGCCGTCGCGAGTACGGCCAGGCCCACCGATCCGCCCACCTGATTGGCGGTCTGGGCCAGGCCGCCGACGGTGCCCGCGTCGGACTCGGGAACGTCGGCGGTCGCCGCGGCCATGAGGGTGGGGAAGGTCAGCCCGATGCCGGCCGCGATGAGCAGGGTGGGCCCGAGCACGCCGGTGACGTAGCCGCTGTCGGCGTGGGCCTGGGCGAGCCAGCCGAAGCCGCCCAGGAAACAGGCGCTGCCGGCCAGCACCAGCGGGCGCACCCCGGTCCGCGGCAGCAGGGCGGCGGCCCATCGCGCGATCAGCATGAACATCACCGCCGCGGGTGTCTGCCCGAGCCCGGCCTGAAGCGCGCTGAACCCGAGTACGTTCTGCAGGAAGAGCGACGTGAAGTACCACATAGCGATGGAGATCCCGCCGAACAGCAGCAGCATGGCGTTGCCGACGGCCACCCCCCGGATCCTGAACAGCCGTAGCGGCACCATCGGCCGGTCGGCGAAACGCGCCTCCACCACGATGAAGACGACGAGCAGGAGCAGGCCCGCCGCCACCGGCCCGGCGACCGGCCCGGACGACCAGCCATGGTCGGCGCTCTGCATGACTCCGTAGATCAGCGCGGCCAGCCCCGCCGTTCCCGAGGCCGCGCCGGTGAGGTCGAGCGATTCCCGCCGGCCGGTCCGCGTGGCGGCCAGCGACATCATGGCCACCGCGATCAGCACCGCGCCGATCGGCACGTTGATCAGGAAGACCCACCGCCACGAAAGGCCGGTGGTGATGGCGCCGCCCGCGACCGCGCCGACCATCCCGCCCACGCCGCCCGAGGCGGACCACGCGCCGAACGCCCTGGCGCGCGCGTTCGGCTCCATGAAGGAGGTGTTGATCACGGACAGTGTCGCCGGGGCCAGCATGGCGGCTCCGATGCCCTGCGCGACGCGGGCCGCCACCAGGACCTCGGGAGCGGTCGCCAGGCCGCCGGCCAGACTCGCGGCGGAGAACAACAACAGTCCGGCGGCCAGCATCCGGCGGGGGCCGAACAGGTCTGCGGCGCGGCCGCCCAGCAGCATGAAGCCGGCGAAGGTGAGCAGGTAGCCGTTCACCACCCAGGCCAGGCCGGTGGGCGTGAAGCCGAGGTCCTCGCTGACCGCGGGCAGGGCGACGTTAACGATGGACGCGTCCAGGATCACCATGAACTGGCAGGCGCACGCCAGCGACAGGACCAGCCAGGCGGGGCCGGTCTGCGGCGTGGCCCGCCGAGTCGCGGTACCGGTGCTCGTCATGAGTTCTTCCTCCTCGCCGGCCCGCCGCCGACGCCATGCGGGAGGTTGTCACGGCCGTGACTCCGCGGGCGTTCCGGTCGCCCGCGAACGTCTCGGCCCACGCCAGGTCCTCGGCCCCCGCCGAGGCGGCGCTCTCGGCGACGGCCTGCGCGAGCGCGTGCGCAGTGTCTGTCGCAGCAGGGGATGACGGCGAACGTCGCGGTCATGTCGGCTCCCTCGATGCCATGTAGAATTGGTTATGCGGATAATGTTATGCGCATAACCAATCTGTCAAGGAGAGCCCATGGACTTCGAGCGAGCCGACGCCCTCAACCAGGCCATCCGCCTCCTGAGCCTGCGCCACCGGGCCAGAGCCGCGGCGCTGCTGGCCCCGCTCGGCCTGCACCCCGGCCAGGAGGCACTCCTGCTCGAACTCGACCGGACCGGCCCGATGATCCAGGCGCAGCTCAGCGAGGCGCTCGGCTGCGAGCCGCCCAGCGTCACGCTCATGACCCGCAAGCTCGAAGCCAGCGGTCACATCCGCCGCAAGCCCGCCCCCTCCGACAAGCGCGCCAGCATCGTCGAACTCACCGACAGCGGCAAGGCGCTGGCCGACCAGGTCAAGGGGCTGTGGTGCGCTCTGGCGGAGGAGACCGTGACCGGCCTGCCCGCCGAAACGGTGGCGGAGCTCCCCGGCATCCTCAACACCTTGACCGGCAACGTCGACACCAGGCGCCCCCGCCACCCGCAGGGTCACCGGGACGACGGGTGAGAGCCGGCCCGGAACACGATCCGACGCCCCCGAGGTCGTCGCGGTCAAGCGAATGGCTCGCGACCGACTGACCCGCGACGTGTTCCGGCGAGTGGAATGGGGCTTCAGCGGCTCAGGGCACTAGCCTTCTTGGGCGAACAGCCCGGTGTGGGCGGCGAGGAAGGCGAGGGTGTCGGCGGCGAGGGCCGTGGACCGGCTGGTCGCCCGGGCCCCGTGACCCACGTCGCCCTCGTGGCGCAGCAGGACGGGCCGCTCGCCCCCGGTGGCCCACTGGAGGGCGGCGCACATCTTGCGCGCGTGCGCGGGGTCCACGCGGGTGTCCCCGCCGGAGACGGTGAACAGCGTGGCCGGATAGTCCACCCCCTCGCGCACCCGGTGGTACGGCGAATAGCCCAGCAGGCAGCGGAAGTGCTCCGGATCCGCGGCCGAGCCGTACTCGCCCCGCCACGCCGCGCCGAGACCTGAGTGCTCATAGCGGACCATGTCGAGGAGCGGGGCCGAGCAGACCGCGGCGGCGAACAGCTCGGGGCGCTGGGTCAGGACGGCGCCCACCAGCAGGCCGCCGTTGGACTCGCCCCAGATCCCGAGCCGGTCCGGGGTCGTCCAGCCGTCGGCGATCAGCTTCTCCGCCGCCGCGACGAAGTCGTCGAAGGTGTTCTGCTTGCGGTCGAGCATCCCCGCGCGGTGCCACTCCTCGCCCTCCTCGCCGCCGCCGCGCACCATGGCGACCGCGACCACGCCGCCCGCCTCGGTCCACGCGAGGGTGTCGGCGGCGTACGCGGGCGTCAGCGCGACCCCGAACCCGCCGTAGCCGTACAGGATCGCGGGCCGCGGCCCGTGCAGGCCGGCGCGCGCGACGACGAGCATCGGCACCCGCGTCCCGTCGGCCGACACGCAGTGCAGCCGGTGGCTCTCGATCCGGGGCTCCCCGTCACCGGTACGGACCCTTCGCGGCGGGGCGGCGGGGCCGGGCCAGGGCGCGGTCTCGCCCTTGCGGCCGTCGAAACGCCACACCTCCGGCGGCGTGACCTGGTCGGTGTAGGTGAACCACGCCTCGCGGCCGTGCCGTACGGACAGCGGGCCGACGGATCCCGCGCCGGGCAGCGGCACCGAGCCGAGCCGCTCCCCGGTGCCGAGGTCGTGGACGCCGATCTCGCCGATCGCCTGCCTGACCCGGGTGACGAGCAGCAGGCCGGAGCCCCGCCCGGTCCCGTCGAGCCTGTCGAGCCCGTCGAGGATCGCGAAGTCCGCGAGGACCGCATCGGTGTCGGCCGGGACCAGGTCCTTCCACACGTCCGGCCGCGCCGGGTCGCCCACGCACAACCGGACGCGGGGCGCGTCCCGGTCGGTGACCACGTACATCCGGCCGTCGCGGGCGACGGTGAGCGCGGTCCTCGCGTCCACGCCCTCCTGCACGACCCGCAGGTCCGGCTCCTCGGGACGGCTCCCGGCCAGGTCGGCCAGCCACAGGTCGTTGCCCGGTCCCCGCATCGCGGAGACGACCAGCCAGCGGCCGTCCCCGCTGATCTCCAGCCCGTACGAGGCGACCCCCTCCCGGCTGAGGACCGGGACGTCCGGGACGCCGGCACGGTGCAGGAAGACCCCGCGCGGCTCGGTCCGCACGTAGAAGAACCCCGCCCCTCCCGGCAGCCACGCGACGGGGGAGTACCGGCAGGGGCCGATCGGGCCGTCCAAGACGCGGCGCGTCCGCACGTCCATGACGTACAGCTCGGACCGCTCGTCCCCGCTGCGCGAGATCTGGTACGCCAGGAGGCCGCCGTCCGGGTCGGGCTGCCACGCGTCGAGCGTGGTCAGGCCGGTGGGGTCGATCACCGACGGGTCGAGGAGCAGCTGCTCGGCCGGGCCGGGCCCGGTGACGTGCAGCGCCGCGTGCTCCTGCCCCGCCGTACGGCGCAGGAAGAACGCCCGCTCGCCCCGCCACAGCGGCGCGGTGACCGTGCCCGCGTCCGCCAGCTCGGCCAGCCGCGTGTACAGCCGGGCCCGGCCGGGCAGCGTGGCCGCGTGCGCGCGCCAGAGGTCGTCCTGCGCGGCCAGCCACCTCCGCGTCTCGGGGTCGGCCGGGTCCTCGAGCCGGCGGTAGGGGTCCGGTACGGCGACGCCGTGCAGCCGGTCGACGACAGCCTGGCGCTCCACATAGGGATATCTCATGACACCTGCTTCACGTCGGGGGTCCACTGGCCGATCAGATCGCGGTAGAGCGGTGAGACGGCGAGCAGCTCGTCATGGGTGCCGAGCCGTACCCGCGTGCCGTCCATGAGCAGCACGTGCCGGGCCCGCAGCGCCGAGGTGAGCCGGTGCGCGACGACGACGAGAGCGCCCCCGCGCCGGGCGAACGCCGCCTCGGCCCGCGCCTCCGCCGCCGGGTCGAGATGGCAGGTCGCCTCGTCCAGGATCACCAGGCGGGCCGGCGCCAGATAGGCCCTGGTCAGCGCGATGAGCTGGCGCTCGCCCGCCGACAGGGCCGCGGGGTCGACCTCGGCGTGCCGCCCCCCGAGGCGACACGCCAGCTCCGTCATCCCCACCTCGTCGATCGCTTTCCATACGGCGTCGGGGGAGGCGGGGGCGAGGTAGGTGAGGTTCTCCCCGAGCGTCCCGTGGAAGACGTACGCCTCCTGGGGGATCAGCACGCGGGCGGCCGGGGCGACGTCCCGGGCGCGTACACCGCCGATCGTGATCTCTCCCGAGGACGGGGCGAGCAGGCCGGTGACCAGGGCCGCGAGCGTGGACTTGCCGAGCCCGCTCGGCCCCACCACGGCGAGGTGGGCGTCCTCGGGCAGGCTCAGGTCCAGGCCGGACACCACCGGCGCCGCCCCCGGCCCGTACGCGAACGTCACGCCGCGCAGCTCGACCCGGTTCGCGCGCGGCCGGACACGTCCCGGCGCCGATCCGGTGGTGGGGGCGGGGCGGTGTGCCGGGGGGTTCTGGACGGGGGCGGATCGCGCGGTGGAAGCCAGGTCAGGCGCGGCTCCGTGCGCGGGTGCGGGTTCCGGCGCGGTTTCCCGGGCGGGTTCTTGAGCGGGTTCCTGGGCGGGTTCCTGGGTGGGGGCCGTCTCGCGGATCCTGGCGACGGACGCCATCAGCCGCACCCCGCTGACGCCGAGCCCCTCGACGAGCCCGCCCAGCGCCGGCCCGAGCGACTGGACGACGTAGGCGAGCGTGCCGACGACCGCTCCGGCGCTCGCGCCGAGCCCGGGGCCGTACGCGAGCACGAGCAGGACGGGCAGCCACCCCGCCACGCCCAGCGACACCGTGCGCAGGGCCATCACGCGGGCGACCGCCCGCGCCGCGTCCGCCTGCGCCGCGATCCGGCCGCCGACCTCGGCGGCGATCCGCACCTCGGCGCCGCAGGCGACGATGTCACGCAGGCCGCCCGCCATGGACGCGACCGACTCCGCCAGGCGCTCGTCGGCGATGAGGAAGGCCCGCTGCCTGCGCGCCATGGCGGGCAGCGACAGCAGGAAGAGCGCCAGCCCGGCCGCGAACGGCGGCAGCACCAGCGGCAGCATGGCCGGCATGAGCGTGACCATGCCCAGGACGACGCTCACGACGGTGAACGCGAACGAGCGCACCACCGTGATCACGGCGGCGAAGGCGTCCCTGGCCAGCTCGACCTGGAGGGTGGAGCGGGCGACCGACTCCGCGCCGGACCGCCAGGGAGGCGTCGTGGCCGTGCGCAGCGTGCCGCCGACCACCCGGGACAGCAGGTCGTCGCGGAACGGCTCGGCGATCGCGGCGACGGCCAGCACGGACTGCCGCGCCCCGACCGCCGCCACCAGCCACGCGCCGCCGAGCAGCCCGAGCCAGACCAGCCCCGTCACCGGCCTGCCCGCCGCGAAGCCGTCCTCGATCGCCCGGGCGATCGCGTGCCCGATCAGGAAGGAGGGCAGCGTCTCCGCGAGAGACCATCCCGCCAGCCGTGCCAGCCGACGAGGCTCCCGCGTCACCGCCCGCCAGATCATGCCCACCCCTCGGCCGCCGTCTCCGCCGGCACGTCGGTCCGGAAAACGGCCCGATAGCCGGGGTGCGCGGCCCACAGCGCCTCGTGGCGGTCGTAGCCGCGCAGCCGCCCGTCCTCCAGCCAGAGCACGGCGTCCGCCCGGGCCGCCGTCGTCGCCCGGTGGGTCGTCAGGATCCTGGTCCGTCCGCGCAGTTCCCCGGCCAGCGCGGCGGCGACCCGGCGTTCGGTGAGGGTGTCCAGGCTGGAGGTCGCGTCGTCCAGGACCAGCACGCGGGCCGCCTGGGCGAAGGCGCGGGCCAGCCCGATCCGCTGCCGCTCGCCGCCGGACATCGGGGCCTGCGCGAGCGGTGTCGCGTAGCCCCCGGGAAGCCGCCGTACGAACGCGTCGGCGCACGCCGCCCGCGCCGCCGCCGCGACGACGGCCCGGCCGGAGGCCGTCTCGGAGGCCCGAGCGGGGGCGGGAGTCCCGAGGCCGATCGCGTCGCCGACCGTGTCGCCCACCAGGACCGGCCGGTCGAACGCGTGGCCGACCGCCCGGCGCAGCGCCGTACGGGAGAGGTCGGGCATCGGCACGCCGTCGAGGAGGACGACGCCCTCGGCCGGGTCGGCGAGCCGCCCCGCGAGCGCGGCGAGCGCCGACTTGCCGGAGCCGGACCTGCCGACCACCGCGATCGCCGCGCCGCCCGGGATGACGACGTCCACACCGTGCAGCCCGGCTCCGGAGACGCCCCGGAACTCCAGCCTCCCCGGGCCGGGCGGCAGCTCGCGCCGCCCGTACGCGCGCCGGGGCTCACGCGAGAGCTCGCCGACGCGTCCGGCCGCCGCCCGCGCCCGGGCCAGCCGCCCCACATATCCGAGGGCCGAGCCGAGCCCGGCGCCGAGCACCGCGTACCGTGCCGTCGCGTACAGCTCGCCGACGGTGAGATCGCCTCCGGCGAGCCGCAGCCCTCCGACGACGAGCACCGCCACCTCCAGCAGCGGCACCACGACGCCGGTCCGCACGCCCGCGCGCGCGTTCGCCCGCCACAGGCCCATGCCGTACACGCGCAGGCGGGGGAGCGGAGCGAGCACCCGTGCGATCTCCGCGTCCGCCGTCCCGGCGGCGGCGATCGTGCGCGCGCCGGACAGCGCGGCGACCAGGCGGGCGGCGATGTCGCCCTGCACCCTCTGGTACGCGGCGACGATCGCGGACGTGTCCCGCAGGAAGGCGCGCAGGACCAGCACGATCAGCGCGAGCCCGGCGACGAGGGTGACCGCGGGCAGCGGGTCGATGAGGACGAGGGCGACCAGCCCGCCGACCGTGGGGACCAGCAGGGAGGCGCCGGTGACGATGGCCTCGGGCGCACGCCCGGTCTCCTCGGCGTTCATGCCCAGCCTGGTCGTGAGGTCGCCTTCCGGGAAGCGGCGGGTCATCGCGGGACCGGCGCCGAGCACGTGCGCGACGAGGCGGCGGCGCAGCCACGCCGACGCGGACGCGCCGGACGCGCCGGCCGCCCACACCTGGAGGCTGTCGCAGACGACGACTCCAGCGAGAACGAGGGCGCAGCCCGCGACCGGGCCGGTGAAAGCCCCCGGGACGGGCCCGGCGGGGGAGGCGGAGGGGCCGCCCGCTACCAGCGCGTCGACGGTCCGGCCGACGACGTACGGGAGGGCGAGTTCGAGGATCGAGCCGCCCACGGAGGCCACGGCCAGGACGAGCAGCCACGGCCCGCCGTGCCGGATCGTCCGGACCACCAGCCGGTCTGCCGCCTCCATCCGTCCTCCTCATCGAGCCTGCTCAGCGGGCACGACGCCCGTCCGGTCCGGCGTGTACGTCCTTGAGATGGGCCGCCGCCGCGCGCTCCGCGCGTGGGTCATGCGCGTGGGTGCGTACGGCCGGGGCGGGGATCGCGGGGTGCGTGAGGGGGGCCGGGCCCCGGGCGTGACGCCCGGGGCCCGGAGGTGGCCGCCGTGACGGCGGCCGTCATATGACCAGCATCTCTCGGGGCACTTCTCGTGACACTTCTCGTGACACTTCGCGTGGCACTTCTAGTGGCACAGAGCGATGCTCAGGTTGCTCGGGCGGCCGGACTGGCAGGTCAGCACGGTCAGCGTGCTGCCGCCGCCGTGGTGACCGCCACCCGGGGTCTCCATGCCCTGAAGATCGAGGAGAACCATTCGTCTACACCTCCTTTCCTGATCGCTGGGACGGGAGCCGCTGGCCAGGCGGCTGGCTGAAGGGGAGGAACACCGGTTCCTCGTGCAGCGCGGCGCCCAGGGCGAACAGGACGCCGGCCGTTCCTGTGGAGAAGTCCATCGAGAGCCGCAGCAGCCCGTCGCCGGGGAACGCCACGCCCTCGCCGTACGGGAGCATGTGCCAGAGCAGCCCCCGGATCTGCGCGGCGAGCCCGGGATCCGAGCGTCTGGTCATCGCGAGCGCCGCGATCACCCCCGCGCGGCCGGTGAACAGGCCCGGTTGCACGAAGTACGCGGACCGGGTGACCGCCAGCAGATCGTCCAGGGAGCGGGCGAGGTCCTCGTCCGGGCGGTGGGAGAGATACCGGGCCAGGACCAGGGCGATGCCGACCGATCCCTCGTCCAGGTAGGGCAGGTGGCGCCAGCCCTGGTTGACCTGGAGCGAGCCGTCCGCCGCCCGCACGCAGCGCCGCAGATCCTGGCGCAGCGCCGTCCCGGCCAGGTCCAGCAGCCCGGCGTCGCCGGTCCGCTCGTACGCGTGCAGGAAGAGCAGCGCCGGGCCGGAGGAGCCGAACATCAGCCCCGCGCGGGGGTTCGCGCCGCCGCTGACGTCCGGCACGTCGCCGGGGCCGCCGAGCCGTTCGGCGCACACGCCGACCACCTCGCGCGCCCTGTCGAGGAGCGCGGCCTCGCCGGTCGCCTCGCCGAGGTGCAGCAGGTTCAGGCCGATGCCGGCCAGGCCCGAGTACAGGCCCGGCCCGAGCCCCTCCCACCTCTCCCCGAGGCAGATGTCGAGGACGTCGAGGGCGTCCTGGCGGTGCCCGAGGCGCTCCAGGACGTGCGCGACCCCGTGCAGCCCGTCGTAGAAGCCGAGCGCGCTGCCGGGCTCGGGGGCGACCGCGCGCTTGCGCAGCCAGTCCTCGTGGTCGGGGAACCGCCCCGCTCCCGTCGCCGCCAGGGCGTGCAGCACCCCGGCCGCGCCGTGCGCGAGGCCGAGCCCGCCGCCCGGACGGAACTGCGCCACGTCTCCCGGGAAGAGCCGGTCGTCCCGGTCGGGGGTGGCGGAGGCCAGCACGGCACGGCACAGCGCGTCGCGGATCGGCGGCCACCGGCCGGGGTCGGGCGGCTCCGCCATGTCGTGGTCGCCCGCGATGGTGCGGGCCGCGTCCTCGACGGTCGCCGCGGGCACGGGGAACGTGCCGGCGACGAGCCGGGCCAGATGCCGCGCCTTGCCCGGACGCATCGGCACCATGATGGTGGTCTGCGGCGCGAACAGGCCGAGCCGCAGACAGGCCAGCGCGTACTCGTCGCCCGCCACGCCGAGCCGGTCGGACGGCGCGGCGTACGCCGGGTGCCCGAGCGCCGGGCGGGCCCGGTCCTCGGCCCAGGTGGCCACCTCGAAGTCGATCAGGACCACCCGGTCCTCGTCCGTGACGAGGATGTTGTTCGGGTGGAGGTCGCCGAACACCACCCCGCGCCCGTGCAGCGAGGCGACCGCCAGCTCCACCCGGGTCAGCGTGTCCAGCGCCCACTCCGTGTACGCGGACAGCGCGTCGGGCGCGAGATCGGTCCGCGTGAGCGGATAGCGGTGGACGAGGAGCCGCTGCAGCGGGTTCCCGTCGACGAACTCCTCGACCAGGAAGTGGTGGTCCCCGACCGTGAAGTGGTCGAGCAGGGCGGGCACCGCGTCCAGGCCCGCGAGCCGCAGCAGGATGTCCCGCTCGTGATCCAGGCGGGTGACCGCGTCGCGCCCGGCCGCGTCGAGCCCGGCGTGCGGCCGCGCCTCCTTCAGCACGACGTGCCGCCCGCTCGCCCTGTCCCGGCCGAGATAGACGCCTCCGCCGTTGGAGAAGTGCAGCACGCTCTCGACCTCGTACGGCAGGCCCTCCATCGTGACGGCGTTGCGCGCGGTCAGGTGGGGTTCGAGGAACGCGGGCAGCTCGACCCACGGCGGGACCGCGAAGGTGGACCCGCGCACGTCGGGGACGAGCCGGCCCTCGCCGTCCTCGATGGCGAGCACCATCTCGCCGCTCGTGTCCAGGCAGCGCCGCTCGGCGAAGCCGCCGTACCGCACGTAGAGCGGGCCGTCGCCGTACCGCAGGTCGCTGAGGATGTACGGGCCCTCGACCCCGCGCAGCAGCTCGTCCAGCTCGGTCAGGATGGTCTCGAGCCGGGTCTCGTCCGGGGGGTAGATGGTGACCAGCTTGCCGCTTGACGAGCGGGACGCGGCCTTGGAGTTGCCCATGACCAGCACGGACTCGCTCCGAAGGAACTTGAAGGCCACGTTCCCGGCCACGCAGTAGTCCCAGACCGTACGCACGGCGCGTTCCGCGTCGGCCAGCCGGGCGGACACGTGGATCTTCCACCCCTGCTCGGGGAGAGCGGCGACATCGGCCGGCGTGTAGTACATCCACGTGTCCGTCGCCTGATGGAGCCAACCCGCCGGCACCGCTCTCGACAATACCGAAAAACCTGTTGATTCAGCATTTTTCTGGTCGGGGGTGTCATAGAACAACGAATCGGCCAGGCAGTAGAGCTCGTAGTCATCCATATGCCGCCATCTCCCTGTTTATTGCTACAGAGAGGATGGCGAACGGGCGAGTGCCGGGTCTAGTTACACCGTTCACCGATGATGTGTGCGTTTTTCATCGGCGCCCGTTCTGATCTGTCAAATGGCGAGGTCACGGCCCTTTTTCGTCCCGTCTCGCGCTTCGGTCTGTTTGGTTTCCGGCGCTCCGTCTGTGATTTCCGGAATCCGAAATTCGTTCTTATATGTGGCTGATCCTGCTGGATGCTCCGGTGAGGCCCCGGGAAGCGATGCGCTTTTCAGGAGCCCCGGCCCCAGCGGTAGGCGCCGTAGCCCATCAGCAGCAGGCTCACCGCGCCGGCCACGGCCCGGCCGGTGTTCCAGGTGGTCCACCGGGCTGAGTAGTCCGACCAGATCCGGGCGGCCTCGGCCAGGTCGCCGGGGACCGCCGCGGCCAGGGCGTTGTTCATCGGCACGTTCACCGCGGCCGTGGCCACGATCACCCCGACGGTGTAGACCGCCGCCGCCGCGAAGAACGGCCAGGCCGCGCCGGAGTGAGGTGTGGTCAGCAGCAGGGCGCCCGCCCCCGCGGCGGCGACCGGGGCCAGGACGAACGCCGCCAGGAACACCGGATTCTGGATCTTGGCGTTCACGGCGTTCATCGCGTCGATCGCGGAGGAGGCCGGCGCCGCGTTCAGTCCCGGCATCACACCGACCGAGAACCCGAAGAAGGTGCCCGCCATCCCGGCGGTCATGAGCATGGAAACGGCGGCCAGGACGGCGGCCACGAGGTACGTCACGACGCTTCCGTCGCGGTCCAGGCGCCGGTGGCGGCGGTGGCACGGGCGTAGGCGGCGAAGTCCCGGGGGTCGCGGCCGAGCGCCTGCCGCACCCCGTCGGCGGGGACGGCGTTGCGGCCGTCGAGCACCGTGCCGAACAGGTACCCGAGCAGCTCCACGACCTCGGACGGCACACCCTGGCGGGCCAGCTCGCCGGTGTAGGCCTGCAGCGGCACCTGCATGAAGCGGATCTCACGGCCGGTGGCGGCCGCGATCTCGCCGATCGCCTGGCCGAAGGTGAGCGCGCGGGGTCCGGTGAGCTCGTAGACCCGGCCGTGATGGCCGTCGCCGGTGAGCGCGGCCACGGCCACGTCGGCGATGTCATCGGCGTCCACGAACGGCTCGGGGACGTCCCCGGTGGGCAGCACGACCACGCCGCCGCGGACCGGGTCGAGAAGGTAGTCCTCGCTGAAGTTCTGGCAGAACCAGCTCGCGCGCAGGACCGTCCAGGCCGGGCCGGCATCCTGCACGATCCGCTCGCACGCGCGCGCCTCCTCCTCGCCGCGGCCGGACAGCAGCACCAGCCGGCGCACCCCGGCGCGGGCGGCCTGCCGGGTGAACGCGTCGATGGTCTCGGGGGCGCCCGGCGCGGCCAGGTCGGGCGCGTAGGCCAGGTAGGCGGCCTCGACTCCCCGCAGGGCGGATGTCCAGGTCGACCGGTCGGCCCAGTCGAACGGGACGGCGGCCGAACGGGAGGCGACGCGCACCGGCACTCCCACTTCGCGCAGCCGCTGCGCGACCCGCCTTCCGGTCTTGCCCGTCCCGCCCGTCACAAGGATCTTCGCTGTCGTCGTCATGGTGATCAGTCAACCGGTGGACGGACCGGCGCGACATCGTCGAGAAGCTCGACCCCATGTGCGGCCGTCTACGATCTGGGCATGGACGCGCTGGCCGATCTCCTCGACGGCCCCCGGGCGCGGGGGGCCTTCCTGCTGCGGGCGACACTGAGTCCGCCCTGGTCGGTGCGGATCCAGGACGAGGCGCCGCTGTGCCTGGTCGCGATGGTGCGCGACCAGGCGTGGATCACCCCGGACGGGGACCGGCCCGTACGGGTGGGCCCCGGCGACGTCGCCATCGTGCGCGGGCCCGGCCACTACGCGGTCGCCGACGACCCGGCGACCGCGCCTCAGGTCGTGATCCATCCCGGGCAGGTCTGCACCACACCGGACGGCCGCGGCCTGTCGGCGGAGATGGACCTCGGCACGCGCAACTGGGGAAACGACCCGGACGGCTCGGCCGTGATGCTCATCGGCACCTACCAGATGCGCGGCGCGGTCACCCAGCGGCTGCTGGCGGCGCTGCCCACGCTGCTGGTGCTGCGCGGTGACTCCTGGGACGGCTCCCTGGTCACGCTGCTCGGCCGGGAGATCGTCAAGGACGAACCGGGCCAGGAGGTGGTACTCGACCGCCTGCTGGACCTGCTGCTGATCGCCGTACTGCGGACCTGGTTCTCCCGCCCGGACGCGCGGGCCCCGGGCTGGTACCGGGCGCACGGCGACCCGGTGGTGGGGCCGGCGCTGCGGATGCTGCACGCCGAACCGGCCTATCCGTGGACGGTCGCCGAGCTGGCGGGCCGGGCGGGGGTCTCCCGCGCCGCACTGGCGCAGCGGTTCGGGAAACTGGTCGGCGAGCCGCCGATGGCCTACCTGACCGGGCTGCGGCTGGCGCAGGCGGCCGACCTGCTGCGTGAGACGGACGCGACACTGGAGGCGGTGGCCCGGCAGGTGGGGTACGGCACCGCGTTCGCGCTGAGCACGGCCTTCAAGCGGGAACGCGGCGTGAGCCCTCAGCGCTACCGGGATGGCCTGAGACACCCAGCCGGCTGATCCTCCTGGCGGGGGCTTGAGATGCCCGGACGGCTGGGCCCTCTGCGGAGTGTCTGAGACGCCCGGCTGGCTGATCCTCCTGGCGGGGGCTTGAGACGCCCGGCCGACTGGGCCCCCTGCGGAGTGTCTGAGACATCCGGCCGGCTGATCCTCTCGGTGCGTGCCTGAGATGCCCAGCCGACTGAGCCCTCTGCGGAGTGTCTGAGACGCCCGGCCGGCTGATCCTCTCGGTGCGTGCCTGAGATGCCCGGCCGACTGAGCCTCCCGCCGAGTGGAAGCGTTCTGTCACCTGCCGTGGCACACCCGCTCGAACGCGCCCGGCAACTGCGCACGATCCGCTCCGTCCGGCCTGGTGACTATGCGTGATCCGCCCTGTCTGGCCCGGCGGCTCGACCTTCACCTGCGCAACCTGGTCACGGTGTGGTGACCCCTTACCGCTCGGCGGCTCACGAAAGACGTCGAAACAGCATGCGAGAGCCTATCTACAAAAGGTACATGTGTGACTACTCTCAGTTGCAGATCGAACGTGTGAGCGATATCCTTTTCGAGGATCGACCGTCGGAGCGTGAGGGGAGGCGCATCCGGGTGAGGGTTTCGGGTGGAGTGCTGCTGTCACGCCGATCGGATGGTTCACCTTCCGGTGATTCGCCTTCTGTGCGCTCATGCGGGTCGTCGTCGGTCTTCGCTCGATGGGGTGCACAGGGGCGGCACATGCCGCTGGTCGGGTCCCGCCCTTTCCGTGGTGACTCCTACGGTGCTGTGCTGCTCGATCGCACCCGCCCCCGCGCCCGCACTCGTACGCCTGTTCCGGCCCCACCCGCCCGCACTCCCGGCGACATCACTTCTCCCGACGTCGGCCCTTTCGACTCCATGCGGTCGGCCTTGCCGCCTGACGAGAGGCCGGGTGGTAAGCAGAGCGGTAGGCAGGGCGGCGGTGTGCCGTCACCGGGCTGGTCCTTGTTCGATCCGGTCTCGGGCGGCACTTCCAGGTCTGATGGTGGCGAGCGGGATGATGCGTTGTCCTGGGCACGGCGGCTGATGGGCGTCGCTGAGCCTGTAGAAGGCCGGGGGCAGGCTCGTGGAGTGCGGCCGTCAACACCGACCGGCCCCGCTACCAGCGCGCTCGGTTCCTCAGGCCTGGATGCCGTTGGGTCGGGTGCTCCAGAGCGGGGAACCGGTGCCGCAGTGCTCGATGGCGGGACGACCGGCGCAGGGGCGGGGGCGGGAACCCGCGAGCGCGACGAGCACCGGGACGAGCCCCGGTGTCCGCAAGATGACGATGGTGGTCTGTCGGCCTGGGATGGCATCTGGCAGGGCCGCCGTCCCAGCGCTGATGAGCCGCCGGCGGTTACCTCTGTCCGGCGCGGCGGTCGGGGCGGTCAGCGGGACGGTGAGCGACCGGACCAGGGCCGGGAGGCTCAGTCCGGCGTAGACCGAACAGGGCAGCCCGGCGGGGGCGGGGACCGGGAGGCTCTGCCTGATGGTGAGTCGGGGTGTGTGGATGCCCGGGCGGGTGACTGGCCCGACCCGGCGTTGGCCCGGCCTGCCGTCCGGGACCTGCTCGCCCGTGTCGAGCGGATCGCCGCCACCACCGCC
>NZ_BBYM01000039.1:28808-80310 GCF_001570405.1 Microtetraspora niveoalba | reverse complement strand
TTCACATGAATGTCAACCAAAGGAATCCATCCCCCCACACCGCAATGAGTGCGGGCAAGGACGGGGTTGTGCATCATGCACTGGCTTTTAGCACACTGTTGAGTTCTCAAGAAACGGACGCGACCACCATCACCTCAGACTCGAAACCGAGCCATCCGCTCCGGGGCGTTACATTCGCTTCACTTACCGCTATTCTCTCGTGTCGCCCGATCCGTGTCAAACCGTCCCGTTTCGGAACACTTGACCCGAACCCCGCAACCCTGAGGGAATCGCAGCCACCCCGTCTCCGGGGCAACCCCTCCAACTTACCAGATCCTTGTCCGCTTCGCGAACGAATGACCAGGAACTGATCGTTTGAGGAGACTTGTCGAGTTTAGCCCACGCCGTCCCATGCTCGAGCCACCCAGCGGAACCACTGAACCGCCTGGCAGAAGGAGAGGGAAGACGCCGGACTGCGCCGACCGGACAAGATTAACAGCTCGCCCAGAGTGTTCGAGCCGCGAATCGCCGGGACAGGCCGGGCGACAGCCGTACCGGGGGCGGGTGCTCGCGAACGGGCGCGGATCGATCTTTGTCCCTCGATCAGGTAGAAACGGGAGATGGCTGAACAGCGCGCTCCCCGGGCTCTCATCGTGTTGGTGTGCACGGCCGCCGCAGTCATCACCCTGGCCGGCATGCAGGCGGTCCAGTCGATCGTCGGACCGGTGATCCTCGCGCTGACCCTTGTCATCGCCGTCTCGCCGCTGCGCGAGTGGCTCTATCGGCGCAACGCCCCCGGCTGGATGCTCGTCGTGGTCCCCCTGCTGGTCCTGCTGGTGGTCCTCCTCGGCATGGTCGCCATCCTCAGTTTCGCGGCGGCCCAGCTCGCCATCCTCGCCCCCACGTACGCGCACCAGTTCAACGAGGTCATCGCGAGCCTCCAGCGCTGGGCCGCGGAGCTGGGCTACGGCAGCGCCGAGATCAACAAGGCCCTCGCGTCCATCGACTTCGGCAAACTGATCGAGCTGGCGCAGAGCGTCTTCTCCGGCCTGCTCGGCGTGTTCTCCAGCCTCTTCCTCATCGTGGTCATGCTGCTCGCGATGAGCCTGGACGCGCCGGTCTACTCGCGCATCATGAACGCCGCCCGGGCCGACCGGCCGGCGCTGATCACGGCGTTCACCACCTTCACGCACAAGACCAGGCGGTACCTGATCGTCTCGACGATCTTCGGCGCCATCTGCTCGGCGCTGGACATCGTGGCGCTGTACGCCCTGAGTGTGCCGCTCCCCCTGCTCTGGGGAGTCTTCGCGCTGATCACGAACTATGTGCCGAACATCGGGTTCATCCTGGGCCTGATCCCGCCCGCCCTCTTGGGGCTGCTCGAAGGCGGCCCGAAGACGATGATCCTGGTGATCGTCGCCTATATCGCGATCAATGTCGTGATCCAGTCCTTCATCCAGCCGAAGTTCCTGGGCGATGCCGTCGGGTTGTCCACCACGATGACGTTCCTGTCGCTGATCGTCTGGACCTGGGTGCTGGGCCCGCTGGGCGCCCTCCTGGCGATCCCCCTCAGCCTGCTCGTACGCGCGCTGCTCGTCGACAGCGACCCGAACGGCAAATGGGCGGCCGCACTCGTGTCCGGCCGGTTGCCGTCACCCTCGAAGGCACCCGACACAACCGTCTGACCTCGTACGACGCGTGGCGGCCGTCCCATCCGCCCGGCGGCGCGACGCGTATGGTCGAACCATGCGGCGATGGGACATCGACGAGCGGCAGACCGGGATCGCGGACGGCTCGGCCATGGACCCGGAGGTCCGACAGCTGCTGGACTGCATGAGACGCGACGGCTGGGTCACCGAGGAACCCGAGGTGCACCTGCTCCCGCACCTGCGCCGGGCCTGCGGCTCGGCGTGGCTGCTCACCGGGCAGCGGCTCCTCCCGGACGGCGTCTACGAGGTCACGGTCTCGCTGGCCGGCGACCAGGAGGGCGTGCACATCCACCGCGACGCCATCCGCCTGCTCTCCGCGGTCGCCGAGTCCGTCTTCTTCGTACGGCAGCGCGAGCCCGGGGTGTTCGACTGCGTCACCGGCGTGCTTGAGGGCGACAGCCCGGGGTTCAAGAGCCACGGCCACCTGATCCGGCTGATCGTCAAGTGACGGGCGCGGCCCGGCCGCGTCAGGAGGACGACGTATGCTCCGGCAGTACCGGCGAGACCGCGGGCGCGTGCTGAGGCGCGCTGGTCGGCAGCGCCCTGCGACGGCTCCACGGCATGCCCGCGATGAGCACCGGGAACAGCACGATGGAGCTGATCGCCCACGGCGAGTGGAGCTCACCCCACTTGGCGCCGGTGAACTGCGTGAGCACGAGATAGCCGATCGCCGCCCAGACCGTGCTGCCGATGATCACCGGCCAGGCCCAGCGGGTGGGCCGGGCGACCAGGAACGGCATGAACCACATGAGGTACTGCGCGCCGAGCCGCGGCGTGAAGATCATGAAGGCCAGGACGATCGCGATGGTGACGTCGATCGGATCCGCCTTGCGCCACCAGATCAGGCAGGCCACGAGCGACGCGTAGATGAGGTACTGACCGATCTTGAGCGAGGTGGGGCTGAGCACCCAGTCGCCCCCGTTCAGCACCGCGGTCCAGCCCCAGTCGCCGGTGATCGGACGGACGTCGCTGGGGCGCAGGCCGATCGTCTTGAGCACCTCGGGAAGCTGGTTCCACGCGGTCCAGCCGCCGATCGGCAGTGTCAGCAGGAACAGCACCGGCGGAATACCGACACCGATGAGCGAGACCACGCGGGAACGGAGGCCGGGCAGGAGCATCAGCATGCCCGGGACCAGGATGACCGGCCAGCTCTTCGCGCAGAGCGCCATCCCCATGAGCACGCCCGCCCACAGGGCACGCCCGGTCGCGGCACGGTCGGCGTCCGTCGGATGGGTGAAGCGGCGCAGGAACTCGGCCGGCCGCCGCCACGGGAGCGTCTCGGGAAGCGTCCAGCCGTTCGAGCCCCGGGCCACGACGAACGCCGCGACGGCGAACACCAGCGAGACCGGCTCGACCTGGCCGTGCACCGAGGCGACGAGGATCGCGAGGGGGTTGCACGCGTACTGGAACGCGCGGAGCCTCTCGGTCGAGCCGCCGGCCAGCTTGCCCACGAGCGGGATGAGCACGATGTCGGACACGACCGTCACCAGTCGCCCCGCCACCTCCCACGGAATGCCGAACCAGAGCAGCAGTCCGTACACGTACGGGATCGTGGGGAGGAAGTGCCAGCCGCCGTTGCTCTCAAGCACGGGGTCGCGGTGGTTGAGGATCGCCTCTCCCGCCGGGCGGAAGCTGTTCACGAAGTCGATCGGCTGCCAGCTGTCCTTCGCCGACAGCACCATGATCAGGACACGGAAGCCGATGCCGACCGCCAGAGCGACGGTGAGGGATGGCTTCCATCCCTTCCGCTGTGCCAGGAGAGCAAGGAGCACACCGGTGACGAGAACGAGGCCCGTGGGAATCGCGTAATCCATAACGGTCCCAAGACTGCCCGATGGGTGGCTATATCGGCCACTCAGGGAAGGAAGATTTCGGGGATTTCCGCGACAGAGCGTCGTAGTGTAACTACAGAGAGTTAAATTGGGGGCAGTGATGAAGGTGCGCTTGTGGATCGTGCTCGGGGTGGCCACGTTCGTGGGGATGGTGATCGGGTTCCTGTCCCCGTCCCGGAGCGACAGGCACGACGCGCGGCGCTGGGCCGCCTACCGCGCCCGCCGAGACGCCACATTCGCCAGGAAATGCATGGCCTCGCCGGCGGAGGCCGGCACGGCGTGAGACGGACGAGGCGCCGGTCGCCGGTCCCACCACCGCGTTCGAGGGCCGGACGTATTTCCGGTGACGCATTTCCGGTGACGCATTTCCGGTGACGGCTTTCCGGTGACGGCTTTCCGGTGACGGCGACGGCGACGGCGGCGGGCGGATCGATCGCGACCCGCCCGCCGTTCAGCCGGACTGTACGAAACCGGGGATCTACCCGAGCCCGTCAAGGTAGGCCCGGTGGCTGCGCGAGAACTCGAAGCCGTTGTACTTGTCCCAGTTGACCGACCACGTCATCAGGCCGCGCAGGCCGGGGAAGACGCCATGCGGGCGGTAGGAACCGCAGCCCGCGCCCTTCGCCAGACAGCCGAACGCCTTCTGGACCTCGGCGACCGTGGTGAACCCGTTCCCCGCGTACGGCGCGGCCGGCAGGCCGATCGCCACCTGCTCCGGCCGGAGCGGCGGGAAGACGGTCCCGCCGGCCACGGGGAAGCCGGTGAGCAGCATGTCGGTCATGGCTACGTGGAAGTCGGCCACGCCCATCGTGTGGTACTGGCCGTCAAGGCCCATGATCGGCCCGGAGTTGTAGTCCTGGACGTGCAACAGGGTCAGGTCGTCGCGCATGGCGTAGATCACCGGAAGGTACGCGCCGGAGCGGGCGTCCGCGGCGCCGTTCGGGCCCGGGCCGTAGAACTGGTAGCCGAGCTGGACGAAGAACGTCTCGGGCGCCATCGTGAGCACGAATCCCTGGCCGTACCGGGCCTTGAGGGTCTTCAGCGCGGAGATCAGGTTGACGATCACAGGGGTGGTCGGGTTCCTGAAGTCGTTGTCGCCCGTGTTGAGCGACAACGAGTGGCCCTCGAAGTCGATGTCCAGGCCGTCCAGGCCGTACTTGTCGATGATGGCGGAGACCGACCGGACGAAGGCGTCACGAGCGGCGGTGGTGGTGAGCTGGACCTGGCCGTTCTGCCCGCCGATCGAGATCAGCACCTTCTTGCCCGCCGCCTGCTTCGCGCGGATGGCGGAGATGAAGTCGGCGTCGCTCTCGACGCTCGGGCATTCGGCCGCCGGGCAGCGGGTGAACCTGATGTCGCCCGATGTCACGGAAGTGGGCTCGCCGAACGCCAGGTTGATGAAGTCCCACTCTTTCGGCACATCCGCCATCCGGACATATCCGGATCCGTTGGCGAAGGACGCGTGCAGGTAGCCGACCAGCAGCCGCTTGCCGCCCGGCGGGGGGCCGCTCGGAGACACGCTGGGGCTGGGCGAGGGACTGGGCGAGGGACTGGGCGACGGACTCGCGGACGGGCTCGGCGAAGCGCTGGCCGACGGGCTCGCGGAGGGGGACGGACCCGCTCCGGGGCCGTCAAGCACCACGTCATCGGCGTAGTAGGCCCCCTGGCCGTACCAGCCGTTGACGTAGATCGCGACGCTCGTCGTGGACGAGCCCGTTGTGAACGACGTCGTGAGCTGCGTCCACGCCGATCCGGGCGACGCCCACGTCTGCGCGTTCACCCCCGTGCCCGAGGCGCCGAGGAACACGTAGTTCCCCCGCACCCACGCCGACAGCGTGTACAACGTCGACGGCTTCACCGCGATCGTCTGCTCACACCGCGCCGTGTCGCTGCCCGCCGGGCTCGCGGACAGCGCCTTCGATCCGGCGTGTACGGGCGACGAGACCGCCTGGGCTCCGGACGAGGCCGAACACATCCACCCCGAGAGCCCGTCCTCGAACCCGGGGTTCACGGCGATGTTCGCGGCATATGCCGTACCTGATGAGAACAGGGAGCCGGCGGCGGCGAGCAGCACGGCCGCGGCGGCGGTCATCGGTTTCTTCATGGGCGTCATCCGTTCGCGAGGCGATGGTCATGGGAACGGGGCGGCGGTGGCGGTTCTCGGCGGTCACCGGGGACCGTGACGTCGGCGCACGCGCGGGCGCGACGGCGGGCCCGCGCCGGTCGGGTCGTCTCCTGCGTACGGGCGGTGTGGGGGCGGGCCGGAACGCGCGATCGGGTCGTGTCTCCCGATGCGGTCTTCACGGCCGCGCCTCCTCCGTGACACGGAGTGACTCGGCCTTCTTTTAATAAAGTTTCCTAACAGTTAGGATGTTAGCTCCGGGCATGCGGGCCGACAAGGCCCAATTCGGCGCGGTCCGCGCTTCCCGCGACTCCGTCGCGCCCCCTGTCGAAGGCATGCCAGGCGGGTGCCAGGCCGCTGCCAGCGGGGGCGGCGAGCCTTCAGGACATGACATACGCGATCGAAGCCGAAGGGCTGATCAAGCGATACGGGCACAAGACGGCACTCGACGGAGTAGACCTCCCGGCGCGTCCCGGCCGTGGCTTCGCCTCCTTGCGGTGGCGAAGCGGCTGTGGGACGCGAGCGCCGATCTCTACATCGAGCCGTACGGCCCCTTACGCAGGAGCGCGCCGCTGTCCCGCCTCATCACCGGCTGGGCTTGGACGTCGTAGGCCCCACCGGACGGGCCCTGCACATGGGGCGGGGTGCCCCCGGTCCCAGGTGGATGTTCACGGTGACGAGTGGGCGGTGCATTGCCGGTGCGTCCGTGGCGCGTTGATGGTGCGCCGTGGTGCTCATCGCTGTGTCGCGCCTCCTCCACGTTCGGCGGCCGTCGCCAGCCAATCGGCCACGGCATCGCCGATCGGCAGGCCGGTGGCGGCCTCCAGCCGGCCCCATTCGCCGTTGGGGTCGATCTCCAGGAACACATATTCGCCGTCCGGGCGCAGGATGAGGTCGACGGCCGCGAAGGCGAGGCCCAGGTCGGCGGCCAGGTCCAGGCAACGCCGTTCGACGTCGGCGGGCAGGTGGTGCACGCCGTACAGCATGTGGCCGTCGTCATGGGGCGGCCGATCGTCGCGGGCGGCCCGCGGGCCCCGCGCGTCGATCCCGGCGTCGAGCCGCGCGGCAACCCGCGCGGCGAAGGCGTGCTCGCCCACGACTATGACGCGCACGTTCATGGCCCTGGGAACGTCCGACTGCAGGATCACGGGCTCGTGCTGGAGACGATGGCGGGAGGCGAGGTGCCTGCGCGTCACCACGGTGGGATGGACGTGGTGATCCTGACCGTCCAGCAGGAACCGGTGCGAGTCGAAGAGCGTTGCGACCAGCCGCCCCCCGCTCCGCTCGTACGCGGGGACGAGAGCGGCGGGGTCGTTCGTCATCACGGTCTCGGGGACGACGAAGCCGAGCCGGATGGCCCGGTCCAGGTGCACGAGCTTGTTGTGGGCCCGGTCCAGGACGGGGAAGCGCGCGGGGAACCAGGGAACGGGAAGAAGGTCCCACAACCCGGCCATGAAGAACCGCGAGACCCGGTCGACGTGCGCACGCTGCGTCGGCTCGGTCATGTTCATGGCGGCCGAAGGGGCGTTCGGTCGCCTGACCCAGACGGCGGTCACCTCGGCCAGGTCGAGGACGAGGTCCTCGGTGGACAGCAGGTAGGAGGCACGGTCTCCGGTGAAGGTGACGGTGACCCGGCCGCCGGAGGGGAAGTCGCCCGGGTCCCACCACACGACCGGAAGCCCTCTGGCCTCGATCTTGGGCAGGGCCGTGTCCACGGTGGAGTCGCCGCGGTCACTCAGTACTAGAAGCATGTCGCCTTCCCTTGCTCGCGACCGCCCCACGGCGACGCGGGTTGCCCCCTCGACACCCCTGAATGTTTCGCGCCATGAAAGACGCGGACACCCCCGCAAATCTCGGCCCGGCGCACATCCCCACACCGCTCGGCACCATCGAAGACCAGCGCACCCCCAGACAGTCCGCCGCCATCGAAGACGAGCCCCCCAGATCCCCGCCCAGCGCACATCCCCACACCGCTCGGCACCATCGAAGACGAGCGCATCCCCAGACAGCTCCGCACCGTCATCGGTCAACGCACCGCCACACAGTCCGGCACCCTCGAAGGCAAGGACAGCGCCACAGATCCCGGCCCAGCGCACATCCCCAGACATTTCCGTGCCGTCGATGGCGAGCGCGCCCTCTGAAGGCTCGGCGTTGTCGATGGCGAAGGGGCAAGCCTGATCTCCGGCACCGGGTTCCCTTCCATCCTCAGGATGCGGTGCCGTCCACGTCCCTGCGGGAGAGGAATGTCCACGTTCTCCCAGGCGGCGAGGAAGGTGACATCACCGGGTCCCCGGCGATCGGCCGAGCACCTGAGGAGAACGTAGAGATCGCGACTTGATCGGGACTAAGCCGTCACTTGAACCGGGCTTGGGAATCGCTGCACCAAGGTCACAACGCCTCATCGCCGCACCGCGACCACAGGCGCTTCCGCCGGATTACAACGGCAAGGCATCCCCCCTGTCACCATGCCCTCACGATGCCGCGCCGGGTCACAAGGTCGCCTGGACGAGGGTGAACACGCCCGCGCCGACCAGCGCGGCGGCCCACATCCTGTCCAGGTTGAACCAGGCCCTGCGCAGGACCGTCAGCCCGGCGAACTCGTACACCACGAGGGCGACGACGCCCGCCGTCACGAACATGGCGAGCGTGTGCACCCCGGCCACGAACAGGCCGCCGGACATCGCGTGGCCGTGGTGACCGGCCGGGATGCGGGTCAGTACGGGCAGCAGCATGAGGCCGGCGCCGTGCGCGGACGACATGAGGAACGACCAGGCGGCGAGCTGGCCGAGCGACAGCCGCATCCCGACCCAGCGGAAGTGCCGTGTGGACAGCAGCCGCCACAGGCCGAACGCGACGAGCACCACACCCGCGCCGATCGACAGCGCGGTGCCCGTCACCAGGGATCCGGTGGCGCCGACGACCAGCGCCACCAGGGCCACGGAGGCGAGATGGCCGAGCGCGATCACCGGGAGGGACTGCAGCAGCCGGTCGCGGCTGCGCTCCTGCAACCCCCTGGCCACGGCGAACAGCCAGCCCATCGCGGGATTGATCCCGTGGAAGGCGCCCAGCAGGATGACCGCGGTCAGCGTCATGGGTAGCAGTAGGAGTCCGAGGAGGCGTCGCCGCCCTGCAACCGGGTCTGGTGCGGCCGCAGGCCCCGGAAGTCGTCGCCGTGCGGGAAGAACCGCTCGTCGAACGTGAACGTCTCGGTGTCGACCTTGGCCATCCACGCGCCGACCCCGTCGGGGTAGAACTGGTCGTCCCACGCGCCGTACAGGGAGTTGGTGACGTAGACGCGCCGCCCGTCGCGGCTGACCTCGATCATCTGCGGCCCGCCCGCGAGCGGCTCGTACGGCGCCGCCGGGTGGGGGGCGCGGCGGACGACGCCGCCGATGCGCAGGGAGCCGGTCTCGACGGGCGCGAAGGGGTCGGAGACGTCGTAGCGCTTCAGCTCGCCGGTTCCCCAGCAGGACACGTACAGGTGCCGGTCGTCCACGGACAGGTCGATGTCGGTCACCAGCGGCGGCACCGCCCCGAACGGCTTGAGCAGGTCGGGCAGGTCGTCGGCGGAGGCGGGCTCGGCCGGGATGTGGATGACCTTCCTGGCCTCCCACCTGGAGCCCTCGCGGTGCCAGACCCAGATCGAGGCGGACAGGTCCTCCACGTTGGTGACGACCCCGGCGAAGCCGTACGTCCTGGTCGGGTCGTGGGCGGGGCGCAGCTCCAGGACCATCTGGTGCTGGTCGCCGAGGTCGATCTCCTGGACGTGCCTGCGCCTGCGGAGATCCCAGAAGTGGAGGCGGTGGCCGTACCGGCGGCCGAGCAGCAGCTCGCCGACCAGGCCGTCCTCGACCATGGACGGCGTGCCCCATTCGGAGCTCACCAGCACGTCGTGGTTGATGTGCCACCAGAAGTCGTAGGCGAGGTGCTGCGGCCCGCGATCGGCCTCCCACCGGCCGATCACCTCGAACGAGGTGTGGTCGAGCAGCGCGATGCCGCCGGGGCCGTCCTCACCGAAGCCGCCGAGCGCCGAGACGTACAGTCCTTCGGGGCCGCAGTGCACGGTGTGCGGCCGGGAGTATCCGGCGCGTTTGCCCAGTTCCTCGGGTTCGATGACCTTGACCAGTTCGGGGCTGACCCGTCCCTTGGTGTCGTAGACGTAGATCCGTGAGGAGCGCAACCCCGGCACGATCAGGTAGCGGCGCTCGACATGCGGGTGCGGCGCGTTGGGGCACAGGGCGCTGCTGCACGCGTTCCACCCGAAGTGGTGGAGCTCGTCGCCCGTGTACGGAAGGTCCGTCCAGCCGACCACCGCGCCGTACGCCGGGGAGTCGGGATCGGTGTCGAGGACGACCAGCGCGTCCGGCCTCTCGGCGGACCGGTCGAAGGCGGCGACGTAGGCCAGCTTCTCGCGGGGGGCGGCAGCGGCGTCCCGTGGCGAGGGATAGAACGTGGGATCAGGCGTCCAAAGGCTCATGCCCCCAGAATCTTCCCACTATTCCCGTAGGGTCAATAGGTATTTCCGCCTCCGGCCTCCGACGGCTCCAGCATTCCATCCGGGGGCGCCGTAATCCTGTGGGGACATAACGTGATATGTCATCTTTCGCGGATTAACGCGGGCGCGATTTCCCGGTCGGCAGTCGGCGGTCCGTCACCGTGAACTCGAATCGGAGCGTGCCTCATGTTCTTTGGCATCACCGACATCTGGACGTACGCCGTCGGCGCGTTCCTGATCGTCCTGCTGCCCGGCCCGAACTCGCTGTACGTGTTGTCCACCGCGGCCCAGCGGGGCGTACGCAAGGGCTACCGGGCGGCCCTGGCCGTCTTTCTCGGCGACACGGTGCTGATGGTGCTGTCCGCCGCCGGCGTGGCCTCCCTGCTCAAGTCGAACCCGACGCTGTTCAACATCGTCAAGTACGCCGGCGCGGCCTATCTGGCATGGATCGGGTTCGGCATGCTGCGCGGCGCCTGGACGACGTGGCGCTCCCGCCGCGCCGCCAGGACGGCATCCGCCGCCCGGCTCGCGGTCGAGGAGACGCGCATCCCGGGGAACGCCGACGCGACCGCGGCGACGGCCGCCACCGCCGCCACGGACGGCGCGCCGCAGGACACCCGGGACCCGTTCCGGAGGGCGCTGGTGATCAGCCTTCTCAACCCGAAGGCGATCCTGTTCTTCGTCTCGTTCTTCATCCAGTTCGTGGACCCGTCGTACGGCGCGCCGGCCGTCTCGTTCCTCATCCTGGGCGTGATCACGCAGATCTTCAGCGCGCTCTACCTGTCGATGCTGATCTTCGGCGGCACGTTCGTCTCCGCGCAGTTCCGGCGGCGGCGCAGGTTGTCGGCCGGGCTGACCGCCGGCGTCGGCGCGCTGTTCCTGGGCTTCGGGGCGAAGCTGGCGACCTCCAGTCTCTGACGTCGGCGACCTCCGGTCGCCGACGAGATCTCTCCCGAGGAACGGACCCGCCGGAATAGCGGCGTGTTCACCGCCGTTGAATCGGACATATAGCAGGTTTTTTTTCTACAAAACTCTGCACAGAAGGGCTGTCGTCCCTGGTCGAACACCACGGGGGCCGACGGCGCAGGCCGCCCGGAGCGACGCGTACCACGCCTCGCGGGGTGACCGCGAGGTCAACGGGGCGCGCCGCCATCCCAGGGAGAGTCATGGACCATCCGCCCTTCACCCTGCCGCACCTGCCGTCCCTGCTGAGACAGGCGGTGCCGATGCTGATCGAAGGGGTGTTCGCCCCGCTCGCCGTCTTCTACGCCGCCCTCAGCCTGATCGGCCTCAACGGGGCGCTCGCCGCGGCCATGGCCTGGGTCTACCTGGGCATGCTCTGGCGCGTCGTCCGGCGCAGGCGCGTTCCCGGCACGATGGCCCTGACCGCCGTCGCGATCACGGCCCAGGCCGCGCTCGGCCTGTGGACCGGCAGCGCCGTCGTCTACTTCATCCAGCCCGAAGTCGGGACGATCTGTCTCGGGCTGATCCTCCTCGCGACCATACGGCTGCGCCGCCCGCTGCTGGCCAGGCTCGCGCAGGACTACGTCCACCTGCCCGCGTTCGTGCTCACGCACGAGCGGGTCAGGCAGTTCTTCGTCCGGGTCACCCTCCTGTGGGCGTTCGTGCTGATCGCGAACTCGGCCGGGAACATCTGGCTGCTGCTGAACGAGTCGATCGGCGGCTTCCTGCTGCTGCGCACCGTGGCCATGGTGGCGATCACCGGCCTGGCGATCGCCGTGTCCGTGTGGGGCTTCCGGCGTGCGCTGCGCCACCTGCGCCTCGACACCCCGGCTGCCCCCGCCGCCGTCGGCGCGTAGGCGCCCGGGCCGCGTCAGCGGAAGAGCAGGATCCGGATCGCCAGCGGGATGGGGGTGCCCCCGCCCACCACTTCGAGGACCCGGTGCCGGGTCTCCGGCGTGTCCAGGAGTCCCGCGATGACGGCGGCGACGTCGTCCCTGGGCACCGGATCGTGCTGCGACAGCGGCACGTCCGCGAGGGTGACCAGGCCGGTCCCCTTGTCGTCCGTCAGCCGGCTGGGACGAAGGATGGTCCAGTTGAGGGTGGTCCGGGCGCGCAGGTCCTCCTCGGCCGCGGTCTTCGCGTCGATGTAGGCGGCCCAGACCTCGTCGCTCCCCGGCGGTGGCGGCGCGCCCGCCCCGATCGTGGAGATCTGGATGAAGCGCCGCACCCCGGCCCGCTCGGCGGCGTCCGCGAGCAGGACCGACGCGCGGTGGTCCACCGTCTCCTTCCGCGCCGCGCCGCTGCCCGGCCCGGCTCCCGCGGCGAAGACCACCGCCCCGGCCCCGAGCAGGGTCTCGGCCACCTCCTCCGGCCGGGTCCGTTCGAGATCGCACAGCACGGGCTCCGCGCCGGCCGCCCGGACGTCGTCCGCGTGATCGGGATCGCGTACCAGCCCCACGGGCTCGTCGCCGCGCGCGGCGAGCAGCCGTTCCAGCCGGAGTGCGATCTTGCCGTGACCTCCCGCGATCACTACGCGCATGTGGCTCACCCCCGCCGACGATCCTCGCACGGCGTCCCTGACCTGCGCGGTACGGCACGGCGGGGTCCCCGTCCGACGAGCCCCGGGGCGCGGTTTCACTCCACCGGGTGACCGAAGCGGAAGACCCCCGAAGGGTCGTAGGCACGACGGATCTCCGCCAGCCGCCGGACCGTCTCCGGCTGCCACGCGCCCCTGAGCTGCTCGCGCAGCGCGTCACCCGTCAGCCCCAGGAAGTTGACCGGGGCGGGACGCGGACCGGCCACCGACATCAGGGTGTCACCCGCCTTGGCTCCCTCGGGCGAGGCGATCGTGTGGGTGGACAGGCAGTAGGCGGCGTCCCGCCATCCGACGGCGTTCCCCGCGTCGTGTGCCATCGCTCCCCCGAGGTGGCGGATCTCGACGATCACCAGCGACTCGTCGGCGGCGGCGAGCACGGCGTCCACGTCGACGTCGTCGAGGAGGACGCCCCGCCCCCACGAGGGCATCGGCCCCTCGGGGTCGTTGTAGACCAGGTGCGTGTCCCGGTACGGCATGTCGCGGAGATCGTCGGCCAGGACCGGCGCCGCCGCCCGCATGGGGGCGACCACCCGGTCGCCATCTGCGCCGGTGTGGACGACCCTGACCGCGACCACGGGCGGTGCGCCCGGCGGGCGCAGCAGCGCCACGGAGGTCGTCGTCTCCTCGGTCAGGCCGCGCGTCCAGTCGAGGTACGCGGCGAAGACCTGGCGTGCCGCGTCGCCGGGGTAGATCAGGCTGCCCGCGAAGACGCTCGCCTGCGGCAGGAGGTCGAACGTCATCGACGTGACGACGCCCAGGGTGACCTTGCCGCCCCTGAGCGCCCAGAACAGGTCGGCCTCCTGGTCGGCGTCCACCTGCCTGAGCCGCCCGTCGGCGGTCACGACCTCCAGCGCGCGTACGCGGTCGGCGGCGAAGCCGTACGTGCGCGACATGAGTCCGATCCCGCCGCCGAGGGTGTACCCGACCACGCCGACCCCCGGGGACGAACCGGACAGGGCGGCCAGGCCGTGCTCGGAGGCCGGGCCGATGACGTCGGCCCAGCGGGCTCCGCCCTCGACCCGCGCGGTGCGCGCGGTGGCGTCGATCGTGACGCCGTTCATCCTGCGCGTCGTGATGAGGAGACCGCCCTCAGCGGGCAGGCCCGGCGCGTGCCCCGCGCCCATGACCGCGACGGGCAGGCCCGCGTCGGCGGCGTGGCGGACGGCGGCGATCACGTCCTCGGCCGACTCGGCCGGCACCACCACGTCGGGGCGGTGCGCGATCGCGAGGTTGAACCCGCTCGTCTCCTGTTCGTATCCGGCGTCTTCCGGCTGCAGAGTTCTCATGGGGAACGAGGATGGCCGAGGCCGATTGCGGATCACTAAATCGCCACTCCAAGTGAAACCCAAGTCGTCCCTCGTCCGGCCGGGGTCCGGCGACGGAGAGCTTCAATGGAAGCGCTCCCACGATCCTGTGAGAGGGTCGTGCCCGCAGACGGAGGAGATCGCCGCCGGGCCGCACGCGGCCGGGACGCGGCCTGCCGGCGCGGGCGTCGCGCGGCGGCTCCTCCCCGATCGAGAGGAGCCCGATGGGTACCGCACTCGTCACCGGCGCGTCCCGGGGCCTCGGCGCCGCGATCGCCGGGCGGCTGGCCGCCGACGGCTGGGACGTCGCCGTGAACTACGCCCACGACACCGCCGGGGCCTCCGCCGTCGTCGAGCGGATCCGCGCCGCCGGCGGCTCGGCCCGGCTCGCCCGCTTCGACGTGACCGACGAGGAGTCCGTACGGCGGGGCGTGGCCGGGATCGGCCGGGTGGACGTCGTGGTGAACAACGCGACCGGCCCGCAACCGCTGACGCCGGTGGAGAAGCAGACCTGGGACGACCATCTCGACCAGCTCAGATTCTTCGTGAAGGCGCCGCTGCTGATCCTGCAGGCCGTGCTGCCCGGCATGCGCGAGGCGGGGGCGGGCCGCGTCGTCAACATCGGCAGCGAGGTCGCCGACCTCGGTAACCCCGAGTTCGGGCACTACGTGTCGGCGAAGGCCGCGATGCACGGCCTCACCCGGTCGTGGGCCCGCGAGCTGGGCCCGTACGGGATCACCGTGAACACGGTGGAGCCGGGGTGGATCCCGGTGGAGCGGCACGCGGACGTCCCGGCGGAGGACTACGCCGGCTACCTGGACGGCGTGGCCGCGGGCCACATGGGCGTGCCCGCCGACGTCGCCGAGGCCGTGGCGTTCCTCGTCTCGCCCGGCGCCCGTTTCGTCACCGGGCAGCGGCTCGCGGTCAACGGCGGCAAGACGATGAGCTGAGGCGCGTCCCTGAGTCCGGGATCGGGGAATCCCCGCCCGTTTCAGGGTGATCCCCGATGGCCGCGGCCGGCGATGTGGAGCACGCTCTGATCCGGTCCCCCGTACCCGCCACGGCCGGGCGGGGGCCACGGACGAGTCTCGGCGAGGGGTTGGAAACGGTGGGCGGAACGGGTGGACGGATCGCGGTCGCGGGTCCGATCCTCGCTCTCAGCGTCATGATCTGGCTGCACGTGGCCTATGCGGGGGTGGTGGACCCGATGACCGGCCTGGTCGACGGCTACGCCGGGGTGGACGGGGCGGGCCCGCTGCTCGCGCTCGGCGTCCTCTCGCTGGCGGCGGGTACGGCCGGGCTGACCCGCGCCCTGGCCCGGGTGGAGCCGGCCCGGAGCGCGGCGGCGCGGGTGCTGCTCGCGGGCGTCTCGGTGGCGCTGGTGCTGACCGCGGTGTTCCCCGGGGCCGACGGACCGTCCGCGGGCGAGATCGGCCGCTGGTCGACGGCGCTGGTGTTCACCGGCCTGCCGTGCGCGGCCTGGATCCTGGCCAGGCAGACCAGGACGCTGCCCGGTTGGCGGACGGCCGGCCGGGTGCTCAACGCGCTCAGCCTGGCCTCCGTGCTCGTCCTGGCGGCGTTCCTGATCGGAGGCCCCGGCTCGCCCGCCGTCGCGCTGACCGGCGTCGCGCCGTTCTCCGGCCTCGCCGAGCGCGCCCTGGTGCTCTCCGAGGTCGTGCTCGTGCTCGCGATGGCGGCGGCCGCCACGCGGAGCCGTCCGGCCCGGGCCCTGCCGTCCACCCCCTCCGGGTCGCTCGCCAGGGGAAACATCCGCTAGTGTCCCGGCATGTCTGAGGCGTACTTCCCCCGTGTCCAGACCGTCACGGGCGCCCTGCCCGTCTCCCTGATCCAGGGGGCCGTCCTTCCCGGCGAGCATCTGCGCACCGACACCCGCTGGGGGACGGGCGGCGAGTCCGATCCGTACCGGTGGCTGGACGAGGAGACGCACGTCACCTCGGAGCTGGCCGGGCTCGGCCGCGAGCAGGGGCTCGCCCTGGTCGTCGAGCACACCTGTCTCGGCATGGGACGTGACGTGGCCGCGCTGGCGCGCGTCGCCACGGCGGCCAGGATCGCGGTCGTCGCCGCGACCGGGTTCGCACCGGAGCCGTTCAGCGGCGACCTGATCCGCCGGTACGGCGTGGACGACCTCACCGCCGACCTGCTCAAGGAGATCGGCACCGGTCTCGACGGCACCGCCGCGCGTCCGGGCGTCATCGTGGCCGCCGCCTGGGACGAGCGGCCGACCCCGGCGGAGGCGCGCGCGATCACCGCCGCCGCTCGGGCGTCCGCCCGCACCGACCTTCCGGTGGCCGCGGACGGCCTCGACGTGCTGGAGAGCCTGCTCGCCGAGGGCCTCCCGCCCGCCCGGCTGAGCGCCCGCGCCGCCGACCCGCTCGTCCAGCGCAAGATCGCGGAGTCCGGCGCGTACGTCGCGGTGACCGAGGCCGAGCACGCGTTGGCGCTGGTGGAGGCGGGTCACGCGGCGCGCGTCCTGATCAGCGCGGGAGTGTCCCGGCAGGGGCACCTGCGGGCCTACGGCGGGCGCGGGTACGGCCGGCTGTTCGACGAGGTGGTGCCCGCGCTGGGCGCCGCCGGGACCGGCCCGGACGTCGTCGAGCTGATCACCCACCACAACCCGCTGCGTTGGCTGACAGGTCTCGACCGCTGACGCGAGCAGGGTGAAAATGGGGCGCATGCCGTACGCCGACGTCCATGCGCGCAGTGTCGAGGATCCTGAAGGCTTCTGGATGGAGGCGGCGTCCGCCGTCACCTGGCATCGCGAACCGGATCGCGCCCTCGACTCCAGCCGTCCGCCCTTCTACCGCTGGTTTCCCGGCGGAGAGCTGAACACCTGTCACAACGCGCTCGACCGGCACGTCGAGGCGGGGCACGGCGACCGGCTCGCCCTCGTCCACGACAGCCCGGTGACGGGTACGTGCCGCCGTTTCACGTACGCGGAGCTGCTCGACCGGGTGGCGCGGTTCGCGGGTGTGCTGCGCGGCCTCGGCGTGTCGAAGGGCGACCGGGTGGTCGTCTACATGCCGATGGTGCCGGAGGCGGTGGTGGCGATGCTCGCCTGCGCCCGCCTCGGGGCCGTCCACTCCGTCGTCTTCGGCGGTTTCGCCCCCAAGGAGCTCGCCCTTCGGCTGGAGGACGCGCGGCCCAAGGTCGTCGTCTCCGCGTCGTGCGGCGTCGAGCCGGCCCGGATCGTCCCGTACAAGCCGATGCTGGACGCGGCGCTCGACCTCTCCGCGCACGCGCCGCGCCACTGCGTGATCCTGCAGCGCCCGCAGGAGCGCGCCGAGCTGCGCGAGGGCCGCGACGTCGACTGGGACGAGGCGATGGCGGCGGCCGAGCCGGTCGGCTGCGTGCCGGTGGCGGCCATCGACCCGCTCTACATCCTCTACACCAGCGGGACGACCGGGAAGCCGAAGGGCGTCGTGCGGGACAACGGCGGCCACGCGGTCGCGCTGCTGTGGAGCATGCGCAACGTGTACGGCACGAGCCCGGGCGAGGTGTTCTGGGCGGCCTCCGACGTCGGCTGGGTCGTCGGGCACTCCTACATCGTGTACGGCCCGCTGCTGCTGGGCGCGACCACCGTGCTCTACGAGGGCAAGCCGGTGGGCACGCCCGACGCCGGGGCGTACTGGAGGGTGGTCGCGGACCACGGGGTGAACGCGCTGTTCACCGCGCCGACGGCGATCCGGGCGATCAGGCGCGACGATCCGTCCGCCGAAATGCTGGAAAAGTACGATATTTCGTCGTTGCGGACGCTCTTCCTCGCAGGGGAACGGCTCGACCCCGACACCTACCACTGGGCGGCGGAGCGGCTCGGCGTGCCGGTGATCGACCACTGGTGGCAGACCGAGACGGGCTGGGCCATCGCCGCCAACCTGCGCGGGCTGGACCCGATGCCGGTGAAGCCGGGCTCCCCCACCGTGCCGGTCCCCGGATACGACGTGCGCGTCCTCCGCCAGGGGGGCGAGCCGTGCGGCCCGGGCGAGGAGGGCGCGATCTGCGTGCGGCTGCCGCTCCCGCCAGGCGCCCTGCCGACGCTCTGGGAGGACGACGAGCGGTACGTCGCGTCGTACCTGTCCGCGTTCCCCGGCCACTATCTGACCGGCGACGGCGGCTACCTCGACGAGGACGGCTACCTGTTCGTGATGGGCCGGACCGACGACGTGATCAACGTCGCCGGGCACCGGCTCTCGACGGGCGCCATGGAGGCCGCGCTCGCCACGCACCCGGCGGTCGCCGAGTGCGCGGTGATCGGCGTGGCCGACCAGCTCAAGGGGCAGGTCCCGCGCGGCTTCGTGGTGCTCAAGAGCGGGGTGTCCGCCGACCACGACATGCTGCGCGCCGAGCTGGTCGCGAGGGTGCGCGAGCAGGTCGGCGCGGTCGCGGCGCTCAAGCGGGTGGACGTGGTGTCCGGGCTGCCTAAGACCCGGTCCGGGAAGATCCTGCGCAAGACGATGCGCGGCATCGCCGAGGGAGCCGACGAGCCGGTGCCCTCCACCATCGAGGACGCCTCGGTGCTCGACGCGCTCCGCGCCACGCTGGGCCGCTGACGGACGTTCCCCCGGCTCCCGCGCGGGAGCCGGGGGAACGGACGGTCCGTCAGGAGTCGAAGCCGAGCCCCAGCGCGTCGAGGGTGCGCAGCCAGAGGTTGCGCCGCCCCTCGTGGGCGTCGGCGCGCGCGATCGACCAGCGGGTGAGCTGGATGACCCCCGAACGCGCCGGCTCCGGCGGGAACGGCACCGGCTTGGTCCGCACCATCCGCAGCCGGGTGCGTTCGGTCTCCTCGCCGCCGAGCAGGTCCAGCATGACGTTGGCCCCGAACCTGGTGGCCCCCACGCCCAGGCCGGTGTATCCGGCCGCGTACGCGAGGCGGGAGCCGTACGCGGTGCCGTAGAAGGCGGCGAACCGGCTGCAGGTGTCGATCACCCCGCCCCACCTGTGCGTGAAGCGGACGCCTTCGAGCTGCGGGAACGTGTCGAAGAAGTGCCGCGCCAGCTTCTCGAAGGTCTCGTCCCGCTGGTCGTACCCGGCCTTGATCAGCCCCCCGTTGTGGTAGACGGCGTCGTAGCCGCCCCACAGGATGCGGTTGTCGTCGGTCAGCCGGTAGTAGTGGAACTGGTTGGCCGAGTCGCCGATGCCCTGCCGGTTGCGCCAGCCGATCCGGGCCAGCTTGTCGTCGGGCAGCGGCTCCGTCATCAGGACGTAGTCGTACACCGGGACCAGGAAGTGCCGCAGGCGGCGCAGCAGCGGGGGGAAGACGCCGGTGCCCAGGGCCACCCGGCGGGCCCGGACGGCGCCGTGCGGGGTGGCGATCTCCAGCCGGTCCCCCTCGTCGGAGATCGATCTGGCCGGCGTGTTCTCGTAGATGCGCACGCCCATCCGCAGGCAGGCGTCCCGCAGTCCCCAGGCGAGCCGGGCCGGGTCCACCATCGCGACGGAGTCCCGCTGCCACAGCGCGCCCAGATAGGTCGGCGAGTCCACCTCGGCGCGCACCTGGTCGCGGTCGAGATAGAGCTGGTCCGAACCGAGCTCCCGCGCGGCCCGCTCGGCCTCGCGCAGCCCGTCGAGCTGCCATTCCTCGGTGGCGACGTTCATCTCGCCGGTCCGCTCGAACGAGCAGCGGATGCCGTACCGCTCGACGGACGCCTCGATCTCGTCGAGGTTCTCCCGCCCGAGACGTTCCAGGGTGGGGAGCTCGTCGGGCCAGCGGGCCATGCCGTTGGACAGTCCGTGGGTGATGCTGGCGGCGCAGAAGCCTCCGTTGCGGCCGGAGGCGGCCCAGCCGACGCTCTTGCCCTCCAGCAGGACCACATCCTGCGAGGGGTCTCTCTCCTTGGCCATCAGCGCGGTCCACAGACCGGAGAATCCACCTCCGACGACGGCCAGGTCGGCGGTGGTGTCGTTGGTGAGCCGCGGTGACGGCTCCGGTGCCCCTGGCTGGTCCAGCCAGTACGGCGTGCGCTCCGCGTCAGCAAGAGCCTTCAGCGGATCCACAACTTTCACTTCCCTACGTGTTCAGTTGGTTGGTTGCGCGACCCCGAAACGGCCGGTCGCGCGCGGGTTCCCCCTCGCTCCGATCTCACCTCTCCCTGAATGCTCCGTGATGTGGGTGTGGCCGGCCCCCTCGCGTCGGCGAGGGGGCCGGCCGGGGTCTAGCGGCGGCGCCGCGCGACGAGCGCGTTGCCGAGGGCGATCAGCAGTCCGGCCGCGAAGATCAGCGTGCCCATCACGTTGACCTGCGGCGGGATGCCGACCCGCGTGGATCCCCAGATCCACAGCGGGAACGTCACCGTGCCGCCGGAGTTGAAGTTGGTGATGACGAAGTCGTCGATGGACAGCGCGAACGCCAGCATCGACCCCGCCAGCACGCCCGGGAAGATCATCGGCAGTGTCACCAGGCGGAACGTGGTCCAGGTGCCCGCGCCGAGGTCCCTGGCCGCCTCCTCCAGGGAGGCGTCCAGCGTCATCACCCTGGCCCGCACCGTGATAGCCACGAACGAGATCGAGAACATCACGTGCGAGATCACGATCGTCCAGAAGCCGAGCGGGACGGCGAGGGTGACGAACAGCGACAGCAGGGACGCGCCCATCACGATCTCGGCGCAGGAGATCGCCGCGAACATGACGACGTTCATCGCCCCGGAACCGCGGAAGCGGTACCGGCCGAGCGCGAGGCCGATGAGCGAGCCGAGAACGCCCGCGATCAGCATCGTCAGCACGGCGATGAGCAGCGAGTTCACCAGCGCCTGGGTCAGGTCGCCGATCTCGAAGAGCTTGCCGTACCACTTGAGGGTGAACCCCTGGAACGTGGAGTTGTAGCGGCCCTTCGTGTCGTTGAACCCGAAGAGGACCATCACCGCGATGGGGACGATCAGCCAGGCGATGACCAGCCAGGTGTAGATCTGCAGCCCGCGGCCGCGGAACAGTCTCATCGCGCCGCCACCTCCAGGACGTCCTCGGTCCCGAGCGCCTTGGCGTAGGCGAAGATGCCGACCAGCAGCAGCGCCATCAGCGTGAACGACAACGCCGACGCCGTCGGGTAGTCCTGCGTGACGAGGTACTGGTTCTGGATGACGTTGCCGATCATCGTGGTGTTGGTGCCGCCGAGCACCGAGGCGTTGACGTAGTCCGAGCTGGCGGGCACGAACGTCATCAGCACCCCGGCGAACACGCCGGGCAGCGACAGCGGGAGCACCACGCGGAGGAACGTCTGGAACTTCCCGGCGTACAGGTCGTTGGCCGCCTCGAGGACCCGGGGGTCGATCCGTTCGAGCGCCACGTATATCGGCAGCACCATGAACGGCAGGAAGTTGTACGCCAGGCCGCCGATCACGGCGAACGGCGTGGCCAGGACGCGGAAGTCGCCGGGCAGCAACCCGATGTTCTTCAGCGGGCCGAGCAGCATGCCGTTGTCCGACAGCAGGAACTGCCAGGAGATCGTCCGCAGGACGAACGACACGAGGAACGGCAGCAGCAGGAGGAAGAGGTAGACGGACTTGTGCCTTCCGCCCTTGAAGGCGATCCAGTACGCCACGGGGAAGCCGATGACGATCTGGATCAGGGTCGCGGCCAGGCCGTAGACCAGGGAGCGGATGATCTGGTCGTGGTAGTTCGTCAGCCCGTCGACGTACGACTGCCAGTTCCAGGTGAAGACGAACCCGTCGGCCACGTTCCCCGACTGCAGGGACAGGGAGAGCATGACCACGGTGGGGACCACGAAGAAGATCGCGAGCCAGACACCGCCGGGGAAGATCAGCGCGTACGGCGTCAGCGCCGCCCTCAGCCTTCGCATGGCGTCTCCTCGCCGAGTGGCCGGGAGCCGCGCGAGCGGGGGGCGCCGCGCCTGTCGAGTTTCTCGCTCCGCTCGTTCATGAGGTGGTGATGGGCTGGAAGATGCTCTCGAACTTCTTCTGCTCGGCGGAGTCCGCGAGCGTCCGGTAGGTGCGCAGCTTGGCGTACACCTCGGGGCTCGGGAACACCAGCGGGCTGTCGGCGATCATCTCGAGCGTCTTCTTGTCCTCGCCCGTCGCCTTCGCCGCGTTGGAGCGGATGATCTCCTGCGCCGCCGGGACCGGCGTGACGTAGTTGATGTACTCCGCCAGGCTGGCCGCGATGGGGGGCTGGTAGAAGAAGTCGATGAGCGTGATCGCGTCCACGGGGTTGGCGGCCGACTTGGGGATCATGAAGTTGTCGGTCCAGATCGTGGCGCCCTCCTCGGGGATCACGAACTTGAGGTCCGTGCCGTCGGAGAGGTTCTTCTGGAAGACGTCGCCCGACCATGCCTGGCAGAGCCAGATGTCGCCCTTCGCCAGCGGGTCGATGTACGACTGGTCGTAGTACTTGCGGACGATCCCGGAGTCGCGCTGCTGCCTGAGCTTGTCCGCGGCCTTCTCCCAGTCGGCCGGGGTGGACTTCTCCGGGTCGATGCCGAGCACGAACATGCCGAAGTTGGCGATCTCCTGCGAGTCGGCCATCATGCCGACCTTGCCCTTGTACTTGGGGTCCCACAGCGCGGAGTAGCTGGTGGGCGGGGTGGTCACGTACTTGGGGTTGTAGGCGATGCCGGTCATGCCCGAGGCGTACGGCACGGTGAACACGTTGCCGGGGTCGAACGACTCGTTCTTGTACCGCTCGCCGACGTTCTTGGCGAAGTTCGGCAGCCTCTCGTGGTCGAGCGGCACCAGGTAGCCGAGCTTGATGAGCTGGGTGAGCTGGATGCTGTTGGTGACGACCATCAGGTCGTAGTCGATGGACTGGCCGGCGGCGAGCTGCGGCTGGATCTTGGCGAACCAGCTCGTGGTCTCCTGGATGACCTCCTTGTAGGTCACCGTGATGCCGGTCTGCTCGGTGAACTTCTTCAGCTCGGGGTGTTCGGGGTCCATGTAGAGCGGCCAGTTGGCGAAGTCGACGTGGCCGTTCTTCACCTTGCCGGCCCAGTACTTCTCCACCTCGGACTGGGCCTGGGCGGAGCTGGTGGGCCGGGCGACGCCCTTCCCCTGCACCCCGCAGGCGGCGAGAGCGAGACCGGCGGCGGAAAGACCGGCCACACGGAAGGCGTCACGACGGCCGAGGCGGCGCTGGGTGAGACCGCGGAGAAACGCCGGATCAGGCGTTGAGGGGTTGCTCATGGGGTTCGTGCTCCCGTTTCGAGGGGTGTTACTGCAGCGCGTAGGAGTGCTGCGGCTGCCAGGACAGCCAGACCGTGTCGCCTCGTTCGGCCGTGGTGGTGCTGTCGTGTGCGTTCTGCTGGAAGACCGTGATCTCGGCGCCGCCGGCCAGAGCGACCGCGTAGCTGTTGTAGGTGCCGAGGTAGACCACCTCGGAGACCGTTCCTTCCACCATGCTAAGGTCGCCTTCGGGCTGCTCGGTGGAGATCGTGATCTTCTCCGGGCGCACGGTCAGCTCGACGGTGTCCCCCTCGGTCGCCGATCCCTTGATGGGGACGACGACCCGGTCCTCGGGACCGAGCGCGAGCACGGCGGAAGCCCCGTTCATCGCCCGCACGACACCGCTGAGCAGGTTGGACGTCCCGATGAACCCCGCTACGAACTTGGTCGCGGGCCGCTCGTAGATCTCCCGGGGGCCGGCGAGTTGTTCCACGAGACCGTCGTTCATGACGGCGATGCGGTCGCTCATCGTGAGCGCCTCGCTCTGGTCGTGGGTCACGTAGACGAACGTGATGCCGACCTCGCGCTGGATGCGCTTGAGCTCGATCTGCATGTGCTGGCGCAGCTTGAGGTCGAGCGCGCCGAGCGGTTCGTCGAGGAGGAGGGCGCGCGGCCGGTTGACCAGGGCCCGCGCGAGCGCGACGCGCTGCTGCTGGCCGCCGGACATCTCCCGGGGGCGCCGCTTCTCGCGGCCGACCAGGTCGACGATCTCCAGCATCTCGCCGACCCGGCTCCTGACCTCGTCGTCCGACACCTTCTTGCGCTTGAGTCCGAACGCGACGTTGTCCCAGACGTTCATGTGGGGGAAGAGCGCGTAGGACTGGAACACCATGTTGACGTCACGCTTGTTCGGGGGAACGTTCGTGACGTCCTGGCCGTGGAGCCGGACGACGCCCCTCGTGGGCTCCTCGAAGCCCGCGATCATCCGCATCGAGGTGGTCTTCCCGCACCCCGAGGGCCCGAGCAGGGAGAAGAACTCTCCCTCGCCGATGGCCAGGCTCACACCCTTGACGGCCTGTACGACCTCGCCGTGTGAGACGTACTCCTTCACGACCCCGTCGAGCTCGATGGCGGGCACCTGGTCGGGGGCAGCCACGCCGGCTGCCCCCGTACCCGCCTGGATCTCTGTCATTCCAGGCATATCCCTCTTTCAGGAGGCCGTACGGCTGTGCCGAGCGGCCTATTCGCCGATGTAGTGCATCACGTGCTTGACGCGCGTGTAGTCGTGCAGCCCGAAGACCGAAAGGTCCTTGCCGTAGCCGGAGTGCTTGAAGCCGCCGTGCGGCATCTCCGACACGAACGGGATGTGGGTGTTGACCCAGACCACCCCGAAGTCGAGGCGCTTGGACATGCGCATCGCCCGGCCGTGGTCGGAGGTCCACACCGAACCCGACAGGCCGTACTTGACGCCGTTGGCCTTGGCCAGGGCGTCCGCCTCGTCGCTGAACGTCTGGACGGTCATGACGGGGCCGAAGACCTCGTTCTGCACCATCTCGTCGTCCTGCTGGAGGCCGTCCACGACGGTCGGCGCGAAGAAGTAGCCCTTCTCGCCGACACGGTGACCGCCGGTCAGCACCGTGGCGTGCTCCGGCAGCCGCTCGAAGAACGACGAGACGCGCTCGAGCTGGTTGGCGTTGTTCAGGGGGCCGAAGTAGGCCTCCTCGTCGTCCAGACCGCCCAGTCGGGTGGCGGCGGCGGCCTCGGCCAGCGCGGCGGCGAACTCGTCGTGGATGCTCTCCTGGACCAGCACGCGGCAGGCGGCGGTGCAGTCCTGGCCGGCGTTGTACAGGCCGGCTCCGGCGATCGCCTCCGCGACGGCCTTGATGTCCTTGACGTCCTCGAACACCACGACCGGGGCCTTGCCGCCGAGCTCCAGGTGGACGCGCTTGAGGTCGTCGGCGGCCGTCCTGGCCACCGCCATGCCCGCGCCGACCGAGCCGGTGATCGCGACCATCGAGGCGTCGGGGTGGCTCACCACGAGGCTTCCGGTCTCCCGGTCGCCGGTGACGACGTTGAAGACGCCGGCGGGGAGGATGTCACCGATGATCTCGGCGAGCTTGACGGTGGAGACCGGGGTGGTGTCGGACGGCTTCAACACGATGGTGTTGCCCGCGGCGAGCGCCGGCGCGATCTTCCAGACCGCCATCATCATGGGGTAGTTCCACGGGGTGACCTGACCGATGACGCCGATGGGCTCGTGCCGGATCATTGACGTGTGGTCGGCGAGGAACTCACCCGCGGTGGGCCCTTCGAGCGTCCGGGCGGCGCCGGCGAAGAACCGGAAGTGGTCCGCCGCGACGGGCGTCTCGTCCTCCGCCATGCGGGCGCGCGGCTTTCCGGTGTTCCGGCACTCGGCCTCGTTGATCTCGTCGGCCCGCGCCTCGATCGCGTCGGCGATCTTCAGCAGCAGGGCGGAACGCTCCGCGGGGGTGGTCTGACCCCAGGTCTCGAAAGCGGCGGTCGCGGCGGCGTAGGCCGCGTCGACGTCCTCCTGGCCCGAGACGGGGGCCTGGGCGTAGACCTCGCCGGTCGTCGGATCGATCACGTCGGAGAAACGGCCGCTCACTGCGTCGACGAACTTCCCATTGACGAAGTTCTGCAGACGGGTGGTCACCTATGACCTCCTGGAGGTGTGCTGGTTGTCGGCGACTCTGACAGAATAACTTGGCTATAACAAGGGATTTCGTGGTGAAGATACCAAACTGCTACGAAATCGCTTGACACAAGCGACGGAACTGACAGCATGTAACACCAGGACGGCAACATGTCAGGAACCGCCTGTAACGCGGGTGCGTCACACCTGACTCGGCCCCTCCAAGAGAGGAACTCCCCCGGGATGACGACTCCACCCAAGGTACGCGCGACCGGCAAAACCGGTCCGGTGGTGCTCGACGACATCTCCAAGCAGATCGTCGAACAGCTCCAGACGGACGGGCGCAAACCGTACGCCGCGATCGGCAAAGCCGTGGGGTTGTCCGAAGCGGCCGTACGGCAGCGCGTGCAGCGTCTCCTCGACCAGGGCGTCATGCAGATCGTCGCGGTGACCGACCCGCTGACGCTGGGCTTCCCACGCCAGGCCATGATCGGCATCAAGTGCGAGGGCGACCTCGACCTCGTCGCCCAGGAGCTCTCCTCCATAAGCGAGATCAACTATGTCGTGCTGACCGCCGGATCGGTCGACATCATGGTCGAGGTGGTCTGCGAGGGCGACAGCCACCTGCTGGAGATCCTCGGGAAGATCCGCGCGATCCCCTCCGTACGGGCCACCGAGACGTTCGTCTATCTCAAGCTCCACAAGCAGACGTACTCCTGGGGCACCAGATAGTCGTTCAGGGCTCCTCCCAGCTCGTCGGGCGAGCCGGCCGGGCGAGGCCGGGTCATTCCCGATCGGTCCTTCCGGAGGGAGGGACGGAGCGGTCGTCACGCGGGCTCACCCGGGCCACGGCGCGCACCGGCGCGCCGTCCGCGCCGCGCAGGCGCAGCGGCAGCAGGGAGACCTCGATCCCGTGGCCCGCCTCCTGATGCTCCACGAGCCGGTCGAGGTGCCGCAGGTTCTCGGCGATGACGGCGTGCGCGCCGCACAGCACACGGTGGGCGGGGAAGTCCTCCGCCGGGGTGGGGTCCACGCTCAGCGCGTCGATCCCGACGGTCCTGATCCCCGCACGGACGATCAGCTCGGCCGCCTCCTCGGTCAGGTACGGATGGGCCGGATAGTCCTCGCTCCCCCACAGCGCGCCCCAGCCGGTGGCGATCAGCAGGATCACCCCCGGCACGAGCGCCCCCCGCTCGAGTGACCGGGCCACCAGGCCGGCGGGGATCGGCGAGCGGGGCGGCAGGCCACGGGCGTCGACGACCGCCGCCGGGCCGACGAAGCGTTCGAGCGGCAGTTCGTCGAGCGTGGGGAGCCGGTCGTCCACGTGGTACGGCGCGTCCACGTGGGTGCCCGACTGCGACCCGAGGCGCAGGCCGAGGACGTTGACGCCCTCTGCCGCCATGGTGAGCGCGGGCCGGACCTCGACCTCCGGGTCGCCGGGATAGACGGGCATGCCGGTCTCGATCGGCACCGACAGATCGATGATCACGCTTTCTCCCGGGACGGTGGCGGAACCCTGACGCTCCTGGCACGGCCTACGCCTCGGCGAGGGCCCTGCCCGCGTCCACGATAGGCGGCACCGGCCTGTCGGCCGCGCGGACCAGCCGGGGACCAGCCGGGCCGTACACCGCGCGCGGCTCGGGGAAGGCGGACAACAGGCCCAGATAGAGGATCGCGGCGAGCGCGAGGCCGAGCGGAAGCGAGATGTCGACGCCGCCCGCCAGCTCGCCGAACGGCCCGACGAACTGGCCGGGGATGTTGGTGAACAGGACGGCCGCGAGCGCCGAGCCCAGCCACGCGGTCATGCCGCGCCAGTTCCAGCCGTGGGTGAACCAGTAGCGGCCGCCGGTCTGGCGGCGGTTGAAGACCTGGAGCGCGTCGGGGTCGTACCAGCCGCGCCGGGTTACGTAGCCCAGGATCATGATCACCATCCACGGCGCGGTGCAGGTGATGATGAGCGTGGCGAAGGTCGAGATGCTGGCCGTCAGGTTCGCGGCGAACCGGCCGATGAAGATGAAGACGATCGACAGCGTGCCGATGAACACGGTCGCCTGCACCCGGCTGAACCTGGTGAAGACGCTGGAGAAGTCCAGGCCGGTGCCGTACAGCGAGGTGGTCCCGGTGGACATGCCGCCGATCAGCGCGATCAGGCAGACCGGGAGGAAGTACCACGTGGGAGCGACCGCGAGCAGGCCGCCGACGTAGTTCGGCGCCGCCGGGTCCATGTACGGCGCCGCCTTCGTCGCGATGATCGAGGCGGTGGACAACCCGAAGAAGAACGGCAGCAGGGTCGCGATCTGGCTGAGGAACGCCGCGGTCATCACCCGCTTGCGCGGGGTCGAGGCGGGGATGTACCGCGACCAGTCCCCGAGGAACGCGCCGAACGAGACGGGGTTCGACAACACGATCAGCGCCGCGCCGATGAACGACGGCCAGAACATCGGGTCGGCCGTGGACGCGAACGTGCCGGGGTACGACGGGTCGAAGTCGCCCGCGAAGGCGATGACGCCGAGGACGAACAGCGCCGACGCCGCCGCCACCGCGATCTTGTTGATGAACAGCATGAAGCGGAAGCCGTACACGCAGACCGTGAGCACGAGCGCGGCGAAGACGCCGTACGCGACGGCGTAGGTCAGGTCGGTGTCAGGCAGCCCGGCGAGCCGGTTGGCCCCGCCTACGAGCGCGTCCCCGGAGGACCACACCGAGATCGAGAAGAACGCGATCGCGGTGAGCAGCGACAGGAACGAGCCGACGACCCGCCCGTGCACGCCGAGATGGGCCGAGGAGGAGACGGCGTTGTTGGTGCCGTTCGTCGGGCCGAAGACCGAGAGCGGCGCGAGGAGCAGCGCGCCCACGACGAGACCCAGCAGCGTCGCCGCGAGGCCCTGCCAGAACGACAGACCGAACAGGATCGGGAACGCGCCCAGCACGCACGTGGCGAAGGTGTTCGCGCCGCCGAACGCCACCCGGAAGAGGTCGAGGGGCCGTGCCGTACGGTCGGCGTCCGCGATGCGTTCGACGCCGTATGTCTCGATCTCTGTGATGGACGGCGCCTCGGCCACGGTCTCTCCCACGAGTGTTACAGGACGCAAAGTTCCCGGTCAGGGCAACGGTCCCCCAGTGTCGGCGAGGCCGCGACCCGGCGACAATTGGGCCGGGCACGGAGAAGTGCCGCCCGGTTGTGGCCGGCGACAAAGCGTACGGTCTACTCGGGCGGCTCTCGGGCGGCTCTCGGGCGGCTCTCGGGCGCGGCAGGGCACGCGGGCGCGAGTTACCCGCGACTTACCCGCGACGATTCGGCGCGACCACTCCGCGGGATGAGAGGTAAATCACTCCGGAAACCGCGGGAAGCCATTCTCCTTAATGCCGCCGCATTCTTCGTTCAACACGACGAACTGTAATAACTTCTGCCTCCCCGTTCCCTTTCCGCCCGCCCCCGCGCGAGCGCGGGCGCGGCGCCGCGGGGATCGGCTCAACCGGCCGGCGTCGCGGGATCGGCTCAGCCGGCCGGCGTCGTCGCGCCGCGCCGCGGGGATCAGCTCAGCCAGTCGGCGTTGCGCGCCCGCCGGGACGCGATCATCGCCTCCAGCTCCGCCTCCTCGCGTAGCTCGTGCGACGACGGCGACAGGAACACCGCCAGGAGTAGGCCGATCGTGAGCAGGCCGACGCCGACCATCAGCGGAAGCAGGAAGTCGACCGCCTGCGCGCCCGTCAGGGCGAGGTGCGTCTCCACCGGCCGGACGTCCAGCGACACCATCCCGGCGTAGTGCATGGCGTTCAGCAGGAGGCCCGCCACCAGGGCGGAGCCGATGACCGCGAGCGCGCCCCGCGCGCGCAGGGCGGACCGGAGGACGGCGACGGCCGCCACCACCGCGACGAGCACGGAGACGGCGAGGAGCACGGGGTTGTAGGTCACCTCCGCCGCCATCGTCATGGCCTTCAGGGCGATGTGCTGCGCGGCCGCCACGCCGAGCCCGGCGACCAGTCCGCCCCCGGCCAGCGCGCCGAGCCGCCCGCCGCCGAGGAAGGCGCAGGCCAGACCGGCTCCCGCCGCCACGATCGCCACCAGCGCGGAAAGGACCGTCAAGGCGACGTCGTAGCGGATCGGAGTGCCCTCGACCCGCACGCCCAGCATCGCGACGAAGTGCATCACCCAGACACCGGTCCCGCCGACCGCGAACGCCGCCCCCGCGAGCCACCACAGCCGGGACAGGCCCACGACGGACCGGGCCCGACCCGCCATCATGAGCCCGATCAACGAGCCGAGCACGGACATGACGTACGCCAGGGCCGGTGTAATGACGCCATGGGAGAAAAGATCGATGTCAGACAAGGAAGTACTCATTTCACAGCGAGATGATCGGCGACATGATGACGGGTGACCGGCCGGTGCCTGATCACCGGGTCGCCGTTTACTCCCCGAAAAATGCCATTTCCGGCGGCGTTCCGTGCTTCCCGAGGCGCTCTCGAGCGAATTCACTGACAATATGAAGCGCGAATTTGCATTTTGTCGGCGCCCCGGGCGTGGCCTCTGCCTCCCTGTGAGAGCGGTCCCCGGCGCCCCGGTCTAGCGTGAGGTTGTGGGCGACAACAAGCTGACGGTGGAGGACCTGGTCCGTTTCCCCGCCCTCCAACTCCGGCTCCTGGCCGGCGAGCGCGGCCTCGGACGGTCGGTCTCGTGGGCGCACGTGAGTGAGCTGGAGGACCCCACCCCTTGGCTGCTCGGCGCCGAGGTCATCATGACGACCGGCATCGGCGTCCCCCGCGGAGCGGCGCGGCAGCGGGCGTACCTGCAGCGGCTCGACGCCGCGGGCGTGGCCGCCCTCGCGCTGAGCGCCGGGCTGCACGTGCCGCCGCTCCACCGGGCGTTCTTCGACACGGCGGAGGAGCACGGCTTCCCGATCCTGGAGGTCCCGCTGGCCGTGCCGTTCATCGCCGTCGCGCAGGAGGTGGCGGCGGCGGTGCAGGAGGACGCGCGGCAGCGGCTCGGCGCGCAGTTGCAGGTGTTCGGCGCGCTTCGCTGGCTGGCCGCCGAGCGGCTCGACCCCGCCCAGCTCTTCCGGCGGCTGGAACGGCTGTCGGGATACGACGTCTACCTGAGCACGCCTCAGGGACGGCCGCTGCTGCCCGGGGTGCCCGTCCCGCCGGACGTCGCGTCGCTGCCGCCGTCCGTGGACGCCCCGCCGACCATCCCCGGCGGCTTCGCCGTACCGGTGAACGCCCCGGGCGGCCCGGCCGGCTTCCTCGTCGCCTTCGAACGCGAGGGCGCCCGGCCCGCCGGGCTGGCCGTCGTCCAGCACATCGCGACGGTCGCCGCGCTGCAGGTCGCCATGGTCCGGCACGAGCGCGAGACGCTGCGCCGCCAGGGCGCGGAGACCCTCGCCGAGCTGCTCCAGGACGTCCTCGACCCGGAGACCGCCCGGCGCAGGCTCACCCGGATGGGGATGTCACCCGACCGGGACGTGGTGCTCCTGGTGGTCAGGAACGTCGACGAGGAGGCCGTCGTCCGGGCCCTCGACGAGCACCCCCACCTGATGCTCGGGCTCCACCCCGACCTCTTCGTCCTGGCCCACGACGCGGCGCCGCTGCGCGAGATCCCCGGCGTCGCGGCCGGGGCGAGCCGCCCGCTCCGGCCGGGGTCCTCGCTCACGGTCGCCCAGCGGGAGGCGCGGTGGGCCGCCGCGCGCGCCGCCGAGTCCGGCCAGCCCCTCGTGTCGTACGGCGACGACGCCACCGGCCGGTGGTTGCCCGAGGACCCCGGCGTGCTGGCCGGCCTGGTCGAGCACGTGCTCGGCGACGCGCTGAGGTACGACGCCGCGCACGGCTCCGAGCTGATCACGTCCGTGCAGACGTGGATGGAGCGGGACCGCCGCGTCGACGACGCGGCGCGGGCCCTGCACATCCACCCCAACACGCTGTCGTACCGGCTGCGCCGTTTCAGCGCGCTGACCGGCCGCGACCTGACCTCGACCGGCGAGTTCGCCGAGGTGTGGCTCGCCGTGCGCGCCGCCCAGCAGCTCGGCCGGGTCCCGTGACCCCGGTGGTCACAGGGCGGGCTTCTTCGAGCTGTACAGCCAGGCGTCGAACAGCGGGTCGAGGTCCTGCCCGGACAGCTCCTCGGCGAGATCGATGAAGTCGCGGGTGATGACCGTCGAGTGGCGGTTGCGCTCCGCCCAGGTCTTCACCAGCGAGAAGAACGTCTCGTCACCGACCTTCTTGCGCAGCGCGTGCAGGGTCATCGCCCCGCGCTGGTAGACGGCGTCCCAGTCGAACATGTTCTTCATGCCCGGGTCGCCGGTCTTGATCTTCCAGAACTCGTCCTTGTTCTTGTAGAGACGCTTGAACGTCTTCTCGGCCGAGGGGCCGCCGTGCTGCTCCTCGTACAGCCACTCGGCGTAGCTGGCGAAGCCCTCGTTGAGCCAGATGTCCTTCCAGCTCCGCAGGCCGACGCTGTTGCCGAACCACTGGTGGGCCAGCTCGTGCACGACCTCCAGGTCGTTCGTGGGGCCGCCGTCGTAGACCGGCCGTCCCTGGGTCTCCAGCGCGTACTGGACGTCGACCTTGTCGCCGATGCCGCCGGTCGAGGAGAAGGGGTAGGCGCCGAAGACCTTGGAACCCCACGCCACGACCTTGGCCGTGGTCCGGTGCAGGTACTTCGACTTCTTCGCCACCGACGGGTCGTACGCGGTGATGTTGAGCACGCCGTTCGACGTGCTCTCGGTGACCTTGAACTTGCCGATCGCGACCATGGCGAGATAGGTGGCCATCGGCTCCTTCATCTCCCACTTCACGGTGGACAGGCCGTTGCGCACGGAGGCGATGCCCGGGTTCTTGGGCTCTCCGTTCGCGAGGACGGTCAGCCCCACCGGAGCCGTGACGGTGAACGTGAACGTCGCCTTGTCGGACGGGTTGTCGTTGGCGGGGAACCAGCTCCGCGCCCCGTCCGGCTGGGAGAGGACGACCGCGCCGTCCTTGGTGTTGATCCAGCCCTCCTTGCCGAGCGCCTTGTCGTCGATGGCGCGCGGCTTTCCGGCGTAGGACACCGTGACGATGAACTTCTCGCCCGAGGGGAGCCCGCTCGCGGGGGTCACCACGAGCTCCTGGCCCTTGCGCTTGTACGCGGCCTTCTTGCCGTTCACCTCCACCTTCTTGACCTCGGGGCCGGAGAAGTCCAGGTTGAACCGGGACAGGGCCTGCGTGGCCGTGGCGGTGATCGTCGCCGTGGCGCTGAGTTTGCGGTTCTTCGGGCTGAACCGCAGCGCGATGTCGTAGTGCGCCACGTCGTAGCCGCCGTTGCCCGCGTGCGGGAAGTACGGGTCACCGAGCCCCGAGGAGCCGGGGGTGAAGGTGTCCGCGTGGGCGGCGGCGGGGGCGACCAGGGCCAGGCCGGCGGCGGCCGCGATCGCGGCGAAGGGGGATCTTCTGTGAAGCATGCGCCCTATGGTGCTATATCGCGATACCTGTTGGTCACCTCGCGGCGAAGCCGCTCACCCTCGCCGTTCGAGGACGTCGGCGACCTCGGCGAGGAAGGCGTCCACGTCGGCGATGGCGTACCCCGTCTTGAAGACGACGGTGGCGAACGTCGCCGTCCTGACCTGCTCGGCCGTCACCGGCCGGTCGGCGGTGCCGCGCAGCGTCGCCACCACGCGGTCGAGGAAGGCGTCCACCTCGTCCTCGGCATAGCCCATGCCGAGCCGTCCCGGCCGGAAGGCCACCCTCTCGATCCGCTCGGCCTGGCTCTCGAACGCCCCCTTCACGGGAGCCGCCGCAGAGGCAGCCGCAGAGGCAGCCGTAGCGGCCGCCGCAGGAGCCGTTGTAGGGGCCGCCGCGCCGTTCCCGTCGGCCGTACGGGCTTCCGCGGACGGAGTGACCGGCGCCCCGCCCCCCGGGGAGGGCACGGCGGCCGAGGCCCCCTCCCCACGAGCGGCGTCCTCCCCGTCCGGCGCCTCCTGCTCGCGGGTCTCCCCGTCGGCGGACTCGTCCGAGACGTTCGGCGCCTCCTGTTCGCGGGTTTCCTCATCGGCGGACTCGTCCGGGACGTCCGGCGCCGGATGTGAGGGGACACGCTCCCCCGGCGGGTGTGAGGACACGCCGTCCGGAGGCGGCCCTTCCGCCTGGAGGGGCGGGGCCGGGCTGGTCGCGAGGGCCTCCACTGCGACGATGAAGGCGTCCAGCGCGAAGTCCACCGCCGTCTCGTTGTACCCGCCGCGCCTGACGCGGAAGGCCGCCGAGCGGATCTCGTCCGCGGTGACCGGCGGCCCGTCCAGGTCGGTACGGCCGAGCGTGCCCTCGATCCGGCGGACCAGCTCGTCCACCTGGCCGGGGTCGTAACCCAGCCGAACTCCCCTGACACGTGGAAAGCGGTTCACGCACGTCCTCCCGGGCCCGGCACGGCAAACCCTGTCCATTGTGGACGTACCTGGAAGCCCGCGCGAGCCGCGATTAGGCTGCGAACCCTATGCGCGTCTCGAACCTGTCCTTCCGATATCGGCGCGGCGGCCCCTGGGTCCTCTCCAACGTGGACCTGGACTTCGCCCCCGGTGACGTGACCGAGATCGTGGGACGCAACGGTGCGGGCAAGTCCACCCTGCTGCGGTTGCTGGCCGGGCTGCTGACGCCCCTCGACGGCACGATCTCCTCCCGTCCCCACGTCGTCGGGTACGCCCCGGAGCGTTTTCCCACGGAGCAGCCCTTCACCGTGGCGGGCTATCTCCGGCACATGGCGGGCGTCCGCCGTACCGACCCTCGCCAGGTGGAGGCATGGGCCGAGCGGCTCGGCATGGACCACCTGCTGGGCCATCGGCTGCCCGACCTGTCCAAGGGCACCGCGCACAAGGTGGGCCTGGCCCAGGCGCTTCTCGGCGGGCCGGGACTGCTCGTCCTCGACGAGCCCTTCGCCGGCCTGGACACGGCGACCCGCTCCGAGCTCCCCGTCATCATCGGCGAGGTGGCGGAACGCGGCGGCCTGGTCGTCGTCAGCGACCACCAGGGGGACCTGCGCGGCTTCCCCGGCCTCCGCCGCGTCGAGGTGGGCGGCACGGCGGCGCGCGAGGTCGATCCTGACGAGGTCGCGGCGGATCCGGACGATCCGGCGGACGCCGGTCCGCGAGAGGCGCTGACGGTCCTGGAGGTCACCGTCGCCGCCTCGCGGGCGGGCGAGCTGGCGGACCGCCTGCGCCGCGAGGGACACATGGTACGGACGCCCGAGGCGGAGGTGGCGGAGTGATCGCGCTGACCCGGTTCCGGATCGCCGCGTACGTGCGATCCCATCGGGCGTTCCAGCCGCTCATCGGCCTGCTGGTCCTGCTGGCGATCCTGTACGGGACCCCGATACCCGCGGGGGCTGAGCTGGGCACCATGGCCGACTCGGCCGCCATCCTGATCCCGATCTTCGCCTGGGCGGCCCGCGGGCTCCTGGACAACGAGCCGGACGAACAGCGGATGATCTCCATCACGGCCGTCGGCCGCCGTGAGGCCGTCACCGGGATCGCCGCGGCGTGGATCTTCAATGCCGGGCTTGCGGCGATCTCGTTCGCCGTGCTCACCCTGCGCCTGTCGGCCCGGCCGGAGGTCGCCGAAGTTCTGGCGGGCGTCGGCCTGCACCTGATCGCCATCCTCGCGGGCACCACGCTGGGCGCGCTGACGAGCCGCCCCATCCTCGGCTCGCCGGCGACCTCGACCCTGGCCCTGCTCCTCGGCTATCTCGCGGTGCTGCTGCTCAGCCTGTCCGGGCAGCCCTGGCTCACGGTCCCCCTCATGATGTGGATGCGGGAGGCGCACCACGGAGAGCTGCTCGCGCACTTCCCCGCCCTGGCCGCGTGGTCGCTGCTGTGGCCGCTGATCGGCCTCGCCGCGTACGCCCGGCTGCGCCGCACCCGGCCGTGAGCGGACCGCGCGAGCGCACCCGTACGAGTCAGGCGTCGAGAGAGGCGGCGGCGAGCTGGCCGCAGGCTCCGTCGATCTCGCGACCGCGGGTGTCGCGTACGGTGACCGCGACGCCGTGCGACTCCAGGCGGCGGACGAACGCGCGCTCGTCCTCGGGACGGGAGGCGGTCCACTTCGACCCCGGCGTGGGGTTCAGCGGGATGAGGTTGACGTGCGCGAGCTTGCCCTTGAGCAGGCGCCCGAGCAGGTCGGCCCGCCACTCCTGGTCGTTGATGTCCTTGATCAGCGCGTACTCGATGGAGACCCGGCGCTTGGTCCTGGCCGCGTAGTCCCAGGCCGCCCCGAGCACCTCGGCGACCTTCCACCTGGTGTTGATCGGCACCAGTGTGTCGCGCAGCTCGTCGTCGGGGGCGTGCAGGGAGACCGCGAGCGTCACCGGAAGCCCCTCGGCGGCCAGCTTCTCGATGGCCGGCACCAGGCCCACGGTGGACACGGTGACGCCGCGCGCGGAGATGCCGAGCCCTTCGGGCGAAGGATCGACGAGCCGGTGGACCGCGCCGATGACGGCCTTGTAGTTCGCCATCGGCTCGCCCATGCCCATGAAGACGATGTTGCTCACCCGTCCGGGACCGCCGGGCACCTCACCGGACGCGAGGGCGCGGGCCCCGGCGACGACCTGCTCGACGATCTCGGCGGTGGACATGTTCCGGGTCAGACCGGCCTGCCCCGTGGCACAGAACGGGCAGTTCATGCCGCATCCGGCCTGGGAGGAGACGCACATCGTGACGCGGTCGGGATAGCGCATGAGCACCGACTCGACCAGGGAGCCGTCGAACAGCTTCCACAAGGTCTTGCGGGTCATGCCGCCGTCACAGGTGATCTCGCGTACGGGAGTCAGCAGCGACGGCATGAGCTGGGACACCAGCCGGTCGCGGGTGTCGCCGGGAAGGTCGGTCATCTGCTCGGGCGACGCGGTCAGCTTGGCGAAGTAGTGCCGGGAGAGCTGGTCGGCGCGGAACGGCTTCTCGCCCAGCTCGGCGACGGCGGTGCGGCGCTCGGCCATGGTCATGTCGGCCAGATGGCGCTGCGGCTTGGCACCGCGCGGCGCCACGAGGGTGAGCTGGGAGGCGTTCCTGCTCTGCGGCTCGCTCACGCGGTCACTTCCGATCTCTCGCTCGTCTGGTCTGTCCGGTTGTCCGGCATCGTGAGTCCGCCGGTTCCGGGGCCGGTACGGCGCAGCCCGCTGTGCGGCGGACCCGGGTCCGGGCCTGGCCGCCGTCGCGGGGAACGCGTCGGCTCGCTCCCGCCGGGTCTGCCGGGGGCGGGTCTCGCGGGGGGCGTCGCCGGGCGGGCCCGGGCGTCCTCGTAGCTTACCCGCGGGGTCGGCACGCGTCCGCCGGGCGGATCTCCACGGACGCGGTCGGACGGGACCCCGTGCAGGCGGGGAGCCCGGGGCTCACACCCGCCGTCAGGACGGGATGAACACCTGCAACAACACCCAGACCGGGACCAGCGTGAAGAGCAGCGAGTCGAGCCGGTCCATGACGCCGCCGTGGCCGGGCAGCAGCGTGCCCATGTCCTTGATGCCGAGGTCGCGCTTGATCACGGACTCGATCAGGTCGCCGAGGGTGGCGCACACCACGGCGACGGCGCCGACGATCGCGCCCTGCCAGTACGCCCCGTCGAGCAGGAAGTGGACGAGCAGCGCGCCCGCCACCACACAGGCCAGGGCGGAGCCGGCGAACCCCTCCCAGGTCTTCTTCGGGCTGATGACCGGCGACATCTTGTGCTTGCCGAAGAGAATTCCCGCGAAATATCCCCCGATGTCACTGGCAACAGTGACAGCGATGAAGATGATGACCCGGTGCGGGCCGTCCTCGGGGACGAGCAGCAACGCGACGAACCCGGCGAGCAGCGACGGATAGGCCGCGACGAACACGCCGGCGGTGGCGTCCCGGACGTAGCCGTCGATGCCCTGGAACATGCGCCAGGTCAGCAGCACCATCACGGTCACCGCGAAGGAGCCGACGAGGGACACCGGCCCGCCCCAGTACGCGCCGGCGATCATCGCGACCGTGCCGGCGAGCAGCGGGACGAGCGGCACGCGCACGTCCCGGGCGGCGAGCGTTCGGACCAGCTCGTGGACGCCCAGCCCCACGGCCGCCGCGAGCACGACGAGGAAGACCACCTTGACGACGTACAGCGAGCCGATGACCACCGCGCCGAGCGCGACGCCGACCGCGACCGCGACCGGCAGGTTCCGTCCGGTACGGCTCCCGCCCGCCGGGGGCACTGGCGCCGACCCGTTGGCTGACCCGTTGGCCGAGCCGCCCGGTGATCCGTTCCGCGGCGTGTCCCGTCCGTCGCTGGAGGAGGCGGCCATGTCCTCGGCCGAATCCCGGTCGCCAGCAGCCGTTCCGTCCAACGCGTTCTACTCCCTATACACGTGATCCTTGTGCCGCGCTGTTCGCGGGAACAGCACGGCACAAGGATCACGGCTGTGCCCAGGCGGTGCCTAGACTTCCAGCAGTTCGGCTTCCTTGTGCTTCAGCAGCTCGTCGATCTTGGCGACGTGCTTCTGGGTCAGGTCGTCGAGCTCCTTCACCGCGCGGTGGACCTCGTCCTCGCCGGCCTCGCCGTCCTTGACCATCTTGTCGAGGGCCTCCTTGGCGTGGCGGCGGATGTTCCGCACGGAGACCCTGCTGTTCTCCGCCTTGTTACGGGCGACCTTGATGTACTCCTTGCGGCGCTCCTCCGACAGCTCGGGGAACACCACGCGGATCACGGCGCCGTCGTTGCCGGGGTTCACGCCCAGGTCGCTGTCCCGGATGGCCTTCTCGATCGAGGTCATCGCGCCCTTGTCGTAGGGCTGGATGAGGACCATGCGGGCCTCGGGGACGTGGAACGACGCGAGCTGCTGGATCGGGGTCGGCGATCCGTAGTAGTCCACGTTGATCTTGTTGAACATCGAGGGCGTGACCCGGCCGGTGCGGATGCCCGCGAAGTCTTCCTTGGCGACCGTTACCGCCTTGTCCATCTTCTCCTCGGCCTCGAGGAGGGTTTCGTCGATCACAGCGGCTCCCTATTTCCCTGCCGGACTCACCAGCGTGCCGATCTTCTCACCGCGGACCGCCCGCAGGATGTTGCCGTCCCCCATCAGGTCGAAGACCACGATGGGCAGGCCGTTGTCCATGCACAGGCTGATCGCCGTGGCGTCCATGACTCCGAGCCCCCGAGTCAGCACCTCGCCGTATTCGAGCTGGTCGAACCGTACGGCGTCGGGGTTCTTGCGCGGGTCGGAGTCGTAAACTCCGTCAACCTGGGTGCCCTTGAGCAGCGCCTCCGCGCCGACCTCGAGGGCGCGCTGCGCGGCGCAGGTGTCCGTGGAGAAGAACGGGGATCCGAGCCCGGCGCCGAAGATGACCACTCGGCCCTTCTCCAGGTGGCGGATCGCGCGGCGGGGCAGGAACGGCTCGGCGACCTGCTGCATCGTGATCGCCGTCTGCACGCGGGTCTCGATGCCGCGCTTCTCCAGGAAGTCCTGCAGGGCGAGGCAGTTGATCACGGTGCCGAGCATGCCCATGTAGTCGGCGCGACCGCGGTCGATGCCGCGCTCCGACAGGGCCGCGCCCCGGAACATGTTGCCCCCGCCGACGACCACCGCGACCTGCACGCCCTCGCGGACGGCCTCGGCGATGGAGTCGGCGAGCTGGGCGACGACCGCGGCGTCGATGCCGAGCGGCTCGCTTCCGGCGAACGCCTCACCTGACAGCTTCAACATCACCCGCTTCCAGCGCAGCGGGCCGTTCTGCGACGAAGCCGCCGGCGTGGCGGGTTGGGTCTTCTCCTGCACGACGGCGGCCTCCTCGGTGATTCTGCGGGTCAATGGGCTCCTGGCTCTTCGGGCCGTGTCCCTAGCCTAAGCCTGGCCGACCTTGTAGCGGGTGAAGGCCAGAACCTTGACGCCCGCCTCATCGGCGTACTTGCTCACGCTCTTCTTGTTGTCCTTCACGAACGCCTGCTCCAGCAGCGTGAAGTCCTTGTACCAGCCGTTGACCCGGCCATCGACGATCTTGGCGATGGCGGCCTCGGGCTTGCCCTCCTCGCGGGTCATCTCCTCGAAGAGCGCGCGCTCCTTGGCGATGACGTCGGCCGGGACCTCGGCCGGGCTGAGGAACTTGGGCGCCATGGCCGCGGCGTGCTGCGCGATGTCCTTGGCCACGTCCGGGTTGGCGGTGTCGAGCTGCACGAGCACGCCCACGGCCGGCGGGAGCTGCGGGTCGGTCTTGTGCATGTAGGAGCCGACGTAGCCGCCCTCGAGCACCGAGAAGCGACGGACCTCGATCTTCTCGCCGAGCGCGGCGTTGGCCTCGTCGAGCATCTCCTTGACGGTCTTGCCGTTCAGCTCGGACTCGAGCAGGGACGGCACGTCGCTGGGCCGGGTGGCGAGGATGTGCGCGACGACGTCGGCGGCGAGCTGCTGGAAGCGCTCACCCTTGGCGACGAAGTCGGTCTCGCAGTTGATCTCCAGCAGAGCGGCCAGGGAGTCGCCCTCGTGCTGGACGGCGACGAGACCGTTGGAGGCGGTGCGGGCCTCGCGCTTGCCGACATCCTTCGCGCCCTTGAGGCGCAGGAGCTCGACGGCGCGGTCGAAGTCGCCCTCGGACTCCTCGAGCGCCTTCTTGCAGTCCATCATGCCGGCGGCGGTCAGCTCGCGAAGCCGCTTGACGTCGGCCATGTTCACGGAAGCCATTGTCGTAAATTTCCTCTTCGGAACCCTGATGGGAAGTCTTTGCTGATCTCAGAGTCGGCATGAGATCAGATGTCTCGTGGACCGGGGTGGGCGCATCCGGCGGACGCGCCCACCCTGTGGAGCCTTCGGCGTCGTACGGCGAAGCCGTACCGGGCCGGACTAGGCCTGCTGCTCGCCCTCGGCGGCCGGGGTCTCCGCGGCCGGAGCCTCCGCAGCCGGAGCCTCGGCGGCCGGCGTCTCGGCGGCGGCCTCGGCGGCCGGAGCCTCGGCGTTCTCGCCGGCGAGGAGCTCGCGCTCCCACTCGGCCAGCGGCTCGGCGGCGGCGACGCCCGCGGGCTTCTCGTCACCGCGGCCAGCGCCCGCGCGGGTCATCAGGCCGTCGGCGACCGCGTCGGCGATGACGCGGGTGAGGAGGCTGACGGCGCGGATGGCGTCGTCGTTGCCCGGGATCGGGTAGTCGACCTCGTCGGGGTCGCAGTTGGTGTCAAGGATCGCGACGACCGGGATGCCAAGCTTCTTGGCCTCGTTGATCGCGATGTGCTCCTTCTTGGTGTCCACGATCCAGATGGCACTGGGGACGCGAGCCATGTCCCGGATGCCGCCGAGGGTGCGCTCCAGCTTCTCCTTCTCGCGGCGGCGCATCAGGAGCTCCTTCTTGGTGAGCCCCGAGCTGGCCACGTTGTCGAAGTCGAGCTCCTCGAGCTCCTTCAGACGCTGCAGCCGCTTGTGCACGGTGGAGAAGTTGGTGAGCATGCCGCCCAGCCAGCGCTGGTTCACGTACGGCATGCCGACGCGCGAGGCCTGCTCCGCGATGGACTCCTGAGCCTGCTTCTTCGTGCCGATGAACATGATGGAGCCGCCGTGTGCGACGGTCTCCTTCACGAAGTCGTACGCCCGGTCGATGAACGACAGCGACTTCTGCAGGTCGATGATGTAAATGCCGTTGCGCTCGGTGAAGATGAAGCGCTTCATCTTCGGGTTCCACCGACGGGTCTGGTGGCCGAAGTGAACGCCGCTCTCGAGCAGCTGTCGCATGGTGACGACAGGGGCCATGGTGATGGTCCTCCAGAACTCGGTTCCATGCGGGGGCGCGCCGCCCCCGCCCTGACGCCCCGAGCCGTTCCAGCCGGAAGAACCGGACCGATGGGACGACCCGTGAACGGGCGTGCGTATTCGGCCCGCATGCTGCAGGCCGTCGAACAGTCTACCTGTCTCCGCCCCTCTGGATGACCGGCGACTTGACTGCCCGGGGACCGCTCGGCGACCGCCCCCGGCGGCTCGGGGCGCGGTCCGCCGAGAGCGTGTTGGGCCCAGGCCGGACGGCCGGGCGGACTCGCGTCCCAAGAGGTCTCAGGAGGCCGCCGGACCCACCTCGGCGGAGCGGTCCGCGGTGGCCGGGGGCCTTCCGGCGGGGCGTGACTCGGCCGGCGAGCTTTCGGCGGAGGACGCGTCCGGCCGGCGCGTCGCCTTGGGAAACATGCGCAGGTGGACCTCCGCCAACCGGGCCCCGGTCGGCACGTCCTCCGGATCGCGCTCCGTCACACGGTACGGATCGATCAGCGCGCTGATCTTCCGTTGGAGCTCCCGCAGCTCTTCGGCGTCCACGCGCAGCACGGTGTGCAGGAGCCAGGCGGTGCTCCGCCACTCCCGGGACTCGCGGTCGGACTGGGCGAGGTAGTCGCCGAGCCGCCGGTTGGCCTCGGTCAGGATCGACTCGATCACGGCGTTCTGCGCCTCGACGAGGTCGGGGGACTCGTCCTCGGTGGGCATGAATCCCCACCCCCGCTGCAAGGCCCGCCACACACGCTCCCTGCCGTCCCCCCGGGGAGGCGCGTCGGCCACGAACCCGTGCTTGGCCAGCTGGCGCAGGTGGTAGCTGCACGCGCTCGGGGAGAGGCCGGTGATCTCCGCGCACTCGGTCGCGGTGGCGGGCCCCTCCGTCTGGAGCCGGCTCAGGATGGTCAGCCGCGCGGGATGCGCCAGCGCGCGCAGCACCCGGGCGTCGGTGACCTGCCGGGAGCCCTCCGGCCATGCGCTCGTCATGCCTCACGAGGTTACCGTCTGTCCGATGTGAAGTATTGCTTTCACAACTGTGAAGCATTACCTTCACAGTTGTGACGACTCCCCTGATCCCCCTGCGCCGGCAGCGCGACTACCGGCTCCTCTGGTCCGCCAGGGCCGTGTCCGAAACGGGAAGCGAGGTCGCCAGGCTGGCCGTGCCCCTCACGGCCGCCGTGGCGCTGGACGCGTCCCCGATGCAGATGGGCGTGCTCGCGGCCGCCTCGACGTTCCCGTTCCTGTTGGTCGGCCTGCCCTCCGGCGCCATGGCCGACCGCGTGGCCCGGCGCAGGCCGGTCATGGTGGCCTGCGAGCTGGTCGCCGGCCTCGCCGCGCTCTCCGTGCCGCTCGCCTGGCTGGCGGGGATGCTCACCATCCCCTGGCTGATCACCGTCGCCTTCGCGATCGGCCTGTGCACGGTCGTGTTCCGGACGTTCAACATGCCGCACCTCGCCACCGTGGTCGCGGAGCCCCAGCGGACGGCGGCCCTCGCCGGATTCCAGTCGGTCTACTCCATCGCCCAGATGGGCGGCCCCGGCCTGGCGGGACTGCTCGTCGCGCTGCTCACCGCGCCCGTCGCGGTCGTGGTCAACGCGGTCTCGTTCCTGGTGTCCGCGGTCTGCCTGCGCGGCATCCGCACGCCCGAGAACGGAACCACCGCCAAGGGCCGCGGACTCGGACGGGAGGTCGGCGAGGGGCTGCGCGTCCTGATGAACCACGGCGTGCTGCGCGCACTCTGCGTCACCGGCATGATCGTCAACGTGCTGGGCGCGGCGGAGATGGCGCTCTACGTGCTCTTCGCGGTGAACGTGCTGGGCCTGCCCGCTCCCCTGGTGGGCGTCGCGGCGATCGGTTTCGGCGTCGGCGGCCTGATCGGCGCCGCGATCGCGGCGCGGCTGGCCGGCCGCTTCGGAGAGAACAGGGTGCTCCTCGGCTCCGTGCTCTTCTGCCCCCTGGGGTTCGCGGCCACGGCGGCCGCGAGCGGCCCCATCTGGCTCGTCTGCTGCCAGATCGCGATCGCCGAAGTGATCACCGGCGCCGCCATCGTCTGCTACAGCGTGTGCGCCGGGTCCGTCACCATGCGCGAGGCCCCGGCCGGGCTGCTCGGCCGGGTCAACGCCACGACGAGCTTCGCGACGCAGGGGGTCATGGCCCTGGGCGGCGTGCTCGGCGGCGTGCTCGGCCAGGTGTTCGGGCTGCGTCCCGCCCTCTGGATCTGCGCGGCGGGATCGCTGCTCTGCATCGTCAGCCTGTGGCTGTCGCCCATCCGGCGGGGTGCTCGCCCGGCCGCGGCGGAGGACTCGCCCAACGCGGTTCCGCCCCCTCTATCCGACCCGGCGGCCTCACATACGTGAGCACACCGAACGAGCTGGCCATCCGCTCCAGCAGATCGTCCATCCGGTGGGGTGCGTGGGAAGCCTCGCCGCCGGCCGACCTGCCGAGACCGTCCAGCCATCGCGCGGTCCGGGCGAGGGACAGCTCCACCCGCCAGGAGCCTCCCTCGTCCCCGCGTCTGAGCAGCCCGGCGACGGCGCCGAAGGCGGCCAGATATCCGGTGGCGTGGTCGAGCGCCTGGCACGGCAGGGGGCGCGGGCGGGCGCCGTCTCCGCCATCGTGCGCGATGCCGCACGCCATCTGCACCAGACTGTCGAACCCCCTTCGCCGCCCCCACGGGCCGCGGGAGCCGTACGCGGAGATCTCGACGCACACCACTCCCGGCCTCAGCTCGGCGAGGTCCTCCGGCCCGAATCCGCGTGCGTCGAGCGACCCGGGACGGTACGCCTGGATGACCACGTCGGCCCGCCGTACCAGCTCGCGCAGCGTCTCCGCCTCGGTGCGCAGGTCGATGTGGCAGGAACGCTTCCCGAACGCGGTCTCCAGCACCAGCCCGGGCACCTCGGGCAGGTGCGCGGCCCCGACGTGGAGCACGTCCGCGCCGTGCGCGGCCAGGATCCGTGCCGCGACCGGCCCCGCGATCACCCTCGTCAGGTCCAGCACTCGTACGCCCTCCAGCGGCCGACCGGCCCGTCCAGCCGCCGAAGAGGGGACGGGGGCGGGGAGGGCGGAGCCCCAGGGGAGCCCCTCGGGTGCGGCCGAATCCGTCGCGGCCGCCTCGAAGGCGCAGCGGTGGGACAGGGCTCGGCCCGCGGCGGTCACATCGGAAACGGGCAGGGCGCGGTCCGCGCCGATCGTGTCGGCAACGGACAGGGCTCGGTCCGCGCCGATCGTGTCGGGAGAGAGCCGGTTCCGGAGGGTTCCGGCGCGAGCGGGCGCGGCGCCGATCCGCGACAGTGCGACCAGCGGCGACCCGGCCACCACCTCGGCCTGCGGATGAGCCAGCCACTCTTCGCGGCCGCGCATGGCCGCCGCGCATCCGCCCTCGCGGATCACCGCGTCCTCGATCTCCGCGCTCGTACGGCTCTCGCAGGCCCGGGAGACATCGGCTCGATCCGCGTCGGTCGGAAGCTCCAGCGCCCTCAGCGCGGCGTCCCGGTGATGGTCGAAGTTGCAGTGCAGCCTCACCCAGCCGTCCGACGTCCGGTAGTCACCCGACAGCGGCGCCCACAGACCGATGCCCGCACCGTCGATCTGGAAGTACCGCTCGCTCATGAACGCCGCGACGGCGTGCCGCACGTCCACGCTCACCTCAGGCGTGGTCGCCGCTTCCGCGGAGCCTCGCCCCTCCGCGGTTTCCGCGACATCCCGCGCCTGGGTGGCCGGTGCCCCGTACCGCGTCCAGTACAGCGCTGCCGCGGCGGTGACCGCTCCCACACTCACAGCCGCCGCCGTGGCGACGGGGAACACCGACGGCACGGCGGGCTCCACTCCGGTGATCCGTACCTCCGGGAGGTCGACTCCGACCTCCTCGCCCAGGCTTTCGATCAGCTTTTCTCTCAAGGCGACCCCTCCCGAAGGCCAGTGTCCTCCTCGGCATCGGCCGGCCGTCCGCCGCTCCATGGCGTGCGAACCGGTGGTGAGCGCTTTCCGCGCCCCGCTGCCACCCAGCCAGGACATCCGAGCGGCGCGTGGGAGGATTTCGGCGCACGGTGATTACTCGTACGGGAGGACGAGCGCGCATGCGCGACGACAAGATCGGTGACTTCCTGACCCGGCTCGCCGACCGGGTGCCTGCGCCCGGCGGCGGCGCGGTGGCGGCCCTGCACGCGGCCCAGGCCGCCGCCCTCCTGGGCATGGTCGCCCGCTACACGACGGGCGACAAGTACGCCGGCCACCGGCAGGCCGTCGAGCGCGTCATCGCCGAAACGGACGACCTGCGGACCACCGCGTTGCGGCTCGCCGAGGAGGACGCCGCCGCTTTCACCGCCGTGACCGACGCGTACAAGCTGCCCAGGGACACCGGTGAAGCGAAGGACGCCAGGTCCGCCGCCATCGCGCGGGCCCTGCTGGAGGCGGCGGGACCGCCCGCGGAGGTGATCGGCGTCGCCCACACGATCGTCGATCTTGCCGAGGACCTGCTGCCGATCGGCAACCGCAACGTCGTCACCGACATCGCCGCCGCCACGGAGGCGGCACGTGCGGCGGCGACCACCGCACGCGTGAACGTGGAGATCAACCTCGGCGGGATCAAGGACGAGGCGGCGCGGACCCGGCTGGCCGCCACTGTCGCCGGGGTCGACGACATCGCCCTCCGCGCCGAACGGGTGACCGCGGCGGTACGCGAGGAGATCGCGAAATGACCGCTTCGGTGCTCTCCGGCAAGGAACCGGCCGCCGCGATCAGGTCCGAGACCGCGGCGGAGGCCGCCCGGCTCGCCTCCGCGGGAACGGTGCCGAGGCTCGCCGTCGTCGTCGCCACGGCCGACGAGTCCAGCGCCTGGTACGTCCGCTCCATCGCCCGCGCGGCCGAGCAGGTGGGCATCGCCTGCGACATCGTGGATCTCGGTCCCGAGGCCGCGGGCCGCGACATACGCGACACGCTTGAGAGGCTGAGCGAGGACGCCTCCGTCCACGGCGTCATCCTGCAGACCCCGTTGCCGCCGGGAGTGAACGCCCAGGACATGGCGCTCGCGATCCGCTTCGACAAGGACGTGGACGGCGCCAACCCCCTCTCCCTGGGGCGGCTGGCCGCCGGTCTGCCCGCGTTCGCACCGGCGACCGCCGAGGCCGTCGTACGGATCCTGGAGCACCACAGGGTCGAGCTGACCGGCCGGCACGTGGCCGTGGTCGGCCGCTCGACGGTGGTGGGCAAACCCGCCGTCCACCTGCTGCTTGACCGGAACGCCACGGTGACGGTGTGCCACTCGCGCACGAAGGACCTCGCCGCGGTCACCTCGGCGGCCGACGTGGTGGTGGCCGCGGTCGGCAGGATCGGGCTGATCACGGCCGACCACGTCTCCCCGGGGGCCGTGGTGGTGGACGTGGGCACCAACCCCACCGACGACGGGGGGCTGGTCGGAGATGTGGACGCCGCCTCCGTGGCCGAGAAGGCCGCGGCGTTGACGCCGGTCCCCGGCGGCGTCGGGCCGGTGACGACCGCTCTCCTGCTGTCGCACACCGTCCGTGCCGCCGACGCCGCACACCGCTCGTAGCGCCATCGCGGCCATCGCGGCCATACGGCCCCGGTGGCCCGCTCACGGGCCGTAGGAGCTCCGTCCCGGGGCTACCCCGGCTCGATGGACGTGCGGGGGCGGCGGTTCTCTGTCCACAGGCCGGCGAGTTTCCACAGGCGGACGTCGACCGCCTCGGGGCCATGCCGTGATGAGCGAGTCTCTGGGACCGGAGGTGGTCCCATGGCAGCCAAGGACGAGCTGGGCAGGCAGGGCGAGGAGCTCGCCGCGGAGTTCCTCAGATCGAGGGGCATACCCGTCCTCGCCCGCAACTGGCGGTGCAAGGAAGGCGAGATCGACATCGTGGCCCGCGACGGCGGGGTGCTGGTCGTCGTCGAGGTCAAGACCCGCTCGGGGCGCAGCCACGGCACGGCCTTCGAGGCGGTCGGCCGGGCGAAGCTTCACCGCCTGCGGTCGCTCGCCGCCCGCTGGCTGGCCGGGCAGGGGGAGCGTTTCGACTCCGTCCGGGTTGACGTGATCGCCCTGGAGCGGTTCGCCGGCGACTTCGCGATCCGGCACGAGCGCGGGGTGAGCTGAGATGACCGTGGCACGCACCCGGTGCGTCACCCTGATCGGGGTCACCGGTCACACCGTGGAGGTCGAGGCGGACGTGGGCCACGGGCTGGCCGGCACCCACCTCATCGGCCTGCTGGACACCGCCATCAACGAGGCCCGCGACCGGGTCAGGTCCGCATTGCTCAACAGCCGCTTCGGGTGGCCGGACGCGCGGATCACCATCAGCCTGTTCCCCGCCAGCCTGCCGAAACGAGGCTCGATCTTCGACCTGGCCATCGCGATCGCCATACTCGGCGCCGCGGGCGCGGTTCCCGCGCGACGCATCGCCCAGCCGTTCTTTCTCGGCGAGCTGGGGCTGGACGGCATGGTCCGGCCGGTGCGCGGAGTGCTGCCCGCTGCGCTCGCGGCGGCGCGGGCGGGCGCCCGCACGATCGTCGTGCCGTCGCTGAACGCGCCGGAGGCGGCACTCGTCCCCGAGCTCACCGTGGTGCCCGCGGGCAGCCTGGCCGAGCTGGTGGAGTGGCTCCGGGAGGACGAGTTGCACCGGCTGCCGGTGACGATCGCGACGCCCTGGCCGACGGCCGACGCGGCGGGCGGCCCCGGCGGGGACGCGGGCGGAGCCGACGCGCGACCTCTCGACCTGCGAGATGTCGCGGGGCAGGCGACCGGTCGGAAGGCCCTGGAGGTGTGCGCGGCCGGAGGACACAACCTGTGGATGCTCGGCCCGCCTGGCACCGGCAAGACCATGCTCGCCGAGCGGTTGCCCACGCTCCTCCCTCCCCTGCAGCGTGAGCAGGCACTGGAGGTCACGGCCATCCATTCGGTGGCGGGCACGCTGCCGCCCGACCGGCCGCTGCTCGTCCGGCCGCCCTTCGTGGCCCCGCACCACACCGCGACGGTCGCGGCCGTCGTGGGCGGCGGCAGCGGTCTCGTACGGCCCGGCGCGGTGTCCCTCGCGCACCAAGGGGTGCTCTTCCTGGACGAGGCGCCGGAGTTCTCGACCAGCGTCCTGGACTCGCTGCGGCAACCACTCGAATCCGGCAAGGTGACCGTGGCACGGGCGGCCGGCACGGTGACGTTCCCCGCGCAGTTCATGCTCGTTCTCGCCGCGAACCCGTGCCCCTGCGGAGAGGCGGGGACTCCGGGCCACCCCTGCCGTTGCACGCCCACCGCGCGCAGACGCTACCTGGCCCGGCTCTCCGGGCCGTTGCTCGACCGGATCGACGTGAAGGTACGCGTCGCCCGCGCCACCCGCGCCGAGCTGATGGCGGACCGGCACGTCGCCGAGTCGAGCGCGATCGTGTCCGAACGAGTGCGGATGGCCCGTGAGCGCGCGCTCAAGCGCCTGACCGGCACGCCGTGGCGCAACAACGCGGAAATCGGCTCCGCGGCGCTCCACACCGACTTCCGGCTGCCCTCCGAAGCGCTCACGCCCCTGTACCGGGGGCTCGACCTCGGAACGCTCAGCGCCCGGGGGGTGGACCGCGTGATCCGCGTGGCCTGGACGATCGCCGACCTCGCGGGCAAGGACCGTCCGGATGAGACCGACACGTCGGCCGCCCTCGCGATGTGGCTGGGAGTGGACTGACACCCCGCCCGAAATCATCCGCACGTTTCTGGGGCCGACACATCTCGGAAACAGCCACGCTGCCGCCGAGGAACCTCTCCTTCCTCCAGATCACCGCTCCCGCCTGGGAGCCGACCGCCGTACGCGGTCCGGGGCGTCCTCGGACGCGCCGTTCGTCCCGCCAGTTCGACCGCCATCACGAAGCCGGAGCCAGTCCCATGTCAACACCTCTCGAGGCACCCCGCGGCTCCCTCCGGGAAGCCCGTATGCCGACCACCCCGGAGCGTCGCCACGGCCCGGGAGGCGAGCCGGCGCCGACACCGGCTCACATCGACTGCGGCCCTGCCCGCGACCATCCGGCCGACCCAGCGCTTCCTGATGACGCGGTGGCCGCTGGTGGAACCACCACGAACGCGGCGCCGTCGATACGGTCCACCGCCGCGCCGCCCGGCCGGGGCGAGGCTCCCGAGGGACCGGAACTTCCAGGCGTGAGCACGCCTTCGGACGCTCGGAGGCGGAACGAACTCTCCGACCGGCCTGGCCACGAGGTTTTGGCACAACCACCGGGTCGTGAGGAGTCGGCCCGGCGACAGGACCAGGCCGTGGAGCCGCCGTCGAAGCAGCCGGGCGGATCCGCGATCGCGTGTCTCTCCGACGACCGCGGCCGTGCGGATCACGTGTCGGAGCCCGAGACTCTCGCCTACGTCGCGATCATGCGCATGGCCGAGCCCGGCGATCACGTGATGGGCAGGCTGATCAGGCGTTGCGGCGTCGTGGCCGCCGCTGATCAGGCGCGACGGGGTGTCATCGACCCCGAGTTCGTCTCGGAGGAGACCAGACGCGCCCGCGCCGCGGGCCGTCTTCCGACGCTGGAACGGCTCGCCGCGTCGTGGGCGGCGCGCTACACCGATCCCGCTCGCGACCTCGCGGAGGGACGTGAGCGGGGCGCCCGCTTGGTCGTCCCGGGAGATCCGGAGTGGCCCACGCAGCTCGACGATCTCGGCGACACACGCCCCTACGGGTTGTGGCTCCACGGCCAGGTCAACCTGCGGTTCGCCTGCCTCCGCTCGGTCGCGATCGTCGGGGCCAGGGCGGCCACGGCCTACGGCGTACAAGTGGCGTCCGAGCTGGCCTCCGGCCTCGGGGACAGGCGCTGGACCGTGATCAGCGGCGGCGCGTACGGCATCGACGCCGCCGCCCATCGTGGCGCCCTGGCGAGCGGGATGCCCACGGTCGTCGTCCTCGCCTGTGGCACGGACGTCTGCTATCCCACGGCCCATCAGGACCTGTTCCGCGTGGTGCGGTCCCAAGGGGTGGTCATCAGCGAGGTTCCCATGGGTTCCCGCCCGACGCGCCCGCGCTTCCTGGTCAGAAACCGTCTGATCGCCGCGCTGTCGCGGGGCACCGTGGTGGTGCAGGCCGCCGTGCGCAGCGGGGCGCTCAACACGGCGACGCACGCGAACGAGCTGAACCGGCATCTGATGGCGGTACCCGGACCGATCACGTTGGAGGTGTCCGAAGGCTGTCACGACCTCATCCGGCAAGGGCGCGCCGTATGCGTGACCTCGGCCCAGGAGATCACCGAACTGGTCGGGACGATCGGCGGTGATCTGGCGCTGGTACGGCGGGGCCCCGCCCATCCGCGCGATGGGCTGAACGACGAGACCAGGCGGGTCCTCGAAGCCGTTCCCACCCGGGTCGGGGCCGGTCCGGCGGCGATCGCGGTCTCGGCGGGAGTGGACCTCTCCACCGCGCTGAGCTGCCTGGGCGCGCTCGCCGTCGCCGGTTTCGTCGAGCAGACCGACCGCGGCTGGCGGCTGCGTCGCGAGCAGGAGGCATGAGACGTGTGCACGGGATCATGACTGGGGCAGGTCGTTACCATGAGTCGTATGGCCGACGGCGTGGCACACGACGGCACCTCGAGAAGCCCGGTTCCCCCCACGCCCGGGTCCGCCGGCGTACGCCGTGATGGGGGCGCGTCGTTCGAGACCGCCATCACCGAGTTCGAACGGCACCTGCGTGTGGAACGGGACCTCTCCCCGCACACCGTCCGCGCGTACAGGGGCGATGTCGCCGCACTGCTCGGCCACCTCCAAGCGGCTGGGCACGATCGGCTCGACGCCCTGGACATCACCGTGCTTCGCGAATGGCTGGGCGGGCAGCACCAGGCCGGGAGATCACGAGCCACACTCGCGCGTCGCTCGGCCTGTGCTCGCGCCTTCACCTCCTTCTGCCATCGGCGGGGGTGGTTGGCGAGCGACCCCGGACTGCTTCTGGGCACCGCCAGGGCGCCCCGTCGCCTGCCCGTCGTGCTCAGCCAGGAGGAGGCCAGGGCGATGCTGGAACGAAAGGACTCGACCCGCCCGTCCTCCTCCCC
>NZ_BBYM01000039.1:0-28265 GCF_001570405.1 Microtetraspora niveoalba | reverse complement strand
CCCTCCTCCCCCGCCTCCCGCCCGCCGCTCCCCACGAAGCCGACCCCAGGCCCGAAGCCGACCCCAGACTCGAAGACGGCGCCGGACTCGAAGACGGCGCCGGACTCGAAGACGGCGCCGGACTGGAATGCAGCACCAGCCCCGGAACCGGCCACGGAGCGGGAACCGACCGCGGCCCCCGAGCCCGCACGGCGAGCGGCGGACGACCCGAGAGATCTGCGCGACACCGCGATGCTCGAACTGCTTTACTCCACCGGCATGCGGGTCGGCGAGTTGTGCGGCCTCGACGTGGACGATGTGGACCGCGACCGCAACACCGTGCGGGTCCTCGGCAAGGGACGCAAGGAGCGGGTCGTCCCGTTCGGCCTGCCCGCCCTCAGGGCGTTGGACGCGTGGTGCGTACGCGGCAGACCGTTGTGGCTGCGCGAGGGCAGCGGCCCCGCCCTGTTCCTCGGCGTACGGGGCGGCCGGATCGACCAGGGCACGGTACGGAGGGTGGTGCATGCCCGGCTCGCCGAGACAGAGAACGCCCCCGACATGGGACCGCACGGGCTGCGGCATTCGGCCGCGACCCACCTTCTGGAAGGCGGCGCGGACCTGCGCAGCGTCCAGGAAATGCTCGGCCACGCCTCCCTGGCCACCACCCAGATCTACACGCACGTCTCAATCGAACGGCTGCGCAAGGTCTACCGCCAGGCTCACCCCCGCGCCTGAGAACACAGCCGGCCCTCTCAGCACCAACGCCCCCGAATCCCCCTTGTCCCGGGCGCGTGGACGACATAGCCGAGCGCGGATCGCACGCTCCATGCCCGCCGGCACCCACATCACCGGGCGCCCGGACGACACGGTGAGTAGCGGGTAACGGCGGCGAGCCCGTTGTCCACAGAACCGCGTTCGGGCGCAGGGGACGGTGTCCGTCGCTGCCACTCTGCACCTATGTGTTTTCTCGCCATGATGTTGGCCCTTGTCCTGGGGGCGCCCCCGGCTCACGATGTGCAAGGCCCGCCCCGCTGGCAGTGGCCCCTGTCGGGCCACCCCGTTCTGGTCAGGCGCTTCCAACCGCCTCCCCAGCGGTGGCTGGCCGGGCACCGGGGTGTGGACATCGGTGTCCTGCCGGGTGCGACAGTTCACGCGGCCGGGCACGGAGTGATCGGGTACGCGGGTCCGCTGGCCGGGCGCGGCGTCGTGACCGTGATCCATCCTGGAGGGTTGCGGACCACGTACATGCCGGTCCGGGCCTCGGTACGGCCCGGCCAGGCAGTGGAGGGCGGCAGCCCGCTCGGGATCGCCGAGGATCTGCCCGGCCATTGCCCCGTGCCCTGTCTGCACTGGGGACTGTTGCGCGGAGCCGTCTACCTCGATCCCCTGCTGCTACTCGGGCTCGGCCAGGTCCGCCTGCTCCCCACCACAGCAGGCCGATCCGATGCCCAGCCCTGGCAGCACCTGACGCCCCTCGCCACGGGCCCGCCGCTAACGGCCGGGCAGAACCACGGCGGGAACGACCGGCCGAACAACTAGGCCGACCCCGATGCGAGCGACCTGCCGAACAACCGGCCCGAACCCGATGGGAGCCTCTGCCGAACAGCCGGCCCGGAAGCCGAGAGCGGCCGGCTGCGGCAACGACCGACAGAACCGCCGGGCCGGCAGTGTGCACAATGGCCCGCCAAGCAGCCCGCCAAGCAGCCGGCCGAGCAGCCGGTGGAGCGGCCGATAGTGCGGCCGAAGGAACGGCCGACAGGGTGGACGTCAGCCGGAGAAGCCCTCCTTGGGCATTTCGAGATCCGGCTTGGCCAGCTCTTCGACGTTGACGTCCTTGAACGTCACTACCCGGACGTTCTTGACGAACCTGGCGGGCCGGTACATGTCCCAGACCCAGGCGTCCTGCATCTTCACGTCGAAGAAGACGTCGCCGTTCTCGGCCGTGCGCACGTCGAGATCGACAGAGTTGGTGAGATAGAAGCGCCGCTCGGTCTCGACGACGTAGGTGAACAGCCCGACTACGTCGCGGTACTCCCGGTAGAGCTGCAACTCCATCTCGGTCTCGTATTTTTCGAGATCCTCTGCGCTCATTCCGGTCCTCCTGTTTCGCACCCCGCCAAGGCCGCGCGGTCAGACGACACCGGCCTCCGCTCCATTCTCTCGCATCTCCTCATCCTCCCCGGTCAGACCGTGACGCACCACGACGGTGACGCCTGTACGCGTCCCGGTGACGTTCACGAAGGAGAACCGGTGATGCGGGGTGGGACCGTGGGCGGCCAGCGCCCGCCGATGTCCCGGCGTCACATATCCCTTGTGTACGGCGAAGCCGTACTCGGGGTGGACGTCGTCCAGAGAGCGCATCAGCCGGTCCCGGGTCACCTTCGCCACGATCGAGGCCGCCGCGACGCAGGCAGCCACCTGGTCGCCCTTCCAGATCGCCAGGGACGGCGCGGGAAGCCCCGGCACGGGGAAGCCGTCGATCAGCACGTATCCCACGTCGACGCCGAGACCGGCGACCGCGCGGCGCATTCCCGAGATGTTGCTCCTGTGCAGGCCCCGGGCGTCGATCTCCTCCGGGGGGATGACGACGACGCTCACCGCCCGTGCCTTGGCGTTGATCAGGTCGAACAGCCGCTCGCGCCTGGCGGGCGGCAGGAGCTTGGAATCGCTCAGCCCCTCGATCTCGCGTCCGAGGACGACCGCGGCCACCACCAACGGCCCGGCGCAGGCGCCACGCCCGGCCTCGTCCACACCCGCGACGGGCGTGAACCCTCGCCGAGCCAGTGCACGCTCGTAGCCGTAAAGTCCCGAATCCCGCCGGACGACGCTCGGACGCGGGCGATACGCAACTGTCATGACGAACAGCAGCGTACGCCCCATTCCGTCCGGGCGGTACGGCACGGCACAGCCCAAGAGCCCGGCACAGGCCGCAGACACCGCACAGCCCAAGAGCCCGGCACAGGCCGCAGACACCGCACAGCCCAAGAGCCCGGCACAGGCCGCAGACACCGCACAGCCCAAGAGCCCGGCACAGGCCGTAGACGCGGCAGAGGCCGAGGGCGCGGCGCCGCCGGTCACCGGACCTTGGAGAACGTCTCCGGCCGGGAAAGGAGGCCGAACCGCGAGAACGGCCAATATCGGATGAACGCCCGGCCGACCAGGTCATCCTCGGAGATGGTGCCCTTGTACTCGTCGTCGATGTACTCACGGGAGTCGCGCGAGTTGTTCCGGTGGTCGCCCATCAGCCAGACCCTGCCCGGGGGAACCTTCACCTCGAACCGCTGCTTCGAAGGATAGACACCGGGATAGAGGTACACGTCCTCCTCGTCGAGGGGTGTCCCGTTCACCGTGATCCGGCGCTTGGCGTCGCAACATTTCACCGTGTCGCCACCGATGCCGATCACCCGCTTGATGGTGTCCTCGCCGTCCCAGCCCTTGAAGACCACGATGTCGCCGCGCTCCACATCGCCGACGACGTAGGCGAGCTTGTTCACCGCGACCCTGTCGTTGATCAGGAGTGTGTTCTCCATCGACCCGGACGGAATGTAGAACGACTGCATCACGAACAGGTGCACCAGCACGGCCACGATGATGCCGCCCAGGGTGAACAGGATGGAGTCGCGCCAGCCGGAGGACTTCTTGGCGGGGGGATCCTTCTCTTCGGTCATGGTCACCTGCGGCAGGTTACCGCCTCGCGCGTAGGCGACGTCTAAGGGCTATGAGGGGGACGGCGCCGGCGAAGCCGGCGAGCACCGGCGCCGCACCGCCCAGCGCTCCGACGGCGTGCAGGGCGGGCTGGTTGAACGTCTCGGGGATCGGCAGGATCTTGGCCCGGTCGAACGGCCACACGATCACGAAGGCCCGGCCGATCACCTGCTCGATGGGGATGGTGCCGCCGCCCGGATCGCCCTGGTGGGAGCGCGAGTCCAGCGAGACGGACCGGTGGTCGCCCATCACCCAGAGCCGCCCCGCCGGCACGGTGACCTCGAAGTTCGACAGCGAGGGCACGTCCCCGGGGTAGAGGTAGGACTTCTCCTCGATGGGCGTCCCGTTGACGGTGATCCGGCCCTTGGCGTCGCAACATTTCACGGTGTCGCCCGGGACCCCGATGACCCGCTTGATGTAGTCCTTCTCACCCGGGATCAGGCCGAACGAGGTGCCGACCCAGCGGAAGAACCCGGCGACCGGGTTCGACGGCTCCTCCTGGGGCACCTCGCCCTCCCAGGAGTCGACGCCGGAGAAGACCACGATGTCTCCGCGCTCGATGTCGCGTACGTGGTAGACGAGCTTGTTGACCAGGACCCGGTCGTTGACCAGGAGGGTGTTCTCCATCGACTCGGACGGGATGTAGAACGCCTGGACCACGAAGGACTTGATGAGCAGGGCCAGCACGAGGGCGACCACGATGAGAACGGGAAGTTCCTTCCAGAAGGAACCCTTTTTCTCCTTGCCGTCTCCGGCGGCCTGCTGGGTGTCTTCCGCGACCACGTCCACCCCGTCCTCGGCCGGGTGGCGCGTGCCTGACCCGGTGCCTCGCTAGTAATCGCTGTCGAGCCTAGATGATGTCCCTGACCGTGACCGTCGCCGACGCGGCATCATCACGGAAAAGAAAATGGCCCGCACCACAGGGGGTACGGGCCACCATGTCGATCGCCTTACTTGGCGGCCGGAACCGCTTCGCGCTTCTCGCGGATGCGGGCGGCCTTGCCGCGCAGGTCGCGCATGTAGTACAGCTTGGCGCGACGGACGTCACCTCGGGTCACGACCACGATCTTCTCGATGACCGGGCTGTGGACCGGGAAGGTGCGCTCGACGCCGACGCCGTAGCTGACCTTGCGGACGGTGAAGGTCTCACGGGCACCGCCACCCTGGCGGCGCAGGACGAAGCCCTTGAACACCTGGATACGGGACCGGTTGCCTTCGACGACGCGGACGTGGACCTCCAGCGTGTCACCCGGGCGGAAAGCCGGTACGTCGCTGCGGAGGGCAGCCTTCTCGAGCTCCTGGATCTGCGTGTGCATGACAGCGGTTCCTCAGTTGACATGGGCGCGCGGAGGTCCACCCGGCCGGGCCGTGGGCTCGGCGACGAGGGGGACACACGCGCTTGGCTTGATATGTCTTGGGGCCGGGTCTGTGCCCGGCCACGCCGCCACCGTGAAGTGGGCAGCAGCGATTCAGTTTGCCATATCTTCGGCCGCCACGCGAAACGAAGCGCGTATCCGGCTCATCCGCCGGACGGGTCGGCCTCGCCCCGGACCTCGTCGAGAACCGCCCGGTCACGCTTGTCGAGCCCGTCCGGGTCGAGCCTGGCGAGCAGCTCGGGCCTCTTCGCGGCGGTCCGGCGGAGCGCCTCGTCGCGGCGCCAGCGGGCGATCTTCCCGTGGTGCCCGGACAGGAGGATCTCGGGCACGTCGTGTCCGCGCCAGGAGGGCGGCTTCGTGTAGACGGGCCCTTCGAGGAGGTTCTCCATCGCGCCGGGCGCGAACGAGTCGTCCGCCACCGACGCGGCGTTGCCCAGGACGCCGGGCAGCAGCCGTCCGACGGCCTCGACCATGACCAGCACCGCCGCCTCGCCCCCGGCGAGGACGTAGTCGCCGATGCTCACCTCGTCCACGCGGAGGCGGGAGCCGTACTCGGCCATGACGCGGGAGTCGATCCCCTCGTAGCGGGCCGGGGTGAACAGCAGCCAGGGCTCCTTGGCGTACTCCAGGGCCACCTGCTGCGTGAACGGCCGCCCGCTCGGCGTCGGCACGATCATCCGCGGCAGGAGGAGGCCCTCCGGCATCCCCTGCCGGAGTCCCCCCGGCGCCGCCTCTCCCCCGGCGGGCGCCGACAACCGGGCGTCCCCGGCTTCACCGGCTCCGGCCGCGACATCGGCCGCGGACGCGGAGGGTTCCCCGGCGTGCCGCGCGAGCGCGGCGGCGATGACCGCGTCGATCGCCTCGCCCCAGACCTCGGGCTTCATCACCATGCCCGGCCCACCGCCGTACGGAGTGTCGTCCACGGTGCGGTGCACGTCGTGGGTCCAGTCGCGGAGCTGGTGGAGGTGGATGTCGAGGATGCCGCGCTCGCGCGCCTTGCCCATGAGCGAGACGTCCAGCGGGGCGAAGTACTCCGGGAAGATCGAGATGATGTCGACGCGCATCTATTCGGCCTGGTCGAGGTCCAGCAGGCCGGGCGGCGCGTCGACCACGAGCACGCCCTTCTCCAGGTCGATCTCGGGGACCAGCGCCTTGACGAACGGCACGTACGCCTCGCCGCGGGACGGGCGGCGCACGACGAGCAGGTCCTGGCCGTGATGCAGCACGTCGGCGACCTCGCCCACCGGCTCACCGGTGACGGTGACCACGGCGAGCCCGACGAGTTGGTGGTCGTGGAACTCGTCCGGGTCGTCGGACGGCGGGAGGTCGGCCGAGTCGATCACCAGCAGCGTGCCGCGCAGCGCCTCGGCGGCGTCGCGGTCGTCCACCCCGACCAGGCCGAGCAGCAGGATGCCCTTGTGCCAGCGGGTGCCCTCGACCTCCAGCGGCCCTGCGGAGGCGGGGTCGGTGGCGAGAGCCGTACCCGGGGCGAAGCGCAGCTCCGGGTCGTCGGTGCGCACCTCGACGGTGACCTCACCGCGCACTCCGTGCGGTCGGCCGATCCTGCCAACGACTAGCTGCACTTCTCCTCTTTCTCCGATCGGGGTTCTCCGAGCGGGCCGGAAAGCAAGCCGGGGGACCCCCTGACGAGGGTCCCCCGGGTGTGAGGTTCTCCGTTAACGGGCCTCGTTCAGGTCGACCAGGTCGACCCGGACGTACTTGCCGTCGGCCAGCGCGTTGATCACGGTGCGCAACGCCTTGGCCGTACGGCCCCCGCGCCCGATGACCTTGCCGAGGTCGTCGGGATGGACCCGGACCTCGAGGACGCGCCCGGTGCGGATGCGCCGCGCGCGAACCCGGACGTCGTCAGGATGCTCGACGATGCCCTTGACCAGGTGCTCGAGGGCCTCCTCGAGCACCTCAGGCCTCGCCTTCCGACTTCTCCTCGCCGGCCGGGGCCTCGGTGACGTCGGCGGCCTCGTCGGCCTTCACGGACTTCTTGGCCTTCTTGGGCGTGGTGGCGGCAGCGGCGGTGTCACCGGACAGCGCCTCCTTGGCCGCGGCCTCGTAGATGGCGTGACGGTCGGGCTTCGGCTCGGCGACCAGGAGCGGCGCCGGGGCGGGCTCGCCCTTGAACTTCTGCCAGTCGCCGGTGAGCTTGAAGAGCTTCAGGACCGGGTCGGTCGGCTGCGCGCCGACGCCCAGCCAGTACTGCGCCCGCTCGGAGTCGACCTCGATGCGCGAGGGGTTCTCCTTCGGGTGGTACAGACCGATCTCCTCGATCGCCCGGCCGTCGCGCTTGGTGCGGCTGTCGGCGACGACGATGCGGTACTGCGCGTTGCGGATCATGCCGAGCCGCTTGAGCTTGATCTTGACTGCCACGGGTGTGGTCTCTCCTGCTTCAGAGCGTGGGTGAGCGGTGTCACATCGAGTGGGGCACGACGCGAGCCCGCCCGAGGGACAGGCGCGACCGGCGGGGGTGAGAGGGCACCCGCCTGGCCACGATGTTCCAACATGACATTCTGCCAGACGATCCGAGGTGCTCGGCGTCGTCCCGGCCGGTAGCGGGCGTGAGGAGGCGCGAACCGAACGCCGGGGCCCGCCATCCAACATGACATGCACCCTTCCACGCGAAACAAGCCATCCGCGCGAAGCGACCGGACCACCCGCGCCGGACGCGCCTCCCGCGTCGCGGCCGTCTCGGCGGTGGCGGCGAGCCTGGCGTTCTCCGCCGCCTGCGGCTCCGCGCTCCCCCGGGCGTCCGGCCTCTCGGCTCTTCCTCTCGGTGCCCCGCCCTCGACGGCCAGAGCGTCCGAACGGGCAGCCGCGCCCGCGAAGGTGACCAGCCGGTCCACGACCGGGACGGCCGCCGCTTCCGCAAGCGGCGCTTCCCCTGCCTCCGCCTCTCTCTCCGTTCCCGCCGCGGCCGCCGTCGCCCCCGTCTCCGCGCCGGTCGCGCGGTGCCGTACGACCGCTCTCAGCGCGCGCGTCGGCACGGGCGACGCGGGGGCGGGGCAGCGGTACGCCCCGCTGGTGCTCACCAACACCGGGACCCGGACCTGCTGGGTCTACGGGTTCGTCGGACTGATCATGATCGACGGGAACGGGGACGCGCTGCGCACCAGGACCCGCCGGGAGGCCGTACGGCCGGGCCGCGTCACGCTGCGGCCGGGAGCCGGGGCACACGCGCGCCTGCACTGGACGGTCGTGCCGACGGGAAAGGAGAGGACCTGCCCCCGGTCGGCCCGGCTGATGATCATTCCGCCGGACGAGGTGGCCCACCTGGAGATCCCCTTCGACGCCACCGTCTGCGCGGACGGGAGGATCGACGTCAGGCCGATGCAGCCGGGAACCGGACTCTGACCGGCCCGGAGAGCCGCCCGTGCGGGCATCGCGAAGCGTACAGGGCCCGGGCGGTGGCGCCGGATCGGGAGCGCGCCGGTGCGGGCATCGCGAAGCGTACGGGGCCCGGATGGTGGCGCGGGATCGAAAGCACTGCGGACGGGGAGGCAGCGGCGGCGCGGTGCCGCGGACGCCGAGGGGCGCCGACCGGGCACGGAGCCCGGGGCGCCCCCGCAGGTCACTTCTTGGGGAACTTCAGCTTGGACGGGTCGAACCCGGGCGGCAGCTCCAGCCCCGGGGGAAGCTGACCGGCGCCCAGCCGGCCCAGCGCGCCGAGCCCGGGCGCGCCGTCCGGGGAGGGCCCGGCGGCGGGCGAACCCGACTTGCCCTGCCCGGCCTTGCGCGGGTCGCCGCTCACCCGGCGGCCCTTCTTGGCCTTCTGCGCCTTCTGGGCCTTGCCCCGGCCGCCCGGCATGCCCGGGATGCCCAGGCCCTGGGACATGCGCTTCATCATCTTCTGCGCGTCGAAGAAGCGGACGACGAGGTTGTTCACCTCGGTGACGGTGACGCCGGAGCCCTTGGCGATGCGGGCCCGGCGCGAGCCATTGATGATCTTGGGGTCGTGCCGCTCGCCGGGGGTCATGGACCGGATGATCGCGGCGATGCGGTCGAGGTCGCGGTCGTCGACCTGGTTGAGCTGGTCACGCATCTGCCCCATACCGGGCATCATGCCGAGCAGGTTCTTGATCGGGCCCATCCGGCGGACCATCATCATCTGCTCGAGGAAGTCGTCGAGCGTGAAGCCGTCGCCCGAGGCGAGCTTGCCCGCCATCTTGGCGGCCTCGGCCTCGTCGAAGGTCTTCTGCGCCTGCTCGATCAGGGTGAGGATGTCACCCATGTCGAGGATCCGGCCGGCCATGCGGTCGGGGTGGAAGGCGTCGAAGTCCTCGATCTTCTCGCCGGTGGAGGCGAACATGATCGGGCGGCCGGTGATGTGCCGCACCGACAGGGCGGCGCCGCCCCGGGCGTCGCCGTCGAGCTTGGTCAGCACGACGCCGTCGAAGCCGACGCCGTCCATGAACGCCTGGGCGGTGGTCACCGCGTCCTGGCCGATCATGGCGTCGACGACGAACAGCACCTCGTCGGGGGTGACCGCGTCGCGGATGTCCGCGGCCTGCTTCATCATCTCCTGGTCGATGCCCAGGCGGCCGGCGGTGTCGATGACCACGACGTCGTGCTGCTGCCGCCTGGCGTGGTCGAGCGACTGCCGGGCGACGGCGATCGGGTCGCCCACGCCGTTGCCGGGCTCGGGAGCGTAGACCGCGACGCCCGCGCGCTCGGCCATGACGGCGAGCTGCTGGACCGCGTTGGGCCGCTGCAGGTCGCAGGCGACGAGCAGCGGCGCGTGGCCCTGGTCGCGCAGCCACTTGGCGAGCTTGCCCGCGAGTGTCGTCTTACCGGCACCCTGCAGACCCGCCAGCATGATGACGGTCGGCGGGTTCTTGGCGTAGCGGAGCCGCCGGGTCTCGCCGCCCAGGACCTCGATCAGCTCGTCGTTGACGATCTTGACGACCTGCTGGGCGGGGTTCAGCGCCTGGGAGACCTCGGCCCCGCGCGCCCGCTCCTTGACCTGGGCGACGAATGCCTTGACCACCGGCAGCGCGACGTCCGCCTCGAGCAGGGCGATGCGGATCTCGCGGCAGGTCGCGTCGATGTCGGCGTCGGAAAGCCTGCCCTTGGACCGAAGGGAGGAGAAGACCGAAGTCAGCCGGTCGGAAAGCGTCTCGAACACGTGTTTGGCCAGCCTCGAAGCGAGTGGACGGTAAAGAGCTCGCACCCAGCCTAGCCGCCCGTACGGGATGCGTGCCCGAGCGCGGGCCGCCGCACGCCGGGGCGGGCCATCGGGGACCGGGAGCGCGGAAGGTCTCCGAGGACCGTCCTCCCGTTCGGAGACCGGGAGGGGCCCGGGAGGGAGCGTCTCACCAGCCGCGGCTGCCGACGTGGGTGGTGAGAGCGTGCTCGACCAGCGTGATGAGCGTGCTCTTGACCGATTCCCTGCTGCGGGCGTCGGTCCGCACGATCGGGACGCGCGACGAGAGCGTGAGCGCCTCCCTGAGCTCGTCCTCCGAATGGCTGTACTGGCCGTCGAAGCCGTTGATGCCGACCACGAACGGAAGCTGGGCCTCCTCGAAGTAGTCGACCGCCGGGAAGCTGTCCGCCAGCCGCCGCGTGTCGACCAGGACCACCGCCCCGATCGCGCCGCGTACCAGGTCGTCCCACATGAACCAGAACCGGTGCTGGCCGGGCGTGCCGAACAGGTAGAGGATCAGCTCCTTGTCCAGGGAGACCCGGCCGAAGTCCATCGCGACCGTCGTCGTGGTCTTGTGCGGCACCAGGCCGACGTCGTCGATGTCCTTGGACGCGTCCGTCATCACCGCCTCGGTCGTGAGCGGCACGATCTCCGAGACCGCGCCGACGAACGTGGTCTTGCCCACACCGAAACCACCGGCCACCACGATCTTCGTCGAGGTCAGGCCCCCCTGGGAGCCCTGGCTAGAGCCTGCGAAGTCCACTGAGCACCCTTTCAAGCAAGTTCAGATCCGGCTTGCCCGCGTCCAACTGGGGCTGATGCACATGTACCAGCCCCTCGGCCACCATGTCCGCGATTACCACGCGGACGACCCCCAGCGGGATCCGCAGCATCGCCGAGACCTCCGCCACCGATCTCACCTGGCGGCAGAGGGAACTGATCGCGCGGTACTCCGGCGGGCGGCCGGAAAGATCGAGGTGTGTGGACGTGGCCGAGGAGACCAGGGCCTCCAGGGCGAGTTGCATTCGCGGAGCCGTACGGCCTCCTGTGACGGTGTACGGGCGCACCGGCGAGGAGGGCTCCTGGGGAAGCGGGGCGCCGCCGTGCGGCCGCCCCCATTGGTCCATGCTCAGCCCCTCGGGTGTGAAGCCTGGAGCTCGGCACGTACGGCGGGGGTGAGCACCTGGCCCGCCCGGTCCACCAGCAGCGTCATCTGGTACGCCACCAGACCCATGTCGCAGTCCGCCGAGGCGAGCACGGCGAGACACGAGCCGTCGCTGATGGACATGATCAGGAGCAGCCCGCGCTGCATCTCGACCACCGTCTGGTTGACCGGGCCGCCCTCGAACACGCGCGAGGCGCCCTGCGTCAGGCTGATCAAACCGGCCGCCACGGCCGCCAACTGGTCCGCCCGGTCCCTCGGGAAGCCGTCGGAGAACGCCAGCGGCAGGCCGTCGGCCGACACCACCACCGCGTGCGCGACGCCGGGGACCGATCCCACGAAGTCGCTGATCAGCCAGTTGATGCCGCGAGCCCCCTGGCTCATCTCTCTCATGCGTCCTCCACATTGGTCGGGCCGGGATATCCCTGGTCCTCGCTCAGTTCGCCTCTGGTCACCGCGCGTCCCTGCCGTACGCCGCGTTGCAGGCTGGAGAGCCGGCTGCGGACACGTTCGGGGGACAACGCGAACTGCGGGGAGGCCGCCGGGCCGGCGGACGCGGCGGAGCCGGGGACGAGGTTGGCCCGGGGGACCCGCTTGGGCAGTCCGGAGGATGTGCTCCCCTCGGAGGCCGGTTTCCGCACCGCGGCGTCGGCGGCCTGCCAGCCGGCCTCCACGTTCTCCTGCCGGCCCCACTCCTGCCCGTCCTCGGGCGACGGCGCCCGGCGGAACCAGGCGGACTCCACGGAGGCGAAGATCGGCAGGAACTCCTCCGGCCCCGCCTCCATCGGCGAGTCGTACAGCTTGGGCAGCGGCCCGGTGGCGTCGTCCGGGCCGAGGTCGCGCCTGGGCCGCATCCGCACCTGGGTGTCCTGCGGGGGGATCGCGGCGCCGGGCGGCTGCCAGGGGCCGCGCTCGGCCGAGGCGCCGGCGGAGGAGGCGTCCCGGGCCGAGGCGTCCCGGGCGGAGGGGACTCCGCCCGAGAAGGCGTCCGGGGAGGAGACGGGGCCCCCGCCGGACATGGCCGCGGCCCACGGGGACGGGTCGATCGGGCCGCTCCAGGACGGCTGCTCGAAGGGGCCGCTCCACGCCGGCTGCTCGAACGGCCCGCTCCAGGACGACGGCGGGTCCGGCGGGCCGGCCCAGCCGGACGGGTCAGGCCGGTCGGCGGGGCCGGTGGGCGCACCCCACACGGCGTGCTCGGGCTGTCCGGAGTACGCGGCGGCGAAGGCGCCGGCGTGGGGCTGGGCGGCCGGCTCGGGCTGTCCGATCAGCGATTCCGGCAGCAGCACCATCGCGGTGAGCCCGCCGCTGTCGTGCGGCCTGATCTGCACGCGGATGCCGTTGCGCAGCGCGAGGCGGCCGACCACGAACAGGCCCATGCGCCGGGACACCGACACGTCCACGACCGGCGGGTTGGCGAGCCGCCAGTTCGTCTGGGCGATCTCCTCGGACGCCATGCCGATGCCGGAGTCGGTGATCGAGATCATCACGCCGCCGCCGTCGATGCGGTTGCCCGAGACGATGACCCGCGTGTCGCGGGAGGAGAAGGCGAGGGCGTTCTCGACCAGCTCGGCGAGCAGGTGGATGACGTCGTTGACGGCCTGCCCGGCGAGCGCGACGTCGGACGGCACGTTGATCACGACCCGCTCGTAGCCCTCGACCTCGGAGAGGGAGGCGCGGACGACGTCGGTGACCTCCACCGGCCTGCTCCACCGGCGGGCGGGCTCCTGGCCCGCGAGGACCAGCAGGTTCTCACTGTTGCGGCGCATGCGGGTCGCCAGGTGGTCCAGCTTGAACAGGTTGCCGAGACGGCTCTCGTCCTGCTCGCCCTGCTCCAGCCCGTCGATCAGGGCGATCTGCCGCTCGACCAGGGTCTGGGTGCGGCGGGAGAGGTTCACGAACATGGCGCTGATGTTGCTGCGGAGCTGCGCCTCGTCGCCGGCGAGCCGTACGGCCTCACGGTGGACCTCGTCGAAGGCCCGGGCGACCTCGCCGACCTCGTCGGCGGAGGCGACGCCGATCGGCTGGACCGGGGGCGACCCGTCCGCGCTGTCGGACTCGCGCAGCCGCTGGACGGTCTCCGGCAGGCGTTGCCCGGCGATCTCCAGCGCCTCGGTGCGCAGCCGGCGCAGCGGCCGTACGAGCGACCGGGCCACGACGGTGGTGATGAGCACGACGAACAGCAGGAGCGCCACGACGAGGCTGATGCTGGTCACGGCACCGCTACGGGCGTCCTGTTCGAGCCCGGCGCTCTTGGCGATGATGTCGGCGGTCAGGGCGTCGCCGACCTTCCGCATGCCGTCGGCGCGGGCGCTGACCGCGTCGAACCACCGCTGCTCGTCGGAGCCCCGGTCGAGCCGGTCGATCGGCAGACCGGCCTTCGCCATCGTGAGGGCGCGCTCGGCCAGGAAGGCGGCGCGGTCGATCTTCTGGCCGGTCACGGTGTCGCTGTAGAACTGGCGCTGCGCGGTGCCCGCCTCGGCGAAGAACCCGGCCAGCTCGCTGTCCTGTCCGGCGCGGGCGGCGGTGAAGGCGTCCAGTTCGGAGGGTTCGAGCTGCCGCCGGGCCAGCCCGACGGCCAGCAGCGCCCGCTGCTTGGACACCTCCTCCTTCGCGCGGACGAGGGAGCCGAGCGCCTTGATGCTCGCGTTGAGGTCCTCGTCCACGACGCCTTCGGCGGCCGTGTCGTACAGCCGGAGGAGGTCGGAGATGACGATGGAGTACTTGGCGATGGCGGGGAGCGGCGGGAGGCTGCTCTCCAGCACGGTCTCCCGCAGCGCGGGCATCTCGCCCAGGCGGCCCCTGGCGCGGACCACCTCCTGCCGGCCGAGCCCGCCGAACGCGTCGGCGGCGCCCTGCATCTTGACCCGCACCTGCTCGACGGCGGTGTCCACGGTGCCCTGCTGGCGGCGTACGGGCGAGATGTAGGCGCCGGCGCGGCGGCCGAGCGCGATGTAGCGGATCGACAGGTCGCGTTCGAGCTGGAGCTCGTGTGTGAGGGCGCCGACGCCGCCGATCAGCTCGATCATCTCGCGGACCCGCTGGTATTCGGCGGCCTCGCCGATCGACGCCGACACGCGGAAGCCGCCGAGGAGCATCGCGACCAGGGTGGGCGGCACGATCAGGGCGAGCAGGCGGGTGCGCACGCGCCAGTTCTTCAACGCCCATTGGCTGCCGGTCGCCGGTTCCTGCGGCGGCGTGCTCGCGGTGGGCGCACCGCCGGCGACCGGCTCGCCGGGCGGATTCGGCTCGGCGCGGCGACCGCTCTCGATCGTTGCTGTCCTCACAGGTCGCAACCTCTCGCGCTGGTCTTTCCAAAAGGGCTTTTCAGGGGGGTCGCTCGGGAAACCTGCCACGAGTCAGGGGCAATTTGAGCACAAAGGCCCGGGATTGACCAACCGATCGGCCATTTTCGACCGTTCCAACGGCCCGTGGGATCGCACGAAGAGAGGGCGCGGGGCTCGATGTGCAGGAAGGATTACCGAGAGCGACCCGTGACCGAATCCTGATCCGGCCGCGGTATCGGTCCAATTCGCCATCCGCCGTTTTTTGGACATAGTGGATTTATTAACAAGTTTGGCGACATAGGCGACTTATTCCGTGTTAGGACGTTTTCACTGCTGTACGCTTCTCGCCCGTCGCCCGCCTTCCGCGATCATCGTCCCGGCCGGGCGCGCCTCTTCCCCATGCCAAGGAGACTCCATGCGACTTATGGGTCGAACCTTCACCGTCGGCGTAGCGGCCATGCTGGCCCTCGCCGCTTGCGGCGGTTCAGATACGACCTCCTCACCGTCCTCGGACGGCGCCGCGGCCGGCGGCGGACTGGAGAAGACCACGCTGGTCGTGGCCACCATCCCGGTCCCCGACATCGCTCCGCTGCAGGTCGCGATCGACAGGGGCTTCTTCAAGGAAGAGGGGCTCGACGTCAAGACCGAGGTCGTCGCGGGCGGCGCGGTCGGCATCCAGAAGCTGCTCGGCGGCAGCATCGACCTCACGCTCGGCGCCTACATCGGCACCTTCCTCGCCCAGGAGAAGGGCGCGGGCAAGTTCAAGTACGTCGCCGACAGCTACGGCGCGGCGCCCGGAGCCTTCGTCATCATGGTGAAGAAGGACTCCCCGATCAAATCCGCAGCCGACCTCAAGGGCAAGAAGATCGCGGTCAACACGTTCAGGAACGTGAGCCAGTTCACCGCCGAGGTCCAGATGAAGGTGGCCGGGGTGACGGCGACCCAGGACCAGTTCGTCGAGAAGAACTATCCGGACATGCCGGCGGCCCTGGAAAACGGTCAGGTCGATGCCGCGGCTATGGTCGAGCCGTTTATCACCGTGGAATCGAAGGCGGGCGGGAGAATCATCTCCGACGAGATGGCCGGACCCACTCAGGACCTTCCGGTCGCCGGATGGCTGACCACAGAATCGGTCGCTAACAAATATCCGAAAACCATGGCCGCATTCCAGCGCGCGCTCGGAAAGGCGCAGGAACTCGTGGCGAACGACCGCAAAATCGTGGAAGAGGTCCTTCCGAAATACACGAAGATCGACGCGGCCACCGCGGCGGTCATCGCCCTCGGCTCCTACCCCACGTCCCTGAGCGAGACCCGGCTCGAGCGGGTGGCCGCCCTCATGAAGGAGTACGGCTACCTCACGACCGACCTCGACGTGAAGTCCATGATCGTCGCTCCTCCGGCGAGCTGACGGGGACGACCCTCAGATCATGGACTACGCACGAGTGCTCCGCGGCGTCGCAGGCGCCGCGGGGTTCCTCGCCGCGGCCGAGGTCGTCGGGCTGAGCGGGCTGGTCGACGACCGGTTCCTGCCGCGCATGTCCACGGTCCTCGGCGCGGCGGCCGGCCTGGTCGCCGACCCCGACTTCCTCGCCGACGCCGGGGCCACGCTCACCGTCTGGTTCCTCGGGCTCCTGCTCACGGTCGTGCTGGCCGTACCCGCCGGGCTGCTGCTCGGCACGCTGCCGCGGGCCGAGGCGGCGGTCCGACCGCTGATCGAGTTCCTCCGGCCGATCCCGTCCGTCGCGGTCATCCCGCTGGCGATCCTGCTCTTCAGCGACAACCTGCACCTGAAGCTCGCGGTCATCGTGTACGCCTCGTCCTGGCCGGTGCTGATCAACACGATCTACGGCCTGAAGGACGTGGACCCGCTCGCCAAGGAGACGCTGCGGAGTTTCGGTTTCGGTCCGGTCCCGGTTCTGGCCCGAGTCGCGCTGCCCAGCGCCGCGCCGTTCATCGCCACCGGGATCCGCGTCGCGTCCGGCATCGCCGTCATCCTGGCGATCAGCGCGGAGCTGATGGCCGGAGGCTCCGAGGGCGTCGGCATCTACATCACCGAGGCGGCGAGCGGCGGCCGGATCGACCTCATGCTGGCCGCCACCCTGTGGGCCGGCCTGTTCGGGCTCGTCGCCGACGCCGTGATGGTGGCGGCGGAGCGCCGCCTCTTCCGCTGGCACCACGTCCGCACGGGAGGCGCCCGATGAAGGTGATCGCGGCTCTCGGCCGTCTGTGGCTCGTGCCGGTCGTGCTCGTGGCGTGGGAGGTCGTCACCCGCGCGGCGGAGCAGCCGTTCTTCCCGCCCCCCTCGGCCGTCCTCGCCCGCATGTACGAGATGTGGTTCTCCGGTCCGCCGTCCCGGCTCCTGCTGACGGACGGCGCGCTCGCCGACCTCGGCCCCAGCCTGGCCCGGTTGTTCTCCGGCTGGCTGCTCACCGCGGTCGTCGGCGTCGCCGCCGGGATCGCCATCGGGTGCTCGCCCCGGCTGTCGGACTATGTGAACCCGCTGATCCAGTTCGGCCGGGCCGTTCCCCCGCCGCTGCTGGTGCCGTTCTTCCTGGCTCTGCTGAAGCTCGGCACCCCGGCCCAGCTCGCCACGATCGTCTTCGGGGTGATCTGGCCCATCCTGCTCAACACCGTCGACGGCGCGCGCACGGTGGACCGCCAGCATCTGGAGACCGCGCGGATCTTCGGGTTCTCCTCCGTGCAGCGGCTGTGGCGGGTCGTGCTGCCGTCCGCCCTGCCCAAGATCTTCGCCGGGCTGCGGCTCGCGCTCTCCCTCGCGCTGATCCTCATGGTCATCGCCGAGATCTTCGCGGGCACGGACGGGATCGGCTACCGGCTGCTCTACACCCAGCGCAGCTATCTCTATCCGGACATGTGGGGCTGCATCGTGCTGCTCGGCGTGCTCGGGTATCTGCTCAACTCCGCGTTCCTGCTGGTGGAACGGCGCGTGCTGGCCTGGCACCGGGGTGCCAGGCGGACAACCTAGGAAGGTCCCGTGCTCACGATCACCGATCTGGTCCACTCGTACGGCCCGCACCGCGTCCTGGGCGGGGTGAGCCTGTCCGTGGCCGAGGGCGAGCTGGTCAGCGTCGTCGGCCCCTCCGGGTGCGGGAAGTCCACGCTGCTGCGCTCCGTCGCCGGGCTGCTCAAGCCGTCCGGCGGGCGGATCATGCTCGCCGGACGGCCGGTCGAGCGCACGCCCGACGACCTGGCGATCGTCTTCCAGGACTACAGCCGGTCGCTCTTTCCATGGATGTCGGCGGCGAACAACGTCGCGCTGCCGCTGCGGCGCAAGGGCCTGGACCGGCGGCGGCGCAGGGAGGCGGCGATGTCCGCCCTCGACCAGGTCGGCCTCGCCGACGCGGGCGCGAAGTACCCGTGGGAGATGTCCGGCGGCATGCAGCAGCGCGTCTCCATCGCGCGGGCGCTCGCCTACCGGCCGTCGCTGCTGCTCATGGACGAGCCCTTCGGCTCCGTGGACGCGCAGACCCGCGAGGACCTGGAGGACCTGGTCCTGAACGTGTGCGCCCACCACGGCATGACGATCCTGCTGATCACCCACGACATCGACGAGAGCGTGTACGTCGGCGACCGGGTCGTCGTGCTCACCCGGTCGCCCGCGGTCGTCGCGGCCGACCTGGAGACCCGCCTCGGCCGCTCGCGCGACCAGATCGCGACGCGGCAGCTCGACGCTTTCGTCCGGCTGCGCGCCGAAGTCGGCCGCCTCGTCCGGGGCGGCCACACCACCGAACCCACGTCAGTTCTGGAGAAGCAGTGATAGATCTGGAGAAGCAGTGATCGACTCCACCGGCCCCGTCTGGGACGCCATCGTCGGCCTCTCGCGGTTCGGCGCCCTCGCCGCCATGGCCGAGCTGGGCTGCGCCGACCACCTGGCCGCCGGCCCGCTCAGCGTGACCGACCTGGCCGCCCGCTGCGACGCGGACGCCACCGCGCTCGGCCGGGTCATGCGCGAGCTGGCCGCCATGGGCGTGGTGCGCTCGGTCGCGCCCCAGATGTACGAGCTGACCGGAGCCGGCCAGGTGATGCGCGGCGACGTTCCGGGGAGCATGCGCCCGGCCGTGCGCGTGATGGCCGAGGAGGGCTACTGGCAGGCGCTCGGCCTGCTCCCCGAGTCCGTACGGCGGGGCCGGTCGGTGTTCGTGGAGCGACACGGGCCGTACTACGACTACCTGGCGGCGCGTCCGGACGCGGCGCGGGAGTTCAACGACTACATGGCCACGAGGGCGGCGCCGATCGAGGCGGCGCTGGCGGCGAGTTACGACTTCTCCGGCGTGAAGACGCTCGTGGACGTCGCGGGCGGCAAGGGCCACCTGCTGGCCGCGGTGCTCGAGGCCCATCCGGCCGTGCGCGGCGTGCTCTTCGACCTGGAGCACGTGGTCGAGGGGGCCCGTGAGTCGCTGGGCACGCGCGGCCTGGCCGACCGGTGCGAGCTGGTGCCGGGCGACTTCTTCGCCGGCGTGCCCGCCGCGGACGCCTACCTGCTGGCCAGCATCATCCACAACTGGAACGACGAGGACGCCCTGCGGATCCTGGGGAACGTCCGCGAGGCGATGTCCGCGGACGGGCGGGTGCTGCTGCTGGAGATGGTGCTGCCCGACGACGACTCCCCGCACATCGGCAAGGAGATCGACCTGCGGATGCTCGCGCTGTTCGGCGGCAGGGAACGGACCCGCGGCGAGTACGCGGAGCTGCTGCGCGCCTCGGGCCTGGCGCTCTCCCGTGTGCTGCCGCTCCCGGCGGGCGCGAGCCTCATCGAGGCGCTGCCCGTCTGACGGACTCGGGCCCCGGCCCGCGCGTGCGCGTGCCGGGGCCCGGTCAACGTCCGCCCCAGCCGGGTACGGCGACGCGCATCGTGAGCGCGTGCTCGACCAGCGTGATGAGCGTGCTCTTGACGGACTCGCGGGTGCGGGCGTCGGTGCGCACGATGGGGGTGTGCGCGGAGAGGCTCAGCGCCTCGCGGACCTCGTTCTCGCTGTGCGGGTACTGGCCGTCGAAGCCGTTGATGCCGACCACGAACGGAAGCTGGGCCTCCTCGAAGTAGTCGACCGCCGGGAAGCTGTCCGCCAGCCGCCGCGTGTCGACCAGCACCACCGCCCCGATCGCGCCGCGTACCAGGTCGTCCCACATGAACCAGAACCGGTGCTGGCCGGGCGTGCCGAACAGGTAGAGGATCAGGTCCTGGTCCAGGGAGACCCGGCCGAAGTCCATCGCGACCGTCGTCGTGGTCTTGTGCGGCACCAGGCCGACGTCGTCGATGCCGGCGCTGGCGTCGGTCATCACCGCCTCGGTCGTGAGCGGCATGATCTCCGAGACCGCGCCGACGAACGTGGTCTTGCCCACACCGAAACCACCAGCCACCACGATCTTCGTCGAGGTCAGGCCCCCCTGGGAGCCCTGGCTAGAGCCTGCGAAGTCCACTGAGCACCCTTTCAAGCAAGTTCAGATCCGGCTTACCAGCCTCCAACTGCGGCTGGTGCACGTGCACCAGCCCCTCCGCCGCCATATCGGAGATCACCACGCGGGTCACGCCCAGCGGGATCCGCAGCATCGCCGAGACCTCCGCCACGGACCTGATCTGGCGGCACAGCGTGATGATCGCCTGCCGCTCCGGCGTGAGGGTGGACAGATCCTGGTGAGTCGACGTCACGGAGGACACAAGCGCCTCCATAGCGAGTTGGAGACGCGGTGCCGTACGCCCACCGGTCACCGCATAGGGGCGCACCAGTGAACTCGGCTCCGCCGGCCCGGGTTGGGGAATCGGGTTCGTCCCGCCATAGTGCCGGTGGGCGTCGTCCACCGGCGGGTAGGGCTCATCCGTCCAGCCGCCGCCTGCCACAACGTCCTCCTGTCATCACCTTTATCTGGGGTGGGACGCCTGGAGCTCGGCGCGTACCGCGGGGGTAAGCACCTGTCCCGCACGATCCACCAGCAGCGTCATCTGGTACGCCACCAGACCCATGTCGCAGTCCGCCGAGGCGAGCACCGCGAGACACGAGCCGTCACTGATCGACATGATCAGAAGCAGCCCGCGCTGCATCTCGACCACCGTCTGCGTGACCGGCCCACCCTCGAACACCCGCGACGCGCCCTGCGTCAAGCTGATCAAACCCGCCGCCACGGCCGCCAACTGGTCCGCCCGGTCCTTCGGGAACCCATCGGAGAACGCCAGCGGCAAACCGTCCGCCGACACCACCACCGTGTGGGCCACGCCGGGAACGTTGTTCACAAAGTCAGTGATCAGCCAGTTGATGCCGCGAGCCGCCTGGCTCATCTCCCTCATGCGTCCTCCTTGTCAGTGTCCGGGCCGCCGCCGATGAACGGCGTCGCCCCTGGATAACCCTGCTCACCGCTGACCTCTCCTCGCGCCACCGCGCGTCCCTGCCGGATGCCCTGCTGGAAGCTCGACAGCCGGTTGCGTACGCGGTCGGGCGAGAGCGAAGGCGCGGGCGGCGGGGGTGCCGGCGCGGCCGAGGCCGACGCCGCCGCCCCACTGGAGGCGATCGCCGACGCGGACCCCGGCACCAGGTTGGCCTTGGGGACCCGCTTGGGCAGTCCGGAGGAGGTGACCCCGCCGAGCGACGGGTCGCTGGCGGCCTTCGCGGCCTGCCAGCCGGCGTCGGCGGGGGACGACCATTGCCGCGCTTCGGCCGGTTCGGCCTCCACGGCGGAGTCCTTGCCGGGCTCTTCCGTCCCGGGCTCGACCTTCCTGAACCAGTCGGACTCGACCGCCGCGAAGATCGGCAGGAACTCCTCCGGCTGGTCCTCCATCGGCGAGTTGCGCACCGCCGGGAGGGGGCCGGTGTTGTCCACGTCCGAATCGAACGCGCCCCGGCTCGGGGTGGCCGGCCAGCCGCCGGAGTCCCCTGGTGGGGTGGGCCAGGACGAGCTGCCCGGCGCGGGCAGGTGTCCGGGCCACGGCGTGTCGACGGGGGCTCCGGTCGCCTTGCCGCGCTCGTATGGAGGCGGATCGAAGGGGTTGCGCGCGAACGGCTCCGGCTCGGGGGCCGCGCCCGCGCCGAACGGGCTCTTCCCGAAGGGGTCGGAGTCCGCTTCACGCTCGTACGGAGGCGGATCGAACGGGTTGCGCGCCGCGGGCGGCGGGTCGAACGGGTTCCGTGCGGCCGCGGGCGAGTCGAACGGGTCGCGGGCGGGCGCCTCGAAGGCGTCGCGCGCCCGCGGCTCGGCCTCCGGGGCCGCGCCCGAGCCGAACGCGCTCTTGGCGAACGGCTCCTTGTCCCGTCCGAAGGTGTCGAAGGGGCCGCGGTCGAACGGGTCGGCGCCCGGGGTTCCGACACCCGGCGCGTCCGAGCCGATCACCGGCGTACGCGGCGGGGCGTCGAAGGGCGTCGGGCTGGCCAGGGCCGGAGCCGCGCCGAACGCCGCGGGGTCGAACCCGGCGCCGAACTGCGCGGCGGGCTCGGCCGGCGGCATGCCGGGGAATGCCGGGGCACCCGCCTGGGCGAGCAGGGCCTCGGGCAGGAGCACCATCGCGGTGAGGCCGCCGGCGTCCTGCTGGCGGAGCTGCACGCGGATGCCGTGGCGGAGCGCGAGGCGGCCGACCACGAACAGGCCCATGCGCCGGGACACCGACACGTCCACGACCGGCGGGTTGGCGAGCCGCCAGTTGGCCTGGGCCAGTTCCTCGGCGGTCATGCCGATGCCCAGGTCGCTGACGGAGATCATGAGTCCGCCGCCGTCGATGCGGTTGCTCGAAACGACGACCTTCGTCTCGCGGGGGGAGAACGAAATGGCGTTCTCGACCAGCTCCGCGACGAGGTGGACGACGTCGTTGACGGCCTGGCTGACGACCGCGCCGCCCGCGGACACCTGCAGGCTCACCCGCTCGTAGTTCTCGACCTCGGAGAGGGAGGCGCGGACGACGTCGACGACCGGGACCGGCTGGCCCCACCGGCGGGCGGGCTCCTGGCCCGCGAGGACCAGCAGGTTCTCACTGTTGCGGCGCATGCGGGTCGCCAGGTGGTCCAGCTTGAACAGGTTGCCGAGACGGCCCTCGTCCTGCTCGCCCTGCTCCAGCCCGTCGATCAGGGCGAGCTGGCGTTCCACCAGGGTCTGGGTGCGGCGCGAGAGGTTCACGAACATCGAGTTGACGTTGCTTCGCAGCCGCGCCTCGTCACCCGCCAGCCGGATGGCCTCCTGGTGGACCTCGTCGAAGGCCCGGGCGACTTCACCGATCTCGTCGCGAGTGGTGACCTGGATCGGCGCGACCTCGACCTTGAGGTTCTCGTCCTGCGACTCGCGCAGCATCTGGACCGTGCGCGGGAGCCGGGAACCGGCGATCTCCAGGGCCTCGCGGCGCAGCCGGCGCAGCGGCCGGGTGAGCGAACCGGCGACCGCGGTGGTGATCAGCAGCATCAGGCCGAGGAGCAGGAGGATCGCGGAACCGGAGATGATCGCGCGGCGCTGCTCGTCGTCGGCCAGGGTCTGCGTCTGGTTCACGACGGAACCGGCGAGGCGCTGCTCGACGGCGTTCATCTTGTCGACCGTCGTGGTCATCGTCTCGAACCACAGGCGCAGGTCGTCGCCCCGGCGGGTGCGGTCGAGGTCGATGATCCGGTTGTACTCGCGCATCTGGGCGAGGGCGCCGGCTCGGAGGGAGTACGCCTTCTCGACCTGGAAGCCCTTGACCGTCTGCGTGTAGAACTTGACGTCCTCGGCCGAGGCTTCCTTCTGGAACGTTTCGAAGTTGCTGTCCTGCGCCTGACGGGCTCCGAGGAAGTCGGAGAGGTCGTCGTAGGTGACCGCCTTCTCGGCGATGCCGACCGTGAAGATGCCGCGCTGCCGGGCGAGCTGCTCCTGGGCCCGGGTGAGCGCGCCGAGGGCGACGCCGTCGGCGAACATCCGGTCGCTACCGGTGGCGGTGCGCAGCTCGTCGACCAGGCCGTTGAACGCCTCGATCATGCTCGCGTACGTGCCGAGGACGGCTCGGGCGGGGACGCCGCTGGAGACGAACTGCTTGCGCAGACCGGGAAGGCCGTCCATCCAGCGCTGGATGTCGTCCACGCGGCTGCGGACACGCGCCGAGTGGCCGCTGTCGAGCTGCTCGATCTTGTCGGCGACCGTCCGCCTGGCCTTGTCGGTCTCCTGCTGCGCGCTCCGGACCTGGGCCAGCCGGGCCGGCCTGCGCCCGGTAGCGGAGTACCAGGCGGTGTAGTCGCGTTCCATCGCGACTTCGTGCGAGAGCTCGCCCACCGCCTGGACCAGACCAGCGACCTCGTTGAGCCGCCGGTACTGGACCGATGTATTGACCGCGTCGGCCAGTTGGATGCCACCGAGCAGCACGCCGACGACCGTGGGAAGCAGGATGAGCGCGATGAGCCGGGACCGCACCCGCCAGTTCCCCAGCCGGAACCAACCGCCGTCCCCGGAAGCGCGCGCGGACGCCGGCTCGGGGGCCGGCGTGGAAACCGGTGCGGCCTCCGGCTCCGGGACAGCCTTGGGTTCTTGAGTACTCACGGGTTTTCGCAACCTCTTGCCGAAGCTCATATACGCGCAGCCATGGCACCCAGCCGCGTGGCGGCTGTGACGCCTGGGACCTCATTGAAGCGAGGGTAATTGGAACACACCATTACCAGATCGGCCAAACGCGCACCGGGCTCAATCGTGGCTTTATTCCCTCAGAACGGGATGTTTAGGACCGCATTTGGGTCGCCCCAAGTGCTCCGTATCGGTTGGATCTCTCGTTGCAACGGTCCCGGCGCCGCCCTGCCGAGGGCGCCGGGACCGTTCGCGGAACGCGACGTCAGCCGCGGAGGATCACTGCTGCGCCGCGACCTCGGTCGCCAGGCGGGTGTACTTGGCCGAGTCGGCGCCCAGGTCGATGATCGACTCACCCTGGAGCAGGTCGGCGGGGCTCATCTTGAGCGAGGGGAACGACTGGATGGTGGCCGGGTTGACCTTCTCCATCGCGGCCTTGTTGGGGGCCTTGTACATGATGTTCTCCGCGAGCCAGCTGTGGATCTCGGGGTCCAGGATGTAGTTGATGAAGGCGTGCGCGGCCTCCTTGTTCTTGGAGCTCTTCATGATCACCATGGTGTCCGCCCAGAGGTCGCTACCCTCCTTCGGCACGGTGAACTTGATGTTCTTCTCGTTCTCCGGGCACCAGCCGTCCCACGCCTCGACCATCACGGCCTCGCCGGACTTGAGCCGGTCGCCGAACGTCGTGTCGTCGTACGCCAGGAGGTGGGACTTGGCCTTGAGCAGCAGGTCCTTGGCCTTGGCGATCTGGCCGTCGTCGGCGGTGTTGATGGAGTAGCCGAGCGACTTGAGGGCCGGCAGGGCCAGCCAGCGCTCGGTGGTCATCATCGTGACCTTCTTGTTGTACTCCGGCGCCGGGTTGAGGATGTCGTTCCAGCTCGTCGGCGGCGTCTTCACCAGGTCGCTGCGGTAGCAGATGCCGGTGGTGCCCCAGGTGTAGGGAACGGAGAACTTGTTGCCCTTGTCGTACGACAGCTCGGACGCCTCGGGGTAGAGGTTCGCGAGGTTCGGGATCAGCTCGTGGTGCAGCGGCTCGAGGAGACCCTGCTCGCTGAGCGCCTGGGCGTACTGACCCGAGACGAAGGAGACGTCGAAGCCGCTGTCCGCGGTCGCGGTGAGCTTGGCCATCGCCGTCTCGTTGGTGTCATGGATGGCGATCTTGATCGGGAAGCCGAGCTTCTGCTTCACCCGCTCAGGGAGGTCCTTGGGCGAGTAGCCGTCCCAGATGGTGATGTTGAGGGACTGCTTCTTCAGGTCGGCGTTGGGGTCGAGCTTGTCCGCGGCCGCGGTCGGAGCCGCCCCGGCTCCGGAGGTCTCCGCTGTGCCGCACGCTGCCAGGGCAAGGGCAAGACCGGCCACGACGGCGGCAGCCGGAAGACGACGGGTGTACCGGGTACGGGACACGACCGTAACTCCTTCGGGATTCAGATCTTCGAGAGCTCTGCAAAGGGCAGGCCAAAGGAGGAGTGTTGCAGCCCCAACCAGGTTTAAGCAAGACTTATCGGACAGCGTTAGCGATCAGACGGCGAGTTGATTTGAATCCGTGTTCAACACGGCGCAACTCGTGACCGCTGTCAGAAATCGGACATTTCGCCACAAAGGCCACCATTAAGGGGCGCGCTGCCGAGCCTTTTCGGCTCCGCTTCACACCTCTTCCAGCGGGCGGGAGGACGGACCCGCCCCCATCGCCCGGACGCCGCCGAACACCGCCGAGACGCCGTCGAACACCGCCGAGACGCTGCCGGGACCGGTCCATTCCGGCCGGACGGAGCGACCCTGAGCCGCGGCCCGGCGGGTCAGTGCGCCGTGCGGGTGCGGAGCACGTACTCCACGAGGCTGATCAGCGTGGACTTCACCGCGTCCCGCGACCGCGCGTCCGTGCGCACCAGGGGCACGTGCGGGGCGAGCGCCAGAGCCTCCCTGACCTCCTCCACCGAATGCTGGAAGGTGCCGTCCCAGCCGTTCATGGCCACCACGAAGGGCAGCCCGGCCTCCTCGAAGTAGTCGATCGCGGGAAAGCAGTCCGCCAGCCGCCGGGTGTCGACCAGCACCACCGCGCCGATGGCGCCGCGTACAAGATCGTCCCACATGAACCAGAACCTGTGCTGTCCGGGCGTGCCGAACAGGTAAAGGATGAGGTCCTGGGCCAGAGAGAGGCGCCCGAAGTCCATCGCCACGGTGGTCGTCGTCTTGTTCGGCGTGAGGCCGAGGTCGTCGATCCCGGCGCTCGCGTCGGTCATGACGGCCTCGGTCGTGAGCGGCATGATCTCGGAGACCGCGCCGACGAAGGTCGTCTTGCCCACGCCGAACCCGCCGGCCACGACGATCTTCGTCGAGGTCAGGCCCCCCTGAGAGCCCTGGCTAGAGCCTGCGAAGTCCACTGAGCACCCTTTCGAGCAGGTTGAGATCGGGCTGTCCCTGGTTGAGCTGCGGCATGTGCAGCCGGACCAGGCCCTCGTCGGCCAGATCTGCGATCAACACGCGGGCCACGCCGAGCGGGACCCGCAGCAGCGCGGAGACCTCCGCGACGGAACGGATGGAACGGCAGAGCATTATGATCGACTCCTGCTCGGGGCTGAGCAGCGTGTAATCATCGCTCATCATCGTCACCGAAGATACGAGGGTCTCCATCGCCAGGTGATAACGCGGCTCGGAGCGACCGCCGGTGACGGCGTACGGACGGAAGAGGGGCTCGTCCTCTTCCCCCTCACCAGGGCGCATGCCTGTCTCCCATTACCGGCCGTCAGCGGCGGGCGGACTGCAGTTCGGCGCGCAGCGCCGGCGTCAGCACCTGGCCGACCCGCTCGACCAGCAGCGTCATCTGGTAGGCCACCAGGCCCATGTCACAGTCGGCCGCGGCGAGCACGGCCATGCAGGAGCCGTCGCTGATCGCCATGATCAGCATAAGCCCGCGCTGCATCTCGACGACGGTCTGGGTCACCGGACCGCCGTCGAAGACGCGGGACGCGCCCACGGTCAGGCTGAGCAGCCCCGCCGCGACGGCGGCGAGCTGGTCGGCCCGGTCGGGTGGGAAACCGTCGGAGTTGGCCAGGCGCAGGCCGTCCGCCGACACCACCACGGCGTGGGCGACACCCGGGGTGCCGCTGACGAACTCAGTGATCAGCCAGTCGAACCTGCGTGCCTCAACGCTGAGCGCGGTCACGAGCTCTCCTTCTCATTACCGGGAGTGGCGGCGCCGGACACGTCGGCCCGGCCGCGCCGCACACCCTGCTGGTAGCTGGACAACCGGCTGCGTACCTGATCCGGCGAGACCGCCGGTCTGGCCGCTGCCGGAGTGCCCGACGCAGCGCCCACCGATCCGGGCACGAGGTTGGCCCTGGGGTTCCGCTTCGGCAGGCCCGCCGCCGTCACACCGTCCGTGGTGGGGGCTTTCGCGGCGGCCGCCGCCTGGTATCCGCTGTCCGCGTGCGATCCCCAGCCTCCGCGCGGCGGGGCCCCGGCGTCGCCGGACGGCCGGCTCGCCGTCGCGCCGTGCGCGGCCGTGCCGTTCCCCGTGCCGTTCCCCTGGCCGTTCCCGGGGATGCTCACCGGCCCGGTGCCCTGCGTCCCCGCGCTTCTGGGTACGGTGCCCGCGGCCGGCGGCGTGGGGCGGCGGAACCAGGCGGACTCGACCGAGGCGAAGATCGGCAGGAACTCGTCACCGCGTTCCAGGTGCGCGTCCTCCGAGATCGGCGAGGGAAGCGGCGTCGCGCTCGCCACGGGGAAGGCGCCGGAGTGCTCGGTGAACCTCGGCATGGGCAGGGCGGGATCGGTCGCCGACGGGTTCGACGACGGGACCCCCAGGCGGTCGGCGCGTCCGGCCGGCTCGGAGCGTCCGGCCGGACCGGGGTACGCCACGACATCGGGGTGCCCCGTGCCGGGGCGTCCGGCGGTGTCGGCGTGCCGGGCGGGGCGCTCGGGCAGCGCGGACGGGGCCCGGTACGCCGGGCCGGGGGGCGTGGGCGGGGTGGACGCGGCGGGGCCGTTCGCGCCCGGCCGGTCCTGGTCGCCGAACGCGGAGAACCCGCTCGTGTTCTGCCCGCCCTGGTCGCCGAAGGCGGAGAACCCGCCCGTGGTGAGCTGCGCTC
>NZ_BBYM01000038.1 GCF_001570405.1 Microtetraspora niveoalba | reverse complement strand
GTTGACGTCCCACGACAGACCAAGGAGTTCCCTGATGAAGCGCACTTTCGCCTTCGGTGGCCTCGTCGCCACCGCCGGCCTGCTGGCCGCCGGTCTGGCCGCTCCCGCTCAGGCCGCCGGTGACGTCGCCAGCGACAGCCTCGCCAACACCAACCTGGCCGCCCGCCAGGTCGCCACCTTCTGGTACGGCGAGAACAAGGCGAACCTGATCAACGCCACCCCCTACGGCGTTGAGACCAAGATCGTCGCCAAGCACGTCTCCAAGGGCGGCCCCTCGGCCGACAGCAAGCCCGGCGTCGTGCCCGCCATCGGCGACGAGAAGAAGTCGACCGCCAAGTCGAAGAACGTCAACCTGCCCAAGACCACGGGCAAGGTGTTCTTCATCGGCGGCGACCACAAGCCGCACTGGTGCTCGGCCACCTCGGTGCAGTCCAGCTACCGCAACCTGGTCGCCACCGCCGGCCACTGCGTCTACGACACCGAGTCCAACAAGGCCACCCTCGACAAGTGGGTCTTCATCCCGGGCTACTACCAGGGCAAGACCCCGTGGGGCATCTACGTCGGCAAGCAGGCCTTCACGCACTACGACTACGACGTCTACGAGGACGGCGACCGCGACTACGCGTTCGTCACCGTCTACAACGGCGTCCTGCCCGAGAGCGTGAGCGCCGACCGCGACTACGTGAAGGTCTGGCCGACCCTCAAGGAAGCGCAGGCGGACAAGGCCAGCAAGGACAGCACCCCGTCCACCGTCGGCGCCAAGATGGAGATCACCGAGGTGGTCACCAACAAGGCGGTCGCCGTCGGCACCGACGAGTCCAAGAAGGTCGCCGTCTCGGTCGCCACCTTCCAGAACCTCAACAAGAACAAGCACCTCGCCGGCAACGGCCCGTGGGCCCCGGGGACGGGCGCCGACGCCCCCGTCGCCATCACCGCCGGCGAGTACAAGTACAACAAGGAGTGGTACATCAGCGAGGACGGGACCACCTTCTTCTATCGCCGCCCTGAGAGCACCGGGCCCGGGACGGTCGAGCCGGACCGGAAAGCCGGGCGCGCCGCGGCGGCCACGGACACGGTGGTGGTACCGCGACCGACGCCGAAGTACAACTACTTCAAGCGGACCTTCTGGGCGAACTACGACCTGGACTACAAGGTCAGCGGGAAGTTCTTCCAGATCGGCCTGAAGGACGTCGGTCGTCTCGGCGACAACGTCGGCGGTCAGGGCCTGGCCTACAACCAGAAGGTCGGCAAGCCGGTCTTCGTGTTCGGCTACCCGAGCGGCGTGCACCCCGACGGCAACAACGCCTTCACCGGCAAGACCCTCAAGTGGACCTACGGCAAGACCTTCGCGGTCCAGGCCCCGTCCATCAAGGGCGAGGAGCTCGTCGGCACCAAGTCGTCGTTCACCGGTGAGGGCGCCCTCGGCTCCTCCTGGCTGGTGAACTACAACAACGGCCGCCGTCTCGGCTACCTCAACGGTGTGACCATCGGCGTCTCCGACACCGACGGCAACAACCGCTACGACACCAGCTTCTCCCCGTACTTCGACGGCGAGACCTACGGCGTCTACAAGTCCGCGGCCAACCTCTGGTCCGGCAAGATCGTCTGACCTGCTGTCAGCGATCCGGGCTGAGGTGACACCTCAGCCCCCACAGCGGTGAAAAAGGGGCCCGGCATCCAGCCGGGGCCCCTTTTGTCGTGAGGGTGCCGTGAGGGCTGACGTAGGGAGCGCTCACGGAGACGGCGGCGGCGAAAAGGAGTCGGCGTCTCCGGCGATCGGGCGGAAGTCAGAACCGACAGAACGAAGGTGCAGCCGGTCGATATCGCCCAGCTTTCACCGCATATCCGCCAAAAACAGACGAATCACTCAAGGATGTCGCCACCGTGACGCCGCGGACGACGGCTCCCCGTTTCCAAACTGTGATTCATGTCACATCCCCAGGTGGACCGATCCACCTGGCCGACATACCACTTGGTCTCGGATCCGCATCTTGATCAGCAAAAACGGATCGGAAAGGCTCCGGGATATCTAGGACGTAACGACCACTCGTATCGGTTCCACCGATCCCGCACTTTTCATTCGACTTCCCTCACAGCAACCACTTAGGTAGCGTCTTGGTCATCCCTTTACTGACGCATGGGACGCAGATGGCGTCTCACGACAGACCAAGGAGAAACCCTTGAAGCGCTCTCTCGCCTTCGGTGGCCTCGTCGCCACCGCCGGCCTTCTGGCCGCCAACCTGGCTGCTCCCGCGCAGGCCGCCGGCGACAAGGTTCCGTCCGTCGTCCTGGCCAACACCAACCTGGCCGCCCAGGAGATCGCCGCGTTCTGGTACGGCGAGGCCAAGGCCAACCTGATCGGCGCCACGCCGTACAACGTCGAGACCAAGGTCGTGGCCAAGCACGTCTCGACCGGCGGTCCCTCGGCCGACACGAAGCCGGGCGTCGTGCCGGCGATCGGCGACGAGAAGAAGACGACGTCCAAGTCGAAGAACGTCAACCTGCCCAAGACCTCCGGCAAGGTGTTCTTCATCGGCGGCGACGGCCGTCCGCACTGGTGCACCGCGACCTCGGTGCAGTCGAACTACCGCAACCTGGTCGCCACCGCCGGCCACTGCGTGTACGACACCGAGTCCAACAGCGCCACGCTGGACAAGTGGGTCTTCATCCCGGGTTACTACCAGGGCAAGACCCCGTGGGGCATCTACGTCGGCAAGCAGGCCTTCACGCACTACGACTACGACGTCTACGAGGACGGCGACCGCGACTACGCGTTCGTCACCGTCTACAACGGCGTCCTGCCCGAGAGCGTGAGCGCCGACCGCCACTACAGGTCGAAGGTCTTCCGGACCCGCGCCGAGGCCGAGCGTGAGCTGCGCAGGCTCCAGAACGACAAGACCACCGGCTGGTCCGACCTCAAGATCGTCGAGGTCCGCGGCGACCGCGACGACCACCACCACGGCCGCGGCGACCACCACGGGCGTGACAACGACCACAAGGGCCGTGACAACGACCGCCGTGGGCGGGACCACGACAACGGCTACCAGGTCACCGCCGTCAGCGTGTACGAGTTCGCGAAGCTGAACGGGAAGAGGGACCTCACCGGCAACGGCCCGTGGGCCGAGGGCACCGGCGCCCAGACGACCGAGATCAGCAAGGGCGAGTACCGCTCCGACCGTGACTCGTACGTCAGCCGTGACGGCAACACCCTGTACTTCCGCAAGGCGGTCGGGGGTCGTCCCGGCGACGACGACGGCCACCACGGTGGCGGGCACCACGGTGGCGGGAACCACGGTGGTGGCAAGGGCGACCACAAGGGCGACGACAACAAGGCTGCCGACGTCACGACGCCGGACGCCAGCGCCAGCCCGACCGCCACGCCCACGCCGACGCCCACTCCCACGGAGACCGCCGACGTGGCCCGCAAGGGTGGCGACGACGACCGTCGTCCCGAGCGCGTCTACAAGTACTACAAGCGGACCTTCTGGGCGAAGCAGAAGCACGGCGTCGGCTACCAGGTCGTCGGCAAGAAGCTCGCGATCGGCCTCAAGGACGTCGGCCGCCTCGGCGACAACGTCGGCGGTCAGGGCCTGGCCTACAACCAGAAGGTCGGCAAGCCGGTCTTCATCTTCGGTTACCCGAGCGGGGCGCACCCGGACGGCAACTACGCCTTCACCGGCAAGACCCTCAAGTGGGCGTACGGCAAGACCTTCGCCGTCCAGGCCCCCGAGGTCAAGGGCGAGGAGCTCCTCGGCGTCAAGGCCTCGTTCACCGGCGAGGGCTCGATCGGTTCGTCCTGGCTGCTCAACTACAAGAGCGACCGTCGTCTCGGCTACCTCAACGGTGTGACCATCGGCCTGGCCGACACCGACAAGAACAGCCGCATCGACACCAGCGTCTCCCCCTACTTCGACGGTGAGACCTACGGCGTCTACAAGGCCGCGGCCAACCTCTGGTCCGGCAAGATCGTCTGATCTGCGATCAACGATCTGAGCTGAGGTAACACCTCGGCACCCCTCCGCGACGGAGAAGGGGCCCGGCAGCCGGCCGGGTCCCTTTTTCGCGTCTCGGGCAGAACCGGCGTCCTGTTCCACCACGGCCGTCCGCAGCCGCCACGGGCAGGCGGCCGCGCGGAGCCGTCACACCGTCCACGACGGTCGGAGTGAGCCGAAGCGGGCCACATCGAGGAGCGCCACGAAGGCCCGCCATGGCGGGAGTCCTGACGCCCAGGGTGGGCACGGCGCCCCCGCCTCATCAGGCCCGTCGAGGAGCGCCGCCCCCGTTCCCCGGCGCGGACGTTCCCGTCAGGCGTCGAGCCGGGCGGCGAGGTCGAGCCATTCGAGCTCGACCTCCTCCTTCTGCGTGGTGATCTCGCGCAGCTCGGCGTCCAGTGTGCCCAGGCGCTCGAAGTCGCTCGCGGCCTCGGCCATCTGCGCGTGCAGCTTCGCCTCGCGCTCGCCGAGCCGGTCGAGCTGCCGTTCCAGCCGCCCCAGCTCCTTCTGCAGCTCCCGCTGCTCCTTGGCCGACAACCCGCCGGAGCCGCCGTCCGCGGCCGCCCCGGACGCCGCGCTCGGGCCCTGCCCGGCCGGTACGGCCTGGCCCCCGGGGGCGGACGCCGTACCGGCGGACGCGGCGCGGGCCGACAGGGCGCCACCTGCGGCCCGCCGGGCGAGGTACTCGTCGACGCCGCCGGGCAGCATGGAGAGCCTGCCGTCTCCGAGCAGGGCGACGCAGCGGTCGGACACCCTTTCCAGGAAGTAGCGGTCGTGGCTGACCACGACCAGCGTGCCCGGCCATCCGTCGAGCAGGTCTTCCAGCTCGGTGAGCGTCTCGATGTCGAGGTCGTTGGTCGGCTCGTCGAGGAGCAGCACGTTCGGCTCGTCCATGATCAGCCGCAGCAACTGGAGGCGGCGGCGCTCGCCGCCGGACAGGTCGCCGACGACCTTCCACTGGGCCTCGCCCTTGAAGCCGAGGCGCTCGAGGAGCTGCGAGGCGGACCATTCCTTCTTGCCGACCTGGATGTACTTGCGGACCTCTTCGACGGTCTCCAGCACCCTCCGGGCCGGGTCCAGCTCGGCCAGCTCCTGCGAGAGGTGCGCGAGCCGTACGGTCTTGCCGCGCACGACGCGGCCGGAGTCGGTCGTGACGGTGCCGGACAGCAGGCGGAGCACGGACGACTTGCCGGAGCCGTTGACGCCGATCAGCCCGATGCGGTCGCCGGGGCCGAACTGGAAGGTGGCGTGGTCGAGCACGACCGGGCCGGCGCCGGGCCCTCCGGCGTGCAGGGTCACGTCCTCCAGGTCGTAGACGGTCTTTCCGAGCCGCGCGGAGGCGAACTTCAGCAGCTCGACGGTCTCCCGGGGCGGCGGCTCGTTCGCGATCAGCGCCTCGGCGGCGTTGATGCGGAACTTGGGCTTGGAGGTCCGGGCGGGCGGGCCGCGTCGCAGCCAGGCGATCTCCTTGCGCATGAGGTTCTGGCGGCGTTCCTCGGCGGCCTGGGCGATGCGGGCCCGCTCGGCCTTGGCCAGCACGTACGCGGCGTAGCCGCCTTCGTAGCGCTCGACGGAGGCGTCCACGACCTCCCAGGTCCGGGTGGAGACGGCGTCGAGGAACCACCGGTCGTGCGTGACGACGAGCAGCGCCGACTTGCGCTGGGCGAGGTGCCCGGCGAGCCAGGCGATGGCCTCGATGTCGAGGTGGTTCGTCGGCTCGTCGAGGATGATCAGGTCGTGCTCGTCGATGAGCAGTTTCGCGAGGGCGGTGCGCCGCCGCTCGCCTCCCGAGAGCGCGCCCGCGCGGGCGGTCAGCTCGATGTCGCCGAGCAGGTTGGCGAGGATCTCCCTGATAGTGGCGTCCCCGGCCCACTCGTGCTCGGCCCGGCCGGACAGCACGAGGTCGCCGACCGCGGCGTCGGGATCGAAGTCGTCCCGCTGGGACAGCAGGCCGACGCGCAGGCCCCGGTTGTGGGTCACACGTCCGCTGTCGGGCTTGAGCTCCCCGGCGATGATCGAGACCAGGGTGGACTTGCCGCCGCCGTTGCGGCCGACGACGCCGATCCGGTCGCCCTGCTCGATGCCGAGGGAGACGTCGGTGAGCAACGGCTTCGGCCCGAAGGCGTGGGACACGGATTCAAGGTTGACCAGATTCATCGCCTGCCCAGCCTACCGATTCCCCAAAATCCCTCGTACTCCCGAGCCCGCGCGCGGGCGTTCTCCTTCGGGGACGCATCGTCGTCGCGCGGATCCCGGTTGTACGGGCGGCGCCTACGCGACGATCTCGGCGCCGGGGACGGGCCCTTGCGCGGTGACGGCGGCACGGCACCCGCCGGCGGCGGTCAGCGCCTCGGACAACTCGCGGGCGTCCTCGGCGGATCCGGCCAGGAAGGCGCAGGTGGGGCCGGAGCCGGAGACGATCGCGCCGAGCGCCCCGGCGTCCCGTCCGGCGTCGAGCGTACGGCCGAGTGAGGGGCGGAGCGCGAGCGCGGCGGGTTGCAGGTCGTTCGCGAGGGCGGCGCCGAGCGCGCGGGCGTCGCCGTCCCGCAGGGCCGTCATGAGCGCCTCGTCCGCGGCCGGCCACGCGACCTCCTCGCCCGCGTCGGCGCGGATGCGGTCGCACTCGCCGTACACCTGCGGGGTGGACAGGCCTCCGTCGGCGAGGGCGAACACCCAGTGGAAGGCGCCGGTCGCCGGGACGGGGGTCAGCAGCTCGCCGCGTCCGGTGCCGACCGCGGTGCCGCCGAGGAGGGCGAACGGCACGTCGCTGCCGATGGCCGCGCCGATCTCCATGAGCTCGTCGCGGGGCAGTCCGAGCCCCCAGAGGGCGTCGCACGCGAGGAGGGCGGCCGCGGCGTCGGCGCTGCCTCCGGCCATGCCGCCAGCGACCGGGATCGCCTTGCGGATCAGCAGGTCCGCGCCGTACGGGCGACCGTCGGGGCCGGTCTGCCCGGCGTGCTTGGCGAGGGCCTCGGCGGCGCGGACGGCGAGGTTGGTGGCGTCGGCGGGCACCTGCGTGGCGGCCTCGCCCTCGACGCGCACGGTGAAGGCTCCGGCGGTGCCCGGCGGGGTCGCCGTCACCTCGTCGAACAGCGAGACGGCGTGGAAGACGTTCACCAGGTCGTGATAGCCGTCGTCGCGCAGCGGCCCGACGGCGAGCTGCAGGTTGACCTTGGCCGGGACGCGCACCGTCACCCTCTGCGTAGCAGTCACAGCAGCCGAGCCTAGCGCTCCCGTGCCGCCGTCCGATCTCGCCGGTACGTGCCTCGACTCGCCGCTCAGGGGCGGTCCTGGCGCGCTACGGCCGAGGGCGGTTTTCGGCGATGCGGGCGAAGTCGACGATGCCGAGCTGCTCGCCGCGCGCCGACGGCTGGACGCCCGCCCGGACGAGGGCCTCCTCGGCGGCGGCGGCCGTACCGGCCCAGGAGGCCAGGGCGGCGCGGAGCGTCTTGCGGCGCTGCGCGAAGGCGGCGTCCACGACGGCGAAGACCTCCTCGCGGGTCGCGGACGTCTCCGGCGGGTCGCGGCGGACGAGTGAGACCAGCCCGGAGTCGACGTTGGGCGCGGGCCAGAAGACGTTGCGCCCGACGGGCCCGGCGCGGCGCACGTCGGCGTACCAGGCGGCCTTGAGCGAGGGGACGCCGTAGATCCGCGACCCGGGGGCCGCGGCGAGCCGGTCGGCGACCTCGGCCTGCACCATGACGAGGCCCCGGCGCAGGGACGGCAGGATCTCCAGCAGGTGCAGCAGCACCGGCACCGAGACGTTGTACGGCAGGTTGGCGACCAGCGCGGTGGGCAGCGCGGCGGGCGTCTCGGACCGATCCTGACCGCCCGGGGCGGGCGCGACCTCGCCGGGGCCCGTCCGCAGGTCGTCCGGGGCCACCTTCAGCGCGTCGGCGTGGACGACGGTGAGCCGGCCGGCGTGCTCGGCGTCCATCTGGGCGACGGTCAGCGGGAGCTGGGCCGCGAGCGCCGGGTCGATCTCGACCGCCACGACCCGCGCCACCTCGGGCAGGAGGGCCAGGGTGAGCGAGCCGAGCCCCGGCCCGATCTCGATGACGACGTCCTCGGGGGTCACCTCGGCGACCCGGACGATGCGGCGGACGGTGCCGCCGTCGATGACGAAGTTCTGCCCGAGCTTCTTGGTCGGCCGGATGCCCAGCTTCTCCGCGAGCGCGCGCACTTCGACAGGGCCGAGCAAAGTCATGCTGTCTAGTGTCCGGCATCGGAGCAGGTCTTCGTTACCGCGCCGGTCAGCGGGAGAGCTTCCGGATCACGGTGCCCAGCACGCGCTCGCCCTGGAAGTAACCGAGATGGCGGGAGTCGACGCTGGCCGCCCGGTTGTCCCCGAGCAGGAGCAACATGCCGACCGGCACCCGCTCCTCGGTCCCCTCCACCGGTACGGGCGGCGGCGAGGTGAGCGGATCTCCCGGCACGGCGGCCACCCGCTTGATCATCCACTCTCTGGAGGCGATCGCCTGCCGTGACGCGCTGCCGGGGAGCGGTGGGCGGGGCCAGTCCATGCCGAGCACGGGCCGCTCCACCACGACGACCTGTTCGACGGCGAGGGGAGCTCCGCGGCGGACGAGGACGCGGTCTCCGTCGTGGAAGGACGGCTCCATGCTCGCGCCGCGCACGGTCACCACGACCAGGCGCCGTGCCGCGAGCGCCAGCCCGACGCCGGCGGCGATTCCCAGCCCGAGACCCGTCGCGATGCCGAGCCCGATGCCGAGCCCGAGGCCGCGACCGAGACTGCGACCGAGACCGTGCCCCGGAGCGACCGCCGGCGCCCGGGTGATCCGTATGTCGCCTTGCTCCGGGTGCGGGATCACGGGGTCCTCGCCGGCAGCGACGCGGATCTCGCTTCTTCCGTGCCCGGCTGGTATCCGGACGCCTGCAGGGCGAAGAGCCGGGCGTAGATCCCCCCGGCCGCGGTCAGCTCGTCGTGACGGCCCTGCTCCGCGATCCGCCCGTCCGAGAGGACGACGATGCGGTCCGCGTCGCGGACCGCGCCGAGGCGGTGCGAGACGAGCAGGCTGGTCCGGCCGGCCCGGTGCCGCCTGAGCGAGACGTGGATCTCGTGTTCGGCCTCGGCGTCGAGACCGGCCGACGGTTCGTCGAGGATCATCAGATCGCGCCGGTCCCGGAGGAACGCCCGGGCCAGGGCGAGCCGCTGCCACTGGCCGCCGGACAACATGTGGCCGTTCCTCGCGTCCTCCTTCTCGCTCTCCATGAAGAACATCCGGGTCAACAGCGTGTCGAACGTCGACGGCAGTTCCATGATCTTGTCGTGGATCCCCGCCGCGCGCGCCGCCGCCGCGAGCCGGTCGCGATCGTCCAGCGCGGTCAGGTCGCCGAGGGCGATGTTCTCCCCGGCGGTCATGTCGTAGCTCATGTAGTCCTGGAACACGGCGCCGATCCTGCGCCGCAGTTCGGCCACGTCGACGTCGCGGATGTCCACGCCGTCCCAGAGGATCGCGCCCCTGGTCGGGTCGTAGAACCTGCACAGCAGCTTCATCAGCGTCGACTTGCCCTCGCCGTTCAGTCCGACGAGGGCCACGGCCGCCCCCTTGGGGACACGTAGGTCGACGCCGCGCAGCACCCAGGGGTGGTCGTCCGAGTACCGGAACCACACGTCCCGGAACTCGATGCCGTGCCGCAGCGGCGGCAGCGGCGCCGGCGTCGCCCGCACCGGCAGGTCCGGCCCCGCCGTCGTCACCGCGACGTAGTGGTCGAACATGAGGAGCGCCTGGTGCGCGCGGGCCGCGTCGCCGGCCACCGCGACCAGGGCGCCCTGCGTGCCGCTGATCGCGGCGACGAACATCGCGACGTCGCCGACGGAGATCCGTCCGGAGTGCGCGGAGACCACCGCCCAGAACAGCCCGATGCCGGACACCAGCGCGGCGAGCAGTCCGAGCCCGGTCTGGGTGAGCGTCTCCCGGCGATCGACCGCCCGCTTCGCCCTGTTGGCGGTGGATCTTTCGGCGAGCATCCGTCCGCGCAGGAAGGGTCCGATGCCGAACAGGCGCACCTCCTTGGCCGCCTGCACGCTCGTCAGGAGCTGGCTGTAGAAGATCTCGCGCCGCTCGGCCGATCCGATGGTCCACAACATCCCGGCCCGACGACGGGACATCGCGATCTCCGCGATCAACGTCGGCACGCCGGCCGCCAGTACGAGGAGCGTCAACGCCGGGCTCAGCAGGAGCAACGAGCCGAGGAAGCCGACGAGGGTGACGAGCGCGCCGCCGACGCCGAGTGCCCCGTCCACGGCCTGGGCGGGCGACACCGTGCTGGCCTGCTGCGCGAGACGCAGCCGATCCAGGAAGTGGGGGTTCTCGAACCGTCCCAGGCCGACGAACCCTTCCACGGCGGCGAACAGGCGGTCCTGAGCGATCACCCCGACGGCGCGGTCCACCTCCGCGCGCAGATAGTGCGTCACCTGCGGGAGGGCCGCCGTGATCGTCCCGGCGACGGCCAGCCCCACGGCGAGGCCGGCGAGCGTGCCCAGGGGGGATCCGGCGATCAGCCGGTCGATGACGCTCTTGGTCAGCCAGGTGGTCGCGACGGGGAACGCTCCGGCCGCCAGGGTCAGCGACACGTACAGCGCGAGCGTGCCGGGCGCGGCGGCGGCCGCGAGGGAGAGCGCGATGACCAGCCGCCTCACCCACACGGCGCCGCCGGCGGCCGGGAGAGGAGCGCCGTCGGCGCCCTCGTGGCCCGCCGCGCCCTCACGGTCCGGCACGCCCTCACGGTCTGCCGCGTCCTCACGGTCCGGCACGCCCTCACGGTCTGCCGCGTCCTCACGGTCCGGCACGCCCTCACGGTCTGCCGCGTCCTCACGGTCTGCCGCGTCCTCACTGTCCGGCGGGGAGGCCGAAGGCCCCGGCCCGCCCTGCTCGCGCGGCCGGTCCCGGCCGCCCGCGCCACTCATGCCACGCCGACGGCCCGGCTCAGCTCGGGAGCGTCCGTCGTGACCAGGACCCGGCCGGCGTCGTCCGGCGCGACGAGGAACAGGGAGGGGTACGCGCGCACCCGGAAGGCGGCGCTCAACGGTCCGGTGTGGTCCTCGACGACGACCCGCGCCACCTGGCTCAACCGGGCGCGGAACTCGCCGTCCGCCCCCTCGTCGGCCGCGATGACGGCGACGACGCGGTCCCGCCCGCCCGGCATCTCGGCGGCGTACCGGACGAACGCCGGCAGCTTCGCCCGGCACGGCTCGCAGTCGGGGGAGAAGAAGCCGACCAGGGTCTCCCGTGTCAGATGGTCACGGGTGAGCGGGCCGCCGTCGGCGGCGTGGACGGCGAACGGTCCGACCTCCTCGCCCGCGCCGAGCTCCGGCGCCTCCCTGCCGAGGGTCGCGAGGAGTTCCGTGTGCTCCCGTAACCGCCTGATCACGCCCACGGTGAGGACCAGGTCGACCAGGCACACGACCCCGACGAGGACGACGGCGGCGATGAGAAACGGCATGGCTCTCCTCCTGCTTCATCGGAGACGGCTCCCCGAGGGGCCGACCCGGCTCATGGGACGGAAAAGTCCGAGGATCTCGTCGAGGACGGCGACCAGCGCGCCGAGTGTCAGGCCGCCGACGGCGGCGATCAGGGCACCCGCGGGGTGCGCGGCCTCCCCCGCCGGGAGGACCCCGGCGGCGACCGCCCCGGCCGCGGCGAGGACCGCCAGAACGACGTTGCGGGCGACGTGTTCCGCCCCCAGGGGGATCGGGGACGCGCCGAAGCACCGGCAGGTGACCCGCAACCCCCGCCGTACGGTGAACACGATGACCGCGGCGAACGCCAGGAGCAGTGCCAGCGCGAGGACGTGTCCGGCCGCGACGGCGATCGGGGAGGGGACGGCGAGCAGCACCGGTACGGAGCCCTCCGCGACGACCACGAGGCGCGCGACGGCAGGGGTCCGTACCGCGGGCAGAAAACGCAGATCCCGTATCGACGCGGTGAAGGCGGTGAATTTCCCGCGCCCACCGACTTTACCGACGAAGGAGAGGAGAAATACCACCCCGATCAGGCAGCGAATCGCGATCGCGAGATAATGCACCGTTCTTTTCCCGTCGAGGTACGTCGTACAGGGGACGGAGTTTCGTTCGCGGATGTGCGTGGCGCGGCGCGGGCGGCCGGACTACGGATGCCTGACCCACGCCGGCGGAACTCCACCCGTGAACGAAACTCCGCGACCCACGTGTCAGTGGTTCGGCGGTCCGGCCCCGGGGCCGGACCGCGAGGCGTCACGTGGCATGGGGAAGCGCCGGGAGAATCGTCGTTCTCATCGGCGCGGGACGGAGCTCACCGGTCGCGTCCGACGCGGCGGCCCGGCCGCCGAGGTGCGCGGGAGGGCCGCTAGCACCTGATGGTGCTGGCGTAGCACCGGTCGCAGTGGTACCCCTCGGCCGGGGACGTGCCCGGGTAGTAGCACTCGCGGTAGTGGTAGAACCTGCCGGTCGTCGTGGTCGTGCACCCGCAGGACTGGGTGAACCAGCCGGACGCGGACGCCTCCGCCTTCGGCACGAAGCGGTTGAGCAGCCGATCACTTGCCGTCTTGAATAACTGCACTACGGTTCCTTTCTGGCCCATACGCATTTATCGGGCCACATCAGAGGAGTGCGTTCGCAGTTGACATCCGGCCTGTCAGGCGTCAACTTTTCACAGTTAAACATGGCGCCGGTCCTCAGTCCATGGGCTTTTCGCATTCCTTCGGCTACATATGGTGAGGAAACCGGGCCGCCGGATCGATGAAATCGTGTGGCGCGTCCGCGCCGATTACCGCGAAACAATCACGGCATATGCTCGGGGCCGCGCACGGAAAGGCGGGTCTGACGGCTGTTTTCCACCGGACGCCGGCGGCGGCGTCCGGTGGCCCGCCACTCGCCCACGGACATGAGATGCCACGAAACAGTGGAGTTCACCGAGGGTGGCGCGCACCGACGCCGTCCGCGACCGGCAGTGGGCGGACGGGTCGGGTCACCAGGCGCCGAAGGCGGTCTCGCCGTTGGCCATGATGACGGCGGCGAGGGCGGCGACGTCCACGCCCCTGACCTCGGCCAGGCAGCGCAGGGTCAGCGGGATCAGGTAGGGCGCGTTCGGCTTGCCCCGGTGCGGGGTCGGCGGGAGGTAGGGCGCGTCGGTCTCCACCAGCATGAGCTCGGCCGGCGCCACCCGGGCCGCCTCACGGAGATAACCCGCGTTCTTGTACGTCACCGGACCGGAGAACGACATGAAATATCCGGCGTCGGAGCACTTCTTGGCCATCTCACCGTCGCCGGAGAAGCTGTGGAAGATCACGACGTCGGGCGCGCCCTGGTCGGCGAGGACGTCGAGCACGTCGTCGTGGGCCTCGCGGTCGTGGATGACCAGCGCCTTCCCGGTGCGCTTGGCGATCTCGATGTGCGCCCGGAAGCTCGCGTGCTGGTCCTCGCGGGAGGCCCAGTCCCGGAAGTAGTCGAGCCCGGTCTCCCCCACGGCCCGCACGTGCGGCGACCGCGCCAGCTCCTCGATCTCGGCCAGCGTCTCGGGGGTCGCGGCGTGCGCCTCGTTGGGGTGGATGGCCACCCCCGCGTAGACGTCGTCGTGCCGCGCGGCGACCTCGGCGCCCCAGTGGGACGAGCGCAGGTCGTACCCGATGGTCACCAGCCGGGTCACGCCGACCAGGCGGGCGTCCGCGAGGATGGCCTCGACCGACGCGCCCGCCGCCTGGGCGGCGAGCGCGACCTGGTCGCCGGAGGACGCCTTGCGGTCGCCCACCATGATGTCGAGGTGGCAGTGGCTGTCGAACACCTCGGCCGGCAGCGGCTGGGGCATCACGGGCAGCTCCCGGGACATCGCGCGAGGTCTCCTGCCTGGTCAGTCGCCGAGCCGGGCGAGCTCTTCGTCGACGATCTTGGGGTCGAGCTTGGCGAACAGCGGGGTCGGGGGCGCGAGCGGGACACCCGCCCGGATCGGCCGGTGCTCCCAGCGGGCGGCGCCCTCGTCGTACGCGCCGGTGATGACGGGGTAGTCGGGGCCGCCGTCCTCGTTGACCTCGTGGATCTCCGGCATGCCGGTCCAGACGCCCTCGCCGCCGAGCATCTCGAAGATCTTGTTGGACGAGGTGGGCAGGAACGGCGTGAGCAGCGTCTTGGCGTCGTCCACGACCTGGAGGGCGACGTGCAGGATGCTCTTCTGCCGCTCCGGGTCGTCCTTGATCTTCCAGGGCTCCTGCTCGGCGAGGTACTTGTTGGCCTCGCGGACCACGTCGAACGCCTCGGTCACCGCGTTCTTGAAGCGGGACCGGCCGAGCTCGGCGCCGACCTTGGGGAACGCGTTCCTGGACAGCTCCAGCATGGCCCGGTCGGCGTCGGTGAGGTCGCCCGCCTCGGGGATCGCGCCGAAGTTCTTCGCCGCCATGGAGATCGACCGGTTGACCAGGTTGCCCCAGGCCGCCACCAGCTCGCCGTTGTTGCGGTTGACGAACTCCGACCAGGTGAAGTCGGTGTCCTGGTTCTCCGGGCCGGCGACCGCGATGTAGTAGCGCAGCGCGTCGGCGGAGTAGCGCTCGAGGAAGTCGCGGACGTAGATCACGACCTGGCGGGAGGAGGAGAACTTGCGGCCCTCCATCGTCAGGAACTCGCTCGACACGACCTCGGACGGCAGGGAGAGCTTCCCGAGGGAGCCGGCCTCGCCGTCGCGCGCGCCTTCGCCGTTGTATCCGAGGAGGATCGCCGGCCAGATCTCGGAGTGGAAGACGATGTTGTCCTTGCCCATGAAGTAGTAGGCGCGGGCGTCGGGGTTCTGCCACCACTGGCGCCAGGCGTCCGGGTCGCCGCTGCGCCTGGCCCACTCGATGGACGCCGACAGATAGCCGATGACCGCGTCGAACCAGACGTAGAGCCGCTTGTCGCTCCGGTCGCGCCAGCCGTCGAGCGGGATCGGCACGCCCCAGTCGAGGTCGCGGCTGATCGCCCGCGGCTGGAGGTCGCCGAGCAGGTTGAGCGAGAACTTGAGCACGTTCGGCCGCCACTCGCCCTGCTTGGACTGCAGCCACGTGCCGAGCGCCTCCGAGAAGGCGGGCAGGTCGAGCATGAAGTGCTCGGTCTCGACGAACACCGGCGTCTCGCCGTTGATGCGGGACCTCGGGTTGATCAGGTCGATCGGGTCGAGCTGGTTGCCGCAGTTGTCGCACTGGTCGCCGCGCGCGCCGTCGTATCCGCAGAGCGGGCAGGTGCCCTCGATGTAGCGGTCCGGCAGGGTACGCCCGGTGGACGGGGAGATGGCGCCCATCGTGGTCTTGGGGAAGATGTAGCCGTTTTTGTACAGGCCGAGAAAGATCTCCTGGGCCACGGCGTAGTGATTGCCGGTGGTGGTCCGGGTGAACAGGTCGTAGGAGAGACCGAGCCCGGTCAGGTCCTCGGCGATCACACGGTTGTAGCGGTCGGCGATCTGGCGGGCGGTCAGCCCCTCCTTGTCGGCCTGGACCTGGATCGGGGTGCCGTGCTCGTCGGTCCCGGAGACCATCAGCACCTTGTTGCCCGCCATCCGCTGGTAGCGGCTGAAGACGTCGGACGGCACGCCGAACCCTGAGACGTGCCCGATGTGGCGAGGACCGTTGGCGTAGGGCCACGCGACGGCGGTCAAGATGTGCTGGGACATGGTTCCAAGCCTAGAGGCACGGGCGCAGCGTCTCGAACCGGTTACGGGGCCTCGTGCGGGCCGTGGCAGGGCCGCCGCGCCGGCCGGTGGTCTCCCGGCCGGCGGTCGGCGGGGTCACGCGCTCCGCGGGGCCGTGGACTCGGGAGTGCCGGCCTCGTCCGGCTCGTCGGCGGAGGCCCGGGTGACGGCCTCGGCGGCCTCCTCCGCGGCGGAGGCGGCGATGTCCACCGGGGTCTCCTTGGAGCGGCGGATGCCGAGGATGCTGATGAACAACGACGCGAAGATGGTCTGGAAGCTCATCACGAAGGCGGTCGCGGACGGCACGACCAGGCGCAGCGACTCGGCCGGGATCAGCTCGCCGAAGCCCCTGCCTCCCCAGTGCGCCAGCGACGCGACCAGGCCGACGAGACCGGCGAGGGCGAGCAGGCCGCCCGCCACGAGGCCCTTCTCCAGGCTGACGATGTCGACCAGCTTGCGGACCCGCCGGTCCTCGGGGAGGAAGCCCTCCTCGGCCGCGTACACCTTGGTGAACAGAGCGAACAGCACCGCCTGGAAGCCGATCACCACCATGGCGGACGCCCCGACCAGGGTGTCGACGTCGAAGGCGAGCTTGCCGATGTAGACGGGGCCGAACGTCAGCGCGGCGCCCATGATCAGGCCGATCGCGGTGAGCACCAGGCCCGGGATGAAGAACAGCCAGCGCGGGCTGTACAGCAGGAGGAAGCGCAGGTGGCGCCAGCCGTCCCGCCAGGAGCGCAGGTGCGGCGGGCGGGAGCGGCCGTCCGGCGACAGCGTCGTGGGCACCTCGCGGACGTCGAGGCCCTGCAGGGTCGCCTTCACCACCATCTCGGACGCGAACTCCATGCCGCCCGTCTGCAGCCCCAGCCGCAGGATCGAGTCGCGCCGGAAGCCGCGCAGCCCGCAGTGGAAGTCGCCGATCGCGCTCGGGAAGAAGAGCCGCCCGATGAACGACAGGACGGGGTTGCCGAGGTAGCGGTGCAGCGGAGGCATCGCGCCGGGGGCGATGCCGCCCCGGAAGCGGTTGCCCATGACCAGTTCGCCGCCGTCGCGCAGTTGCTCGACGAACGGCATCAGGTCGGTGAAGTCGTACGAGTCGTCGGCGTCGCCCATGATCACGTACTTGCCGCGTGCGGCGCGGATGCCGCCCATGAGGGCGTTCCCGTACCCCTTGGCGTCGACGTGGACCACACGCGCTCCGGCGTCGCGGGCGAGCTGCTGCGACCCGTCGGTGCTCCCGTTGTCGGCGATCACGACCTCGCCGTCGATGCCGTTCTCACGCATGCAGGCGAGGGCTTTGCGGACACACGTCTCGACGGTCTCGGCCTCGTTGAGGCAGGGCATGACTACGGTCAGTTCCACGTCGCAACCCTTCGTCTACATTTGTGATCGCCCTAAGTAGTCAACCATGATGCCCTCTGCCCGGAGGTGCCCGGGGCAAGTCACCGAAACGGCTGGCATTCTGTAACCATGGTCGCGGTTGCGGAGCCTTCGGCATTAGACGCCCCCCCTGCTAGCAGGTGGAAGCGCCTTCTGACGGTGCTCGTCCGCCACCGGGTGTTCACGGTCGCCCTGGCGCTCGGGGCGCTTCTGCGGGTCGTCACCATGCTCGGTTTCGGCCCGGCGATGTGGTTCAACGACTCCTACGACTACGTCTCGGTGGCGCTGCACCCGCGCCCGCATCCGATCCGCCCGGACGGGTACGGCTTCTGGCTGCTGCTGCTCAAACCGGTGCACAGTTTCGCGTTCGTCGTGTTCACCCAGCACCTGATGGGCCTGGCCGCCGGACTGCTGATCTACCTGCTGCTGGCGAAGAGATTCCGCCTGCCCGGCTGGGGAGCGACCCTCGCGGCGGTGCCGGTGCTGTTCGACGCGTACCAGATCCAGCTCGAACAGCTGATCATGTCGGACGCGATGTTCACGCTGCTGGTTACGGCGGTCGTCACGCTCGTCCTGTGGCACAGGAAGATGTCGTGGCCGGTGGGCGCCGCGGTCGGGGCGCTGCTCGCGCTGACCGCGCTGACCCGCAGCATCGGCCTGCCGATCCTCGCCCTGGTCGTGGCGTACCTGCTGGTCAAGCGGGCCGGGTGGAAGCCGATCTCGGCGATGATCCTCGCCTGCGCGCTGCCCGTCCTGGCGTACATGGGGTGGTTCAAGGCGGTCAACGGGCAGTTCGCGATGACGAACAGCGACGGCGTGATCCTCTACATGCGGACCGCCCTGTTCGCCGACTGCCACAAGATGGACCTCGACAAGCGCGGGGAGCTGGAGCTCGCGCTCCTGTGCATCAACACTCCCCCGGCCGAGCGGGGCCGTACGGCGCAGGCCTACCTGTGGTGGGACGACCAGAACCAGCTCCACGTGTTCGGGTCGGGCATGAAGTTCACCCCGGAGATCAACGCCAACGCGAGCGCGTTCGCCAAGAAGGCGATCCTCGCGCAGCCGGGGGACTACCTCGCGGCCGTGGCCAAGGACTTCTTCCGCGCCTTCGGCTGGGGGCGCCCGCTGTTCCCGGACGCCAAGACGTACCTGCAGTACCAGTTCGGCAACTACTACACGCAGAAACTGCCCGCCTGGACGTCGTACAAGGGGCAGACGGACCGGGACGCCGAGCGGTACGAGAACGGCCCGGCGGCCACCCGCGTGGTGAAGCCGTGGTCCGACTTCATGATCGGTTACCAGAAGGTCGTGCGGCTGCCCGGCACGGTGCTCGGCCTGCTGCTGCTCGCCGGCCTGTACGGCGTGGCCGTCCGGTGGCGCAGGCTGGGCGGGCCGGTGCTGCTGCCCTGGCTGGCCGCGGTGGGGCTGGTGCTGGCCCCGGCGGCGACGGCGGAGTTCGACTACCGCTATCTGCTGCCCGCCGTCCCCGTCGCCTGCCTCGCCGCCGCGATCTCGCTCAGGCACCTGCGGCTGCCGCGCAGGAGGCCGGGGCCCACCGCGTAGCCTCCCGGGTCAGGCGCCGTGGATGTGGTTGTAGAGGTCGCGCTTGGAGATCCCCGCTGCCTTGGCGACGTCCACGATCGCCTGCTTGCGGGGGACGCCGGTGGCCTCGCGCCGGGCGACCTCCTGGGCGAGGTCCTCGATGTCCGGCTCGGCGGCCTCGGGCTCGTACCCGGCGACGACGAGGGTGATCTCTCCCCTGACCTCGCCCGCGGCCCATTCGGCCAGCTCGGCCAGGGGGCCGCGGCGGACCTCCTCGTACGTCTTGGTCAGCTCGCGGCAGACGGCGGCGGCGCGGTCGGGGCCGAACGCCTCGGCCATGGCGGCGAGGCAGGCGTGCAGGCGGTGGGGCGCCTCGAAGAACACCATGGTGCGTTCCTCGCGGGCCAGGCCCTCCAGCCGGCGGGCCCGCTCGCCGGACTTGCGGGGCGGGAAACCCTCGAAGCAGAACCGGTCGCTGGGCAGGCCGGAGATCGCCAGGGCGGTCGTGACGGCGGACGGGCCGGGCAGCGCGGTGACGCGGACACCCGCGTCCACGGCGAGCCGGGTCAGCCGGTATCCGGGGTCGGAGACGCCCGGCATGCCCGCGTCGGTGATCACGAGGACCGTCTCACCCTGGAGCAGCTCGTCGAGCAGCTCCTTGGACCGCGCGGCCTCGTTCGCGTCGTAATAGGACACCACCCGGCCGGTCAGGGTCACGCCGAGATCGGACGCGAGCCGCCTGAGCCTGCGCGTGTCCTCGGCGGCGATCACGCCGGCCGTCTCCAGGGCCTCCCGCAGTCGCGGGGAGGCGTCCCCCACCTGGCCGATCGGGGCTCCCGCCAGAATTAGCACGTCTCCCACCATATGAAACGTTCATCATTGAAGAGTTGGATGCCGCTATTCGACCCGAACTTCATGGTCACCACGGGAACTCGACAGTAGTCTGTCCAGGTGGCCGTGACCGACTTCTCACACCAGGCGTTCGAGCAGCCCGACTCCGATCGGGACGCTCCCACGCCGGCGTCCCTGCGGGAGCGGCTCGTGCCGCCGATGCCCGGGAGCGCCCTGTGGGGCTGGCTCGGGCCGCTGATCGTGGCGGCGTTCGGCGCGTTCCTGCGGTTCTATCGCCTCGGGACGCCCAACGGGGTCGTCTTCGACGAGACGTACTACGCCAAGGACGCGTTCGCCACGATCAAGTACGGCACCGAGCGGGCGTTCGTCGACAACGCGAACGAGCTGATGATCGCCGGGAAGACGGGCATCTTCAAGACGTGTGAGCAGGTCAGCGACTGCGCCGCGTACGTGGTGCACCCGCCGCTCGGCAAGTGGATGATCGGCGCCGGTGAGGCGATCTTCGGCTTGAACCCCTTCGGCTGGCGGTTCGCCGCCGCGCTGATCGGGTCGTTGTCGATCCTCATCCTCGCCCGGGTCGCCCGCCGGATGACCCGGTCCACCGTGCTCGGCTGCCTGGCCGGGCTCCTGCTCTCCCTCGACGCCCTGCACTTCGTGCTGTCTCGATCGGCGCTGCTGGACATCTTCCTGATGTTCTGGGTCCTGGCCGGCTTCGCCTGCCTGGTCGTCGACCGGGACCGGATGCGGCAGGCGCTGGCCGAGTGGCGCGAGTCGGCCACGTCGCTCGACGCCGGCCCCCGGCTCGGGTGGCGGCCGTGGCGGCTCGCGGCCGGGCTGTGCCTGGGCGCCGGGCTGGCGACCAAGTGGACGACGATCTTCTTCATCGTCGCCTTCGCCGTCATGACGCTGGTGTGGGACGCGGGCGCGCGCCGGACCGCCGGGCTGCGCCGGCCGTACCGTGAGACGCTCCGGTTCGACCTGCCGCGGGCGGCGGCGTGGATGGCCGTGGTGCCCGGTCTGGCGTACGTGGTCTCGTTCGCGGGCTGGTTCTTCACCGACAAGGGGTGGGACCGGCGCTGGGACCAGGCGACGTCGCAGGGGAACCCGTTCTTCTTCGTCTTCGACTCGCTGCGCTCCTGGGTCGGCTACCAGGTGCAGACGCTGAGCTCCCACACGAACCTGTCGACGCCGCACAACTACCAGTCCGAGCCGTGGAGCTGGCCGCTGCTGCTGCGCCCCGTGGCGTTCTGGTACGAGTCGCCCAAGGGCTGCGGCACCGACAACTGCTCCCAGGCGATCCTCGGCACCGGCACCCCGATCATCTGGTACGGCGCGCTCGCCGCCCTGATCGGCATGATCGCCTGGTACGTGTCCACCCGCGACTGGCGAGCGGGCGCGGTCCTGCTGGCGTACGCGGCGGGCTGGCTGCCGTGGTTCTACTACGCGATCGCCGACAACCGGACGATGTTCCTGTACTACATGATCCCGCTGGTCCCGTTCATGGTCCTCGCGATCGTGCTGGCCTGCGGGCTGATCCTGGGACCGGCCGGCGCGCCGCGGTGGCGGCGGCAGGCCGGGTCGGTGGGCGTCGGGGTCTTCGCGCTGCTCGCGCTGGCGAACTTCGCCTGGCTCTATCCCGTGATCGCCGCCGAGGTGATCCCCTACACCGACTGGCTCGCCCGCATGCTCATCCGCGGCTCGAAGGGCTGGATCTAGGCCCTCGTATGGTTGGTCCAAGGGGGTGGTGGCGAGTGACCATGGGTCGTCGCGGACGATGGGGGCAATACGGCAGACTGCGGGTCATGCCCGCACCTGACGTGGCCGCCCTCCTCGCCGAGCTGGAGCGCTCCGAGCCGGAGGCCGCCGAGCCGGCCCGTGTCGCCGTCGAGTGGCTGACGGGCGGTGAGCCGCTGGAGACGATCAGCCAGCTCGACGTGTGCGAGTTCCTCTGGTTCACGCTGCCGGTCAAGGTCACGGGCGACCGCCAGGTGATCGCGCGGGCGCTCGGACGGCTGCTCCGGCTGGGCGGCATGGAGCGCTACGCCGCGCTGTGCGACTCGCAGACGACGGCCCGGATCCTCAACGCGTACGCCCGGGAGGGCGAGGAGGCCGGGACGGCGGCCTACCAGCAGGCGCTCGAGGCCACCGGCGTGCTGCCGCCGGACGTCCCCGAGCTGGCCTGGAGCTCGATCATGGGGCCGGAGGAGCTGGGCGCACACGTCGCCTGCGCCGCCGCGCTCGAACTGTCGATCATGTCGGGCGAGCCGGTCGGCCGCGAGGCGCTGACCCGGCGCTGGCTGACCTCTCCGCGTCCCGAGCTGGGCGGCGACTGCTGGCTGAACCGGGTCCACGGCGAACGGCTGAACCGCTGGGTCCTCGGGCGCGGCAACGCCCGCCGCGAGCTGGCCCAGCCGTTCGAGGTGCGGCTGCACGCCCCCATCCCGCCGCCGGCCGAGCCGCACCTGGAGCCGCTGTGGTGGCTGCTCGGCATGGCGGTCGACGGGGTGAAGCTGACGGAGAAGTTCAACGTCTCCCGCGCGATGGTGACCGAGTCGGTGGACAGGTTCGGCTGGGACGCGCTCACCGCGGGATCGATCCGCGGCGAGGCCGACGTGCCGACGCTGACCACGCTCAGGGAGATCGCCGTCCACGACCTCCGGGCGCTGCGCCGTACGGGGAGGAAGCTGGTGCTCACCCAGGCGGGGCGCGGCCTGGCCGGGCGGCCGGAGAGCCTGTGGACGGCGGCGACGACCGCGCTGCTCACCCCGGCCAAGGGAGAGCACGACTTCGAGATCTCGGTCCGCGAGTCGGCGCTGATGTTGCTCGCCGACGGCGCCGCCCTGCCGTACGAGGAGCTGCGGGACCGGGTCCTGGAGGTCGTCAACGGCGAGGGCTGGCGGTCGGCGGCGGGCTCCAAGGTGGTGCCGCTCGACCTGTCCGCCCCGCTGGGCGAGCTGCAGCGCCGTCTCGACGCGCTCGACCTGCGCACCGGCTGCTCGTGGCGGTCGCCGTGGCAACTCACCGCCGTGGGCCGGGCCGCCGCGCTGGCCGCGCTGCGCGCCCAGGCTCTTCGCCCCCGGCAGTACGCCGGGATGGGGTGAAGGGCGTTTTCTGACAGGTTTTCTTCAGGTTCCGGTCGCGGTCACCCGATGCCGCGTCCGGCGCGTCCTGCTTAGGTACGACGTTGTCGCTGCCATGGAAGGACATCGCCATAATGAACCGCCCCCACCATCCCTTGCTCGGCTTGAAGCAGCGGAGCCCGGAGATGGTCGCGGAGGAGACCCGCAGGGTGAAGGCCAAACTGATCAGCATGTACGGATGGGACGGCTACCAGCGGGTGATCAGGCGGATGGAGTCTGATCTGGCCCGCCTCGAACGGGAGACGCGCGGCCGGGAGAGCTAGCCTCACCGGCCGGCAGGGCCATTCGGGGCGTCCCTCCCCACCGCATCGCGGGACGCCGGACGATCCCGCGGGGTCGCGTGGGACATCTCCTTCGGGAGCGCGGATCGTGCGGCAGGCCGCGGTGCGGCGGGGCGCGGCCCGTCGCCTCCTCGCTTTCTCCCCTCACGCGCCGCCTCCTCTCCGCCTCGTTTCCTCCCCTCACGCGCCGCCTCCTCGCTTTCTCCCCTCGCGCCGCCTCCTCCCCTTCTCGTGTCGCGCTGAGCTTTCATCGCCTCGCCGTCGCCGCGGCTCGCGGTCACCTCACGGACACCGGGGCCCGTCTTCGCGCTCACGTCCACCACGCCGGCTCGACCGCTTCTCCTTTCGCGTCGAGTCATGCCGCGCGGCGCACCGTGTTCACGGGCCGAGGCGAGCGCGTACGCGTGACCGCCGATCGCGCCCCGCCCGAGCGCCGGCCCCTATCGCTCGATAGCGGATTTCCGCGTTCACCCTTGCCAGCCGCGCACGGCGTCCGACAAGCTATCAATCGATAGTTTCCGGAGAGGGAGAACCATGACGGACACCTCGGCGCCGCACGCGCGCGACCTCGAAACGGGCGACCTCGAAACGCTCGACACGCTGATCGCCCAGCAGGAGAAGCTCCTCGTCTCACGGATGACCCGCTCGTTCGAGCTGCGCGAGACCGCGCGCGAGACCCTGGCCGGAGGCGTCGCCTCCTCCTGGCAGGACAGCGTGCCCGGCGCCATCTGGATCGAGTACGGCAGGGGCCAGATGATCCGCGACGCGGACGGCAACGACTACGTCGACATGCACGGCGGTTTCGGCGTCGGCCTGGCCGGTCACGGCCACCCCGCGATCGTGGAGGCGGTCGCCCGCCGAGCTCGCCTGGGCACCCACTTCGGCCAGCCGACCGAGGACCTCATCGTCGTCTCCCGGCTGCTGCGCGAGCGGTTCGGCCTGCCGGTGTGGCGGTTCGGCAACTCCGGCACCGAGGCGACGATGGACGCGGTCCACCTGATGCGCGTGGCGACCGGCCGCAAGAAGATCATCAAGGTGGAGGGGTCCTACCACGGCCACCACGACTCGGTTCAGGTCTCCACCTATTCGGCCGAGGGCGACATCGGGCCGGACGACGCGCCGCGTTCGGTGGCGTTCGGGCCCGCCTATCCGAGCGAGGTGGTCGACCTCACGATCGTGGTGCCGTTCGGCGACCTGGAGGCGGTCCGCCGGGTGCTCGAGGCCCACCCCGGGGAGATCGCCGGCATGATCATCGAGCCGATCATGATGAACATCGGCATGATCACGGCGGAGCCCGGCTATCACGCCGCGCTGAAGGAGCTGCTGCACGCCCACGGGGCGTACCTCACCTACGACGAGGTCAAGACCGGCCTCGCCGTCGCTCCGGGCGGCGCCACCGAGCTGTACGGCGTCCTGCCCGACATCGTCTGCCTGGCCAAGGCCATGGGAGGCGGCGTGCCGTGCGGGGCGATCGGCGCCACCGCCGAGCTGATGGAGCTGATCGCCGACAACATCTACCAGCAGGTGGGCACGTTCAACGGCAACCCCCTGACCATGGCCGCGGTGCGCGCCATGCTGACCGAGGTCCTCACCCCGGACGCGTACGCCCACCTCGACGCGATGCGCGCCCACATGGCCGACGGCGTCACCGAGCTGATGGCCCGCTACGACATTCCGGGCTACGTCGCCTCCGCCGGCGCCAAGGGCTCGGTGATATTCACCGATCAGCTGCGCAACTACCGCGACTTCCTCAAGTACGCCGACCAGTGGGGTCACGCCCACTGGCTCTACCAGGTCAACGGCGGAATCTTCCTGCCTCCGTGGGGCAAGACCGAGCAGTTCACCCTCTCGGTGCAGCACACCATGGAGGACGCCCGCAGGTTCGTGGGCAACTTCGAGTCCCTCTGCCGTGCCGTACGCGGTGGGGCCCGATGAGCGGCGGGACGGGAGCGGGACCGGTCCTCGACCCGGTCGTGGACCCCGCGACCGGGGAACGGATCGCCGAGGTTCCGCAGGCCACGCCCGCCGAGCTGGAGGCGGCGGTGGCCGGCGCCCGCGCCGCGTTCGAGGGATGGCGGCGGACCACCCCGGCCGAGCGTTCGGCCGCTCTGCACGCCCTCGCCGACCTGGTGGAGGCCGACGCGGCCACGCTCGCCGAGCTGGAGTCGCGTAACGTCGGCAAGCCCATCGCGGGCGCGCCCGACGAGATCGCGTACTGCGTCGACAACCTCCGCTTCCTGGCAGGGGTGGCGCGGGCCCCCGAGGGCCGGGCCGCCGCGGAGTACCTGCCGGACGCCACGTCGATGATCCGCCGCGAGCCGGTCGGCGTCGTCGCGGGCATCGCGCCGTGGAACTACCCGCTGATGATGGCGATCTGGAAGATGGCCCCGGCGATCGCCGCCGGCTGCACGGTGGTGCTCAAGCCCTCGCGCCAGACGCCGCTGACCACGCTGCGCCTGGCCGAGCTCGCGGCGAAGGCGCTGCCCGAGGGCGTGTTCACCGTCGTCACCGGCGGCCGGGAGGCCGGCGCCTTCCTGTCCGCGCACCCTTGGGTGGACATGGTCTCGGTCACCGGCTCGACCGCCACCGGCCGGGCCGTCGCGGCGGCCGCCGCCCCCACGGTGAAACGGCTCCACCTGGAGCTCGGAGGCAAGGCCCCGGTCGTGGTCTTCCCCGACGCCGATGTGGAGAGGCTTGCCGCGAGCCTGCGGGTGGCCGCCTTCGCCAACTCGGGCCAGGACTGCACGGCGGCCACCCGGGTGATCGTCGTCGGCGGGCGCTTCGACGAGGTGGCCGAGGCGCTGGCCGACACCGCGCGCTCGCTGCGAGTCGGCTCTCCCGCCGACCCGGCCACCGAGATGGGTCCGCTGATCACGCGCGCGCACCGTGACCGGGTCGGCGGCTACGTACACGCGGCCCTGGGGTCGGGGGCCCGTGTCCTGGCCGGGGGGACGGCCCCCGACGGTCCGGGCGCGTTCCACCTGCCCACGGTCCTCACCGGCGTGGACCAGCGGGATCCCATCGTCCAGGAGGAGGTCTTCGGTCCGGTGCTCGTCGTGCAACGGGCCGGGTCGGACGAGGAGGCCCTGGCGATGGCCGCCGATGTGTCGTACGGACTGGCGGCCAGCGTGTGGACGGCCGACACCGGGCGGGCGATGCGCGCCGCGGCCGAGCTGCGCTACGGAGCGGTCTGGGTGAACGACCACATGACCGCCGCCTCCGAGCTGCCGCACGGCGGCTTCGGCCAGTCCGGCTACGGCAAGGACATGTCGGCGTACGCGCTGGACCACTACGCCGAGCCCAAACACGTGACGATCCGCTGGTGAGAGGGGACGAGGCCATGCGCGAGGTGCGCGGAGCCCTGGAGATGACCGAGGAGCAGGCCGACTTCGTCCGGCTGGCGCGCGAGTTCGCCGCCGCGGAGATCAGGCCGCGGGCACGCGAGGTGGACGAGGCCGACCACGTGCTGCCCCGCGAGGTGTGGGAGAAGGCCGCCGCCGTCGGCCTGACATCGTTCATGGTCCCGGAGGAGTACGGCGGCGGCGGGGTCGGCGATCTGGTCACCCAGTGCCTGGTGCAGGAGGAGCTGTGCCACGGCGACGTGTCGATCGGCAACCTGGTGACGTCGGCGGGCTTCTTCGCGGCCCCCGTACTCGAACTCGGCACCGAGGAGCAGAGGCGGCGCTTCCTGAGCCCGCTCTGCTCGGGCGTGCCGCCGCTGACGGCGCTCGCGGTGACCGAGCCCGGGGTGGGGTCGGACGCGGCCGCGCTGACCACGCGTGCCGCACGGGACGGTGACTCCTACGTGCTCAACGGCCAGAAGGCGTGGATCTCCAACGGGCCGTTCGCCGACCTCTTCGTGATCTTCGCGACGGTGGCGCCCGGCACCCGGTCGCGGGGGATCACCGCGTTCGTGGTCCCGAGGGACACTCCGGGCCTGACGATCGGCAACCCTATGCCGAAGATGGGGCAGCGCGGCATCGCCTGCGCGGAACTGTTCCTGCAGGACGTCCGGGTTCCGGTGGCGAACCGGCTGGGCGAGGAGGGGCAGGGCTTCCACGGGCTGATGCGGACCTTCGACGCCTCCCGGATCCTGATCGGCGCGGCCTGCACGGGGCTGGCCCGTGCCGCATTGGACGCCACCCTGGCGTACGCACGCGAGCGCGAGCAGTTCGGCGTGAAGATCATCGAGCATCAGGCGGTCGCCTTCCGGCTCGCGGACATGGCCGCGCGGGTGGACGTCTCCCACCTGGTGACCATGCGGGCGGCCCGGCTGTTCGACGCCGGCGAGAGGGTCACCGAGGAGTCGGCCATCGCCAAGCTCACCGCGTCGGAGCACGCCATGTGGTGCACCTGGGCGGCGGTGCAGACCCACGGCGGGTGGGGCTACTCGCGCGAATACCTGGTGGAGAAGTGGATGCGCGACGCGAAGCTGGAGGAGATCGAGGAGGGCACCTCCGACATCCAGCGCCTGATCATCTCGCGTTCGCTTGCCCGGAGCTGAGGGGGACATGGTGAACGCACCCCCCGGGGCTAACGGTTTGTCCGGCTCCGCCGGTTTCGTCGATCTCTCCGGCTTTGCCGGATCTGCTCGATCCTCAGGCGTACGGGAGACGAGCGGGATGGAGGTCTTCCGGGACCCGCGTTCGGTGGCGGTGGTCGGGGCGTCGGCCGACCGGGCCAAATGGGGGTACTGGCTGGCCCGCGGCGCACTCGCGGGCGCCCACCGGCGCGACGTCCACCTGGTCGGCCGGCCGGGGGCGGTCGTCGAGGGCGTGCCCTGCCTGCCCTCGTTGCGCGACCTGCCGCGGCCGCCCGAACTGGTCGCGCTGTGCGTTCCTCCCCATGCGGTGCCGGAGGTCGTGGACGAGGCGCTCGACCTCGGCGCGCGGGGATTCGTCGGGATCACCGCCGGGCTGGACCAGGCGCTCGGGGAGGGCACCGAGCGCAGGCTCGCGGGGCGGATCGCGGCCGCGGGGGCCCGGCTGCTCGGCCCGAACTGCCTGGGCCTGTACGACGCGGTCACCGAGCTGGAGCTGGCCTGGGGAGCGTTCAGCCCCGGCGGCCTGGCGATCGTGTCGCAAAGCGGGCAGCTCGGGCTGGCCCTGGGCACGCTCGCGGCCGAGGCGGGGCTCGGCGTCTCCCGGTTCGTCTCCCTCGGCAACCAGGCCGACGTGACGGCGGCCGAGGCGCTCGCCGACCTGGCCGGGCACACCCGCACCCGGGTCGTCGCCCTGTACGCCGAGGACTTCGGCGACGGCCGCGCCCTGGTGGAGACGTTCTCGGCCCTCCGCACGGCCGGCAAACCGGTGATCGTGCTCACCGTCGGCGGCAGCGAGGCGTCCCGTGTCGCGGCCCGGTCCCACACCGGCTCGCTGACCTCGGCCGCCGAGGTCGTGGACGCCGCCTGCCGGGCGGGCGGCGCGATCAGGGTCGCCTCCCCCGGGCGGCTCGTCGACCTCGCCCAGGCGTTGGCCGCTCCCGCCCCGCCACGCGGGCGCCGGGTCGCGGTCGTCTCCGACGGCGGCGGCCAGGGCGCGCTCGGGGCCGACGTGGCCGAGGCGGAGGGGCTGCGCGTGGTCCCCTTCTCCGAAGGACTGGCCGAGCATCTCGCCGGGTTGCTGACACCGGCCGCGGCCACGGCCAATCCGGTGGATCTGGCCGGTGCCGGCGAACGGGATCTGACGTGCTACGCCCAGGTCATCGAGGCGATAGCGGAGAGCGGTCAGGTGGACGCGGTCCTGCTGACCGGCTACTTCGGCGCCTGGGGCGGGGACAACCCCGCGCTCGACGGGCCGGAGGTCGAGGTCGCCGGGCGGATCGCCGCCGTCGCGCGGCGGATCGCGGTCCACGTCGACACCATGGGCCGGGGTACCGAGGCGCTGGCCGCGCTGCGCGAGGAGAGGGTGCCCGTCTACCCCCGGGTGGACGGCGCCGCATGGGCTCTCGCACAGGCGGCCGCCCTGGGCGCCCCGCGTGGCACACCCGCCGCGCCGGGCCTCCCTCCTGAACGGGTGGAGGCGGGCGGCGGCGGAGGGGCTCCCGGGCGGGGCTACTGGGCGGCACGGGAGCTGCTGGCCGCCTACGGGGCGCCCTTCCCGCCGGGACGGCTCATCGACTCCGACCCGAACGGCGACGCGGACGACGGCCGCATGGGCGGCGCGTGCACCGACGCCCGGCCACGCGGCCACACAGATCGCGACAGGGCGGTGGCCACGCTCGGCGGCGCGGACGGGCTGCGGGCGCCGTACGTGCTGAAGGCCGACTGGCTGGAGCACAAGAGCGAGGCGGGCGGCGTGGTGGTCGGGATTCCGGACGCCGAGGCGCTCCGCCGCGCCCATGAGGAGATGGCGGGCAGGCTCGGGCCGGGCCGGTACGTCGTCGAGGAGATGGACACGCGCGAGCACGTCGTGGAGATCCTCGTCGGCGGCCGCAGGGACCCCGCCTTCGGGCCCGTGGTCGTGGTGGGGTTCGGCGGCACCGAGGTCGAGCTGTGGCGGGACACGGTGACCGAGCTGGCCCCCGTGACGACCGAGACGGCGCTGGACATGCTGCGTTCCCTGCGCTGCCATCCGCTGCTGGCCGGCTGGCGGGGCCGCCCTCCGCTGGCGGTCGAGCCCCTGGCCGAACTGGTCGTCACGGTCTCCCGCCTGCTGGCCGAGCGTCCGGACGTCGCCGAGATCGAGATCAACCCGGTCCGCGTCGGGACCGGCGGCGTGCTCGCGGTCGACGCCCTGATCACCTCACGGGACCGGCCGGGCGAACGGCCTGAATAGCGGGCGGCGCCGGCGTGGACGGGCCGGGTGGAGGTCAGCCGGGGTGGGCGGCGCGGTAGGCGGCGATCACCCCGGCGGCGGCCTCCCGGGCCTCGCCGACGCGGCTCGGGTCGGCCAGCAGGCCCCGCAGTACGAACGAGGCGACGTCGTCGGGTCTGGTCCCGGCCCGGCGGCGGCGTCCACCGTGGGAGACCCGGATGACCTCCCACTCGACTCCCCAGATCGCCTGCCGGGCGAACTCGGGGTCGATGGGGGCGAGCTCGCCCGCCTCGACGCCCTCGCGGACGATCGCGCGCACCGTTGCGTACCAGGCGCGGAGCTTCCTGTTCCACGTCTCCAGGCCGGGCTCGCCGATCAGGTCGTCGGGCAGGCCGCGCATGTCGATCGGCGCCTCCAGGCAGTACTCGACGTCGAGCCGGACGGCGGCGTACAGCCGGGCGGACGCGGGTGCGTCCACACGCGAGATCCAGCGGGCCCGCTCCCCCGGTACGCCGATGTCGTAGGCGCACAGGTCTTCCAGGATGGCGAGCTTGGAGGGGTAGTGGTTGTACAGCGACGGCTGGCGGATGCCGAGCGCGTCGGCGATGTCCCTGGTCGAGGTGCCGTGGTAGCCGCGCTGCGCGAACTGGCTCGCCGCCTCGAAGAGGATCTGCTCGCGGCGGGGCCAGCGTTCCCGCGGCAGCGCCCTGAGCTGGCGGAAATCCGGGCGGCTCCCGGTGGTCGGCTTCGCGCTCATATGGGCGCCGAGGATATCACCCGATAGTAAATCGCCCCCTTTCAGGTCTGGACGCGGACGAGGACCACGCCTTAGGTTCGGCTATCACTCGATAGTCATCGGACTAACCGGAGGAGTTCCGGCGTGACCAACCCCCCACGGTCGCCGGCGTTCGCGCTGGCCGCCATCTCCATGGCCCTCACCGCCGCCTACATGGTCCCCACCATGCTCCCGACGCTGATCGACACCCTCGGCTCCGGTCTCGGCCTGGGCATCGCGGGGGCGGGATGGGTCGGCACGGGGGCGCTGCTCGCGTCCGCCGTCACCGGCGTGCTGATCACCGGACGCGCGGCCCGCCCCGGCCGGGCGCGGCTCGCCGTCGTCAGCCTCGCGGCGATGGTCGCCGGGTTCCTGACCGCCACGCTCGTGCCCGTACCCGCGCTCGCCATCGCCGGGATCATGCTCGGCGGCGTCGGCGGCGGGGCCGTCCTGTCGCTGGCCAGCGCCGCCATCGCGGCCATGGCCAACCCGGACCGGGCCACCGGCGTCGGCCTCATCGCCAGCACGGTGATCGGCTCCGGCATCTACATGGCGCTCCCGCTCTTCGGCGGCGGGCTGGCGGTCACCGTCGGGTCGATCGCCGTGGTCTGCGCCGCGTCCGTCCCGTTCATGCGCGGCCTCCCGGAGGCGCCGGTGCAGACGGGCGGCCCCGCGGGCCCGCTGCCCGCGCGCGGCCCCGGCCTCGTCCTGGTCGCGGGGATCTGCGTCTGGGGCGCCTGCGAGTACGCCCTGTGGGCGGTGACCGGGACCATCGGCGTGGACGAGCTGGGCATGGACGAGGGGATCGTCAACCTGATCCTCTCCGGGTCGCTCTTCGCCGGCCTGATCGGCGGCGGGATCGTCGCCGTGATCGGCGACCGGTACGGCCGCACGGTGCCGCTGGCCGCCTTCCTGCTCCTGGGCGTGGCCTCCAAGGTGATGATCGCGGCGGGCGGGGTCCCCGCCGTCTACACCACGGGCCAGCTCCTGTGGAACCTCACCTACCAGGGAGCGCTCACCTACATGATCGCCATCGCGGCGACGCTGGACGCGGGCGGCCGGTGGGCGGTGCTCGCCAACGCCGCGTTCGGTTTCGGCACCGCCCTGGGGCCGGTCGCCGGCACGGGGATCCTCTCCGCCGGAGGGATCGGCGGTCTGTCCTCCGTGCTCGTCGCGGCGAGCTGCGCCGTGGTGCTGCCGCTGGTCGTGGTCGCCCGCCGGACCGGCGCCGTACGCGAAACCTCCGGGCCGGGGCCGGAACGGCAGCCGGTGACCGGCTGAGCGACCGCCCCCGACAGCTCGTCGGCCGGTCGAGCGCCGGCCGGCCGAACCCATGGATCGAAAGGACCGCATGATGCGCATCGGTATGGCCCTCAACTACTCGGGCGGGTTCAAGGAGACCGTGGCCGAGCTGGCCGACTACGAGAAGGCCGGGCTGGACGTCGTCTTCGTCGCCGAGGCGTACAGCTTCGACGCGGTCAGCCAGATGGGCTACATCGCGGCGCGGACCGAGCGGCTGCGGATCGCCTCCGGCATCCTGCCGATCTACTCCCGCACTCCGGCGCTGCTGGCGATGACGGCCGCCGGGATGGACCACGTCTCCGACGGCCGGTTCACGCTGGGCCTGGGCGCGTCCGGCCCCCAGGTGATCGAGGGTTTCCACGGCGTGCCGTACACCGCGCCGCTCGGCCGCACCCGCGAGATCATCGAGATCTGCCGCAAGGTATGGCGGCGCGAGCGTCTTGAGTACGCCGGGAAGCACTACACGTTGCCGTTGGAGGGGGGCACGGGCCTGGGCAAGCCGCTGAAGCTGATCAACCACCCGGTGCGCGACCGAATCCCGATCGTGCTCGCCGCCATCGGCCCGAAGAACGTCGAGCTGGCCGCCGAGCTGGCCGAGGGCTGGGAGCCGATGTTCTACATGCCGGAGAAGGCCGCCGACGTGTGGGGCGCGTCCCTCGCGGCGGGCAGGGCGAAGCGGGACCCGGCGCTCGGCGAGCTGGACGTCATCGCCCAGGCGCCCCTGGCGATCGGCGACGACGTGGCGCACCTGCTGGAGCTCGGCCGCCCCACGGCCGCCCTCTACATCGGCGGCATGGGCGCCAAGGGCAAGAACTTCTACAACGACCTGGCCCGCCGCTACGGCTACGAGAAGGAGGCCGAGCGGATCCAGGACCTCTACCTGGAGGGCAGGAAGGACGAGGCCGCCGCCCTCGTCCCGGAGGAGCTCCTGGCGTCGATGTCCCTGATCGGCCCGGAGGGCTTCGTCCGCGAGCGTCTCCAGGTGATGAGGGAGTCCGGCGTCGGCACCGTCAACGTCACCCCGCTCGGCCGTACGCACGGGGAGCGTGTCCGGCTCATCGAGAGGGTCAGGGAGCTCGCCGACTGACCTGCACGTCGTACGGCGGAGCCGATCCGGGGAGCGCGGGCGGCACCCGTGACCAGGGCCTCGGCCATTCAGGACGTGGAGGTGGTCAGGCGGTAGAGCCACTCGGGGCGTCCCACTCCTCCGTACTGCGGGACGCGCCGCACGGCCCCGGTCTCGGTCAGGTGCTCCAGGTAGCGGCGGGCGGTCACCCGGGAGACGCCGATCGCCTCGCCGACGGCGTTCGCCGACAACCCGGCACGCGCCTTCCTGAGCTGGCCCGCGACCGCCTCCAGGGTCGCCTGGGACATCCCCTTGGGGAGCGCGGACCGTGCGGCGCCCCGCAGTGTGGCCAGCGCGCGATCGACCTCGCTCTGCGCGCTCACCTCACCGCCTCCCTCGACCGAGGAGCGGAACCGCGCGTACTGCTGGAGCTTCTCGCGCAGCAGCGCGAACGTGAACGGCTTGAGCAGGTACTGCACGACGCCGATCGAGACGGCCGACCTGACCACGGACAGGTCCCTGGCCGAGGTCACGGCCACGACGTCGCAGGAGATCCCGGCGGCGCGGAGCAGCCGGCAGACCTCCAGGCCGTGCATGTCGGGCAGGTGCAGGTCGAGCAGCAGCAGGTCCACACGCTCGCGGCGGAGGAACCGCAGCGTCTCCCCTCCGGAACGGGCCACACCCGCGACCCGGAAGCCCGGCAGCCGTTCCACGTAGAGGCGGTTCGCCTCGGCGGCGACCTCCTCGTCCTCGACGACCAGCACGGAGATCACGTGTCGTCCCCCTTCCGGGGCGGGAGCCGTACGGTGAAGACGGCTCCGCCGTCGCGGGAGACGTCGATCGTGCCGCCGAGACGGCGTACGGCCTGGCCGACCATGGCGAGGCCGAGGCCGCGCCCGTCGCCCTTGGTCGTCCAGCCGCGCCGGAACGCCGCGGCCACCTCGTGATCGCCGAGGCCGGGGCCGGAGTCGGCGACGCGCAGGACGCAGCCGCCCCCGTCCATGGTCAGGCTCACCCGTACGCGGGCGGGCGGGGCTCCGGTCACGGCCGCCTCCACGGCGTTGTCGATCAGGTTGCCGAGGATGGTCACCAGATCGCGGCCGTCCAGGCCGAGGTCGTCCAGCTCGCTGTCCGGTGCGATGGCCAGCTCGACGCCGCGTTCGGCGGCCTCGGCCGTCTTGCCGAGCAGGAGGGCCGCGAGCACGGGCTCCCGTACGGACCCGACGACCCGGTCGGCGAACTGCTGGGCGTCGCGCATCTCCGCGGTGGCGAACTCGACGGCCTGCTCGGCCCGGCCCAGCTCGACCAGCGCGACCACGGTGTGCAGCCGGTTCGCCGACTCGTGCGCGGCCGAACGCAGCGACTCGGCGAAGCCGCGCACCGCGTCGAGCTGGCCGCTGAGCGCCTGGAGCTCGGTGTGGTCGCGCAGGGTGACGACCAGGCCGAACGACCTGCGCCCGGACCGCGCGGGGGCGGCGTTCACCACGATGACCCGGTCACGGGTCAGGTGGATCTCGTCGGTGCGGCGCTCCCCCGAGCGCAGCATCTCGGTGAACTCCGGGTCCAGGCCCAACTCGGTCACCTCACGGCCCTCGGCGTCGGCGGGCAGGCCCAGCAGCGCCCGCGCGCCGTCGTTGCACAACGTCAGCCTGCGCTCGTCGTCGACGAGGAGCAGCCCCTCGCGTACGGCGTGCAGGATCGCGGTGTGGTGCTCGTAGATGCGGCCCAGCTCGTCGGAGGCGAGCCCGCGGGTCTGCCGGCGCAGCCGGGCGCCCACGAGGGCGGTCCCCGCCCCGCCGACGGTCATGCCGAGCAGGACGGTCAGCCCCGCAACGGCGAGCTGGTCGCGCAGGCGGTCGCTGATCTTGTCGAGCGTGATCCCGGCGCTGACCAGGGCGCGCACCTCGCCCCGGCCGTCCCGCACGGGTGTGACGGCGCGGACGGAGGGGCCGAGCGTGCCGGTGTAGGTCTCGGTGAACGTGCGGCCGGCCACGGCGGGGCCGATGGTGCCGAGGAAGGTGCCGCCGATCTGGCCGGGGTTGGGGTGCGTGTAGCGGCGACCGGACGTGTCCATGATCGTGATGAAGTCGACGCCGGCCTCCCGCCTGACCCGCTCGGCGTACGGCTGGAGGGTCGCGGTGGGGTCGGGGTCGCCGACGGCGGACAGGACGGACGGCGAGTCGGCGACGCTGATGGCGACGGAGCCGGCGACCCGCGTCGCGTCGTCGGTGAGCAGGTCGCGGGTGTGGGCGAACGCGAAGGCGGTGCCCGCGGCGACCGTGACCCCGACGACCACGGTCTGGAGCAGCAACATCTGCCTGGCGAGGCTCCACCGTCTGAGGGGCGACGTCCTCGTCATCTTCCCGGTCTCACTCCGTGCGGTCGTTTCGTTGATGAACGAAATGTACGCAATAGTGACCGAGGTCACACCCCCGGCGCATAGTCACGCCGTCGAAAGTCCTTCCGTACAAGGGGGTCGCGTGGCCGCATCCGCGCCTCGGGCGAGCCGGGACCGCACCCGGTACCTGTATCTCGCCGTCATCGTCGCCGTGCTCGCCGGGATCACCGTCGGGCTCCTCGCGCCGGAGCTGGGCAAGGAGCTGAAACCGCTCGGCACGGCCTTCGTGGGCCTGATCAAGATGATGATCAGCCCCATCATCTTCTGCACGATCGTGCTCGGCGTCGGGTCGGTGGCCCAGGCGGCGCGGGTCGGCAAGGTCGGCGGGCTCGCCGTCGGCTATTTCCTGGTCATGTCCACCGTGGCGCTGGCGATCGGCCTGCTCGTCGGCAACCTGCTGCACCCGGGCGAGGGCCTCGCGCTGACCGACGATCTGCGCAAGGCCGCCGAGACCGAGGCGGCCAAGGGCGGCGAGAGCGACACGACGTCGTTCCTCCTGGGGATCATCCCGACCACGCTCGTGTCGGCGTTCACCGAGGGCGAGGTGCTGCAGACGCTGCTGGTCGCGCTGCTCGCGGGCTTCGCGCTGCAGGCGATGGGCGGCAGGGCGGCGCCGATCCTGGCCGGGATCGGGCACATCCAGCGGCTGGTCTTCCGCATCCTCGCCATGATCATGTGGGCCGCTCCGGTGGGCGCCTTCGGCGCGATGGCGGCGGTCGTCGGGGCCACCGGCGTGGACGCGCTGACCAGCCTCGCCGTCATCATGACCGGCTTCTACGCGACCTGCGTACTGTTCGTGTTCGTCGTGCTGGGGCCGCTGCTCTGGGTGGTCGCCCAGGTCAACATCCTGACGCTGCTGCGGTATCTGGGCCGGGAGTTCCTGCTCATCCTCTCGACGTCGTCGTCGGAGTCGGCGCTGCCCCGCCTGATCGCCAAGATGGAGCATCTCGGAGTGGCCCGCCCGGTGGTCGGCATCACCGTCCCGACCGGGTACTCGTTCAACCTCGACGGGACCGCCATCTACCTCACCATGGCCACGCTGTTCGTGGCGAGCGCCACCGGGGCGCCGCTGTCGCTGGGCGAGCAGATCTCGCTGCTGGTCTTCATGATCATCGCGTCGAAGGGCGCGGCGGGCGTCACCGGCGCTGGCCTGGCCACGCTGGCGGGCGGGCTCCAGTCACACCGGCCCGACCTGGTCGACGGCGTCGGCCTGATCGTCGGCATCGACCGCTTCATGTCGGAGGCGCGGGCGCTGACCAACTTCGCGGGCAACGCGGTGGCCACCGTGCTGATCGGCACCTGGACCGGCGACTTCGACCGCGAGCGGGCGGCGCGGGTGTTGTCCGGCGAGGCCCCGTTCGACGAGACGACCCTGCTGGACGAGGACTCCGGGCCGGGCACCGGCCGCAGCGGCGGCGACGGCGACGGGGGCTCCCCGGCCGGCGACCGCCCCTCCGGAGCGCTCACCCCCGCCTGAGCTCCCCGGCTTCGCCGACCATCGTGACTCGCCGGTGGGCCGGGGGACGTCCGGCCCACCGGGCCTCGGGGTCATGGTGGACGAAGCCGATCCAAGGTCAACGAGTACGGCAAGCTCGATGGCTCTCCGTGGTCAACGCGCTTGCCTGAGCACTATCGGTGAGGCAAACTGAACACGCCGCATCCTCTGGGATGGGGAAGTGAGGCCGGGCCTCCCGATGGAATCGGGCGTCCGGCCTTCGCGTTGTGGGCGTCACTCGAGACAGATCATGTGGACCCGTTCGCAGAGAAGGTCGTAGTAACGCGTTTGGCCGTCCAACCACCAGGTTGTGGCGCCGACGACGGCATCCGCGGCCCAGAGAAGCGGCTCACTCGCCGACGGCTGCCATCGCACCGTCAGGCTCTTCGGCAGAACGCGCGCCTTGCGCAGCCCGGTCAGCAACCCCCGATCGAGATGGTCTTGCTCGGGGGTGCGGCTCTCAATGGACACCGCCGCGACGCCGGCCTTGTCGACCTCGATGAGCAGCCGCTCCAGGCAGCGGCGACGCGCCCGCTCCGTCCGGACCTCTCCGCCATGGAGATACACCGTGACAATTCCGCGTATCGGCATGTCTGCAATCCGTTCGGCGATGGCGAGTTGCCGGGTGGGGGATTCATCCCTCCAATGCAGGCGGGGACTCTTACCGAGACGCAGCGACTCCAGGTCCACGCGAACGTCCTCGCAGTCGGCAGCGTCCATGACCACAGCAGCCATCGCGTAGACGCTGTCGTCATGAGGGCGACGACGAAGGCTCTCGTCGACATAGGCAGTGAGCACCGCGTAAATATATCGTCACCAAAAGTAAGATTTTCGAGTTTGCCGTGGCGAGAGCGTGGACGTGAGCCGCGCCCGATCCGGATGGCGCGCTGTGGCGGTGATCGGCTGGTCACCGATCACCGGCCTCGGTTCATCGGGGCGCCGGGGTCAGGGGGAGGCCGGGAAGTGGCAGGCGACCTGGCGGCCGGGGGCGGCGTCGAGCACACGCAGGGCGGGGCGCTCGGTGCGGCACCGGTCCCGCGCGACCGGGCAGCGCGGGTGGAAGGAGCAGCCGCCCGGCCGGTCGATGGGGCTGGGCACGTCCCCGGTCAGCACGATCCGCTCGCGGCGCGGCGCGTCCGCCCCGTCGTCGATCTCCGGTACGGCCGACAGCAGGGCGTCGGTGTAGGGGTGGGCGGGGGCGGCGTAGAGCTCCTCGGCCCCGGCCACCTCCACGACCTCGCCCAGGTACATCACCGCGATGCGGTCGGAGACGTGCCGCACCACGCCCAGGTCGTGGGCGATGAAGACGTACGTGAGGCCCAGCTCCTCCTGAAGGTCGGAGAAGAGGTTGAGCACCTGGGCCTGCACCGAGACGTCCAGCGCCGAGACCGGCTCGTCGGCGACGACCAACTCGGGGTTGAGCGCGATGGCGCGGGCGATGCCGACGCGCTGGCGCTGCCCGCCGGAGAACTCGTGCGGGTAGCGGTCCAGGTGCGTCCGGGCCAGGCCCACCAGGTCGAACAGCTCGGCGACCCGCTTCCTGATCGCGGCCGCGTCGCCGTACCCGTGGATGCGCAGCGGCTCGGCGACGGCGTCGCCCGCGGTGCGGCGGGGGTTGAGCGACGCGTACGGGTCCTGGAAGACGAGCTGCATGGCGGGGCGCAGCGGGCGGAGCGCGCGGCGCGACAGGGTGGTGATGTCCCGCCCCTGGAACTCCACGCGGCCCGAGGTGAGGTCGGTCAGCCGGACCAGGCAGCGGCCGAGCGTGGACTTGCCGCACCCGGACTCGCCCACCACGCCGAGCGTCTCGCCGCTCCGGACCTCCAGCGAGACCCCGTTGACGGCCTGTACGGCCCGGCCGCGGCCCGCGCGGAAGTGCTTGACCACGTCCGTGGCCTTCAGCAGGGTGCTCAACGCGTCCTCTTCTCTTCTGGCAGCCAGCAGGCGTCGAGGTGGCCGGACTCGCCGGTCAGCGGCGGGACCTCGGCGCACGCGGCGAAGCTGTGCGCGCAGCGGTCGGCGAACGGGCAGCCCCGCCCGGCGGCGCCCGGCGTGCCGGGGATGGTGGGCAGGCGGCGGGCCCGGGCGCCGCGCACGCGCGGCACCGAGTCGAGCAGCCCCCACGTGTACGGGTGGCGCGGGGTGTGGAAGACCTGGCGCCGGCTGCCGCGCTCGACGGCCCGCCCGCCGTACATGACCAGGACCTCGTCGGCGATCTCCGACACCACGCCCATGTCGTGGGTGATCATCACGACCGCGGAGCCGTGGTCGGCGCGCAGGCGGCGCATGAGGTCGAGGATCTGCGCCTGCGTGGTGACGTCGAGGGCGGTGGTCGGCTCGTCGGCGATGAGCAGCGCGGGGTTGCAGGACAGCGCCATCGCGATGACGGCCCGCTGCCGCATGCCGCCGGAGAACTCGTGCGGGTAGGAGTCCACCCGCTGCTCGGGCGACGGGATGCCGACCTCGCCGAGCAGCGCGACGGCGCGGTCGCGGGCGGCGCGTTTGGAGATCTTCTCGTGCGCGCGGATCTGCTCGGCGATCTGCCAGCCGATCGTGTACACGGGGGTGAGCGCGGTCATCGGGTCCTGGAAGATCATCGCGATCTCGCGTCCCCGTACGGCCCGCATCTCGGCGTTCTTCAGCGCGAGCAGGTCACGGCCGCGGAAGACGACTTTCCCCGAGATCTCGGCGCCCGGGGTGCGGATCAGGCCGAGCACGCCGAGCATCGACACACTCTTGCCCGAGCCCGATTCCCCCACCACGCCCAGCACCTCGCCGGGCCGTACGGAGAAGGACAGCCCGTCGACGGCGGTGAAGCCGCCGAAGCGGATCCTCAGGTCACTGACCTCAAGCAGCGGTTCAGGCACGGCGCACCCTCGGGTCGAGCCGGGCGTACAGGACGTCCACCACGGCGTTGGCCAGCACGACGAAGAAGGCGGCGTACAGGACCGTGCCCATGATCACGGGCAGGTCGAGGTTCTGCAGCGCCTGGTAGGTGAGCTTGCCGACGCCCGGCAGGCCGAAGACCACCTCGGTCAGCAGCGCCGCGCCGCCGACCAGCGCCCCGAAGTCCAGGCCGAACAGCGACACGATCGGGATCAGCGAGCAGCGCAGCGCGTGCTTGACCAGGATGCGCCGCTCCGACAGGCCCTTGGCCCGGGCCGTGCGGACGTAGTCCTCGTTCAGCGCGTTGATCAGCTCGCCGCGCAGCAGCCGGGCGTAGATCCCGGCGTACAGCAGGGCCAGCGTGAGCCAGGGGAAGAGCAGGTGCAGCGCCCACTGGCCGACGCCCTCGGACAGCGGCGCGTAGCCGAGCGGCGGCACCCAGGAGAAGACCGAGTCGTGCAGCTCCTTCTGGGTGACCAGGTTGACGACCTCGCCCAGCCAGTAGACCGGGAGCGAGACGCCGAAGACGCCGAGCAGCATGACCAGCGGGTCGACCAGGGTGCCGCGCATGGCGCCGGCGAGGGTGCCCATGCCGACGCCCAGGACCATCCAGATCACCGCCGCGCCCACGACGAGCGAGAGCGTGACCGGGACCGCCTCGACGATCTGCGGGATCACCAGCGTGCCCCGGTTCACGAACGAGGTCAGGTCGTGCGAGATGAACAGGTGCTTCATCATCAGCGCGTACTGCACGGGCAGCGGCTTGTCGAACCCGAACGACGCCCGCACCTGGGCCAGCGTGGCCGGGTCGGCGTTCTTGCCCGCGATGCGGGCGGCCGGGTCCACGCCGGGGGTGGCGAAGAAGATGAGGAAGACCAGCACACTGATCGCGAACAGCACGAGCACGGCGGCGCCGAACCGGCGCAGGATGTAGCCGGCCATCAGACGCCTCCCCGCAGCCGGGCGTTCGGGTCGAGCGCGTCGCGCACGCCGTCGCCGAGGACGTTGAGCGCGACGGCGGTGAGTCCGACGCACAGGCCGGCCGCGATCGTGATCGCGGGGCGGGTGTAGAGCAGGGCGAGGCCGTCGTTGATGATCGTCCCCCAGCTCGCGTCCGGCGACTGCACGCCGACCGACAGGAACGACAGGGCCGACTCCGTCAGCATGTTCAGCGCGGTCATCAGCGGCAGGAAGACCACGACCGTGGGCAGCACGTTCGGCAGCACCTCGCGCCGCATGATCCGCAGATCGGACGCGCCGAGGCCGACGGCGGCGTGCAGGAACTCCTTGTTCCGCAGCGCCATCACCTGGCCGCGGAGCGGCCGGGCCACGTACGGCACGTAGATCAGCGCGATGATCACGACGGGGAGGGCGAGGCTGCCCGCGTCGATGTGGATCGGGCCGAGGTGCAGCCCGCTGGTGAGCAGCACCACCGACAGGCAGATCGCCAGCAGGTAGACGGGGAAGGCCCAGATCACGTCGAAGAAGCGGGACAGCACCGCGTCGATCCAGCCGCCGAAGTACCCGGCGAGCACGCCGAGCACGGTGGCGAGCGCGCAGCACAGCACGGCCGAGGACAGGCCGATCAGCAGGCTGTTGCGGCCGCCGTACAGGAGCCTGGCCATCACGTCGCGGCCCTGGCTGTCCGCGCCGAGGAAGTACCCGCCCGGGTCCCAGGTCGGGCCGATCGGGGTGACGCCGAGGCCGAGGCCCTCCGTGCTCTGGGCGAGCACCGGCACCCGCGCGCCGTTCACGATCGCGGTGCCGGAGGCGTTGGACGTGAACGGGTCGGTGTGCGCGATCGTGTTCGCGTAGAGGGGCGCGAGCACGCAGGCGAGCACGATGAGCAGCAGCCCGACCGCGGCGATCATGGCGGAGCGGTTGCGCCGCAGCCGGCCGAGGGCCCTTCGCCAGGGCCCGGCGGACGGCCGGGCCGGCTCCGCGGCCGGCTGGGGGGCCGCGGTCGAGGCGGCGGCGGTCACTTGACCCACATCTGGTCGAGCAGCGCGTGGAACTGCGCGTGGAACTGGTAGTTGCCGACGTTCTTGGAGACGAAGTCGATCTGCTTGGGGTTGAACAGCGGGACGATCGGGCCCTGCTTCATGAGCTCGCGGTCCAGCTCACCCCAGAGCTTGCCGGAGGCGGCGGTGTCGCTCTGGTCCAGCTTCATCGCCTCGGCGATCTTGGCGTCCACGTCCTTGTCGCAGAAGCCGGAGATGTTGATGCTGGCGTCGCTCCCCTCCCGGAACGAGGCGCACGAGAGCAGCACGTTGATGAAGTTCGAGGCCGCGGGATAGTCGGCGTACCACTGGGAGACGCTGAGCTGGACCTTGTTCTTCGTGTTCTGGATGTAGGTGAAGTGGATGTTGGTGGAGATGACCTTCAGCTTGGCCTGGTAGCCGATCTGCGTGAGGGCGCTGCGGACGTACTCGCCGATCTGCTTGCTGACCTCGTCGTCGGCGACCACGACGGAGACCTCCTGGCCGGCCGTCCCGGACTTCTGGACCAGCTCCTTGGCCTTGGCCAGGTCCTGCTGCGGGAAGTCGCAGAAGTCGGCGTGGCCGGGGAAGGCCGGGGGCAGGATCGTGCAGGCCGGCTGCGCCACGTTCGCGCCGCCGAACATCTTCACCAGCGCGTTCTTGTCGAACGCCCACTGGAGCGCCTCCCGGGCCTCGGGCTTGTCGAACGGCGCGAGGTTGACGTTGACCGGGATGTACCAGAAGGCGGCCAGCGGGTTCACGTGCGCCTGCTGGGCGTACGAGGTGCCGATCTCGGTGAGCCGGTCGGCGGGCAGCGGGTCGAAGATCCAGTCGGCCTGGCCGTTCTGCACCGCGGTGACCGCGGCCTCGGGGGTGAGGCCGTAGCTGTAGTCGATCTCGTCGGGGTAGCCCTGCGGCTGCGCGTCCCGCGACCACTCCTTGAAGTGCGGGTTGCGGACCAGCTTCATCAGCTTGTTCGGGTTGTAGGACTCCACCTTGTACGGCCCGGTGCCGGGGATCGGGGTGGTGCCCTGGTCCTTGTCGGGGGTGCCCTTCGGCAGCACGACGGCGTGCGGGAGCGCGAGCTTCTGCAGGAACTCCGAGTCGGCGGCGACCAGGTTGATCGTGACGGTGTTCGCCGCGGCGTCCGCGACGACGCCCTTGTCGAGGGTGCAGCCCGCGGGCTTCTTCACGCACTCGGCGGCGCCGACGATCCCCGAGTAGAAGGTGCCGGACGTCGGCCCGGAGACCCGGAAGATCCGCCGGAACGACGCCACGACGTCGTCGACCGTGACCGGGTCGCCCGTGGCGAACGCGACGCCCTCGCGCAGCTTGAACGTGTACGTCTTGCCGTCCGCGCTGACCTGCGGCATCTCCGCGGCGAGGTCGGGGACGATGTCGTACGACGCCTTGCCGCCGACCTTGCGGAACGACACCAGGCCGTCGTAGAGGGCCTGGAAGACCTGCCAGTTGCCGTTGCTGTAGTTGATGTGCGGGTCGAGGGTGCCGTCGCCCGCCTTGGCGAGCAGGCGGAGCGTGCCTCCCTTGTGCTGCTCCTGGAACCCGGCGGCGGCGGTCTGGGCGGGCTGCCCGGCCGGGTCGGTCCCGGAGGCGGTGGCGCCGCCGCCTCCGGAGCAGGCGGCGACGCCGACGGCCAGCAGTGCGGCGCCGGTGATGGCGGTGATGCGCTTCATGCGGGGATCCCTCACGATCAGTCGGTGGAGTCGAGGAAGTCGCCGACGATCTGGAGGTAGCGCTCTTCCTCCTCGATGTGCGGCATGTGACTGGAGTGCTCGAACAGCTCCCAGCGGACGTCGGGGATGCGGTCCGCGAAGGGCTGCACGGTGCGAGGGGTCGCCTCGTCGTGCCGACCGGAGACGAGCAGGGTGGGGACGGCGATCTTGTCGAGCCGGTCGACGACCGACCAGTCCCTCAGCGTGCCGACGACGTGGAACTCGCTCGGGCCGTTCATGGTGTGGTACACCGTCGGGTCCGCGGCGGTCTTGGCGTCGCTGGCCAGCACCTCCGGCGGGTTGGGCACGATCGTGCAGACGTGCCGCGCGTTGAACACCTTCTCCGCCGCCCGGTACTCGTCGCTGTCCGTGGTGCCCGCCGCCTCGTGCTCGCGGAGGGTGCGCTCCACGTCCGGGGGCAGCTCGGACCGCAGCCGGTCGCACTCCTCGCGCCACAGCTCCATCGATGCGGGCGAGTTGGCGATGACCAGGCCGCGCAGCCCGTCCGGCACGCGTACGGCGTGCTCGGCGGCGAGCATCCCGCCCCAGGACTGGCCGAGCACGTGGTACCGCCCGGCGATGCCCAGGTGGGCGAGCAGGTTGTCCAGCTCGTCGAGGAAGAGCCGGACGGTCCAGAAGTCGGCGCCCTTCTCCGGCAGGTGGGTGGAAAGCCCGACGCCGATCTGGTCGTAGTGGACGACGGGCCGGCCGCGCTCGGCGAGGCGGGCGATCCGCAGGGTGTAGTCGTGGGCCGCTCCCGGCCCTCCGTGCAGCACGACGAGGGGCGCCTTGGGGGACTCCAGGTCACCGGTGACGCGGTACCAGGTCCGCCACTCGCCGAAGGGCGCGAGGCCCTGCGCGGTCGGTTCGGGGATGGCCAACGCAACAGCTCCAGGGGATACGGGGGAGACGAGATGTCGTCAGATGAGACAGATGTCCGTTGTTTGGACAGCATATGGATAAATGGCCTGGACACAAGACCTTTCTTGAAATCGGCTGGTCGGATAAGGTGCGGATCACGCCTCTCCCGCTGAAAGGACCTTTCCCTGACCCCCCGGACCCCCGCCGAGGAGCCGTCGCCCGCGCACCGCGAGCCCCCGTCGCACCTCGCCCCGCCCGCGCCCGGCGCGACTCCCCCCGCGGACGACCTGACCCGCGTCCTCGGCCAGGTGCTCGACGGCGGCCGGCCGTCCGGCGTGCTCGGCCCGGTCCGGGTGCCGTCCGTGGCGACCGAGGTGGCCGACCGCCTCATGACCGCCATCGCGATCGGCGACTACCTGCCCGGTGAGCGCCTGCCCGGCGAGCGCGAGCTGGCCGCCCTGCTCGACGTCAGCCGCGCCACGATCCGCGAGGCCGTCGGACGCCTCCAGGCCGTCGGCATCGTCGAGATCAGACGCGGCCGCACCGGCGGCGCCTACGTCCGCACGAGCTGGACCGAGGCGACCGCCGCCGCCGTCAGGCGCACCCTCGTGCCGCGCTGGCCGGAGCTGGAGCAGCTCTTCGACCTGCGCGGCCTGGTCGAGGGCATGGCGGCCAGGGCCGCGGCGCAGCGCCGTACGGACCGGGACCTGGAGGCGATGGGGGCCGCGCTCGACGCCTACGCCGGGGCGGCCACGCTCCGGGAGGAGCAGGCCGCCGACGCGGCGTTCCACGCGGCCGTGGTCACCGCCGGGGGCAACCCCCAGATCAACGCGCTCAGCCGCGACCTGCTGATGCGGGTCAGCCTCGGCTTCCCCACCGAGCCGTACGGCGAGGACGACCCGGAGACGTACCGCCAGGCCCTCAACGAGCACCGCGCGCTGTACGAGGCGATCTCCGCGAGGGACGCCGAACGGGCCGGGTCCATCGCGGAGCGCCACTTCACCATGACGGCGGACGTGATCCGGGCGATGCTCGAACGCGGCCTCAACGACTCGCGAGATAGCTGATCAGCGTCCTGACCATCGCCCCGGTGGCCCCCGAGGGGCCGAGGTCGGTGGCCTTGTCCAGGTAGGCGGTGGTCGCGAAGTCCAGGTGCGCCCAGGGGACGCCACCGGTGAAGTTCTCCAGGAACAGCGCGGCCAGGATCACGTCGGCGTGCGCGCCCCCGTCGTTCTTGAAGTCGGCCACGTCGGACCTGATCCGCTCCAGGTAGGGACGCCACATCGGCATCTCCCACAGGGGCTCGCCCTGCGCCTCGCCCGCCGCCGTGATCGCGCCGATCAGCGCCCGGTCGTTGCCGAGGACGCCGGTGATGTCCTCGCCCAGCGCGTGCATGACCGAGTACGTGAGGGTGGCGGCGTCGATGATCGCGTCCGGGCGGCGCTCGGCGAGGTAGGCCAGGGCGTCGGCCAGGACCAGCCGTCCCTCGGCGTCGGTGTCGGCGACCTCGGTGGTGATGCCGTTGCGGTGCCGCAGGACGTCGCCGGGGCGGGTCGCCGACCCGCTGACCATGTTCTCGGCCGCCGGGACGACCGCGACGACGCCGGTCGGCAGGCCGAGCCGGGCCGCGGCCCGGACCACCGCGAGCATCGTGGCGCCGCCCGCCATGTCGCTCTTCATCGTCGCCATGGCCTTCTGGCTCTTGATCCCGAGGCCGCCCGCGTCGAAGGTGATGCCCTTGCCCGCCAGGCCGACGACGCCGCTCTTCCCGTCGCCGGGGTAGCTCACCTCGATCAGGCAGGGCGGGTTGGCGCTGGCCGCGCCGACGCCGAGGATGCCGCCGAAACCGCCCTCGCGCAGCTCGTCGGCGGCGAGGACGCGTGCGCCCAGCCCCGCCTCCTCGGCCATCTCCACGGCCCGCCGGGCCAGGGTCATCGGGACCAGGTCACCGGCGGGGGTGTTGACCAGGTCGCGGGTGAACGTCACGGCCTCGGCCACCGCCTCGGCCCGCGCGACCGCGTCGCGGTCCTCGGGGGCGAGCAGGAGCAGCCGCTCGACGGCCCGGCCCTCCGGGGCGCTCTTGTACCGGTCGAACCGGTAGCCGCCCAGGCGCACGCCCTCGACGACCGCCCCGGGGTGCGGCAGCGCGACCGCGACCGTGGCGAAGCCGGCCATCCTGGGCGCCGCGTGCCCGACCGCCCGCCGTACGGCCCGCTCGTCGGCGTCCGGCTCCAGGCCGACGAGGAGGACGGCGCCCGCCTGGAACGGGTCTCCGGCGCGGCGCGGCAGCAGGAGCTCCTCGCCCGGCCGGCCGGCGAACCCGGCGAGCCCGATCTCGATGCCGAGGCCGGGCCCGGCGGACGCGGGCAGGACGAGGAGGTCGGCGCGGACCTCGGCGGGCGCGTGCGGGGAGAAGGACACCTCCACGAGGCACTCCTAACGGGGGAAGTTCCGGAAAGGGAGAAAATGGTCCGTCGAGTGAACCATAAAGACTCCCCCGTTGACCAGGGGCCCTCTCACCATGCGATACGACCCGGCGGCCCCGGCCCGGGGCGGCGTCGCGGCCGGCCCCCGCGCGACGCTCGTGCGCCGGCGCGTCGAACGCCGCTACGACCGCGGTTCGGCGGGCTCGGCGGGCTCGGCGGGCTCGTTCAGGCGGCGCTTGTAGTAGGCCCAGGGAGATTCGAAGTCGGAGGGGACGACGCGCTCCCAGCCCTGCTCCTCCATCAGGCGCTGGCGGCGGCGCGACGGCCACCACAACCGCCGGTGCTCCCACTTGTCCGGCGAGGCCTCGACGAGGTGGAAGAGGTAGCCGTAGTCGACCGCGTGCCATCCGCGCAGGCCCTCGCTCGCCAACGCCTCCATCTCGTTGAAGGCGTGCAGCGGCGTGAGCACTCTGCGGGTGGCGGTGTCGCCCGGGACCGAGCCCCTGCGGTCGGCGGCCGAGGCGCCGAAACGCTGCTGGGCGGCCTGCCGGCTGATGCCCAGCAGCCGGCCGAGGGCGTCCCAGCTGTGCCCGGCGCCGCGTGCGCCGGTGATCGACTGGCGCAGCAGCCTGCCGGCCTCCTGCGCGGCGACACTGGCGGCGGCGACCATGAGCAGGTGGGCGTCGGGGTCGTCGTCGAGCCCCTTGCGACCCTGCTCGCACGCGGCCAGCACGGCTTCGGCGACGGCCTCTCGGATGGCGGCCACCTGATCGTCGGTGAGGCGGATCGGGGACTCGCTCATCGGGGCTCCCCTTCAGCGGTGGCGGCGGGAGGCAGCGGCTCCAGCTCCTCCAGGCGGGCGGCGTCGGCGTCGGCCGCGGCCTTCCGGCTCGCGATCGAGAGCCCCGCCACCACCCCCACGACGGCGACGGTGAAGCCGGTGACGACGCTGAGGATCCACAGCAGGGTGTTGTCGTACATGGCCTGCATCACGAGCAGGACGCCCGACATCGGCAGCAGGACGGCGACGGCCAGGAGTCCGGCGAGGTGGGCGGGTAAGACGCTTCGGTTCATAGTGTCAAGGATTCATTGACATCGCTCTTTTGTCAATGAATCCTTGACACACCGCCTACGGCGTCCGGCGGCTCGGCCACGTCCCGGCGCGGGGCCGCGAATGAGACAGCCGGGCACGCGTACGGCTCCCGCCGGTTCCACGGGTACGGGGCGCCCGAGAGGGTCAGTCGCCCGTTACGATCCCGGAGGCCTGCTTGTTCTTGTCGGCTTCGGAGAAGAGGAGGGTGGGTTCGGCGAGGATGTCGCGGCCGATCTCGCTCTTGTAGATCTCATCGACGCTACCGAACCGGGCCTCGGAGTAGTCGAATCCCAGAAGGGACGCCGCTCGGCGGACCGTTGCCTCGTCAGGCCCTTCGATCTCGACGAAGGTCGGCAGATCGGGCCAGGTGTCGATATCGAAGGTGACGTCGTCGAGGCGCCACTCCTCGCGATAGTTCTCCTGGTAGCGCACCTCGCGCAGGCCGAGATGGCAGAGGATCTCGGCCATGGCCTCGAGGTCGGCCACCTCGGTTTCGATCTCGGTGGTGCCGTTGATGGTGGTGGCGTCCGTGACCTGCTTGAGGGTGAGAGTCGAGCGAGTTCCCTCGTCGCGCAGGCGGACCCACTGACCACTGGCGAGAGTGTCGCTCTCGAAGATCTTGCGGGTGAGGAGGGTGCGAGGGAATGCCTGGACGGCGCCCAGGGAGGTCAGCCTGGCCCGGAGGCCCGTGACGTCGACGGACAGGAACGTGGCCTCGTACTCGTGCTTCATGGTCTCCTTCTTCGTCGTGGAAGCGGGCGTCACCATGTTCGGGTTCTCCGTCATAAAAGCGCACATACCAACAACGCGTACGGCTCCCGCCCTGATGGGGCGGGAGCCGTACGGTCGGGTCGGGCGGGGATCAGACCTGGCCGGCCTTCTCCAGCGCGGTGCAGCAGGTGTCCACCATCAGGCGGGTCACCACGTAGGGGTCGACGTTCGCGTTCGGGCGGCGGTCCTCGATGTAGCCCTTGCGCTCGACCTCGACCTGCCACGGGATGCGGACCGAGGCGGCGCGGTCGGAGACGCCGTAGCTGAACTTGTCCCACGGCGCGGTCTCGTGGTGGCCGGTGAGGCGGTCCTCGATGCCGTGGCCGTAGTTGCGCACGTGCTCCATGGCGTTCTCGGCCAGGGCCTCACAGGCCGTGATGATCGGCTCGTACGCCTCGCGCATGGCCTTGGTGGAGAAGTTGGTGTGCGCGCCGGCGCCGTTCCAGTCGCCCTTCACCGGCTTGGGGTCGAGCGTGGCGGCGATGTCGAAGTCCTCGGCGACGCGGTAGAGCAGCCAGCGGGCGATCCACATGTGGTCGGCGACCTCGACCGGGCCGAGCGGGCCGATCTGGAACTCCCACTGGCCGGGCATGACCTCGGCGTTGATGCCGGAGATCTCCAGGCCCGCTTCGAGGCAGAGGTCGAGGTGCTTCTCGACGACGTCGCGCCCGAAGACCTCGTCCGCGCCGACGCCGCAGTAGTAGCCGCCCTGCGGGGCCGGGAAGCCGCCGATCGGGAAGCCGAGCGGGCGGCCGTCCTTGAAGAAGGTGTACTCCTGCTCGATGCCGAACCACGACTCCTGGTCGGCGAACCGCTCGGCCACCTCGGTGAGCAGCGCGCGGGTGTTGCTGGAGTGCGGCGACAGGTCCGGGTTGAGCACCTCGCACAGCACCAGCACGTTGTTCCCGCCGCGGATCGGGTCGGGGCAGCTGAAGACCGGCTTGAGCACGCGGTCGGAGGAGTGGCCGCCGGCCTGGTTCGTGCTGGATCCGTCGAAACCCCAGTTCGGGAGGGGCGCGCCATCCGCGACGATCTTGGTCTTGGACCTGAGCTTGGCGGTCGGCTCGGTGCCGTCGATCCAGATGTACTCAGCCTTGTAGCTCACGTCGGTCCCCTTCTGGAGCGTGCTTCTCATCGCCACGCCCGAGAATGCCAACCGCCCGTTTCCGACCTTTTGCCCGAATGTGAACGGGATGTTAATCCGGTTCCGGGTTGCGGAACCCGATCACCAGCTCGCCGCCGGCCACCCCCACCGCGATCGTCGCGCCGTCCTCGACGTCCCCCGCGAGCAGCGCCCGGCCGACCCGCGTCTCCACCTCGCGGGAGATGAACCGCCGCAGCGGGCGCGCGCCGTACACGGGGTCGAACCCCTCCTTGGCGATCAGGCGGCGCGCCTCCTCGGTCACCTCCAGCGTCATCCGCCGGTCGGCCAGCCTGGCCCTGATCTCGCCGAACATCAGGTCGACGATCCGCTCGATCTCCGCCTCCGTCAGCGGCTTGAACAGCACGATGTCGTCCACCCGGTTGAGGAACTCGGGCCGGAAGTGCCGCCGCAGCGCGGCCATGACCTGGTCCCGCCCCTCCGGCTTGATCTCGCCGCTCGGCGTGACCCCTTCGAGCAGGTACTCCGACCCGATGTTCGAGGTCATGATGATGACGGTGTTCCTGAAGTCGACCGTACGGCCCTGCGCGTCGGTCAGCCGGCCGTCGTCGAGCACCTGGAGCAGCGTGTTGAACACGTCCGGGTGCGCCTTCTCGATCTCGTCGAAGAGCACCACCGAGTACGGCTTGCGCCGTACGGCCTCGGTGAGCTGGCCGCCCTCCTCGAAGCCGACGTAGCCGGGAGGGGCGCCGACGAGCCGGCTCACCGTGTGCCGCTCCTGGTACTCGCTCATGTCGACGCGGACCATGTTGTCCTCGGTGTCGAACAGCGCCGCCGCCAGGGCCTTGGCCAGCTCGGTCTTGCCCACCCCGGTCGGCCCGAGGAAGATGAACGACCCGATCGGCCGGCGCGGGTCCTTGATGCCCGACCTGGCGCGGATCACGGCGTCGGCGACGAGCTGCACCGCCTCGTCCTGCCCGATGACCCGCTCGTGCAGGATGTCGTCGAGGCGCAGCAGCTTCTCCCGCTCGCCCTCCTGGAGGCGGCTGACCGGGATGCCCGTCCAGCGCGACACGATCGCCGCGATCTCCTCCTCGGTCACGACCTCGCGCAGCAGCCGGGAGCGGCCCTGCTTGGCCTCCAGTTGCTCCTCCTCGGCGGCGAGCCGCCGGGCCAGGTCCGGCATGCGGCCGTGGCGCAGCTCGGCGGCCCGGTTGAGGTCGTAGCTGCGCTCGGCGATCTCGGCCTCGCGGCGCACCGTCTCCATCTCCTCGCGCAGCGCCTGCACCTTGCGCAGCGCGTGCCGTTCGGACTCCCACTTGGCCCGCATGGCGTCGGTCTCGGCGCGCAGGTCGCCCAATTCCTTGCGCAGGTCCTCCAGCCGGGCGCCGCTCGCCGGGTCCGTCTCCTTGGCGAGAGCCGCCTCCTCGATCTCCAGCCGCATCACCCGGCGGGTCAGCTCGTCCAGCTCGGCCGGCATCGAGTCGATCTCGGTGCGGAGCATCGCGCACGCCTCGTCCACCAGGTCGATCGCCTTGTCCGGCAGGAAGCGGTCGGAGATGTACCGGTGGCTCAGCACGACCGAGGCGACCAGAGCGCCGTCCTGGATCTTCACGCCGTGGAAGACCTCCAGGCGCTCGCGCAGCCCCCGCAGGATGGAGATCGCGTCCTCGACGGACGGCTCGTCCACGAGCACCGGCTGGAACCTGCGCTCCAGGGCGGCGTCCTTCTCGATGTGCTTGCGGTACTCCTGCACCGTCGTCGCGCCGATCATGTGCAGCTCGCCGCGGGCGAGCATCGGCTTGAGCATGTTGCCCGCGTCCATGGCGCCCTCGGTCGCGCCCGCGCCCACGACGGTGTGCAGCTCGTCGACGAACAGCAGGATGCGCCCCTCGGCCGCCTTCACCTCGCCGAGCACCGCCTTGAGCCGCTCCTCGAACTCGCCGCGGTACTTGGCCCCCGCGATCAGCGCGCCCATGTCCAGGCTGAAGACCGTCTTGTCGCGCAGGCCCTCCGGCACGTCGCCGCGTACGATCCGCTGCGCCAGCCCCTCGACGATCGCCGTCTTGCCGACGCCGGGGTCGCCGACGAGCACCGGGTTGTTCTTCGTCTTCCTGGACAGGATCTGGACCACCCTGCGGATCTCGGCGTCGCGGCCGACCACCGGGTCGAGCTTGTCCGCCGCCGCGTCCGCGACCAGGTCCCTGCCGTACTTCTCCAGGGCCTCGTACGCGGCCTCGGGCGTCGCGGACGTGACCCGCTGGTGGCCCCTGACCTCCGTGAGGGCCTGCAGGAACCGGTCCCGGGTGAGGCCCTGCTGCCGCAGCAGCCGGCCGGCCGCCGTCTGCGCGCCCTCGTCGATCAGCGCGAGGAGCAGGTGCTCGACCGACACGTACTCGTCCTTGAGCCGCGCGGCCTCCCGGTCGGCGGCGTCCAGCACCCGCGACAGCCGCTGGGTGACGAAGATCTGCCCCGGGGTCGCGCCGGGCCCGCTCACCGAGGGGCGGCGGCGCAGGTCGTCCTCCAGCTCCGCCCGGAGCCGGTCCGGGTCGGCCCCGGCCCGCTCCAGCAGGCGCGGCACGAGCCCGTCGGGCTGCGCGAGCAGCGCCACCAGCAGGTGCTCGCCGTCGACCTCGGTCTGTCCGAGGCGCACCGCCACGGCCTGAGCGTCGTTCAGGGCCTCCTGGGACTTCTGGGTCAGGCGGTTCGGGTCCATCTCAACCTCCGGTCGTACGCGAGCGGGCTCGCAGGGCGGCCTCCAGCTCGGCCACACGATCGAGCAGGTCGATCACCAGGCCGACCGAGGCGTAGTTGACGGCGAAACCGGCGCGCAGCCGCTGGATCCGGGCGACCACGGCGAGCTGGGACGGCGCGAGGCACGGCCGGCCCGCCGTGTCCGGAACGGTGTCGAGCAGCCCCAGCGCGACCAGCCGCCGCACCAGGTCGGGATGCATGTTCGCGGCCCGCGCGAAGCTGTCCAGGTCCATCCGCGGCAGGTCCATCCGGACGAGGGCGTACGTCATGTGCGGCTCCTCGGGTCGAAGCCGGAGGCCGCGGACAGCTCCTCGAACAGCCGCCGCTCCTCGTCGGTCGGCTGCGGCGGAACCATGATCCGCGCCTCCGCGAGCAGGTCTCCTGGCGCGCCGCGCGGGTTGGGCAGCCCGCGCCCGCGCAACCTCAGGCGGCGGCCGCTGGACGTCCCGGCCGGGACCCGCACCTTGGCCTCGCCGCCCGGGGTGTCGATCGCGACCGTCGCCCCCAGCGCCGCCTCCCACGGGGCCAGCGGCAGGGCGACGTGGATGTCCCGTCCCCGGACCTCGTACCGGGGGTGCGGCGCGATCCGGACGACGAGGTAGAGATCGCCCGCGGGCGCGCCCTCGCTGCCCTGACCGCCCTGGCCGGCCAGCCTGATGCGCTGCCCGTCCGTCACCCCGGCCGGGATGGACACGTCCACCCTCCGGCCGGTCGGCAGGGTGAGCGCGCGCCGGGCGCCCCGGTAGGCGTCCTCGACCGTGACCGCCAGCTCGGCCTCCTGGTCGGCGCCCGGCACCGGACCCCAGCGGCGGCCGCCGCGCCGGCCGCCGAAGATCCCGCCGAGCAGGTCCTCGAAGTCCGCCCCGGCGAAGTCGCCGCCGGCGTACTCCCACTGCGGCGCGCCGCGCGCCCCGGCTCCGGCCCTCGCGCGGGCGCGCGCCCACGTCTCCGGGTCCACGTCCGGCGGCACCTGCCGGAAGTCCGGGCCGAACGCGTCGTACCGCTTGCGCGTCTCCGGGTCGGACAACACCTGGTACGCCTCGGAGATCTCCTTGAACCGGTCCTCGGCACCCGGGTCCTTGTTCACGTCGGGGTGGTAGGACCGGGCGAGCTTGCGGTAGGAGCGCTGGATCTCCTCCTGGCTCGCGGTCCGGGGCACGCCCAGCACCTCGTAGAAGTCAGCCGCCATCGGTTCGCACCCTCAATCCGGCCTTCCTCAGTCCGCCTTGGTGGAGACGACCACGGCCGCCGGCCGCAGCAGGTGGTCCGCGTCGCCGTAGCCGGGCCGTACGACCTCGATGACCGTGCCGGGCGGCGCGTCCGGGTCGGGCGCCGCACCGACCGCCTCGTGCAGCGCGGGGTCGAACCGCTGCCCGACCGCCTCCTGGCGCGGGAAGCCGAGCCGGGCCAGTACGGCGACCGCCTGGTCCCGCACGGCGCGCACGCCCTCGATCACCGCCTCCGCGTGGGCCGCGCCGCCCGTGCCCGTGCCCGCGTTCGCGGGCGCGCCGGCCGCGCCGGGAGTAGTCCCCTTGGCGCCGCGGGCGCCGTCCCCGGCGTGGCGGAGGGCGAGTTCGAGGTTGTCGAGCACGGGAAGCCACTCCGCGGCCACCCTGGCCCGTTCCTCCAGGCGTTGCCGCTCCATCTCCCTCGCCGTCCTGCGGCGTACGGTGTCCAGCTCGGCGACGGCGCGCAACCACCGGCCCTCCAGATCGGCCACCCTCTCGTCGGCCTCGCTCCGGGCCTCGGCCTCGGGACGGGGCCCGGCCTCCGCCCCCTGCCCGGCGCCGGCCTCGCGACCGGGCTCGGGGCGGGACTCGATCCCCGCTCGGGACTCCGCGTCCGCTCGCGTCTCGTCGTGGCCGCCGGGGCGGCCCTCCTCGCGCCCGGCCATCGTCAGTCCGAGGTGGTGAACTCGGCGTCGATGACGTCCTCGCCGCCCTCGCCGCCGGGCGGACGGCCCTCGCCCTGCGCGCCCGGGGCTCCCTGCGCGGCCGTCGCGCCGAGGCCGTGGTAGACCTGCTGCAACTCGGCGATGAGGGAGCGCAGCCGGTCGAGCGGCACCTCCTCCTTGATCGCCTGCCGCGCGTCCGCGACCAGCGTCTCGCCCCGCGCCTTCTCGTGCACCGGCACGGCCTGGCCGAGCTCGTTCAGCCGGCGCTCGACGGCGTACGCGACGGTGTCCAGCTCGTTGCGCGCGTCGATCAGCTCGCGGAGCCTGGAGTCCTCGCCGCGGTGCCGTTCGGCGTCGGCGACCATCCGGTCCACCTCGGACTTGTCCAGGTTGGAGCTCTCGCTGATCGTGATGCGCTGCTCCCCGCCGGTGTCCTTGTCCTTCGCCGAGACGTTGAGGATGCCGTTCGCGTCGATGTCGAACGTCACCTCGATCTGCGGTGCGCCGCGCTGCGCCGGCCGGATGTTCTCCAGGCGGAAGCGGCCGAGGACGCGGTTGTCCGCCGCCCGCTCGCGCTCCCCCTGGAGCACCACCACGTCCACGGCGCTCTGGTTGTCCTCCGCCGTGCTGAACGTCTCCATGCGGCGGGCGGGGATCGTCGTGTTGCGCTCGATGACCTTGGTCATCACACCGCCGAGGGTCTCCACGCCCAGCGACAACGGGGTGACGTCGAGGAGCAGGACGTCCTTCACCTCGCCCTTGATGATCGCCGCCTGGGCGGCCGCGCCGATCGCGACGACCTCGTCCGGGTTGACGGTCATGTTGGGGTCCTTGCCCCCGGTCATCCGGCGTACGAGGTTCTGCACCGCGGGGATGCGGGTCGAGCCGCCGACCAGGATGACCTCGTCGATGTCGTTCGGCGTGAGCCTCGCGTCGGCCATCGCCTGTTCGACGGGCTTGGTGCAGCGCTCCACCAGGTCGGCGGTGATCTGCTCGAAGGTCGAGCGCATGAGGGTCGTGTTGAGGTGCTTCGGGCCGTTCGCGTCCGCCGTGATGAACGGCAGGCTGACCGTGGTCTGGGTGACCGACGACAGCTCCACCTTGGCCTTCTCCGCCGCCTCGAACAGCCGCTGCAACGCCTGCGGGTCGCGCCTGAGGTCGATGCCCTCCTGCCGCTGGAACTCGTCCGCCAGGTGGTCCACGATCCTGCGGTCGAAGTCGTCGCCGCCCAGGTGGGTGTCACCCGAGGTGGACCGCACCTCCAGCACGCCCTCGCCGATGTCCAGGATGCTCACGTCGAACGTGCCGCCGCCCAGGTCGAAGACGAGGACGGTCTCGTTCTCCTTCCGGTCCAGCCCGTACGCCAGCGCGGCCGCCGTCGGCTCGTTGATGATGCGCAGCACCTCGACGCCGGCGATCTTTCCCGCGTCCTTGGTCGCCTGCCGCTGCGCGTCGTTGAAGTACGCGGGCACCGTGATCACGGCCTCGGTGATCTTCTCGCCGAGGAACCTCCCCGCGTCCTGGATCAGCTTCCTGAGCACGAGGGCGGAGATCTCCTCCGGGGCGTACTGCTTGTCGCGCACCTGGAAGCGCACCGCGCCGCCGGGCCCCTCCACGACGTCGAAGGACACCGCGTTCATCTCGCTGGTGACCTCGTCGTAGCGGCGGCCGATGAAGCGTTTGGCCGAGTAGATCGTGCCCTTCGGGTTCAGGATCGCCTGCCTGCGGGCGAGCTGGCCGACGAGCCGCTCCCCCTGGTCGGTGAACGCGACCACCGAGGGCGTCGTCCGCGAGCCCTCCGCGTTGGGGATCACCGACGGCTGGCCGCCCTCCATCGCAGCGATCACGGAGTTCGTGGTGCCCAGATCGATGCCGACTGCCTTCGCCATGCGGTGCTCCCCCAACCTGACAGTTCGCGGGCCTTCTTTCGAGCGTCGCCCCGCCGCCCTCCGCGCCACACCGTCAGATCGTGTAGTCGTCCCGGATCCGGGTAGCCGTCACATCAATTGACCAGGCATTACGCGACATGACTTTCTTCGGGGGACATGCGATGCGGGCACGCGAACTGGCCGCCGTCGCCGAACTGCTTGATCGGGCCGGAACCGGCGAGCGCGCCACCCTGCTGATCGACGGCGAACCGGGCGCCGGCAAGACCACCCTCCTCGCCCGCGCGGCCGAGCGGGCCGCCGCGCGCGGGTTCGGCCTGGCGGCGGGCGGCGCCGAGGAGCTCGACCGGCTCATCCCGCTGAACCCCCTCCTGTCCGCCTTCGACGACATACCGGCCGAGGGCGACCCCGCTCCCGAGTCGATGGAGGCGCGGGTGGAACGCCTGCGGATCCACATGGAGAAGCGGATGGCCGCCGGGCCCCTGCTGGTCACCCTCGACGATCTCCACTGGGCGGACCCGGCCACGCTCATGGCGGTGCGCACGCTGCACTGCCGGCTGCCGTCCCGGCCGCTCGCCTGGATGCTCACCCGCACCACCGGCGGCCGCGATCGCGCGGCCGAGCGGCTGTTCGACCTGCTGGAACGGCACGGCGCCCGCAGGCTGGCGCTCGGCCCGCTGCCGGACGACGCCGTGGCCCGCGTGGTGGCCGAGCTCCTGCGCGCCCGCCCGGACCCCGGCCTGCTCGCCTTCGCCTCCGGCGCCGGCGGCAACCCGTTCCTGCTCGTCGAGCTCGTGGACGGCCTGCGCGACGAGGGAGCGATCGAGATCGCGGGCGGGCGGGCGCGGCTGGTGTCCCCCGTGCTCCCCCGGCGCGTACACGTGCTGGCGCGGCACCGGCTCGACCGGCTGAGCCGGGAGGCCCGGCACCTGGTGGAGGCGGCCACCGTGCTCGGGCGCACGTTCTCGCCCGGCGACGTGGCCGAGCTGCTCGGCGCGAGCCCGGCGATGCTGCTCCCCGCGCTGGAGGAGGCGCTGGAGGCCGGACTGCTGGCCGCGACCGGTGACGCGCTCACCTTCCGGCACGAGCTGGTCTGGCGGGCGGTCCTCGCGGGCCTGCCCCGCCCGCTGCGGCTGGCCCTGCGTCACCAGGCCGAACGCCTCCCCGAGCCGAACGGGGAATCGGAGCGGGCCCCGGGAGCCGACGCGACGGATCGGACCGGAGCCGCCGCCGGCGGGCCCGGCCGTGTCCCGGTGACCCGGCTGAACGCCTCGCTCGCCTCGGCCGTACGGGTCGCGGCCGCCCTTCGGCGCGGCGATCTGCGCGCGGCGCTCTCCGGCGCGCCGGCCGACCGCTCCCGCCGCCGCCCGCCCGTGCGGGCCCGTCCGGCGGCCGACGACGTGATCCGCGCCATGACCGCCGGACGCGTGATCGAGGCGGGCGAGGGCGCGGGACCCGCCATGGACCATCTCGTCCGTGAGGACGTCTACTCCGCGCTGGCGCGGCACCCGTGGGTGCTCGCCGTCGAGCCGGCCTGCGCCGCCTGGCTGGTACGGCTCGCGCTCCGCACGGGCGACCGCGAGCGCGCCGAGCTGGTCAGGACCGCCCTGGACCGCCTGCCCGGCGACGGCCCCGCCGGTGCCGGGCAGGCCGGTGACGAGCCGGGCGGACCTGGTGACGACGACGCCGGGCACGCCGGTGACGATCGAACCGAGGAGGGTCGGGACAGGGCCGGGCGGACCGGTGACGAGTGGGGCCGACATGGTGACGGCGACGCCGGGCAGGAGGGCGACGGCCGGGCGGCGGCCCTGTCCGCCGCGGCCGCGCACGCCCGCGGACTGCTCGACCACGATCCGCGCGCGCTCGCGCTGGCGGCCGAACGGGCCGCCGACCCCTGGTCGCGCGCGTCGGCGGCGGAGGACCTCGGCCTGCTGCTGTGCCGTACCGGAGAGCGGGTCGCGGGGATCGAGAGCCTGAACCGGGCGCTCGCCGGATACGAGGAGGCGGCCGCGCCCCGGGACGCCGCCCGGCTGCGCCGCAGGCTGCGGCAGGAGGGCGTGCGGCGGCGCCACTGGAGCTACGCCGACCGGCCGGTCACCGGGTGGGACAGCCTCACCGACACCGAGCACACCGTGTCCCTGCTCGTCGCCCAGGGGTGGACGAACCGGCAGGTCGCCGAGCAGATGTTCATCAGCGTCCACACGGTGGCGTTCCACCTGCGGCAGATCTTCCGCAAGCTGGACATCCGCTCCCGCGTCGAGCTCACCCGGCTGGCCGTCGAGCACACCGCCGGCCCGCGCCCCGTCTCGCACTGAAGCGCTCCCGCCGCGCCGGGCAGCCCCGTACCGGACCACACGACGGCGAGCAGGCCGGTGCGGGATCACGCGGCAGCGGCGGGCGGGCCGGTGCGGGAATTACGCGGCAGCGGCTGGGAGACCCGTGCGGCTCACGTCGCGGCCGGCGTCGCGGGCGAGGTCGGCGAACCTCAACGCGTTCCGCACGGCCGCGCCGCCCGGATCGTTGTTGAAGTAGACGTACGCGTCCGGCACGTCCCCGAGCCGGTCCAGCCACGTACGCAGCGACCGGTCGCCGTACGAGGGACGCGGCCGGGCCAGGCCCTCGTGCAGGCGGAGATAGGCCCACGGCGCGGTGCGCCAGAGCGGGTTGTTCGGGCGACCCCGGCTGTCGGCCCAGCAGAGCGCGGCGTCGAACTCGCACAGCGTGTCGCGCACCTGCTCGGTCCACCAGGACGTGTGCCGGAACTCGACGGTCACCCGCACGCTCTTCGGAAAGCGGGCCAGGCAGCGGCGGAGCCGCTCGCAGTCCACCGCCATCGTGGGCGGGAGCTGCAACAGCAGCGGGCCGAGCTTCGGGCCGAGGCCCTCCGCCACCCCGAGCAGCCGTTCGACCGGCTCCTCCGGGTCTTTCAACCGCTTGACGTGCGTGAGGAAACGGCTGGCCTTGACCGCCATGACGAAGTCGCCGGGTGTCCGCTCACGCCACGACTCGAAGGTCTCGCGCGACGGCAGGCGATAGAACGCGTTGTTGTTCTCCACCGTGGCGAACGCCTCTCCGTACCTTTCCAGCCAGAGCCGCTGCGGCACGCCGGAGTAGAGCCGGTCGCGCCAGTCCGCGTACTGCCAGCCGGAGGTGCCGACGAACAGGGCCATGCCGCCCCTCTACCCGCGTTATTCGCATAGATCCCCGATCGTTGGGCAGGTCGGTCGCGTATCGACGAAATCGCAGGTCAAACCAAGGGAGCTGAGATGATCCAGGGAAAGACGATCGCCTTCCTCGTGGCACCGGAGGGCGTCGAGCAGGTCGAGCTGACCGAGCCGTGGAAGGCCGTGCAGCAGGCGGGCGGCACCCCCAGGCTGATCTCCACGGATCCGGGCACCATCCAGGCTTTCCACCACCTCGACAAGGCCGAGTCGTTCCCGGTCGACGCGACGCTCGACCAGGTCTCCGCCTCGGAGTTCGACGGGCTGGTCCTGCCGGGCGGAGTCGCCAACCCCGACATGCTGCGTACCGAGCCGAAGGCCGTCGCGTTCGCGAAGGCGTTCTTCGACGAGGGCAAGCCGGTGGCCGCGATCTGCCACGGGCCGTGGACGCTGGTCGAGGCCGACGTGGTCCGTGACCGTACGGTCACCTCCTGGCCGAGCCTAAAGACCGACCTGCGCAACGCGGGGGCGAACTGGGTGGACCAGGAGGTCCAGGTCTGCTCCGGCGGGCCGAACACGCTGGTCACCAGCCGCAAGCCGGACGACCTCAAGGCGTTCTGCCAGGCCGCGCTCGACGCCTTCGGCGGTGACTGACAGGCATTCCACCAACGCCCCGCCGTCCCGGACCACGGGCGAAAGCACAGACCGTCAGCCCGGGGCGCTACCGAGCCTGCCGCACGACAGGACCGGCAGGTCTCATCAGCGGATGAGCGTCTCCCGGCAGGACGCGGCCCATCGCCAGGCCTAATCCGGGTTCGCGGCGGGTTTCGGCCTCCCTTGATCGAGACGTCTGCGGCCTCACGAGGCATCAGGGGCCTATCGCCGTCTTGTCCCTGCGACCCGTTGACGCCTATCCGGCCGATGAGAGCCACGACGGCGTTCGATCAGGAGCCCCAGACCAATGCGCCGATACCTCCACACATCAGTCACGTACTGCAACTATTCAATTACGGAGAATCAAGAATTAGCATTCCGGTCAGGCGATCTTCCCTACCGTCGCCCTGTGCCGAAAGCCGAACACGAAGCCATCGTGCGCCTGTTCTACGAGCGCCCCCGACTGGCCGCCGAACTCCTCTCAGAAAGCCTTCACGTCCAGCTCCCCGAATACGATCACGCTACGGTCGAGACGGGAGACCTCACCGCGGTGACTCCCGCCGAGCTGCGAGCCGACTCGGTGATCGTGCTCAGCCGCGAACGCGTCGACGCCAAACCCGCGCCGGTCCTGGCCGTCGTCGTCGAGGTGCAGAGGACACCGGATCCTGACAAGCACTGGAGCTGGCCGATGTACCTCATCAGCCTTCGCAGCCGCATGAAATGCCCGACGATCCTGCTGGTGATCTGCCCGGACGCGAAAACCGCCCACTGGTCCCGGCAACCCATCGGACTGGGCCACCCCGGTCTGGTCCTCAGCCCGCTCGTCGCCGGGCCGACCGATGTTCCCGTGATCCTCAGCCCACTGGAGGCCGCCGAGGATCCGGAACTCGCCGTCCTCTCGGTGATCACCCACGCGACGACACCGGAGGGTCCGGAAATCCTGGACGCCCTGCTCACCGCGGTACACAAGCTCGATCCCGAACGCGGCGCCCTATACGCTGACATGGTACGTGCGGCGCTGCCCCACAAGATCTGGGAGCACCTGGAGAATCTCATGCAGACCGAAACTCGTGAATTCCTCAGCGACTGGGCCCGCGACAACGTCGCCAAGGGCAACGCAGAGGGCAGGGGCGAGGCGATCTTCGCAGTGCTCGCCGCACGCGGACTCGACGTCCCCGACGATGTCCGTACCGTCATCAAGGACTGCTCGGACCTCGACCGTCTCGACACCTGGATCCGCGCCGCCGTCACCGTGGAATCGGCCCGCGACCTGCTCGACATCTGAGGCACGAGCCGGGTCGGCATCCACCGGCCCCGCTGCGACCGACTACGCCGCCGGACCGTTCGATCGGTCCGGCGGCGCTCGCTATCGTGTCGAACGCCGCGACAGGGGCTCTCCGGTGAGGGCGGCAATCGCAGGTGACGTGTACGCGGGCGCCCAGGGGGTCACGAGGGCTCGCGGGAGCGAAGTTCGTCGGCCGCCTCCTGGTACGCGGCCGTCGCACGAGCGAAGTAGTCGAAAAGCGTTTCGCGTTGCTCCGGGGAATAACTCTGCAGGATCTCGCCGACCTTGTGCCGGGCCGAGGCCATGACCTCGTCCAGCCCCGCGGGCTTCCCGATCAGCTCGACGATGACCTTCCTGCGGTCGTCCCGCGACGGGACCCGGCGTACGTAGCCGGCCTGTTCGAGGCGGTCGATCAACCGGGTGGTGGGTCCGGTCGTGAGCCCCGTACGGGCCGAGAGTTCGCCCGGGGTCATCGAGCCGGCCAGTTCCAGGGTGTTCAGCGCGTACAGGTCGGTCGCCCCCAGGTCGCACGCTTTGGCGCTGGAGTGGCCGTGCAACATGACGGCGCTCAGATAGCGGCGGTAGACCGTGCCCGCGTCCGATCGCATCCCCGGTGTCGACATGTGCCGAGCTCCACATCTCTTCTTTTGTATAGATACATCTTCAGTAAAGATGTTGTTCGATCGAAGCTACCACAGGAGCCCAGCCCAGGGCGCCCGCCGGCCTGCGCCCCTGTCCCATGACGTCGCCCGTCCCACACCTCCGCGAGCCGCCCCTCCGTCGCACGGCCCCTCGCCCGGGCCGTGTGAAGACGCCGAGCAAGACCTCTGAACGACCCGCCGTGCGCCGCCGTCTTCGAGGAACTCCATCGGAGCCGATCGCGACGGGGACACGCGGACGCGTCCTTGATCGTCGTATTGCTTCCCGCCGCGGAGCAGCCTCTGTCATGCTTTTCCGCATCGATCGCGATCGATCGCGGAGAAAGACATATATGACTGCTTCTTCCGGCAATTCACTGCCGGCCGCCGGGTCCGAGGTGTTCACGCTCGGCGAGGTTCTGGGCGTCGTCTCGGCCGACCGGCTCCGGCACGACGGCACCGCCCGGCTCGACCTGGAGGGGCCGGAGCTGACCGTGGCCGTCGGGCTGGCGCGGCTGGGCCATTCCGTCGGCTGGCTGGGGAGGGTCAGCTCCGACGAGTTGGGCGCCCGCGCCCTGACGACCCTGCGCGGCGAGGGCGTGGACGTCTCGGCCGTCCGCGTCGACGAGACGGCGTCCACCGGCCTGGTCGTACGGCAGCGCCGGATCGGGCGGTCCATGCACGCCGTCTACTACCGCTCCGGGTCGGCCGGGTCGCGGCTCTCCACCGGGGACGTGCCGGCCGACGCCGTACAGTCGGCGCGGATCCTGCACGTCACCGGCATCACGCTCGCGCTGAGCGGGTTCGCCTGGAGCGCGGTCCACCACGCGGTGAAGCTGGCCAGGGACGCGGGTGTCACGATCTCCGTGGACGTCGATCACCGGCCGTACCTCTGGGAAAGCGTGGACGAAGCACGACAGGGGCTCACCGAGCTGGCCGCGTCCGCCGACGTGCTCTTCGCCAACCAGGACGAGCTGAGCCTCGTCGAGTCGGCGATCGGCAGGATTCCCGAACTCGTCGTCACCCGAGGGTCCAAGGGGGCGAGCGCCACCGTGGACGGGCTGCGCTACGACACGCAGGCCGCCCCGGTCACGGCCGTGGACGCGACCGAGGTCGGCGGCGCGTTCGTGGCGGGCTACCTGAGCGCGCTGCTCGACGGCCTGCACCCGTCCGACCGGCTCAAGCGGGGCATCTCCGTCGCCGCCTTCGCGGTGGCGGGCCCCAGCTCGTGGCAGGGCCTGCCCACCCGCGCCGAACTCCCGCCGTGACCTGATTCGGCCGCTCTCACCGGGCGGACCCGGTCCCCGATGGCGCACCGCCGTGTCCCGGCCGCCGATCGGGGACACGGCCGTCCCGCACCAACGCTCGTCCGACCCACACGCCCCAGGACATCGCCCGGCAGGTACGCGTACACGACCGCGCGCCCACGCGCTTGACGCCCCCGCGAGGCCGGGAATTCCGCCACGCCGCCCCTTGCCACGCCGCGCCGGGCCGTGCCTCAGCCGACGACCATCGCCGACGCCCTTCGCCCGCGTGCGGGAACCTCGTCGTCGCCGCCTCGCCGCGACCTCACATGTCACAGAGGTCCCTTGATTCCGTAACGTCCGGCCCGCAGAATCGGATCAATGGTCTGAACGTAGACCAAAGGGAGCCGCCCATGCCTGGTCTTCTCGGGGACGCGCTGGGGCTCGTCAGGAAACGGGCCGGACCGCCGGTCACGCACACGACGATCACGGGCGCTTTCCGCCACCACATCGCCCGGACGGAGACCGAAAACCCCTGCTGGGCCGCCCGCACGATCGCGCGGGCCGTACGCGACCTCGGCGACCCGCGATTCGGCCGCCTCATCGGCGGCCGGACACCCCCCACCAGTTAGAGGAGGCCACGTGGCGCAAGCCCTCGACGACGACGCCCGACGACTCGCGGAACTCGGCTACAAGCAGGAGCTCTCGCGCACCTGGAGCGGGTTCTCCAACTTCGCCATCTCGTTCTCCATCATCTCGATCCTGGCCGGCTGCTTCACGACGTTCAGCCAGGCGTGGAACAACGGCGGGCCGCTCGCGATCTCCGTGGGCTGGCCGCTGATCTCGGCGTTCATCCTGATCATCGGATTCTGCATGGCCGAGCTGGTCTCGGCGTACCCGACGGCGGGCGGCATCTACTGGTGGGCGGCCAAGCTGGGCCGGCCGATTCACGGCTGGTTCACCGGCTGGCTCAACCTGATCGGCCTGATCGCGGTGACCGCCAGCGTCGACTACGGCTGCGCCACGTTCCTCAACATCACCATCGGCCGGTTCAGCGACGCCTGGGCGCGCGGCGACGCGCTGCGGCAGACGTTCCTGCTGTTCGCCGTCGTGCTCGTGCTGCACGCGCTGATCAACATCTTCAGCCACCGGCTGATCTCGATCCTGCAGAACGTCTCGGTGTGGTGGCACGTGTTCGGCGCGGCCGCGGTCGTGCTCATCCTGATCTTCGGCCCGTCGGAGCACCAGAGCGTCGGGTTCCTGTTCGAGCGGTTCAACAACTCGGGGTTCGGATCGGGCGACTCCGGCCCCGCGTTCTGGCTTTACGTCCTGCCGCTGGGCTTCCTGCTCACGCAGTACACGATCACCGGCTTCGACGCCTGCGCGCACGTGTCGGAGGAGACGCACGGCGCGGCCAGGACCGCCGCGCAGGGCCTGTGGAAGTCGATCTTCTACTCGGCGATCGGCGGCTGGATCCTGCTGCTGTCGTTCCTGTTCGCGGCCACCGACGTGGACGCCGTCAACGAGGAAGGCGGGTTCGTCGGCGCCATCTTCACCTCGTCCCTGTCGTCCACCCTCGCCACGGTGATCTTCGGGATCTCCACCATCGGGCAGTTCTTCTGCGGGATGAGCTGCGTGACCTCCATGTCACGCATGACGTACGCGTTCTCCCGTGACGGCGCGGTCCCCGGCTGGCGGCTATGGTCGCGGGTGGACCGCAACCGGACGCCGGTCAACGCGATCATCGGCGGTTGCGCGGTCGCGCTGCTGATCACCCTGCCCGCCCTGTACGCCCCGGAGGGGACGACCACGCCGGTCGCCTTCCTGGCCGTGGTGTCGATCGCGGTGATCGGCCTCTACCTGGCCTTTCTCATCCCGATCTGGCTCCGCCTGCGCGCCGGGAACGGATTCCAGGCCGGCCCCTGGACGCTCGGCCGCAAGTACAAGGTGCTCGGCTGGATCTCCGTCATCGAGATCGCGGTGATCTCGGTGTACTTCATCCTGCCGATCGCGCCCGCCGGGGTGCCGGGCAACGAGGACTTCACCTGGACGTCCGTGAACTACGCCCCCATCGCGGTGGGCGCCGTACTGCTGGGCATCGCCCTGTGGTGGACCCTCTCGGCGCGCAGGTGGTTCACCGGCCCCCGGCGCACGATCGACGAGGTCGACGAGCCGGAGCCCGTCGCCTGACCGTCCACCGCCACTCCTCCTCACCTTCGCGGCCCGCGCCGACCCGGCGGCGCGGGCCGCTCCCGTGGAACACCAGGGGGTTCCCATATATCGGGAAATTCGTTATAACAACCTAACGATGTAACGACGCCGTCCGAGAGCGGCGCCGTGCAGCGGGGAGGAGGCAACCCCCTTGAGGATCACCGGAGTGATCTCCCTCGGCGCCGCGTTGGCGCTCACGCTCACCGCATGTGGCGGCTCGGGCGACGCCGGGAAAGACGGCGGCAAGCAGACGATCTCGTTCCTCACCCACTGGGGCCCCGAACAGGTGACCGCCCTCAAGGCGGCCGCCTCCGCGTTCGAGAAGAAGAACCCCGGCGTCACCGTCGAGGTCAGGGCCGTCCCGTTCGCCAACCTGCTCAGCACGCTCCGAACGCAGGGCGCGAGCCCGGGCGGCCCGACCATCGCCGGGATCTACGACCTCTGGCTGCCCGAGCTGGTCAGGGACGGCCTCGCCGCGCCCGCCCCGGCGGCGGCCGCCGCCGATCTCAAGGCCAACTGGCCGGCCAACCTCGCGGAGGGCGTCACCAAGCAGGGCGCGGCCCGCGGCTATCCCAACGAGGTCGATCTGTACGCGCTCAACTACAACAAGAAGCTCTTCGCCGAGGCGGGCGTCGCGGCGCCGCCGAAGACCTGGGACGAGCTGGTCGCCACCGCCGCCAAGCTGACCAGGCGCGACGGCGGCAAGGTCACCCAGCAGGGCTTCGGCGTCATCACGAGCTGGCCCGCCGGCGTCGTCCACCCCTGGTTGTCGCTCGTCGGCTCGAACGGCGGCGCGCTCCTCGACGGGAGCACCCCCAAGCTGGACGACCCGAAGGTCGTCGCGGCGGCCGAGCTGTACGCCCGGCTCGTCAAGGAGGGCTCGACCCAGTCGTCCATGAGCAGCGCGAACGCGAACACCACCGGCCCCTACCTCGACAACTTCGTCAACGGCAGGACCGGCATGATCATCATGGCCAACTGGTGGCAGAGCGCGCTCAAGGAGGCCATGGGCGCGAAGTACGGCGACGTCGGCGTGGCCCCGATCCCCGTCGGCCCGGGCGGCACCGCCTCCGCCCCGGTCTCGTACTCGTGGCTGACCGTCGTGAACGGCAAGGCTCCGGCGGCCAGGCAGGACGCCGCGTGGAAGTTCCTCGCCTTCCTCAACGGCCCGGACAGCGGCAGGAACGGCTCCTCCGCCATGGGCGACATCCTCATGTCGATGGGCATCCTGCCCAGCCGCACCGGCGACCTGACCGCCCACCAGGGCGACCTGTCCGACCCGTTCATCGCGGCGTACGTGGCCGAGCTGCCGAACGCGAAGCCGTTCCCCTCCGTGCTCGGCGGCGAGGCCATGAGCCAGGCCGTGCAGAAGCACGTCGAGAACGTCGTCTTCGGCAAGGAGACCGCGCAGGAGGCGATGGCCGCGGCGCAGAAGGAGGTCGCGGACGTCCTCACCAAGGCCGGCGCATGACGGTCGGCACCCGCTCCACCCCCGCCGTCCGGGCGGCGTCCGGACGGCGGGCGGGAGCCCGAGGGGTGTCCAGGAAGGCGGCGACGATCGCCTTCCTGTCGCCCGCCATGGCGGTCATCGGCGTGTTCGTCGCCGTGCCGATCGCGCTGACGTTCTGGATCAGCCTGCACGACTGGTCGATGTACACGCCGCTCTCGGAGATGTCGTGGCGGGGGCTCGGCAACTACCGGGACCTGCTGGCCGGCCAGGAGTTCTTCACCGCCCTCCGCAACACCGCGATCTACGTGCTGCTCGTCCTGGTGGTCACGATCCCCCTCGCCCTCGCGCTCGGGATGCTGCTCTACTTCCCGAAGAGCGCGGGCAAGGGCCTGGCCCGGGCGGCGCTGTTCTCGACGTACGTCGTGCCCGCCATCGCCATCGCGATCGTCTGGGGAGCGCTGTACGCGCCCGACTACGGGCCGATCGCCCAGGCGTTCGCGGCCGTCGGACTGGACGCGCCGGCCTGGCTCAGCGACCCGGGCACGGCGCTGGTCTCGCTGGTGGTCTTCCACGTGTGGCAGATGATCGGCTACTACACGATCCTCGTCATCGCCGGGCTCACCCAGATCCCCCTCGACCTGTACGAGGCGGCCCGCATCGACGGCGCCGGCTTCTGGCGGCAGACCGTGAGCGTCACGCTGCCCCTGCTGCGCCGTACGACGACGTTCATCGTGCTGATCGCGATCATCAACGCGATCCAGGTCTTCGACCCGGTCTACATCCTCACGCAGGGAGGGCCCGCGGAGAGCACGACGGTGCTGTCGTTCGCCATCCAGCGTTCCGCCTTCCAGTACGGCATGGCGGGACAGGCGAGCGCGATGGCGTTCAGCCTGCTCCTCGTCCTGATCGCGGTCGCCGGAGCCGTTCTCGCCGCGATGAGGAGGCGGTCATGAGGCGTGTCGCACGGGTGGCGACCGGACTGGCGTTCACGCTGGTCATCCTGGTGCCGCTGTTCCCTCTCTACTGGATGGTCATCTCGGCGCTCAAGGGGCCGGAGGAGCTGCAGAAGATCCCTCCGACCTGGTTCCCCGCCGACCCGACGTTCGGGGCGTTCGGCGAGGTGTTCCAGGTCATCCCGTTCGGCGGCGCGTTCCTCAACAGCGTGCTGATCGCCGGCGTGTCCACCGTGTCGGTCCTGGTCACCAGCGTGATGGCGGGCTACGTCTTCGCGAAGTACCGCTTCAGGGGACGCGAGGTGCTGTTCTGGGCGGTCGTCGCCACGATGTTCCTGCCGCCGATCGTGACCCTCGTCCCGCTCTACTGGCTGGTCTCCACGATGGGCCTGGCCGACTCCTACCTCGGCGTGATGCTGCCGTGGCTCGCCAACGCGTTCGGCATCTTCCTGATGCGGCAGTTCATCGCGGACGTGCCCGACGAGCTGATCGACGCGGCCCGGATGGACGGCGCCTCGGAGGCGCGGATCCTGTGGCGGGTCATCACGCCGTTGCTGCGCCCGGCGGTCGTGAGTCTCGCGATCTTCGCGTTCGTCTTCTACTGGAACAACTTCCTGTGGCCACTGTCGATCCTGCAGTCCGACGACAAGTTCCCGGTGGTCCTCGCGCTGAGCCGGCTGCTGTCGTACAGCACGAGCGTGCGCTACCAGAACGTCGTCATGGCGGGGGCGCTGATCGCGAGCGTGCCGACCATGCTGGTGTTCCTGCTCGCGCAGCGCGTGTTCGTCCGCAGCGTGGCGCGGACGGGGGTGAAGGGGTGATCTTCGTCGGCATCGACGTGGGCGGAACCTCCGTCCGCGTCCTGACCGAAACCGCCGGTCGCCGGGGGGAGGTCGTCTCCGTCCCGGTCGCGGGCTCGTACGACGCCTTCCTCGACCAGGTCGCCGGCCTGTGCGCGGAAGCCGGGCGGCCGGACGGGGTCGGGGTGGGGCTTCCGGGCACGTCCGACGGCGACCGGCCCCTCTTCGTCCCCGCGCTGCCCTGGATCGAGGGCCGCCCACTGCGTGAGGACCTGGAGCGGCTGCTCGGCGCGAGCGTGCGGCTCGGCCTGGACGGCCATCTCACGCTGCTGGCCGAGGCGGCCGAGGGCGCGGCCAAGGGGGCGAGGTCCGCCGTGCTGCTGGCCGTCGGCACGGGCATCGGCGGCGCGCTCATGGTGGACGGCCGGATCTGGTCCGGGGCGCACGGCAGCGCGGGATCGTGGGGCTGGCTGCCCACGCCCGACTCCGCGCCCGGGTCCCCGGCCGCGCCGGGTGAGGCCGCGGGGCACGGGCCGTTCGAGCTGGCCGCGTCGGGATCGGCGCTGCCGGGAGGACCCGCCCTCGTGGCCGCCGCGCGCGGCGGCGACGAGGCGGCCGCCGCCGAACTCGACCGCTACGCCGTACGGCTGGCCCGCGGCGTCGCGGCGCTGGCCAGCGTGATCGACCCCGATGTGATCCTCATCGGAGGCGGGCTCGCGGACGCGATGGACGTCCTCGGCCCGCTCCTGGACCGCCACGTCGCGCGCTTCGCCTCTCCTGACGGGGCCGGGGTCCCGGTGCGCGCGGCGGAGCTCGGATCACGTGCCGGGGTCGTGGGCGCGCTCCTGACCGCGCGATTGGAGAAAGAATGATCGTGAAGGCGCTGGATCCCACCTCGGGAGTCCCGCTCTACCTCCAGGTCGAGCGAGACCTGCAGCAGCGGATCGACGAGGGCGAGTGGCGGGCCGGAGGGCGGCTGCCCACCGAGGAGGAGCTCGGCAAGGCGTACGGCGTCAGCCGGGTCACGGTCCGGCAGGCGCTCGCCCGGCTGGTCGATCGCGGCGCGCTCGTCCGCGAGCAGGGCCGGGGCACCTTCGTCCGCGACACCAGCCTGACCGCCGGGGCGAGGGGCGTCACGTCCTTCACCGCGGAGCTGGCCGACCTCGGGCACACATCGGGTGGGCGGGTGCTCGAACAGGACGTCGTCACGGCGGAGGAGGCCGCGCTGCCGCCCGAGATGGCGTTGCCTCCGGACGCGCCGGTGCTCCGCCTGCGGCGGCTCAGGACCGACGGCTCCCGCCCGGTCGGCGTGCAGACGGCCCTGCTCCCCCTCGAACGGTTCCCCGGCATCGCCGAGCTGGACTTCACCGACCGGTCGCTCTACCAGGTCCTCAAGGACACGTACGGGCTGGTGCCGCGCGAGGCGATCGAGACGTTCACGGTCGGCGGGGTGCTGGACGAGGACGCGACGACCCTGGGCGTCACCCCCGGAGCCCACGCGTTCTACGTCGAACGGCTCACCTTCGACGCCCACGGCCCTTTCGAGTACGTCCGCAGCGTGATGCGCGGTGACCGGTACCGCGTGCGGCTGGCGCTGCGCAACCCGTGACCCACCTCCGTGGGGACGCGTCCCCACGAGTCAACACCCCACGAGTCGACGGCGCGCATCCCGTGACGCGCCCCGCAGGAAGGAAGCCTGTGAGCTACACCCGGATCATGATCGACATCCTTGATCGGCTCGTCTCGACCCAGGACGAGGCGTTGAACACGGTGGCCGAGCGCTGCGCCGACGCCATCCAGAACGACGGCCTGATCCACCTGTACGGCAGCGGCCACTCCGTGATCCCCACCATGGACGCCTTCCCGCGTTACGGCAGCTTCGCCGGCCTGCACCCGCTGACCGACCCCCGGCTGATGTGGCACAACGTGCTCGGGCCCGGGGGCGTCCGCGAGTTGCTCTGGCTGGAGCGCACCGAGGGCTACGTCCAGCAATACCTGGACCACGAGCCGCTCGCGGCCGGTGACGTCATGGTGGTGTACTCCCACGGCGGGCGTAACGCCGCCCCGGTCGAGGCGGCCATGTACGCGGCCAAGCGCGGCCTGTTCACGGTCGCGGTGACCTCGGTGGCCAACCTGGAGCGCCCGGCCGAGCACTCCTCGGGACAGCGGATCGCCGAGATCTGCGACATCACCGTGGACACCGGTGTCCCCGTGCAGGACGCGATCGTCGAGGTGGACGGCTGGGACCGGCCGGTCGGCGGCGCGTCCACGGTGGTGGCCTGCGTGGTCAGCCACGAGATCGTGACCCGGACCGCGGCCGTCCTGGCCGGCAGGGGCGTCGTGGTGCCGACCTTCGTCTCGCCGACGGTCCCGGGCGCCACGGTGTCGTCGAACGACGAGGTGTTCGCCGACCACCGCCGCCGCCTCCACTCCGCCGAGGGCCGCTCCCTCTGAGGCCCCCTCTCCGCGGCTGACCGCCGCCGGCCCCCGTACGGGCCGGCGGCGGCCGCCGGGCCCTGACGGCGCCGGTGCCGCGTGTGTGTCATGGGCTGACCGCGAGGAAGAGGAACGCGGCGAACAGCACCAGGTGAAGACCGGCCTGGAGCAGGGTCGCCCGCCCGGGGACGACCGTGAGGGTGGCCACGACGACCGTGAGGGCCAGCAGCACGATCTGCATCGAGCCGAGTCCGAGCAGCAGCCTGCCGCCCAGCCACGTCGAGGCGACGGCGATGGTCGGGATGGTCAGCCCGATGCTGGCCATGGCCGAGCCGAACCCCAGATTGAGGCTGATCTGCACCCGGCCCCGCTGGGCGGCCCGTACGGCGGCGATGGTCTCCGGCAGCAGGACCAGCAGCGCGATCACGACGCCCACCACCGACTGCGGCAGCCCCGCCGCGCTCACCGCCGCCTCGATCGCGGGCGACTCCACCTTGGCCAGGCCGACGACGGCGACCAGCGCCACCAGCAGCAGGACGAGGCTGCCCGACGTCAGCCGCATCGAGGGCGGCTCGTGCTCGTCGGCGTCGATGACCTCGCCCGCCTCGGTGACCGGCAGGAACGCCTGCCGGTGCCGGATCGTCTGGGTGACCACGAACAACACGTACAGCGCGAGCGAGGCGACGGCGGCGAACCACAACTGGGGCGGCGAGAAGGCGGGTCCCGGTGTGGTGGGGGTGAAGGTGGGCAGCACCAGGCACATCGTGGCGAGGGTCGCCACGGACGCGAGCGCGCTCCCGGTGCCCCCGGCGTTGAACACGGCGACACGCCGCCGCCGCGTGGCGAAGAGCAGCGAGAGCCCGACGATGCCGTTGCAGGTGATCATGACGGCGGCGAAGACGGTGTCGCGGGCGAGCGACGACGCCCCGCCTTTCGCGGACAACATCATGCTGACGATCAGCGCCACCTCGATGACGGTCACCGCCACCGCGAGGACGAGCGACCCGAACGGCTCGCCCACCCGGTGGGCGACGACCTCCGCGTGGTGGACGGCGGACAGCACCGCCCCGGCCAGCAGCAACGCGACGACGACCACCACGACGGGCGGCAGCAGGCGCCCCCAGGTGAGCCCGAGCGTCACGACCGCGAGCAGCGGGATGACGTAGCTCAGGCTGTCGCTCCAGCGGATGTCGCGCAGGCGGCTCATGCTCCCCCAGCGGCTCGGCCTCGGTCCGACGACCGCTCCCGCGCTGCCGCGTCGCCGCGTGACTCTCTCCTGCCGTGCCGGGTGGGCGGCGAGCGGGCGCGCTCTCAGGCTGCCGTGCCCGGTCCCGGCTCGGACAAACCCGGCGCGCCCCGCCCCGCCGGGCCGAGACCCGGCGGGCGGCGCGGACGCCGCGCGATCAGCGGGCCGAGACCTCCTTGGCCGCCGCCGGGCGCCTGCTGTACGCGTGCTCGATCAGCCTGATCAGCACTTCCTTGCCCGACTCGCGCCTTCGCGCGTCGCACAGCAGCACCGGGACCTCGGAGCCGAGGTTGAGCGCGAGCTTCACCTCGTCCAGGTCGTACCGCGGGGAGCCGTCGAAGCAGTTGACCGCCACGACGAACGGCGTTCCCCTGCGCTCGAAGTAGTCCACGGAGGGGAAGCAGTCGGCGAGCCTGCGGGTGTCCGCGAGCACCACCGCGCCGAGCGCGCCGCGCGCGAGCTCGTCCCAGACGAACCAGAACCGCTCCTGGCCGGGCGTGCCGAACAGGTAGAGCATGTACTCGTCGCCGATGGTGATGCGCCCGAAGTCCATGGCCACGGTGGTGGTGCTCTTGGCCTCCACTCCGGACAGGTCGTCGACGCCCACGCTGCGGTCGGTGAGCGTCTCCTCGGTGCGCAGCGGCCGGATCTCCGACACGGCGCCCACCATCGTGGTCTTTCCGACTCCGAAGCCGCCCGCGACCAACAGCTTGATCGCCTTGGGCAGCTTGGGCTGCTCAGAGCGCCCGGAGGCCATCGAGCACCGCCCTGTAAGTTCTCTCGTCGAGCACGTCTGTCTCCGATTGGGGTTGCTGTACGGCGACGAAGCCCTTTTCGAGCAGGTCGCCGAGCAGCACGCGTACGATCCCGGCGGGCAGGTCCATGTGGGCGGCGATCTCCGCCACGGACAGGGGCCTGCGGCACAGCCTCGCGATGGTGAGGTGCTCGGGGTCGAGGCCGACCTCCGCTCCCGTGGTGGAGCGGATCGTCACCGCGATGGTCACGAGGTCGAACTTGCCCCTCGCGTCCGTGCGCCCGCGCGTCATGACGTACGGGCGCACGATCGGCTCGTCGAGCAGCCACTCCTCGTTGTGCTCTCCGGGACTTCGCTCCATGTTCATCGCGGCACTTCACTCCTGGCTGGGGGTTCGGCGGATCGCGCGGGAGAGGTCAGGTACTGTCCGACCCGGGCGACGAGCATTGCCATCTCGTACGCCACGAGGCCGACGTCGGCGTCCTGCGAGCACAGCACGGCCAGGCAGGCGCCGGGACCGGCCACGCCGACGATGAGGTAGGCCGACTTCATCTCGATGATGGTCTGGCGGATCGCGCCTCCGCCGAACCGTTCGCTGGCGCCGCGGGCGAGGCTCTGCACCCCGGCGGCCACGGCGGACAGGTGTTCGGCGTCGTCGACGCCCAGTCCTTTGGACGACGCCATCAGCAGGCCGTCCGTGGACAGGACGATGCCGTGCTCTGCTTCGCGCACCCGACCGACCAGGTCGTCGAGCAACCAGGCCAGGTCGGCGGAAGCACTGGACTTCTGCGTCACCGGGAGATCTCCTTAACCGCGGGGTGATCGGCTGACGGGCGGGGGGTCACGCCGACGGCCGGTCGTCGAAGGGGCCGGTGTCCTCGCCGACCAGCCTGGACGCGTCGGACCTGCCTCTCCGCGTGCCGCTCTGGAACGAGCCCATGATCTTACGGATCTCCTCGGGGGAACGGTCGTCGTCGTCCTCCTCCACGGCGGCCGCGGTGGGCGGCGCCTCGTCGCGCAGCGCCGGGGCGATGCTCGCCTGCGGCACGCGGAACGGCAGGCCGGACGGTGTGAAGGCCGGCTCGGGAGGCGGTCCCTGCGGCTGGCGCATCGGCAGCGGCTCCGGCTCCGGCTCCGGTCGCGGATCGTGTGCGGGCCCGGTGAGAGGGCCGGTGTGCGGCCCGGTGACAGGTCCGGTGAGAGGGCCGGTGTGCGGGCCCGGCGTGCCGGCGGGCGGTCCCTGGGTGGAGGGGGCGGAGGGGTCGGGGATCGTGCGCACCGCCTGGACCGACGGCTGGCGTCCGCCCACGAGCGCGATCCGCGAGACGGGGAACGAGGGGTTCTCCTGGTCGTCGCGTGTCGCGCCGAAGGCGTTCTCGCCGGCCGGCCGGTCGGCGGCGGTGGGCTCTGACGGGGTCTGCTGGTTCATGCCGTCGCCGATCAGCTCGTGGGGAAGCAGGGCGATCGCGGTCGTCCCCCCGTACGGCGAGCTCTTGAGCACCACGCGGATGCTGTGGCGTTCGGCGAGCTTGCTGACCACGTAGAGGCCGAGGCGGGCCGTGCTGGACAGGTTGAATTCGGGAGGATCGGCGATCCGCTCGTTGGCGGCGGCCAGGTCCTCCTCGCTCATGCCGAGGCCGCGGTCCTCGATCTCGATCGCGTACCCGTTGGCCACGACCTGCCCGCTCACCTGCACCATCGTGTACGGCGGGGAGAACGACACGGCGTTCTCGACCAGCTCGGCGAGCAGGTGGATGACGTCGCCGACCGCGCGTCCCGTCAGCTCGACGTCGCCCATCGGGAGCACGGTGACCCGGGTGTAGTCCTCGACCTCGGCGAGCGCGCCGCGTACCACGTCGACCATGGGGACGGCGCGGCGCCAGGCGCGGGCGGGGGACGCGCCGGAGAGGACGATCAGGTTCTCCGCGTTGCGCCGCATGCGGGTGGCGAGGTGGTCGACGCGGAACAGGTCGCGCAGCTCGGCCTCGTCGTTCTCGCGCCGCTCCATGACGTCGAGCAGGGTGAGCTGCCGGTGGACGAGCGACTGGGTGCGGCGGGCCAGGCTGAGCAGGATGTCGCGGATGCTCTGCCGCAGCTCCGCTTCCTCGACCGCGGTGCGGATCGCGGTCTCCTGGACGGCGTTGAACGCCTGGCCGACCTGGCCGATGACGTCGCCGCCGAACTGGAGGGGCGGCGCCTCGACGGCGACGTCCACCTTCTCGCCGTGGCCGAGCCGGTTGACGACGCTGGGCAGCCGCTCGTGGGCGAGTTCGAGCGCCGCGTCGCGGAGCTTCTCCAGTTGCTGGACGAGGGCGCGGGCCGTGGTGATCGACAGGATGATCGACGCGACGACGGCGAAGAGTCCGAGGACGCCGGCGAGGACCAGGCGCAGGACGACGCCGATCGCCATGGGCGTCGCCCGTTCGACGAGCCGGTCACCGCCGTCGAGGACGACCTTCTGGAGGTTCGCGAGGGCGGGTTCGGCCACCGCGCGCCACTGCGCGTCGGTGACGGCGAGCGGTCGCTCCACCTGCCTGCCCTGGAGCAGTTGGTTTTCGAGGTTGCGCATGGCGGTGACCGCGCGGCTCTTGGTCCACGCCTCGTACGCGGCGCGGTCCTCGTCGCGCAGGCCGGTCGCGGTGTGGTCGAGGATGTAGCGCTGGGCGCCGACGAGGGTCGCGAACCGGGCGTGGTCCGCCTCGGTGAACCGTCCGACCGCGAAGACGCCGGCGAGCAGCGCGTCCTGGCGGGCGAGCATCTCGCGGCCGCGGCTCATCGTGCCGAGCAGCCGGCCGTCCTTGGCGATGCCCTCGTCGTCGAGTGACGCGACCGACTCGTACATCTCGGCGAAGGAGTCCGCGACGTCGTTGTACACCTCCTCGGCCTGCTCACGGCTGAGGCGTCCGGCGTCGACGTCCGCGCGCGCGGCCTTCAGGCCGTCGAGCTGGCCGAAGGTGGCGTGGATGCGTTCCTGCAGCGCGTCGTCGGCGGCGAACCTGACGCTGCCGCTGTCGGCCGAGCTCTGGAACTCCGCCTTGGCCCTGTCGGTGCGGGCCCGCTGCTCCTGCAACTCCTGGCGCGAGTACGTCGCGGAGCCGCCGAGCCGGGCGACGGACATCCGGCGCTCGCGCTGCAGTTCGAGCAGCAGCGGCTCGCTCGGCTCGGCCACGCTGCTGTCGATCGTGGTGGCACCGAGCAGGTTCACGCCCTCCCGCAGCGTCACCCAGGCCGCGAACGCCCACAGCGCCGTGAGCGACACGAGCAAGGCCGTGACCTTGGTCTTTACACGCGAATTGCGGAAGCGCATTGATATCCGTCCAGCAATATCGGAGAATCTCGCGGCATGTTTCTCGGTGATTAACCGGAATGTCACCTGCTCTGCCACGACATGGGCACGCCATATTGCCGCGCCGCACCCGGGGTACCCTAGCAAAAGGTATTAAATCCCCTCAAGGTGACAATACATTTACAGACCTAATGTCCGAATAGGTCAGGATTTGTCACCTTTGACCCGGGCGAACAAGATCATAACTGTCCGTACCACTCCATAACAACTGGGTCAGTCTGGGCGAGGTGCAGCGCCGCCAGCACGGCCGCCCGCACGATGGCCGCCGGAAGGTAGAGGTCCTTGTCGTGCCAGAGCGGCGGGTCCTCGGCCTGGCCGGCGGATTCCAGCAGGTAGGCGTAACCGCGCGCCGCCGCCTCGGTGACCTCCGCCGCCTGGACCGCCCCGGCCTGAGCCGTTCGGGCCGACTCCCCGTGGGCTGTCGGGGGCGCGTCTCCCTGGGCCGCCGGGGGTGCGTCTCCGTGGGTCGCCGCCTCCCGCTGGGGGCGGGCGAGCAGCAGGATCTGCATGGCGTAGGCGGTCTCCTCCGCCGTCCCCTCCCATCGGCCCCAGGACCCGTCCGCCCGCTGGGTGGACAGGACCCACCGCACGGCCCGCCGTACCGCGTCCGCCGCCTCCTCGCCGCCGAAGTCGCCCAGCGCGAGCGCGCACGCCGCCGTCGCGTAGTACGGCGAGGCGTGCCACCGGTCGTCCCAGCTCCCGTCCGGCCGCTGGTGGTCGCGCACCAGAGCCGACAACTTCCGCACGTACGGCAGACAGCGGGCCGCGCGGTCCGGGCACGCGAGCGCGTACTGGCCGAAGGCGTCCAGGACGTGGGCGTTGACGCTGACCGAGAACCCGTCCTCGCCCGGCCAGGTGCAGAAGTGCGTGTCCAGCTCGAACGCCCGCAGCCCGGCCGGCTCGCTCGGCACGCCGAGCAGCGCCAGCGCGTACAGCGCGACCGAGGTCGTGTCGGCGTCCGGCGGCAGGCCGGGACCGGCCGGCGTGCCCGACGGCCCGATCGCGGCCCTGAGGTCCGCCGTCATCTCCGGCGGCACGTCGAGGGGGATGCCGGCGCGGGCCAGCCAGCTCAGCACCCAGCCGCGTTCGAACACGGTGATGGGGAGCCCCACAGGAACCGGCCCGCCGTGCCGCCGCGCGACCGCCTCCAGGTGCCGCAGCGAGCGGTCGGTGGTGTCCAGCAGGCCGCGGTCGCCCAGCCAGGCCGCGGTGGCGGCCGGTGAGGCGCCGACGGTCCCGATCGCCGCGGGCCGGACCGCCGCGGCCCCGCTCGCCGCTTCGCCCGCGATCTCCAGGGCGTGCACCAGCTTCTCGGGCAGGTCGGCGCCGGAGGCGACCAGCGCGCGGACCGCCGCGAGCCGCTTCGAGCCCATGCCGGGAGGCAGGTCGAGCCGCAGGCCGGCGGAGTCGACCACGGCTCCGGGGACGCCCCCGGGAGCACGGTCGAGCGCGTCGAGGTGCTCGTTGATCGCCGCGACCAGCGCGGGGACGATCACGTCCAGCGCCGGCATGTCGGGGAGGGAGGACACGTCCACCGGCGTGCCGGACGCCGACGGCGCGCCGCCGAGCGCGCCCGCGAGCGCCCGCAGCCCGCGGTCCGCGGCGCCCGCCACCTCGGCCGCCGCCTCCGGACGGGAGTCCACGTCGCCCCGCAGCAGCGCGGACAGCAGCGCCTCGGTGGCGCTGAGGGTGGGGACGAGGCCGTACCCCTCGGGCGCGCCCCACGTGCCGTCCGCGTTCTGGCCGCGGACGAGGAAGTCGACACGCTCGGCGTGGCCCGCGAGCCAGGGAGCCAGCGTCACCAGCCGCCCCGTCTCGTACACCGAGGGGGAGACCTGCCCCCACGGCCGGGCCATCAGCCCGGCGATCAGCTCGTCCGCGGCGGCGACGACGGCCTCCGCGCTTTCCGGAACAACCAGGTCGCCAATGCTCACATCTCGCCCCAATAATCGGCGCCGCCGTAGAACCCCGTGTTGAAGCCGACCTGGCATTCCAGGTAGGCGACCGTTCGCGGGCACACGTCCCGCAGCGGTTCGAGCAGCTCTCCGGCACGGTCCGCGAGCTCTGCCATCCGTTCCGACACCTCGTCGCGGCCGACGCCGAGCATCAGCACGTTCACGTCTCCCCAGCCGACGTCCCTGCGGTACGTGGCCAGATCGTTCAGCAGCCGGAGATACCGCTGGACCTCCGCGCTGATCGCCATCACCTCGTCGAGGTGGGACACCGTCCACGGGTCGCCGGTGAAGATCCAGTGCGAGACGTTGACGAAGGAGGACCCGGTGCCGTCGGCGTTCGCCAGGTACTCCTCCAGATCCGGCAGGACCCGCCCGGTCCCGCCGGCGTTCTCCCTGGCGTCGTTCCAGCGCCATTCGCGGGCCATGGCGGTCAACATCCGTTCGAGCTGCGCGCGCCAGACCGGCCGCGCGGCCGCGAAGGCGGGCACGGACGCGAGGTCGTCCCTGATGTCCGCGAGGAACCGGGTGAGCGGGGTGGCCGGCCCCGCCGTGCCGTCCGCCGTGCCGTCCACAGTGCCGTCCGCCGTGGCCAGGCAGTCGCGGACGATCGTGTCGACGTCCTCTGAGGTCTTCGCCGTCACGTCGACCAGCCAGTCGACCGCGAAGACCCACAGTGCTGCGCGGTTGACGATGCGCAGCTCGTCCGCCGTCGCCCAGGGGGAGCCGAACGCGCCGACGAGGGCCAGGGAGCCGTAGAAGCCGGGGTCGAACGGCTTGCCACCGAACAGGTCGTCGTAGGACTCCGCGCATTTGCGGAGGTCGCGGCCGGCCGCGGCGGCGAGTGCGGCGATCCTCCCCATGTCGGAGGCGGCGGTGAATCGTTCGAAGGAGGTGCCGGTCTTTCCGGTCGTACCGGGGTGGTGCACGTGCATGGTTCAGGCGCGCTCGACCGGTACGAGAGACATCTCGAAGTTCTGGTTCGGCCGTAGCGACGAGGCCAGCCGTGGCGTGACCGGCACCGACGTGTGGACGACGGGACGGAACCTGCTCAGGATGCCCCCGACGAGGAGCAGGGCCTCCATCATGAACAGGTGCTGCCCGAGGCACTGGTGCGGCCCGCCGCCGAAGGGGAAGTACGCGTAGCGGTTCCGCCGCTCCTCGTTCTCGGGTGCGAACCGCTCGGGGTCGAACTCGAGCGGCCGATCCCAGAACTCCGGCAGCCGGTGTGTCAGGTAGGAGCTGATCATCACGGTCGAGCCTGCCTTGACGGCGGTTCCGCCGATGACGTCGTCCTTGACCGCCATGCGCGGCAGGAGCCAGCCCGCCGGATAGAGGCGGAGCAGCTCGTTGAGGAACATCCGGAGGTAGCGCAGCTCCGGCAGGTGCGCCGGGCTGATCGGGTCGCCCCCGACCACGCGGTCGACCTCCTCGTAGACGCGCGCCGCGACCTCGGGGTGGGCGTCCAGCGCGACCCACACCCAGGTGAGCGCGGTCGCCGAGGTCTCCGTGGAGGCGCCGTGCATGGAGACGATGTCGTCGCGGATCTTCTTCGCGCCGACGTCCCCGATCTCGTCGTTTCGCGCCCGGCAGACGAACGAGACGACGTCCCGGTCCTCGTTGGGCTGGCTGCGGATCTCCTTGATGCGCGCGTACGCGACGTCGTTGATCGTCTTGACCGAGCGCTCGAACGCCTTGTCCCCGGGCAGCGGGAACTTGCCCGGGACGAACGGCAGGACCAGCCGGATCGCCTTCGACGTCACGGCCGTGTCGTACGCGGGGACGAGCTGGGCGATGTCCTCGCGAGAGATCTTGTCACCGAAGAAGAGCCGGACGATCGTCGGGTGCACGATCTGGGAGATCGCGGTGACGACGTTGAAGCGCTCTCCGGGCCGGATCGTCTCCTCGATCTGCTCCGTGAGGATCTCGGCCATGCGCTCCGCGAGCGAGTCCACGTACTTGGCGGTGAACAGCGGCTGAAGGATCTTGCGGCTCTCCTGCCAGCCCTCTCCGTCCGAGAGGATGCTGTCGCCGATCAGCGGCTTCAGCGGGTCCCAGAACATGCCCTCGCGCACGTAGTTCGACCAGTTGAGGCGCAGGATGTGCTGGACGTGCTCGGGATGCGTCACCAGATACGGCTTGAACGGCCCCATGTTGAGGCGGACGAGCTCACCGTTGGCCGCTTGCCCGGCCTCCTCGAAGGCCAGGATGGGGCTGCGCGCGTGACGTGTCAGCGAGCGGTAGAAGGGAAGCATCCTCGGCTCGCGGGCCACCTCGGCCACACTGGTTGACATTTCAGCTCTCTCCCGGCAGGAATTCATAAGCGGTGCGCGCAACGTTCACGGTCGCCTGCCGGTCGGCGGGAACGGCTCAGACGCCCGCGGGTACCGCGAAACACGCGATCATTGCGCTTGACGTGGGTCGATACTCGAACAGGCCACGGGACATCCCGCGCCCCTCTAAGCACCTCCGCCTTCTCTGGCCCCTCGTACCGCGTGCCGCAATGTGATTCCCCCAGGCATCACTGACACCTTTCGCGCAGTATCACATGATCAACTAGTTCAGATCAAGGTCAACAAGCTGGCAGTTTTGTGAACTGTTGAGTGACATGCAGAGATCGCGGGGATTTGTCATGGTTTATCCGCAATAACGCAACCCATCAGAGGGCGCGCAGAACAAGGGCGGCACCGGTCACGGACGGCGCACGGCGGGCACCGCTCGGGCGGCGGCGCGAGGCGGGCGGCGGCGCGAGGCGGGGACGGCGCGCAC
>NZ_BBYM01000037.1 GCF_001570405.1 Microtetraspora niveoalba | reverse complement strand
GTCGACGGCGTCGCGGGCGGGTGCGAGCCGCCGCCCGCCTGCCCGGCCGCGCCCGGAGCGCCCCCGCGGACGCCGGCGCTCCCGCCGCCTCCGGGGACGGGAGCGCCGCCGGACGCGTCGTCCACGCCGCTGATCGCGTCGCGCAGCGCGGCGACGAACGCGTGGCAGGTCGGATAACGGTCGTCGGGCGACTTCGCCAGCGCCCGCGCGGTCACCCGGTTGACCCCGTGCGGCAGGTCCGGCCGGTACGGCGTGAGCGGCGGCGGCTCGTGCGAGACGTGCGCGTACAGCAGGGCCAGCTCGGTGTCCCGCTGGAACGGCGGCAGCCCGGTGAGCGCCTCGTACACCACGCAGGCGAAGGCGTACAGGTCGCTGCGCCCGTCCACCGGCAGGCCGCGGATCTGCTCGGGGGCGACGTAGCGCGGCGTGCCCATGAAATGGCCGTGACTGGTCAGCCCCGCCTCGGCGGACGAGCTCTTGGTGAGGCCGAAGTCGGTCAGATAGACGTGGTCGTCGTCCGCCACCAGGATGTTGGCCGGCTTCACGTCGCGGTGGACCAGCCCGGCGGCGTGCGCGGCGTCCAGCGCGGAGGCGATCTGCGCGAACAGCCGGTTCGCCCGCGCCACGGGCAGCGGCCCGGCCGACCGCACGAGCCGGCGCATGTCGCTGCCCTCGACGTACCGCATGGCGATGAACAGCAGCTCGTCCCGCTCGCCCGCCTCGTAGATCGGGATGATGTTCGGGTGGTCGATGCTCGCGACCAGCCGGGACTCCCGTACGAACCGCTCGCGGAACCTGTGGTCGTGGGTGAGCTGCGGGGCGAGGATCTTCAGCGCGACGGCGCGGCCGAGCCGCCGGTCCCGCGCGCGGTAGACGGTGGCCATGCCGCCGCGGCCGACGACGGCCTCGATCGTGTAGTCACCCAGCGTGCGGCCGACCAGCCCGGCCGGAGTCGGCGGTCCCTCGGTCATCGCGGGTCCGCCGGGTGGCCGCAGAAGCCGCAGAACCGGTGGCCCTGCCCGAGGCGCATCCCGCACTGGGTGCAGAACTTGAGCTGCGCCTGTCCGTGCGGAGGCGAGGGGTCGGCCGCGGGCCGCGCCTCGAACGGCGGGACCGTTCCGGGAACGGCCGCCTCGCCACCCGGCGCGTCCGGCCCAGGGGAGACCGGCCCAGGGGAGACCGGCGCAGAGGAGACCGGGGTGCCGGGCGCGGGCACGTCGAACGAGGGCGCCTCGAACGGCGTCCCGAACGGCGCGTCGAACTGTGGGGTCTCGAACGGCGGCGCGTCGAAGACCTGGGTCGCCGACGGCGGCCAGGAGGCGACCGGCGGCTCGCCCGGCCCCGCGCCCGCCGAGAGCATCGCGCCCCCGTGCGCCGGATCGCGCGCGTCCCCGGAGTTCCGGACGGGGTGCGGATCCGCCGCCCGGCCCGCGCCGGAGCGCCGTTTCCGGCGCAGCACGGCCGGTACGGCTCCCGCCGCCACCACGACCAGGACGAGGGCGCCGCCGCCGAGCCAGAGCAGCGGCGAGATCGCGGACGACTCCTTCGCCGGGGGCGCGGGCGACGGGCCGGTGCGGGCGCCGGTGTCCTCGGCCGTCCCCGCCTTGTCCCTGGACACCTTGAGGTGGTCGAGCGCGACCGCGTGGTCCGGCCGCAGGTTGAGCACCTGGAGCAGCACCGGGACCGCTCCGGCGTAGAGCTTGTTGTGATAGGACGCGAGCGCGCTCTCGTACACGACGTCTACGGGGCCGCGGCGCGGGGTCACGCCGGCGGCGACCAGCGAGGTGCGGATCTCGTCCACCGGCGTGATCGTCAGCGGGGTGCCGGAGTCGCCGGCCAGCAGCCCCACGACCTCGCTCTTCTCGTCGTCGATGAGCGCGCCGCCGGCCGCGCCGTCCTTGAGCAGCTTGGCGAGCTTGTCCCGGTCCTCCTGCTTGAAGGTGCGGGTGCCGGGCGGGTCCAGGTGCGCGGTCTCGGCCTTCGCGGGCTGCTTCGCGGACGGACGGCCGGCGAACGAGATCACGTCGAGGGCGACGACGGACTGGCCGAGCGAGACGGCCATGGGGACGGTGGGGAGGTTCTGCTTCTCGCCGCCCTTGGTGACCTTGAGCACGGCGGGGGCGGCGGGGGAGGCGCCGGTGGTGAGGATCTGGGCGGGCAGCCCGGCCGGCAGCGGCGGGTCGAGATAGGGGAAGACGGTGACGTTCGTGGTGACCGTCGCGATGCACGTCGAGTTCGGCCCCTGCGGGGGATAGCAGGCCTGTAATCGCCGGTTCAGGTCGGCGTCGTCGAGCGTGTGCCGGGAGAAGTCCGCCGGGATCTTGACCTTGAAGTACTCGGAGAAGACCCGGTTGGCGGCGTAGACCCGCGGGTCGCGGCTCGCCTGCACCACGCCGGTCGCGGTGACGACCACCCCGTCGGGCGTCACGGTGAACCCGCTGCCCTCGGCCAGGTCGGTGTCGTACTCGCGGACGATCTGCTTGATGACGCTGCGGTCGTCGAGCAGGGTGATCGAGACATGGGAGGCGGACTCGACCCGGACCGCGCCGGGGGTGACCCGGTCGGTGGAGCCGCTCGGGTGCGGGTGGAGCGGCAGCGCGAGCATGCCGAGGGCGCCCAGCCCCGCAACGAGGGAGTGCAGGGAGGGCATCTCCGCCTCCTATTACCCGGTGGGAACAGTCCAAGAGTCCCAGCGCGGAGAGTGATGTTCAAGGGCCCGCACAGTGACCGACATCCAGTTGATACCGGCGACCCGTCGGCCGTTCACTTGTAATCCGCTTGGCATCCGATTGAGGCCCGGGTGGAGGCGGTGTCCCTCGCAGGAGCCGCATATTAATGTGCGCGTTATGCCCTCCCTGATCCGGCATTTCCGTTCGCTTCCCCTCGTCGACGTCCTGATGGGCACCGCGGTGATCGTCCTCGGCACGGTCGAGGCGCTGACGGTCGCGGAGTCCTACGGGGCGGCGCAGAATCCGCAGTTCTGGTGGCTGGGCCAGGCCGTCGTCACCGGCCTGCTGGTCGCCCACCGCCGCAGGTTCCCCGTCGCGGTCTTCATCCTGATGCTGCTCGCGCAGTACGCCTGGCACCGGCAGGGGAACGAGGGCTGCCCCGTCTGGCAGCTCGCCTCGCTGCTCATCGTCTTCCACACGCTCGGCGCGAACCTGCCGCTGAAGCCGGGCGTTTCCTGGGCGGTCACGGGCATCCTCATCTTCGACTCGGGCGCGGTGGACCACCGGCCGCTGCCGCTGGAGGAGGTCATCTTCCTCACGGTCCTCTTCGGCGCGGCGTACCTGACCGGGCTCGCCATGCGCGGCTACCAGGTGCGGGCGCAGCGGATGGCCGAGCGGGCGGCCCGCCTGGAGCTGGAACGCGAGCGCCGGGCCGCCGAGGCGGTCGCCGCCGAGCGCACCCGCATCGCGAGGGAGCTGCACGACGTCGTCGCCCACAGCGTGAGCATGATGGTCATGCAGGCCGGGGTGCTGCGCCGCAGCATGGGCGGCGACAACACGATCCTCTCCGGCATCGAGCAGACCGGCAGGGAGGCGGTGGAGGAGCTGCGCATCATGCTCGGCGCGCTGCGGATGCCGCAGGACGAGGCGCTGCCCCAGCCGGGACTGGACATGGTGGAGAACCTCATCACCACGGTCGGGGCGTCCGGCCCGCGGGTCCGCCTCGCCGTCGAGGGCGATCCGGTACGGCTCCCGCCCGGCCTCGACCTGTCCGCGTACCGGATCGTGCAGGAGGCGCTGACCAACGCGGTGAAGTACGCGGGCGACGCCGAGGCGCGGATCACGATCGGCTACCGCGACGACGTCGTGGAGCTCCAGATCGTCGATAATGGCACGGCCGGCCGGGCCGCGGCCGGGACCGGGACCGGGTTGTCCACCGGCAACGGCCTCATCGGCATGCGCGAGCGGGCCGAGCTGTTCGGCGGCTCGATCGAGTCCGGGCCGCTGGCCGAGGGCGGGTTCCGGGTCCACGCCAGGCTTCCCATCTCCCAGGGGGTCACCATGAGCGAGCGCGCGTGATGAGCGACGCGTCCCCGATCCGCGTCGTCGTCGCCGACGACCAGGCGATGGTCCGCGCGGGGCTGCGCATGGTCGTCGAGAGCGAGCCCGGCATGGAGGTCGTGGGCGAGGCCGCCGACGGCGTCGAGGCCGTCGCCGTGGCCCGCCGCTGCCGTCCCGACGTCCTCCTCATGGACATCTCGATGCCCCGCATGGACGGCCTGACCGCGGCCAGGCAGCTCCTCGACACCCCCCACCCGCCGAAGATCATCATGCTGACGACCTTCGACACCGACGAGAACCTGTACGCCGCGCTCCGCGCCGGCACGAGCGGGTTCCTGCTGAAGGTGTCGCCGCCGGAGCAGCTCGTCGAGGCCATCAAGGTGGTGGCCGGCGGCGACGGGCTGCTCGACCCGGCCGTCACCACGCGCGTGATCGCGTCCTTCGCGGGACGGCAGGAGCCGGTCCGCCCGCCGCGGCTCTCCGAGCTGACGCCGCGCGAGCTGGAGGTGCTCCGGATGCTCGCCCGCGGCCTCACCAACGCCGAGATCGCCGGGGAGCTGTTCGTCGGCGAGGCCACGGTCAAGACGCACGTCGCACGGGTGCTCATGAAGCTGAACCTCCGCGACCGCGCTCAGGCGGTCGTCTTCGCGTACGAGTCGGGCGTGGTGACGCCGGGTGCGGCGGGGTAGTAGGCGGCCCACGCGTCGTCGCCCATCCGCAGCACCTTCAGGCCGAACGCGGCGAGGGCGACGACGGGCAGCCCCCAGAAGAGGATCGTGAGCGGGCCGTACGGCACGGGGAACGACCCCAGGTAGCCGATCGCGACCGTGAGCGGCACCCACCAGTGGACCGCCCCGGCGCGCCACACGGCGAGCAGCAGCACGGGCAGCGAGACCCACCCCAGCATCCCGGGGAGCACGAACGCGAACGTCTGATGGGGCAGGTCCATCATCTCGTTCAGGATGCGCTGGGCCTCCTCCGGCGGGTAGTGCCGGCCGAGCCACCACTCCACCGGGTCGGTCATCAGCAGGGACGAGGCGTTGATGTAGCCGACGACGGCCACGACGCCGGCGATGTGGCCGAACACGACGGCGCGGCGCCGCGTGAAGTGCAGCAGGCCGAAGGCCATGACGGCCATCAGCAGCCAGCTCCAGTGGTAGAGCGCGGACTCGAGCTGGGCGAGGGCCGGGTTGTCGCCGTAGCTGACCGCCTCCCGGTCGTCGCCCCACGTACCCGGGTCGACGATCACGGCGACGCACTGCAGCAGCGGGGCGACGATCAGCAGCGCGCCGGTGGCGACGCGCCTGAACCTGGTCGAGTTCTTGAGCATGGGACTTCCCTCACGGTGGGTGCCTTCCGATCGTTTTCCGATCGCCGGGGACGCTAGGCGGCGGTCGCGCGGGCGCACGTCCGCCGCCGGGCTGATTCCCCGTCCACCGCTGGGGGGACTTGTGGTCACAGGTGCCACTATGTGTATATTTTTCGGCAGATAGGTCCTGAATCGGGAGATATTTCATGACGACGTTCCCCTCGATCCTGTTCGACGAGGCACACAGCGAGGCATGGACCATCCGGCGCGAGGTCGCGGAGGCCATGAACCCGGCGCACCCCGACGACAACAGCTACGCCAGGGCCGCGGCGGTCCTCCGGGAACTGGGGCACACCGTCGCCGCGCACACCGAGGGGCCGATCACGCCGTCCCTGCTGAGCGCCCACGACGTCTTCGTCGTCGCGCACCCGTCGGGCGAGCTGTGGGAACGCACCACCGGACTGGGCAGCCCCGTCCTCCCCGTCGAGGAGCTGGACGCGATCGAGGCGTACGTCGCGGACGGCGGCGGCCTGATCGTGCTGGCCGAGTGCGAGCAGGAGAAGTACGGGAGCAACCTCGCGGAGCTGCTGGGCCGCTTCGGCGTCGGCGTCGAGCACGTCACCGTCCAGGACCCGGCCCACTGCCACAACAAGGTCGCGACGTGGGTCCTCGGCACCCCGCTGGCCACCTCCGTGCCCCCCGCCGCCGGCGACGGCGGCGCGGTCGCGCAGACCGCCCAGGACCTGCTCGCCGGCGTCCGGCGGGCCTGCTTCTACCGCTCCGGCACGCTCGTCGCGCCCGACGGCGCGACCGTGCTGTTCGAGACCTCCGGCACCGCCGACCCCGCCCGCCGCCCCCTCGCCCTCGCCGTACGGCACGGCCGGGGCCGGGTGGTCGTGCTGGCCGACTCCGACCTCTTCGGCGACGACTCGATCGGCGACTTCGACCACGAGCGCCTCTGGGGGAACCTCGTCACCTGGGTGGCCCGCGACCCCGCCGACACCGCCGAGGAGCGGGCGGCGGGCCGGGACGGCGAGGAGGAGTACGTCCGGGCGTTCGCCGGGCTCAAGACCGCCGTCGAGGAGCTGCGCGGCCTCCAGGCCAAGGACGGCTCCGTGACCGGCGACCGCGACCGCGCCGTCGCGCTCGTCGGCGACATCGTGGACCACGTCGTACGGCTCGCGCCGCGCTTCCCGCACGACCGCGAATACCTGGACGCGGTCGTCGCCGACTTCGGCAAGTGGGTGGCCGAGGGGCTCGGCGTGCCCGACTTCCTCGACTCGCTCGACGCGTTCCACCCCGACACGCAGCGCGTGGACGGGCTGGAGCACCTCGTCGTGTTCCCGATGTACACCCAGAACGGCAACCTGAACCGCAACATCGAGGCCGTCTGGATCCGCACCGTCTGGCCGGACTGGCTGGCCGAGCTGGAGCGCGGCGGCTACGACAACCCGATGTTCGTCCCGATCGCGTTCGTCGACTTCACCTCGGGCTACGACACCAACTCCGCGGTGCTGTTCCCCGAGACCGTCGCCGTGCGGCGCACCCCGCCCGCGTTCACCTGGGGCGGCATCTTCTGCGACCGCGAGGCCGCCCGGTTCCGCGTCGTCAGCGGCGCCGCGGCCGCGACGCTGAAGCTGGCCCTGCCGCCGGACGCGGCCCGGCTGATCGCCTCGCAGCGACTCGCCCAGGACACGTTCGTGATGTGGGACCTGATCCACGACCGGACGCACAGCCACGGCGACCTGCCGTTCGACCCCTTCATGATCAAGCAGCGGATGCCGTACTGGCTGTACTCCCTGGAGGAGCTGCGCTGCGACCTGACCGCGTTCGGCGAGGCGGTCAAGCTGGAGGAGGCCGGCGTCCCGCAGGCCAAGTACGTCCAGTACGCGATCCTGTTCGACCGGCTGTTCCGCTTCCCGATCACCGGCGACCGGGTGCGCAACTACGACGGGCTCGGCGGCCAGCTCCTCTTCGCGTACCTGCACAGGAACGACATCGTGCGCTGGACCGACAACCGGCTCACCGTCGACTGGGACCGGGTCGCCGGAGGCGTCGCCGACCTGCGCGGCGAGGTCGAGAAGCTCTACCGCGACGGCATCGACCGGGCCAAGCTCGCCCACTGGCTGGCCGCGCACCAGCTCGTGGCCGGCTACGTCGAGCCGCACCCGGCCTCCGTGTGGCACAAGGGCGTGGACGCGCTGCCGGTCGAGGGCTTCCCCAAGGCCGTCGTGGACGCCGTGCTGCCGGACGAGTTCCCCCTGAGCATGTTCTACGAGGCGCTGCGCCGTAAGCTCGCCGATGTCGTCGAGTCCACCAGGGGGATCAGGGCGTGACCCTGTCCACCCGTACGAGCCGCCCGCCCGTCCGCGAGAGAGTGAGTGAACGATGAGCAGAGTGATCCTGGTCGCCGGCGCGGCCGGTCCCGCCGGCCAGGCCGTCGTCCGCCGGTTCGAGGAGCTCGGCGACACCGTGATCGGCGTCGACCGCACCGGAGCCGACGGCTGCCTCGCGGTCGACCTGCTCGACGAGGGGGCCGTACGCGACCTGGCGAAGCGGATCGGCGACGAGCACGGCCGGGTGGACGGCGTCGTCCACCTCGTCGGGGGATGGCGCGGGTCGAAGACCTTCGCCGAGACCTCGCTCGACGACTGGAACCTGCTGCACGACCTCCTGGTCCGCACGCTCCAGCACGTGTCGCTCGCCTTCGAGCCGCTGCTGCGCGCGAGCGACGACGGCCGGTTCGTCATCGTCTCGGCCAAGGCGGCGCAGAAGCCCACCCAGGGCAACGCGGCGTACGCGACCGCCAAGGCGGCGGCGGAGGCGTGGACGCTCGCGTTCGCCGACGCCCTGAAGGGCAGCACGTCCGCGGCGGCGATCCTCGTGGTGATGGCCCTGGTCAACGACGCCATGCGGGCGGCCAGCCCGGAGCGGCCGTTCAAGGGGTACACGGACGTCGCTACCCTGGCGAAGGCCGTCTCCGACCTGTGGGAGCGCCGCCCCGAGGACGTCAACGGGCAGCGGATCGACCTCACGGCGGTCTGAGCGGCGAACGGGAACGGGCCGGGAGACCGGCCCGGCGACCGGCCGGGCGGAGACCCGGCCGGTGACCCGGACAGCGACATCGTGCATCGTGCAAGGACAGGGGGAGCTTTCGTGACCACGGATGCCGTTCGGCGGCACGATCCCGAGATCAAGACGTTCGCGAGCGACAACTACGCGGGCGTGCATCCCGAGATCCTGGAGGCCGTCGCCCTCGCGAACGGCGGTCACCAGATCTCCTACGGCGACGACGTCTACACCGAGGCGACCCGGGAGATCTTCCGCCGGCACTTCGGCGAGCGGGCCGAGGCGTGGCCGGTCTTCAACGGCACCGCCGCCAACGTCATCTCGCTGCGTTCGATGTGCGCCCCCTGGGAGGCCGTGGTGTGCGCCGAGAGCGCGCACATCAACACCGACGAGGGCGGCGCGCCCGAGGTGACCGGCGGGCTCAAGCTCCTGACCGTGCCGACCCCGGACGGCAAGCTCACACCGGAGCTGATCGACCGGCAGGCGTGGGGCTTCGGCGACGTGCACCGGGCCCAGCCGCGGGTCGTCTCGATCTCCAACGCCACCGAGCTGGGCACGCTCTACACGCCCGCCGAGATCAAGGCGATCTGCGACCACGCCCACGACCTCGGGATGCTCGTCCACATGGACGGCTCGCGCATCACCAACGCGGCCGCCGCCCTCGACGTGCCGCTGCGCGCGCTCACGACCGACGCCGGCGTGGACGTGCTCTCGTTCGGCGGCACCAAGATCGGCCTGCTGCTGGGGGAGGCGGTGGTCGTCCTCGACCCCGCCGCCGTCCGCGGCCTGCCGTACCTGCGGAAGACGAGCATGCAGCTCGCCTCCAAGATGCGGTTCGTCTCGGTCCAGTTCGAGGCGCTCCTCGCGGGAGACCTGTGGCTGCGCAACGCCCGCCGGGCCAACACGATGGCGGCCCGGCTGGCGGACGCCGTCCGCGGCATCCCCGGTGTGGAGGTGCCGCGGCCGGTCGAGGCGAACGCGGTGTTCGCGATCCTTCCGGCGGACGCGGCGGACCGGCTGCGCAAGCGCTACCGCTTCTACAACTGGAACGAGCAGATCGGCGGCGGCAGGGTCGAGGTGCGCTGGATGTGCGCCTTCGACACCACCGAAGCCGACGTGGACGCCTTCGCCGCGGCGCTCGCCGCCGAGATGCGGGTCTGAGCGTACGCGCCGTCGGCGTGGAGACACACGGACGGTGCCCGGCCCGCCCGGCCGGGCACCGCGTGGTTCCGGCTCGTCCCGGCTCCTGGCGGGCGGGATCGTTCGGGAGAGCGGCCTGGCTCAGAGCTTGTGGCCGGTCTCCTTCTCGAAAGCCGTGAGCTGCTGTTCGAGCGCCTTCATCAGCTCGAACACCTGGGCGGGGGGAAGCCGGACCCGGCTGACGATCCGCGTCGGCACGCTCACGTACGGCGTGCCCGACGCCGGGTCGTCCGCCATGGACGGGGGCCGGGTGATCACCGCGAAATCCAGGATGAACCCGTCACGGGTGTGCCACACCGAGGCGAAGTTGGCGTACTGCCCGGCTTCGACCTCGGGTGAGATGCTCACCTCGAGGCGGCTCTCCGGCTCATCAATCAATGTTCGACTCTCCTCCGGACACTTCCCCTCATGTTGCCCTGGCGAGCGCGTTTCCGCGCGTTATGACACGACTCGAATCCAACGGACACGATCCGGCAGTCCGTGACCGGCCGCCCCGGCCGGGCGGCCGAGGGCGGCGGATCGTGCCCCGACCAGGCGGTTCAGGTGGTCGGGACCGGGCGGGCCGGGGCGGTCACGGGGTGAGGATCGACGGGAGCGGCTGCGCGCCGCGTGCCCGGAGGAAGTCCTTCATCAGGGTGATCTCGGCGGTCTGGCCGTCGACGATGTGCTGGGCCAGCTCGCGGACCTCGGAGCGGTCCGACAGCCGCACCGCGCCCCTGGCCATGTCCACGCCGCCCTCGTGATGGCGGATCATCAACTGGAGGAAGAGGACCTCGGCGGCCCGCCCCTTCGCGGCGCGCAGCCGGTCCATCTCCTCCGGCGTGGCCATGCCCGGCATCACGCCGCCCGTCCCCGAGGCGGCGCCCGTCGCGGTCGCGCCGCCGTGCGCGTGACCCGACATCCACGCCATCGGCGGTCGGTCGGACGCCTGGTCGAGGCCCCACTGCTGCAGCCAGCCCATGAAGATTCCACGCTGGGTGGACTGCGTGGTGATGATGTCGTACGCCAGGTTGCGGAGGGGCGCGTCGGTGCTCACGTCGCGTACGGCGAACGCCATCTCGACCGCCTGCGCGTGATGGACGGCCATGTCCCTGGCGAACCCGGCCTCGGGAGAGGTGTCGCCCGGGGCCCCGGATCGCCCCACGACCAGCAGGAGGAACGCGGCCGCCGCCACCACGAGGACGACCAGGCCGGCCACGAACGCGTTCCTGCCGGGCCGGGCCGCCGTCTCGTCGGCGGGGGCGCCGACAGGTTCGGCGGCGGGGGGAACGGTCTCGGTGCTCATCGCCACACAGGCTACCCGGGATCCCGCCCGACGCCCCGGCGTCGTCCGCCGTCGACGCCGTCACACCTCCGGCGTGCGAGCGTCGGAGCGGGGCCCGGCCCGGTCCGCGATCACGACCCGGATTCGCTCATGCCGAACCTGCTGGCGAACCCACTATTCTCCATACGCAATGCGGGGAGTTTGGTGACCAGTCGTTGGAGGACCGCTTGTCCAAGGAAAAGGCGCAGGCGCGGCGGGAGCACCTCGCCCGCATGCGGGCGGAGCAGAAGCGTAAGGAGCGGCGCTCGGCGCTGCTCATGTGGGGCATCGGCGGTCTGGTCATCGTCGTGCTCGTCGGCCTGGTGGGGTTCTACGTCGTCAACGACCGGTCGCAGAAGTCGCTGGACGGTGTGGCCTCCTTCTCCTACAAGGGGTCCGAGCACACCTGGGACAAGGTCGCGTACAAGGAGACCCCGCCGGCCGGCGGCCCGCACAACTTCTACTGGCAGAACTGCGGCATCTACGACCAGCCGATCCACAGCGAGCACGGCGTGCACTCGCTCGAACACGGCGCCGTGTGGATCACGTACCGCCCCGGCCTGCCGCAGGCCGACGTGGACAAGCTGAAGTCCCTCGCGTCGAGCGACTTCATGCTGCTCAGCCCGTACGAGGGGCTGAAGGCGGACGTCATGGTCAGCTCGTGGAACCACCAGCTCGCCCTCACCGGCGCCGACGACCCCCGGCTCCCCGCGTACATCAAGAAGTACAAGCAGAACCCGAGCTTCACCCCCGAGTTCGGCGCGGCCTGCGACCGCGGCATCGGCACCACGGCGGCCCAGCAGCCGCTCCCGACGCCCGACCCGTCGCTCGACACGCACGCCGAGGTGTCGGACGTGCCGACGCCCGGGGCGTCCGGGCAGCCTTCCGGTGAGCCCTCCATCGAGCCCTCGGCCACGCCTTCCGCGGGCTAGGCACACCGCTCCGGCAAGGTTGTGACACCGCCGGTGTCACGCAGACGGATCATCGAAGGACCTCCGGACGGGGCGGCCGCCACCACGCCGTGGCGGCACCGCTCTCGCCATCGGGGTCATCGTGCCGACGAGGCGGCTGCGGCCGGCGGGCCCGTACGCGGGCCCCGCCGCCGGAGGGGCCTCCACACCGGCGGCCGGGCCGTACGCGCCGGCGGGCCGCAATCCGGATGTCGCCGTTTCCCGGCGTGCTTGACTCTCCCATGATGGGAGACCCCAAGGTGGGGCACGTGAGTGACGACCTGCTCGGCATCGGGGAGCTGGCCGAGAGGACCGGCCTGTCGGTGAAGTTGATCCGGCACTGGTCCGACATCGGCGTCGTGCCTCCGGCGGCGCGCACCGCGGCCGGTTACCGGCGCTACGCGCCCGAGGCGGTGGCACGGCTGGAGCTGGCCCGGACCCTGCGCGAGCTCGGCTTGTCCATGGCCGTGATCCGCGAGGTCGTCACCCAGGAGCGCGACCTCGCCGAGGTCGCCGCCTTCCACGCGGACGCGTTGGAGGCGCGCATCCACGCCCTGCGGATGCGCCAGGCGGTGCTGCGCTCCTTCGCCCGGCGCAAATCGACGACCAAGGACCTCACTGAGATGACCGGCCTGGCACGACTCTCCCCCGAAGAACGCGACACGATCGTCCACGACTTCATGACCGACGCGCTCGGTGACCTCGACCCGTCCGCGTACCGGGACGGGCTGCTCCTGGCCGTGCCCGATCTGCCTCCCGACCCTACCGCCGGACAGGTCGAGGCGTGGATCGAGCTGGCCGCCCTCATCCGCGATCCGGAACTGCGCGCGGCGATCCGCCGGATGGGCGAGTACGCCGCCGAGCACGCCGCCCGCGAGCACCGCGAGGAGGACGTGCTGAAGGCGCAGGAGCTCACCGACCTCTGGGTCGCCTCCGTCGACGCCGCCATGACGGCGGGCATCGCCGCCGACTCGCCGGCGGCCGAGCCGGTCGTGGCCGGCATCGTGGCGGCCTGGCTCCCCGCCCAGGCCGGCACCGGCTTCGCGCCGGCCGACGAGGGACACGGTGACGGCCCGGAGGCCCGGCGGAGGCTTCTCGAACAGCTCGAGGTCGCCTCCGACACACGCCTGGAAAGGTACTGGCAGCTCCTGTGCCTCATCAACGGATGGCCGGTGCGGCCCAGCATCGCAGGCGAGGGCGAATGGCTCATGACCGCGCTGCGGGCCAATCCCGAGCCCGGGGCGCGGGCGGCGCGCATCGGGGAGATTCTCAGCGAGGAGGCGGACGTCGCCCCCGAGGCCAGGCTGGAGGCGTGTGCCCGGGTGCTGGCCGAGGTGGAGGAGCTCGTCACGGCCGTGCCGTCGGAGCGGCTCGGCGATCCGACCCCGTGCACCGGCTGGGATGTGCGCGCCCTGCTGGACCACCTCGTCTGGGAGAACCTGCTCTGGACCGGCCTCGCCGAGGGCACGCTCCGCTCCGACTTCGCCGCCGACCATCTGGGCGAGGACCATGTCGCGGCCTTCCGTACGGCGGCCCGCGCCACGCTCGCCGCCTTCCGCCGCCCGGGGATGCTCCGGAGCCAGTACGGCCCGGCCCCCGGCTGGCGTCTCGTCGAGCAGGTCACCATCGAGATGCTGGTCCACGGCTGGGACCTCGCGAGGGCGATCGGCAGGCCCACGGACCTCGCTCCCGACGTGGCGGAGGCGATCATGCCCGCAGTCCGGGAGATCTACGGCGACCTCCCGCGCACTCCGGGCGGCTCCTTCGGCCCCGCGCAGCCGGTTCCGGGCTCCGCGACGGCCGTCGACCGGCTCGCGGCCTATCTGGGCCGCGCCGTCGGCTGAGCCCGTACACGTGGAGATGCCGGCCGTTCACCCGAACACCTCCTCCAGGGGCACCGCCTCCAGCCCGTGCGCCTCGGCCACGGGCCGGCTGGTCAGGTGCCCCTCGTGGGCGTTGAGCCCCCTGGCGAGCGCCGGGTCGGCGAGCAGCGCGTCCCGCCAGCCGAGGTCGGCGATCGCCAGCGCGTACGGGACCGTCGTGTTGGTCAGGGCGAACGTCGAGGTGTGCGGCACCGCGCCCGGCATGTTCGCCACGCAGTAGAACACCGAGTCGTGCACCCGGTAGACGGGGTTCGCGTGCGTCGTCGGCCGCGAGTCCTCGAAGCAGCCGCCCTGGTCGATCGAGATGTCGACCAGGACGGAACCGGTCTTCATCCTGGCGACCAGGTCGTTGGTGATCAGCGTGGGGGCCTTGGCCCCCGGCACCAGCACGGCGCCGATCACCAGGTCCGCGTCGAGCACCGCCCGTTCGATCTCGTACGCGTTGGACGCCACCGTCTGGCAGTGCCCCTGGTAGATGACGTCGGCCTGCCGGAGCCGGTCGATGTCGAGGTCGAGCAGCAGGACCTCGGCCTGCATCCCGAGCGCGATCGCGGCCGCGTTCATGCCCGAGACGCCCGCGCCGATCACCACGACCTTCGCCGCGTAGACGCCCGAGACGCCGCCCATCAGCACCCCGCGCCCGCCGCCCTGCCGCATCAGGTGGTACGCCCCGACCTGGGGCGCGAGCCGTCCCGCGACCTCCGACATCGGGGCGAGCAGCGGCAGCGCCCCGGTCGCCGTCTGGACGGTCTCGTACGCGACGGCCGTGACGCCCGAGTTGAGGATCGCCCGGGTGCACGGCTCCGAAGCGGCCAGATGCAGGTAGGTGAACAGCACCTGGCCCTTGCGCATCCGGTGGTACTCCTGGGGGACGGGCTCCTTGACCTTGAGCACGAGCTCCGCGTGGGCCCAGACCTCCTCACCCGACTCCACGATCCGCGCGCCCGCCCCGGCGAAGTCGTCGTCGGCGATTGCGGAGCCGATCCCGGCCCCCCTCTCGACGAGCACCTCGTGGCCGTGCCGTACCAGCTCGTGGGCGCCCGCCGGGGTGAGGGCGACGCGATACTCCTGGCTCTTGATTTCGCGCGGGACTCCGACCTTCATGAGGACACCTCCTCGACGGGCGGTCGGCGGTGAAGCGGGAAGACCGGCCGGTGACGGGTGGAATCCCCCTCGTTCATCGAGGGGGAGGATGTCGACCCTTAACTCTCGGTTCCCGGGGGACGGCGGGCGGCAGGTCACCAGGCGCAACCAATTACCGGCCATTCGCCACAAATTGTGGTGGAAGTGCCGGGATGGAAAGCCGTTGATCAACCGATTACCTCGGCATGGCATAGCTCGATAGGCTCTCCGACGATGTCAGGGATCGAGGTCGGGATGCAGAACACGCCGGTTCCAGGTGACCAGGGATCCGACCGCGGGCCGGAGGGCCCCGGAGCCGTGCCGTCGGCCGCCCCGCCGGGTGCTCCGGGCACACCTGGTGCCGCGTTCCCGCCGAGTTCGTCAGGCGCCGCGGGTGCGTCAGGACCGCCGGGAGTGCCCGGAGCGCCTGGAACATTCGGACCGCCCGGAGCACCGGGGGCGCCCGGCTCGCCCGGAGCGCCGGGGACATCTGGATCACCGGGAGCGCCCGGAGTGCCTGGAGTGCCCGGAGCGCCCGGAGCAGCGGGGTCGCCTGGAGCGCCAGGAGGGCCTGGAGCATCAGGGGGCGACGCCGCCTCCCCGGACGGCACGACCGGTCCGGCCGCTCCTCCCGGTCCGCCGCAGGCGACCCGCGGCACCACGATCGTCCTCGCCGTCGCGCTCGTCCTCGTCGTCGTCATGACCGGCGTGCTCGGCGCGGTAGCCGTACTGATGACGCGCAACCAGGACTCTCCTCCGCTGTCCACGCCGCCCCGGACCCTGCGCACGTCCATTCACTTCGCGCCGGTCGTCGGCGTACGCGCCGCGCCCTGCACGGGAACGGACGCCGTGCCCGACGACGACGGGACCACCTGCTACCAGCTCGACCCGGGTGTGACGGTCACCACGGTGCAGAAGATCGAACGGGTGGCCGAGCAGGACGGCACCCACTCGGTGCGGATCGTCCTGGCGCCCGCCACACGCGAGCAGGTCGCCGACCTGACCCGGGAGACGGTGAAGCAGCAGCTCGCCATCGTCGTCGGCGACAAGGTCATCGCCGCGCCCCGCGTGGCCCAGGAGATCACCCAGGACAGTCTCAGCATCGCCGGCTTCACCCAGCCCAACGCGGACGCCCTCATCGCCCGGCTCCTCGGCAGCGGCGCCGGGGACACCGCCACCGGCACCACCGGCGGCGACACCACAGGCGGCGACACCACGGGCGGCACGACAGGGGACACCGGAACCACAGGCGGGACCACCGGCACCACGGGCGGCACTGGGGACACGACGGGTACGACCGGCGGGGACACGACGGGAACGACCGGCGGCGCGGGCGGAACGACCGGCACTACGGGCGGAACGACCGGCACGACAGGCGGCACCGGCGGAACGACCGGCACGACGGGCGGCACAACCGGCACGACAGGCGGAACCGGCGGGACGACGGGCACCACGGGCGGCACGACCGGAAGCACCACGGGGACCACCGGCGGCTCGACCACGGCACAGGCCAGTTCCCGGCCGACCGAAGCCGGGCGGTTCGCCACCTGCAAGGAGGCCAGGAACGCGGGCTACGGGCCGTACACCAAGGGCGTCCACAAGGAGTACGCCTGGTACACCGACGTGAACCAGAACGGCGTCGCCTGCGACTCGGGCGACCTCTGACCCGGCAGACCGGTCCCACCCGAAGCCCGGCGGCCGAGCCGGATCCGCGTCCTGCCTGAGGGAGCGGTCGTCCGGGCCCCCGTCGGCGGGTTATCCGACCCGGGCGGCGGTCTCGGCCGAGGAGCGGGCGTGCCGATGTGGGCAGGACGCGATCGTCGCGTGGGGCGACGTGGACGCGATCCGGGACCGGGTGCGCACGTGCGGCGAGATGCCGGGCGATCAGGGGGAACAGGCGAGGGCGATGTCGTCCGGACGGATCGGGACGCGCGGCAGCGCGAGGCCCGTCGCCGCGCGTACGGCCGCCGCCACGGCGGGCGTGGACGACAGCGTGGGCGGCTCCCCGGCCCCGCGCAGCCCATAGGGGGCGTGCGGATCGGGATTCTCCAGGACGGACAGCCGCATCGGTGGCATGTCGAGGATGGTCGGGATCAGATAGTCGGTGAACGACGGGTTCAGCACCCTGCCGTCACGCACCTGGATCTCCTCCATCAGGGCGAGGCCGAGGCCCTGCGCGGAGCCGCCGTGGATCTGCCCTTCCAGCGCGAGCGGGTTCATGATCCGGCCGACGTCCTGCACGGCGGCGAGTTCGACGACCTTGACCAGCCCGAGCTCCACGTCCACGTCCACGACCGCCCGGTGGACGCAGAGCGCGAGCTGGGTGTGCGAGTCGCCCTGGCCGGTCACCGGATCCATGGGGAACGTCGGCCGGTGCCGGTACTCCCGCGTCTCCTCGACCGGGCCGAACCGTTCGAGCAACTCCGCAAGCGGGAGTCCGGGGTCGGCGGCGGCGAGCGCGTCCAGGCGCCGCCGTACGGCCTCGCACGCCGCCTTGACCGCGCCTCCCGTGACATACGACTGACGGGACGCGGAGGACGATCCGGCCGACCCGACGGACGTGTCCGCCGGGGCCAGCGTGACCCGGTCGATGCCCAGCTCGGTGCGGGCGATCTGCGCCTGGATCGCGACGAGGCCCTGCCCGACCTCGGCCGCCGCCGTGTGGACGAGCGCGTGCGGCTCGCCTCCGAGGAGCTCGACCCGGACGCGGGCGGTCGAGTAGTCGTCGAAGCCCTCGGAGAAGCAGATGTTCTTGATGCCGACGCCGTAGCCGACGCCGCGCCGCACCCCCTCGCCGCGCGTGGTCCGTCCGACGCCGCCCGGCAGCGTCCGGGGATCGGGCTCCCCTCGCGTGGGAAACGCCCCGGACGCGGCGGGAGCGACAGGTGCGGTCCCGCCCGCGCCGCTCACCTCGCCCAGGCCCCGCCCGCTCGGTTCGGCCGGCGGGACCGCGCTCGCCCCGCCCGGGCCCGACGGCCCGAACGCCACGGACGCCGGGGGCTCGGGGAGCGGCATCGCCTCCAGCTCGCGGAGCATCGCGGCGAGCGGGGCCGGGGTGTCGATGAGCTGCCCGGTCGCCAGCCGCGACCCCTGCGCCACGGCGTTGCGCACGCGGATCTCGACGGGCGAGAGGCCGCACGCCGCTGCGAGCCGGTCCATCTGCGACTCGTACGCGTAGCACGCCTGGACGGCGCCGAACCCCCGCATGGCCCCGCACGGCGGGTTGTTGCTGTAGGCCCCGTACGCGTCGATCGACACGTTCGGCACCTCGTACGGTCCGACGCCGAGCGACGCGGCGTTCCCGACGACGGCGGGCGACGACGAGCAGTAGGCCCCGCCGTCGAGCACGATCTCCGCCCTGACGTAGACGAGCCGCCCGTCGGCGGTCGCCCCGTGCTCGTAGCGCATCCACGCGGGATGCCGGTGGACGTGCCCGAAGAACGACTCCTCGCGGCCGTAGACGACCTTCACGGGGCGGCCGGTGCGCAGCGCCAGCATCGAGGCGTGGATCTGCATCGACAGGTCCTCGCGGGCGCCGAAGGCGCCGCCGACTCCGGCCAGCGTGAGCCGCACCTTCTCCTTCGGCAGGCCGAGGCACGGCGCGATCTGGTCCCGGTCCACGTGCAACCACTGGGTGGCGATGTAGAGGTCCACGCCGCCGTCGTCCGCCGGTACGGCGAGGCCGGCCTCGGGGCCGAGGAACGCCTGGTCCTGCATCCCGACCTCGTACTCGCCGGTGACGACGACCTCGGCCCGCGCTCCGTCCCCCGTACACGCGTCCGGCCCGGCCGACCCCACCCGGACGGGCTGGTGCCGTACGACGTTGCCGCCCGGGTGGACGCGGGGACAGCCCGGGTCGAAGACGGCGCGGCGCGGATCGGTGACCGCCTCGCGGACCTCGTACTCGACGGCGACGGCGGCGGCCGCCCTGCGGGCCGTCTCCGGATGGTCCGCCGCGACGATCGCCACCGGCTCGCCCTGGTAGCGCACCCGGTCCACCGCGAGCACCGGCTGGTCCGCGCGCTCGAGGCCGTAGAACTTCTCGCCGGGCACGTCCTCGTGCGTCAGCACCGCGTGGACGCCGGGCATGGCCAGGGCCGGGGCGACGTCGATCGATCGGATCAGGGCCGACGGGTGCGGGCTGCGCAGCGTCGCGCCCCACAACATGCCGTCGAGCCACAGGTCGGAGGCGTAGGCGAACTCGCCGGTCACCTTCAGCGTGCCGTCGGGGCGGGGGGCGCTCACGCCGACGCCCATGCCGCCGCGGGTCTCGGTCTTCAACGGTCGCTCCCCACTTCCGGACGCCCGGGGCCCCGCCCGGCCTCCGCTTCCGCTCCGGGCGAGGGCGTACGGGCAGTACATCAGGCGAGGTCACCCGGGCCAATCGGCGGCGCGATGAAACGCCGTGGCCGCGGGGGATATCGGTTGTAGATTTCTCCAAATAGTCTGATCCGCATGCTTCTGCGGGACCTGCTGGCCGTCGAGGAGCTGCGGCTGACCCTCCTGAGCGGGGACGCCGATCGTGAGATCGGCGGCGTGCTCGTCACCGACCTGCCCGATCCCGGGCGGTACGTCTCGCCGGGCGACCTGGTGCTCACCGGGCTGATGTGGCGCCGCGACGCCGCCGACTCCGAGGCGTTCGCCGACGCGCTGGTCGCGTCCGGGGTGGCCGCGCTCGGCGCCGGGGACGCCCGCCTCGGCCTGGTCCCGGACGACCTCACGGCGGCGTGCGGGAAGCGCGGCCTGCCGCTGTTCGAGGTGCCGGTCGAGGTCTCGTTCGCGGCCATCGCCGACGTGGTGAACCGGCGGCTCTCCGGGGCCCGCGCGGGCGACCTGCGCCGGGCGCTGGGCCGCCACCGCAGGATCGTCGCGGCGGTGGCCGAGGGGGCGGGGCTCGGCCGTCTCTTCGCGCTCATGGCGAGCGAGCTCGGGGTCGCCGGCGCGGTGTTGTCCGCCTCCGGCTCCGTCATCGCGGGCGACCTCCCGGAGGAGCACGCCGTACGGCTGGCGGGCGAGGCCCTGCGGGCCACCCGGCTGCCCCGGGTCGTGCGGCCCGGCGGCCCGAAGGGCGGGGACGCCGCGCCGTACACGATCTTCGCGGTGGACCGGGCGCACCGGGCGGCGGGCTGGGTGCTCGCCTGCCGGGGCGAGCTGGACGTCGAGGTCGGCTACGAGCTGGCCTCCTGCGTCGCGATGGAGCGCGCCCGCATGGAGGAGGGGCGCCGGGTCGAACGCCGGCTCGCCGAGGAGCTCATCGGCCTCGCCGTGTCGGGCCGGGCGGACCTCCCCGAGCTCTCGGCCAGGCTCAGGACCTGCGGGATCGAGGCGGCGGAGCCGTACGCGGCGGTCGCGGCGACCATGACGGCGACGGCGACGGCGACGGCGACGGCGGCTGCGGCGGGGACGGGGCCCGGGGCGGCGGCGGGCGGACCGGACCCGGTGACGCTGGGCGGCCAGGTCGTGGAGGAGCTGCTCGACCGGCGGGCGGTGGCGGCGGCCGGGGCGGAGGGAGCGGTCGCGCTGGTCCCGCTACGCGGTCACGGGACGGCGGCGGCGCTCGCGGCGCGCCTCCGGGAGCGGGTGGCGGTGATCGCCTCGGGCCTGCCGCGCGCTCGCGTATGCGTCGGGGTGAGCGCCGGGCTGGCGGGCGCGGCGGCGATCCGGGGCGGGGCCGAGGAGGCGGGGTACGCCAGGCGGATGGCGGAGCTGCGCGGCGGGGGAGTCGTCACCAGCGACGAGATCTACACGCACGGCCTGCTGCTCGCGACGGTGCCGGACAGGGTCCGCAGGTCGTTCGCGAGCCGGTTGCTGGACCCGCTCGTGGACTATGACCGGCGCCATCGGGCGGAGCTGACGCTGACCCTCGGGACGTTCCTCGACTGCGCCGGATCGTGGAACGCGTGTGCCGAGCGACTCCACGTCCACGTCAACACGGTGCGCTATCGGATCCGCCGCATCGAGGAGCTGACCGGTAAGGACCTCTCCTCGATGGCGGACCGTGTGGATCTGTTCCTCGCGCTGCGGGCGGGGTGAGCCGCGCCGCCGGAACAGTAGAGCAGAAGGGATGGATCAGGAGAGATAACGACTCAGCAGCACCAGTCGGCCGGCGCGTACTTGGGGGAAGACGGCGCAGCGGTGGCAGCCGTAGCATTTGCCGCGACAACCACACTGGTTGAGAAGAGAAGAGCCAAGGCAGAGACGATGAGTCGGCGGCGCATGATCAGCTCCTGTCGGGAAATCGTCTGATTTACACCATTCTTGCAGGGGGAGCCCATGACGAGTCAAGATCTAGTAGGCCAGCGCATCAAGATGATCCGCCGTCAACGTGGTCTTTCCCAAGCTCAGCTCGCTCATCCGGAGCTTTCGGACAGCTACGTCTCGCTGATAGAGAGTGGAAAGCGGACGCCCACTCCGGCGGTTTTGGAACTGCTCTCCCAGAAGCTCGACTGCTCTCTCACGTATTTGATCAATGGCGTGACGGCCGAGCAGATGGAGGAGCTCGAACTCGGGCTGCGCTTCGCGCGGCTCGCCCTGGACAACGGCGAGGTCGAGGAGGCCAGGCGCCGCTTCGGCGAGCTGCTGGCCGACCGGAGCCTGGTCGGGCTCTCCCAGTTGCACCAGGACGCCGAGTTCGGCTACGCGCTCGCCGCCGAGGCGTGCGGCCACCTCGGCGAGGCCATCGAGATCCTGAACCGCCTGCTCGACACCGAGGCCGGGGCGATGCCGGAGGACCGCCGCGTGGCGATCGCCGTCGCGCTGTGCCGGTGCTACCGCGAGAAGGGCGACCTCGGCCTGGCCGTCCAGGTGGGCGAGGCCATGCTCAAGGACCTGAACCGCGCCACCTGGACCGACGACCTGATCGAGCTCGCCGCGACCCTGCTCGCCGCGTACGGCGTGCGCGGCGACCTGCTGCGCGCCACCCAGTTCGCGAACGAGCTGCTCGCCGCCGCCGACCTCCTCGGCACGCCCCGCGCGACGGTCGCCGCGAACTGGAACGCCGCCAGGATCGCCGAGATGACCGGACGCGGCGAGGAGTCGCTCGCGCTGGCCGAGCGCGCCCTGGCCGTCCAGAGCGAGAACGGCGACCCCCGCAACCTCGCCCGGCTCCGCCTCGCGTACGCGATCCTGCTGCTCCGGGTCCGGCCGGACGACCTGGAGACGGCCCGCGACCTGATGGCGCGGACCCACCGCGAGCTCGGCGAGTCGGCCGCGAGCAAGGCGGACATCGCCCGCTGCTCGGTCTTCCTGGCCCGCACCGAGCTGGCGCTGCGCCACCCCGAGGAGGCCGCGGAGCACGCCCGCGCCGCCAAGGACCTGATGGAGGAGCCCCACGGCGAGCTGCGGGCCGAGGCGCACCTCGTGCTCGGCCAGGCGTACGAGCAGCTCGGCAGGCGCGAGGAGGCGGCGGCCGAGCTGGCGGCGGCCGGTGACTGGCTGGAGCGGTCCCCCAAGATCAGGATGGCCGCGCAGGGCTGGCTGGAGGCCGCCGAGGCGTTCCAGCGCATCGAGGACGGGAACGCGAGCACCGTCGCCTACCAGCGCGCGCTCGCCTGCGCCGGTCTGTGACGGACGGCCCGCCCGCCCGGCCCCTGGGGCGGGCGGGCCCCCTGAGCCGGGCCGCACGTCGCGTTACGCGAGTGTCCCGGCCCGGCGTCTCATGCGAGGTAAGGACCGGACCCATGCGTCGGTAGCCTTGTTGCTGCCATGAGAAAATCCCCGTTTGCGGCCGTGATCGCGTTCGTCGCGACCCTCGTGCTCGGTACGGCCCTCGCCCTGCCCGCGCTGGCCCACACCTCGCTCAAGAGCAGCGACCCGAAGGAGAACGCCCGGGTCGACGCCCTCACGAAGGTGAGCCTGACCTTCACCGAGTCGGTCCGCTTCCCGGTCGTCCTGGTACGCGGCCCCGACGGCGTGCAATACGAGTCGGGCGAGCCGAAGGTCGACGGTCCCGTGGTGACCCAGACCGTCGCCGGCTCGCTGCCCGCGGGAAAGTACAGCCTGGCCTGGCGCGTCGTCTCCTCCGACGGACACCCGATCGAGGGGGAGATCCCGTTCACGCTGACGGGTTCCTCCGCCCCCCAGGCGAGCCCCGACGTGACCGCCGCGCCGCCCGCGCAGCCGACTCCCGCCACCGACCCGACCGTCGACCCGGCCGCCGAGCCGAGCGCCGAGCCGACCGAGGGCGTGACGACCCCGCCCGCCGCGGCCGCGGCGCCGGACGGGCAGGCCGCGGCTGGGCAGGCCGAGACGGAGAAGGCCGCGGACGAGAGCGGCCAGGGCGGCGTCCCCGCCTGGGTGTGGATCGCGGTCTTCGGCATCGCCGGCATCGGCATCGGGATGGCCATCAGCATGCGGAAGAAGCCGTGAGCCGCACGGCGCGCCTGGCCGTCGCCGCGGTCTGCGCCGCGGCCGTCGCGCTGGTGATCGCTATGGTGGCCGGAGGCGCGGCCACCCCGCGCATCATCCCGGGCCTGCCCGACGAGGGCGTGATCACCCGGTGGATGCTCCCGCTGTCCAAGCTCACGATGGACGGCGCCGGCCTCGTCACCGTCGGCCTGCTCGTGATGAGCGTCGCGTTCCTCCCCAGCGACAAGGGCCTGCTCGGCAAGCCCGCCCAGGAGTACGTCAAGGCCGCCTCCTGGACGGCGCTCGTCTGGGCGGTCGCGGGCGCGTCGACCCTCGTCTTCAGCCTGTCCGAGACGCTCGGCATGCCGGTCGGGGACGTCCTCGGCGGCAACGAGCTGACCAGCTACGCCAGCCAGGTCCCGCAGGGCATCGCGCTCACGCTGGTCGTGCTCTTCGCGGTCGCCGTCGCGCTGTTCGCGCGCGGCGCGATCACCGTCGGCGCGGCGGCGGGGCTGCTGCTCTTCGCGCTGGCCACGCTGCTGCCGCCCGCGCTGACCGGCCACTCCTCCTCGGCGCCCAACCACAGCCTCGCCACCACCTCGGTCGCCTTCCACGTGGTCCTGCTGGCGCTGTGGGTGGGCGGCCTCGGCGTGCTCTGCGTCCACGCCTACCGGGGCGGCGAGCGGCTCGACGTCGCCGCCGAGCGGTTCTCCCGCATGGCGCTGTGGTGCTTCGTGGGCGTCGGCCTCTCCGGCGTCGCCAGCGTCCTCGCCCGGCTCGCGTCGGTCGAGGCGCTGTTCACCTCCTCGTACGGCCTGATGATCCTGGCCAAGACGGCGGCGTTCGCCGCGCTCGGCGTGTTCGGCTGGTGGCACCGCCGCCGCACCGTGCCGGCACTGTCCGCGGGACAGGCAGGAGCGTTCCAGCGCCTCGCGCTGGGCGAGATCATGCTCATGGCCGCGACCGTCGGCCTCGCCGTGGCCCTCGCCCGCACCGCGCCGCCGGAGATCCGGGGTCCCATCGACCGCGCCTACGAACTGCTCGGCTATCTCGTGCCACCGCCGATCTCGGTGGGCAACCTGGTGACGCTGTGGTGGTTCGACCTGTTCTTCGCCGTCGTCGCCGCCGCGCTCGCCGGTCTGTACGCGGCCGGTGTCGTACGGCTGGCCCGCCGGGGCGACTCCTGGCCGGTCGGCCGGACCGCGTCCTGGTTCCTCGGCGTCGTCGTCCTCGTCATCGCCACCCAGAGCGGTGTCGCGAAGTACGCGCCGGTGCTGTTCAGCGTCCACATGGCCGAGCACATGGTGCTCGCCATGCTGGTGCCGATCCTGCTGGTGCTCGGCGCGCCCGTCACGCTCGCGCTGCGCGCGCTCAGGCCGGCCGTGCGGCGCGGCGACCGGGGGCCGCGCGAGTGGGTCACCGTGCTCCTGCACAGCCGCTACGTCAGGTTCGTCGCGCACCCCGCCATCGCGACCGCGATCTTCATCGTGTCGACGTACGCGCTCTACTTCACCCCGCTGTTCGCGGCGGCGATGAAGGAGCACCTCGGGCACATCGCGATGACGGTCCACTTCCTGGTCAGCGGCTGCCTGTTCTTCTGGGTGATCATCGGGGTGGATCCCGGGCCGCACCGGCTGCCCCATGTCGGGCGGTTGCTGCTGCTGTTCATCACCATGCCGTTCCACGCGTTCTTCGGCATCGCGCTGATGAACATGAGCACGGTCATCGCCTCGGACTGGTACGCCCAGCTCGGCCGCACCTGGGGCGCGTCGTCGGTGTCCGACCAGCAGACCGGCGGCGCGATCGCCTGGGGGTTCGGCGAGATCCCGACCCTGATCGTCGTCATCGCGCTGGCGCTCCAGTGGTGGCGGGCCGACGACCGGATGGCCCGCCGCGCCGACCGCCGGGCCGAGGAGCGCGCCGCGAAGGTGGGCGGCACGGGTGACGCCGAGCTCGACGCGTACAACGACTACCTGGCCAAGCTGAACAGGCGCGACACCGCCCAGTGACCGGGCGGGGCCCCGGTCCGGCGTTCCGGGCCGGGTCGCGCGTCGCCCCGCCCGGCGCGGCCACCCGCGGGTACGGTGGAAGCGCGTGACCTGCTCAGTGAGCGGGCATAACCCTGAGTGACGTCCGCCCGGGACCGCGGCGGGGTCGTGAGCCGGCAAATCCTGTTCGGAGCTCCCGCCGCCGGCCTCCGCGTCGCCCGCCCGGAAGGCGGTGCGACGATTGAGGAGGGGCGGGTTGGCGGAAGAGCTGCGGATCCGGCCGAACGGCGATCTGGCGTCGGCCCTGAGGGACTACCTCACGGAGTGGTCGGAGCGCTCGGGCATCGCCGTCGAGATCTGGGCGCTGCCGGTCACGGCCGTGCCGGGCCGGGTCGCCCGGGTCGTGTACACCACCCTCGTCGAGGCGCTGTCCAACGTCGAGCGGCACAGCCGCGCCCGGCAGGTGTCCGTCGCCGTCACCGCCGGCAAGGCGGGCCTGCGGATGACCGTGAGCGACGACGGCGCCGGGTTCGCCGTCGACGAGGTCGGGCCCGGCTCGGCGCGGGGACTGGCCGCCATGCGGGCGCGCTTCGCCGAGGCCGGGGGCATGTTGACGATCAACAGCGTCCCCGGCGGCGGCACGACCGTCACCGGAGTGATCCGGGCCCGCTGACCGGCGGGGACGCCTGGTCCCCTTGAAGCGCCGGGGAGGGCGGCCTGAGAACCGCAGGGACGCGGCCACGGAAGCCGCTCGGGGCGCCGGTCAGGGCAGCGTGAGGATCTCGTGGCCCGAGTCGGTGACCACGATCGTGTGCTCGAACTGGGCGGTCCGCTTGCGGTCCATGGTCACCGCGGTCCACTTGTCCGGCCAGATCTCGTAGTCGATGGTCCCCAACGTGAGCATGGGCTCGATCGTGAACGTCATGCCGGGCACGAGCGTGACCGCCAGCGAGGGGTCGTCGTAGTGCGGGACGACCAGTCCCGAGTGGAACGACGCGCCGATGCCGTGGCCGGTGAAGTCGCGGACCACGCCGTAGCCGAAGCGCTTCGCGTACGCCTCGATCACCCGGCCGACCACGTTGAGCTGGCGACCGGGCGCGACCGCCCTGATCGCCCGCATGGTGGCCTCGCGGGTGCGCTCGACCAGCAGCCGGGACTCCTCGTCCACGTCGCCGACGAGGAACGTCGCGTCGGTGTCGCCGTGGACGCCCCCGATGTACGCGGTGATGTCGACGTTGACGATGTCGCCGTCGTTCAGCACTGTGTCGTCGGGGATGCCGTGGCAGATGACCTCGTTGATCGAGGTGCACAGCGACTTGGGGTAGCCGCGGTAGCCGAGGGTCGACGGGTAGGCGCCGTGGTCGCAGAGGAACTCGTGGCCGATCCGGTCCAGCTCGTCGGTGGTGACGCCGGGCGCGACGTGTCTGCCGACCTCCTCGAGGGCCTGGGCGGCGATCCGGCCCGCGATCCGCATCTTCTCGATCGTCTCAGGGGTCTGGACGTCGGTGGCGCCCTTCTTGGGGGCGGCCTTCCCCACGTACTCCGGACGTTCGATGTGGGCGGGGACCTTACGCATGGGCGACACTCGCCCTGGCCGGAGGAGTGTTGTCATGCCGCCAAGTCTAGATGCGGTCCGGAGGGGGAGGATTAGCCCTGTGAGCGATCAATGGTGGTTCTGTCTGAAGCACATGCGTGTGGAGCCGGAGAAGGGCTGCCCCAACAAGGACCGGATGGGCCCGTACGCCTCGGAGGCGGAGGCGTCCAGGGCCCTGCAGACCGCGTCCGAGCGGAACGAGGTGTGGCAGGCCAAGGACGAGGAATGGGACGAGTAGTGCCTTGACCTGATATTGGGGGACATGCCCGCCGAGGGCCTGCGAAGCTGGCCTGGGGCGGGAGGTGGCACACATGACGGAGCTCGGCGAGCCCGGAGCCCCGGGCGGGGTGGACGAGCGCGCGCGCCGGATGTCGGGCGCGGAGCGCCGCGTCGCGGCCCTGCTGGCGGCCGAAGGACACCGGGTCGTCGCCGTTCCCCCCGTCGGCGAGGGGCGGTCCGGCCGCCCGACCCCGGCGAGCCGTCCCGACGCCCTGGTGGACGGGCGACCCACCGACTTCGTCGTCCTCGCCGAGGGCGACACCGGCGTGGCGGTCACGATGGCGCTCAGCCGCGCCGCCCGCCACGCCGACCGGGCCGTGATCGACGCCCGCGGCACCGGGATCGGCCGCGCCGCCGCCGAGGCGGGAGTCCGCTGGTTCACCGCCGTCCCGCACAGCAACGTGCTGCGCGGCTGGCGGGTCATCGGCGACGACTACGACATCAGGCACGGCTTCGACCACGAAACGGACCGCGACCCCGCCCGGTAGGCCGTCCGAGGAGGCCCCTAGTCGGGCACGCGCGGCCCCGTGACCCGGTCGACGAGGCGGGCCAGGCGTTCGCGCAGGCCGAGCCGCCGGATGTCGCCGGCCGCGCTGCTCACCAGGTGCTGGGCGGCGTCGAAGCTGAGCGGGCCGTCCACGCGCGGAATCGCCAGCGAGTCGTGCGCCAGCGACTCCAGCGTGGGATCGCCGCCGTCGAGGGCGAGGATCGTGGCGCCGGTCCGCCGCGCGTCGTCGACGCGTTCCAGCAGGGGAACGGGAGCCTCGTCCTCGCTCACCACGAAGAGCGTCTCGCCGCGCCGGGCGTCGCGCAGCCGGTCCAGGCCGACCCGCAGGTGGGCGGGCGCGTCCGCGGGCGGCGACCAGCGCAGCAGCGTCGGGGAGAGCTGGGGGAGCCCCGACAGCCGCGCCTCGTCCGACAGGTGTGCGGTCAGGTGCCACGGTTCGTCGCCGGGTGTTCCCACCAGGAGCAGCCCTCCGGGGGATCGGGTCGCGCGCAGCGCCAGCCCCAGCTCTCGGGTGCGCTCCAGCCAGCCGGTCGAGGCGAGCACCTCGCGGAGGAGGCTCACCGAGTCAGCATCCATGGCAGCCATGGTGCCTGACATGCCCTCGCGGGGCCGGGCGAATGTCGCTTCTGACACGCCGGCGCCCGCGATCGCGGCGTTCGGCGCGCCCCACCGGTTCGGCGGTCCGCCCCGCTTCGGTGCCCCGCGTCGTGCCGCCCGGTTCCGTGCCCGGCTCGGTCCGGACCCGTGCTCCACGTGCCGCGTTCCGTGCGGCCGCCGGGCCGTGGCCGGGCCGTGCCCCGTGGCCGCCCCGTACTCGGCCCTGGCGGCGACCTGCCGGAACCGCCCTGGCATGATCTGGCCTATGGCTGAGCTGAATGACTTTCCGGATGTTTCCGGCCTCTCCATCGGCATCCTCGGAGGCACCGGGGACCAGGGCAAGGGTCTGGCCCGCAGGTTCGCCCTGGCGGGGCACACCGTGCTGATCGGTTCCCGCAACGCCGAGCGCGCGCGTGAGGCCGCCGAGGGCATCGGCGTACGCGGCGCCGAGAACGCCCAGGTCGCCGCCGAGGCGGACATCGTGATCGTGGCCGTGCCCTGGGACGGGCACAAGGCCACCCTGGAGTCCCTGCGCGCCGAACTCGCCGGGAAGATCGTCGTCGACTGCGTGAACCCGCTCGGCTTCGACAAGAAGGGCGCGTACGCGCTGCCGGTGGAGGAGGGGAGCGCGGCCCAGCAGGCCGCGGCGGTCCTCCCGGACAGCCGCGTCGTCGCGGCGTTCCACCACGTGTCCGCGGTGCTGCTGCTCGACCCGGAGGTGGACGAGGTCGGCCTGGACGTCCTCGTGCTCGGTGACGACAGGGAGGCCACGGACATCGTCCAGGCGCTCGCGTCGCGCATCGCGGGGGTGCGGGGTATCTACGGCGGCCGGCTGCGCAACGCGGGCCAGGTCGAGGCGCTGACCGCGAACCTGATCGCGATCAACCGCCGGTACAAGGCCCACGCCGGGTTCCGCGTCACCGACGTCTGAGGCGCCCGCCGGGCGTGGGACGGCGCTCACACGCCCGGCGTCGGCGGGAGCGTCCCTGGCGTCGGCGGGAGTGTCCCTGGCGTCAGCGGAGCGTCCCCGGCGTCGGCGGGAGTGTCCCCGGCGTCGGCCCTCCGCGGACCGGTGTCCGCCTTCGAGGGGCCGGCGGGCCGGCGGTGATCTGTGACGATTCGCACGGTCCTGTGGCGCCCGCCGCGTCCTGACAACCGGCGGCCGGCGGGTAATCCTTGTGAGCATGACCATGCGCCCGGAGACGCGAGCCGTCCACCTGCCCAGACCCGACCTGAACGGCAGCACGCCGATCACGATCCCCATCTACCAGACGTCGGGTTTCGCGTTCGACAGTCCCGCCGTCTTCGCCGACGGGATGGGGCGCCCGGACGGCCCCTTCGTCTACGGGCGGCTCTCCAACCCGACCGTACGGGCTCTCGAGGAGGCCGTCGCCGGGCTGGAGGGCGGCCAGGGGGCGGTGGCCACCGGGTCGGGCATGGGCGCCATCAACTCGGTGCTGCTCGCGCTGCTGGCGCCGGGTGACCACGTGATCGCCCAGCGGCCGTTGTACGGCGGCACCGCCCACATGCTGGCCGACCTGACCGCGCGGTTCGGCGTCGACGTGACGTACGTGCACGAGGCGGATCCCGCGGCTGTGCGCGACGCGGCGCGTCCGGAGACGAAGCTGCTCTACCTGGAGACGATCGCCAACCCGATGACCCAGGTGGCCGACCTGCCCGGCATGGCCGCCGCGGCGCGCGAGGCGGGGGCGCTGACGGTCGTGGACAACACGTTCGCCTCGCCCGTCCTGTGCCGGCCCATCGAGCACGGAGCGGACGTGGTGCTGCACTCCACCACGAAGTACCTCTCCGGGCACACCGACGTTCTGGGCGGCGTCGCGGTCTTCGCCTCGCCGGAGCTGCACCGCAAGGTCTGGTCGTACGCGATCGAGCTGGGGGCGACGGCCGACCCGTTCGCCGCCTGGCTCACCCTGCGCGGCATCCAGACGCTTCCGCTGCGCATGGAGCGGCACTGCGCGAACACCCGGCTGCTGGCCACCCGCCTGGCCGAGCATCCCGCCGTGGCGGCGGTCCACTGGCCGGGCCTGCCGTCGCACCCGTCGCACGACGTGGCGGCCAAGCTGCTGCCCGACTTCGGCGGCGTGTTCTCGTTCGACCTGCACGGGGGCCGCGCGGCCGGTGAGGCGTTCATGAGCTCCGTACGGCTCGCGCTGCTCGCGCCGTCGCTCGGCGGAGTCGAGACGCTGATCCTGCACCCCGCCACCACCTCGCACCGGTCGCTCGACGCCGCCGCACTGGCCGCCGCCGGGATCGCCGAGGGGACGGTCCGCGTGTCCGTCGGCATCGAGCACCCCGAGGACCTGTGGGCCGACTTCGAGCAGGCGCTCGGCTGACGCCCGCCTTTCGCGGCGGGGCGGCCCTGCCGCGAAAAGGGCGCCGTCTGCGGAAAGCGCCGCCGCGGAAAGGGCGCCGCCACAAGGTGTCCGGCCTCCGCGTACGGTGCCCGCCGCGGGCGGGCGGCCGGGTTCCGAGACGGCCGCGGAACCGGAAGGGCCGGCCCCGTTCGATCGGGAGCCGGCCCTTCGCCTCGTTCGCCACTGTTCGCCGCCCTTCGGCGGGATCGTGGAGGATCAGTGGTAGCTGTGCTCCGGGGCGGGGAAGGCGCCGGACACGACCTCGTCGGCGTAGGCGCGGACGGCCCGCTCCATCTCGCCCGCGAGATCGAAGTACTTCTTCACGAACTTCGCCGGGCGCGGGGTGAGACCCATCAGGTCCTGCCAGACGAGGACCTGGGCGTCGGTGCCCGATCCCGCGCCGATGCCGATCGTCGGGATGCTGAGCGACGCGGTCACCCGCTCCGCCAGCTCGGCCGGGACGCATTCGAGCACGACGGCGAACGCGCCCGCGTGCTCCAGGGCCTTGGCGTCGGCCATCAGCTCGTCGCCCGACTGGCCCCGGCCCTGTACGCGGTATCCGCCGATGACGTTCACCGACTGCGGCGTCAGGCCGATGTGCGCCATGACCGGGACGCCGGCCGACACGAGCAACTCGACCTGGGACAACACCCGGTGCCCGCCCTCCAGCTTCACGGCGTGGGCCCCGGCCTCCTTCATGAACCGCGCGGCCGTCTCCAGCGCCTGCTGCGGCGACGCCTGGTAGGACGCGAACGGGAGGTCGGCGACCACCATCGCCCGTGAGGAGCCGCGGACCACGGCGGCGGTGAGCGGGACGAGGTCGTCGACCGTGACCGGCAGGGTCGAGTCGTACCCGTAGACGACCATGGCGGCCGAGTCGCCGACGAGCAGGACGGGGATGCCCGCCTCGTCGAAGACCTTCGCGGTCATCGCGTCGTACGCCGTCACCATCGGCCACTTCTCGTGGCGTTCCTTCGCGGCGGCGAGATCACGGACGGTCACCCTGCGCCCCGACGTGCCGCCGTAGAGAGCAGCGGGTGCAGCGGAAACAGAGGACATGATTACCTCCAGGTCTCGTGGCGCCCCTGTGGCGTCCCCGGACAGTCAGATCATCGCATGCGGCCCGCAAATAGAACACCCGAGGGACCGACCGTAATCCGGTGGAAATCCTGTCGGAGGGGCACGGCACAATGCCTTCCCGGAGGTACGCACCAAAATGGCACTCGAACCTTATCGGAGGGTTCTCGCCCTGCCCGGAGTCCGCGCGCTGCTGCTGGTCGGCACGCTCGCCAGGATCCCGATGACGGGCACGGGCATCACGCTCACCCTGCACGTGGTCAACGGGCTCGGCATGGGATTCCTGCAGGCCGGGCTGGTCGGCACGGCCAACCTGATCGGCGCCGCGATCGGCTCCCCGCTCGCCGGGCGGTTCGTGGACCAGCGCGGTCTGCGCCCGGTGTTCGCGGTGACCACCGCCGTGCAGCTCGCCTTCTGGTGCTGCGCGCCCTGGCTGCCGTACGCGGCGCTGATCCCCGGCGCGCTGATCGCGGGACTGTTCAACCAGCCCGTCTTCGGCGCGCTCCGGCAGTGCCTGGGCGCGATGGTCCCCGGGGAGCGCCACCAGTCGGCGTTCGCGCTGGACTCGATGGCCGTCGAGGTGTCGTACATGGTGGGCCCGGCCCTGGCCGTGGCCCTCTCGACCGGTTTCTCCACGACCGTGACGATGTACGTGGTGGGCGTCGGCCTGGTGGGCACGGGCGTCGCCCTGTACGCGCTGAACCCGCCGACCAGCATTCCCGGCGAGGAGATCGCCGAGACGGTGCCGCGGCGCGCCTGGCTCCGGCCGGGGCTGATCACGCTGTTCGGCGTCGCGGCGTCGCTCACGTTCGTCCTCACCACGACCGAGTTGTCCGTCGTCGCCATGCTCAAGTCCGGGGCGGCCACCCAGTGGACGGGGCTGGTGCTCGGGCTGTGGTGCGGATACTCCCTCATCGGCGGGTTCGTGTACGGCGGGCTGCCCCGAGGGTTCTCGCCCCTGCTGCTCACCGGCGTCCTGTGCGCGTTCACCGCACCGGTCGGGATCGTCGGCGGCGGCTGGTGGTGGCTCTGCCTGGCGCTGGTCCCCGCCGGTCTGCTGTGCGCGCCCGCGATGTCGGCCACGGTGGCGGCGGTGAACGGACGGGTGCCGGCCGGCGCGCGCGGGGAGGCGATGGGGCTGCACGGCACCGCGCTGCTGATCGGCGGCGCCCTGGCCGGCCCGGCGGCCGGAGCGGTGGTCGACTCGCACGGCCCCGCCTGGGCGTTCGCCGCGGCGGGCGCGATCGGCGTGGCGCTGGTCCTGATCGCCCTCCCGTTCTGGCGCGACGCCAAGCGGCCGGTCGCCGATCCGGTGTCCGTCCCGCTCTGAGCCGGGCGTCCCTCCGGCCGGGGCGGCACCCGGCGCAGGCCGCCGGTCAGCGTGCCGTCGTGCCCTGTGGGCATCGTGTCGCTCCAGGCCTGATAGGCCGCCCCCATTGCCGCTTCGAACAGCGAGAACTGGATCAGGAAGCCGCTCAGGCGCTCAGGCTCGGCGAGCGGCTCCGAACAGTCGTCGACCATCCACACGACGGGGTCGTCCTCGGACGGGTCGAGCGACCATGCGGAGAGGGCGCCCTCCTCCAGCCGGACGATCAGGTGGGCCCGCAGGGAGGAGGTCCACTCCAGGAGCCGGGCGGCGGCAGCGCCCGGCACCGGGCCGAGCAGGCGGAACTCCTCGCCGTTCCACACCCCGCTCGCGGCGAGGTCGTCCACCGCGTCCACGGTGATCACGGCGCCGCGCGGCCCGAGGAGGGCCTCGGCGCCGCCGGCGGTGAACACCTCGGCCTCCGGACCGGCGAGACCGGTCGCCTCCGAACCCTCGACCACGTCAAGGCGATTGAGCCGCAGGGCGCGCAACTCTAGCCGGGCCCCGCCGCCGGCCCGGCGCTCCGCGGGGCCGTCCGCATTATGAAACGCGACGGTTGCGTATCGAATCTTGCTCCGCTACGGTACCGTTCCGAAACTCATGCGTATCGAAACTCTACTGGGGGACTTTGTGGACGCGCATACCGGGCACCCACGCCGATGGCAGATCCTCGGCGTGATGGTGTTCAGCCTGCTCGCCGTCGTGCTCGACAACACCATCCTGAACGTCGCGATCAAGACGATCGCCGACCCGGTGCAGGGTCTGGGGGCGACCCAGAGCGAGCTGGAGTGGGCGATGAACTCCTACACGCTCGTCTTCGCGGGTCTGCTGTTCACCTTCGGCGTGCTCGGCGACAGGTACGGCCGCAAGAAGATGCTCCTGATCGGCATGGTCATCTTCGGTCTCTCGTCGCTCGTCAGCGCGTACGCGCAGGATCCGATGCAGCTCATCATGGCCCGCGCGCTGATGGGGCTCGGCGGCGCGGCGATCATGCCGGCCACGCTCGCGATCATCTCGAACGTCTTCCCGATCCACGAGCGGGGCAAGGCGATCGGCATCTGGGCGGGCGGCGTCGGCATCGCCGTCGCCATCGGTCCGATCACGGGGGGCCTGCTTCTCGAGCACTTCTGGTGGGGCTCGGTCTTCCTGGTCAACATCCCGATCGTGCTGCTCGGCCTGGTGCTGATCGCGATGCTCGTGCCCGACTCCAAGGACCCGGGCAAGACGGGTCTCGACCCCGTCGGCGTGCTGCTGTCGATCGTCGGCCTGGTGGCCCTGGTCTACGGCATCGTCCGGATCAGCGACCTCGGCACGTTCGCCGACGTCTCGGTCGTGGTCCCGTCGCTGGTCGGCCTCGCCATCCTCGGCGTCTTCTTCTGGTACGAGCGGCGCATCGACCACCCGGCCTTCGACGTGCGCTACTTCAGGAACGCCTCCTTCTCCACGGCGATCGCCAGCGTGGGCCTGGTCTTCTTCGCGGCCATGGGCGTGATGTTCTTCATGGCCTTCTACTGGCAGATCGTCCGCGGATACTCGCCGCTCCAGTCGGGCGCGCTGGTGCTGCCGTTCGCCGTGGCTCAGCTGATCTTCGCGCCGCGCAGCGCCAAGGTGGTCGAGAAGTACGGCGCCAAGGCGGTCGGCACCGTCGGCATGCTCGTGATCACCGCCTGCCTCGCGGCCTACGCCTTCGTCGGTGTGGACACGCCCATCTGGATCCTGCTGGTCCTCACGTTCATCCAGGGATCGGCGATGGCGCACATCATGCCTCCGGCCACCACCGCCATCATGAACGCCCTGCCCCGCGAGAAGGCCGGCGTCGGCTCCTCCATGAGCAACGTCGTCCGCCAGGTCGGCGGCACGCTCGGCATCGCCATCCTCGGCGCGGTGCTGTCCGCCGCGTACCGCGACGGCATGGAGGGCAAGGTGACCGGGGTCCCGGAGGAGCTCCACCACGTGGTGACCGAGTCGATCTCGGGCGCGGCCGGGGTCGCGGAGCGCCTCGGCGACCAGGGCGCCGGCCTGATGAAGGCGGCGGGCGAGGCGTTCGTCGGAGGCATCCACTGGGCGGCCCTCGGCTCGGCCCTCGTCGCGCTCGTCGGCGCCGTCCTGATGGCCCGCTGGATGCCGGGTAAGGTGTCCGTTCCCGCCGTCGTCCCGGAGAAGCCGACAGAGGCGGATCGCGAAGCGGCGATAGTGTGAGGCCACGATGATGACGCGGCAGATGGCGGAAGGGGCGGCTCGCGCCGCGGGTCGCCCGCGCAGTGAGAAGGCGGAGAAGTCGATCATCGAGGCCACCCTCGAACTGATCGGCGAGGGTGTCGCGGTGTCCGAGTTGTCCATCGAGGGCATCGCGTCCAGGGCGGGCGTCGGCAAGACGACGATCTACCGCCGCTGGTCGAACAAGGAGGACCTCGTCGTCGACGCCCTGACGACGCTGAAACCGCCCATCCCGCCGCTGGAAGGGGACAGCGTCCGGGACGACCTGATCGCCTACCTCACGGTGATAAGGGAAGAGTCCCGGCACACCCACACGCGCTGCATCATGAACATCGCGATGAGCGACTCCGAGCGGCACCCCCGCCTGGCGGCGCGGTTCGACGAACTGGCGATCCAGCCGCGCCGCGCCGTCATGGCGGAGGTGCTGCGGCGCGGCATCGAGCGCGGGGAGCTGCGCCCCGACCTCGACGTCGAGATGGCGATGGCCATCCTGACCGGCGCCATGTTGTGGCACACCAAGTGGTCGCACCGGGCCGCCGACCTTCGCGACGACCTGGCCGAGCGCATCGTCGACGAGGCGCTGCGCGGCTTCCGCCCCCGGTAACGCTCCCTGCCCTGCCGTGGGCGCCGCGCCGCCCCCGGCCAGGGAAGTGCCACCAGCCGGGGACCGTCCTGGTGGCGGGCCCCCGGTGAGGTTCGTCAGGACGCGGCGGCGTTCGTCGACGCGGAGGTCGAAGGCGGGTGCCCGGTCAGCGGGCCGTCGTCTCCCGCCAGCGGTTGGTGATCGGGAGACGCCGGTCGCGGCCGAAGTTCTTCGGGGTGATCTTCGGCCCCGGCGGGTACTGGCGCCGCTTGTACTCCGCCAGGTCCACCAGGCGGATGATCCGGCTCACCAGCTCGGTGTCGTGCCCGGCCGCGACCAGCTCGGGGGCGCCCATGTCCTTCTCCACGTAGTCGTCCAGCAGCCGGTCGAGCACGTCGTACGGCGGGAGCGAGTCGGTGTCGCGCTGGTCGGGCCGCAGCTCGGCGCTGGGCTCCTTGGTGATGGAGTTCTCCGGGATCGGCGGCTCGGCGGCGCGGAGCCGGAAGAAGTCGTCGGGCCCCTGGGCGTTGCGCCACTTCGAGAGCTCCCAGACCAGGGTCTTCGGCACGTCCTTGATGGGCGCGAAGCCGCCGGCCGAGTCGCCGTAGAGGGTCGAGTAGCCGGTGGCCAGCTCGCTCTTGTTGCCCGTGGTCAGCACCAGGTGGCCGTGCTCGTTCGACAGGCTCATCAGCAGCATCCCGCGCACGCGCGCCTGGAGGTTCTCCGCGGCGAGGCCGTGCAGGTCGATCTCCTTCTCGAACGCGCTGACGATGTCCGCGATCGGCACGGTCCGCGCGGTGACGCCCTGCCGCCGCACCAGCTCCTCCGCGTCCCCGACGGAGTGGTCGGAGGAGTAGCGCGAGGGCATCAGCACGACGTTCACCCGCTCGGGCCCGACGGCGTCGGACGCGATCGTCGCGGCGAGGGCGGAGTCGATGCCGCCCGACAGGCCGAGGATGACGGAGCGGAAGCCGTTCTTGGCGACGTAGTCGCGCACACCGAGGACGAGCGCGTGGTAGATCTCGGCGAGGTCGTCCAGCCGCGGGGCAACCGTGGGCGGCTCGGGAGCGTACGGCTCGACCGGCCCGCCCGCGAGCTCGAGCCGCTCGACCGTGATGACGGTCCCGTCGAGGGCGTCGACCGGGAACTCGCCCGGCTCGCCGGCACCGAGCGGCAGGTCGAGGTCGGTGACGAGCAGCTCCTCCTTGAACTGGGAGGCCCGGGCGACCAGCTCGCCGGAGGCGTCCACGACGATCGAGTCGCCGTCGAAGACGAGCTCGTCCTGCCCGCCGACCTGGTTGACGTAGGCGAGGGCGCAGCCCGCCTCCCGAGCCCGCCGACCGACGAGCTCCAGCCGCACGTCGTCCTTCTCCACCTCGTACGGCGAGGCGTTGGGCACGACGAGCAGGCCCGCGCCGGCCCGCGCGACCGCGGAGACGGGGCCGCCGTCCTGCCAGAGGTCCTCGCAGACGGCGACGGCGACGTCGACGCCGCGCACCCGCACGACGGGCAGCCGGTCGCCCCGCACGAAGTAGCGGTACTCGTCGAATACGCCGTAGTTGGGCAGGTGGTGCTTGGCGCTCCGCGTCACGACGCGCCCGCCGTACAGCACGGCCACGGCGTCGAGGGGCGCGCCCTTCGGCTGGCCGACCCGGGGTTCGAGGTCGGCCCGGTCGACATAGCCGGTGACGACGGGGATCTCGCCGAGCCCCTCGTCGGCGAGCCGTCGCGCCACGGCGTCCAGCGTCGCGATCGAGGCGTCCACGAACGAGGACCTGAGCACCAGGTCCTCGACGGGATATCCGGTCAGGAACATCTCCGTGAAGACCACAAGGTGCGCGTCTCTCTCGGCGGCGCGGCGGGTCCACTCGACGAGCCGGTCGGCGTTGCCGCCGAGGTCGCCGACGACGGGGTTGGTCTGGGCTAGGGCGATGCGCAGTTGTGCCACACGCCCAGCGTAGAACCCGCCGTCATTTGTCGTCAAAGCGACGATAAGTCCGATGTGTGGCGGGTCGCCCGCACTGTCGCCGGCTGGGACGCCGTCGCCGGCCGGGACGCCGTCGGCGACGGCCACCCTCGCCGTCGCCCGGCGAGGACGCCGCCGCGGACGGCCGTCAGTCCCGGGGCGAGCCGGGGCTGATCAGCCCGCTCTCGTACGCGAGGACGACGAGCTGCGCGCGGTCGAGCAGGTCCAGCCGCCCGAGCAGCGCGGCGATCTCGTCGGCCACCTCCCGTTCGTGGACGGCCAGGGTGACGGCGATCTGCCGGTTGGTGAAGCCGCGCGCCACCAGCTTGACGAGGTCGAGGTCGGAGTCCGACAGGCCCGCCGGAGCGGCCGGGTCGCGCCGCCCGGCGAAGGCCGCGATCAGGTGCGTGGTCACCGCCGGGTCGAGCAGGGCGTCGCCCGCGACGGCCGCCCGGATCGCCGCCACGAGCTGCTCCGGCGGCGACGTCTTGAGCACGAAGCCGCTCACCCCCGCGCGCAGCGCCGCGTACAGGTTCTCGTCGGTCCCGAAGGTCGTCATCATGATCACCTTCGGCGGGGTCTCGCCCGCGAGGATCCGGCGTGCCGCCGCCAGCCCGTCCAGCCGGGGCATCTGGATGTCCATGAGGACCACGTCCGGCCGCGTCTCCCGCACGGCGGCGATCGCCTGCTCGCCGTTCTCGGCCTCGCCGACGAGCTCCAGACCGGGTTCGAGGTCCAGGATCACCTTCAGGCCGGTGCGCACGAGCGCCTGGTCGTCGGCGATCACGACGCGGAGCGGGGGCGTCGCCCCGGCGTCCGCCGCCCCGGCTCCCTGCGCCGCCCCCGTCCCCGAGGCCGGGGCCGTCCCGAGCCCGGAGGCGGGGCCGCCGGACGGCGCGGCGGCCGTGACGGAGGCCCCGGGGGCGGGCGCGTCCAGGTGCGGCGCCTGCGAGAAGATGTCCTGTTCGAGCCGCTGCAGGGTCGGGCCCAGGTCCAGGCCCAGCTCGTCGCGGAGCGCCTCGCGCGCCCGCCGCAGGGCGCCGAGCGCGTCCCCCTGCCGCCCCGCCCGGTAAAGCGCGAGCGCCAGCAGCCGCCACGCCTCCTCGCGCAGCGGGTACGCCGACGCGTGCGCCTCCAGGTCCGGGATCAGCGCGCCGGTCCTGCCGAGCCGTACGGCGGCGTCGCCCCGGCGTTCGACCGCGAGCAGGCGCAGTTCCTCCAGGCGCAGCCCCTCGGTCACCGCCCAGGGCAGGTCGAGGAACTCGGCCAGCGCGGGTCCCCGCCACAGGCCGAGCGCGGTCTCCATCCGTTCGAACGTCCGCGCCGGATCGCCGTCGTGGTCGCTCTTGACGAGGTCCTCGAACCACCAGGAGTCCACCTGCTCGACCGTGGCGCGCAGCGCGTACCCCGGGGGAGCCGAGACGAGGACCCCCGCCTGCTCGCGCGGCGCGCGGTCCGGTTCGAGTGCGCGGCGCAGCCGCGACACGTACCCCTGGACGGTCGAGAGCGCCTGCGCGGGCGGCTCTCCCGGCCACAGGTCGTCGATGAGCATCCCGACGGGCACGGCGCGGCCGCCCGCGACGAGCAGCCGGGCCAGTACGGCCTGCTGCCGCTGTCCGCCCAGGTCAAGGACCTGACCGTCGGATTCCGCCTGGAACGGTCCGAGAGCACGAAATTTCACCATCGCACGGGTAAGCGTAGGGCCATCCGGCCGAAGTGAGCAGTGCTCGGTTATGGGGCGTAAGGGCCGTTCTGAGAGATTCGCCCCCAAATTGGCGAGATGTCGGCCCGTTCCTCGGCGGCACGCCGTCGGCCCACCCGGGGACGGCGCGTTCCGTACGGCGTCAGCTCGGCGAGGCGGTGGACGCGCTCGCGGAGTCGTGGGGGGAGGGAGGCCCTCCGTCGGAGGCGAGGGGGAACCGGGCCTCGACCGTGGTCCCGCCGCCCGGCGGGGAGGCGACGACGCAGCTTCCGCCCAGCTCGGCGGCGCGTTCCCGCATCGAGGAGGTCCCCACCCCGGCCCGCCTGCCCTCCGGCAGGCCGACGCCGTCGTCGGCGACGGTGACCCGCAACTCGGCGTCGCGGGACAGCGTCACCCGCACATGCTCGGCGCGGGCGTGCCGGCGGACGTTGGTGAGCGCCTCCTGGACGATCCGGTACACCGCCACCTCGACGGCGGCCGGCAACCCGGACGTCTCGCCCTCCACCACGACCTCCGCGGGCGGCGGCCCCTCCTCAGCCAGGGCCCGTACGGCTCCCGCGAGGCCGAGGTCGTCGAGCGCCGGGGGCCGCAGGCCGTACACGAGCTGCCGGATGTCGCCGGTGACGGCGTCCATGCCGGTGCGCAGCTCGCGGAGCAGGCCGTCGGCGTCGGCGGGGGAGCGCGTGAGGGTGAGCCGCGCCATGTTGATGGTCATCGCCATGCCGGACAGGGTCTGGCCGAGGCCGTCGTGCAGGTCGCGGCGCAGCCGGCGGCGCTCCTCCTCCCGCGTGGAGAGGATCCGCTCTCTGGACCGCTGGAGGTCGGCGGCCATGCGCACGGCGTGGGCCACGTCGGCGACGTGGGGCAGCAGGGTGGTGATGACCCGCTCGTCGTGGGCGGCGGCGAACCGCCGCGCGCCCGGCTCGCCGATCAGCAGGCGGCCCACCGGCTCGCCGTGCCAGACGAGGGCGATCTCTCTGGGGGCGCCGCCGACGTCGCCGCTCGCGACGTAGCCGGGCCTGCCGCCCGCGACCTCGACGGCGGCGCCGCCGACCGCGAGGCCGTCCCGCACGACCGCGACGACGGAGGCGAGCGCGTCGGCGGGGCCGGCCCGGCGCACCTCCTGGGTGAGCCGCTCGGCGAGCGCCCTGGGGTCGCCGACCGGGCCGTAGAGCATGTGGTCGACCGCGCGCTGGAGGCCGCGGCGCAGCGGCTGGAACAGCGCGCCGGAGGCCAGCGCCGCGACGAGCCCGGCGATCTGGTGGTACCCCGACGCGAGCACGCCGGCCAGGGCGCTCGCGCCGAAGTAGACGGCGCCGACCACGCCGAGCAGGCCCGCCGCCACGAAGGTCCTGCTGATGACGGTGTCGATGCCGTACAGGCGGTAGCGCAGCGCGGAGAAGAGGATCGCGATGGGGATGACGGCCGTCCACGCCGTCGCGAGCACCATCGTGGACATGCCCGGCAGATAGAAGGCGACATATCCGGCGAAGGCGATGAGCGGCCAGGCGATCTGGCGGCGCGTGACCGGGTCGGCCCGCCGCAGCCGCAGCACGAGCGAGAGCAGCGCGGCGACCACGCACACCTGCACCGTGTACGCGAGGACGTCCAGGATCCCGGCGTAGTACGGCGCGAGCGCCTCGATCGCCAGGGGGTTGGGGATGACGGCGGGCAGGCGGTAGCGCGCCGGGTCCGGGGTGGGGCGCGCGACGATCACGACGATCTCGGCGAGCGTCGCCAGGCCCCCGGCGAGGACGACCGGCAGCCAGCGGCGCGACGGCAGCCGGCCGGTCGGCGAGTAGAGGGGGAGCACGATGGCGAGCAGCAGGCCCGCGACGCCCCAGCAGATCACGTCCGCCCAGCGCATGACCCCGGCGACGGCGAGGTCGCCCCGGGACCCGAAGTGGAGGAGGAGCGCCACGCTCGCGACGTTGCCCGCGCCGAGCAGCCCGCCCGCGCACATCAGCCAGGCGAGGCTCAGCCGCGGGCGTTGCGCGACGAGGAAGGCGCCGACGGGCGCGAAGGTGAGGCCGACGCCGAGATCCGGGGTGACCGGGAACTCGGGCCGCCACTCCGGGGGGAGCCCGAGCTGGACCAGCACGCCGAACGACGTCAGGGCGAGCGCCGTGGCCGCCATGACGGTCGCGACCACCCGCCCGCGTCGTTCGTTCATGGTGGACGTGGATTATGTCGGGATAAGTCCCTCAACGCCAGAGCGGCGGCGGATCGCGGGGGCGATGCCGAGCATGGCCAGGGCGGCCAGCACTCCCAGTGCGCCGCAGGTGACCCACAGGACCGGCGCGCCGGCTTCGAGCAGCCGGGTGCCGAGGAGCGGCGCGAGCAGCGAGGCGGCCGACCAGGCGAAGCCGTTCAGGCCGGCGTAGCGGCCCCGCAGGTGGGGCGGGGCGAGCGCGGCGACGATCGTGCCGGGGATGCCGGCCAGGGCGATCTCGCCGAGCGTCCAGACGGCGATCGCGAGGCCGTGGCCGAGCGCCGACGACATCAGGGCGGTGAGCGCGAACCCTCCGCCCACGACCGCGAATCCCAGGGCGAGCAGGCGGCTCGGGTCCCGGCGGGACAACCAGGCGTTCGTCAGCGGCTGGACGACCACGATCAGCACGCCGTTCACCGCCATCGCGCTGCCGTACGCGCTGGTCGCGAGGCCCTGGCCGGTCATCGCCAGCGGCAGCGTGGTGAACCCCTGGAGATAGACGAACGCGTACACGAGGTTGATCAGCGTGAAGGCGACCATCAGGCGGTCGCGCAGAACGTCGCCGAACCCGCCCTCGGACACTTCGCTCTTGGCCGGGCGGGTCTCGGGGATCGCCCGCCACACCAGGACGCCGAAGGCGGCGCAGGTGATCGCGTCGATCCAGAACAGCGTGGTGAAGCCGGCCTTGGCCAGCCAGCCGCCGGCGATCATCGCGACGGAGAAGCCCAGGTTGAGCGCCCAGTAGATCAGGCCGTACGCGCGGGGCCGGTCCTCGGGGGAGACCAGGTCGGCCACCAGCGCCTGGGAGGCGGGACGGTAGGCGTCGATCACGATCCCGAGCACGAACATCCCGGCGACGATCCCCGGGACGCTCGTCGTGTACCCGAGCACGATGAACGCGACCGCCGTCAAGATCATCGATCCGGTCAGCGTCACCCGCCGCCCGAAACGGTCGGCCATCCACCCCGCCACCGGCTGGGACGCCAGCGACCCCGCGCCGTAGACGGTGAGCACCAGGCCGGTCGACGCGAGCGACATCCCGCGCGACTGGGTCAGGTAGACGCCGATGAACGGCTCCACCATGGTGCCGAGACGGTTGACGAGGGTGCCGCCGAAGAGGGCCCAGAAGGGACGGGGGAGGCCGCCGATCCGCGACCGGAGGAAGCCGGTCCTGGCGATGGTCGTGCTTGTCACGGGGAAAGCCTCGGACAGGTGTTCGGTACGATGCGAATGTTTTAGCCCTCGCTGAAACGTCCTGCGCCGAAAGGTGGGCCGGTGACCATCGAGTGGTGGTTCGCCCCCGGTGACGTGGCCCGGCTGCGGTTCGCGTTCTCGCCGTTGTGGGAGCTGGTGTCGAGCCTGCGCGTGCTGCGTCAGCCCGGCCGGCACTCCGTCCACCTGCCGTGGCTGCGCGCCGTACGGCCCCGGGTGGCCGGGCTCGACCTCTCCGAGCTGTACGCGCTCGTCCCGATGCGGGGCTACCTCCCCGACTTCCTGACGCCGCCGCCGGACACGACGCTCCCGGACTTCGCGGCCGAGCTGGAGAGGGTACGGCGCACGCGGCCCGAGAGGGCCCTGGAGGAGGTGGCCCACGTGCGCTCCCCCGACCCCGAGGCGCTGCGCGGGTTCGCCGACGACCCGGAGGCCGGCATCCGCCGCGTGTCCGACACGCTGTGGGACCTCTGGACCGTCGCCATGGAGGAGTTCTGGCCGCGCGTCTACGGCGTGCTGGAGGCCGACGTCATGCGGCGGTCCCGCATCCTCGCGACCGGTGGAGTGCAGGAGGTGTTCGCCGACCTGCACGACTCCGTCGTCTGGCGCGGCGACCGGCTCGTCGTCGCCAAGGCGTGGAACCACTCCGGGCCGGTCACCGGGGACGGCCTGCTGCTCGTGCCGAGCGCGTTCCACTGGCCCGACGCCGCGATCATGTGCGAGCCGTACCAGTCGCTGCTGTGCTATCCGGCGTGGGGCGTCGGCACGCTGTGGACGACGGGACGGCCGTGCACCTCCGGAGGGCTGAGCGCGCTCATCGGCCGTACCAGGGCGGGCATCCTCGCCGCGCTGGAGGAGCCCGCCTCGACGTCCGCGCTGGCCCGCCGGATGGATCTCACCCCGGGGGCGGTGAGCCAGCATCTGACCGTGCTGTCCGGCGGCGGACTCGTCACCCGGCAGCGCATGGGCAGGGAGGTGCTCTACCGGCGCACCTCCATGGGGGACGCGCTGGTCAGCGGGGCGTGACGGCCGTCGCCGGCGGGCCGTTCCCTCGTAATGCAGGTGAAACACGCAGAGGGCACACTGGTACGAGACCAGACGTGTAGTTCCCGAGAGGTACGCCGTGGACCGCCAGCAGGAATTCGTTCTCCGCACGCTCGAAGAGCGCGACATCCGGTTCATCCGGCTGTGGTTCACCGACGTGCTCGGCTTCCTCAAGTCGGTGGCCATCGCGCCCGCCGAGCTCGAAGGCGCCTTCGCCGAGGGCATCGGGTTCGACGGGTCGGCGATCGAGGGCTTCTCGCGGGTCTACGAGTCCGACATGCTCGCCAAGCCGGACCCGTCCACGTTCCAGATCCTGCCGTGGCGCAGCGAGTCGCCCGGCGCGGCCCGCATGTTCTGCGACATCCTCATGCCGGACGGCTCGCCGTCGCACGCCGACCCGCGCTGGGTGCTCAAGCGCACGCTGGCCCGGGCGGCCGAGATGGGCTTCACCTTCTACACCCACCCCGAGGTGGAGTTCTTCCTGCTCCGCGACCGGCCCGAGCGCGGGGAGCGGCCCAGCCCGATAGACGAGGGCGGCTACTTCGACCACACGCCGCACAGCGCGGGCCACGACTTCCGCCGCCAGGCGATCATGATGCTGGAGTCGATGGGCATCTCGGTGGAGTACAGCCACCACGAGGGCGCCCCCGGCCAGCAGGAGATCGACCTGCGCTACGCGGACGCGCTGACGACCGCCGACAACATCATGACCTTCCGGCTGGTCATGAAGGAGGTCGCGCTGGAGCAGGGCGTGTGGGCGTCCTTCATGCCCAAGCCGTTCACCGAGTACCCCGGCTCGGGCATGCACACCCACATGTCGCTCTTCGAGGGCGACCGGAACGCCTTCTACGAGCCCGGCGCCGACTACCAGCTCTCCAAGGTCGGCCGGTCGTTCATCGGCGGCCTGCTGCGCCATGCCGCCGAGATCACGGCGGTCTGCAACCAGTGGGTGAACTCGTACAAGCGGCTGTGGGGCGGCGCCGAGGCGATCGCCGGGGCGGGCGGCGAGGCGCCCGCGTACATCTGCTGGGGGCACAACAACCGCTCCGCCCTGGTGCGGGTGCCGATGTACAAGCCGCACAAGAGCGGCTCGACCCGCATCGAGTTCCGCTCGCTCGACTCCTCGTGCAACCCGTACCTGGCGTTCGCGGTGATCCTCGCCGCCGGGCTCAAGGGCATCGAGCAGGGGTACGACATGCCGCCCGGCGCGGAGGACGACGTGTGGGCGCTGACCAGCGGGGAGCGGCGCGCGCTCGGCATCCAGCCGCTGCCGCAGTCGCTCGACGAGGCGATATCGGTGATGGAGCGCAGCGAGCTGGTGGCCGAGACGCTGGGCGAGCACGTCTTCGACTTCTTCCTGCGCAACAAGCGGACCGAGTGGCGCGAGTACCGCCGCCAGGTCACCGAGTTCGAGCTCGGGCGCTACCTTCCGATCCTGTGACGCCTGTGTCTATTCGCGCTCGCTTCGCTCGCGCGGGCTCGCGGCGCCCTCAGGTGATGTCTTCCCTCGTCGCCCGACGGTTCCCGCCGCAATGATTGACAGCGCTTGCGCGGGCTCGCCGTCCCGACCGCGAGGAAGGACCGTTGCGTCATCGTTCCGTTACATATGGTGAACGTGGCCAACATCTCGCTCTGTTTAACTTCTCTCAAGCGGAGAAGCGTAAAATCGGATGGTTAGTTACGACTGTTGCGGATGGGCCGTAATCAGGCGTGACGTTGGAGGGTGTTGCATGACGACGGCTGCCGGGCTGCAGACCGTTCTGACCGTTCCGGAGCGTTTCCGGGGGCCCGAGGGGACCGCCAACGGCGGGTGGATCTCGGGCACACTGGCCGGCCTGCTGACCGGCTCGGGCGACGGCTCGGCCGTCGAGGTCACCCTCCATAAACCCGTCCCGCTGGAGACGGGGCTCGCGGTCGCGCAGGTCGGCAACACCCTCGCCCTCGGCGACGGCGAGCGGCACCTCGCCGAGGCCATCCCGGTCGCCGAGACGCTGACCCCGCCCCCGTTCGTGGCGTTCACGGACGCGGCGCGGGCCGAGGCCGGGTTCGCGGGGCTGCGCGGGCACGCGATCGCCGGGTGCTTCGCGTGCGGGCTGCGCGAGCCGGGCGACGGCCTGCGCATCTTCCCCGGCCCGGTGCCGGAGGCGGGCGCGGTCGCGGCGGGCTGGCGGGTCCCGGTCAACGTGACCGACGAGGACGGCGTCGTCCCCGACTCGATCGTCTGGTCCGCGCTCGACTGCGTGACCTTCTGGGCGCACTTCGGCGGCCCGGACGCGCCCGCGGACGCGCAGCCCGAGCCGGGCCGGTCCGCGCTCCTCGGCCGTTTGACCGCGCAGGTGTTCCGCCGGGTCTACCCCCTCGGCCGGTACTCCGTCGTCGGCCGGGTCTCCGGGCGCGACGGGCGCAAGCTCTTCGGCGAGAGCGCCGTCTACGAGGTCGACGGCACGCTGGTGGCGGCCGCGAAGGCCACCTGGATCGTTCCGCGCGGCTGAGCCCGCAGGGCGTCCGGCGACATCCGGCGGCCCGTGGCCCCCGCGAGAGCGGGCGCGGCCACGGGCCGCCGCGCGTCGGGGAACGGTGATCCGCCGCCCGGCGCGCGGGACCGGGCCCGCCCCGTCGGGGCGGGCCGGTTCCTCGCCGTGCGTCCGTCCGGCCGGGATCAGTCGGCGGTGAGGCGGTCGACGACCGTGCGAACGCAGCGGTCGTCGAAGACGATCGTGTAGTGGTTGCAGTCCTCGACCACCTCGTCCCGGAGTCCGGGAAGCCGCGCGGTCCAGTGCGCGGCCAGGTCGTCGGGCAGCATCCCCACCGGCTGGTCGAGGAGGCCGCGCGGCGCGCGCAGCAGGCCGAGCGGCGACGTGATCTTCTCCAGCGCCCGGCCGATCTCCTCCGCCCCGGTCAGCAGCCAGCGGCCGTCCTGCCGTACGGCGTCCTCCTGGGCGCGGGGCCGCACCGCGCCGTCGGAGCCGGCCGCGTCGTACCGCACGTACTCCTCGACGGCCGGGGACCAGTCGCCGGCGAACGCGGGGTGCGCCTGGAAGAAGCGGACGTAGTCGTCCACGCTCGGATAGGTCTGGCTCAGCCGCGCGATGGCGGGCCCGAGCGTGGCCTCGAGCACCGCGTCCGGATCGGCACCCGGCGGCATCGGCAGCGGGAGCCCGCCGTCGACCATGACGACCCTCGCGTACGCGCGCCGCGCGCCGTGCAGCGCCGCGACGTACGCGCCCATCGAGTGGCCGGTGAGCACCGAGGACTCGTCCGCGCCGACGTGCTCGGCGACGAGGTCGAGGTCGTCGGCGTGCCGGGGCAGCCCGTACGGCCCGGGCACGTCGGCGCTGTGGCCGCGCCCGCGCAGGTCCACGGCGACCAGCGACCATCCGGCGGGAAGCGCCTCGCCCACCGCGCGCCAGGCCATGAGAGAGGCGGTGATGCCGTGCGCCGCGATGATCAGACGCGGCCCAGCGCCGAACGTCGCGATGCGCAGCCTGCCGCCCGGGACCGTGACCTCGTCGAACCGCATCGGCTCCTCCTGGGATGAACGATCTTTCCGCTGCCGTTGCCCGGCACTGTACGGCAGCGGCCTCACAAAAGGTACGTCCAGTGACAGACGTGTAATTTCTCCCCCTTTATGCTCGTCGGCATGAGCGAGCGTGTCGTCGTGGTGGAGCATGAGGCCCACGCGGGCCTGGGGTTCTTCGCGGAATGGCTGGAGGACGCGGGCATCGAGTACGAGGTCGTCCGGCCGCACAGGGGAGAGGCCGTCCCGTCCGACCCCGGGGCCGGGCTCGTCGTGCTCGGCGGATCGCCCTCGGCCTGGGACGACGACGGGTGCGCGTGGTTGCCGGACACCCGCGCGCTCATCGCCGGAGCGGTGCGGAGCGGCGTCCCGACGCTGGGCGTCTGCCTCGGCGCGCAGCTCATGACGATCGCGTGCGGCGGCGCCGTCGAGCGCGGCTCGAACGGCCTGGAGATCGGGCTCGGCTCCGTCGAGCTGCTGCCCGAGGCGGCGGACGACCGCCTGTTCGGCCCGGTGGCCGCGGCGGCGGCGGAGCCGCGGGCCGTGCAGTACCACTACGACGCGATGACCGCGCTGCCTCCGGGCGCGGTGCGCCTGGCGACCGGGTCGCGCTATCCGAACCAGGCGTACCGGCTCGGCGACTCGGCCTGGGCGGTGCAGTTCCACCCCGAGGCGACGCCGGAGATCTTCGCGAGCTGGACCGCCGCGGGCGACCTGGCCGACCACGACGTGGCCGAGCTGGACCGCGAGGTGAAGGAGGCCGAGCCCGCGCTCCGGGCCGCGTGGCGTCCGCTGGCCGAGGCGTTCGCCGGCCTCGTACGCGAGCACCGGGAGGGGCGCGGGCGCCGCTGACGGCGTCCGCCGCGCCGGGACCGATCTCCGCGACGGGCCCTTCCCCGCCCTGTGTACCGTTGCCGTGGAGGGCACCCGACATCGAGCTGGAAGGCTGGAAGAGGGCACGGTGAACGCCGACTCCCGGATGCAGACCACGGCCGGGCGACTGGCCAGGCTCGGATTCGCCGACGGGGCCAGGGCCGGGCGGCTGCTGGACGGGCTCGGCACGGAGGCGGCGGGCGACGTCGGCCTGCTCGGCGACCTCCTCGCGACCGCCGACCCCGACCTCGCGCTCACCTCGCTCACCCGCCTGGCCGAGCGCGACCCGGGCGTGCTCGGGACGCTGCGCGCGGACCCCGCCCTGCGCGCCCGCCTGCTGCGCGTCCTCGGCCTGAGCGCCGCGCTCGGCGACCATGTCGTACGGCACCCGGAGCACCTGCGCCTCCTGGAGGAGCGCTCGCACGGCGCGGCGAACGGCGCGCGAACGGAGCCGGCCATCGAACCGGAGAGCGGGTTCGCGGCCGGGGCCGGGCACACCGGACGAGATCCGCGCGAGGAACTGGTCGACGCGGTCGCGGCCTTCCCGGGGGACCGCCGGGCGGCGCTGGACGCGCTCCGCGTCGCGTACCGCGGCAGGCTGCTCCACCTGGCGGCCCGTGACGCGATGGGCGAGTCGGCGTTCGCCGAGACCGCCGCCGAGCTGTCCGACCTCGCCGCCGCCGCGCTCGACGCCGCCCTCGTCATCGCCCGCGCCGAGGTCCCGGACGCCGGCGACGTGCGGCTCGCCGTCATCGGCATGGGCAAGTGCGGCGCCAGGGAGCTCAACTACATCTCCGACGTCGATGTGATCTTCGTGGCGGAGCCGCGGCCGGGCGCCGACGAGACGAAGGCGCTGCGGGCCGCGACCAGGCTGGCCCAGGCGATGATGCGCGCCTGCTCCGAGAGCACCCCCGAGGGCGCGCTGTGGGAGGTCGACGCCGGACTGCGCCCCGAAGGCAGGATGGGCCCCCTGGTCCGCACGCTCGACAGCCACCTCGTGTACTACCGGCGGTGGGCGAAGACCTGGGAGTTCCAGGCGCTGCTCAAGGCCAGGCCGGTCGCGGGCGACCAGGAGCTCGGCCGGGAGTACGTCGCCGCCGTCGACGAGCTGGTCTGGCAGGCCGCCGCCCGGGAGAACTTCGTCGAGGACGTGCAGGCGATGCGGCGGCGCGTGGAGGCGCAGGTCAGGGCCGGCGACGCCGAGCGGCAGCTCAAGCTCGGACCGGGCGGGCTGCGCGACATCGAGTTCGCCGTCCAGCTCCTCCAGCTCGTCCACGGGCGGCGCGACCCGCTGCTGCGCCGCCGCGCCACGCTGTCCGCGCTCGCCGCCCTGTCCCGGGGCGGGTACGTCGGGCGGGAGGACGCCAGGTCGCTCGCCGAGGCGTACACGTTCCTGCGCCGGGTCGAGCACCTGATCCAGCTTCACCGGCTGCGCCGTACGCACGTGGTGCCGTCGGAGACCGCCGACCTGCGCAGGATCGGGCGGGGCCTCGGCCTGACGGGCGATCCCGTCGGCCGGTTCACCGCCACCTGGCGGCGGCACGCGCTCGAGGCGCGGCGGCTGCACGAGAAGCTGTTCTACCGGCCGCTGCTGCAGGCCGTCGCCCGGCTGCCCGGGACCGAGACCCGGCTGTCCGCGGCCGCGGCCACGGCCCGGCTGGAGGCGCTCGGATACGCCGACGCCGAGGGCGCGCTGCGGCACATCGCCGCCCTCACCAGCGGCGTCTCCCGCCGCGCGGCGATCCAGCGCACGCTGCTGCCCGTCATGCTCGGCTGGTTCGCCGACGCGCCGGACCCGGACGCCGGCCTGCTCGGGTTCCGCCAGATCAGCGACCGGCTCGGGGCGACACCGTGGTACCTGCGGCTGCTGCGCGACGAGACCGCCGTCGCCGAGCGGCTCGCCCGCCTGCTCGGGACCAGCCGCTACGTGACCGGGCTGCTGCTGCACGCGCCCGAGGCCGTCGCGATCCTCGGCTCCGACGACGCCCTCGCCGTACCGCCCGCCTCCGCGCTCGCGGCCGAGGCCGCCGCGGCGGTCGCCCGGCACGGCGGGGACGCCGAGACCGCCGTCGCCGCGGTACGCGCGCTGCGCCGCCGCGAGCTGCTGCGCACGGCGTGCGCCGACCTGGCCGGGCTGATCGACATCGAGGGCGTCGGGCAGGCGCTCTCCGCGCTGAACGACGTGACCGTCCAGGCCGCGCTCGACGCGGCCGTCAACAAGGTGAGCGTGGAGCGGCGCGGACCGCTGCCCACCCGGATCGCCGTGATCGCGATGGGCCGCCTGGGCGGCCTGGAGAGCTCCTACGCGAGCGACGCCGACGTGATGTTCGTGCACGCCCCGCTGCCGGGGGCGGCCGACCGGGACGCCACGGACGCCGCCCACGCCGTCGCCGAGGAGCTGCGCAGGCTGCTCGCCCTCCAGGCCCCCGATCCGCCGCTGCTCGTGGACGCCGGGCTGCGGCCCGAGGGCAGGCAGGGGCCGCTGGTCCGGACGATCGCCTCCTACCGGGCGTACTACGGCCGCTGGTCGTCCCACTGGGAGGCGCAGGCGCTGCTGCGCGCCCGGTTCTGCGCGGGGGACGCCGGGCTCGGCGCCGAGTTCATCGACATGATCGACCCGATCCGGTACCCCGAGGGCGGCATTCCCGGCGACGCCGTACGGGAGATCCGCAAGCTGAAGGCCCGGATGGAGGCCGAACGGCTGCCGCGCGGCGCCGACCCGGCCCTGCACACCAAGCTGGGCCGCGGCGGGCTCTCCGACGTGGAGTGGGTCGCGCAGCTCGTCCAACTCCGCCACGCGGGAGCCGTGCCGGCGCTGCGCACGACCAGGACGCTCGACGCCCTGCGCGCGGCCGTGGCCGAGGGGCTGCTGGCCTCCGAGGACGAGGCGGTGCTTGAGCGGGCGTGGCGGTTCGTCTCACGCATCAGGGACGCCGTCATGCTGGTCAGGGGCCGGGCCGCGGACACGATCCCCACGGCGGTCAAGGAGCGGGCGCTGATCGCCTGGGCGCTCGGCTACCCGCCCGACGGTTCCGAGGACTTCATCGAGGACTACCGCCGCGTCACCCGCCGGGCCCGGGCGGTCGTGGAGCGCGTCTTCTACGAGGACTGAGCCACGAGGAGGGACGCGGGGCTCGACGTGGCGTGTCCCAGCCTGTCGTGAGGGGGCGCGCGAGGGTCGGGCCGTCGACCGGGGCCGCGGGGACTCGATGTGCCGATTCCGTTGCCGTCGCCGGGCGCCGCGGTGTATCAACGGTGCGGTCGGCATCCCCCACGTGGATCCCCGGCCCCGGCGCACGGGACCTCCACGCGCAGATTCGCGGTGATCTCCATGATCTCGTACTACACCGACCTCGCCCTCGGCCTGGTGCTCGCCTTCCTGCTGCTGTCGCTGCTGGTCAGCGGCATCAACGAGGGCATCGTCCGGCTGCTCGGCATCCGCGGCAAGTTCCTGTGGGCGTACCTGCGCGACACCCTCGACGGCGCGGAGGTCGCGGACCGGGTTCCGGCCGCGCTGCGGTTCCTGGTGCGCGTGCTCGACCGGTTGAAGAGGGTCGGGCGCTGGTTGTGCGACCGGCTGGCCGACCTGCTCCCGCCGCCGGGCGAGGGACGCTCCCGGCTGCCCGCGACCGTGCTCGGGGTGTTCGCGAAGCTGCCCTTCGGCCGGGATCCCCGCCCGGCCTTCACCGCGCGGCCCGCTCCCGTGGAGAGCCCGCCGCTCGCCGACGAGACCCGGGCGGAGGCCGGGACCGCCGCGCCGGGACAGGGCAGGACCATGGCCGACCTCCTCCACGAGCGGCTGCAGGAGATCGACCACTCGGCGCGCGGCAGGACCGGCATCGCCCAGATCCCCCCGGTCCGCTTCGCCGTCGCGCTGCTGGAGATCGCCGGCGACATGGGCGGCGTCGAGCGGCTGATGCACGAGCTCGACACGCTCGGGAGCCCGCTCTACCGGCCGCTGAAGGCGGTGTGGGACCGCGCCTCCCACGACGCCGAGGCGTTCCGCAAGGGGGTCGAGGACTGGTTCGACGGCGAGATGCAGCGGCTCACCGTCCTCTACCGGAGATACGTCCGCTGGGTGATCGCCGTGCTCAGCCTCCTCGTCACGGTGCTCTTCGGCATGGACGCCCTGGAGTACGGCAAGTCGCTGCTGAACGACAGCGCCTACCGCAGCTCGGTCGCGGCGTTCGCCCAGTCCGGCCCGGACGCGCTGGCCCCGCTGAAGGAGCGCTGCGCGCCGGGGGAGGACACCTACACCTGCGTGACCGAGGTGCTGAGCACACCCGCGTTCGCGCGGATCTTCACGCACGCGCCGGTGGGGGTGGAGATGTCCGCCGAGGCCGAGGCCGGGCCGTCCTGGTCGTGGCGCGGGGGCGACTGGTGGAGCCGGGTGTCGTCCCCGTCCCACTGGCCCGGCTTCCTGGTCACCCTGGTCGCGCTGCTGTTCGGCGCCCCCTTCTGGTGGGACGTCCTCCGCCGGATCACCGGCATCCGCTCCCGCGCCTCAACTCCGGACAAATAGCCGCCCCAGCGAACGGCCGCCCGGATGAGCGGCCGCTCGATCCACCATGCCGCCCGGGTGAGCGGCCGCTCGATCCACCATGCTGCCCGGCCCATCATGCCGCCCGCACGAACAAGCGTCTGGCCGAACAGCGCCTGGACCCACGGCCGCCCGCCGGCCGCTTCACCGGGCGGCCGTGCCCCTACCGGGCGGGCAGGCCGAGCAGGCCGGGCAGGTCGGCGACGCCCGGCAGCAGGTGGGTGTGCCGCTCAGCGCCGAGGCCGACGGCGTCCAGCTTCCCGGTCAGCACGCCGACGACCAGGCCGGCGCCCGCGTTCGTCCCGGCCTGGAGGTCGCGCACGGTGTCGCCCGCCACCGCGACCCGCGCCACGTCCCGCACGCCGGTCGCCTCCATCACCCGGAAGATCATGTACGGCGCCGGGCGGCCCGCGGGCACGTCGTCCACGCAGGCCACGGCATCGATCACCACGGAGCCGCTCACCACCGGGTCGGCCACCACCGGGTCGACCACCACCGGGTCGGCCACAACCGCGCCGTCCGCCGCGTCGCCGGAGGCCGCCGTGCCCGCGCCGGACGCGACGCGCCAGCCGAGGGTGGCGAGCAGCGCGGCGGTGACCTCGCGGTCGAAACCGGTCGTCAGCGCCACCTTGATCCCGGCTGCCCGGATCCGCTTCAGGGCCTCGGGGACGCCGGGCAGGGGAGCGGGCGGGCGGTCGCGGTACGCCTTGTCGAGCCGGGCCCGGAAGTCGGCGAACGCGGCGTCGACGGTCGCCTCGTCCGGGTCGCGTCCGGTGCTCTCGGCGAGCAGGCGCGTGATCGCCTCACGCTTGCTCGCGCCCATCCAGCGCTGGACGTCCGGCTCCGTGGGGCGGCCTCCGGCGGCGGTGACCGCCTCGGCCAGGGCCTCGTACACGGCTCCGTACTCGTCCACGGTCGTGCCGGCCATGTCCAGGACCACGAGTTCGATCGTCATGGGGTCTCCTCGTCAGTGGGTGCGTTCGTCTCGCCCACGCCCGGGCGGCAGGCGCGGCCGACCGAGGGACGGGCCTCCTGGGCGTTCTCGATCGTGAAGGTGACGACGTCGGGCCGGTACCGGTCGTCGGAGTACTCGTACGGCTCGCCCGCGGCGCTGCCGGCCCTGCGGCGCTCGCGCAGCAGGGGCGCGCCCGGCGGTACGCCGAGCAGTTCGCCGTCCGTCCCGTCGGCGGCGACCGCGTCGAAGACGTGCCGGGCGACGGAGAGATCGACCCCCCGCTCCGCGAGGTAGGCGTAGACCGACCCCGAGTCGGTGTCGAAGTCGAAGAGCAGGCGGCCCACCGGCTCGACGAACGCGGTGCGCTCGACCATCGTCGGCCGCCCGTCCAACAGGCGCAGCCGCAGCAGCTCGACGACCGGGTCGCCCTCGTCGATCGCCAGCGCGTCGGCCACCTCGGGCCGCGCCGGCCGCCGCGCGATCTCCACCGTGCGCTGCCCCGGCGTGCGGCCGAGGCCGCGCGCCCAGAGCGAGAACGACAGGAACGTCTCGAACGGTTGCGGCACCTGGCCGGTGCGCACGACCGGCGGCCGCCCGCGGCCCCCGCCGACGAGCCCCTCGGCGCGCAGCGCGCTCAGGGCCTGCCGTACCGGGCCGCGCGAGACCGACCACTGCTCGCACAGTTGGGACTCCGACGGCAGGGCCGCCCCGACGGGGAACTCGCCGCCCGCGATGCGGCGGCGCAGGTCGTCGGCGATGCGCTGATGAATAGCCTGCTCCACGGCAGTTGACTATACATCTCGACCCGGGTGCCGCAAGCGGCTGCGATCTCTTCGAAAATCGCTTTGACCTGCGAGGTTAATAGCAGGCGAACAGGTCGCGACAACTCGCTCGGACGTGTTGACGGCCGCCGGACGGGTCGGCCACCTTGCTTGTCATGACAAGTGCACCGCTGCTCGCGAGGCCACGGGAACGCACCGACGTCGTCATCGTCGGCGCCGGGATCGTCGGCCTCGCCCACGCCGTGGACGCCGTGCGCCGCGGCCTGTCCGTCGTGGTCGTCGAACGGGACGATCACGCCGTCGGAGCCTCGGTGCGGAACTTCGGCCACGGATGCTTCACCGCGCAGGACGGCCCGGCCCTCGACTACGCGCTCGCCGCCCGCGACGCCTGGGTCCGGCTGGCGAAGGAGGCCGGCTTCTGGCTGCGCGAGTGCGGCACCGTGGTGGTCGCCCGCGCCGACGACGAGCGCGCCGTGCTCGAGGAGTTCCGCGAGCGCCGCGGCGACCAGGTGAGGCTGCTCGACCGCGCCGGCGTCGAGGCCCGGGTGCCGGTCGGCGAGGACGCCGTCGCGGGCGCCTGGCTCCCGCTGGACATCCGGGTCGATCCCCGCGAGGCCGTCCACGCCCTCGCCGCCTGGCTGGCGGGCCGGGGCGTGCGCTTCCTCTGGGGGACCGCCGCCCTGACGATCGAGCCGGGCCTCGTCCGCACCGGCCGGGGGGACGTGACGGCCGGCGCGGTCGTGCTGGCCGTCGGCCACGACGTCGACCGGCACTTCCCGGACCTGGCCGACGAGGCGGGCGTGGTCCGCTGCGCCCTGCAGATGGTGCGGGTGCGCGCCCCCCTGGGCCGCGCCGTCGACCCGGCCGTCTTCAGCGGCTTCTCGCTGCTGCGCTACCGGGGCTTCGGGGGCTGCCCGTCCCTGCCCGCCGTCCGCGCCCGCCTGGAGGCCGACCACCCCGACCTGGTCGCCGCCGGGCTCAACCTCATGCTCACCCAGCGGCCGGACGGCGACCTCACCCTCGGCGACACGCACCTGTACGGCCGGACGCTCGACCCGTTCAGCACCGAGGCCCTCGACGAGGCGGTGCTGGACCAGGCGGCCCGGCTGCTCGGCACGGGCCCGCTGAAGGTGGTCGAACGGTGGCGCGGCGTCTACGCCGCCGCCCCCGAGCACGACTTCCTCGTCGAGGCCCCCGCCCCCGGCGTGCGGGTGGTCGCGGTCACCTCCGGCGTCGGCATGACGACCGCGCTGGGACTCGCCCCGCGCGTCCTCGACGACCTGCTCGCCTGATCCCGTCCCCCTTATCCGTAGAAGAAGTCGAAGGAGACTCAGATGCGCGCCAAGCGGCCGATCATGTTCGTCGCGGCGGTCTCGTCCCTCTGTCTCGCTCTCGCCGCCTGCGGCGGCACGGGCACGGACGCGGCCGCCGGATCCGCCGGGTTCACCGCCGGGTCCGCGTCCGCCACCTGCCCGGACGGCAGGATCCGGTTCGGCATCGAGCCGTACGAGGACCCGGCCAAGCTCAAGCCCGCCTACGAGGTGCTCGCCTCGGCGCTGGAGAAGAAGCTGAACTGCCCGGTCGAGCTGCAGGTCGTCGACGACTACTCCGCCGAGGTGCTCGCCATGCGCAACGGCAAGCTCGACATCGCGCAGTTCGGGCCGCTCGGGTACGTCTTCGCCAGCGAGAAGGCCGGCGCCCAGGCGCTCGTCTCCTTCGCCGACTCCTCCGGCCGGCTGACCACGTACACGGCGGGGATCTGGGTGCCGAAGGACTCGCCGATCACGTCCGTCGCCGACCTGAAGGGCCGCACCCTCGCCCTCGGAGGCACCGGATCCACCTCCGGCGACGCGCTGCCCCGGTACGCCCTCAAGCAGGCCGGCGTCGCCGAGGCCGACGTGAAGATCAACTACGCGGGCGGGCACCCCGAGGCGCTGCTCGCGCTGACCAACGGCAAGGTGGACGCGGCCGAGATCAACAGCCAGCAACTCGCCGCCGCGCAGGCCGCGGGCACGTTCGACCCCGCCGGATACCGGAGGATCTGGACGTCCGACCCGATCCCGAACGACCCGATCACCGTCGCCGGCACCCTCGACCCGGCCTTCCGCACCGCGCTCAAGGACGCCCTGCTCGGTCTCGAACCCGGCGACGTCGCCAAGGTCGGCGCGTTCCTCGACGTCGACCCGCCCGGCCCGCTCGCCGAGGTGACCCGGGACACCTACCGGCCGCTGTTCGACCTGGCCGCCGCGCTCGGCCTGACCGAGAAGGACGTATGAGCGTGTCGCCGGGACGTTCAGCGGGCGGCACCGCCCTCGCCGACAGGTCTCCGTCCCCCGAGGCCGCGCCGCCGCTCTCCATCTCCGGGCTGCGCAAGTCCTTCCCCGGCCGCACCGTGCTCGCCGGGCTCGACCTGCGGATCACCGCCGGACGGCTGGTCGCGGTGCTGGGCGCGAACGGTTCGGGCAAGTCCACCGCCCTGCGCTGCGTGGTCGGACTGGAGCGGCCCGACGGAGGGTCGATCCGCCTGCACGGCGAGGAGATCGTCGGGCTGTCCGGGCGCGAGCTCGCCCGGCGGCGCAGCCGGGCCGCCATGATCTTCCAGAAGATCCACCTGGTCCAGCGGCGCGGCGTGCTCGACAACGTCTGCGCCGGGGCGCTCGGACGGCTGCCGCTGCGCCGGTCCCTCACCCCCGCCCTGTTCCCGCGCGAGCTGCGGGAGGAGGCGATGGAGTGCCTGCGCCGCGTCGGGCTCGCCGACCGGGCGGGCGACGTGGTGGGCAGGCTGTCCGGCGGACAGCAGCAGCGCGTCGCGATCGCCCGCGCGCTGTGCCAGCGCGCCGACATCGTCCTGGCGGACGAGCCCGTCGCCGCCCTGGATCCGGCCGCCGCCGCGCAGGTCCTGGAGCTGCTGTCCGAGCTGGCCCGGGAGCAGGGCCTCGCCGTCGCCGCCGTACTGCACCAGCCGGAGCTGGCGCGGCGCTACGCGGACCGGGTCGTGGGCCTCGCGCGCGGCCGGCTCGCCTTCGACACCTCGCCCGGACACCTGTCGGACCGCGACCTCGACGACCTCTACGCCACCGGGGAGGCGGCGCCATGACCACCGGCACACGCGTGCCCGCCGCCTCCGGCCGCAGGTCGCCCTCGGCGGCCGGGGCGGCCGTCGTCACCGTGCTCGTCGTGCTGCACGTCCTGGCCTGGCAGGGGACCGGGTTCTCCCCGGCCGACCTGGTGCGGGGCTGGCGCGGGATGGCCGACTTCGCCGGCGAGGCGATCCCCCCTGACCTGTCCTGGCCCGTGCTGGGCGCCGGGATCCGGGCGGCGCTCGTCACGCTGTACATCGGCCTGCTCGGGACGACGTTCTCGGTGCCGTTCGCGCTCGTCCTCGCCGTCCTCGGCGCCCGGACCACCGCGCCGAACAGATGGGTCTACCAGGCGGCCAGGTCGCTGCTGTCGTTCCTGCGGGCCGTGCCGGACGTCGTCTTCGCGCTGATCTTCGTGACCGCCGTCGGGCTGGGGCCGTTCGCCGGGGTGCTCGCGCTGATCTTCCACAACACCGGCGTCATGGGGAAGCTCTGGTCGGAGGCGATGGAGGAGATCGACCTCGGGCCGCGCGACGCGCTGCGCACCAACGGCGCGAACGGCGTCCAGGTCGTGGCGCACGCGATCCTGCCCGCGGTCGTGCCGCAGTTCGTCGGGCTGCTGCTGTACCGGTTCGACGTCAACGTGCGCTCGTCCCTGGTGCTCGGGCTCGTCGGCGCCGGGGGGATCGGCTTCCTGGTCAACCAGTCGATCAAGCTCTTCCGGTTCGACCAGATGGCCACGCACCTGCTGATCGTGCTCGTGCTCGTCGTCGGCGTCGACCTTCTCTCCGCCGCCGTACGCCGCCGCGTCGCCGTCTGACGCGCGACGGCCCGTCGGCTTCCCGGCCGCGCGCTCTCTCCGACGGCGTTCCGGCGCCCGTGGTGGCAGACTGGGCGTTCATCGAGTCGCTGGAGGGTTTCGCGTAGATGCGCACCGCTTCGTTCCCAGAGGGGTTCGTCTGGGGAGTGTCCACGTCCGCGTTCCAGATCGAGGGCGCCACCGACCACGACGGGCGGGGACCCTCCATCTGGGACGCCTTCGGGGGCGGAGGGAACGGCGACCCGGCCTGCGATCACTACCGGCGCTACGCGGAAGACGTCCGGCTGATGCGGGACCTGGGCATCGCCGCGTACCGGTTCTCGGTGAGCTGGTCGCGGGTGTTGCCGGAGGGGCGCGGCCGGGTCAACGGCCCGGGGCTCGACTTCTACGACAGGCTCGTGGACGAGTTGCTGCGTGCGGGCATCGCCCCGTACGCCACGCTGTACCACTGGGACCTGCCGCAGGCGCTCCAGGACGGCGGAGGGTGGGTCTCGCGCGACACGGCCCGCCACTTCGCCGACTACGCCCGCGTCGTGTACGACAGGATCGGCGACCGCGTGGACACCTGGTTCACGTTCAACGAGCCGTGGGTGGCCGCCTTCCTCGGGCACGCCTCGGGAGTGCACGCGCCCGGCCGGCAGTCGGCGTCCGACGCCTTCGTCAGCGCCCACCACATGCTGCTCGCGCACGGGATGAGCCTGGAGGCGCTGCGCGCGCGGGGCGCCGCGAAGGTCGGCGTCGTGTTGAACCTCTCGCCCGTCCTCACCCCCGCGCAGCTCGGCGACATGTCCGTCGACCTCCCGGAGGAGGACGCCGAGGCGGTGGCGAGGATCGACGCCCTGCACAACCGGCAGTTCCTGGATCCGGTGCTGCGCGGCCGCTACCCCGCCGACCTGCTGCCCCTGGTCGAGAAGGCCGCGGGGCTCGGCCACATCCACGACGGTGACCTCGACCTCATCGGCCGGCCCGTCGACCTGCTCGGCGTCAACTACTACACGCCCCTCGCCGTGCAGGCGCAGCCCAGCGCGCCGGCCGACCCGGCGTTCCCGGGCAGCGAGGGCGTGCTGTTCTGCAGCGTGCCCACGGCCGTCACCGCGATGGGCTGGCCCATCATGCCGAGCGGCCTCTCGCTGGTCCTGCGGCGCCTGTCAGAGGAGTACCCCGAGACCGAGCTGATGATCACCGAGAACGGCGCCGACTTCGTCGACGTCGTGGCCGGCGACGGCATCCACGACGTCGACCGGATGAGCTTCGTCGAGGAGCACCTGCGCGCCCTGGAGACCTCGCTCGACGAGGGCGCCCGGGTCCGCGGCTACCTGCTGTGGTCGCTGCTCGACTGCGTCGAGTGGGCGGACGGCTACCGGCGCAAGTTCGGCATCGTCCACGTCGACTTCACCACGCAGCGGCGGCTGCTCAAGGACAGCGCGCTGTGGTACCGCGACGTCATCAAGCGCAACGGGCTCGGCGCGGAGCCTCCGAAACGGCCGACCCTCGAGACCGTCGCCGCGCGCGCGGGCGTCTCCCGGGCCACCGTCTCGCGGGTCGTCAACGGCGAGGGGTCGGTCAGCCCCGAGGCGCGCGCCGTCGTGATGCGCGCCGTCCAGGAGCTGGGCTACGTGCCGAACGCCGCCGCGAGAAGCCTCGTCACCCGGCGGACCGACTCGGTCGCGCTCGTCCTGTCCGTCCCGCGGCACGGCGGCGACCCGCTGATCTCCGCCGTCGTCCGGTACGTCGCCGGCGTCCTGGAGGGGGCGGGCAAGCAGATCACGCTGATGCTCGCCGACACGGCCGAGAGCCACCGGCGCATCATCCGGCACGTGGAGGCGAGGCAGGTGGACGGGGTCGTCCTCGTCCCTCCGGACGGTCCCGACACGCTGGCCGAGCGGCTCGCCCGCACCGGTGTGCCGATCGTGCTGCTCGGCCGGCCCGCCGTCGCCTCCCTCGTGCCGTACGTGGACGTGGACAACACGGGCGGCGCGAAGGCCGCGACCCGGCATCTCCTCGACCGGGGACGCCGCCGCGTCGGCGTGATCTGCGGGCCCATGGACCTCGTCGCCGTGCAGGACCGCCTCGCCGGGCACCTGGCCACGCTGCACGAGGACGGACTGCGGCCGGCGATCGCGCTCGCCGGCCCGGACCGGGCGTCGGGCGTCACGGCGGCCCGCGAGCTCCTTTCCGGCCATCCCGGCCTGAACGCCGTGTTCGCCACCTCCGACGAGCTGGCGATCGGCGCGCTCGAGGCGGCGCGCGAGGCGGGGCTGCGGGTGCCGGAGGACCTGGCGATCGTGGGCTTCGACGACATCCACGCCGCCTCCTGCACGACCCCGCCGCTCACCACCGTCCGGGTGCCCGCCGCCGACCAGGCCATGGCCCTGGCCCGCCTGCTCCTGTCCCGTCTCGACGGCCGCCACACGACCCCCGTCGTCCTCCCCACGCGTCTGGTGGTCCGCGGCACGACGTGACCCCGCGGCGGGACGTACGGGGGCGGACGGTTCGGACGCGGCTCAGTCGCCGGTGACGCCGTCGGCCATCTCCCTGAGGATGTCGATGTGCCCGTTGTGGCGGGCGGTCTCCTCGATCAGATGCATGATGATCCAGCGCAGCTCCACCTCCTTGCCGCCCCGGATCTTGCGCTTCGCGAGCGTGCCGAGATCGTGGGACGCCACCAGCTCGCGGTAGCGGTCGCACTGGGCCTCGTAGTCGGCCAGCAGCTCCGCCAGGGGGAAGTCGGGGCCGATCCGCATCTCGCGGTCGGGGTCCTCGCGCGTCCACGGCCCCTCGTCCTCCTCGCCGAGGAACACGACCTGCATCCAGGAGTACTCCACCCAGTGCAGATGGCTGACCAGGCCGGAGATCGTCATGAGCGGGGAGCCGGGGAGCGGGGCCTTGCGGGCGTCCTCGTCCGAGAGCCCCTCGCACTTCGCGTGGACGGTGGCGCGGGCGTAGTCGAGGAAGGTCGTCAGCATGGTGCGCTCGTCGAACGACGAGGGCATGTCGGTGCGTGTCATGCGCCGATCATTCACAGGGCCGCATCCGGTGTCCACTCGATAAACGCCCCCGCCCGCCGGTCCGTGCGGGGACACGGCGAGCGTGCGGGGGCTCCGGTGTGCGGCTGGTCCGCCGGGTGCTCACCGGGCCCGGGCCGGGCGCCGGCGGTCAGGCGGTGTGGCGAGGGGCCGGCTGGTAGAGCCGCTTGGAGTAGGACTCGCCGTAGTAGCGCTCCAGCTCCTCCAGCGTCTCCTCCGTGGGCTGGACGCTCTTGACGATGCTGGCGTGCGACGGCAGCGCGTCGGGGTTCCACGTCTCGGGCTTCCACAGCTCCGAGCGGAGGAACGCCTTGCCGCAGTGGAAGAAGATCTGCTCGATCTCGACGACGAGGGCCAGGCTCGGCCGGTGCCCCTTGACGACCATCCGGTCGAAGAACGGGGCCTCGCGGACCAGACGGGCCCTGCCGTTGATCCGCAGCGTCTCGTTCCGGCCCGGGACCAGGTAGATGAGGCCGACGTACGGGTTGGCCAGCACGTTCAGGAAGCCGTCGGCCCTCCGGTTGCCGGGCCGCTCCGGGATCGCGATCGTGGCGTCGTCCAGGACGATCGTGAACCCCGCCGGGTCGCCCTTGGGGGAGACGTCGCAGGCCCCGTCCGCGCCCGCGGTCGCGACCAGGCAGAACGGCGAGGCCGCCAGCCACTCGCGGTCGCGTTCGTGCAGCGTCACGCGCTCCTTGGCGACCGCCCTCGGCATGGGGTCGCCCAGCAGCTCGCGAAGCTCGGCCGCCGACGTTATCTCCACGAACTCGCTGCTTTCCTCCATGGCCGCTCCCGTCGTCGCGCGTTGATCAACCGTCGTTGAGCATACTTCGCGGCATTCGTCTCATCAGGGGCGGGCATCGCCGCATGCTTCGATCGGGCGTCGCCCGCCCGCGCCGCGTACGGAACCGCTTGAAAATCTACACTGTAAAGGCGCGGGAAGGCCGTCGCCTCATGATCGGCGGAGCGCACGGCCGGTTCGCGTGCTGGACGACCCCCGCAAGGCGGCGATGCTCAGGGAGCTGCACGGCGGGGGCGACCTGCACCGCGACCGAGGACGACAACAGGCGGGTGCTGGCGGTGCTCGCCTACTTGCGCGGTGCGGCACGGTAGTCCCAGGCCTACCTCGGCCTCGTCCTGGCCCCCATGCGGAGGCGCCCCCGCGCCGGTTTCAATGAACGCGTGCAACGAATGACCGGATTGCTGATCGGCGCGACCTTCGGCGCCGTTTTCGTCCTCGTCAACGCGGGGCCCCCGCTGAGCGACGTGGTCGTGTACCTCCTGCGACTGGCGGCCTGCCTGGCCGCGGCGAGCGTTCTCGCCATGTGGTTCGTCGCCGCCCGTAGGGGACGGCCCGCCGAGGGACGGCGGCCGGCCGAGGGACGGCGGCCGGCCATGTTCGGCCGGGGCTACCTGGTCGTCGTGGCGGCGGAGGCGGTGCTGCTCTTCGGCGGGCTCCGGATGCTGGCCGCCTGGGGACGCCCCGAACAGGCCAACGTGGCCTGGGTGGCGTTCGTGGTCGGCGTGCACTTCGTCGCGCTCGCGCCGATCTGGAGGGACCGGAGCATCGCCGTCCCCGGTGCGCTTCTCACCCTGCTCGGGGCCGCCGGTCTCGTCCTGGCGTCGACGGCCGCCGTCGCCTGGGTGCCGTTCGTCAGCGGCGTGTTGCCGGGGGCGGTGCTGCTGATCGGCGGCGTCGCCTTCGGCCGGCGCGCGCTGCCGCCCGCACACTGAAGACCCACGGGGCGGGGTCAGCTCGTTCCGCGCCGCCGCCGGAACCAGGAGCGCTTCCTCTCCGGGCGCTGCTCCCGTGGCGGAGCCGCGGGCGGGGTCTCCGCGGGCCGCCGCTCGCGCCAGTCGTGTACGACCTTCTCCACGTCGAAGGGCGCCAGGTTGAGCGGCGGCCCCGACATCGCCTTCCTGGTGCCTTCGACGATCTTCTCGTTGATCTCCGCGACGATCCGGCGGACCTCGGCCTCCCTCCTCGCGCCCGCCGCGGCCGCCAGGGACTCCTCGGCCTCCTTGCGCAGGGCCAGCGTGCCGGGCAGCGGCATGGACAGGTTCTCCTCGCGGAGCTTCTGCTTGATCCACCACATCTCGTCGTACGGCTTGCCCTGGTCGGGGAGGGGCTTCCCCGCGCCGGGCAGGTCGTCGAACAGGCCCCGCTCGGTGGCCTCGCGTATCTGCCGATCGATCCAGCTCTCGAAGCTGACGCCGGGTGGTTTCCGTTCCGTCATGGCTTCGCCTCCCCGTCACAGGCGGTCATACGGAGCATAACCGCGTGCCGGGCGGCCCTCCGGGTCGGCATCGGCGCGCCGGAACGCGCGGTCGTGCACGCCCCAGGAGAGCAGGTGACAGGAGAGCAGGTGACAGGGGAGCGGGCGGCAGGACGCCGGCCGCGCCGCCGGGGCGGGATCGGGGGGCGCGCCGGTCAGACGAGGCCCGCGTCGTGGACGAGGAGCGCGATCTGGGTGCGGTTGTCCAGGCCGAGCTTGATGAGGATGCTGGAGACGTGGGCCTTCACCGTCGTGACGCCCATGGCGAGCTCCGCGGCGATGCCCGCGTTCGCCCGGCCGCGCCCGATCGCGAGGGCCACCTCGTGCTCGCGAGGGGTGAGGACGGCCAGCGCGGCGCGGGCCCGCTCGTAGGTCCCGGACTGGACGACGGTGCGGTCCATCAGCCGCCGGGTGATGCGCGGGGACAGGATCGGGTCTCCCGCCGCGACCCGGACGACCGCCTCCACGATCCGCGGCGGCGGTGTGTCCTTGAGCAGGAACCCGCTGGCGCCCGCGCGCAGCGCGTGCAGGATGTTCTCGTCGGTGTCGAAGGTCGTCAGCACGATCACCTCCGCCGGGCGGGCCCGGGAACGTAGCCGCCGGGTCGCGGTGATGCCGTCCACACGGGGCATGCGCAGGTCCATGAGGACGACGTCGGGGGCGTGGGCGTCGGCGGCGGCGATGGCCTCCTGGCCGTCGGCCGCCTCGCCGACGACGGTGATGCCGGCGACGCCGTCCAGCATCATGGACAGTCCGGCGCGGACCAGGGCGTCATCGTCGACCAGGAGCACGCGGATCACGACGGCCATGGTAGCCACGCCTGGAGCCGGAACCGCCCGTCGGTGCTCTGGTGGTCGAGCTGCCCGCCGGCGAGCCGTACCCGCTCGGTGAGCCCGACCAGGCCGACGCCGCCGCCGGGCGCGATCGGCGCCGAGCCGGACGCGGGCAGCGGGTTGCGGACGTCGATCAGCAGGCGCGCGCCCGGAGTGCCGCGCAGCAGCACCTCCACCGGTTGGCCGGGGGCGTGTTTGCGGGCGTTGGTCAGCCCTTCCTGCACCACGCGGTAGCCGGTCCTTCCGGCAGGGGCGGGCAGGTCGGCGCCGGCGGTCTCGTCGCTGATCCGTACGGCCTGGCCTGCCTGGCGTGCTTCGGCGATCAGACGCGGCAGGTCGGCCAGGGTGGGCTGAGTTTCCCGCTCGTCCAGTAGGTCGTCCTCCTCGCGCAGCAGGCCGATCACCTGGCGCAACTCCTCCAACGCCTGGTGCACACCGGAGCGGACCACCCCGGCGGCCCGGGCGAGTTGCTCGGGGGAGGAGTCCGGGCGGAACTCCAGCGCCCCGGCGTGGGTGGCCACCAGCGACAGGCGGTGGGCCAGCACGTCGTGCATCTCCCGGGCGAGCGTGCGGCGCTCGGCCATGCGAGCCTCGGCGATCCGCCTGCCCTGCTCGGATTCGGCGCGGCGGGCGCGCTCGCGCAGCGAGATGAGGAGCGCGCGGCGGGAACGGGCCAGCGCGCCCCAGCCGAGCAGCGCGCCGTACGAGGCGCAGATCAGCAGCAGCCACCAGCGGAGGGAGATGCCGGAGTTCGGCCGCCACAGGCCCTGGACCAGATGGGCCGCGATGCCCGCCGTCGCCACCGCCGCCGCGACGGGGAACCGCCTGCTCTGGGCCACCTGCAGCGCCCCCAGCGACGCCGCCGGCGTGGCCGCCGGAGAGGCCGCGGCGAGGAGGGTGGCGGCGAGCGCGCCGGAGACCGGCCACCGGAGCTGCGCGAGCGCGGCGACCAGGCTCACCCCCGCGACCGCGATATCCAGCCACAGCTCGGATCCGCCCGCCCGCCCCCACAACGACACGCCGGTCAGCGCGCCGATCCCGAGGACCACGCTCGCCACGGTCACGGCTCGCCGGTATCGCGTCTCGCTCACCGGCCAAGGCTAACCACGGGCACGGCGGAGCCGTCACCTACCAAAGTCGGACCCGGCCCCCACCGGGGGAGGGCGGCGCCCGACCACGCGCCCGATGCGGCGCCCCACTCGGCCGGGCGAGGCTGATCGGCGTGAACACCTCCATCAGAAGACTGCTCCTCACCGTGATCGGCGCGCCGGCGGCCGCCCTGGCCGTCGGCGCCGTGCTCGCCCCGGGGCTGGGGCGGCGATGAACCCGCCCTACGGATACCTGATCACCCTGGTCCCCGTCGCGATCTGCACCCTGTTCGCACTGGCCCCGCCGGCCCGGCCCCGGCCGCTGGCCATGCTCGGCTTCCGCCTCGGCGTAGCCCTGAACGAGCTGCCCTTCGTGGTGCTCGCCTGGATCCTGGCCGCCACGGTCCTCGCCCTCGTCCAGGGCGATCTGACCTCACCGGTCATCGCCGGGGCGGCGGCCGTGACCATGGCGGGCCTCGGTGTGGTGGCCTGGCGCGGCCGCCAGGCGATGCCCGCCGTACAACGCGCCATGGGGGCGGTGCCCGTCTCGCGCCGCCTGCCGTACGGGCGCGTCCTGCTCGGCCCGTTCCTCCGCCGCCACCGCGCGGTCGAACGGATTGCCGACCTCCCGTACGGCCCGGCCGGCCGCCGAAACCTGCTCGACCTCTACCGCCATCGCTCCCGGCCCACGGGAGCGCCGGTCCTGATCCACCTGCACGGCGGCGGCTACCACGGGGGGAGAAAGGACAGCCAGGCGCTGCCGCTTCTGTACCGGCTGGCCGGGCAGGGCTGGGTGTGCGTCAGCGCGAACTACCGGCTGCGTCCCCAGGCGACCTTGCAGGACCACCTCGTGGACGCCAAGAAGGTGATCGCCTGGGTCCGGGAGCACGGTCGCCGCTACGGCGCCGATCCCGACCGCATTGTCCTCGCGGGCAGTTCGGCCGGCGCGCACATGGCGGCCCTGGCCGCGCTCGGTCCCGACGACCCGGCCCTCCAGCCCGGTTTCGAGCGGGTGGACACCTCCGTCGCGGCGGTGATCGGCCTGGGCGGCTACTACGGCGCCTACTACGGCATGGGCCCGGAGACCTCGCCCCTCGCCCATGTGCGGCCGGACGCGCCGCCGTTCTTCATCGTGCATGGGGACCGCGACACAGTCACGCCGGCCGAGGACGCCCGGCTCTTCGCCGAACGCCTGCGCGCCGTCTCGACCCGGCCGGTCGTCTACGCGCAACTGCCCGGCGGGCAGCACGCCTTCGACCTGTTCCACTCGTTGCGCTTCGAAGCCGTCGTCAACGCCGTGGTCGCCTTCGCCGACCGAGTCCTGTCCCCCGGGCCCCAGGCGACTGCACGGGGTCCCGAGTCAGGCGGGCCGCGGTGAGAGGCAGGGGCATGGGCACCGCCGGTTCCTATAGGTTCGAGCCCGTCAGACGACGGAGCCGGACCCGCGCCGTGAAGGAGCTCGCATGGCCCAGATCCACCGCACCACCATGACGCCCACCAAGCTGGAGTTGCTCCACGAGTGGTTGCCGAAGCAGAGCTGGTACGCGGGCGACGGGGGAACGCCCGAGCTGGTCCGGGCCGGTGGGTTCCGGTTGGACGATCCGGAGGGCGAGGTCGGGATCGAGTTCATGGTCGTGGTGGACACCGCCGCGCAGGAGCCGGTGGCGTACCTGGTGCCGATGAGCTATCGCGGCGCGGCTTTGGAAGGAGCCCCAGGCGAGGCGCTGATCGGCACCTCCGAGCACGGGGTGCTGGGCCTCCGGTGGATCTATGACGGCGTCCACGACCCGGTGGTGACGGCACAGTTGCGCGCACTCCTGCGGGGCGAGGCGACGCCGCAGCACCAGAGCGAGAGCGACACCCCGGACCCGACCGTCACCGTGTACGGAATCGGCCCTGACGGCGAGCTCGACGTGGAGATCAACCGCGTCCTGCGGCCGGCCGAGGCCGCGGAGGGGCCGTCCGGACGCCTCGTCGCCGGATGGACCTGGCCGGACGGAACGGCCGCGCGTGGCGTGTTCGCGGCCGTCACGCGGCGGTAGCCCTCGACGACGACAGGGCGGCGGTCGCTGCGGTGCGGTCCGCGAGCCGGACCAAGGTCTTCGAGGGGATCGACCCGGTTCCACCAGCTGGAAGCTTCAGACGCGGATCCCGTCCGGGACCACGCACGGCTTCTCGGACTCCTGGCTGCCGGTGGAGCCGCTGCCTTCGGCGACGACGTCAGCTCGGCACGCATCGAAGCGAAGATCGACGTCCTTGTGACCCGGCGACCGCCGACCGGACTCGCCTCGACGATCACGAGACTCGGATGCCGGAGGGCCGGGGGACGCCCTCGTTCGTGCACGGCAGCGGGCTGCACGGTCGGCAGGCGGAAGAGCGGCGCTTCCGGCCTCGAACGGGTTATTTGACCGGCCGAGGCACGTTGGACCCGAATTGCCCCTGCACGTTGCCGGGCGGGTTGTAGAGGCACACGATGTACGTCGTGGTCCGGCCGGAATCCGTGCGAGTACCTGGTGCGCAGCCCAACCGGGTTGAGGACTTCCACACCACCTGGGTGAACCGGCCCCAGTTATTGAAGCTCGCCAGGTTGTCGGGGTCGTTGAAGTTGTAATCCTTGATCCCGTCGTACCAGGCATTCACAGCGTCAGCGCAGGCGGCCACCCTCCCTCCGGAGAACGACGCGAGGTACAGATTCTCCGCGCGGCCGGCCTTATAAGGCGAGGTGTGGTCGATGCTGCCCTTCTGGGCGTAATAGGCAGCGGATTTCTTGGCCGCTTCGATGCCCTCCGGCTCGGTGCGCATCGCAGGCACCCCGTGCCGCGCGCGATAGGTGTTGTGCGCCTTGAGGCAGTCCTGTTGGAAGGCGTCATCCGCGAGGAGCCGCGACGGGGCGCCGGCGGACGCGGATTCAGCCGGCCCGGCTACGGCGATGAGCGCGGGCATGGCCAGGGTGATGGACATGAGTGCGGATCTGAGCATGAGCGCTCCCAGGGGACGGAGTACGAAAAACGTCCTCGTTCACCCGCTCATCCTGTCCGGCGGAGAGTCGCCACGATGGCGCCTCGCTGCGCTGGAGCGCCAAGATCGCGTGTACGGCTGCGCGTGGGATGGGTGCGACACGCTTGCCGATCTTGCAGCCAGGGGTCTGGACGTGCCCGGCCCTCGCAAACCGTCACCTATCCGCGGACACGGAGGGGCGCCGCGAACCGTGGCGCACCTCCTGACCTGGTAGTCGATCTTCCAATCGGCGTAGACGCCCAGGCTTCCGTTCTATCCGTGCGAAACGGATATGCGTCGTCGCGACAGGAAGACAGCGAACAGTGTGGCCCCGCCTGCAGTGATCAGTACGGTAGCGGGGATCTTAACGAGGTTCCGCAGGTCTGTGCAGTTATCCAAATGGTGCAGCCTATCGGCCAGGCCGGAGGACGGATCGAGTTGGTCCCACGTAACTCCGACAAATGCCGAGCCGCAAGACTCACCGCCTGAAGTAACGGACATCAGACCAGTAAGAATGCCTGAACCGATTAGCAGAAAGGCGACAAACGCCACCGCTTTGGGGGACATGCACAGTCCTTACGTGGATCCAGCCGCAGTGGATCATTTCATGGCGAGGCTTGAGCCGGGAAGGCGTCTGGCCAAGCCTCTTGCCCGACCTCCAACGCAGGGCCGATCCCGTGGAGGGCGTGCCGGGTTGACGAATCGTTGCGGTGGTACTGGATCTGATGGGGAAGATCAGCCAGGAGTGCCCATGTCCAGGTCGACTACAGCGGTGAGACGCTCTTGACCGATGACAACGGCGCACAAGTCGGCCCATGGAAGCTTGAGCGTGCAATGCGGAAAGCCCGCAGCAAGGTGCAGGACCTTCCCGCGGGCTTTCGATTCCACGACTTGCGGCACTACCTCGCGTCGCTCCTGATCGCCTCGGATGCCGACGTCAAGGTCGTCCAGGCCCGACTACGGCATGCGAGCGCCAAGACGACCCTCGACACCTACGGCCACTTGTGGCCCGACTCCGACGAGTCGACGCGGGCCGCCATCGATGCGGTTCTCGTTGCCCGGACGGAACTGAGGCAGAGCCAGGCGGGAGCCGCGCGATGAACATGCAGGTCACCGCGCGGTAGCCCGTCAGCAGTCGTAGTAGAGCTCGAACTCGTGCGGGTGCGGGCGGAGGCGGATCGGGTCGATCTCGTTCTCCCGCTTGTACGAGACCCAGGTCTGGATCAGGTCCGGCGTGAAGACGCCGCCTTCGAGCAGATAGTCGTGGTCGGCCTCGAGGGCGTCGAGCACCTCAGGCAGCGAGCCCGGCACCTGCTGGACCTGGCGGGCCTCCTCCGGCGGAAGCTCGTACAGGTCCTTGTCGATCGGCTCCGGCGGCTCGATCTTGTTGCGGATGCCGTCGATGCCGGCCATCAACTGCGCGGCGAAGGCGAAGTACGGGTTGCAGGACGGGTCCGGAACGCGGAACTCCAGGCGCTTGGCCTTTGGGTTCGAGCCGGTGATCGGGATGCGGACGCACGCGGACCGGTTGCGCTGCGAGTACACCAGGTTGACCGGCGCCTCGTAGCCCGGGACCAGGCGGTGGTAGGAGTTCACCGTCGGGTTGGTGAACGCCAGCAGCGACGGCGCGTGCTTGAGGAGGCCGCCGATGTAGTAGCGGGCCAGGTCGGACAGGCCCGCGTAGCCGACCTCGTCGTAGAAGAGCGGCTCGCCGTCCTTCCAGAGGGACTGGTGGCAGTGCATCCCGGAGCCGTTGTCGCCGAAGAGCGGCTTGGGCATGAACGTGACGGTGTGCCCGTGCTGGAGCGCCGTGCTCTTGATGATGTACTTGTACAACATCATGTTGTCGGCGGTCTTGAGCAGCGTGCCGAACCTGAAGTCGATCTCGGCCTGGCCGGCGGTGCCCACCTCGTGGTGCTGCATCTCGGTCTCGATGCCCGCCTCGATGAGGTTGCGCACCATCTGCGAGCGCAGGTCGGTGAAGTGGTCCATCGGGGGGACGGGGAAGTAGCCGCCCTTGTAGCGGGGCTTGTAACCCAGGTTCCCGCCCTCGGCGGCCTTGCCGGTGTTCCAGGCGCCCTCGATCGAGTCGATGTAGTAGTACCCGGCGTTCTGCCTGGTCTCGAACCGGACGTCGTCGAAGATGTAGAACTCGGCCTCCGGGCCGAAGTAGGCCGTGTCGGCGATGCCGGTGCCCTTGAGGTACTGCTCGGCCTTGCGGGCGACGTTGCGCGGGTCCCTGCTGTACGCCTCACCCGTGAGAGGGTCGTGCACGAAGAAGTTGATGTTCAGCGTCTTGTGCTGACGGAACGGGTCCAGCACGGCGGTGGACGGGTCGGGCAGCAGCAACATGTCCGACTCGTGAATCGCCTGGAAACCGCGGATCGACGAGCCGTCGAACATCAGGCCGTCGGTGAAGACATTGGGGCCGAAGTTCTCGACGGGGAAAGTGAAGTGGTGCGTCGTGCCCGGCAGGTCCGTGAACCTGACGTCGACGAACTGCACACCCTCGTCCCGGATGAACTTCAGGACGTCATCGGCAGAGTTGAACACTCTCGAACCTCCCAGGGGCATGGGCCAGCAGACCCGAAAATAGGTCCCGGCCGTTTCCGCCCCATGTCTCGTTTGTTTCGCCCGTGTTAATGGGAGCGTGCTCCGACAGTAGCTCCGAACCGGCGCCTTTCCGGGCGTCGTACCAGGTCAAAGCTGTGCTCGTGTTTCGTGCCGGACGCCTTGCCCGCCATGGGTTCTGTCGCTCGGGAGGGCGGTGAGGGCCCTCGCCGCCCGATCGGCTCCTCGTCGGGCGGCCCGTACCGGACGGCCCCGTACGTGCTCGCCGTACACGCCGGGCCGATTTCCATCATGGGAGCGCCGAGGGGCAGCGATGGCGATTCTTGTGTGGAAATTGCCCGTTCAATGAATATCTTTGCGATTCGCCTCGCTTGTCGTGAAGCGATGGTGCTGAAGCGAAATGCGGGAAGGTCAGGGTTTCGCGAGAGGCGATTCAACGGCGGCGAACGATGTGCGGCTCGCTCCCGCCCTCGGAAGGAATCCGGTAGGCCACGGCATCAGGCCGGTTGACTCGTACATACGGGGCCGGGCCGCCGATGTGATGCGCACGGCCTCGTCCTGGCCTGGTGCATCGGGGGCGGCGGCGAGGGTCCGCCCGCCGCTCTCGGAAGGAATCCGGTGGGCCACGCCGTTCAGGGGCGGGCCGCGGGGCCGAGGGCGGACGGCGGCGGCGTGGACGGCAGGGACGTGGACGTCGTCGGTGTGGACGGCGGGGGCGTCGCGTCGCGTGTTCCCGCATCCGAAGGCGTACCGGTGACCGGCGGTTCGGTGGTGCCCTCCGCCGGGCGCAGGATCGCGGGGGCCGGGGGGCGAGGTGACGGCGCCGGCGCGGCGTCGCCGCTGAACAGGTCGGGCCGGAGGCTGATGATCGCGCCCGCGACGGCCACCACCCCGAGGACGGCCAGCATCACCACCGGTGTACGGCGCCGCCCCGAGCGGGGGAGGCGGGCCGCCAGCGCCTCCATCCGCTGGATCTCGTCCTCGCCGAACTGCGCGACCAGCGCCTCGAAACGCGCGTCGATGTCGTCAGGGTCCGCCGGGCGCACAGTTCACTCCAATAGCTGAAATTTCGAGAGATGGTGGGATTAATCATGGTCGTCATGGCCGCCGAGCGGAAGACCGGTGACAGGCGCGGATACCCTTTGGGTCATGAGCAAGCAGCAGCCCCGGTGGACCCAGACCTGGATGGGGGGAGTCCGGTCGGCCGGCATCGACCTCGGCTATCCGGGCGAGCGGCTCGGCTTTCCTCCCGAAGGCAGCGGTTCCGTCACCGGATGGGGGCGCCGCCTCGGCGCGATCCTGGTCGACTGGCTGCTGTGCACCTGGGCCATCGCCGGAGGCGTGCTCGGCGCCCAGGGCCAGGCCACCGGCTGGGTCGGCCTCGCGGTCTTCGCCGTGGAGAACCTCCTCCTGGTCGGCACCGTCGGCATGACCCTGGGCATGCGGCTGTTCGGTCTCCGCGTCGCCATGCTCGACGGCGGACGGCCTCCGCTGGTGCCCGTGCTGGTCCGGACCTTCCTGCTGTGCCTCGCCGTGCCCGCCCTGATCTGGGACCGCGACCGCAGGGGCCTGCACGACAGGGCGTCCAACACCGTCGTCGTCCGCCTCTGACAGTCCGCCCCGGCATCCTCGTACCGGTCCGCGATCTCCGTCACCGGCGCCTTCACCGCCCTTCACGGCAGACGTCCCGCCGCCGGCCTCCGAACGCCCGTCACCGGTGCCCGGCATCGGCCTTCGAGCGCCTGCGGCCGCTGCCTCGCCGATCTGCGAGCGGTCGGCGCCTCGTACTCAGGAGCGGGTCCGGGTCGCGCTGAGACGGCTCCGCCGGGCCTGCGCGCCACACGTAAATAGATGAACCGGGTTTGCAAATGAACCCGGTTCATCTATTGTGCCGGTATGGCGGGCCTCAGAGAGGACAAGAAGCGGCGGACGCGACAGGCGATCGCCGACGTGGCGATGCGGCTCTTCGCCGAGCGTGGGTTCGAGGCGGTCACGGTCAACGAGATCGCCCAGGCGGCCGGGGTCGTCAAGGTGACCCTCTTCAAGTACTTCCCGACGAAGGAGTCCCTCGTCCTGCACGCGCTCGAGGACGAGGACCTGGCCGCGATCGTGAGATCCCGGCCCGCCGGTGAGACGCCCCTGGGAGCGCTACACGCATACATGCGGGCGTTCGCCACGGACCCGGACATCGGTGACGCGGACGACCTCGTCGCCCGGATGAAGGTGATCGTGGACAGCCCCCTGCTCACCGCCGCCGTCAACCGCCTCCAGTACGGCCGGCGGCGGGCCCTGGCCCGCGCCCTGTCCGGCGACGACGATCCCGACCCGCCGTGCCGCCCCGCCGAGGGGCAGGGCCGCGGGCGGGACGCCGGATTGGCGGCGGAGCTGGCGGCCGCGCAGATCAGCGCCGTCGTCCTGACGGTCCAGGAGACGTTCTTCCACCGCATCGCCTCCGGAACGGCTCTCGCCGACGCCGGACGGCTGCTGCTCGACGACGTCGACCTCGCCTTCGACCAGCTCGGAAACGGCCTGGCCGGCCGCTTCGGCCCGGCATGAGGCACCCGCCCGCGACACCCGTCCGGATCCCGCATCTCCGATCCCGCCATCTCCGATCCCGAGTCTCCGGCTCGCGCCGGACAACAGGGCCGATCTCCGCCCATCACCCCCGACCTGGAGCTGTGACATGAGAGCCGTCGGCATCAACTACGACACCGGGTTCCTCCCCGGGGCCGCCTCACGGCGGCACTTCGACCCGGAGGTGGTGCGCCGCGAGATGCGCGTCATCGCCGACGACCTCCACTGCACCGCCGTACGCGTGTCAGGAGGGGACCCGGAGCGGCTCGGCGTGGCCGCCGAACACGCCGCCGCGGCCGGCCTCGACGTCTGGTTCGCGCCGTTCCCCTGCGAGCTCACCACCGAGGAGATGTTGCCGTTCTTCGCCGACTGCGCCGCGCGGGCGGAACGGCTGCGTACGGCGGGCGCCGAGGTGGTCTACGTCATGGGCTGCGAGATCAGCGGGTTCGCCCCAGGTTTCCTGCCGGGAGAGACGCTCGACGACCGGCTGAACGCCCTGGCGTCCTTCACCGCCGACGACTGGGCGTCGATCGGACCCATGCTCGGACGGCTGAACACGTTCCTGGCCGAGGCCGCGGGCGTCGCGCGCGAGCGGTTCGGCGGGCGGCTGACCTACGCCTCGGCGCCCTGGGAGTTCGTCGACTGGACGCCGTTCGACGTCGTCGGCGTCGACGCGTACCGCGCCGCCTACAACGCCGCCGGCTTCCAGGAGGAGATCCGGAGCCACTTCCGGCACGGCAAGCCGGTCGCGGTCACCGAGTTCGGCACCTGCCCCTACCGAGGCGCGGGCGACCGGGGCGGCATGGCCTGGGCGATCGACCAGGTGGACGACCTGGTGCCGGACGAGTCCGAGCAGGTGCGCTACTTCGACGAGCTGCTCGCCGTCTTCGAGGAGGAGGGCGTGGACAGCGCGTTCTGGTTCACCTTCGCCGGATTCGAGCGGCGCGGCGACCTCGACCCCGGCTCGTACGGCGTCGTCAGCATGATCGACGAGGTGCGGTGGAGGCCCAGGGAGATCTTCCACGCCATGGCGGCTAGGAACGCACGCAGCTGAAGATCACGGTGCCGGGGAAGTGCCGGCCGCGCAGCGGACTCCAGCCGCCCCACACGCCCTCGTGGCCGTCCGGCCACTCAGGCTCGACCAGCCCGGCCAGGACGAACCCCGCCCCCGTGATGAGCCCCACCCAGTCGCCCAGCGTCCGGTGGTGCTCCACGTAGGACGGCACGCCGCCGTCGTCCAGTTCCACGTACGGCGAGCGGTCGAAGTAGGACCGGTCCGCCGTCAACCCCCGCGGACCGGGATCGTCCGGGAACGCCCACCTGATCGGGTGGCTCACCGAGAACACGAACCGCCCGCCCGGCCGCAGCACCCGGCGCACCTCGCCGAGCACGGCACCGGCGTCCGCGACGAACGGCAGCGCCCCGAACGCCGAGCAGGCCAGGTCGAACGAGCCGTCGCGGAACGGCAGGACCTCCGCGTCCGCCTGCACCACCGGCAGGGAGAGCCCGGCCGCGTCGTCGATGCGGCGCGAGTGCTGGAGCTGCCGGTGGGACAGGTCGAAGCCGACGACCGCCGCGCCCCGGCCGAGAAGCCACCGGCCGCACTGCCCGGCGCCGCAGCCCACCTCGAGCACCCGGCGGCCCGCGACGTCGCCGAGCAGCCCGGCGTCGGCCTCGTCCAGCCCCTCGGGGCACCAGACGAACCCGTCGTCGCGGAGGAACTCGCCGTGCTCCGCCTGGTACTCGTCGGCCGCGCCGTCCCACCAGCCGCGGTTGGCCCGGGACGTCTCCGCCCGGGTGACCGGCCGCTTCGCGACGCTCACCTCGCCCCCCGGCTCAGCGGCCCTTGGGGCCGCGCGGCATCCGCACGTTCTTGGGCATGGGGCCCTTGGGCATCGGCATCGCCGGGGTCAGCGCGCGCATCCGGTTGTTCACCTCGGAGACGACCGGCTTCCTGAGGTTGCGCGGCAGCTTCATCAGGTGGCGCTGGAGCTTCGCCAGGGGCACCTGGCCCTCGTCGTCGCCGCACTGGATGTCGTACACCGGGACGTCGATCGCGACCCGCTGCACCCGCTTCTTCTCCGCGACCAGCATCCGCTGCACCCGGTTGCCCGGACCCTCGGAGACGAGGATCACACCCGGGTAGCCGACCACGCGGAACACGAGGTCCTGCTCGCGGTTGACCGCCACCGGCTTCTCCTCGACGTACCAGTTGCCGCGCAGGCCCTGCAGGATCGCGTACGTCGCGCCGGCCTGGCCGTGGAGCATGCTGTACTGCGCGCGCTGCGCCAACCGGCTGAACACGATGAGGCCCACCAGGACGGCGGCCAGCACGCCGAAGACGTACCAGGTCCAGCCGAAGAACACACCGAGGACGACGAAGACGGCGAGGGTGCCCAGCGCCGACCCGTAGACGATCGGCATGCCCTTGGGGTTGGCCTGTTTAACGAACTGGGCGACCATCCGGATCTGCTTGAGCCGTCCCGGAGTCGCAGGGTCTTTCGCCATGCTCTGCAGGATACAAATCCCAGGGTGAATTAATGAAAACGAGACCCGCCCGCACGGCTCGCGGCGGAGCCGTAGGGGCGGGTCGTGACGGTGCGTCTAGAGCGTCTGCCGCGCCGCGATCGCCTGCTGGTAGAGGCGGCCCGCACGGTAGGAGGAGCGGACGAGCGGCCCGGACATGACGCCGGCGAAGCCGATCTCCTCGGCCTCCTTCTGCAGCTCGACGAACTCCTCGGGCTTGACCCAGCGCTCCACGGGGTGGTGGCGGGGGCTCGGCCGGAGGTACTGCGTGATCGTCACCAGATCGCAGCCCGCCTCGTGGAGGTCGCGCAGCGCCTGGGTGATCTCCTCCCGCTCCTCGCCCATGCCGAGGATGAGGTTGGACTTGGTGACCATCCCGGCCTCGCGCGCCGTGGTGATCACTCCGAGGGAGCGCTCGTAACGGAACGCGGGGCGGATCCGCTTGAAGATCCGCGGGACGGTCTCGATGTTGTGCGCGAACACCTCGGGCTTGGCGGAGAAGACCTCCTCGAGCTGCTCCTGGTTGCCGTTGAAGTCGGGCACCAGCAGCTCGACGCCGCAGCCGGGGAGCTGCGCGTGGATCTGGCGGGCGGTCTCGGCGTACAACCAGGCGCCGCCGTCGGGCAGGTCGTCGCGGGCGACACCGGTGACGGTGGCGTAGCGAAGGCCCATCTGCTTGACCGACTCGGCCACGCGGCGCGGCTCGTCCCGGTCGTACTCGGCGGGTTTTCCGGTGTCGATCTGGCAGAAATCACAGCGGCGGGTGCACTGGTCGCCACCGATGAGGAAGGTGGCTTCCCGGTCCTCCCAGCACTCGTAGATGTTGGGACAGCCGGCCTCTTCACAGACCGTGTGCAGTCCCTCGCGCCGCACCAGCGATTTGAGCTCGGTGTACTCCGGCCCGGTCTTCAACCGGGTCCTGATCCACGGCGGCTTCTTCTCGATCGGGGTCTGGCTGTTGCGCACCTCCAGGCGGAGGAGCTTACGGCCATCAGGGGCAACGGACACGTCGTCCAGCTTATTACCAGACGCCTGATGTGCCGTCAGGCGAGGTCCTCCTCGTACATGTCGTACGGCTCGGTGCCGAGGGCCTCGGCGAGACGCTTCTCGGCGAACGGGATGACCTCGTCCACGGTGATGCGGCGGCCGGTCTCGGCGGACAGGGAGGTGACGCCCGAGTCGCCGTCGACGATCCGGTTGTACCAGCTCAGGTCGTTCACACAGTTGAGCGCGAACCCGTGGCTGCTGACGCCGCCGGCCACCCGGATGCCGATCGCGGCGATCCTGCGGTCGGGCAGGCCGCTCGCGGCGTCACCGGGCATCCACACCCCGCCCTGGCCCTCGATGCGCCGCGCGGCCAGCCCGAAGTCGGCGCAGATCTGGACCAGCACCTCTTCCAGCAGCCGCACGTACGCGGCGACGTCGGAGATCCGCAGGATCGGGTAGCACACGAGCTGCCCGGGACCGTGCCAGGTGATCTTCCCGCCGCGGTCCACGTCGATGACGGGCGTGCCGTCGGCGGGCCGCTCGTGGGGCAACGTGCGGCTGCCCGCTGTATAGACCGGCGCGTGCTCCAGCATCAGGCACAGGTCGGAGATCTCGCCCGCCCTCCGGCGCAGGTGCGCCCGGCGCTGGAGGCTCCACGCCTGCTCGTACGGAACGTCGACGCCCAGCCGCACCACGGCGAGCCCGGTCATGCGACGCTCCCGGCTTCCGGGCCGGCCGGTCTCGGGGTCATGCTCGGCTCGTTCACCCGTCCAGGGTAGAGGTGAGCACCCGAGGCTCGATACGGAACTCCTTGACACCACCTGCACCGTCCCCCTCGATCCGGTACGCGTAGCCGCCGGGGTCGACCGTCACGGCCTGGATGAAGTCGGTGCCCACGTAGTGGAGCCCGACGCCCTCGTCGGCGGCGTAGCCGTCGGGCAGCTCGCCCGCGGCCACCGACGCCTGCAGCAGCTGCCTGCGCTGCGGGTCAGAGTTGTAGTGGACGCCGCAGGAGTACGGCAGGAAGCCCAGCCCCTCCGCCCACGGCTGGAGTTTCGGCCCGAACGAATCGGTGTTGCCGCCGATGTGCCAGCACAGCGCTCCCGCGCTCTGACCGGACAGGACGATCCCCGACCGCCACGCCTCGGCGAACGCCTCGTCCAGCCCGTGCAACCGCCACAGGGCGGCGAGATTGGCCACACTGCCGCCGCTCACATAGATGGCGTCCTGCTCCAGGATCCACTCGCCCGGCTCGGCGACGTTCGGCATCGGGAAGACCGTCAGGTGGCTGACCTCGACGTCCCACTCGCGGAACGCTCCGTACATCTTCAGCAGCCAGTCGGCGTCGTCTCCGGTCGCGGTGGCCAGGAGCCCCAGCTTGGGCCGGTCCTGGCCGGTGAGGTCCAGGACGTAACGCAGCAGGCCGGTCGGCTCGATGAAGCCGTACCGCTCGGTCTGCCGGAACGAACCGCCACCGATGGCGACGATGTGCGACTGCCCAATGCGGCTCATCGGTCACTCCAAAATCGGGAAACAGGGATTCACCAGAGTACGGCGGCCAGCGCCTCTTTGAGGGTGGGATGCGAGAACCTGTGGCCGGCCTCCAGCAGGCGGCGGGGGAGGACGCGCTGCCCGGCCAGCAGTCCCTCGTCCGCGAACTCGCCGAGCGCCAGACGCAGCGCGAACGCGGGCGTCCCGATGGGCATGACCGGCCGGCGCAGCGCCTTCGCCACGGCCTTCGTGTACTCGGCGTTGGTCGCCGGCTCGGGAGCGGTGAGGTTGACCGGCCCGGACATCTCGGGCGTGGACAGGAGGAACCGCACCGCGTTCAGCCAGTCGGGCAGGGAGATCCACGAGACGTACTGGCGTCCGTTTCCCAGGACGGCGCCCGCACCCACCTTGAACAGGGGCAGGAGCCTGGACAGCGCCCCGCCGTGGCGGCTCAGCACCACCCCGGTGCGCAGCCGTACGAGCCGGATGCCCTCCTGCTCGGCCGGCGCCGCCGCCTCCTCCCAGTCGCGGACCAGGGCGGCCAGGAAGCCGGAGCCCGAAGGGGCGGACTCGTCCACCTCCCGGGTCCCGGTGTCGCCGTAGTAGCCGATCGCCGACGCCGACAGCAGCACCCGCGGTCTCCTCCTGAGCAGGCCCAGGGCCTCGACGAGCGTGTGCGTGCCGACGACGCGGCTGTCGACCAGCTCCCGCTTGTACGACTCCGTCCACCTGTGGTCGGCGATCCCGGCGCCGGCCAGGTGGACCACCGCCTCCGCGCCCTCCAGGACGGACGGGTCGAGGAGGTGCCGTTCCGGGTCCCAGAACGCCTCGTCCGACGCCGCGGGCGCCCGGCGTACGAGCCGCAGGACCCGGGCACCGTCGGCGCGCAGCGCCCGGACGAGGGCCGAGCCGAGGAAACCCGACGTTCCGGTCACAACGATGGTCATGACGTCCACGGTAGGCGGCGCGGCGGGGCGCGGACAGACCCGCCCCGCGACGGCGGCGTACAGGCCGGGCACGGCGGGCGCGCGGACGGCCCGGCCCCCCTGTGAGCGGCGTACAGGCGGTGCGGCCGGGAAACGGCGGAGGCCGCCCCGCGAACTCGCGGGACGGCCTCCTGCTGCGAACCTCGTCAGGCAACCGTGCTCAGGCAGCCCTGCTCGGGCAGTCCTGTTCAGGCGGCCCTGTTCGAGCGGGCCCGTTCAGGCGGGCGCCTGTCCGGGGTGAGCCCTCGTCAGGCAGCCCTCGTCAGGCGAGCCCGAGCTGGTTCTCGAAGCGGCCCTCCTCCAGGCGGCGCTTGACCGTGGTGAGGAAGCGGGCGGCGTCGGCGCCGTCGACCAGGCGGTGGTCGTAGGTCAGCGCGAGGTAGACCATCGAGCGGACCGCGATGACCTCGCCCTCCGGCGTGTCGAGCACGACCGGGCGCTTGACGACCGCGCCGGTGCCCAGCATGCCGACCTGCGGCTGGTTGAGGATCGGCGTGTCGAACAGGGCGCCGCGGCTGCCGGTGTTGGTCAGCGTGAACGTGGCCCCGGTGATCTCGTCCGGCGTGACCTTGTTGGCGCGGGTCCGCTCGGCGAGGTCGGCCGTCTTGCGGGCCAGACCGGCGAGGTTGAGGTCACCGGCGTTCTTGATGGTCGCCGCGATCAGGCCGCGCTCGGTGTCGACCGCGATGCCCAGGTGCTCGACGTCGAAGTACGTGACCTCCATGGTCTCGTTGTTGATCGTCGCGTTGAGCTTGGGGTGCTGCTTGAGCGCCTCGATCGCCGCCATCTCGAAGAACGGCATGAACGACAGCTTGACGCCCTCGCGGCGGAAGAACTCGTCCTTGGCCCGCTCGCGCAGCCGCGCGATCTTGGTGACGTCGACCTCGACGACCGTGGTGAGCTGGGCCGCGGTCTGCAGCGACTCGACCAGGCGCTTGGACATCGTCTGCCGCAGGCGGGACATCTTCTCGGTGGTGCCGCGCAGCGTGGTGTCCACCTGGACCTGCTCGGGCGCGGCGGCCGGAGCCGCCGGGGCGGCGGGAGCGACCGCGGCGGGCGCGGCCGGAGC
>NZ_BBYM01000036.1 GCF_001570405.1 Microtetraspora niveoalba | reverse complement strand
GCGGCGGCCTGCTTGCCGCGCTGCGCCGGCCGCGAGGCCTGCCGCCCGCCGGGCCGGGGGGCCGGACGGGCGCCCGCGGCGCGCTGCTGCTTGGCCGACTTGGGATCCTCGAACGTGTCGAAACCCTTGGGAAAGCTCTCGAAGAAGGTCTCCTCGGCGGGACGCCGGGGTTTCGGACCCTTGTTCTCGGCCATCGCCTTCAACCGCTCGGGAGGCAGAGCACTCTCCCTGCGGTTCATCGACCGCATGCCCATGGCCACGACCACCAGCACCAAGAGCACGACGGCGACGAGGCCAGAAATGACCGCGATCATAGCACCACCCTCAAGGCCATGGCCTTCCAGCGGCGCCGGTGAGGTCGCGCGGCCATCGACGCGACCTGCCCCCTTTGTTCACCTGCGCTCAGCAATTGGATCCGATTCTGCTCGACCACGATGACCGTTGTCACACCCTTGGCGAAGATTGGCGCGGCGCTGCTACCTGCGGTGTTCGGCATGTCACTCGATGTTCGAGGCGGTGAGGCGCCCTCGGGCGATGGTGTGGTCGGCGATGCGCTCCAGTGTCTCCGCGAGGGGGGCGCCCTGCTGGAGATCGAGTTTCTCGTTCAAGGCGTACACGGTGAAACGGTAGTTCCCGTCCGCCGAGCACGGAGGCGCGTACCCGACTTTCCCGGTCGTCGTCTTGCCCTCTCTGGCGCCGCGGGGAACGCCGTTCTCGGCCAGCTCGGTGGTGTTGGGGTCGATGTTGAACACCACCCAGTGCACCTCCGCTTCACTCCGAGGGCTGTTGTCGTCGACCACGAGGGCCACCGACTTGGCGCCCGACGTACCCGACCAGCGGAGGGGCGGGTTGCCCATCCCCCCGTTGCAGGAGTAGCCGTGCGGCAAGGGGGCGCCGTCGCGGAAGCGCGGGCTCGACACACTGATCACGTCGAGGTTCCTGGGCGAGCCGCCGCCCAGGATCCCGCAGCCCGATGCGGTGAGCGCGACCGCCGCGATGGCGACGGCACGCCGCGCGCGTCCTGACTTGTTCGGCGACCCCATGCCCGATGATGCTACGCGGATCTGGACGGTGCGCTGACCGGATCGCGCCGATCCGTTCCCTCGGCCGCCTTCGCGCGCGCTCCCCGTAGCCCGCGGAGCGCCGGGCGCGCGCGGCGCGGGGAAAGGGGTCCCGCCCGTGGTCACCGGGGGCGCGGCGGCCACCCGCACGGCGCCCGCGGCCTGATGGCTCGCCGGCTCCCGCGGAGACGGATAATCAAGGCATGGTCGGGACGGAACGGGACACAGGTCTGAGATTCTCCGTCCTCGGCCCCCTCGAAGTCCGCAAGGACGGCCGTGCGATCGAGATCGGCGGGCAGCGGCTGCGGGCCCTCCTCACGACGCTCCTGCTCGACGCCGGCCGGGCCGTCCCGGTCGACGCCCTCGTCGCCGGGGTGTGGGAGGGCAGCCCGCCGAGCGGGGTCGGCAACGCGCTCCAGGCCCTGATCTCCCGGCTCCGCGCCGTGATCGACCGCGAACTGGTGGTCGCCCATCCGTCCGGATACCGCCTGGCCGTCTCGCCCGACCTGGTCGACGTCCACCTTTTCACCCGGCTGTGCCGGGAGGGCGGCCGCGCGCTGGCCGCCGGGGACGCCGCGGTCGCCGCCCGCACCCTGCGGGACGCCCTCGCGCTGTGGCGCGGGCCCGCGCTCCCCGACCTGCCCGACGGCGCCGCCCGGGCCGCCCGGCTCGACGACCTGCGGATCGCCGCGACCGAGGACCGCGTCGACGCCGACCTCCTCCTCGGACGCCACGCCGAGGTGCTGCCCGAGCTTCCCGCCCTCATCGCCGCGCACCCGCTGCGCGAGCGGCTGCGCGGCCAGTTGATGCGCGCCCTCTACGCCTCCGGACGCCAGGTGGAGGCGCTCGGCGCCTACGAGGAGGCCCGGACCGCCTTCGCCGACCTGCTCGGAGCGGACCCGTCGCCCCGGCTCGCCGAGCTGCACCTCGCCGTGCTCCGCCGCGAGGCCCTCCCGTACGGCGGAGCCGCGGGACGGGCGGACGGCGCCCCCCGGCGTACGGCCGAGACCGAGATCGTCGGGCGGGCAGACGGGGTCCTGACGGAGGCCGACGAATCCGCGGAGCGGGCCGGCGCGACCGTCGGGCAGGCCGGCGCGACCGTCGGGCGGGCCGGGGACGCCGTGGGGTGGGCGCCTGAGGGAGCGGGGCGGGGCCGGTCCGCGCCCGCCGCGCGCAAGGGCAACCTGCGGGCCAGGCTGACGAGCTTCGTCGGCCGCGAGACGGACGTCGAGCGGGTGGGCGGCCTGCTGGACGCGCACCGCCTGGTGACGCTCCTCGGCCCGGGCGGGGCGGGCAAGACGCGGCTCGCCGTCGAGACCGCCGAGACGCTCTCCGCCGATGTGCCCGACGGCGCGTGGCTGGTCGAGCTGGCGTCGTTGCGCGACCCCGGCGAGATCCCGCAGACCGTGTTCACCTCGCTCGGCCTGAGGGACGCGAGCCTGATGACCAGGCGTCCGGGCGTCGCGGCGCACCCCGAGGCCGACCCCACCGAGCGGCTGGCCGGCCTCCTCGCGGGCCGCCGCGCGCTGATCGTCCTCGACAACTGCGAGCACCTGATCGAGCCCGCCGCCGTCCTCGTGGACCGGCTGCTCGCCGACTGCCCGGACGTCCGCGTCCTCGCCACCAGCCGCGAGCCGCTCGGCATCACCGGCGAGATGTTGTGGCCGGTCCGCCCGCTCGACCCCGGCCACGCCGTACGGCTGTTCGCCGACCGCGCCGCGGCCGCCCGGCCGGGGTACGCGGTCGACGGCGAACGGCCCGCCGTCGAACGCATCTGCCGCGAACTCGACGGCATGCCCCTCGCCATCGAGCTGGCCGCCGCCCGGCTGCGCACCCTCTCGGCCGGGCAGATCGCGAGCCGCCTCGACGACCGGTTCCGCCTGCTCACCAGCGGGAGCCGTACGGCGTTGCCGCGGCACCAGACGCTCCGGGCCGTGGTCGAGTGGAGCTGGGAGCTGCTGGACGAGGACGAGCGGCGTCTCGCCGCGCGGCTGTCGGTCTTCGCGGGCGGGGCGACCCTGGAGAGCGCCGAGCACGTCTGCGCGGGGCCCGGCATGTCGGGCTGGACCCTCGACCTGCTCGGCCACCTCGTGGACAAGTCGCTCGTCGTCTACGACGACGGCCGCTACAACATGCTGGAGACCATCCGGGCGTACGCCGCCGAGCGGCTCGCCGAGTCGGGGGAGGAGCGGCGGGTGCGGCTGGCGCACGCGGCGTACTTCACCGAGCTGGCGGAGACCGCCGACGCGCGGCTGCGCGGGCGGGACCAGCTCGAGTGGCTGGCGCGGCTGTCGGCCGAACAGGACAATCTGTCGGCCGCGCTGCGCTGGGCGACCGACGAGGGCGAGGCGGACCTGGCGATCCGGCTGGTGGGCGGGCTCGCCTGGTACTGGTGGCTGGCCGGCCGTCGCGGGGAGGGCGCCGCGCGCACCTCCGAGGTGATCCGGATCGTCCCCGGGGACGCCGACCCGGCCCAGCGGGCCCTGCTGCTCGCGGTGTACGGCGTGACCGCCCTGGGCGGGTCCGCGGACTGGGAGCGGGCGCGGGAGGCCCTCGAAGCCGTCGGTTCGCTGGTCGAGCTGCTCGCGCCAGGGTCCCGGCACCCGATCGTGGCGCTCGCCCGGCCGGTGCTGAGCCTCTTCCTCCGCCAGGCCGACGCGGCGGGCACCTCTCTCGCAGAGCTGTTCGCCGACCCCGATCCGTGGCTGGTGGCGTCCGCGCACCTCTTCCGGGGGCACCTGCACTTCAACAGCGGCAGGGTCTCCGAGGGGGAGGCCGACGTGCGGGCCGCGCTTGAGGGCTTCACGCTGACGGGAGACCGCTGGGGCATCGCCAACTCGCTGTCCGCGCTGGCCGAGGTCAGCGCCATGCGCGGGGACAACTCGGCCGCGATCCCGGTCATGCGCGAGGCCATCGCGTTCGTCGAGGAGATCGGGGCCTCCGACGACACGCCGTACATGCGGAGCCGGCTGGCGCTGACCCTCAACGCGGCCGGGGACCGCGCGGGCGCGCGCGTCGTGCTCGACGAGACGGAAGGCGTCTGCGTCGCGGCGGACGACCCGGTCGGTGTGGCGGGCGTGGAGCTCGTCCGCGGGGAGTTCGCCCGGGAGGACGGCGATTTCGAGCTCGCGCGGAGGCACTATGCCGAGGCGCTGCGGCTGATCGACGGCCCCGTCGTCCACCCGCCGCAGTTCCGGGCGATGGTGCGGGCGTCCCTGGGCCTGCTGGCCGAGCAGGAGGGCGACGCGGCCCGGTCCCGCCGGATGCACGCCGAGGCCCTGGAGGCCGCCGTCGCCGCCGAGGACGGTCCGGTCATCGGACATGTGCTCATCGCCCGGGCGGGATCGGCGCTCCTCGACGGCGATCCCGAGCTGGCCGCGCTCCTGCTCGGCGCCGCCGCGGCGATGCGGGGCGTGGACGAGGTGGTCGCCTTCGACCACACCCGCATCACCGCGGCCGCGCGGGCCGCGCTCGGACCCGAGGCGTTCTCACGGGCCTACGAGCGCGGCCGGGCGCTGACGCTGAAGGACGTGCTCGCCGTCCTTCCCGGCTGATCGGCGATCAGGCGCGGTTGCGGAAGGCGCGGATGGACAGCGGGGCGAACACCACGGCGAGCCCCGCCGCCCACAACAGGGAGACGGTCGCGCTGGAGGCGACCGGCCCGCCGCTGAGGAGCCCGCGCACGGCGTCGGCCAGGTGGGTGACCGGGTTGATCTCCACCCACTTCTGCAGCCAGCCGGGCATGGTGTCGGTGGGCACGAACGCGTTGCTGGTGAAGGTGATCGGCATCATCAGCGAGAACGCCATGATCTGCACCTTCTCCTGGTTCTCCGCGGTCAGCCCGATGAGCACCGCCGCCCAGGACATGGCCAGGGCGAACGCGAGCAGCAGCGCCAGCGCGCCCATGACGCCGAGCACGCCGGTGTGGACGCGGAACCCGAGGACCATGCCGAGGCCGAGGAACAGCGCGAACGCCCACACCTGCTTGAGCGTGTCCGCGACGATGCGCCCGGTGAGCGGCGCGGAACGGGCGATCGGCAGGCTGCGCAGCCGGTCGAACACGCCCTTGGTGATGTCGGTGTTGAGCCCGATCGCCGTCGTCAGGCTGGCGAACAGCATGTTCTGCACGACCAGGCCCGGCAGGGAGAACTGCAGGTAGTCGCCGGTGGACCCGGCGATCGCCCCGCCGAACACGTACGTGAACAGCAGCAGGAACATGATCGGCTGGATGCTCAGGTCGATGAGCTCCATCGGATTGTGCTTGATCTGCACCAGGCTGCGCCACGCGAGGGTGGCGGTGTGGCGGAGGGTCGCCGCGACCCCCGGCCTCGTCGAGACGGTGACCGCCGGAGCCGCCGGCATGATGGCCGTCATATCGCGACCTCCTTCTTCCTCGCGGAGCCGCCCCGCGTGTCGTCGTGAGCACCGGATCCGCCACCGGCGCCGCCGTCCGGGCTCGTGTCCCGGCCGTCGTCTCCGCCCTCGTCTCCGCCCCCGGCGGCGTCCTCGGCGCGGTGGCCGGTCAGGGCGAGGAAGACCTCGTCGAGGCTGGACTTGCGCAGCGACAGCTCGGCCGCGACCACGCCGAGATCGTCCAGACGGCGCACGATGGAGGGCACCAGCGAGGGATCGCGCACGCTGCCGGAGACCAGCCCGCCCTCGGTCTCGGGCGCGGAGCCGAGGACGTCGCCGACCACCTGGGCGACCAGGTCCAGATGGGACGGCAGCAGCGGCCGCACCTCCAGGACCTGCGCGCCGGTGGTGGCCTTGAGCTCGTCGGAGGTGCCGCTCGCGATCACCTTGCCGTGGTCGAACACCACGATGTCGTCGGCGAGCTGGTCGGCCTCCTCCAGGTACTGCGTGGTGAGCAGAACCGTCACGCCGTCGTCCCGCAGGCCGCGCACGACCGCCCACAGGTCGGCCCGGCTTCGCGGGTCGAGGCCGGTCGTCGGCTCGTCCAGGAACAACAACTGGGGGCGGCCCACCAGGCTCGCCGCGAGGTCCAGCCTGCGGCGCATGCCGCCGGAGTACGTCTTGGCGGCCCGGCCGCCCGCCTCGGTCAGGTCGAACCGGGCGAGCAACTCGGTGGCGCGCCGCCTGGCCTCGGCCCGCGGCATGTCGAGCAGCCGGCCGATCATCACCAGGTTCTCCACGCCGGTCAGCGTCTCGTCGACCGCCGCGTACTGCCCGGTCAGGCCGATCAGCGACCGCACCTGGTGGGCCTGCCGGACGACGTCGTACCCGGCGACCTCGGCGCGGCCCCCGTCGGGCCGGAGCAACGTGGCGAGGATGCGCACCGCCGTGGTCTTGCCCGCGCCGTTCGGCCCGAGGACTCCGAGCAACCGGCCGCGCGGCACCTCCAGATCCACGCCGTCGAGGGCCCGCGTCTCGCCATAGCGCTTGGCCAGCCCCTCGGCTTTGATCGCGTAAGTCATGATCTCTCTTCTCGTCGGTGTGGTGTTCACTCTGGAGGACGGCACTGACATTTCGCTGATCCCCGCGGCCGGGCGCTGACATATCGCTGACGCGGCGCTGATCCCGGCCCGGGGTGGCCGTGTGACCTCGGGGGACGTCCGATTGGAAGCTCGTTAGCCACCCATTCGGTGAAGAATCACAGCGATTTACCACATATCGGGTACTTAGGGGAGGAAAGCGCGGCGGAACCCGCCGGTCGGTCCCGGATTCCATCTGTTTCCCATGCGAGCCGTTTCCCACGCGAGACGGGAGGATCATGGAGAGCCACGACTGGGGTGCTTTGCGGATCACTCTTCTCGGCGGGTTCCGGCTGCTCGCCGGAGGCGATCAGGTGGCCGTCTCCGGCGGAGCCGAGCGGCTCCTCTCGTTCATCGCCCTCTGCGGGCGGTCCGTGCCCCGGGCGCTCATGGCGGGCACGCTGTGGCCGGACGCCCCGGACCGGAGGGCGCACGCCAGCCTGCGGTCGGCCCTCGCCCGCCTGGACGGCGTCGGCCGGCGCATCCTCGACATCGGCGCGACCGACGTACGGCTGAGCCCGGCCGCCCGGGTGGACATCGACGAGGCGCGGGCGCTCGCCCGGCGCATCCTGGACCGGGCGACGCCCACCGGCGAGCGGGACCTGAGCCCGTCCGCCGTCGGCACGCTCTCGGCCGACCTGCTGCCCGGCTGGTACGACGACTGGGTGATCCCCGAGGCGGAGGAGTGGCATCGCCTGCGCGTGCACGCCCTGGAGGCGCTCGTCGAGGACTTCGTCGCCGCCGGGCGGTTCGCGGAGGCGGTCTCCGCCGCGTGCCTCGCCGTACGGGCGGAGCCGTTGCGGGAGAGCGCACACGCCGCGCTGATCCGCGCCCATCTGGCCGAGGGGAACCAGGCCGAGGCGCTGCGCGACTATGAGCGTTGCGCCGGTCTCCTGCACGCGGAGTTGAGCATCCCGCCCTCGCCCCGCCTGCGCGCACTCGTCGCCGGTCTGCGGCGCGCGACCTCCGGCTGAGTCCCGTGACCTCCGGCTGAGGTCCGCGACCGGTCACGCGTCCGTCACGCGGGCGTGGCGGCCCGGTGGCGCGGTCCCTGTGACGATGCGATTTGAACCGAAAGTCGCGCGCGTCTTCGCCGGAGATCGGCGGGGGCGCCCGATGGAGAAAGGAGACGGCCATGCGACGCACGGGACGTGTGATGCTGCTCGGCTCGGCCCTCCTCACCACTCTCGTCCTCAGCCCGGCCGGGGTCTCCCACGCTTCGGCCACCCCCTCAGAGGCGACTCTGAGCACATCGCAGAACCCGGCGTTCGACCGGGAGGACTACAAGAAGGGCTTCCGCGACGGCTACAAGGACGGCCACGCGGACTGCAAGGCCGAGAAGGAGATGAAGAAGGGCATGCACGGCGTGGCCGGAGCCGACGACTACGAGCGCGGCTACTCGGACGGCTACGAGAAGGGCTTCCACAGCTGCAAGAAGATGCACAAGGAGCACATGCACAAGATGCACAAGGAGCGCATGCACCAGGAGCGTATGCACAAGATGCAGTGACCGGTCGCCCTCTTCGCGGGAGCGGTGACGGGCAGGGGGCGTGGTCGTGCGCCACGCCCCCGCTTGCCGGGTCGCCCCGCAAGCGGATGATCGCACGCGTCGTGCGCGCGGTCGGGTGCGTCACATCGGGGGCGGTCGTGTACGGCGCCCGTCGGGGGCGTGACGACCGCTCATCGTGTGCTCGGCCCAGGGGACCGCGGCGTTTCCGGGCCGTTCATCCATGTGACGCGGGGGGAGACGGCCGAGCGGATGTTCCGTCAGGAACGGATCGAAGGGATCGAACGGATCGTTCCCATCACTCCTGCTTCCTGGCGCCGAACATGATCTCGTCCCAGGTCGGCACCGAGGCACGACGGCCGCGCGACTTGCGGGGCCGGGCCGGTGCGGGCTTGGGGGTGGGCGGAGCCGGCGGCTCGGGCTTGGGCTCCTTCGCGGCGCCTTCCCTGCCCGTGCCCTTGCCCGGGGCCGCAGCGGGAGCCGCAGTGGGGGCCACGCTGGGAGCGGCCGTAGGCGCCGAGGCGGCCGGCGCGGCCCGCTCCTCGCTGACCCTCGCGGCGGGTACGGCGACGGGCTCGGGGGCCTTCTCCGGCACGGGCTCGACGGCCGGCGCGGCGGCGGGCTCAGGGGCCGATGCTGCCGATGCGGCGGCGGGCTCAGGCATCGACGCGGCCGGTGCGGAAGCAGGCGTGGGCTCAGGAGTCGACGCGGCCGGTGCGGAAGCGGGCGCGGGCTCAGGAGTCGACGCGGCCGGTGCGGCGACGGGTTCGGAGGTCGGGTCGGCGGCGGATCCGGTGCGCCTCTCGCCCCCTGCCACGTCCGGGGCGTCGCCCGGGGCCGAGGCGGTGGGAGCGGACGTGACCGGTGCGTCCTGACGTGTCCCGTCGCTAGCAGGGGCTTCGGCGGCCTCGGACGCCGATGTCGCGGCAGGCGTGACCGGCGTCGCGATCTCGGTTGTCTCCTCGATGGCGGGACGCGTCCCGTCACCCGGCTCCGACGTCGCGTCCGCCGCCGTGTTCCGCACTGCGTCGGCCGCGGTGTCCCGCGCGTCGTCCTGTGCGGTGGGCGGCGCGGCGGCTCCCTCCTCGGGCGCCGTCACAACGTCCGCCGTCACAACGTCCGCTGTCACAGGGGCCGCTGTCACAGGGGCCGCCGTAACAGGGTCCACCGCCTGGACGTCGGTGGGCGTGGCGGCGTCCGGCGAGGAGACACCCGTCGCGTCCGCCTCGACGCCCGTGTCGCCCGTCGTGCCGCCGTCGGCGTGCTCGCGGCTCCCGTCATCGGTGTGCGCGGCCTCGGGTGGCGCGGCCGTGAGGCCGCCTTCGGCGCCGGTGTGCTGCGGCGCCGCGCTCTCCTGCACGAGGGAGAGCCGCTCCTCGGCGTGCGGCGTCGCCGATCCGGCGGGCTCGCCGGGCGCGTCGCCGGGGAAGGCCGGCGACGCGGCGCCCCTCGCGACGTCGTCGGGGGCACTCGGCGGCGGAGCGCCGCCGTGGATCGGCGCGGGGCCCGCCATCCGGACCGGGGCGGGCGTCTCGGCCTCGGGCCGTACCGGCTGGCCCTGGACGGGCTGGCGCAGGTGGAAGGCGGTCTCCCGGCCCGGCTCGGGGCGGACGACGGAGGTGCCCGCGACGAACGGGGCCTCGGGCAGATAGGCCGTCTCGGCCGCCGTCCGTGCGGCGGGCTCCTCGTGGACCGGCTCGTCCCGCCGCGCGGGCTCGGGCCGTACGGACGGGAAGTCGGGCTCGGGACGGCCGGCCCGGATCGAGAGCGAGCCGTCGGGGAGCGGCGGGACGGGCGCGAGCTTGGACGCGAGGCGGGGCAGGAACGGCCGCACGGTCGTGTCCTCGCGGGCGACCGGCTCGACGTACTCGGCGGCGGACAGGCGCATCGCCTCGTCGTCGTTCGGGGTGATGTGGCGGCGGCGCGGGTCGAAGAGCCACTCCGCGTGCCGGGTGTGACCGTTCCAGACGAAGCCGAGCTTCACCCGCCAGAGGTTGTCGTCGCGCTTGCAGGAGTCCCAGTCGATCTCGTCGGCGGGCACGCCGCGCCGGGTCAGCCGCTCCGCGACCAGCTCGCCGAGCGTGGGACCGGGCGTGGTCTCGCCCGGAAGTCGTACGGCGACGCGCTGCGCCTGCTGGGCCATGTACTCGCGTTCCTGGAGCACGGGCCCCTCGAACCAGCGGACACGTTCCACCGGGATGCCGGCGGTGGCCGCGATCTCCTCCGCCGACTCACCGGCGCGGATGCGAGCCTGGATCTCCTTGGGGCGCAACGGACTCTCCACTTCGATCTCGTACTGGCCGAGACGGGAGAAGTTGCCGCGGACGGCAGCGCGGAGCCGGTCGTCGACGGGAAGCGTGAACCGCGTACCGCGCCCGGCCGTCGCCAGAACGAGGTAGGTGCCGTCCTCACTCACCGCGACGAGACGGAGCTCCTGCATGCGAGTCCCTTCGTCGTCGTGCTCAATCTTCCCCCGGACCCTTGAGTCTCTCGCGTGAGCCGGTTGCCTTCCAGCACCGTACCCGGCATGTCCGAACATCGCCTTCCCCAGGGGCGTGGCAGGCGACATGACGCCGGTCACATTTGTCGCATTCACCTTTCTACAGGGTGGCGGGGTTGAGCAAGCGGTTCTTGTTCCTCCGAGATTTCCGGCGAGTCGCGGTGAGCCGGGGCGGGGCGGCCCGATCGCGGGCGGGGCCGCCGGGAAGGGACGTGCCGGCGGCCCCGCCCGTTCATGGGGTGTCAGCCCAGGACGACGTCCAGGTAGTCGTTCGTGAACACCCGCCGCGGGTCGAGCTCGTCCCGCAGCGCCACGAAGTCGGCGAACTTCGGATAGACCGTCGCCAGATAGGCGGCGTCCCTGGTGTGGAGCTTGCCCCAGTGCGGACGGCCGCCGAACCTCGTCATGATCTCCTCGACGCCCTCGAAGTACGCGGGGTTCGGCGTCGGGCGGTAGATGTGGCAGGCGATGTACGCGCTGGGCCTGCCGTACGCGGTGGACAGCCAGGCGTCCGAGGGCGGGGTCACCCGGACCTCGACCGGGAAGGTGACCTTCCAGTCCATCCGCTCGATGAGGTCGCGGGTCTCGCGCAGCGCCTGGGTGAGGTTCTCGCGCGGGATCGCGTACTCCATCTCCAGGAAGCGCACCTCCCGCACCGAGTTGAAGATCTTGTACGACGTGTCGACGGACTCGGACGCGCCGAGCAGGCTCGCGGAGATGCCGTTGATGCGCGGGATCGCGCCGGGCATCTTCGCGCCCACGGCGCAGGCGGCGCCGAAGATCGTGTTCTCCAGGAAGACGTTGTCCAGCCAGTGCTTGAACGGGCCGGTGGGCCTGGCCGGGCCGGGGGAGCGGTTGTTGCGCTTGACCAGGCAGGTGTCGGTGTGCGGCAGCCAGAAGAAGTCGAGGTGCTCGTTCTCGGCGGTCAGCTCGTCCAGCGTCTCCAGGATGCCGCTGAACGGCAGCGGCTCGCGGCGGCTGCGCAGCAGGAACGACGGCTCCACCCGGAAGGTGACGGCGGTGAGGATCCCGAGCGCGCCGAGGCCGACCCGGGCCGCGTCGAACAGCGGGCCCTCGCTCACGGTGGTGATCGTGCCGTCGGCGAGCACGATCTCCAGCTCGACGACCTGGTCGGCGAGGCCGCCGATGTCCCGTCCGGTCCCGTGGGTGCCGGTCTGGATCGCGCCCGCGACGGTCTGCGCGGTGATGTCGCCCATGTTGGCGAGCGCGAGGCCGCGCCGGTGCAGCTCGTCGTTGACGACGTGGAGGGGGGTGCCCGCGGCGACCTTGGCCCAGTCGTCACCGGTCGCGATCACACCGGTGAGCGCGTGGGGCCGCAGCAGGATGCCGTCGACCAGCGCGACGCCGGTGAAGGAGTGCCCGGTGCCCACCATGCGCACCCGCCGGCCGTCGCGCGCTGCGTCCTGTACGGCTTTCGCCACCTCGGCCGCGGACGCGGGCGTCCTGATCTCGGCGGGGGTGACCGACTGGTTGCCGGCCCAGTTGCGGAACTCGTTCATGACCATCCAAGCCCACGTTTTCGGAGAATATGAACAATACTCATGAAATATGGGCCGAAGCCAGAGTCGAAGGCCGGAAAATGGGAGTCAGGCGGCGTCGTTTCCGGCGGTCTCGGGCGTGCGCAGCCAGGCCGACCCGGCGAGGCCCGCGACGACGGCCAGCAGCGCGCAGACGAGCGGGAAGCCGTAGGCGTTGGAGGCGCCGAAGCTGTCGGTGAGCCGTCCGCCCGCCCACGCCCCGATCGCCACGCCGAAGCCGAGCGACGTGGACAACCACGACATGCCCTCGGTGAGCTGCGACCCGGGCACCATCCGCTCGACGAGGGAGAACCCCGTGATCAGTGTGGGCGAGATCGCCAGCCCGGCGAAGAAGAGGGCGACCGCCATCGCCGGGACGTTGCCCATCAGGACGAGCGGCGTCAGCCCCACGACGAACACGCCCAGCCCGCGCACGAGCCGCCGGCGCAGGTCGATCTTCCAGTGGCGGGAGCCGTACCAGAGGCCGGAGATCATGCTGCCGCTCGCGATCGAGGCGAGCAGCAGGCCCGACGCGGCCTTGGCGCCGCGCTCCTCGGCGAACGCGACGGTGACGATGTCGACCGATCCGAACACCGAGCCCACGGCGAGGAAGACCACCGCGAGCAGCGCGACCCCCGGGATCGCGATCGGCGACCCCGCGTGCTCGCGGTGCCGTCCGGCGGGCGGCTCGGTGGACCGGAACGCGGCGAACGCGAGGGTGCCGGCGACGGCGAGCACGATGGCGACGACGAGCCCGGCGTAGACGTTGACGCCGGTCGCGAGCGCCGTGACGAAGGCGGGCCCGGCCACGAAGATCGCCTCGTCGGCCACGGACTCGAACGAGAACGCGGTGTGCAGCTTCGCGGGGTCGTCGAGCACGTGCGACCACCGGGCCCGGACCATCGACCCGAGAGAGGTGGCGGCGCCGCCCACGACGAAGGCGGTCGCGTACAGGGTCCAGGCGGGCGCCTTGCCGTGGGCGCACAGCATCAGCGCGACGAGCGCGGCGCCGTGCAGGAAGACCAGCGGAACGAGCACCCTGGCCTGGCCGAACCGGTCCACGAGCCGGCCGGAGAGCGGGGCGGCGAGCGCGAACGCCACCGACTCCACCGCGGAGACCGCGCCCGCCGTCGCGTAGGAGCCGGTCAGCTCCGACACGAGCAGGATGATGCCGATGCCGAGCATGGACATCGGGATCCGGCCGACGAAACCCGCGATGACGAAGCCCTTGACTCCGGGCGTGCCGAAGAGCCCGCGGTACGGCCCAACCATGTCGATTCCCCTCGCACTCCGTGCGTCCGGGCACCTCGATGCGATCGGTGCGGCCGCGAGCTTCCCCGCTCGTGGCACGCGGACGTGCACTTATCCTGCCAGACCATGACTTACAACCCGCCGGGGTGGCAAGTGGTTTCTCGATCAAGGTACCGGAGGGGCTAGCGTGGGCGGGATGCGCCGTGTTCCCGGGTTCGCCGCGCTTCGCGTGCTTGTGGTGGGGCTGGCGGCCTCGGTGGCGGTCGCCGGCGCCGTGGGCGCCGCCGTGCTGTACGCGAACGACAACGCCGGAGGCGGCGCGGACGGTCGCGGGAAGACCCGGCACGGCGTGACGACCGGGGCCGCGGACGACGGACGGACCGCCGCCCGGCCCGATCCCGCGCTGCCGACCGGCTCACCGGTGCTCGCGGAGGCGGAGGTCCGGGCGACCCCGCCCGAGCTGATGGCGATCACCACATCGGCGGTGCCGGAAGCGGCGCTGAGCAGGCTCGCCGGTCTCAAGCGCGTACGGAAGGTCGCCGCGGAGGACGGCGGGACCATCCGCATCGCGGGCAACCCGCTGCAACTGCTCGCCGTCGACCCGGCGTCGTTCCGGTCCTGGACTCCTCAGCCGGTGGCGGAGCACCCCGAGGTGTGGAGCGCCCTGAGCCGGGGCGAGCTGGTGGCGGACGCGGAGACGGTCCGCAGGCTCGGCATGAACCTCGGCGCGCAGTACCAGATCGACGGCGGCCCCCGGCTGCGCCTGGCCGCCTCCGCCGCGCTCGGGCTGCCCGCGGTGGACGGGCTGATCAACGCGGAGCTCGGGCGGAGGTTCGGGTTCTCCCCGGGCGTGGTCGTCCTGATCCACGGCGAGTCCCCGGACGCGCGTGCCGTCAAGCGCGTGCTGGGCGCGAAGACGCACATCCTGACCGTGCCCGGGAAGACCGCCAAGACCGGCGCCAAGAACGCGGGCGGCAAGGCCGGCGGCAAGGCAGGCGGCAAGAACGGATCCGCGAGCACGTCGAAGAGCACGGGCGGCGGCGAGAAGGCGGGCCGGGGGCTCGTGGGGCGGCCGGCGAGCTACCTGGAGCTCTACCGGCGGTCGGCCGGGGTCTGCCCGGGGTTGTCGTGGACCGTGCTCGCCGCGATCGGGCAGGTGGAGAGCGGGCACGGGCGCAACAACGGCCCCTCCTCCGCCGGAGCGCTCGGCCCGATGCAGTTCATGCCCGCCACCTGGAAGGCGTACGGCGTGGACGGCGACGGCGACGGCAAGGCGGACATCTGGAGCGCCTACGACGCCGTGCCGTCGGCCGCCAAGTACCTGTGCGCCAACGGGGCCGCCCAGGGCGGGGAGAAGCTCAGGAAGGCCGTCTGGTTCTACAACCACTCCTGGGACTACGTGAACAAGGTCCTCGGCCTCGCCGAGGCGTACGCGCGGGCCTACCGCTGACCGGGGCCGGTCAGCGGGGCCGCCGCACCGGCGCCGGGCAGCAGGTCGCCGCGCACGGGGCCGGCTCCGGCTCGGCCATCAGCTCGGAGATCATCGAGACGAACCGGGGGTGCGTCCCCGCCGTCGCCGCGCGGGCCAGGGGCAGGCCGAGCCGCTCCGCCAGGGACCGCGCCTCCACGTCGAGGTCGTAGACGACCTCCATGTGGTCGGAGACGAAGCCGATCGGCACCAGGACGACCGCCTCCGTGCCCTTGGCGTGCAGCTCCTCCAGGTGGTCGCAGACGTCGGGCTCCAGCCACGGGATCTGCGGCGGGCCGCTGCGGCTCTGCCAGACGAGGTCCCAGGGCCGGTCGCCGGGGATCTCCGCCGCGACGAGCGAGGCGGTGCGGCGCAACTGCGCCTCGTACGCGCCGCCGGCCGGGCCGGACGTCTCCGCCATGGAGATCGGGATGCTGTGCGCGGTGAACACCAGGCGCGCCCGGTCCCGCACCTCCACCGGCAGCCGCTCCAGGGCCGCACGGGTGTGGTCGGCCATCGCGGCGACGAAGCCCGGGTGGTCGAAGAAGTGGCGCAGCTTCACGATCTCCGGAGCGCCCGGAACCGCCGCCCGGGCCCGCGCGATGTCCTCGATGTACTGCCGGCAGCTCGAATACGAGCTGTACGCGGAGGTGGCGAAGGCGGCCGCCCTGCGCACCCCGTCCGCCGCCATCCGCCGGACCGTGTCCTCCAGGAAGGGGTGCCAGTTGCGGTTGCCCCAATAGACGGGGACGTCCACGTCGAGCGCCGCGATCAGGTCGCGGCACTGCTGGTTGATCGGGCTGACCCCGCCGAAGCGCTGGTAGTGGGCCTCGACCTCCAGCAGCCGCTCGCGCGGCACCCCGCGCCCGCGCACCACGTTCTCCAGGAACGGCATGACGTCCTCGGGCCGCTCCGGCCCGCCGAAGGACACCACGAGCAGCGCGTCGTACCGCGGCGCGGATCCGCCCTCACGTGTCAGACCGCTCATCGCTCCCCGCCCGATCAGCTCGCCGTACGGCCGTTCACCGGCCCGGTCACACAGACTATTCGGCCGCCTCGCCGGTCGGGTCCGCAGGCCCGCCAGGCCGGAGGGGACGGGTGATCAGGACCTTGGTGGCCCCACGGACCCGAGGTAGGTTCGATCGATGAGCCATTTCCGGGACATGAGTGAATACATCGCCCTGCCGCGCGTGTTGTCGCTGCGGCTCTCCCCGGACGGGACCCGGCTGGTGTCCGTGGTCCAGTCCCTCAATCCGGACAAGAAGTCGTACGGCACCGCGCTCTGGGAGATCCCCCTGGACCCCGAGGGCCGCCCCCACCGGTTGACCAGGTCGGCCAAGGGCGAGGCCGGCGCCGAGTTCACCCCCAACGGCGAGGTGCTGTTCGTCTCGCGGCGCCCCGACGAGACGGTCAAGGACGAGGGGGAGGAGGTCCCGGCGCTGTGGCTGCTGCCGGAGCGCGGCGAGCCCAGAAGGATCGCCGAGCGTCCGGGAGGCGTCGCCGCCGTCCGCGCGGCGGGCGGCACGATCGTCTACGCCGCCGACGTGCTGCCGGGCGACGCCGCCTCCGAGGCGGACCGGCGCAAGGCCCGCAAGGAGGCGGGGATCAGCGCCATCCTGCACGAGGGCTATCCCATCCGCTTCTGGGACCACGATCTCGGCCCCGGGCAGACCCGGCTGTTCGCGGCGCGCGCCGGAGCCGCGCCCGAGCGGCTGGACGCCGACGACCTCGTGCCCGACCCGGGCCGGTCGCTGGAGCGGGCGTCGTTCGACGTGACGCCCGACGGCGGCACGGTCGTCACCACCTGGTTCGTCCCGCTCCCCGGTGGCACCCTGCGTTCCGAGCTGGTCGCCATCGACCTGGACCCGGCCGCGGGCGAGGGCGCGGAGGCCGGGAGCGGCCCGCGCCGCAGGGTGCTGGCCGCCTCCGACGCCCACGACTTCGACGGGCCGGTCGTGATCTCCCCCGACGGCCGGTTCGTCGCCTGCCTACGGGAGCGGCACGCGACCGAGGAGCTGTCGGCCGCGTACAGGCTGTGGGTCCTCGATCTGGAGACCGGTGAGGGGCGGGAGCTCGGCGGCGAGCTGTTCCCGACGGACATCGCCTGGGCTCCCTCCTCCGACGCGGTGTTCATCGCCGCCGACCACCAGGGCCGCCGCCCGATCTTCCGTGTGCCGTTGAGCGGGGACGGCGAGCCGGTGCGCGTCACCCCGGACGACGCCGCGTACCTGGAGCTCTGCCCGGCGGCCGACGGGTCGGTGTACGCGCTGCGCAGCGCCGTGAGCGCCCCGCCCGCCCCGGTGCGGGTGGCCCCGGACGGTGCCGTGACCGCGCTGCCGTCGCCCGTTCCCGCCCTGGAGCTGCCCGGCACGCTGACCGAGGTCAGCGCGCTCGCCGACGACGGCACCGAGATCCGCGGCTGGCTGGTCCTGCCCGCCGGGGCGAGCGCCGAGAACCCCGCTCCGTTCCTGCTGTGGATCCACGGCGGCCCGTTGGGGAGCTGGAACGACTGGTCCTGGCGCTGGAACCCGTGGATCATGGCCGAGCACGGGTACGCCGTGCTGCTGCCCGACCCCTGCATGTCCACCGGGTACGGCCAGGGCATGATCGACCGCGGCTGGGGCGACTGGGGACCGGTCACCCACGCCGACCTCATGGCGATCACCGACGAATGCCTCAAGCTGCCCGAGATCGACGACCAGCGGATCGCGGCGATGGGCGGCTCGTTCGGCGGCTACATGGCCAACTGGGTCGCCGGGCACACCGACCGGTTCAGGGCGATCGTCACCCACGCCTCCCTGTGGAACCTGGAGCAGTTCGCCGGCACGACCGACGCCTCGATGTACTGGGAGCGCGAGTTCGGCAGTGTGGGCGCCGAGCGGTACGCGCGGCTCTCCCCGCACAACTCGCTCGGCGAGATCAGGACGCCGATGCTGGTGATCCACGGCGACAAGGACTACCGCGTGCCGATCGGGGAGGGGCTGCGGCTCTGGTGGGACCTGCAGCGGTCCGGCGTCGAGTCCAAGTTCCTCTACTTCCCGGACGAGAACCACTGGGTGCTCAAGCCGGGGAACGCCGTCGTCTGGTACCAGACCGTGCTGGCCTTCCTCGCCCAGCACGTCCTCGGCGAGGAGTGGACGCGGCCGGACACGCTGGCCTGACCCGGACACGCTGGCCTGACCCGGACACGCTGGCCACCCGGCCGCGCCGGTCCGCGTGGGCGCCCCCCACGCGGACCGGCCGCCGGTTCCCGCACGTCCCCCACTGCCGGCTTGCCCGTCGGCTTCCCCACCGGCCGCCTTCTCCGCCGTCCGCTCGTCTCCCGGACGTTCCCGTCGTTTCCCCGTCCGTTCGCCGGCCCTGGAACCGCGTCGCCCACACATCCCCGTGCGCCGTGCGCCGCGTCGCCCGTGCGCCCGCGCCGCGTCTCGCCGTCCCGGGCTCGCCGGTCCCGCAGCGCGATCTGGGAGGATTCCTCACGTGACCCCATAGTCACGAAATTTCAGGACATGATGTGATCGGACCGAGGAGGGGGCAGGTCAGGATGGACGAGGAGCGGATCTCACCCGATCGCGCGGAACTGCTGGCGCTGGCGGTGAGTGTCGCCGAGGAGGCGGGGAGGATGCTCGTCGCCAAGCGTCCCGCCCGGCCGGAGGTCGTGGACACCAAGTCCAGCCCCACCGACGTCGTCACCGCGCTGGACCGCGCCGCCGAGGAGCTGATCCGCGCCCGCATCGCCGAGGCCAGGCCGTACGACGCGGTGCTCGGCGAGGAGGGCGGCGACACGCCCGGCACCGGCGGCGCCCGGTGGGTGGTGGACCCGATCGACGGCACCGTCAACTTCCTGTACGGCCTGCCCGACTGGGCGGTCAGCGTCGGCGTCGAGGTGGACGGCGAGATCGTCGCGGGGGCGGTGAGCGTGCCGCAGCGCGGCGAGCTCTACTCCGCGTCCAAGGGCGAGGGCGCCTGGCTGGGCGGCGAGCGACTGCGCTGCAACACCGGGGTCGAGCTGGAGCGCGCGCTCGTCGCGACCGGGTTCGGGTACGAGGCCGCGCGCCGCGCCGTCCAGGCCGAAGTGCTGGCGCACGTGCTGCCCCGCGTCCGCGACATCCGCAGAGGCGGGTCCTGCGCCGTCGACCTCTGCTCGGTCGCCGCCGGGCGGGTGGACGCCTACTACGAGCGCGGCACCAACTACTGGGACCACGCCGCCGCCGGGCTGGTCGCGACCGAGGCCGGCGCGCGGATGGGCGGCCTGCGGGGCAGGCCGCACGGGACGGACATGCTGGTGTGCGCGGCGCCCGGCCTGTTCGAGTCGCTGCACGACCTGCTCGTGCCGCTCGACCCGGAGCGCGACACGCCCGCTCACTGAGCGCGGGAGCCGGTCCCCGGTGTGCCCCGGGGACACGGCCCAGGGCGCCGGACGCCCGGCAACCGGAAAGCCGCCACCGGAAACGCGGCACCGGAAACGCGGCACCGGAAACGCGGCACGGGAAACGCGGGCGGCAACAGAGCACACCCCAAGGCTGTGGGCCGGGGACCGGGGTAATGAAGCACGACGCGGGGACCCGCCGGAAGGGCGGGTCCCCGCGTCGTCGAGGGGTGCTATCGCTCGATGGCGATGCCGTGATCGACGGCCAGACGGCGCAGGTCCTCGATCTCGGCGGTGAGGGTGTCGGCGAGGAAGTCGTCCCCGTTCGACGTGGCTTCCTGGAGACCCTTGTAGGCCTGGTTGAGCCGGGTTTCGATCGTGGTCGTGAACTCGCCCATACTCACCTTCTTTCTCAGGGGGCGAAAAGGTGCCGGTCGACCCCGGTGACCGGATCCTGGGGAGAGCATGGCCCTTCCCCGGCATACGGCAGAGGGGTGTAGACGTGCCTTACCCACGCACAAGGAACTCTCAAACCACCCAATCCTTGTGCTCTACGTCACGTAGAGCTGGGGGACCGCTTACCGTCGACTTACGTCCAACCGCGTCACAATGAAGGCCTGAGACCTTCCGAGGAGGACCTGGATGCGCGTGCTTGTGGTGGAGGACGAACGCGTCATGGCGGACGCGATCGCCACCGGACTGCGCCGCGAGGCGATGGCCGTCGACGTCGCGTACGACGGCGCCGCCGCCCTGGAGAAGACCGGTTACATCGACTACGACGTGATCGTGCTCGACCGCGACCTGCCCAAGGTGCACGGCGACGAGGTCGCCCGCCGTCTCGTCGCGCAGCGGTCCGCGTCCAGGATCATCATGCTGACCGCCTCGGGCGAGGTCGACGACAAGGTCGAGGGCCTGGAGCTGGGCGCCGACGACTACCTGGCCAAGCCGTTCGTCTTCATGGAGCTGGTGGCCCGCGTGCGCGCGCTCGGCCGCCGCTCCGCCCCGGCGCTGCCGCCCGTGCTCGAACGCGCGGGCGTACGGCTGGACCCGGGCAAGCGCATGGTGACCAGGGACGGCAGGGAGGTCTCCCTGACCAAGAAGGAGTTCGCCGTCCTGGAGGAGCTGATGCGCGCCGAGGGCGCCGTCGTCAGCCAGGAGGACCTCCTCGACAAGGCGTGGGACGAGCACATCGACCCGTTCACCAACGTGGTCCGCGTGACCATGATGACGCTGCGCAAGAAGCTCGGTGAGCCCCAGATCATCGAGACCGTTCCGGGAGTTGGATACCGACTGTGACCGAGCCGTACGAGCCCGCGAAGAACGACGCGGACGTCGCCCGGGAGTCCTCCGCGGGCTCGGACGGCATCGCCGGGACGCCCGCCACCCCCGCCCCGCCCGGAGAGCGGGACGCGGCGGGCTTCGAGGGAGGCCGGGGCGGCCGGGGGGCGCGGCCCGACCGTCCGGCCCCTCGCACGCGCCTGGGCCGGATGACGTCGGCGATGGGGACGGGGCCGTACCGCGCCCAGGTGCCCCCGCCGCCAAGCGGCCCGCCGGTCTGGGACGGCCCGCCGCCGCTGGAGGCCAACCCGGTCGAGCAAGAGGGGCTGCTCGACCGGATGAGGGCCCTGCCCGGCCGGATGAGCATCCGATGGCGGCTGACGCTGACCTACGGCGCGCTGTTCTTCGTCGCGGGCGCCGTGCTGATGTTCGTGATGTATCTCATGGTGGGCTGGGCCATCCAGGCCAACTGGCCGGACCTGCCGATCGCGGGGCGCAGCCAGGAAGATGTCCTCTATTTCCAGAGCTACTGGGAGTCGGTCAAGTACCAGGCGATCGAGAGCGCACGGAGAGGCCTGCTGCTCAGGTCCCTGGAAGCGCTGGTCGGGGTGGGGATCCTCGCGCTGATCCTCGGTTACGTCGTCGCGGACCGGGCGCTGCGGCCGGTCAAGCAGATGACCTCCACGGCGAGGAAGCTCTCGGGCACCTCCCTCGCCCACGAGCGGATCGACCTCCAGGGCCCGGACGACGAGCTCAAGGAGCTGGCGGACACCTTCGACGAGATGCTCACCCGGCTCAACTCGGCCTTCGACGCGCAGCGGCGGTTCGTGGACAACGCCTCCCACGAGTTGCGCACACCGCTCGCGATCAACCGGACGGTCCTGGAGGTCGCGCTCTCCGACCCGGAGGCGTCCGAGGACCTCAAGGTGCTCGGCCGCACCCTCCTCGGCACCAACGCGCGCAACGAGCGGCTCATCGAGGGGCTGCTCCTGCTCGCCCGCAGCGAACGCGAGCTGTCGGTACGCAAGCCGGTGGACGTCCGCGAGGTCGCCACGACCGCGGTGGAGCAACTCGCGTCCTTCGCCGCCGAGCACGACGTCACCGTCGAGCACGACCTCCATCCCGCGCCCGCCACGGGCGATCCCGTCCTGCTCGAACGCTGCGTCTCCAACCTGGTCGAGAACGGCGTGAAATACAACACGGGCCCGTCCGGAAAAGTCTGGGTACGGACGGGAATCGTGGACGGGGGCGCCGTTGTTCAGGTCGCCAACACGGGACAGCACGTCCCCGCGTACGAGGTGGACGCGATCTTCGAGCCGTTCCGCAGGCTGAACGCCGACCGGATCGAATCCGCCAAGGGCGCGGGACTCGGCCTCTCCATCGTGCGGGCGATCGTCCGCGCGCACGGGGGGACGGTGACCGCCGTCCCCCGTGACGGAGGGGGTCTCGTGGTGACGGTGCGTCTTCCGGGGTCCGGCGCTCCGGCCGCCTCGACCCTGTCGGCGCGCTGATAGAGCGGGCGCCCCGCACATGTGGTTGGATGTGCCGTCGAACGCGGTGGGTCATACCCGCAATACTCTGGTTTTCGCCATATTTGGCTAACTGGAGCCTTGCGCGGCATCCCCACGCGTGCCGGAAGGTTCAGTGATCCGGGAACCGGGGTACCGATTGCAAAATCTCCCGGACGAAACGGGCACAAGAACGGCCTTCCAAGCGTTAAAGACGCGCGACCGGCGCGACAGATAGATGAGGGGGATGGAGTACGCACATGGCTACCGACTACGACAGCCCGCGCAAGACCGATGACGACCTGAACGAGGACAGCCTTCAGGAACTCCAGGCGCGGCGCAGTGACAAGTCGTCGGGCAGCATCGACATCGACGAGACGGACCTCGCCGAGTCGCTCGAGCTGCCGGGGGCGGACCTGTCGAACGAGGAGCTGTCGCTCCGCGTGATCCCGCGGCAGGCCGACGAGTTCACCTGCTCGCGTTGCTTCCTGGTGCATCACCGCAGCCAGTTGGCCTCGGAGAAGAACGGCCAGCAGGTCTGCCGCGAGTGCGCCGCCTAGGAGACGCTGGGAGGAGTCCGTTGGCTTCGGAAGCGGATCGATCGAAAGACGAGGTCGCCGAGCTGGTCGGCAGGCTCGTGACCCCTGAGGAAACGGACGGGGCCGAGCGGCGCCGCCTGCTCGGCCGCCTCACCGGGACGCTCGTCGCATCCGCCAAGAAGGCGAAGGTCTCAGGTCCGGAGCGTGGCCGCTGGCTGGTCGATGTCTTCATGAATATCGCGCCGCGTCTCCCGATCAGGGACGCCGCGACGCTTCGGGAGCACCACTACGGACTCACCGGCGAGCAACTGGCCGACGACCTGGTGCGCACGGCCGCGAAGGGCACGATGGCGGTCGGCGCGGTGGGCGGAGCCCTGGCCGCGGCCGAGTTCGCCGCACCTCCGCTGCTGCTTTCCGCCCCCGCCCAACTGGTCGCCGAGACGCTCGTCGTCGCGGCGATCGAGGTCAAGCTCATCGCCGAGCTGCACGAGATCTACGGTGTGCCGGTCCCCGGCACCGGAACCCAGCGCGCCGCCGTGTTCGCGGTGGCCTGGGCCAGGCAGCGCGGAGTGAACCCGCTGGCCCCCGGCTCGGCCACGATCGCGATCGGGGCCGCGGCGAAGACCGCGCTGCGCAACCGCCTGATGAGGACGCTCGGGCGGCATTTCACCACCCTCGGCCCCTTCTTCACGGGAGCCGTCGCGGGCGGCGCCTTCAACCGCATCGCGACCAAGAAGCTCGCCTCGGCCGTACGCGCCGACCTCCGCGGGCGCCCCCTTCCTCCCGCCTGAACCTTCCCGGGCCTCGCCGGCACGGCGCCCCGTCCCTGCCGAGCCCCCTTCGCCGGGCCTCGCCTGATCCCGCCCGCGCCGAGTCACGCCGCGCCTTTCCGTGCCGAACCCCGCCCGGCGTCGCCGAGTCGCCCTTCCCGTGTACGGACCCCCGCGCCGCACGGCCCTCGCCGGTGCCTGTGGTGCCACCGCGCGGTACGTGATCGGGTGGTACGGAAATGTAACCAAGTGGTCCAGACCTATTGCCCACCGCCTGTGAGCTGGCGAGATCATTCTCACACCCGCTGGAATGAATTGTGCACTTCATGACGGGTATGGGCGGTATGAATGGCCTTTCGTATGGTGGTCCTACGGGGGCTCGGCTTAGTGAGGACGATCTCCGGAGGGGCTCATGGATGGCACCAGCTCGTTTCTGATCGTCGCGAACCGGTTGCCCGTCGACCGCGTTGGCGAGACCGAGTGGCGACGCAGCCCGGGCGGCCTGGTGACGGCGATCGCGCCGGTGATGCAGCGGCGCGACGGGGCGTGGCTCGGCTGGACCGGCGCCGCGGGCGAGGAGCTGAAGCCGTTCGACAACGACGGGATGCACCTGATCCCCGTACCGCTCTCCGCTCTGGAGGTGGAGCTCTACTACGAGGGCTTCTCCAACGCGACGCTCTGGCCGCTCTACCACGACGTCGTCGCGACGCCCGTCTACTCCCGCGTCCTGTGGGACGCCTACCGCGCGGTGAACGACCGGTTCGCCCGCGCCGCCGCCGACGCCGCCGCCCCCGGCGCCGTCGTCTGGGTGCAGGACTACCAGCTCCAGCTCGTCCCCGCGATGCTGCGCCGGCTCCGTCCCGACCTGCGCATCGGCTTCTTCCTGCACATCCCGTTCCCGCCGGCCGAGCTGTTCTGGCAGCTCCCGTGGCGCAAGGAGATCCTGGAGGGTCTGCTCGGCGCCGACCTGGTCGGGTTCCAGCGGCCCGGCGGCGCCTCCAACTTCGTCCGGCTCTGCCGCCGGCTGCTCGGCCTGCAGTACCACAGGAACGAGGTCCAGGTCGAGGGCCGCACCGTCCGGGCCGAGGCGTTCCCGATCTCGGTCGACTTCGGCGACCTGGACCAGCTCGTCCGCGAGCCGCACATCCTGGCCCGGGCCAAGGAGATCAGGGCCGAGCTGGGCGACCCCGAGCACGTGCTGCTGGGCGTCGACCGGCTCGACTACACCAAGGGCATCGGCCAGCGGCTCAAGGCGTTCGGCGAGCTGCTCGCCGACGGCTCGATCCAGCCGGGGGAGGCGGCGTTCGTGCAGGTCGCCACCCCCACCAGGGAGCGGGTGGCCGAGTACATCCGGCTCCGCAACGACATCGAGCTGCGGGTCGGCCGGATCAACGGCGAGTACGGCGTGCTCGGCCGCCAGCCCATCAACTACCTGCACCAGTCGTACGACAAGAACGAGCTGGCCGCGCTCTACCGCGCCGCCGACGTCATGGTGGTCACCCCGCTGCGCGACGGCATGAACCTGGTGGCCAAGGAGTACGTCTCCTGCCGCTACGACCTGCGCGGGGCGCTCGTGCTGAGCGAGTTCGCCGGGGCCGCCGACGAGCTGCGCCAGGCATACCTGGTCAACCCGTACGACATCGACGGGATGAAGCGGGCCATGCTCGCCGCGATGAGGGCGACGCCGCACGAGCTGGCCCGGAGGATGCGCTCGTTGCGGCGCCGCGTGGCGACCCACAACGTCGACAAGTGGGCGGGCGACTTCCTCACCGCCCTGGAGAACGGCTGACGGTCAGAGCTTGGTGTCGGCCTCGGTCTTCCACGACTGCCACTTCTTGGCCGCGGCGCGGATCGCGATGATGCGGGCTACCTCCATGCCCAACCCCATCACCACGGCGTAGGCGATGGCCTCGCCGAGGCTGATGTCCAGCGAGTCCGCGCTGGCCGGGGGCTTCTTCCCGGTCGTCTTCTGCCACGCGAACGAGAGCACCTTGCGCGAGGCGAAGCCCACGCCGAGGCCCACCAGTCCGCCGACGATCTTCCAGGTCATATCGGGCTTGTCCGCCGTGCCGGACCCGTGGCCGGCGTGCGTGATTTCCGCCATGATTCCTCCTCGGTAACGACCCTATTCTCTTCGCGCGGCATGACCGCCGACGCCATACCATTAGGCGGCATGACCGAACAGCCGCTGCGCACCGCCGCCATGCCCGAAAAGCCCACTTTGGATGGACTTGAGGCGGTATGGGTAGCGCGCTGGGAGGCCGAGGGGACCTACCGCTTCGACCGGTCCCGCCCCCGCGACGAGGTCTATTCGATCGACACGCCGCCGCCCACGGTCTCCGGCTCGCTCCACGTCGGGCACGTCTTCTCCTACACCCACACCGACACGATCGCCCGCTACCAGCGGATGCGCGGGCGCGAGGTCTTCTACCCCATGGGCTGGGACGACAACGGCCTGCCCACCGAGCGCCGGGTGCAGAACCACTTCGGCGTCCGCTGCGACCCCTCGCTGCCGTACGACCCCGGGTTCGAGCCGCCGGCCGGCGGGACCAAGGGCGCCAAGGGGCAGGTCCCGGTGTCCAGGAAGAACTTCATCGAGCTGTGCGAGCGGCTCACCGCCGAGGACGAGAAGGCGTTCGAGGAGCTGTGGCGCCGCCTCGGCCTGTCCGTCGACTGGTCCATGACGTACGCCACGATCGACGAGCGGGCGCGGGCCGCGTCCCAGCGGGCCTTCCTGCGCAACCTCGCCCGCGGCGAGGCGTACATGTCCGAGGCGCCGACGCTGTGGGACGTGACGTTCCGCACCGCCGTGGCCCAGGCCGAGCTGGAGGACCGGGAGTGGCCCGGCGCCTTCCACCGCATCGGGTTCGAGCTGTCGCCCGAGCAGCGCGAGCAGGGCTTCGGCGACCGGGTCTGGATCGAGACGACCCGGCCCGAGCTGATCCCCGCCTGCGTCGCCCTGGTCGCCCACCCCGACGACGAGCGCTACCGCCCGCTGTTCGGCACGACCGTGCGCACGCCGATCTTCGGCGTCGAGGTGCCGGTGCTCGGCCACCACCTCGCCGAGCCCGACAAGGGCTCCGGCATCGCCATGATCTGCACCTTCGGCGACGTCACCGACGTCACCTGGTGGCGCGAGCTCGACCTGCCCACCCGGCCCGTGATCGGCTGGGACGGGCGCCTGCTGAACGAGCCGCCGGACGGCGTGCCCGCAGAGCCGTACAAGGAGCTGGGCGGCAAGACCGTGCACAGCGCCCGCGAGCGCATCGTGGAGATGCTGGCCGAGTCCGGCCACCTGGACGGCGAGCCGCGCAAGATCCAGCGCCCGGTCAAGTTCTACGAGAAGGGCGACCGGCCGCTGGAGATCGTCACCACCCGCCAGTGGTACATCCGCAACGGCGGCCGCGACGTCGAGCTGCGCCTCGCCCTGCTCGACCGGGGCACCGAGCTGCGCTGGCACCCGCCGCATATGCGGGTCAGGTACGACAACTGGGTCGAGGGACTGGCCGGCGACTGGCTCATCTCCCGGCAGCGCTTCTTCGGCGTGCCGATCCCCGTCTGGTACCCGCTCGACCGCGACGGGCTGCCCGTCTACGACGCGCCGATCCCGGCCGACGAGTCGTCCCTGCCGGTGGACCCGTCCAGCGACGTGCCCCCGGGCTTCACCGAGGACATGCGCGGCAGGCCGCTCGGCTTCGCCGGGGACCCCGACGTGATGGACACCTGGGCGACCTCGTCCCTGACCCCGCAGATCGCGGCCGGCTGGGAGCGCGACGACGACCTGTTCCGCCGCGTTTTCCCGATGGACCTGCGCCCGCAGGCGCACGAGATCATCCGCACCTGGCTGTTCTCCACGGTCGTCAGGTCCCACCTGGAGCACGGCGGCCTCCCCTGGAAGCACGCCGCGATCTCCGGCTGGATCCTCGACCCCGACCGCAAGAAGATGTCCAAGTCCAAGGGCAACGTGGTCACGCCCCTCGGCCTGCTGGAGCAGTACGGCTCGGACGCGGTGCGCTACTGGGCGGCGAACGGCCGGCCCGGCACCGACACCGCGTTCGACACCGGGCAGATCAAGATCGGCCGCCGGCTGGCCATCAAGATCCTCAACGCGTCCCGGTTCGTGCTCGGCTTCGGCGAGGTCCCGGGCGGCGAGGAGCGGGTCACCGAGGCGCTCGACCTGTCCATGCTGGCCGCGCTCCGCGCCGTCGTGACCGAGGCCACCGAGGCGTTCGACGACTACGACTACACCCGGGCGCTCGAGCGCGCCGAGCGCTTCTTCTGGGAGCTGTGCGACGACTACCTGGAGCTGGTCAAGGCCCGCGCCTACGACGGGGACGCCTCCGCCGTCACGGCGCTGCGGGTGGCGCTCGACGTGCTGCTGCGGCTGTTCGCACCGTTCCTGCCGTTCGTGACGGAGGAGGTCTGGTCGTGGTGGCGGCCCGGGTCCGTCCACCGCGCCGCCTGGCCGTCCGCGTCCGAGCTGGACGCGGTGCTGGGCGGCGGGGGAGACCCGGCGGTGCTGGGCGCCGTCGCCGAGGTGCTGCGCCGGGTGCGCAAGGCCAAGTCCGAGGCCAAGCTGTCCATGCGGGCGGAGGTCTCCCGGCTCGTCGTGTCCGGCCCCCAGGCCCGGCTCGTACGGCACGCGCAGGACGACCTGTGCGCGGCGGGCAACGTCGAGGAGTTCGTCCTGGACTCCGCGGGCGACGAACAGGTGGTGTCCGTCACACTCGCGGATGACGACCAGGCGTGATGTGTGTCGCCGGATGAATATTCGGCTGCGCGCGTCGGGGGGTGACGTGCCAGGCTGGACGTTGTGATCCCGGAAAAGCAACGTCGAACGCTCCACGTGCCCCCCACGCTGATCACACTCGCCGTGTGGGGCGCGTGCCTGATCGTCCTCGGCGTCGTCATCTACTTCTTCTGGCAGATCATCGGCCGCGTCGGCATCGTGGCCCTCCCGGTCGCGGTGGCCTTCCTGCTGACGGCCCTGCTCTATCCGGTCACCGGCCGGCTGCGCAGGCGGATGCGGCCGATATACGCCACCTGGCTCACGATGCTGCTGTTCTTCGCGGTCATCGTCGGCATCGGGTTCCTGATCGGCACCCGGGCCAACGAGGAGGCTCCCCGCCTCATCGACCAGATCGCCAAGACCTCGCACGACGTGCAGGGCTGGCTGATCCACGGGCCCCTCCACCTGAAGGAGTCCCAGATCACCGGCGTCATCGACGAGCTGACGAAACAGCTCTCCGAGCGGCGCGGGCAGATCACCGGGACGGTCATCACCGGCGCCACGGCCGTGATCGAGGTGCTCGCCGGCATCGTGCTGATGCTCTTCGTGACGTTCTTCTTCCTCAAGGACGGCGACCGCATCTGGAACTGGTTCCTGCGCGCGTTCGGCGGCGCGTCGGCCAAGGTCGACCGGGCGGGCCGGTCCGCCTGGCGCACGCTCTCGCACTACGTCCAGGGCACCGTCGCGATCTCCGCGATACACGGCATCGTCATCGGCGCCACCCTGGCCGTGCTCGGCGTGCCGCTGTGGGCGCCGATAGCGGTGCTGGTCTTCATATCGAGCTTCATCCCGATCGTCGGCATCCTCTTCGCGGGCGCCGTCGGCACGCTCGTGACGTTCGGCTCGCAGGGCTGGCTGGGAGCCGTGATCTTCATCGGCGTCCTGATCGTCGAGCAGCAGCTGGAGAACCACGTCCTGCAACCGCTCATCGTCGGCCGCGCGGTGGAGTTCCACCCGCTGGCGATCATCCTGGTGCTGGGCGTGGGCGGCGTCATCGCGGGCATCGCGGGCGCGGCTGTCGCGGTCCCGGTCGCCGCGGTCATCTACCGCGTGCTCCAGGAGCTGCTCCGCCGCGAGCCGCCGGCGCCGGCCACGGAGCCCCCGCGGTCCCAGCCGCTGCACCCGAGCGGGGACGAGTCCCGGGAACGCTCCACGGCGGAGCCGCCCGCTCCCGGAGAGGCGGTATCTCCCCAGCGCAACGGGTAGTGTCTTGGCTCATGAATGTTGAGGTGCTGATCCACCGTCTCGACACGGGGCTTCCGCTCCCCGGCTACGCGCATCCCGGTGACGCAGGCGCCGACCTGTACGCCGTCGAGGATGTCGAGCTGCTGCCGGGGGAACGCGCCGTCGTCGGCACCGGGGTGGCGATCGCGCTTCCGGACGGATACGCCGCGTTCGTACATCCCCGGTCGGGGCTCGCGTCGAAGTTCGGCGTCACCCTGGTGAACGCGCCGGGCACGGTCGACGCGGGGTACCGCGGCGAGATCAAGGTGACACTCCTCAACACCGACACCAAGGACGCCGCCCGGCTGAAGCGCGGCGACCGCATCGCCCAGCTGGTCATCCAGCGAGTGGAGAAGGCGTCCTTCCACGAGGTGGACCGCCTGCCCGGCTCCGTACGCGGTGCGAACGGGTTCGGCTCCACCGGTCGTTGATCACAGGCGAGCACAGGTCCTAAGGAGTGTGAACGACGTGTTCGGACGTCGCCGGCGCGCGGAGGAGGAGACGGCGCAGGCCGTACCCGAGAAGGAGCAAGCCGCTCCCGCGCGCGAATCAGGTCCGTGGGACGCGGACGAGGGATATCCCGAGGGCGAGCGGGTCGATCTGGGCGGGCTGCTCCTGCCCGTCGGCCCCGGCTTCGAGGTCCAGCTCACCGTGTCGGGTGACAGCATCGTCGGCGCCGTCGTCCTCGTCGAGGAGAGCGCCCTGCAGGTGCAGGCGTTCGCCGCGCCCAAGCGCGGCGGCATCTGGGACGAGGTCCGGGCGGAGCTGGCCCGCGAGGTGGCCGCCGTCGGCGGCACCACCGAGGAGCGGGAGGGTCCCTTCGGGACGGAGCTGGCCGCGAGGGTCCCGGCGGAGGGCCGCGACCCGCAGCCGGTGCGCTACATCGGCGTCGACGGGCCGCGCTGGCTGCTGCGGGCGGCCCTGAGCGGCCGGGCCGCGCTCGACGAGGCCGCGGCGGCGACCCTCGAAGGCGTCGTCCGCGACATCGTCGTGGTCCGCGGCGACGAGCCGATGGCCCCCCGTGAGCCCATCGAGCTGCGGCTGCCCGCCGAGGCCAGGCACGCCATGGAGCAGGAGCCCGAGCACGAGGAGTTCCGGCCGTTCGAGCGGGGCCCGGAGATCTCCGAGATCCGGTGAAACCCGGCATGCGCTCCGCCGCGTCCCATCACCTAGGCTGGGAAAGCATGTACACGGAGCGAGCTCGGTGAGCACGCGGAGTGCCGCCGGGGCGCGCCCCCCACGGGAGCGCCCGGCGGCGGCGAAGCGGCCCCAGGCCCGCGAGGAGACGGTGAGCGATCGATGAGCACGGCTGAGCCGGTGCGGAAGGGCCTGCGCGGCTTCTTCCAGCGGCTGACCAGCACCCAGGCCGAGTTGGAGGCCGAAGAGCTCCGCGAGGACCTCGGGCGCCACGGCGCGACGCCCATCGCCTCCTGCGGTGAGCGGCAGCGCTCCTGCGTCGCCGGTACGCTGCGGACCGTCACGCTCCGTCCCAGGGGCGGGGCGCCCGCCCTGGAAGCGGAGCTGTACGACGGATCCGACGTGATCGACCTGGTGTGGCTCGGCCGACGCAAGATCGTCGGCATCGAGCCGGGCCGTGTGGTCCGCGCGGAGGGCCTGGTCAGCGTCCAGGACGGCCGTAAGGTCATGTTCAACCCACGTTACGAGCTTCGCCCAGCCGGTGGTCAGTGATCGCCGGGGAGCGCGCGTGAACGCGCGTCCTCGGCGGGCGGACGCGGGCGACGCGCCGCGCGGCCGGACGAACCGGTCGCGACGCGAGGAGGAATCATGAGTGCAGCGGACGTCACGGCGACGCACGCCGCTCACGACACCGTCGAGGCGGCGCTGCGCGCCCAGCTCGGCAAGGCGCTGGGCGGCAAGAGGGGGATCGTCGAGGCGGCGGTGCCCACCATCGCCTTCACCGCGATGTGGGTGGGCACCAGCCAGCTCAAGCCCTCGCTGATCGTCAGCATCGCGACCGCGGTGGTCCTGCTGGTGGTGCGGCTCGTCCAGCGCAGCACGCCCCAGTTCGTGCTCAACAGCCTCGTCGGCATCGCCATCGGCGCGTTCTTCGCCACCCGCAGCGGCGACGCCAAGGACTACTTCCTGCCCGGCATCCTCTACAACGCCGTGTACGCCGGGGCCATGCTGCTGTCGATCGTGACCCGCTGGCCGGTGGTCGGCTTCCTCATCGGCTCGGTGACGGGCGACCCGACGGCGTGGCACAAGGACGCCGGCATGGTCCGGCTGTGCTCCAAGCTCACCTGGCTGCTGATGCTGCCGTGCCTGGTGCGCGTGGTGGTGCAGCTTCCGCTCTACATGTTCGACCAGGTGGTCACGCTCGGCGTCACCAAGATCGCGCTGGGCTGGCCGCTCCAGGTCGCGGCGCTCGCCGCCATGGTGTGGGTGCTCGCCCGCGGCCGTACGCCGTTGCAGGACAACGCGGCGGGCTGAGGGCGCGGCCCCCGAGGCGGGCGGCCGCGCCGCGGCGGCTACGGGGCTCAGCGCCCCGACAGCAGCTCGGCCAGCTCGTGCTCGACGTCCTGGTTGGCCACGAAGAGCAGCTCGTCCCCGGCCTCCAGCGGATCGTCGGCGGAGGGGACCAGGACCCGGCCCTCGCGCAGGATCGCGACCAGCGCCGCGTCCACCGGCCACGGGACGGAACCGGCCCGCTGGCCCACCACCGGCGCGTCCTCGGCCAGGGTGAGCTCGACCAGGTTCGCCTGGCCCTGCCGGAAGGTCATCAGCCGGACGAGGTCGCCCACGCTGACGGCCTCCTCGACCAGCGCGGAGAGCAGACGCGGTGTCGAGACCGCCACGTCGACGCCCCAGGACTCGTTGAACAGCCACTCGTTCTTGGGGTGGTTGATCCGGGCGACGACGCGGGGCACGCCGTACTCGGTCTTGGCCAGCAGCGAGACGACCAGGTTGACCTTGTCGTCGCCGGAGGCCGCGATCACCACCTGGCAGCCGTTCAGCCCCGCCTCGTCGAGCGAGGAGATCTCGCACGCGTCGGCGAGGAGCCATTCCGCGCGCGGAACGCTGTCGATCTTGATGGCCCGTGGGTCGACGTCGATGAGAAGGACCTCGTGGCCGTTCTCCAGGAGCTCGGCGGCGATGGAGCGCCCGACGGCGCCCGCGCCCGCGATGGTGACGCGCATCAGTGCTCACTCTCCGACGGTGCGGCGGCCAGCACCTTGTTGATCCGGTCCATGTCGTTCTCGGCGGCGATGACGTGCAGGACGTCCCCGTCCTGGATGACGGTGTCGTCCTTGGGCACCAGGGCCTCGCCCATGCGGTTGATGAAGGCGACCCGGCTGCCCGTCGCCTCCTCGACCCTGCGGGTCCGGGTCCCGATCCAGCCGGCGTTGAACGCCATCTCGGCGAGGATCACCGTGCCGGTGGGGTCGCGCCAGAGTGGCTCGGCGCCCTCGGGCAGGACCCGGCGCAGGATCTGGTCGGCGGTCCAGCGGACCGTGGCCACGGTCGGGATGCCGAGCCGCTGGTAGACCTCCGCCCGCCGGGGATCGTAGATGCGGGCGACGACGTTGTCCACGCCGAAGGTCTCGCGGGCCACGCGCGCGGAGATGATGTTGGAGTTGTCGCCGCTGCTCACCGCGACGAAGGCGGACGCCGTCCCCAGCCCCGCCTCCTCGAGGACGTCGCGGTCGAAGCCGACCCCGGTGACCCGTCGTCCTCGGAAGCCCGCGCGCAGCCTGCGGAAGGCCTGCGGGTCACGGTCGATGATCGCGACCGAGTGGCCGCTGTCCTCGAGAATGTGGGCGAGAGTCGATCCGACCCGCCCGCATCCCATGATCACGATATGCATGCTCTCCCGCCGTTGGGTAGAGGCGGTCTCCTTCGAGCACAGTATGTCTCCCAGAGCGGACGCCGGGTGCGCGGGGAGCCGAGGTGAAGGACTAGCATCGACAGTCGTGTCAAAGGTGACGGACCTCGTCAAGCGGCTTCTCGTAGGGCGCGCGCTTCGCAGCACGCAGCTCCACGACCAGTTGCTCCCCAAACGTGTTGCACTTCCGGTTTTCGCCAGTGACGCACTCTCCTCCGTCGCGTACGCGCCGCAGGAAATCCTCGTCATCCTCTCGCTGGGCGGCGCCGCGTTCTACAGCTACAGCCCGTGGGTCGCGGCGGGCGTCGTGCTGGTCATGCTCACTGTGGTCGCCTCGTACCGGCAGAACGTGCACGCCTACCCGAGCGGCGGCGGCGACTACGAGGTCGCCACCACCAACCTCGGGTCGAGCGCCGGGCTCACCGTGGCGAGCGCCCTGCTCGTGGACTACGTGCTGACCGTCGCGGTGTCCGTCGCCAACGGCGCCGACTACGTGGGCGCCACGGTGCCGTTCGTGGCGGAGAACCGGCCGCTGGTGGCGATCGCGATCGTCGTCCTGCTGACCATCATGAACCTGCGCGGCATCCGCGAGTCGGGTGTGGCCTTCGCGGTCCCGACGTACGCGTTCATGATCGCGGTGATCGGCATGGTCCTGTGGGGGCTGTTCCGGCTGCTCGTGCTCGGAGACGAGCTGCGCGCCCCGACGGCCGAGTACCGGATCGTGGCCGAACAGGCCGACATCGCCGGGTTCGCGATGGCGTTCCTGGTGTTGCGCGCGTTCTCCTCGGGCTGCGCCGCCCTCACCGGCGTCGAGGCGATCAGCAACGGCGTGCCCGCGTTCCGCAAGCCCAAGAGCAAGAACGCCGCGACGACGCTGCTCATGATGGGCCTCATCGCGGTCGTGATGTTCAGCGGCATCATCTACCTCGGCCTCAAGTCCGGGGTGAAGCTGACCGAGCCGGCGAACATCGCCACGGACATCCTGATCAACGGCCGTCCCGCCGGGCCCGGCTACTACCAGCAGCCGATCATCGCGCAGGTCGCGTCCGCCGTGTTCGGCGACGGCTCGATCCTGTTCATCGCGATCGCCGCGGTGACCGCGCTCATCCTGTTCCTGGCCGCGAACACCGCGTTCAACGGCTTCCCGGTGCTCGCGTCGATCCTCGCCCAGGACCGCTACCTGCCGCGCCAGCTCCACACCCGCGGCGACCGGCTGGCCTTCAGCAACGGCATCATCCTGCTCGCCGCCGGCGCCTGCCTGCTGATCTGGGTGTTCCAGGCCGATGTCAGCAAGCTGCTCAATCTGTACATCGTCGGCGTGTTCGTGTCGTTCACGCTCAGCCAGATCGGCATGGTCCGGCACTGGACGCGGCACCTGAGGACCGAGGCCGACGCCCGGACGCGCTTCCGCATGCACCGCTCCCGCGTCATCAACGGGTTCGGCGGCGTCATGACGGCCATCGTGCTCGTCGTCGTCCTGCTCACGAAGTTCACGCACGGCGCGTGGATCGTCTGCATCGCGATGCCGGTGCTGTTCCTGATGATGAAGGGCATCCGCCACCACTACGACCGGGTCGCCGACGAGCTGGCCGCGCCCGAGGGTGAGATCGACGAGACGATGCTCCCCGCGCGCAACCACTCCATCGTGCTCGTGTCCAAGATCCACAAGCCGACGCTGCGCGCCCTCGCGTACGCGCGGGCCACCCGGCCGTCCACCCTGGAGGCGGTCAGCGTGGGCGTGGACTCCGACGAGGCGGCCCGCCTCCAGGAGGAGTGGGACCGGCGCGGCATCCCGGTGCCGTTGAAGATCCTCGACTCGCCCTACCGGGAGATCACCGGGCCGGTGCTCGACTACGTCAAGTCGCTGCGTCGCAAGTCGCCCCGTGACGTCGTGACCGTTTACATCCCCGAGTACGTCGTGGGCCGCTGGTGGGAGCACCTGCTCCACAATCAGAGCGCGCTGCGGCTGAAGGGACGCCTGCTGTTCAAGCCCGGCGTGATGGTGACCAGCGTGCCGTGGCAGCTCGCCTCCTCCGACCGGCTCAAGGGGCGCCCCGAGGCGTTCGCGCCCGGCGCCGTACGGCGTTCGCACGCCGACGTGAAGAAGGGCGAGATCAAGGCATGAGCGGGGAGAGCACGATGTCGATCGAGTTGACGGTGGGCCAGGTCGCGAACGGCGGCTGGTGCGTGGCCCGCCACGAGGGGCGGGTCGTGTTCGTACGGCACGCCCTCCCGGGCGAGCGCGTGATCGCGGAGATCACCGAGGAGACCGCGCGGTTCCTGCGGGCGGACGCGGTCGAGATCCTGGAGGCGTCGCCGGACCGGGTGACGCCGCCATGCCCGTTCAGCGGTCCGGGGAGGTGCGGCGGCTGCGACTGGCAGCACGCCTCGCCCGAGGCCCAGCGCCGGCTGAAGGCCGCCGTCGTCGAGGAGCAGTTGCGCCGCCTCGCGGGTGTCGAGCGCCCGGTGACGGTCGAGGAGGTGCCCGGGGCGGCGGACGGCGGGCTCGGCTGGCGCACGCGGGTGCAGTTCGCCGCCGACCGGGACGGCTCCATCGGCCTGCGCCGCCACCGGTCCCACGAGATCGAGCACGTGGACCACTGCCCGATCGCCCATCCGGCGGTCGAGGAGGTCGGAGCGGAGTCGCTCGGCTGGCGGGGGGCGGAGACCGTCGAGGTGGTCGCCTCCTCCGGCGGCGACCGCGCCGTGATCGTCACCCCCAGGCCCGGCAGGAGGGTGTCCCTGCCCGACGTCGACGCCGCGGTCCTGATCGACGAGGGCAGGAGGGGGACGCGCGCGCTGCGCGGCCGCGCGGCCATGACCGAGCGCGTCGGCGACCGGGACTTCCGGGTCACCGCGAGCGGCTTCTGGCAGGTGCACCCGGGCGCGGCGGCGACCCTCCTCGACGCCGTGCTCGACTTCGCCCGGCCGAAGGCGGGGGAGTGGGCGCTCGACCTGTACTGCGGCGTCGGCCTGTTCGCCGCCGGGCTCGCCGAGGCGGTGGGGCCGGAGGGCGCGGTGCTGGGCATCGAGTCCGACCCGCAGGCCGTGCAGGACGCCCGGTGGAACCTGAGGGACCTGCCGCAGGCCGTCACCGAGCGGGGCAAGGTCGAGGAGGCGCTCGACCGGCTGGAGATCGAGCGGGCCGACCTGGTCGTGGTCGACCCGCCGAGGGCGGGGCTGGGACGGTCCGTGGTGGACCGGGTGGCCACGCTGGACGCGCCCAGGATCGTCTACGTCTCCTGCGACCCGGCCACCCTGTCGCGGGACGTCGCCTGGTTCGCCCCGTACGGCTACCGCCTCGCGGATCTGCGGGCCTTCGACCAGTACCCGATGACCCACCACGTGGAGTGCGTCGCGCTCCTGCTCAAAGAGCCGGCATAGCGTCCGACCCGGGGGTGAGCCTCTGGCGATCCTCCGGGATCATCCGGCTTCGGCCGGGATCGACGCGTACGCGTGACGCACGATCATGAAAGCGTCTCGCCGGCCGCGCCCACGGCTCCTCTCCCCGGCGGTAGGGGAGCCGCGTGGGTCCCGTACCGCCCCTGGTCGTCCGCCCGGCCGCCTCGCCCCCTGAGCGCGCCGTCGGGCTCCGTCTCCGCCGCGGAGGATCGTGGGGTCATAAATCCCTTGCAAATAGTGATCAAATTAGCGAAATAGGCACATCTCTCCGCTGGTGGAGGGGAATCTCATCTCCCGCACACATCGACCAGGCCCGGCCGGCCGGGCGGTCACGATCTCGGGGGAAGCATGAAGCAGGAAAGTAAGATCACGGCGGAGATGCAGCGATGCATCGACAAGTGCATGGAGATGCACAGCTGCTGTGAGCAGACCATGACCCACTGTCTCCAGCAGGGCGGCAAGCACGCCGACATGGCGATGATGGGCGCCCTCATGGACTGCTCCGACATGTCCCGCATGTGCGGCGACATGATGATGCGCCAGTCGCCGATGGCCATGGAGATGGCGTCGCTGTGCGCGCGGGCCGCGGACAAGTGCGCCGAGATGGCCATGTCCATGAGCGACGGCGACCCGATGATGCAGAAGTGCGCGAACGCGTGCCACGAGTTCGTCCAGGCGGCCCGGAAGTTGTCCCCCGCCCGCGCCTGACCTCTGCACCGGCGACGCCCCGCTCCGCCGTCCGGAGCGGGGCGTCGCGCGGTGACCGGGCTCCGGAGCGCGCAGCCGTACGGGCCTACGTGTACGACCAGGAACGCCAGGCGGTGACCTGGATCAGGATGACGGGGCCGGCCGGCGGCCGGTCCCGATACTGGGCGTACTTCGCGACGAGGGGGGCCAGGGCGGCCGCCCGCTCCGCGTCGTCCTCGACGACGGTGGCGAAGCCGTCCGCCCTGACCCACCACAGCTCGTCCCAGTCGTCGGAGTAGTGGTCGGCCAGCACGCACACGTTCGGGTTCTCGGCGATGTCGGTGAGGCGGCGCAACCGCCGGGTGGACTTCGGCTTGTGGTCCACGGCGGTGACGATCGTGTCGCCCGCCAGGGCGAACGTGACAGGCACCAGATGGGGGATGCCCGCGCCGCTCACCGTGGCCAGCCTCGCCACCCGCGCCTCGCCGAGCAGCCTCCGCGCGTCCATCGGGGGCGGGGGAGCGTCGCCTCGGCCGGACGCGCCCGGATCTCTCTGCGATCCCACCACGGGTCTCCTCTCCACGATGTGCCGGATGAGCGGTGCCGGCGGGTCAGGACCCGGCGGCGCCCAGGACGCGGACGACGTCGTCGTCCGGCCGGGCGCCCCGTATGGAAACCCAGGCCAGGCCGTTGCGCGCCCGGAAGTCCGCCAGCCGCCGCGCCCGCCCGCCGCCGAGGTCCCGGGGGGACGTCAGCACCGGGGCGAGCCCCATCCGCCGCCACGCCTCCCGCCCGGTCACCCCCAGCGCGTACGCGAACTGGGCCCGGGCGGCCCGGGCCGCGACCGCCAGCCGGTGCAGGTCGCCGGACCCGCCCGGCCGGAAGGGCACCAGGAGGTTGACCGCGAGGATCTCCACGCCCGCCGCGCGTGCGGAGCGCAGCATGGCGGCGTCGGCGGTGGAGAGGCCCGACTCGGAGGCGGGGAGCGTGAAGGTGACGGCGAGCGGCCTCCCGGCGGCCGCGGCCTCCCGTTGCAACTGGCCGACCGCGGCCGCGCGCCGGGCGGTCGCCGCCTCGTCGGCCGAGTCGCGGACCTCGAAGTCGATGACGGCGGGGTCGAAGGCCCCGATCACCCGCCGGTAGGCCGCGAGCAGCAGGCCGGGGTCCCGGCAGGTCTGCGCGAGCTCCCGGCCCGACGGCCCGCCGAACGCGATGCCGGCGTCGCCGCCGAGCGCCCGGAGCGGTCCGAGGCCGTTCGCCGCCGGGTTCCCGCCCTGCTCGACGACGCCGCCCCAGCGCGGGGTGCAGCCGTCGGGACCGGCGGCGAGATGGCCCAGGGTGTACCAGCCGGCGCCGGTGCTGCGGGCCGCGCCGGCGAGGTCGAAGCCGGGGTCGCGTACGGCGTCCACGAAGACGACGTAGCCGGACGGGCCGCCGTCGCGGGCGCCCACCGGGATCGGCGCGACCTGGTCGGAGGACCGCCAGGCGACGGCGGAACCGGCGGTCACGGCGGGCGCCGGAGCGGTCGCGGCGGCGCTCGCGGCCACCGGCCCGAGACCGGTCGCGCCGCCCTGCGCGGCTCCCGCGGGGGTGCTCGGAGCGGGGTCCGGCGCATCGGGGATCGCCCGCGCGGGCAGCAGCCACATGGCGTATCCGGTGCCGGCCACCAGGGCCGCCGCGGCCAGGGCGACCAGGGGGCGCGGCGGCGTTCCCGGCTCGCGCTCGCCTCGTGCGGAATCCACGCGTTCACCACCCGGAGTCATATTGTGACTACATTACGCGCACGATGGGTGGACCATATCAACCACGCCGGAAGGACCGGGGTGATAATGGCCGGATGAAGCTGAGGATCTTCACCGAGCCGCAAGAGGGCGCGACGTACGACGACCTGCTCACGGTGGCGCGGGCCACCGAGCGGCTGGGGTTCGACGCGTTCTTCCGCTCCGACCACTACCTGCGGATCGGCCCCGGCGACCCCGGCCCCGGCTCGACGGACGCCTGGATCACCCTCGCCGGGCTGGCCAGGGAGACGTCCCGCATCCGGCTCGGCACCCTGGTCTCGCCGGTGACCTTCCGGCTGCCCGGCCCCCTCGCCATCAGCGTCGCCCAGGTCGACCAGATGAGCGGCGGCCGGGTCGAGCTGGGCCTCGGCACCGGCTGGTTCGAGGCCGAGCACACCGCGTACGGCATCCCGTTCCCGGCGGTGGGCGAGCGGTTCGACCGGTTCGAGGAGCAGCTCGAGATCGTCACCGGGCTGTGGGGGGCGGCCAAGCCGTACTCGTTCGAGGGCGCGCACTATCGCGTGGAGGAATCCCCGGCGCTGCCCAAGCCGGTGCAGCGGCCCCGGCCGCCCATCATCGTCGGCGGCGGCGGGCCGCGCCGCACGCCGAGGCTGGCCGCGCGGTTCGCCGACGAGTACAACCTGCCGTTCCGGACGCTGGACGAGACGCGGCAGGCGTTCGGGCGGGTGCGCGAGGCGTGCGAGTCCGCCGGCCGGGAGTCCATGGTCTACTCCGCCGCGCAGACGGTGTGCGTGGGCCGGGACGAGGCCGAGATCGCCCGCCGTGCGGCGGCGATCGGCCAGGACGCGGCGTCGCTGCGCGCGGGCGGCCTCGCCGGGACGCCCGCCGAGGTCGTGGAGAAGATCGGCCGTTTCGCGGAGATCGGCGCGGAGCGGATGTACCTCCAGGTCATGGATCTGGCCGACCTCGACCACCTGGAGCTGATCGCCGCCGAGGTCATGCCGCACGTCTGATCCCTTCGGGGACGTCCGGGCGGGCGTGGCGGAGCGGCCTGATCACAAAACGGTGGAAAGTGTGGAAGCCCCTACGGGATGCTTGATCCGTGCTTCTCACGATCTCGACCGTTTCCTCCGCGGCGTCCCGCCCGGCGACCGACCTCGGCTTCCTGCTGCACAAGCATCCCGGACGCGTGCAGGAGTTCGGGCAGTCGTTCGGCACGGCGCGGGTCTTCTACCCGGAGGCGACGGAGCGGCGCTGCACGGCGGCGCTGCTGCTGGACGTCGACCCGGTCCGGCTCGCGCGCTCCCGTGGGAAGTCCACGCCGGACTTCAGCCTGGGCCAGTACGTCAACGACCGCCCCTACGCCGCCTCGTCGCTGCTCGCGGTGGCGCTCGCCGACGTCTTCCGTACGGCGCGCACGGGGCGCTGCGCGGCGCGGCCCGAGCTGGCCGCCGCGCCGATGCCCCTGGAGATCCGGCTGCCCGCGCTGCCCTGCCGCGGCGGCGCGGCGCTCGCCCGGCGGCTGTTCGAGCCGCTCGGATGGGAGGTCGAGGCGGAGGCCGTCCCGCTCGACGAGGGTTTCCCCGAGTGGGGTGACTCCCGGTACGTACGGCTCGCGCTGCGGGGCGAGGTGCGGCTGGCGGACGCGCTCAACCAGCTCTACGTGCTGCTTCCGGTGCTGGACGACGCCAAGCACTACTGGCTGGCGGGCGACGAGGTGGACAAGCTCGTCCGCGCCGGCGCGGGCTGGCTGGCCGCCCACCCGGAGAAGGGCCTGATCACGCGCCGCTACCTCGGCCGGCGCCGGGCGCTGGAGCGTACGGCCTTCGCCCGGCTGGCCGAGCTCGGCGACGACGTCGAGGAGGCCCTGGAGCCGCCCGTGGAGGAGGACCTCACCCCGGAGCCGCCTCCCGGGGACGAGCCGCCCGGGACGTCCGGCGGCGATCCCGCCGTGCCGGACCTCGCACCGGAGGCGGCGACCGGCACCTCCGCCGAGGCCGGCGCCGGGGAGGCGGAGCCGGCCCGGGTCCCGCTGAACGTGCTGCGCAGGGACGCCGTCGTCGCCGCCGTCGAGGAGCTCGGCGCGCGTACGGTCATCGACCTCGGATGCGGGTCGGGCCAGCTGCTGGAGGCGCTGCTGGCGCGGCCGCGGTTCACCCGGGTCACGGGGACCGACGTGTCCACGCATGCGCTCGCGATCGCCGCGCGCAAGCTCAAGCTGGACCGGATGCCGGACGCGAAGCGGGCCCGCCTGGAGCTGTTCCAGGGCGCGCTCACCTACGCCGACCCTCGGTTCTCCGGGTACGACGCGGCCGTCCTCATGGAGGTGGTCGAGCACGTCGACCCGCCCCGGCTGGCCGCGCTCGAACGGGTCGTCTTCGGCACGGCGAGGCCCGCCCACGTCGTCGTGACCACGCCCAACTCCGAGTACAACGTGCGCTACGACTTCCTGGGCGAGGGACGCGGCGGGGGCCGGGCGATGCGCCACCCCGACCACCGGTTCGAGTGGACCAGGGCCGAGTTCGCGGCATGGGCCTCCGGCGTGGCCGGGCGGTACGGCTACCGGGTCGTGTTCAGGCCGGTGGGAGACGACGACCCGGAGGTGGGGCCGCCCACCCAGATGGCGGTGTTCAGCGTGGCGGGGGAGAGGAGCGAGGGCGATGGTTGAGGTCAAGGTTCCCCAGATGGGCCTGGTGGTGCTCGTCGGCGTCTCCGGCAGCGGGAAGTCCACCTTCGCGGCCCGGCACTTCGCGCCCACCCAGGTGATCTCGTCCGACTACTGCCGCGGCCTGGTCTCCGACGACGAGAACGACCAGTCCGCCACGCCGGAGGCGTTCGACCTGCTGCACCACATCGTCGGGGTCCGGCTGCGACGCGGCCTCCTCACGGTCGTGGACGCCACCAACGTGCAGTGGGACGCCCGCAAGAAGCTGATCGAGCTGGCCAGGAGCCACGACGTGCTCGCCGACGCCATCGTGCTCGACGTCCCCGCGGACGTCGCCGTCGCCCGCAACGCCGTACGGCCGGACCGGGACTTCGGCCCGCGGGTGGTCACGCGGCAGAGCAAGGACCTGCGCCGCTCGCTCGGCCGGATCTCCAAGGACGGCTTCCGCCGCGTCCACGTCCTGCGGGGCGACGAGATCGACGAGGCGGTCGTCACCTACGAGAAGGCGTGGAGCGACAGGACGGAGCTGACCGGCCCGTTCGACGTCATCGGCGACGTGCACGGCTGCCGGTCGGAGCTGGAGACCCTGCTGCGCGCGCTCGGCTGGGAGGTCTCGGCCGCGGGCGCCGTCCACCCCGAGGGGCGTACGGCGGTGTTCGTCGGCGACCTGGTCGACCGCGGACCCGACACCCCGGGCGTGTTGCGCCTGGTCATGGGCATGGTCGCGGCCGGGACGGCGCTCTGCGTGTCCGGGAACCACGAGCAGAAGCTCGTGCGGGCGCTGGCCGGGCGCAAGGTCAGGGTCGCGCACGGACTCAAGGAGTCCCTGGAGCAGCTCGCCGCCGAGCCGGAGGAGTTCCGGCGGGAGGCCGCGGCGTTCATGGAGGGCCTCATCAGCCACTACCGGCTCGACGGAGGCCGGCTCGTGGTCGCGCACGCCGGCCTCAAGGAGGCCTACCACGGGCGGGCCAGCGGCCGGGTCCGGGCGTTCGCGCTGTACGGCGACACCACGGGAGAGACCGACGAGTACGGCCTGCCCGTCCGCTACCCGTGGGCCGAGGACTACCGGGGCCGGGCGACGGTCGTCTACGGCCACACGCCGGTCCGCGAGGCCGAGTGGGTCAACAACACGATCTGCCTGGACACCGGCGTCGTCTTCGGCGGGCGACTGACCGCCCTGCGCTACCCCGAGCGCGAGCTGGTCTCCGTACCGGCGGAGCGGGTCTGGTACGAGTCGGTCCGGCCGATCGGCGGGGCCGCGGCGACCTCCGGCCGGGACGCGGGCGGGCTGCGGATCGGCGACGTCGCGGGCACACGTTTCGTGGAGACGCGGTTCGGCGGCCGGATCAAGGTCAGGGAGGAGAACGCCGCCGCCGCGCTGGAGATCATGAGCCGGTTCGCGGTGGATCCCCGCTGGCTGGTCTATCTGCCGCCGACCATGGCGCCGCCGGAGACGTCCACGCTCGACGGGTTCCTGGAGCACCCGGCCGAGGCGTTCGGCGAGTTCGCCGAGGCGGGGGTCACGCGTGTCGTGTGCGAGGAGAAGCACATGGGCTCGCGGGCGATCGCCGTACTGGCCCGGACCCCCGAGGCGGCCGCCAAGCGGTTCGGGATCACGGACGGGAGCGCGGGCGTCGTCTACACCCGCACCGGACGGCCGTTCTTCGACGGCGCCCGCATGGGCGAGCTGGTCGACCGGCTGCGCGAGGAGGCGCGTCCACTCTGGGACGAGCTGGTCTCCGACTGGGTGGTGCTCGACTGCGAGCTGCTGCCCTGGTCGGCGAAGGCGGAGGAGCTGATCCGCGGACAGTACGCGTCGGTCGGGGCGGCGGCGCGCACCGCGCTGCCCGACGCGGTCGCGGCCCTGTCGGCGGCGGCCGAGCGCGGCCTCGACGTGGGCGACCTGCTGGAACGCGCCCGCCGCCGCCTCGACAACGCCGCGCGTTTCCGCGACGCGTACGCGCGGTACTGCTGGCCGGTGTCCGGGCTCGACGGCGTACGGCTCGCGCCGTTCCAGATCCTCGCCTGCGAGGGACGGGCGACGGCCGCGCTTGAGCCGCACTCGTGGCACCTGGAGCTGCTGTCGCGCCTGACGCCCGACCCGGTCGCGCCCGGATCCGGAGCGCCCTCCGGGGACCCGGCCGAGGCATCCCGGCTGTTCGCGCCGACCCGGCACGTGTACGTGTCGCTGGACTCCGAGCGCGAGCGTGCGGACGCGGTCGAGTGGTGGACGGCGCTGACCGAGGCCGGCGGCGAGGGCATGGTCGTCAAGCCGGTGGACGTCGCGACCGGCCGCGTCCAGCCCGGGATCAAGGTGCGCGGGCGCGAGTACCTCCGGATCATCTACGGCCCGGACTACACCGAGTCCCTCGACGTGCTGCGACGCCGGTTCCTCGGCAGGAAGCGCTCGCTGGCGCTGCGGGAGCACGCGCTCGGCCTGGAGGCGCTCACCCGTCTCGCCGAGGGCGAGCCGCTGTGGCGCGTCCACGAGCCGGTCTTCGCCGTGCTGGCCCTGGAGTCCGAGCCCGTGGACCCGCGCCTGTGACCGGCGCCGTACGAGCCGGGTCGCCGGAGGCGCGGGACGGCGCCGGGGCGGAGGAGCTGGTGCCCCGGCGTCTCGCCCTGTCCGTGGTCGTCGGCTCGCGCGCGTACGGCCTGGACACCGAGGACAGCGACGTGGACCGCCGCGGCGTCTTCGTGGCGCCCACGCCGATGTTCTGGCGGCTGGACAAGCCGCCCACGCACGTGGAGGGACCGCGGCCGGAGGAGTTCTCCTGGGAGGTCGAGCGGTTCTGCGTGCTCGCGCTCGGGGCGAACCCCACGGTCCTGGAGTGCCTCTGGTCGCCGATCGTCGAGCACGTCACCGGGACCGGCGCCCGGTTGCGCGCGATCAGGAAGGCGTTCCTGTCGGTCCGGGCCGAGGAGACCTTTCTCGGGTACGCCGACGCCCAGTTCCGCCGCATCAGTCCGGAACGGCCGCGATGGAAGCAGGTCATGCACATGATCAGGCTGCTGATCAGCGGCGGCCACCTGGTGCGCGAGGGCGAGCCGCTGGTGGACATGTCCGGCCATCGCGAGCGGCTGCTCGCCGTACGGCGCGGCGAGGTGCCCTGGCCCGAGGTGGTGCGATGGCGTGACGATCTGGTCGCGGCCCTGTCCCGGGGCGGCGCGCCCGCCGCGCCCCGGGCCCTTCCCGCCGTACCGGACCGCGCCGTGGTCGAGGAGTTCCTGGTCGACGTCCGCAGAGGCGCGCTGTGACAGTGATCCCGCCGGTCTGGCTCGCCGACGTTCGTGACCGCGCTCGCGGGGGGAGGTCAGCCCATCTCCTCCAGGGCCCGGCCCTTCGTCTCCCGGAGATGGCGGACCACGAAGACGGCGGACAGCGCGGCGAAGAACGCGTAGATCAGGTAGGTGGCCGGCAGGTTCCAGGCGGACAGGCTCGGGAACGTCACCGTGACCAGCCAGTTCGCCGACCACTGGGCGGCGGCGGCCACCGACAGGGCGGCGGCCCGGACCCGGTTGGGGAACATCTCGCCCAGGAGTACCCACACCACGACACCCCACGACAGGGCGAAGAACAGGACGAAGGCGTTCGCCGCGATCAGCGCGATCATGCCCTTGTCGCCCGGGAGGGTGACGCTCCCGCCGGTCTTCACCGCGAAGCCGAAGGCCCACGAGGCCGCGGCCAGGGATAGCGCCATGCCGACGGATCCGGTGAACAGCAGCGGCCTGCGCCCGACCCGGTCCACCAGGGCGATGGCGATGAACGTGCCGACGATGTTGATGACCGAGCTGGAGAAGCTGATCAGCAGCGAGCCGCTCTGGCTGATCCCGACCGACTGCCACAACGCGGACGAGTAGTAGAAGATCACGTTGATGCCGACGAACTGCTGGAACACCGAAAGGACGATCCCCGCCCAGACGATCGGCAGCAGGCCGAACCGGGGGCCGCGGAGGTCGGACAGCCGGGGCCGCCGCTCGCCCCGCAGCACCGACTCGATCTCCGCGATCCGCCCGTCGAGGTCCGTCGACTCGCCCTCGACCCTGGCGAGCACGCCCCGCGCCTCGCCCATGCGGCGTACGGCGATGAGGAACCGGGGGGACTCCGGGATGACCAGCGCGAGGGTCAGGTAGACGGCCGCCGGGACCACGCAGGCGATGAGCATCCACCGCCACGCCTCCAGCCCGGCGAGCACGCCGCGCACGTCGCCGCCCGCCACCTCCGCCAGCACGTAGTCGACGAGCTGGGACACCGCGATGCCGAGCACGATCGCGAGCTGCTGGAACGACCCCAGCCTGCCCCGGTACGCCGGCGGCGCCACCTCTGCGATGTACGCGGGCCCGACCACGGACGCCATGCCGATGGCGACGCCGCCCAGGACCCGCCAGGCGGCCAGGTCGTAGATGGCGAACGCCAGCCCGGACCCGACCGAGCTGATCGCGAACAGGGCCGCCGCGATCCGCATGACCGGCAGCCGGCCCAGGCGGTCGGCCAGCGACCCGGCGAACCACGCGCCGATCGCGGACCCGAGCAGCGCCGAGGACACGGTCGCGCCGATCTCGAAGTTCCCGACGGCGAACCGCCGCCGGATGCCGGTGACCGCGCCGTTGATCACCGCGCTGTCGTAGCCGAAGAGGAAGCCGCCGATCGCCGCGGCGGCCGCGATGAAGACGACCCGCTCCAGAGTCCCCCGTGCGCCGGAAGCAGGCGTCACCCTCATCCATCCCCCCTGACCCGTGGAACGGCGATCTTGTGGCCGTCCTCTACCCCGGAGGGGGCGGGTGGAACGCGGCCGGTGCGCCGGGGCCGCGCGCGTTCCGACCGATCACGCGGGCGACCGCCCGCCTGATCCGCGCGCCGTGACGGCGCGTCCAGGCCGTGATCCACAACGACTCGAAGCCGACCACGATCCCGATCACCACGGCGGCGTCGAGGGCCGTGGCCGGGGAGGGGGCCGCGAGGAACCCCGTGAGGGACCGCCGTACCAGCGTCACGGTCGCCGGGATCGAGACGGCGGCGAAGACCGCCAGGCAGGCCGGGGTCCCCGTGGCGAGCAGGATCATGTAGGCGCGGACGCTCCTGCGCTCGCTCGCCGGCAGTTTCGCCAGCGGGTCCGTCGTCGCGCGCCTGAACAGCCGCTTGACCAGGTGCCGGGCGTAGGCGCCGCCGTTCGCGTACAGGTTCCGCGCCCCTGTCAGGTCCTGGAGCACGAAGTAGAGGTCGGTCCGCATGAATACGAGGAACTGCGGGCCGAGGCTCAGCAGGGTCGTGAGGATCAGCAGGGAAAGGAGGGGCTGGTCGCCGAACGCGACGGTGAGCAGGACGCACACGGCGCAGACGGCGGCGTCCAGCGCCATCCCGGCGAGGTAGACCGTCAACCGGATCCTGCGCTCGGCGAGCCAGATCCCCGACACGTCCGTCTGCGCGACGAGGAACTGCAGCCGGGTGCCGAACCTGATCGTGCCGGGGACGCCGGCCGCGCGGGCGGCGCACAGGTGCGCCATCTCATGCAGGAAGACCAGGGCCCAGCTCAGGGCAAGTTGCCCGAGCAGGACGAGCGAGCCGTTCGGGTGCCACAGGAACGCCTCCCACCCGGGGATCACGTCCGGCCGCACGGCCGTCGCGAGCACGGCGGCGGCGATCAGCACGCCGAGCGCCGTGTGCAGGGCGGGGGTCAGGATCCACCGCATCGATCCGGCGCGCAGCCAGGGGAACGTCGGGCGGGGCGGCGGAGCGGAGACCGTCGCCACGCCGTCGACGGACGCCACGAGGCCGGACGAGACCAGCGCCTCCACGAACCGGCCGACGTCGAGCCGCGTGCCGGTCTCCTCGCGCAGCCGCGCCTGGACGTCGCCGGCGGTCATACCCTCGCCCAGCAGCCGGATCGCCCGCATCCCCTCGTACGGCACGGCCACGAAGTCACCCGTGGCGACACGGCCGACGATCCACTCGTCGCCGTCCCTCCTGACGCCGAGCTCGTGGAACCGGACGGTGTTCATGCACGGACGGTGTTCATGCACGGGCGCCGCGTGGCGGCGGGAGCGGCGCGACCTCCCGCTCGACGTATCCGGCCATCTCCTCGGCTCCGCCGTACAGGGTGGAGATCTGGGTGACGCACGGCTCGATGACGGCGGCGTCGGTGATCCTGCGGGCGCCGACGCACGTCCCGGTCGCGTCGTAGAGCACCTGGTACATGAGGTCCGTCCGGAAGACCACCAGCTCGGGGAGCGGGCGTCCGGGTTCGAGGAACGCGACGTCGGAGGCCGCGAGCGCCCTGCCGCGCTCTCCCAGGCGCGCCCGCATGGCCAGCAGGTGCAGCTCCCACTGCATGTACGGCGTCAGCGGCCATTCGACGATGCGGAGCCGCCGGAGTTCCCCGCGCGCGGGGAGGTCGGCGGCGTGATCCGGCCGGGACTCCTCCAGGAGCGCCTTCGACCGTTCCCAGTCGCCGTCGAGCATCGCGTTCCAGCTCGGGTCGGAGCCCTCGTCGAAGTTCTGGGCGCGTTCCAGTTTCCAGATGGGACCTTCGATCTCATGAAAACCGGCCGAGAAATCGGCCCGGTAGTCATTCGTGTTCAGCAGGTCGCCGTAAGCCGTGTGAACGCGGTCGAATATCCGATATGCCATGTTCAACTCCAATCGGATGGTCCGGAGGCGGCGTCGACCGGAGTGGTCCAGGTGGGAGCGGAGTCGCTCCCCCCGGATCCCGGCTCACGAATTGGAGTTGCCGCACTTCAGATCGCCGGTGGTCTCGATCTTGTCGAGCCTCCTGATCGAGATCTCCGTCGCGGGTTCCTCGTCGGTGTCGACCGGCGTTTCATTGCCGAACTCGGACATTTTCCTCGTGAATCCCTTCTGGGGACAACAAGAGATGACAAGGAGATCATCTGCTGTCGGAGGCAGCAGTCAAGGCCCAAATGTCATCATTCGCCAGCCTCGGCTCCGCTCTCTTCTCCGGCTCCGCAGAACGGGCAGTCCGGGCGCGGCTGGTGGTGGATGAACACGTTCTGGTCCGGCCCGACGAGGTTGAGGCCGCGTACGGTCCCGGGGCGCGGATCGGGAACCCCCGTGATCAGAGAGATCACGCAGTGGGCGACGAGCTGGCCGGAGATCCCGGCCGAGGGGGCCATCACTCCGGGGCCGCCGTGGCCGATGTCGAGGTCGTGCCGCCGGAGCGCGTCCTCGCCGGCGCACACGCACTCGTAGCAGGCGCCCGACCGCGCCGAGTAGGTTCCGACCGTCACCAGCGGCCCGTCGTAGCCGCCGCCGACCCACGGGATGCCCGCCGCCGCGCACGCCCGGTTGGCCCAGATCCGGATGCCCTCGGGGTCCTTCGGCCGGTCGGCGCAGAGCGCGAGCACGTCGAACCCCTCCAGCAGCGCGGTCAGCGTCCGCTCGTCGTCGACCCGATCGAGGGAGCTCGTCACCGCGATGCCGGAGTTGAGCTCCCCGAGCCGTTCCGCGGCGACCTCGGCCTTGAACCGGCCGATGTCCTTCTCCCGGTAGAGGACCTGGCGGTTGAGGTTCGACAGCTCCACCCGGTCCGGATCCACGCAGTGCAGCGACCCGACTCCGGAGGCGGCGAGCGCCGACGCCGCGTGGCTGCCGGTGCCGCCCAGACCGAGCACGATCACCCGCGCCCTCTTCAGGCGGAGCTGGGCCTCCCAGCCGTGCTCCCGGGGAGCCAGGTCGATCCGCCGGAAGAAGGCGTGGCTCCTGCTGTACCGGTCGAGCTCCTCCGAGCCGAGTTCCGGCGGGGGAGCGGCGGCGGCGTCCTCGACGTATCCCGAGCCGATCAACGTCTCCACGAGCCTCGCCGCCTGCTCGGGGCGCAGCGCGGCGAAGCGGCGCAGGAGGGCGTCGGCGATCTGCTCGGACGTGTTCGACCCGTCCATCAGCCCCAGGGCGGTCCACGCCCAGCCGTTCGGGTCGGCTATCTCCCCGGCCACCCCGTAGACCGTGCCCCCGATCCGGATCACGCCGTCGCCGAGACGCCCGGGCCGGTGTTCGGGCTTGATCCGCGGAAGGCGCATCAGGGTGCGGTGGAACCGTGAGGGGGGAGGGCGTCGCGCCGCTGTTCGTCGGTCATGGGGGAGCCTCTTCTCGATCGATGATCAAGGTCCACACCCTGAACCGCCTGACAGGCGCTGTCAAGACCGTCTTGCGCGGTGGTGAGGGCGATGGTCCGCGAGGCGGCCCCTCGCCGCCGGGTGATCGGCGACGCCGGCGACCGTGGGACACGACCTAGCATCGGAGGGTGCCTCCCGCTTCACCGCCCACCCGTGCCGATCTCGACGCGGCCAGAGACGGCACGATCGACGACGTGCTCGGGCCCGGCGTCGACGTGCTCTTCTGCGGCATCAACCCGAGCCTGTACTCGGCCGCGACGGGACACCACTTCGCGCGGCCGGGAAACCGGTTCTGGCCCGCGCTCCACCTGTCCGGCCTCGTGCCGCGCAGGCTCGCGCCGTACGAGCAGCACCTGCTCCCCGGGTACGGCCTGGGCATCACCAACCTGGCGCCGCGCGCGACCGCCCGCGCCGAGGAGCTCTCGGACGAGGAACTGCGCCGGGGCGGGGAGCGGCTCGCCCGCCTGGTGGCGGAGGCCGGCCCGAGGATCGTGGCCGTCGCCGGGGTCTCCGCGTACCGGCTCGCGTTCGGGCGGAGGAAGGCCGCGATCGGGCGCCAGGGCGAGGGGATCGCGGGCAGCGAGGTGTGGGTGCTGCCCAACCCGAGCGGGCTCAACGCGCACTGGAGCCTGGAGGCGATCGCGGCCCAGATGCGGTTGCTGCGCCCGCCCGCCTGACCTCCGCGTCCGCGCCGGCCCTTTCAGCCGGCTCCGTCGGGGCCGAGGTCGCGCAGGGCGACCGGATCGGTGACGCCTCCGGGGCAGAACGTGGCCGCCGTGTCCCATCCCGCCCGCCGGGCGCCCGCCTCGTACGCGCTGCGCAGGAAGTCGAGCACCGTCCCCCGTGGGTCCGCGGCGGTGCGGGCGTCGGCGTACCGCAGGATCGCCAGGTGGCTGCCCCGCAGCGCCAGCCAGCGCGCCTCGGGCGGGCGGAGCGGCTCCCGCTCCAGGCCGGGCGGCTCCGGCGCCGTGTAGGAGTAGAAGGCCGGTTCCGGCACGTCGCGGTCGCCGAACCAGAAGCCCGCGCTGATCACCTCTCTGGAGTACGACTCGCGGGTGACGACGTCGACCTCCGGCGACTGGTCCACCCGCCGATCGGAGAAGCGGGTGACCGCGATGTCGAAGGTGTGCCAGAAATGGTGGACCGGACTGATCTTGCCGGAGAAGTCCGCCGCGTAGCGTTCGAGCACCTGGGCGACCTGGCTGAGCACCTGCCAGTAGCGGGTCACCATGGCCGTGTCGTACGCCCGGTGGACGGTGTCCTCGCCGAAGGGGATGTCGTCCTCGAGGTCGAAGGGCGTCGCCCAGATGGACACGTCGATGCCGAGCCGGTCGAGCGTGGCGAACAGTTCCCGGTAGAAGGACGCCACCGAACGGCCGGGCATCGAGAACGAGGCCGTGCGCCCGTCGATCACGTTCACGACGAGCCGATGGTCGACGAAGTCGAAGTCGATGGCGAACACCGGTGTGTCGCCGTCCAGGCCGCCCATCGGCCGCGTGGTGATGCCGCGCCCCGTGAGGTGGAAGGGCACGTTCCACCAGTGGTTGCGGCGGACGCACGCGGCCAGCCGCACCTTGCCCACGATCTGGGCGAACCTGTGGACCGTCGCCTTGCTGTCGGCCCAGGCCTCCAGGGGGATGTCGGGGAAGAGCTCCATGGACCACTCCTTCACCGGTGTCACCACATTTCGGGCATCCCCTGGAGCGGGTCACGGCATGGCCATCGGAGGGGACCGCGATGTTCTACCGCCGAGAGGCCCGCCCGCGGGGCGGCGCCGTGCCGGGGCGGGACTCCTACTTTCGTCAGGGGTGATCGTGGCGGATCGCCGGATCTTTCCGAGGCCGCCGATTCGTAGCGTCTCCTTCCGTGAAACAGAAGCTCATCGGCCTGGCGCGGCGCGCCCGTCTGGCCGTTCCCCTCGTCGTGACCCCTCTGGTCCTGTCCCTCACCGCGGCTCCCGCGACGGCCAGCGCCGTGTCCCCAGCCGTGTCCCCGGCGGGCGCTCACACCGGGCCGGTCCCGGCGGGAGCGCCCGCCGTCGACGAGCCGTCCCCGGCCGCCATCGACGCCTATCTCACCGAGGCCATGGAATCGACCGCCCTGCCCGGGATGTCGGTCGTCGTGACCCACCAGGGGAAGGTCGTGCACGCCGCCGGATACGGGCACGACTCGGCGGGCGAGCCGGTCACCGAGAACACCCCGATGCGCGTGGCCTCGGTGAGCAAGTCGTTCACCGCCATGGCCGTCATGACGCTGGTCGACGACGGCGAGATCTCGCTGGACGAGCCGGTCGCCCGGTGGCTGCCCGAGTTCCGCATGGCCGACCCGCGCGCGGCCGGCATCACCGTACGGCACCTGCTGAACCAGACCTCGGGCATCTCCGACGGCACCGTCGACCTCCGTGCGGCGGAGTCCGCGACCACCCTCGCCGGGTACGTGGCCGCGCTGCGCACCGGCACCCTGGCCGCCGCCCCCGGTACGCGCTGGGCGTACTGCAACGTCAACTACGAGGTGGCCGCCCGGCTGGTCGAGGTGGTCGCCGGCAGGAGCTTCGGCGAGTACATGAGGCAGCGCGTCTTCGGACCTCTCGGCATGACCGGCAGCGCGGTCGGTGACCGGACGGTCAGGCCGGCCCAGGGCTTCAACTCGCTGTTCGGGGTGTGGGTGCCGCGGCCGGAGCTGCGCGACTTCCTGTACGGCGGCGGGGCCGGCGGCGTCGTCACCGACGCGGCCGACATGGGCAGATGGCTGATCGGCCAGAGCGGTGACGGCCCGCAGCCGGTGACACCGGAGAGCCTGAAGACCATGCACACGCCGTCCAAGGTGCACGACTACGGCATGGGCTGGGGCCGGGAGACCGTGAACGGCGCCGAACTGCTCGTGCATTCGGGCAACCTGTTCACGTACACCGCCGTGGAGGCGATCGCCCCCGACACGGGGTACGGCTTCGCCGTCATGACCAACAGCGCCGGCCTGTACGACGACGTCTACGACGTGCTCACCGGCCTCGTGGCGATGAGCCGGGGCGAGGCCCCCGAGGTGCCCGGCGGCGGCCGGCAGACGTCCGAGCTGGCCCTGGGCCTGATCACGCTGGCCGCGGCGGGGCTGGGCCTGCTGGGCGTGCTGCGGTCCCGGCGCTGGGCGGGCCGGCGCGCCGGGAGGCCCGCCTGGAGGATCGGGCTGCGGCTGATCCCGGCGCTGCTGCCGGTGCCGCTGCTCGCGCTGTACCCGGATCTGATCTCGTTCCTCATGAACGGCCGGACCGTCACATGGGAGCAGCTCACCTACTTCGCCGCGCCCCTGACGATCGCCTTCGCGGTCGCGGCCGCCGCGGGCGCGGCCACCACCGCGGCGCGACTGCTCAGACTGCGGTCGGTAGTCTCGGCGCGGTGAGAAACCGGGCGACCCTGGTGGCGATCGCGGGGATCGCCGTCGTGAACGGGCTGTACCTCGACCACGTCCCGCCGTGGCGGCAACTCCTGTTCGTGGTGCTGGTCGTCGCCGCCTACCTCCACGGACGCCATCTGCCCGAACGGCGTGACTGGCTGATCCTCACCGTCGCCACGACGCCCGGGGTCGTCCACCTCGTGCCGGACTTCTGGAACGGCGCCACGGCACTGATGGCCCTCGGCCTCTTCGTGGTGCTGCCCTGGCTGGCCGGTCGCTTCCGGCGGCAGCAGGCCGAGCTGGTGGTGGCGGGCCGGGAGCGGGTCGCCCGGCTCGAACGCGAGCAGGAGCTGATCGCGGAACGCGTCCGGCTCCGCGAACGCGCCCGCATCGCCGCCGACATGCACGACTCGCTCGGCCACGAGCTGGCGCTGATCGCGTTGCGGGCCGGCGCTCTCGAACTGGCCGCCGACATGACCGAACGGAACCGGGAGGCGGCGGCTCAACTGCGGGAGTCCGCGGTCACCGCGACCGACCGGCTCCGCCGCACCGTCGGGGTGCTGCGCGAGAGCGGCGCCGCCGCCCTGACCGGTGCGGCGGGCGGGACCGCGACCCGGACGCCGACCGAGCCGCCGGACGAGACCGTCGAGGCGGTGGTGGACCGCGCGCGCGACGCCGGGATGACCGTCGAGCTCCGGTACGACGGGGAGCGGAGGGCCCTGCCGCCCCTGGTGGACCGGGCCGTTCACCGGGTGGTGCAGGAGTCGCTGACCAACGCCGCCCGCCACGCGCCCGGCGCGGACGTGCTCGTCCGCCTCGGGCGGACCGCCGAGGAGGTCGTGGTCACGGTGCGCAACTCCGCGGCGCGCGACACGCCGGGGCCGTCGGGCGGCGGCAGCGGCCTGGCCGGTCTGCGCGAGCGGGTGCGGCTGCTCGGCGGCACGCTGCGCGCCGGGCCGTACGAGGGAGGGTTCGCCGTGACGGCGCGGTTCCCGCGCGGCCGCGACGGACGGGGCGGGGAAGCAGAGAGCCACGAAGGCCACGAGGGCCGTGGCCGGGGAGAGAGCGAGGCGAGCCGGTGATCCGGGTGGTGCTGGCCGACGACGAGGCCATGATCCGGGTGGGGGTGAGGTCGATCCTGACCACCGACCCGGAGATCGAGGTGGTCGCCGAGGCCGCCGACGGACGCGAGGCGGTCGAGCTGGTGCGCGCGCACCGGCCCGACATCGCCATGCTCGACATCCGCATGCCCCGCCTCGACGGCCTGTCCGCCGTCGCCGAGCTGCGCGCCGCCGCTCCCGACGTCGCGGTCATCATGCTGACCACGTTCGACGAGGACGAGTACGTCTCCAGAGCACTCGCCGAAGGAGCAGCCGGTTTCCTGCTCAAGGCCGCCGACCCGCGTGAGCTGATCATCGGGGTGCGAGCGGTCGCCGACGGCGCGGCGTACCTGTCGCCGAGGATCGCGCGGAAGGTCATCACACGGCTGGGCGGCGGCCGCCTCTCCAGAGCGGACGCCGCCCGCAGGCGCGTGGAGGCGCTGACCCCGCGAGAGCGCGAGGTGCTCGTCCTCGTCGGCCGGGGCATGTCCAACCAGGACATCGGCCGTGAGCTCTTCCTCTCGGAGGGCACCGTCAAGTCCCACGTCAGCGCGATCCTGCTTCGGCTCGATCTGAACAACCGCGTCCAGGCCGCGATCGTCGCCTACGAGGCCGGCCTGGTGCACGGCGGCCCGGAGGCCGGTACCGGCTGAGCTGACGGAGTCAGGGGCGAGACGCCCGGCGGCGCGGGACCGGCAAGGCGCTGTCAGGCGCGGATCCGGCCGCCGTGCCGATGACGCCGGTGGAAGCGGCCGTGATGGGCGAGGCCGAGCACGGCCATCACGATCCAGGCGAAGAAGAGCACCTTGATCGCCGCGAACAGCGGCCAGGCCACCCCCGACACGAGCGCCACGGTGACGAGGGCCGCCGGGATCAGCAAGGCGATCGGCGGCGGGCCGCCGCGACGCCTCCCGTATGGCCCGCGCCGCGCCTCGGCCGCCCGGCGGCTCCACGGGGCGAGGCCGGCGCCGGGGCCCCACGGGCCGCCCGCCATCGACGGGGCCACGCCGGGATCGCCCGCGGTCCACGGACGGTGACCGGTCCCGGTGGCCCACGGGCCGTGTCCCCGCCGGTCGGGCGCCCAAGGGGGTCCCTCGTGTACGCCGCCCGGCTCGCGGCCGTAAACGCCGGGCAGGTCGGCGGTCACCCGGCGCAGGTCGCCCTCGGTCTTCGCGGCGAGCGTGGCGTCCAGGCGCTCGTCCAGCTCCTCGCGGGTGATGCGGCCCTGGACGAACGCGTCGTGCACGGCCCGGGTCACCTCGTCGCGCTCGCGGTCTCCGACGCGGAGCCCGTCACGCGGCGCCGGCTCCGATCGCTGACGCGACCGCTGCGACCCCTGTGGCCGCGGTGGCTGCTCGGCGGAAGCCATGTCGATCACCTCACCTCTTCGTACGGGGACATGTGAGGGGCCTGGGGGAGGGGGACATGCCGGTCACTCCTCGTCCGGGTCGCCCTCGGCGAGGATGTGGTACAGCTTGCGGCGGGTCTCGACCAGCACCTGCCTGGCCTGCCTGACCTGGGCCTCGGTGCCGGTCTGCGCGATCTGGAACAGCGCGGAGGCGGCCTGGCGGGACAGGTCGAACAGCTCGTGCACGTTCTCGCCGATGTCCGGCGTCATCTCCTCCCAGGGGGCGCGGACCTCCTCCGCGTGCTCGGCGATGTAGGAGCGCCCGGCGTCGGTCAGGCGGAAGGTCTTGCGGCCCTCCGTCTCGTCGGCGCGGACCAGGCCCTCGTCGGTGAGTTGCTGGAGCGCGGGGTAGACGGCGCCCGGGCTGGGCTTCCACCCGCCCTGGCTGCGCTGGGCGATCTCCTGGATGATCTGGTAGCCGTTGCGCGGCTCCTCGGCGAGCAGGGCGAGGATCGCGGCGCGTACGTCGCCCCGCTTGGCCTTGCGTCCCCGGCCGAAGCCGCGCCCGCCGAACGGGAAGCCCGGCCCGCCGAAGGGGCCGCCGGGACCGAAGCCGCCCCAGGGGCCGCGCCCCCACGGCGCTCCGCGATGCCGCCGCTCGTACGGGCCGCCCTCGTCGCGCGCGTCGGGGCCGTCGGGTCGAGGCGGGCCGCCGTGGTGGCCGGAGTGCCAGGCCGCGGCGCCGCGGATCATGGCCTCGCGGAGGGACTGCCGCATGGCGTGGCCGAAGTGGTGGTGGGCCCAGGGCCCTCGCATGGCATACGCCGGATTCATGATGTGTCTCCTGATGTCGATTGTTCTTCGATGCTTCAACGATATATCGAGAACATTACTGAAGCAACACCCCTTATGCCGACAACCCCTCGCGAACTTCGCGACCTTGAGCAGATCCCCCTGAAGTCGCTATGGTGACACCACCTAAACAACTTTGGTGGTGTTAATGATCGAGGATGGCGTGCGTGCCGCTCCCGGCCGCGTCGAAGGCGCGGTCGTCACCGGGACGGGCGATGCCGAGGCGAGTCCGGGCCGGACGTCCCCCGAGGCGGCGGAGCCGGTCGCCGCGCCGGGCGAACCGTCCCGTGCCCGCCGGAACGAGGTCGTGCTCGTCGCCTTCACCGCGATGACCAACGTGGCGGACGGGGTCCTGAAGATCGTGTTGCCGCTGCTCGCCGTGGGGCTGGGCGGCTCGCCGGGCCAGGTCGCGCTGGTCGGCCTCACGCTCACGCTTCCGTGGCTGGTCGCCTCGCTGCCGGTCGGCGTGCTCGCCGACCGCGCCGACCGGCGCATGCTCGTCATCGTGGCCGACCTGGTCCGGCTGGCGGCCGTCGCGGGACTGCTCGCCGCCGTCGCGGCGCGGGCGTCCTCCCTGCCCGTCCTGTACGCGTGCGGGCTCGTCGTCGGGCTCGCCGAGGTCGTGGCCAACACCGCCGGCGGCGCCCTCGTGCCCGCAGCCGTGCCGCCGGAGCGGCGGGCGCGGACGAACGCCTGGGTCGCCGGGGCCGAGACGCTGGCCAACGAGTTCTGCGGCCCCGCGGTGGGCGGGCTCCTCGTGGGGCTGGGCGCCGCGATCGCGCTGGGCTCCGTGGCGGCGGCGTTCGCCGTGGGGGCGGTGCTCATCGCCATGCTGGCCGGCCGGTTCCGTCCCGTTCCCGCCTCGCCGGGGCGCACCCCCGAAGGCGGCGGCACGGCCGGCGTGGTCGCGGAGATCCGGGAGGGGCTCGGCTTCGTGTGGCGGCATCGCCTGCTGCGCACCCTCACGCTGACGATCGCCGTGCTCGCCGCGTCGTGGAGCGCGTGGCTGGCGCTGCTGCCGTCCTACGCCGCCTCCGTGCTGGAGGCGGACGCCGCCGAGTACGGGTTCCTGATCAGCGCGATCGGGCTGGGCGGGCTGGCGGGCGCGGCACTGGTCGCCGTGATCAACCGCCTGCTGGGCGTCAGGTGGGCGCTCTTCGCCGACCTCGTCGGCACGTTCCTCATGATGGGTGTTCCGGCGATCTTCCCGGCGGCCTGGGCGGTGGCGGCCGCGGCGTTCGCCGGCGGCATGGGCGGCACGCTCTGGACGGTCAACTCCCGCACGATCGCGCAGGCGCTCGTCCCCGACCGGCTCCTCGGAAGGTACGGCGCGGCGTCCCGGCTGCTCGGCTGGGGGACGCTCCCGCTCGGCGCGGCCCTCGGCGGGCTGCTCGCCGAGGTCTTCGGAATCCGGACGGCGTTCGCGCTGTTCGCGGTGATGGTGGCGATGCTCCCGATCCCCTTCCTGCGGACCGTCACGACGGCGGAACTCAGCAGGTCAGCGGGCTCGTGACCTAGATCACAGGAATTTGCGGGGAATGCGGGAACATAGCCCGGAACACGGGCGTTGCGACTAACAGACGGGATTGTTCTGCTCTGAGAGGGCTGGGGGGTGCTCTTGGAGCGGAACGATCCCGTCTTCGTTTTCTCCCCGTCCTGACCGGCCCCGCCGGAGCCCGACCGGCATCGTCCCTGTCCCGGAGCCGTGTCGCCCGGAGACCGCCGCGGAACGCGCCGCGAGCCGCGCCGTTCGGGGCCATGGAACGCGCCACGTACGGTAAAGATCGATTTTGTCGGTCCTTTCCCGTAGCATTACCAGGCGTGATCTGGACATGATGGGACACTCGCACTCGCTGAGCGGGGCGGTCGTGTGGCTCGGGATCGCCCCCGGGCTGGCCGCGCTTCCGGCCGTGATCGCGCCGGAACTCGCCTCGGTGACCGCCAACGTGCTCAGCCCGACGGAGCTGATCGCCGGAGCGCTGGTCTGCGCGGGCGCCGCCATGCTTCCGGACCTCGACCACCCCAGCGCCACGATCGCCCAGACCTTCGGGCCGGTCACCTACTGGCTGAGCAAGGGGGTCAACGTCGTCAGCGGCGGGCACCGGCACGCCACCCACTCGTTGCTGTTCGCCATCGCGATGGGCCTGGGAACGTACTTCCTGGCCGACAACTATCCGATCGCGCGCGACGTCGTCGTGGTGCTCATGATCGGGCTCGCGCTGCGCGCCATCGGCATCGGCGTCCCGGGGAAGACGCTCACGTCGGCGGTGGTCAACGTCTTCCTCACCGCCGGGGTCTTCGCGACCTTCCACCTGCTGGGCGTGGGCTACGCCTGGCTCGGGGTCGCCATCGGCGTCGGGTGCCTGACCCACGTCGTCGGCGACTGCCTGACCGAGCACGGGTGTCCCGTGCTGTGGCCGATCAAGGGGCGGTGGGTCCTGCCGTACAAGATCGGGTTCAAGACCGGGAAGGCGTTCGAGCAGAAGGTGCTCGCGCCCGCGCTCTCGCTGGCCGTCGTCGCCCTGCTCTGCCTGCGGCTCATGCCCGCCTGATCTCGCCGCGCGCGTACGTGCCGGGGCGGGGGAAGGGCCCCGCCGGGCCACGCGTACCCCGCATTCAACGGGATTTCCCGAAAAACGCCGACAATCCGTCGACGAAATCGGGGCGCGGCGGGAGATCATGGCGGCATGGGCAACGCCTCCTGGACCACGGTCACGCTCGTGCTCGCCGTCGCGGCGCTCGCCGCGTGCGGGGGCGGAGGCGCTCCACCGGCGCCTGCCGCGGGGAGGGGTACGCCGTCCCTCGTGGGCGACGCGGCGCCCGCCCCCTCGGCCGCCGCGACGAGCGCGCCGCCCGCGAGCACGACCCCGGTGAGCACGCCGGCAGCGAGCGGCGCCGCGCCGGGGGCGGGGGCCCTGTCCCGCGACCAGGCGGCCACGCTGGCCACCCTCCGCAAGGTGGACGACCACCCGTTGTGGACGATGACCTACCAGGGCGGATACGACCGCCTCGCGACGGTCGCGCCCACGCTGACGCCCGACGCGTTCGGCTGCTCGCTGTTCGCCGCGCACGGCGACCCGGCCGACCCGGTGTTCGGCCGGAACTTCGACTTCGACCACCAGCCCGCGCTGCTGCTGTTCGCCTCGCCGCCGGACGGGTACGCGTCGGTCTCCATGGTCGACGTGTCGTACCTCGGGCTGAGGTCGGACGCCGACTTCACGACGGACGCGGGCAGGAGGGCCCTGCTGGGCGCCCCGCTGCTGCCGTTCGACGGGATGAACGCGAAGGGCCTGGTCGTCGGCATGGCCACGGTGCCCGAGGCGAAGCCGGGGGTCGACGCCGGGCGGCGCACCGTCGGCAGCGTACGGGTCCAGCGGCTGATGCTCGACGAGGCCGCGACCGTGGACGAGGCGATCGCGGTCTTCGGCCGGTACAACGTCGACTTCAGCGACAGCCCGCCGCTGCACTACATGGTCGCCGACGCCGCGGGCCGGTCGGCCGTCATCGAGTTCGACCGCGGAGAGATGGTCGTACGGCGGGGCGAGGGGCGGTGGCAGGCGATGACGAACTTCACCCTCACCGGGTCCACCGAGGAGAGCCGGCGGGCCGACCAGCGCTACCGGACGCTGAGCGAGGCCCTCGACGGCAGCGGGGGCAGGGCGCCGGGGGCCCGGGCGATGGATCTGCTCGCGAGCGTCAGGCAGGGCCACACCCAGTGGTCGATCGTCTACGGGCAGAAGAGCGGAGAGGTGCGGCTGGCCACCGGCCAGAGGTACGGCACGGTGCACGAGTTCCGGCTCCCTGTCGGCTGACCCGCACTTAATTTGATATCAAGATATCTACCGAGATATCTTGATATCGAGAGACTCCCGCGTCGCCGGTTAGGTGAACCTAACTGTCGGATGCGATCCGAGGGTGCGGGAGGATGCGAAGGCGAACTTTCTGACAGCCCGGAACCTGGGGAGGCGAAACGTCGTGTCCGAGAACAGCTTCGGCAGCCGCGACACGTTGCGCGTCGGTGACGCGTCCTACGAGATCTACCGGCTGGACGCCGTCGAGGGGTCGGCGCGCCTCCCGTACAGCCTGAAGATCCTGCTGGAGAACCTGCTCCGCACGGAGGACGGCGCGAACATCACCGCCGGCCACATCCGCGCGCTCGCGGGCTGGGACCCGAACGCCGCCCCGAGCGTCGAGATCCAGTTCACCCCGGCCCGCGTCATCATGCAGGACTTCACCGGTGTGCCCTGCGTCGTCGACCTCGCCACCATGCGCGAGGCCGTACGCGACCTCGGTGGCGACCCGGCGCGGATCAACCCGCTCGCCCCGGCCGAGATGGTCATCGACCACTCCGTCATCGTCGACTACTTCGGCGCCCCGGACGCGTTCGCCCGCAACGTCCAGCGCGAGTACGAGCGCAACCACGAGCGTTACCAGTTCCTGCGGTGGGGCCAGACCGCGTTCGACGAGTTCAAGGTGGTCCCGCCGGGCACCGGCATCGTCCACCAGGTGAACATCGAGCACCTGGCCCGCGTCGTCATGATCAGGGACGGCAAGGCCTACCCCGACACCTGCGTCGGCACCGACTCGCACACCACCATGGAGAACGGCATCGGCGTCCTGGGCTGGGGCGTCGGCGGCATCGAGGCCGAGGCCGCCATGCTCGGCCAGCCGATCTCGATGCTGATCCCGCGCGTGGTCGGCTTCAAGCTGACCGGCAAGCTGCCCGCCGGCGCCACCGCCACCGACCTCGTCCTCACGATCACCGAGATGCTGCGCAAGCACGGCGTCGTCGGCAAGTTCGTCGAGTTCTACGGCGAGGGCGTCTCCAGCGTGCCGCTGGCCAACCGCGCCACGATCGGCAACATGAGCCCCGAGTTCGGCTCCACCTGCGCGATCTTCCCGATCGACGGCGAGACGATCAGCTACCTCACGCTCACCGGCCGGTCCGCCGAGCAGGTCGCCCTCGTCGAGGCGTACGCCAAGGAGCAGGGTCTCTGGCTGGACCCGTCCGCTCCGGAGCCGGTCTTCTCCGAGTACATCGAGCTGGACCTGTCCACCGTCGTCCCGTCGATCGCCGGCCCGAAGCGCCCGCAGGACCGCATCACGCTGGCCACCGCCAAGCAGGCGTGGCGGGCCGCCGTCCGCGACTACGTGCCCGGCGACAGCGTCCAGGGCCCGGCCGACGAGGCGTCCGCCGAGTCGTTCCCGGCGTCGGACTCCCCGGCCATCTCGCACAGCGGCTCCGGCGACGTCCCGCACGCCGCCCGGCTCGACGGCGGCCGCCCGCACCGGCCGACCCCGGTCACGCTGGCCGACGGCACCTCGTTCGAGGTCGACCACGGCGCCGTCGTGATCGCCGCGATCACCTCGTGCACGAACACCTCCAACCCGTACGTCATGCTCGGCGCGGCCCTGCTCGCCAAGAACGCCGTGGACAAGGGCCTCACCCGCAAGCCGTGGGTGAAGACGTCGCTCGCGCCCGGCTCCCAGGTCGTCACCGGCTACTTCGAGCGCTCCGGCCTCCAGCCGTACCTGGACAAGCTCGGCTTCAACCTCGTCGGCTACGGCTGCACCACGTGCATCGGCAACTCCGGCCCGCTGCCCGAGGAGATCTCGGCCGCGGTGCAGAGCTCCGACCTCGCGGTGACCGCGGTGCTGTCCGGCAACCGCAACTTCGAGGGCCGGATCAACCCCGACGTCAAGATGAACTACCTGGCGTCCCCGCCGCTCGTCGTCGCGTACGCGCTGGCCGGCACGATGGACATCGACCTGAACAACGAGCCGCTCGGCGTCGGCGCCGACGGGCAGCCGGTGTTCCTCAAGGACATCTGGCCCTCGCCGGAGGAGGTCTCCGCCGTCGTGGCCGAGTCCATCGGCCAGGAGATGTTCCTGCACGACTACGCCGACGTGTTCAAGGGCGACGAGAACTGGCAGTCCCTGCCGATCCCGACGGGCGACACCTTCGAGTGGGACCCGGCCTCGACCTACGTGCGCAAGGCGCCGTACTTCGACGGGATGCCGGCCTCGCCCGAGCCGGTGACGGACATCTCCGGCGCCCGCGTGCTCGCGCTGCTCGGCGACTCGGTCACCACCGACCACATCTCGCCGGCCGGCTCGATCAAGGCCGACTCGCCCGCCGGGCAGTACCTCCGGGAGAACGGCGTCGCCGTCAAGGACTTCAACTCGTACGGCTCCCGCCGGGGCAACCACGAGGTGATGATCCGCGGCACGTTCGCCAACATCCGGCTCAGGAACCTGCTGCTGCAGGGCGTGGAGGGCGGCTACACCCGCGACTTCACCAAGGGCGGCGAGCAGTCGTTCATCTACGACGCCTCGCGGAACTACCAGGACGCGGGCATCCCGCTGGTGGTCCTGGCCGGCAAGGAGTACGGCTCCGGGTCGTCCCGCGACTGGGCCGCCAAGGGCACGGCGCTGCTCGGCGTCCGCGCCGTCATCGCCGAGTCGTACGAGCGCATCCACCGCTCCAACCTCATCGGCATGGGCGTGCTGCCGCTCCAGTTCCCGGAGGGCGAGAGCGCGGCCTCCCTGGGGCTGACCGGCGAGGAGACCTTCGACATCGCCGGGGTCGAGGAGCTCAACACGGGCGCCACGCCCGCCACCGTGACCGTGCGCGCCGGGGACGTCGAGTTCCAGGCCGTCGTGCGGATCGACACCCCGGGCGAGGCGGACTACTACCGCCACGGCGGGATCATGCAGTACGTCCTGCGGTCGCTGCTCGCCAAGAGCTGAGCGGCGGACGCCGGAACCCGGCCGCCCCATGCGGGCGGCCGGGGCGTGCCCCCGGACATCTCCGCCGGGCACGTACCCGAGGCCGTGAACCTCGAGCAGGCCGCGGAGCCGTCCGGGCCGGGACACCCTCCCGCCCCGGACGGCTCCGGTGCTTTCTAGACCATCCGCCCCAGCACGCCGAGGACTTCTTCGACCTTCTCCGGGGGCACCTCGCCGAGCCTCGCCGAGAACCGCAGGGGAGAGAGCGACCTGACCTGCTGGACCATCGCCCAGCTCGTCTTGCGCAGGCCGGAATCACCAGGGGGGATCTCCACATGGTGGTTCCATCCGCGCTCCCTGGTCGTGAGGGGAACGGCGATGACGAGTTCGAAGCCCGCCGTGTTGTAGTCGTCGTTGCTGATCACGAGCGCGGGACGCGGGTACGCCTGCTCCCGTCCGACCGGCGCGCCGAAGTCGGCGAACCAGATCTCTCCCTGTGAAATCTTCTTCACCGGTCTCCTTCGGGCAGGTCGACGAGCCCTTCCCACTCGGGGGCGATCTTCACGGAAGTGGATCGCGCACCATCGATCTGCTGAACCTCCGTCAGGTAGTCCTCCCACGCCTCCGGGTCCTCTTGCTTGGTCCGCTCGATCTGCGCCCGCACCTTCGTCCAGAACTGCTTCCTCTCGTACTGCCGGATGGCCTGTTCCACCACTGCCGTCATGGATTTTCCTTCCTGTTCGGCGAGTTTCGCGATCTCGTCGCGCGTGACGAAGCTGACCCGGATCGTCGTCGTCTTGGGTTCGGTGCTCATACTCAAGAGGCTACGACGGCGTCTACACAGCGGTCTACCGCCCCGTCTCAACTTGAGTTTAGTGACCATCCGATTACTCTCGCAAGAGGATTCGATTACGTAGGGTGATTGCCGCGGAATGTCGTCTATGGCGGCCGAGGTGGTCCCCGGAAACCGGGTTTCGGGCGGTGGTTAGCCTCTGCTGGCATGGATCATGACGTTCTTCTGCTGCTGATCGCCGGTCTCGCGGTGTGCGCGGGCGCGATCGTCCAGGGCGGGGTGGGATTCGGCCTGGGGCTGGTGGCCGCCCCGCTGCTCACGCTGCTCGACCCGACGGTCATGCCCGGGGCCGTCCAGGTGGTCAACGCCACGCTCCCGCTGTTCACGCTGGCCGCCGAGTGGCGCAGGGTGGACTGGCGCGGGCTCGGCTTCGGCGTGCTCGGCCGGCTGCCGGGCACGCTCGTGGGGGCGTTCGTGGTCGTCCACGTCAGTACGTCCGCCCTCGGCGTGCTCGTCGGCGGGATGGTGGTGGTCGCGATCGTGCTCAGCGCCCGGGCCGTCAGCGTGCCGCGCAACGCCGCGACCCTCGCCGGCGCCGGCTTCTGCTCGGGGATCACCGGGACCGCCACGGGCATCGGCGGCCCGCCGATGGCGCTGGTGTACCAGAACGCCAAGGGGCCGCAGATCCGGGCGACGCTGGCCATGTTCTTCTTCCTGAGCGCCGCGCAGTCCCTGATCGTCCTGCGCGTGGTCGGCAAGCTGCCGGAGCGGGCCGTGGTGGCCGGGCTCTCGCTGATCCCGTTCCTGATCGTGGGCTTCCTGGCCTCCCGGCCGCTCCGTCGCTACCTCGACGGGGGCCGGACGCGTGCCGCCGTCCTCGCCGTGGCGGCCCTGTCGGCCGGCACGCTCATCGTGCAGAGTCTGGCCGGGCAGACCGGCTGATCACAGTCTTGATCGTTGCCACAGGCAACAAACGTTACATTCCTGTGTCTTTCAACTGCATGTGGCCTGGATTACGTTGTGCCAAACAACATTCACCGGATCGGTGGGCGCCGTGACCCGGCGTCGCCGGACCGGCTCGGCGCAGAGCTCGGCGCAGCCCACACCCCCAGTGTCAGAGAAAGGACCCAGGCATCATGCGCAAGGGGATCCTCAGCATCGCCGCCGCAGCCGCGGCGCTTTCCCTCGGTCTCACCGCCTGCGGGGGCGACGACGGTGACACCACCGCGCAGGCCGGCGACGCCTCGTCCGCCTCCTCGGCCAAGCCCGGCAAGATCGGCGTCATCCTGCCCGACAGCAAGTCCTCGGCCCGGTGGGAGACCGCCGACCGCAAGTACCTCGAAGAGGCGTTCACGGCCGCGGGCGTCGCGCACGAGATCCAGAACGCGCAGGGCGACAAGAACAGCTTCCAGACCATCGCCGACCAGATGATCACCGGCGGCGTCACCGTGCTGGCGATCGTCAACCTGGACAGCGGCACCGGAAAGGCCGTTCTCGACAAGGCGAAGTCACAGGGCGTCGCCACCATCGACTACGACCGGCTCACCCTGGGGGGCAACGCCGACTACTACGTGAGCTTCGACAACACCGCGGTCGGCAGGCTCCAGGGCGAGGGCCTCGTCAAGTGCCTGACCGACCAGAAGGCCGACAAGCCGATCGTCGCCGAGCTGAACGGCTCGCCGACCGACAACAACGCCACACTCTTCAAGGAGGGCTACGACGGCGTGCTCAAGCCGAAGTACGACTCCGGGGAGTACGTCAAGGGGCCCGACCAGTCCGTGCCCGACTGGGACAACACCCAGGCCGGCACCATCTTCGAGCAGATGCTGACCAGCACCCCCAAGATCGCCGGTGTCCTCGCGGCCAACGACGGCCTCGGCAACGCCGCCATCTCCGTGCTGAAGAAGAACAACCTCAACGGCAAGGTGCCGGTCACCGGCCAGGACGCCACCGTGCAGGGCCTGCAGAACATCCTCGCCGGAGACCAGTGCATGACGGTCTACAAGGCGGTCAAGCAGGAGGCGGACGCGACCGCCCAGCTCGCGATCGCCCTCGCCCAGGGCCAGAAGCCGGCCGCGAACGGGAGCGTCAAGGACACCGAGACCGGCAAGGACGTCGCCGCGGTGCTGCTGACCCCGAAGGCCGTCTACTTCGACAACGTCAAGGACGTCGTCGCCGACGGGTACGTCACCAAGGACGAGCTGTGCACCGGCGACTTCGCCGGCAAGTGCGCCGAGGCCGGAATCAGCTAGCCACCCTTCCCGGCCGTGTACGGCTCGCGCTCCGGAGGCCGGGCGTGCGGGCGTCCCCACGAGACGCCCCGCGCCCGGCCCGCGGGCGGTGCCGGCCCCCGAGCAACGGAGTAGTCCATCGTGTCCCAGGCACCTGTCCTGGAGCTGCGCGGCATCGACAAGAGCTTCGGTCCCGTGCAGGTCCTTCACGACGTCGCCTTCTCGGTGCACCCCGGCGAGGTGACCGCGCTCGTCGGCGACAACGGAGCGGGCAAGTCCACGCTGGTGAAGTGCATCGGCGGCATCCATCCGATCGACTCCGGCGAGTACTTCTTCGAGGGCGAGAAGGTCCACGTCGGCGGCCCCAGGGACGCGGCGGCCCTGGGCGTCGAGATCGTCTACCAGGACCTCGCGCTGTGCGACAACCTCGACATCGTCCAGAACATGTTCCTCGGACGGGAGCGCAGGAGCGGCCTGGTCCTCGACGAGGCCACCATGGAGGAGCTGGCGGCCCGGACCCTGGAGAGCCTGTCGGTCCGCACGGTCACGTCCCTGCGCCAGCGGGTCTCCAGCCTCTCCGGCGGCCAGCGGCAGACGGTCGCGATCGCCAAGGCCGTGTTGTGGAACAGCAAGGTCGTCATCCTCGACGAGCCCACGGCGGCGCTCGGCGTCGCGCAGACCGCGCAGGTCCTCGACCTGGTGCGCCGCCTGGCGGACAAGGGGCTCGCCGTGGTGCTCATCTCGCACAACATGAACGACGTCTTCGCCGTGTCCGACCGGATCGCGGCGCTCTACCTCGGCCGGATGGCCGCCCAGGTGAAGACCTCCGAGGTCACGCACTCGCAGGTCGTGGAACTCATCACGGCCGGACGCAGCGGCGAGCTCGGCCTGCAGAACGGCAACGGAGCGACGCCATGACGACCACCACGGTTCCCGAGAAGGGCACGACCGGCGCTCCGGCCATCGGCGCGCACGCCCGCGACTACGTGGAACGCGTCCGCGGCGGCGATCTCGGCGCGCTGCCGGCCGTGATCGGGCTGGTCGTGCTGTGCGCGGCGTTCTCCGTCCTGCGCCCGGCGTTCCTGTCGCCCATCAACTTCGCCAACCTGTTCACCCAGGGCGCGGCGGTCGCGGTCATCGCGATGGGCCTGATCTTCGTGCTGCTGCTCGGCGAGATAGACCTGTCCGCGGGCTTCGCCAGCGGCGTGTGCGCCGCCGTCCTCGGCGTGCTGCTCACCAACGAGGGCTGGCCCTGGTACGCGGCCGTCCTGGCCGCGATGGCGACCGGCGCCGTCATCGGCCTGGTGCTCGGCACGCTCGTCGCCAAGCTCGGCATCCCCTCCTTCGTGGTCACGCTGGCCGCGTTCCTGGCGTTCCAGGGCGTCGTCCTGCTGCTGCTCAAGGAGGGCACCAACATCTCGATCCGGGACGAGACGATCCTGGCCGTCGCCAACAAGAACATGCCGCCGGCGCTCGGATGGGGCTGCGCGGCGGCCGGCGTGCTGATCTACGCGGCGCTGCAGGTCGTCCAGGCCCGCCGCCGCGCCGCGAGAGGGCTGCCCGCGACACCGATGCCGATGATCGCGTTCCGCGTGGGCGCGCTGGCGGTGATCTCGGGCGCCGCCGTCTTCGTGCTCAACCTGGAGCGCAGCCGCAACGCCGCCCTCGTCTCGCTCAAGGGTGTGCCGATCGTGGTGCCCGTGATCGTCGTCCTGCTGCTCGTGTGGACGTTCGTGCTGCGGCGCACCGCGTACGGCAGGCACATCTACGCGGTGGGCGGCAACGCGGAGGCGGCCCGCCGCGCGGGCATCGACGTGGACCGGATCCGCATCTCGGCGTTCGTCGTCTGCTCGTTCATGGCGTCGATCGGCGGGATCATCGCGGCCTCGCGCGCCAACTCGGTCGACCCGAACACCGGCGGCAGCAACGTCCTGCTGTTCGCCGTCGGCGCCGCGGTCATCGGCGGCACCAGCCTGTTCGGCGGCAAGGGGCGGGCGCTGGACGCCCTGCTCGGCGGCGCCGTGGTCGCGGTGATCGAGAACGGCATGGGCCTGATGGGCTACGCGGCGGGCGTCAAGTACGCGGTCACCGGGTGCGTGCTGCTGCTCGCCGCGGGCGTGGACGCCCTGTCCCGCAAGAGGGCGGCGGCCACCGGCCGAGGGTGACCCCGCTAAGGTGGTCCACGACAATGAACCCCCGACGAAGCCCGGACGGATGATGCGCGCAGGTCCCTCCCAGGAGGAGATCCGCAGGCACAACCTGGGCACGCTGCTCCGCCACGTGCACCTGGGCGGGCCGACGTCCCGGGCCGAGCTGACCAACCGCATGGGGCTGAACCGCAGCACCATCATGGCGCTCACCGCCGAGCTGACGTCGGCGGGACTGGTGCGCGAGGAGCTGCCGCGGGAGACGGGCCGGGCCGGACGCCCCTCCCTGGTCGTACGGCCGGAGTCCGCCCGGGTCTACGTCCTCGCCTTCGACGTGGGCGTGGACCGGCTGGTCGCCGCCCGGGTCGGCCTCGGCGGCGTGATCCTCGACCGCCGGGAGGCCGTACGGCCGCGCGAGGGCTTCGGGATGCCGGAGGTCGTCGCCGCGCTCGCCGGCTTCGCCCGCCAGATGCACCGCAGGACCCGTCCGGACACGGTCTGCGTCGGGGCGGCCGCCGCCGTGTGCGGCTCGGTCGGGCCGACGGACGGCGTGGTCAGGTTCGGCCCCAACATCGGGTTCAGGGACGCGCCGTTCGGCGAGGAGCTGACCAGGAGGCTCGCGCTCGGCCTGCCCGTCACGGTCGGCAACGACGGCAACGTGGGCGTGGTCGCCGAGCAGTCGCGCGGCGTCGGCGTCGGCTGCCGCGACCTCGTCTATCTGCACGGCGACGTGGGCATCGGCGGCGGCATCGTCGTGAACGGGCAGTTGCTGGGCGGTCTCGCGGGGTACGGCGGCGAGGTCGGGCACATGGTCGTCAACCCGGGAGGGCGCCGCTGCGCCTGCGGGTCCCGCGGGTGCCTGGAGGCCGAGGTCGGCGAGGACGCCCTCATGGAGCTCGCCGGCCGGGGCGGCGACGTCGTCGGCAGGGAGGCCGTGCGCGCGATCGTCGACGCCGCCGGGCGGGGCGACGTCCGGGCGCGGGACGCGCTCAACCGGGTCGGCGACTGGCTCGGCCTCGGCGTCGCCAACCTGATCAACATCTTCAATCCGGAGATGATCGTCTTCGGCGGGGTGCTGCGGGAGCTCTATCTCGGCGCGGCCGCCCAGGTCAGGAGCCGGATCAACACCTCGACGCTGGTGGCGTCACGTGAACGGCTGCGGCTGCGCATCTCGGCGCTGGGAGACGACGCGACGATCGTGGGGGCCGCCGAGCTGGCGTTCGCCCAGGTGCTCGACGACCCCCTTGAGGTGCTGTCCCGCCTCGGCTGAGGCGGGACACGTTCAACGTTTAGGCGACGCGGGAGTTCGGCGCCGTCCAGGTGTTGCAGGAGGCGGGCGAGGCGGAGTTGAAGCCGCGCTCCAGCCAGAAGGCCTGGTTGCGGCCCTTGCCGTGGGCCGTGTCCGTGGCGTTCTTCGCGGCCCAGTCCACCATGTAGTCGTACTCACGCGGGTCGACCGGCAGGTAGGACTCGGTCGCGCGGAGGAAGACGCCGGAGAAGCACTCCGCCTGCTGCTCGAGGCGGTGGCTGAGCAGGTTGCGCGGCGTGCGGCCCTTGGTCCGGTTGTACAGCATGTAGTACTGGGTCAGCATCCCGGTGCGCTGCTGGACGTGGTGGCCGTACTCGTGCGCCATGGTCTTGGCCAGGACGAGCGCGAACGGGTCCTTGATCTGCGACTTGAGCAGGCGGAAGTAGATCGTCCGGGAGTCGGGGCAGTAGTGGGCCTGGGACCAGTTGGTGAGCTTGCCGCAGGGGGACCGCGTGGCCATGGTCACCACGACGCGCGGCCGGCTGAACCGCCAGCCGACGGCCTTGAACTGCCGGGTCCACAGCACGTCGTTGCACTTCGCGACCTGCAGCAGGTACCGCTTGATCGACGCGGCGCTGCCCTTACGGGGTTGGGTGGGGGAACAGGCGATCTCCTTCGCCATGCCTGAGCGATAGATCTTGTTCTTGGTCAGGGCCGTGGGCGCGGACTGCGCGGACTGCGCCGCCTTCGCGCTCGTGGCCGTCTCGGTCGTGGCCGAAGCGGGCGCCGCGCCGATGCCGATGAGGCCGGCGAGTAGTCCCGGGACCACTGCGATGAGGGGGTTTCGCATGGTCACGTGAGCTTATTGCAACCGGACCGCAATCACATGTTAGATCATGATTTGTTCGACATATCGTGACACGACGGGTACGGCCGGCCGGACCGGTCGGCCGTACGCCGCGGCGGGTCAGGCGACCTTCGACGCCGGGGCGGAGAAGGTGTTGCACACACCCGGCCCGTTGCCGTTCCAGCCGCGCTTGAGCCAGTAGCGAATGTTCTTGGCCTTGCCGTGCAGCACGTCGCCGAGCGTGCGGTCGAGCAGGTCGTCCCAGTCCCACTGGTCGCGGCCCAGAGAGTGCCACACGCTGCCGATGAACGCCCCGGAGAAGCAGGCGGCCTGCAGCTCGACCCGCCGGTTCCACGCGTAGAGCGTCGCCTTGCCCGCGCGGCGCGTCATCCGGTCCACCGCGGTCAGGACGCCGATCCGGTCCTGGACGTAGTGCCCGTACTCGTGCGCGATCACCTCGAACAGCTCGAACTCGGACGGGTCCTTGAGCTGGTGCTTGTCGATGAGGACCCACATCGTCTTGTCCACGGGGCAGTACATGCCGGCCGCGTAGCCCGCCGGGTACTTTCCGCATCCCGTCTTGGCGGCAGCTGTGATGAATCGCACCTTGGGCTTGGCGAACGTCAGTTTCGCCTGCGCGAACTCCTCACCCCATGAGAGGTTGAGGCAGTCCATGAGGTGGTCGAGATAGATCTTGTACGAGTCGACGTCGTCGGGCTGGCGGTTCAGCTCCTTGCACTCGGTGAAGTCGAACTCGCCCGTCGCGTAGATGGGGTTCTTGGTCAGAGCGGCCTTGCCGGTGGGTACAGGTCGTGCAGCAGAACCGGAGGCGGCGGCCGTACCGGAAAGCAGAAGGCTTACGATCAGCCCCGTGAGCAGCGCGATAAAGGATTTCCGCATGAGATCAGGAGCGTAGGGGAAAGGTCAAGTACCGGTAAAGCGGAAATATATCGATTCTGCGTGAAATGGCGTGACGTCTCGCTGCCGCCCATGAGGGCGTCACGATGTTCTCGAACTAGACTCGGCCTGTTCGATGGCGAGCGGGAAGGAAGATTCGTGGGGATTCTGGAGACGGTGAAGGGCCCACAGGACGTCAGGCGCCTGGACGCCGGGCAACTGCGACGGCTCGCCGCGGAGATCCGCGAACTGCTGGTCTCGTCCGTCGCCAAGACGGGCGGCCACCTCGGCCCCAACCTCGGTGTCGTCGAGCTCACCATCGCCCTGCACCGCATCTTCGAGTCGCCGCGCGACCCCATCCTCTTCGACACGGGACACCAGGCGTACGTGCACAAGATGCTCACCGGCCGGGCCGGCGACTTCGGCACGCTGCGCCAGGAGGGCGGCCTGTCGGGATATCCGAGCCGGGCCGAGTCCGAGCACGACCTGATCGAGAACTCGCACGCCTCCACCGCCCTCTCCTACGCCGACGGCCTCGCCAAGGCGTTCACGCTGCGCGGCGAGACCGGCCGCACGGTCGTCGCGGTCATCGGCGACGGCGCGCTGACCGGCGGCATGGCCTGGGAGGCGCTCAACAACATCGCGGGGCGCAAGGACCTCCCGCTGATCATCGTCGTCAACGACAACGGCCGCTCCTACTCGCCGACCATCGGCGGCCTCGCCTCGCACCTGGCCTCCCTGCGGATGACGCAGAAGTACGAGGACGCGCTGGAGTTCGTCAAGGAGAACCTGGCCAAGGTGCCCGTGGTCGGAGCGCCGTTCTACGACGCCCTGCACGGCGTCAAGAAGGGCATCAAGGACATCCTCGCCCCGCAGGTGATGTTCGAGGACCTCGGCCTGAAGTACGTCGGCCCGATCGACGGCCACGACCAGGAGGCCCTGGAGGCCGCGCTGAGCAGGGCCAAGGGCTTCGGCGGGCCCGTCATCGTGCACGTCCTCACCCGCAAGGGCCAGGGCTACCAGCCCGCCGAGAACCACGACGAGGACTGCTTCCACGGCCCCGGCCCGTTCGACCCGGTCACCGGCGAGGAGCGGAAGAAGCCGCGGAGCTGGACCGACGTGTTCAGCGAGGAGATCGTCCGGCTCGGCGCCCGGCGCGAGGACGTCGTCGCGATCACCGCGGCGATGCTGCACCCCGTCGGACTGGCCCCGTTCGCCGACGCCTACCCCGACCGCATCTACGACGTCGGCATCGCCGAGCAGCACGCGCTCACCTCCGCCGCCGGGCTCGCGATGGGCGGCCTGCGCCCCGTGGTCGCGCTCTACGCCACCTTCCTCAACCGGGCCTTCGACCAGCTCCTGATGGACGTCGCCCTGCACCGGCTGCCCGTCGTCGTCACGCTCGACCGCTCCGGTGTCACCGGCGACGACGGCGCGAGCCACAACGGCATGTGGGACCTGTCGATCCTCCAGGTCGTCCCCGGCCTGTCGGTCGCCGCGCCCCGCGACGCCGTACGGCTGCGCGAGCTGCTCGGCGAGGCCGTCGCGATCGAGGACGGCCCATCCGTGGTCCGCTACCCCAAGGGCGCGGTCGCCGACGACATCGAGGCCGTCGGCAAGATCGGCGGGATGGACGTGCTGCGCTCCGGAGAGCCCGACGTGCTCCTGGTGGCCGTCGGGTCGATGGCGGAGACGTGCCTCGACGCCGCCACGCTGCTCGACGCCCAGGGCATCTCGGCCACCGTGGTCGACCCACGCTGGGTGAAGCCGCTCGACGAGGCGCTGGTCCCGGTCGCCGCCGAGCACAAGCTCGTGGTCGTCGTCGAGGACAACGGCCGGGTCGGCGGCGTGGGCGACGCGGTCGCCCGGACGCTGCGCGACGCCGACGTCGACGTGCCGGTGCGCACGTACGGCATCCCGCAGCGGTTCCTCGACCACGCGAAGCGGCCCAAGATCCTCTCCGAGATCGGCCTCACCGCCCAGGACCTCGCCCGGGAGATCACCGAGGCGGTGGCGCGGCGCTCGCCCGTCCTGGAGGACGACCCGGCCGGCCAGGTCTGACGCCGGTCCCGGGCGCCCGCAAGGTGTGACCCCTGTCCCGGGAGCGCGCGTGAACCGCGCGTTTCCGGGAACCTTGCAGGTCATCGCCAGATCGGGGGCCGTGCATGAGCCGGAAGACGATTTTTCGGACAAAGTCCATCGAGCAGTCGATCGAAGACACTCAAGGTGGGCGTTACCGGCTCGTTCGCACCCTGAACGCCTTCGACCTGACCGTCTTCGGCATCGGTGTCATCATCGGCACCGGCATCTTCGTGCTCACCGGCGTCGCCGCCAAGACCACGGCCGGCCCCGCCGTGGCGCTCTCCTTCATCGCGGCGGCGGTCGCCTGCGGCCTGGCCGCCCTGTGCTACGCGGAGTTCGCCGCCACCGTCCCGGTCGCCGGCTCCGCCTACACCTTCGCGTACGCGACGATCGGCGAGTTCCCCGCCTGGATCATCGGCTGGGACCTGGCGCTCGAACTCTCCCTCGCCGCCGCCGTGGTCGCCTCCGGCTGGTCGGGCTACTTCACGTCGCTGCTGCGCAGCGTCGGCATCGACCTGCCCCCGTTCATCGCCGGGGACACCGCCGTGGTGAACGTCCCCGCGGCGGCCATCGTGCTGCTGCTCACCGCCATCCTGGTGGTGGGCATCAAGACCTCGGCCCGCTTCAACGCCGCCATGGTCACCATCAAGATCAGCGTGGTGCTGCTCGTCATCGTGGCCGGCCTGTTCTTCCTCAAGGCGGAGAACTACCAGCCGTTCATCCCCCCGGCGCGGGAGATCGAGACCAGGGGAGGGCTCGCCTCGCCGCTCATCCAGGTGCTGTTCGGGGTCACGCCGGTCGCCTTCGGCGTCTTCGGCATCTTCACCGCCGCCGCGCTCGTCTTCTTCGCCTACATCGGGTTCGACGTGGTCGCCACCGCCGCCGAGGAGACCCGCGAGCCGCAGCGCAACCTGCCGATCGGCATCCTCGCCTCCCTCGCGATCTGCACGATCCTGTACGTCGCGGTCTCCCTGGTGGTCGTCGGCATGCAGCCGTACACGCAGCTGAGCGAGTCCGCGCCGCTCGCAGACGCGTTCCTCGCGGTCGGGCAGTCATGGCTGGCCACGGTGATCAGCCTGGGCGGCATCGCCGGGCTCACCACCGTGGTGATGATCCTCATGCTCGGCCAGAGCCGGGTGTTCTTCGCCATGTGCCGCGACAACCTGCTGCCGCGCGGGCTCGCCCGCGTCCACCCCCGGTTCCACACGCCGTACGTGATCACGATCGTGATCGGGGTGGTGGTGGCGGTCCTCGCGGCGCTGATCCCGCTGGCCGCGATCGCCGAGCTGGTCAACATCGGGACGCTCTTCGCGTTCGTGGTCGTGTCGATCGGCGTGATCATCCTGCGGAGGACCCGGCCCGACCTGCCCCGCGCCTTCCGCGCGCCCTGGGTCCCGGTGTTGCCGATCCTGTCCGTGCTGGCCTGCCTGTACCTGATGCTCAACCTGCCGGTGGAGACCTGGCTGCGGTTCGTCGTATGGATGATCGCCGGAATCGTGCTCTACTTCGCGTACGGCGCCCGCCACAGCAGGGCCCGGCTGACCGGCGACCCCTCGGACGGGGAGCGGGGGCCCGGTGACGGCCGCCGGCAGGGCGCCCCCGGCGAGCAGGACGCGGTGGCCTCGAACGCCGAGCCGATGCCGCCCGGCACCGACCAGGGCCGCCGGCACCGCCTCGGGCCCGACCGGCACCGCACGGAACCCGCCGGCGAAGGCGAGTGCTGACCGAGGGATGAGATCGCCCGGTCCCGCCGGAAACCGGCGGGACCGGGCGGGCCGCCCGCCCGGAGCCACCCCCATGCCCCCGGGCGGACGACGTCCGAGGCCGATCAGGCGGGGACGGAGGCCACGCCGGGGGTGAGGAACCGCGCCCCGGTCACCGCCTCCGAGATGCCCTCACGGTCCAGGTACGGCGTGATGCCGCCGGTGTGGAACGGCCAGCCCGCGCCGAGGATCATGCACAGGTCGATGTCCTGGGCCGCCGCGACGACGCCCTCGTCGAGCATCAGGCGGATCTCCTCGGCGAGCGCCCGCAGCGCGCGCAGCCGCACCTCCTCGCCGGTGGACGGCGACGTGCCGCCCTCGAAGAAGGCCCGCGCCTCCGGGTCGATCCGGAGGTCGGCGCCGTACACGCCGGGCTTGCCCGCGGAGACGAGCGCGGCCAGGTTGGCCGACACGCCGAACCGGTCCGGGAAGGCGGTGTGCATGGTCTCGGCCACGTGCAGCGCCACGGCCGGGCCGACGAGCTGGAGCAGCGTGAACGGCGTCATGGGCAGGCCGAGGCCGTCCAGCGCGTGGTCGGCGACCTCCAGCGGGGTGCCCTCGTCGACGGACGCGATGACCTCGCCCATGAACCGGGTCAGCAGCCGGTTCACCACGAACGCGGGGGCGTCCTTGACGAGCACGGACGACTTCTTCAGCGTCTTGGCGACGGAGAAGGCGGTGGCGAGCGTCGCGTCGTCCGTCGCCTCGCCCCTGACGATCTCCAGGAGCGGCATCACCGCCACCGGGTTGAAGAAGTGGAAGCCGACGACCCGCTCCGGACGCCGCAGCCCGGAGGCCATCGCGGTGATCGACAACGAGGAGGTGTTGGTGGCCAGCACGCACTCGTCCGAGACGACCGCCTCGACCTCGGCCAGCACCTTGCGCTTCACGTCGAGGTCCTCGAAGACCGCCTCGATCACGAAGTCGGCGTCCCCGAACGCGTCCTTGGACAGCGACCCCGTCACCAGCGCCTTGATCCGGCCCGCCTGGTCGGCCGAGACCCGGCCCTTGGCGAGCAGCTTGTCCACCTCGGCGTGGACGTAGCCCACACCCTTGTCGAGCCGGGCCTGGTCGAGGTCGGTCAGCACGACCGGCACCTCCAGCCGCCGCGCGAACAGCAGCGCGAGCTGCGAGGCCATCAGCCCGGCGCCCACCACGCCGACCTTGGTGACCTTGCGGGCGAGGGACCGGTCCGGCGCGCCGGCCGGCTTCTTGGCCCGCCGCTGCACCAGGTCGAACGCGTACAGCCCGGCGCGCAGCTCGTCGCCCATCAGCAGGTCGGCGAGCGCCTCGTCCTCGGCGGCGAAACCCTCGTCCCGGGAGGCGGTCTTCGCCAGCGCGACCAGGTCGAGCGCGCGGTAGGGCGCGGGGGAGGCGCCGCGCAGCTTCATGTCCACCAGGAAGCGCGCGTCGGCGACCGCCTTGTCCCAGTCCCCCTCGTACGGCGCGCGGGCCACGGTCTCCTCGCCGCGCAGCACCCGGGCCGCCCAGCGCAGCGACTCCTCGAGGAAGTCGGCCGGCTCGAACATCGCGTCCGCGACGCCCAGCGCGTACGCGTCCGGCCCCTTGATCATGCGGTTCTGCGAGAGCGGGTTCTCGATGATCAGCCTGATGGCCTTCTCCGGGCCGATCAGCCGGGGGAGGAGCTGGGTGCCGCCCCAGCCGGGCACCAGGCCGAGGAAGCACTCGGGCAGCGCGATGGCGGGCACCCCGGACGACACCGTCCGGTACGAGCAGTGCAGCGCGATCTCCAGCCCGCCGCCCATGGCCGCGCCGTTCACGAACGCGAACGTCGGCATGCCCAGCTCGCCGAGACGCCGGAAGACGTGGTGGCCGAGCGCGCCGATCGCGTGGGCCTCCTCGCGCGTGGCCACCGCCGCCGCGCCCTTGAGGTCGGCGCCGACCGCGAAGATGAACGGCTTGCCGGTGACGCCGACCGCCGCGAGGTCGCCGCGCGCCTCGATCGTGTCCAGGGCGTCGTTCAGCGCGAGCAGCCCCTGCGGCCCGAACGTGTTGGGCTTGGTGTGGTCGAGCCCGTTGTCCAGCGTGATCAGCGCCATGGTGCCCGCGCCGTACGGCAGGTCGACGTCGCGGACCAGGGCCCGGGTGACGACCTCGCCGGTGTCCTTGCCCGCCAGCAGGCTCTTGTACGTCTCGATGTCGCTCATGCGAGGTTCTCCCAGATGACCGTGCCGCCCATGCCCATGCCGACGCACATCGTGGTGATGCCGTACCGGACGTCCGGCCGCTCGGCGAACTCGCGCGAGAGCTGGATCATGAGCCGTACGCCGGAGGACGCGAGGGGGTGGCCGAAGGCGATCGCGCCGCCGTACGGGTTCACCCGGGGGTCGTCGTCGGCGATGCCGAAGTGCTCAAGGAACGCGAGCACCTGCACGGCGAACGCCTCGTTGATCTCGAAGAGGCCGATGTCGTCGATGGACAGCCCGGCCAGGCGCAGCGCGCGCTCGGTCGACGGGATCGGGCCGACGCCCATGACCTCGGGGTCGACGCCCGCGAACGCGTAGGAGACCAGCCGCATCCGCGCGGGCAGCCCCAGCTCGTCGGCGACCTCGCGGGCGGCGACGACGCAGCCGGTCGCGCCGTCGTTGATGCCCGAGGCGTTCCCGGCGGTGACCCGGCCGTGCGGCCGGAACGGGGTCTTCAGGGCGCGCAGCGCATCCATGGTCGTGCCGGGCCGCGGCGCCTCGTCGGCGGTGGCCAGGCCCCAGCCCTCGGCCGCCTTGCGCGCCGCCATCGGGACCAGGTCCGGCTGGATCCTGCCGTCGGCGTACGCCTTGGCCGCCTTCTCCTGGGACGCGACGGCGAACGCGTCGGCGCGGTCCTTGGTGATGGACGGGTAGCGGTCGTGCAGGTTCTCCGCGGTCATGCCCATGATCAGGGCCGAGCCGTCCACCAGTCGCTCGGACAGGAACCGGGGGTTGGGGTCGACGCCCTCGCCCATCGGGTGGCGGCCCATGTGCTCGACGCCGCCGGCGATGGCGACGTCGTACGCGCCGAACGAGATGCCGCCCGCCACGGTCGTGACGGCGGTCATCGCGCCCGCGCACATCCGGTCGATGGCGTAGCCGGGGACGGACTTGGGCAGGCCGGCCAGCACCGCGGCCGAGCGGCCGATGGTCAGGCCCTGGTCGCCGATCTGGGTGGTGGCCGCGATGGCCACCTCGTCCACCCGCTCGGGCGGGAGGCCGGGGTTGCGGCGCATGAGCTCGCGGATGACGCGGACAACCATGTCGTCGGCACGCGTCTCGGCGTACAGGCCCTTGGGGCCCGACCTGCCGAAAGGCGTGCGCACGCCGTCGACGAAGACGACTTCACGGGACGCAGGCACGAGGTTCGCTCCTACTGATCGGTAGCTTCTCGAACCAATGCTACTTATCGGTAACTACTCCCCGGAGCGGGGTGCCCGGCCCGGCCCGCGGCGTACGGCCACGACGCAGGCCGCCAGCGCCGCCGCCGCCAGGGCCAGCACCGTCACGGTGTCCGGGGCCCACAGGTGCGCGCGGGCGCCGACCAGCGCGAGGACCAGCGCGACCGCCGCCGCGCCCGGCGGCCATCGCCACCGCCGCCGCGGCCGGGACGGCACGGCGTCGTCCCACGGGTCCGGCGGCGGCTGCCTCCGCGCCGCCGCCACGATCACGTCCCTGCCCCACCACAGCAGGAACGCCATCCCGCTCATGTAACAGGTCATCGCCAGCGTCTCGGCCGCGCCCGCCAGCCGGTCCGCCGCGCCGTACATGCCGGCGTCGGTGAACAGGCGGGGCACGGTGAGCCCCAGCAGCACCACCACCGCCCAGCAGACCGCCACCGCCAGCCGCGCCAGCAGGCGTCTGGCGTCCGGCCGGCTCCTGGTCGCGAAGACCTCGCGTTCGCCGACCCTCGCCTCCTGCTCGCGGATGCCCCACAACACCTGGCTGGCGGTCAGCGCGGGCAGCGCCACGAGGAGCACCGCGAGCGCCGCCACCGCGTACGGCGCCGCGGCCCGGCCGGTCTCCGCCCGCTCCGCGAGGAGCTGGACGGCGACGAGCAGGGTCGTCGAGATCCCGAGAACGAGGAGCGCGGCGCGCCGCGCTCCGGTCGCCCGCTCGCGCAGGAGGATGAGCCGTGCGGATCCGGGGGACGCGGGCAGCCCGTCGGGGGCGGGACGATGCCGCGGTGTCAGGGCGGACATCTCGTAATGATGCCGTTACCGCACGCGTTCGTGGGCCAAAACGCGGATATCTCCCGGGATCTCGTTCGGGCGCACCGCGGGTCAGGTGATGTCGCGCCGCAGGGGGGCGACCACGGCGATCACGGCGGCCGCCAGCGCGTACCCGACCAGCACGGCGGCGCCGAGCGGGGCGGACAGCAGCGAGGCGGCGCCCCCGCCCGTCTGCTCCGCGAGCGCCTCGGTCAGGAAGGTGAACCCGGTGAGCGCCGCCGTCGCGCCGCCGGGCAGGTAGGGATAGAGCTCCTTGACGCCGGGGATGAGCAGGAGCGCCGTCTCGATCATGTAGAAGTAGGCGCCGAGCACCGCCGCCGCGGCCACCTGGTTGGGGATCAGGGCGCCGACCGCCACGCCGACCAGCGTGTAGACGGCCATCGTCACCGCGATCCTGGCCAGGAGCGCCAGCACCGTGGCGGCGGGCAGGCCGAGCGTGACGCCCTTGACCGCGGCCGCCCCGAACAGGGCCGCTCCCGCCACGGTGACGGCGATCAGCCCGTAGGCGAGCCCGGCGATCGTGTACGCCGCCAGCTTGGCGGCCAGCGCGGTCCACCGCCTGGGGGCGAACAGCGCCGTCGTGGTGATCGTCCGGTGGCGGTACTCGGAGGCCACGGCGGTCGTGCCGAGCAGGGCGGGGACGAACGCGCACAGGCCGAGCAGCCCGAGCAGCACGCGCACGCTCGCGTCCGTCTCCAGCCCGGGCATCGGCGGATCGAAGTTCTCCGGGCCGATGAGGGCGAGCAGGCCGACGAAGCCGCCGCTGCCGGTCGCGGCGAGCGCTCCCCACATCGGGAGCCTGGTGGCGGCCAGGCGGCGCAGCTCCGCCCAGACGAGCGCGGTCATCGGGTGTCTCCCTGGTTGTTTCCGGTGAGCTGGAGGAAGGCGTGTTCGAGCGTGGGCCGCTCGGGGGTGATCTCGTGCAGCGGAACGCCGCGCGCCGTCGCCTCGGCGGCGATCGCGGCCGTGCTCAGGCCGTGGACGCGCAGCGTGTCCGGCTCCACCGTCTCCACGCGGACCGCGCCGGGGTGGGCGGCCAGCAGGGCGGCGGTCAGCGGCCCGGCCTGCGGGGAGCGGACCCGCACGGCGGCCTCGCCGTACAGGTCGGTGACCGCGCCGGCCGCGACCAGCCGCCCGCCGCGGATCATGACGGCGTGCTCGGCCATCTGCTCCACCTCGCTGAGGACGTGGCTGGAGACCAGGATCGTGCGGCCCTCGGCGGCGAGCTCGCGCAGGAAGCGGCGCAGCCACGCGATGCCCTCGGGGTCCAGGCCGTTGCCGGGCTCGTCCAGCAGCAGCACGCGGGGGTCGCCGAGCAGCGCCGTCGCCAGGTGCAGCCGCCGCCGCATGCCGGTGGACAGGGCGCGGGTCCTGCGTCCGGCGAACGGCGTCACCCCGACCAGGTCCATGACCTCGCGCACCCGCGACGGGGCGAAGCCGCCCAGGCGGGCGTACACGCCGAGGTGGTCGCGGGCGGTGTGGTCGGGGTGGAACCCCGACGTGTCCAGCACGGCCCCGACCGTCGCGGCCGGGCGGGGCAGCTCCGCGTAGCGCAGCCCGCCGATCGTGGCGTGGCCCGAGGTCGGCGTGACCAGGCCGAGCAGCATGCGCATGGTGGTCGTCTTGCCCGAGCCGTTCGGGCCGAGGAACGCGGTCACCGTGCCCGGGGCGACGGTGAAGCCGAGGTCGGCGACCGCCTCCACGGTGCCGAAGGTCTTGGTCAGGCCGCGCACCTCGATGTCCCATGACCGCGCCGCCGGCACGCCGCCGCGGGTCTTCATCCGGATCATTCCGCCCTCCTTCTGACACATCAGGTGTATCTGTTCTATAAGTTGTATATCAGCTATGCTCCTAGGTGTGAACCTGACGCTCGATCTCGACAGCGAGGTCCCGATCTACCAGCAGATCAGGGACCGGATCGTGGAGGCGATCGCCCGCGGAGAGGCGGAGGAGGGCGACCCGCTGCCGTCCACGCGTCAGCTCGCCGCCGACTTCGGGATCAACTTCCACACCGTGAACAAGGCGTACGACCTGCTCCGCCAGGAGGGGGTCATCCGCGTCAACCGCAAGAGCGGCGCGGTGATCCGGCGCGATCCGCGCTCCGGGCCGCCCGAGCCCGGCTTCACCGACGACTGGGAGGACAGGATGCGCGTGCTGCTCGCGGAGGCCACCGTCCACGGCCTCGGCGGCGACGACGTCGTACGGCGGTGCGCCGCGATGTTGTCGGGGTTCCGCGCCGAAGAAAGGACGACGCGATGACACCGCTGATCGCCGCGGACCTGGCCGCGGTCGTGCTGGCCACCTGCCTGATGCTGGCCCTGCCCGCGATGGCCGGGCCCACGACGCCGTTCGGCGTGCGCCTGTCACACGCCAGGTCCGCCGACCCGGCCGTGATCGCCCAGCGGCGCGCCTACGCGAGGCTGGCACTCGCCGCCGGCGTCTGCGCCGCGCTCGTCTCCGCGCCGCTCCTCGCGGCTGGAGGGGACGCGACCGTCGTCGGCGCGACGGTCACGGCCCTCGTCGTGGCGGACCTGCTGCTGTACTGGCGGGCCGCCCGCCGGCTGCGCGCGGCCAAGCTGGCCGGCGGGTGGAGCGACGAGCGGCGCCAGGGCGTCACCGTGGACACCACCTTCCGGACCGACCCGGTCCGGCTGCCCTGGTCCTGGACGCTGCCGGCCGCGGCGGTCCTGCTCCTCACCGCGGCCGTCGGCTGGTGGCGCTACGGCGACCTGCCCGCCACGCTGCCGGGCTTCCCCGGCTTCGGCGTCGACGCCGCCCGGCGGGAACCCGCCACCGCGGCGGCCGCGTTCACGCCCGTGCTGTACCAGCTCGCGATCACCCTGCTGATCCCGGCCATGACGCTGCTCCTGCTGCGCGCCCGCCCCGACCTCGACGCCGCGCGTCCCGTGGGATCGGCCCGCAGGTACCGCGTCTACCTGCGCGGCGTCGCCCGGATGTCGGTGCTCGGCGCGGCCTGCCTCAACCTTGGCCTGTTCGTCTCGGCGCTCCAGCTCTGGACGCTCGTCGCCCCCTCGGCGTTCTGGACCGCCGTCACGTACCTGCCGCTCGTCGCCCTGGCCGTCGCCTGGCTGGTGTGGGAGAGCCGGGTGGGCCACGCGGGGCACCGCCTGCCCGCCCTCCCGGGAGAGGAGGACGAGGACTCCGGCGTCACGCAGCGCGACGACGACCGGCACTGGTTCCTCGCCGGAACCGTCTACGTGAACCGCCGCGACCCCGCGATCCTGCTCCACGCCCGGATCGGGGCGTCCTGGACGCTCAACCTCGGGCATCCCGTCGCGTGGGTCCTCATCGCCGTCCTGGTCGTGGCCGGCCTGCTCGCCGCCTTCGGCGTCATCGACCTCCCCGCACGGCGGAGCGCCTTCTGAGGCGGGACGCCGGGCGCCGGCCACCATCGGCGGCCGCCGCCCGGCGTCTCCCGCACGGAAGGCGGACGAGGGTCAGGCGGTGCTCCTGGCGTCCAGCCGCTGGAGCGCCTTCGCCATCGGGACGGCCGTCAGGCCGATCTGCCACCGCCGGGCGCCCAGCTCGCCGAGCCGCGCCGCGATCGACTCCTCCGACAGGTCGGCGGGCGGCTCCCAGGTGAGCCGCCGCACCGCGTCCGGCTGCAGCAGGTTCTCCGTCGGCATCCGGTGCTCGTCGGCGAGCGCCGCGACCACCGCCCGCGCGGCGGCCAGCCGCCGCGCCGCCGCCGGGTCGCGGTCCGCCCACCGGTTGGCCGGAGGCGGGCCGTCGCCCGGCCCCATCGGCTGGGGCAGCTCGGCGTCCGGCATCGTCCTGCCCCGGGTGACCGAGGCGAGCCAGCCGCGCAGGTGACGGCGCGCGCTCCTGCCGGTGAACGGGGCGATCTCGGTGAGCGCCTTCGTGGTGCGCGGCAGATCCAGCGCGGCCTGCACGATCGCGGAGTCCGGGAGCACCCGGCCGGGCGCGAGGTCGATCTCGCGGGCGATCTCGTCGCGCAGCGTCCACAGCTCGCGGACCACGGCGAGGCCGCGCAACGACCGCACTCGATGGATGCCCGAGGTGCGCCGCCAGGGGTCGTTGCGCGGAGGGGCGGTCGGCGCGGCGAGGATCGAGGAGAACTCCTCCAGCGCCCACTCCAGCTTTCCGCTGGAGGCGAGCTCGGTGAACAGCGCGTCCCTGAGCTCGATCAGCACCTCGACGTCCAGCGCGGCGTAGCGGAGCCAGTCCTCCGGGAGGGGGCGGTTCGACCAGTCGGCCGCCGAGTGGCCCTTCTCCAGCCGCAGCCCCAGCACGACCTCGACCATCGTGCCGAGGCCCACCCGCTCGTAGCCGAGCAGCCGGCCCGCCAGCTCGGTGTCGAAGAGCTTGCGCGGCCGGAAACCCAGCTCCGTCAGGCACGGCAGGTCCTGGGTGGCGGCGTGCAGGACGATCTCGCCCTCGGCGAGGGCCTCGTCCAGGGCGGTCAGGTCGGGACAGGCCACCGGGTCGATCAGCGCCGTGCCCGACCCGGCACGGCGTAGTTGCACGAGGTAGGCGCGGCCGCTGTAGCGGTAGCCGGAGGCGCGCTCGGCGTCCACCGCGACCGGGCCGCTGCCGGCGGCGAAGGCGCGTACGACCGCCGCCAGTGCGGAGGCGTCCTCGATGACGGGCGGGATTCCTTCACGCGGCTCCAACAAGAGCTGAACTTCAGGTTCGATCACGAGTTACGGGGCTTTCGGATCGTCACGGCGCGCCGGGCGGAGCCGCAGCGCCGCGACATCGGGTGGAAGGGGTGGGATGCCGGCCGCGAGGCACATCAGGTCGCACCAGGCGGCGGCATGCGCGGACAGGTCCTCCTCCAGGGGGGACCAGGAGGCCCGCAACTCCAGCTCGGTGGTGACCGGATCGCCGGACTTGTTCCCGAAGCCCTCCGAGACCGCCCGGGTCACCGTGCCGCCGGCCGCGGCGTAGGCCGCGCCGTGCGCGTCGAGCGACTCGGTGAGCCAGCTCCAGGCCACGGGGCCGAGCAGCGGGTCGGTCGTGATCTCCGGCTCCATGTCGGCCCGGACGTACGCGACCAGGCGGAAGCGCCCCTCCCAGCCGCGCTGGCCGTCCGGATCGAACAGCATGATCAGCCGGCCGACGGCGAGCTCGTCGTCGTCCCGGTAGACGGAGGCCCCGACGGCACCGGAGTAGGGCGCGAGGCGCTGCGGCGCGGGGATGTCCTCCAGCTCGATCTCCGGCCTGACCTTGGCGGGCCGCAACGTCTCCAGCGCCCGCCGGAAGGCGGCCGGAGGCACGGGTGCGTCACCGAGGGTCATAGCCGAAGCGTAGGCCGGATTCGGGAGTGCGCGAAGCAGGGGGATGGCTGTGGGGGGCATACGTACCGATCAAACCGAGGCCGTCGCAAGCAACAGGGCGAATCCGCAGGTCGTGCACACCCGTTCGGGACGGTCGTCGTGAGCGTCGGGGCAGGGCGGCCGTTCGAACGCGCGCTCGGCGCCGCAACCGGCACAGTGCTCAGTGCGGTGTTCGGGGGAACTCCACATCGACGTCATCGCTCCGGGGCCTCTCGTCGGATCCACGGTCGTGTCCCGAGTGATCGGGACTGCTCCGACGTTGACATGTCCCGCCGACATTTCCCCGCAACGCGCTCGGCGTGTCTCGAAAGTGGCATTGGAATCGATGCTGGAACCCCGATTGCGAACACTTTGCCGAGCGGTGAGGCGAACCTCGTGAAGCGGAGAGTTTCACCTTACCGATGCTTGGCGCGGAGTGTACCTCCGGCACGCCCGACCGGTGCGTGGACCGGCGCCGTGACATGGGACGCTGGGACCGTGACTGCCCATCTTGCCGACTCAGCCTTCCTCCGCGCCTGCCGCCGCGAGCCCGTCCCGCACACGCCCGTCTGGTTCATGCGCCAGGCCGGGCGGTCGCTTCCGGAGTACCGCCGGGTGCGCGAGGGCACCTCGATGCTCGCCGCCTGCGCGACGCCGGACCTCGTCGTCGAGATCACGATGCAGCCGGTCCGGCGGTACTCCACGGACGCCGCGATCTTCTTCAGCGACATCGTCGTCCCGCTCAAGGCCATCGGCGTCGATCTCGACATCGTGCCCGGGGTCGGGCCCGTGGTGGGCAGCCCCGTCCGGGACGCCGCGGGCGTCGCCGCCCTGCGGCCGCTCGAACCGGGCGACGTGCCGTACGTCACCGAGTCCATCGAGGCGCTGGTGAAGGAGCTCGACCGCGTTCCGCTCATCGGGTTCGCGGGCGGCCCGTTCACGCTCGCGTCGTACCTCATCGAGGGCGGGCCGTCGAAGAACCACGACCGCACCAAGGCGATGATGTACGGCGAGCCCGATCTGTGGCACGAGCTGATGGACCGGCTCACCACGATCACGCTGGCCTTCCTGCGCCTCCAGGTGGCCGCGGGAGCCTCCGCGATCCAGCTCTTCGACTCGTGGGTCGGCGCGGTCGCCCCGGCCGACTACCGGTCGTACGTGCTGCCGCACACCGGCAGGATCTTCGCGGGCCTGGCCGACCTCGGCGTGCCGCGCATCCACTTCGGCGTCGGCACGGGCGAGCTGCTCGGCCTGATGGGGGAGGCGGGGGCCGACGTCGTCGGCGTCGACTGGCGGGTGCCGCTCGACGACGCCGCGCTGCGCGTCGGCGCGGGCAAGGCGCTCCAGGGCAACCTCGACCCCGCCGTCCTGCTCGCCCCCTGGGAGGTCGTCGAGACCCGCGCCCGCGACGTCCTGGAGCGCGGACGGGTGGCCGAGGGGCACGTCTTCAACCTCGGCCACGGCGTCCTGCCGTCCACGGACCCCGACCAGCTCGCGAGGCTTGCCGACTTCGTCCACGAGGCCTCCGCCCGCTAGGCGGAGGGCCCGGCCTCGTCCTGGGGCTCGTCCCGGGTCCCGCCCCGGGGCTCGTCCCGCTCCCGCTCAGCGGGGGCCCGCTCCGGCTCCGGGAGCGGCCGCTCCCGCGACGCCGTACGGCGGGCGCGGCGGCGGACGATCGCGATGAAGGGCAGGCCGATGACGGCGCCCAGGACGAGCCAGGGCAGCAGCGCGCCCAGCACGACGAGGCCGATCTCGACCGACCCCACCAGCGCCTTCCAGCCGGCGTGGAGGCCGGCGAGGAACCCGGTCTCCTTCGGCTCCGGCTTGGCGATCACGGCGGCGGGCCCGGCCAGGCTGAGGGTGACCGTCGCCATGCCGGTCTGGGCGGCGAGCGCCTTCTGCCGCGCCTGGAGCGCCTCCAGCTCGGCCTCGCGGTTGGAGATCTCCCGCTCGATCTCCAGGATCTCGCCGATCTTCTCCGCCTTGCGCAGCAGCGTACGGAACTGGTTGAGCGCGGACTCCGCCGACTTCACCCGGCTGGCGACGTCGGCGACCTCCTCGGTGACGTCCTGCGCGCCCTGGTGCAGCGACTCGCGCTTGCCGAGGTCGCGGCCGAGCCGGGTGAGCACGTCGGGGTACCGGGCCGGGGGGATCTTGAAGGTGACGACCGCCTGGTCCCGCCGGGAGTAGGAGTCGCTCCGCTCCTCGGACACGTAGCCACCCGCGCCGGTCACGATCTGCTTGGCCTGGTCGGACGCCGCGGCGACGTCCTTGACGCGGACGGTCAGCTCGGCCGTGTAGATCACCGCCCGGTCGTCGGACACGATCTTCGCCTTCTGGGGGGCGCGGTCCGCCTCGCCGATGGAGTCGGCGCCGGCCCCGCCGCCGGCGGCGGCGGTGGCGGCGGTGGCCGGGCGGGCGAACTCGGGGGCGGAGGCGGCCTCGTCACGGGCCACGGCCGAGGAGGAGCCGCCATCGCTCGCTCCGCAGCCGGCGATCAGGAAGGCCGCCGCGACGACGACGGCCGTTCCGTACCGGAATCTGGTCATATCCGGAAGACGGGGCGGTGACAGGGCGGGTTCGGCGACCGGCGTCACGGTCCTGTCACGGGTTCCGCACCGCACGGTCACGGGGCGCAGCGGGGGCGCCGGGGCGGCGGCGCGGTGATCGCGGACGTTCCGCGGTCGCGCCGGCACCCGTTCCGGCCCGCGACGCGCGGTCACGCCGGTTCCGGAGCCGCGCCCCCTGAGCGGTAGCTTTGACGGCTATGGAAGGAACCCCAGCTCCGCGCCATGTCGTGGTCGTCGGCGGTGGCATCGCCGGCCTCGCCGCCGCCCTCCACCTCCGGCGCGGCGCCGCACGCGAGATCCGGATCACCGTTCTGGAAGGGGCGCCGCGGATCGGCGGCAAGCTGTACGCCTCGGAGGTGGCCGGCCTGGAGGTCGACGCCGGGGCCGAGGCGATGCTGGCCCGCCGGCCCGAGGGCAGGGAGCTGGCCCGGCTGGCCGGCCTCGAGGACATGCTCGTGCATCCGGGCACGACGCACGCGTCGATCCTGTCGCGGGGCGCGCTCCGCCCGCTGCCCGCGGGCCAGGTGATGGGCGTGCCGTCCGACCTGGCCGCGCTCGCCGCCTCGCGCGTCCTCTCGCCCGCGGGGCTGGCCCGCGCCGCGCTCGACCGGGTCCTCCCCGCGAGCCCGGCCACCACGGATGTCTCGGTGGCGGCCTACATCCGGGCCCGCATGGGCGGCGAGGTCGTCGACCGGCTGGTCGAGCCGCTGCTCGGCGGCGTCTACGCAGGCCGTTCGGAGATGTTGTCCCTCCGGGCGACCATGCCGCAGATCGCGGCCGTCGCGCGTACGGAACGTTCCCTGACGAAGGCCGTCGCCGACATCGTCGCGGCGGCTCCCAAGGACGCGGGGCCGGTCTTCGCCACGCTCAAGAGCGGCATGGGCAGCCTTCCGGAGGCGGTCGCCAAGGCGTCCGGGGCCGACATCAGGACGGGCGTGACGGTGCGCGAGCTGATCCGCGTCCCGGGCGGCTGGCGGCTCGTCACCGGCCCGACCAGGGACGAGGAGATCGTCGAGGCCGACGCCGTCGTGCTCGCCGTGCCCGCGACCGCCGCGTCCCGGCTGCTGCGGCGCGAGGTGCCGGGCGCGGCCGCCGAACTGGCCGGCATCGAGTACGCGAGTATGGCCATCGTCACCCTGGCGTACGCGCGGGACGCCTTCCCCGCGGCGCCGTCGGGCAGCGGCTACCTTGTGCCGCCCGTCGAGGGCAGGCCGGTCAAGGCCGCGACCTTCAGCACGATCAAGTGGCCGCACCTGGCCGAGGCCGACCCCGGCGTGGTGGTGGTCCGCTGCTCCATCGGGCGGCTGGGGGAGGAGCACGTCCTGCAGCGGGACGACTCCGACCTGGTCGCCGCGGCGGTGACGGAGATGGCCGAGGTCACCGGGGTCACGGCGTTCCCGCTGGACACCCGGGTCACCCGCTGGGGCGGCTCCCTCCCGCAGTACAACGTGGGCCATCTCGACCGGGTCGCCCGCATCCGCGCGGCGACGGCCATCCAGCCCGGCCTCGCGCTCTGCGGCGCGGCCTACGACGGCGTCGGGGTGCCGGCGTGCGCCGCCGGCGCGCGTACGGCCGCGGCCGAGATCCTGGCCCATCTCGCCGCGGGCGACGCCCGGTACGCCGCCGGGGCGGCCGAAGACCCGGAGGGGTGAGACGGCAGAATGGAACGCATGACGGACGGCACACCGCGTCCCAAGGCGCGTGATCTCAACCAGGTGATCCGGTACACCATGTGGTCGGTCTTCCGGCTGCGCGACCAGCTTCCCCAGGCCCGCGAGGGCGTCGCCGACGAGGTCGACGAGCTGCTCGCGCAGGCGGGCGGCAAGGACGTCGTGACCCGCGGGTGCTACGACGTCTCCGGGTTCCGCGCCGACGCCGACTTCATGTTCTGGTGGCACGCTCCGGCGGCCGAGGACCTGCAGGAGGTGTACTCGCGCTTCCGCCGCACCGCGCTCGGCCGCGCCAGCGAGCCGGTCTGGTCGGCGATGGCGCTGCACCGGCCGGCGGAGTTCAACAAGTCGCACATCCCGGCCTTCCTCGCGGAGGAGGAGCCGCGGGCGTTCGTCTCGGTCTACCCGTTCGTGCGCTCCCTGGAGTGGTACCTCCTGGATGACGTCGAGCGCCGGACCATGCTGGCCGAGCACGGCAGGATGGCCCGCGACTTCCCCGACGTGCGGGCGAACACCGTGGCCTGCTTCGCGTTGAACGACTTCGAGTGGATGCTCGCCTTCGAGGCGGACGAGCTGCACCGCATCGTCGACCTCATGCGCCATCTGCGCGGCGCCGAGGCGCGGCGGCACACCCGGGTGGAGATCCCGTTCTTCACCGGGCGCAGGAAGCCCGTCGGCGAGCTGGTCGCGGCGCTGCCCTGACCGCTGTGCCGCGTTCCATCCGGACGCCCGCCGGTCCCACCGGCGGGCGTCGCGCGTTCCGGCCCGGGGAACACCTGGCGTACGACGCCGCCGGGGCGGGTAGGACCGGCCGAGATCGCCCTCGGCGTACGGAAAGATCTACCTCGCTGTACCAATTG
>NZ_BBYM01000035.1 GCF_001570405.1 Microtetraspora niveoalba | reverse complement strand
CTTGGGAGCCGCGCCACTCGGACGGGGCCCCGGAGCAGCCGGACGCGGAGCCTCGGGCCGCGGCGCCTCCGGGCGTGCGGCCTGCGGACGCGGCGCGGGCCGCGCCGCCTCGGGCGCGGGCTGCGTCGGGTGAGGCATCGGAACCGGACGGGGCGCGGGCCGCGGGCCCGGCTTGGGGACCGGCCTGACGCCGGCGTCCGGAGACTGGGCAACAGGCGCCGCCGCGCCACCGGCCTGGCCCTCGGCCGGCCTCGGCGCAGGTCGCTGCGCCGGACGGGGAGACGACTTGCCGCCCCTGGAGGAGTCGCCCTTACCGAACGCCTCCGTAAGCTTTCGGACGACCGGTGCCTCGATCGTCGAGGATGCCGATCGCACGAACTCGCCCATCTCGGTGAGCTTGGCCATCACGACCTTGCTCTCTACTCCGAACTCCTTGGCGAGCTCGTAAACCCGGACCTTCGCCACTGCACTCCCTAACTCGGCCCGGGAGGCTGGCAGTGCCGCCGGACCGTCGCTACCTAGACGTACTCATCGCCGCGTGCTCATCAGGCGCTCATAGCAATCTGACTCCGCCCATCAACTCGGCGTCCCTTACAGACAGTTTCTTCCGACCTCATGCCGACTCTGAGATCAGCAATTGGTAACCATTCACCCGGTCAGCGTCGAGCGTCAAGGCCCCGCCAGGAAGTCACGCAGACGCGCCGCATCGAGCGTCCTCCCGGTGCGAAAAGCGCGGGAGAACGCGCGGCGACGCATCGCGAGCTCCAGACAGCCCAGCGCGGGATGCAGCGAAGCACCCCGCCCAGGAAGCCGTCCTCGCAGGTCGGGGACGATGACGTCCTCGACCACGACCAAGCGGAGCAGCTCGGACTTGACCGTGCGAACCCGGCAGCCCACGCATGTTCTCAGCGGGACCGCTTTGGCCACCATATTCCAGCTTACCTTGCCGACGCATCTGCGGGATCGGCCGGTGCCTCCTGGGTGTCCGGCCGGATGTCGATGCGCCATCCGGTGAGCCGGTTGGCGAGACGGGCGTTCTGCCCTTCCTTGCCGATCGCCAGCGAGAGCTGGTAGTCCGGCACGATCACCCTGGCGACGCGGGCCTCCGCGTCCACGACCTCGACACGGGAAACACGCGCGGGCGACAGGGCATTCCCCACGAACTCCGCCGGGTCCTCCGACCAGTCGATGATGTCGATCTTCTCGCCGTGCAGCTCGGTCATCACGTTGCGCACCCGCGACCCCATCGGGCCGATGCAGGCGCCCTTGGCGTTGACGCCGCCCTTCCGGGAGCGTACGGCGATCTTGGTGCGGTGGCCGGCCTCCCGGGCGATGGCGGCGATGTCCACCGTGCCGTCGGCGATCTCGGGCACCTCCAGGGCGAAGAGCTTCTTCACCAGGTTGGGGTGCGTCCGCGACAGCGTCACCGACGGCCCCTTCGGTCCCTTCTTCACCTGCACCACGTAGCACCGGATCCGCTCGCCGTGGTTGTACTCCTCGCCGGGGACCTGCTCGTTGTGCGGGAGGATCGCCTCGATCTTCCCGAGGTCGACCAGGACGACCCGCGGGTCCTTGCCCTGCTGGATGATCCCGGCGACGAGCTCGCCCTCGCGGCTGGCGAACTCACCGAAGTTGATCTCGTCCTCGGCGTCGCGCAGCTGCTGAAGGATCACCTGCTTGGCGGTGGTGGCGGCGATGCGGCTGAAGTTGCCGGGGGTGTCGTCGTACTCCCTGATCACCTCGCCGCCCTCGCCCAGCTCGGCCGCCCAGATGCTCACGTGCCCGGACGTCCGGTCGAGCTCCGCCCTGGCCTTCTGCGCCGCGCCCTCCGTGCGGAAATAGGCGATCAGAAGCGCGTCCTCGATCGCCTTGACGACAAGGTCGAAGGAGATGTCCTTCTCCCGCTCCAGGCTGCGCAGGACGCTCATGTCAATGTCCACAAGGCTCCCCCTTAGCCCTCGTCCTCGATGTCCTCATCGAGGTCATCGCCGTGGCCGTCGTCCGCCCGGCTGAACTCCACCTGGACCCGGCCGCGCGCCAGGTCCGCGAGATCGATGCGGCGCGCGCCGTCCAGCTCCACGCCGGACTCGTCCGCGCCGGTCACCCGCCCCTCGACGGAAGTGCCGTCCTTCAGGTCGGCCTTGACCAGCCGGCCACGGGCCCGCCGCCAGTGGCGCGGCTCCGTGAGAGGCCGGTCGACTCCGGGCGAGGTGATCTCCAGTACGTACGGGCTGCCGCCCAGCACGTCGGCCTCGTCAAGCTCCTTGGAGACGGACCGGCTGACCTCCGCCACGTCGTCGAGGCTCACGCCGCCGTCGCGGTCCACCACCACGCGGACCAGCCGCCGCTTGCCCGCCGGAGTGATCGTCACGTCCTCCAGATCGAGCCCCTCGGCGGCGATCACCGGGCCGAGCAGCTCCAAAAGGCGGCCGCGTCGAGCATCGTCGCCCATGCCGACCTCCCTGATTCAAATGCCTGATTCAATTGGCGTACCTCGCCGAATGTGCCAACAGCCTATCGACACCACGGGGCGGAAAGAGCGCGACGCCTGGCCACGAGTACGGCGTCATCCCCCGTACGATGCTGTGTCGTGGACGGAGGATCGACGCTGACGAGGCGCTCGCTGCTGGGCGCCGCGGCCGCCGGGATGCTGGTCTCGGGCTGCTCGTCGCCTCCCGCCGCCGAACCCCCGGCGCCCGCGCGTCCCGATCCCGACACGCTGTTGCTCAGGTCGCTGATCGCGGACAAGGAGCAGACCGTCGCCCTGTACCGGCGTGCCGCGCTCTCCCTGACCGATCTGGCCGCCGAGCTGCGGCCCTTCGAGCAGCGCCACCTGGCCCATCTGGCCGCCTTTCACCGCATGCTCCCGCAGGGCGCGGACGCCTCCGCCCCCGCGTCCCCGCCGCCGTCGGGGTCTCCGTCTCCGTCCGGCTCCCCGTCCGTGTCCCCCTCGACGTCCCCCTCGACGTCCCCCTCGACGGCCGCCGTCTCGCTGGCCGACCTGCGCGGCGCGGAACGGCGCGCGGCGGCGGCCCGGCCAGGACAGATGGCCGGGGCCTCCCCCGTCCTGTCCCAGCTCCTGGCCAGCGTCGGCGCCTGCGAAGCCGTGCACGTGGTCGCGCTCGGGAGGCTGCGATGAACGACCCGCTCGCCAAGGTGCTCGCCGCCGAGCACGCCGCCGTGTACGCCTACGGAGTGGTCGGGGCGAAGACCGCCGGCGCGCTGCACACGAAGGCCGTCGCCGGTTTCGACGCCCACCGGGCGCGCCGCGACCGGCTGCGCGCGCTCATCGTGCGGCGGGGCGGCACACCGCCCGAGCCCGGCCCGACCTATCCGCTCCCGTTCGACGTGAAGGACCAGGCCGACGCCGTACGACTCGCCTCGCTGATCGAGGAGCGGGTCGTCACCGCGTATCTGGAGCTCGCCGCCGACGGGGACGCGTCGTTGCGGCGGCTCGCCGCCCAGGCGATGCAGGAGGGCGCGACCCGCGCGTACGGCTGGCAGCCGGCGGTCGGGGCGTTCCCCGGGATGCCGGCCGAGAGGACCTCGGGGTCCCCGCCGGTCAAGACCGAGCCCACGCCCGTCCCCGCGGTCTCACCGTAGAACGGCTGCTCCGCGGAGACGGGCCCGGACGCAGGTGTCAGGCCCGGCAGGCGGCGAGCACCCGGTCCACGGCCTCGGCGAGCGGGATCTCCTCCTTGGCGCCGGTGGCGCGGTCGCGCAGCTCGGCGACGCCCTGCGAGAGGCCGCGGCCGATGATCAGCACGGTGGGCATGCCGAGCAGCTCGGAGTCCTTGAACTTCACGCCGGGCGAGACGCCGGGGCGGTCGTCCACGAGGACGCGCAGGCCGCGTGCCTCGAGCTCCTCGGCGAGCTGGGTCGCCACCTCGATCTGGTTCTCCTTGCCGGTGCCGACGATGTGCACGTCCGCGGGCGCGATCTCCCGCGGCCACACCAGGCCGAGGGCGTCGTGCCGCTGCTCGGTGACCACGGCGACGGCGCGCGAGACGCCCACGCCGTACGAGCCCATCGTGACGCGGATCGGCTTGCCGTCGGGGCCGAGGGCGTCGAGCCCGGCGGCGTCGGCGTACTTGCGGCCGAGCTGGAAGATGTGGCCGATCTCGATGCCGCGGTCGATCGACAGCGGGTGCGCGCAGCGCGGGCAGGAGTCGCCGGCCCGGATCTCCGCCGCCTCGATGGTGCCGTCGGCCTGGAAGTCGCGCCCGGCGACGACGTGGGCCGCGTGCTTGCCGGGCTCGTTGGCGCCGGTGACCCAGGCGGAGCCGGCGACGACGCGCGGGTCGACGAGGTAGGTGATGCCGAGGGAGGCGAGCACCTGCGGGCCGATGTAGCCGCGGACCAGCCCGGGGTGCTTGGCGAAGTCCTCGGCCTCGAAGATCTCGGGGATGCCGGGGGCGACGGCGGCCTCCAGCCGCTTGAAGTCGACCTCGCGGTCGCCGGGCACGCCGACGACGAGGACCTCGACCTCGTCGCTGCCGGGTGTGCGGACCTTGACCACGATGTTCTTGAGGGTGTCGGCCGCGGTGATCCCGAGCCCGTAGTGCTCGTTGACGTGCTCGACCAGCGACTCGATGGTCGGGGTGTCGGGCGTGTCGAGGACCCGCAGGGCGGGCTGCTCGGCCGTCACGGCGGGCGGCGCCGGCGTGGTGACCGCCTCGGCGTTCGCCGCGTACCCGCAGTTGTGGCAGGCGACGAAGGTGTCCTCGCCGGTCGGGCAGGGCGCGAGGAACTCCTCGGAGGCGGAGCCGCCCATCGCGCCGGACATGGCGAAGCAGATGCGGTAGTCGATGCCCAGCCGGTCGAAGATGCGGATGTAGGCCTCGCGGTGCTGCTCGTAGGAGTGCTTGAGGCCGTCGTCGTCGAGGTCGAAGGAGTAGGAGTCCTTCATGACGAACTCGCGTCCGCGCAGGATGCCCGCCCGAGGCCGGGCCTCGTCGCGGTACTTCGTCTGGATCTGGTAGAGGGTGACCGGATAGTCCTTGTAGGAGGAGTACTCCCCCTTGACCATGTCGGTGAACATCTCCTCGTGGGTGGGACCCAGGAGGTAGTCGGAGCCCTTGCGGTCCTTCAGCCGGAAGAGCGTGTCGCCGTACTCGGTCCAGCGGCCCGTCGCCTCGTAGTAGTCGCGGGGCAGCAGGGCGGGGAAGAGCACCTCCTGCGCGCCCATCCGGTCCATCTCCTCGCGCACCACGCGGGTGACGTTCTCCAGGACGATCTTGCCGAGCGGCAGCCAGGAGTAGATGCCGGGCGCGACCCGCCGGATGTAGCCGGCGCGGACGAGCAGCTTGTGGCTCGGCACTTCCGCGTCCGCCGGATCCTCACGCAGGGTGCGCAGGAACAGGTTCGACATACGCAGTAGCACGGCTACTCCTCGCTCGTGGTGGGAGATCTCATGAGAGACGATGTGCTAAGGCTATCGACTCCGGGCCGCGCACCGCCCATCGTTATCCACAGGCTCCACCGTGATCTACGTGGTCGTCCGGCGGGGCGCGGCGTCAGGGCGCGACGCTAGAGCGCGGCGGCCAGGGTGTAGACGGCGGCGGCCCCGAAGGCGATCCCGGAGGCGTTCAGGCGGCACCGGAAGGTGGGCCGCAGGAACAGGGCGCAGGCCACGCCGAGGACGACCGCGGCGCCGGCGGCCCACTCCCACACCGGGAGCACGGCGCCGTTCATCCGGCCCAGGCAGCCGTCCACGACGTCGACGAGGAAGAGCAGGGCGAGGCCGCCCGCCGCGACGTCGCCCCACACGTCGCGCAGCCGGGTGACGGACGCGAGCAGGCCGCTCAGCACCATGAGGAACAGCAGGCGGTTGAGGGCCTCGGCCACGCCGCCGTCCAGAGGGGACTGCCCCCCGATGACGGCAGCGCAGAGGATCCGGGAGATCAGCACGCCGAACGCGGTGAGGGTGCAGTTGACCAGCGCCCAGCCGAACCCGAGCGACAGGCGGCCGGCCAGGATCACGACGGCCAGGTACAGGTAGGGGTCCGCGGCCGCGGACACCTGCGCGGGGGCGAACCTGCCGCCCAGCGCGGTGAGCACTCCGGCGACCACGCCCATGGCGAGTCCGAGCAGCATGCCGCGCTGGATGCGGCGTTCCCACCGCTCCAGGTCCGCGAAGTCGCCGGGCGGGTCTCCCCCCACCCGGCGCCGGAACTTGTCCAAGGCCACAGCCACTCGATCCCCCAAAATCATCTAAAAGTGGCAATGACCAGTGTATATACATCCCAAAACAGGACAAAATACTCCATAGGACAGGTACATCAAGCAAACGCTTGTTATGCTGCCCCGCGTGACCTCTTCTGATGAACTGCGCGAGCTGCGAGTCGCCGTACGATCCTTCCTCGAGGCCCACCCCGGCACGGCGGACCAGACCGTGTGGCGCCGCTTCGCCGGAGAGCTCGGGGTCGCCGGGATGGCCGTCCCCGAGGAGTACGGCGGCGCGGGCTGCGGGCTCGCCGAGGCGGCCGTCGTCTGCGAGGAGATCGGCCGGGCGCTGTCACCGCTCCCCTATCTCGCCACCGCCGTCCTGGCCGTGTCCGCGATCACCGAGTCGGGCGACGAGGACGCCAAGGAGCGGCTGCTCCCCGGCATCGCGGACGGGACCGTGACGGCCACCGTCATCTTCCCCGACGAGGCCGAGCTGACCTTCGAGGGGGGCCTCCTGAACGGCGTGGCGCCGTACGCGCTGGACGGGGAGGTCGTCCTCGCGTACGTGGGGGACGCCCTGGTCGAGGCGATCCCCTCCGCGCGCCGGCCGCACGTCACGATGGACCAGACCCGGCCGCTGGCCGAGCTGACCTTCGACGGCGTCCAGGCCCGGCGGATCGGCGACGCGGGGGCACGCGACCGGGTGCGCGACCTGGGTGTCGCCGCGCTCGCGGCGGAGCAGGTCGGCGGCGCGTCCCGCTCCCTGGAGGCGGCCGTGGAGTACGCCAAGCAGCGGCACCAGTTCGGCCGCCCGATCGGCTCGTTCCAGGCGGTCAAGCACAAGCTGGCCGACGTGCTGCTGCTGGTGGAGTCGGCCCGCTCGGCGGCCTACCAGGCGTGCGCGGCCCCCGCCGACGAGCTGGCGGTCTACGCGGCGATCGCGGGGTCGTACTGCACCGAGGCCTACCTGGCGGCGGCCGGCGAGAGCATCCAGGTCCACGGCGGGATCGGCGTCACCTGGGAGCACGAGGCGCACCGCTACTTCAAGCGGGCGACCTCCGACTCCCAGCTCTTCGGGCCGCCCCAGGCCCACCGGGCGCGGCTGGCCCACTCCGTCCTCTGACCACGGCCGGGAGGGGCGGCCGGTCGGTCAGCCGCCGAGCAGCTCCTCCCAGTGCCTGCGGGCGCCGCCGCGGCCCTCCGGCTCCTCGCCGGCGGCGATCGAGGCGGCCATCCGCCACAGCCCGGGGGTCGTGCGCAGGCGCTCCAGCCCGAGCGGATCGACCGCGCGCAGCAGGAAGCCGACGCCCATGACGTCGAGGTCCGCCGTCGTACGCGTGACGAGCCCGGACGGCGTGACCAGGCGGGACGGCCCGGACGGTCCCGCGTCGCCCCCCGGCTCGCGCACCCGCTCGACGAGCAGCTCGGCCACCTCCGAGGCGTACGGGCCGTCGCCCCACTCGATGTGCCAGCTCTCGTCCGCCGCGCGCCACCAGCTCAGGTCGCGGCACGCGTCGCGCATCTCCGCGTCTCCGGTCAGCGCGGCCAGCACCCGGCCGAGCGCCTCGTAGCGCCGCGCGTCCGGCAGCGGCTCGGCCTCCGGGCGCGCGTCGGGCAGCCTCCTACGGAATCCCCTCATGTCTGGGAGCGTGCCATCCGGCCGCTGGTGCGTCCCCGGGTTTCTCCGCCTTTTGCCCACGAGGATCAACTTTGATCGTCGAGGCAACCCCACGCAAGCCCTCATTCGCGACATTTCCCCGCTCCGGGGGCCGCGCCACGGGCGGGACCGGACGACGGGCGAGGCGTGGGCAAGACATCCTCCGGCGGTGGCGCGGCCCACCTGGCCCAATGGGGTCCTCGTGGTAAAGAATCACGTAAAGGACGCCTGCCCTGGAGGCCATGGTGACGTTGCGCGTGGCGATCGTGGGATCGGGACCGGCCGGGATCTACACCGCCGAGGCCCTGTCCAAGCAGTCCGGCGAACCCGTCGAGATCGACGTCCTCGAACGGCTGCCCACCCCCTACGGCCTCGTCCGGTACGGCGTGGCCCCCGACCACACGTCGATCAAGTCGGTCGCGGGCTACCTGCGGCGGGTGCTCGAGTCGCCGGGCACCCGCTTCCTCGGCGGCGTCGAGCTGGGGTCCGACGTCTCCGCCGACGAGCTGCTGGCCTGCTACGACGCGGTCGTCTACTGCACCGGGGCGATGGTGGACCGGCACCTCGGCATCCCGGGCGAGGACCTGCCGGGCAGCGTCGCCGCGACCGACTTCGTGAACTGGTACTGCGGCCACCCCGACGTCCCCGCCGACGCCTTCACGCTCGACGCCGAGGAGGTCGCGGTCATCGGCGTCGGCAACGTCGCCGTCGACGTCGTGCGCGTCCTCGCCAAGACCGCCGACGAACTGCGCGGCACGGACGTCCCGGAGGAGGTGCTCGACCGGCTCGCCGCCTCCCGCGTCCGCCGGATCCACATGATCGGGCGCCGGGGCCCCGAGCACGCCAAGTTCACCCTCAAGGAGCTGCGTGAGCTGGGCGAGCTGACGAACGCCGACGTCCGCACCCTCCCGCACGAGGTCGAGGGCGCGGACGTCGAAGGGCTCTCCCGTCAGATCAGGGGCAACGTCGAGGTGTTGCGCTCCTGGTCCGCGCGGGTTCCGCAGGGCCGGCCGCGCGCCTTGGACGTGCGCTTCTGGCTGCGCCCGGTGGAGATCCTCGGCGCCACCCGCGTCGAGGGCATCCGGCTGGAGCGGACCCGCCTGGTGGACGGCCGGGTGACCGGCACCGGCGAGTTCGAGACCGTCCCGGCCGGCATGGTGCTGCGGTCGGTGGGCTACCGCAGCGTGCCGCTGCCCGGCGTGCCGTTCGACACCGGGACCATGACCGTGCCGAACGTCGCGGGCAAGGTGACGGGGGCCGAGCGCCAGTACGTCGCCGGATGGCTCAAGCGGGGCCCCACCGGCGTGATCGGCACCAACAAGTCCGACGCCGCCGAGACCGCGCGCACCCTGCTCGCGGAGGCCGTCCCCGGGACGGCGGCCACCAAGCTGGACGACCTGCTGAGCGCGCGCGGCGTCACCCCCGTGACGTACGACGACTGGCTCGCGATCGAGGCGGCCGAGGCCGACCTGGCCCGGGCCCTGGGGCGGGGCGAGCGGGTCAAGCTCGTCGGCCGTCCCGCGCTGCTCGCCGCCTGCGGCCGCGCCCCCCGGGACACGGCGGGCGCCCCGTCCTGACCGGCCCGCGCCGCTTCCCGGCGGCCGGGGTACGACGGGCCTCGTCCCGACCCCTACGGGGCCGCTTTGCGAGGATCGGGGTATGAAGACGACCCTGCCCGAACCGTCCGGCCTCATCGGGGGCTTCGAGGAAACCTATCGGGAGCAGTCTGAGCGGTTCGCCGGGACGGAGCCCGCCTGGCAGCCGGTGCACACCATTTACGTGCCCGCCGACCGGGTCTCCGCGACCACGGTCGACGAGTGGGGGCGGGCTGCCACCGAACTGCTCCACGAGCACCTCTTCACCCCCGGGGAGCTGCCGCCGCTGTGCGGGCTCGACCCCGATCTGGCCGCGCCCGTCCACGACCGCGTCCGCAGGAAGCTGCGGATCGAGCCGGTCGAGGACCTGCGCGTCGACTTCGAGGACGGGTACGGCCGGCGCCCGGACGCCGAGGAGGACCGGCACGTCGAGAGCGCCGCCGACGCCGTGGCGGCGATGGCGGAGGCGGGCACGCTGCCGCGCCGCTGGGGGCTGCGGGTCAAGTCGTTCGCCGACGGGGACCCCGTACGCAGCGTCAGGACGCTCGACGGTTTCCTCACGGAGGTGCTCAGGCGCGCGGGCGAGCTGCCGCCGGGCTTCACGGTCACCTTCCCGAAGGTGCTGATGGAGGCGTACCTCGGGCAGTTCGCCGGCTGCCTGGAAGCGCTGGAGGGCGCGCTCGGCCTGCCGGAGTGCGCCCTGCGGTTCGAGATCCAGGTCGAGGCCCCCCAGACGGTGGCGTTCCTGCTGCGCTCCCCCGACCTGGTGCCGTCCCTCAAGGGACGGCTGGCCGCCGCGCATTTCGGGGTGTTCGACTACACCGCCGCCTGCGGGCTGCCCCCGCACGAGCAGCGGCTCGACCACCCGGTGTGCGACCAGGCCAGGGAGGCCATGCGCATCGTCTTCGCCGGGACCGGGGTGGAGCTGTCCGACGGCTCGCTCGCCGCCTCCCCCGCGTCCAACTCGTCCCAGGATGTCCGCGCGCTCTGGGCCCGGCACGCCGAGCTGGTGGCGCACTCGCTCTCGCACGGCTTCTACCAGGGGTGGGACATGCACCCCTCGCATCTGGTCAGCCGCTACGCCGCCGTGTACGCGTTCCATCTCGCGCACTACGAGGAGTACCGCGCGCGGGTGGAGGCGTGGGAGCAGCGGCGGGACGCGGGCGGCGGCATCATGGACGAACCCGCCACGATCAGGACCGTGATGGCCGCGCTCACCCGCGCCGACAACGCCCTCTGCCTGCTGGACGGCGCCGCCGACGGCGGGTAGCCGCCGGGCGGTCAGTCCGCGCGGGAGACCGGCTCGCGCCACATCGGATACATCACCGGACCGTCGGGCAGCCGGAGCAGCTCCGGCATGTCCACGTAGCCGTGCCGGAGATAGAGCCGGCGGCTCGCCTCGCTGCTGGCCTCCAGGTACGCCGGCGTCCCTTCGGTGTCCAGCCGCCGGTGGTGCTCCTCCAGCAGCAGGCTGCCGAGGCCGCGGCCGGTCCGCCCCTCCAGCAGGGCGATGAACGCCAGGTAGTGGTGCGGCTTCTGCGGGCGGAGCTCGTCCATGAGCGCGCCGAACAGGTCGTAGCGTTCGGCGTGCTCTCCGGCGAAGGACGCGATCCGCTCCTCCTGCCCGGGGATCTCGGGGTACGGCGCGCTGAACCAGACCGCGACCCCGGCGAGCTCGCCCGACTCGCGGACCCCGTAGATGTGGCCGTGGTCGAGGGCGTGCGCGGTGTGCATGGTGAAGAACCGACGCTGGATCGGCAGCCGGTCCCGCTCCGGCGGGATGAGCCACCGGGTGATCTCGTCGCGGCTGAAGGTTTCGGCGATGAGCTCGCCGGCCGCGTCCGCGTCGGTCATGCGAGTGATTTCGGCGGTCACCTGGCACCTCCTCCGGCGGCGTGCGCGCCCAGGCCGATGTTGGCGTACACCTCCGGCCTGGTCGCCTTCAGGACGCGCGCCCACGCGACGCCGAGGGCGATCGCGACGGGGAAGATGCCGGGCAGGATCCAGCGGATGACCGAGTCGGGCGCGACCCCGAGGACGGTGTCGAAGTTGATCAGAGTCATGCCGATGATCACGCACAGCGCCACGGCGGCGAGGGCCGGGGCGACGCGCGTCCGCCAGGCCGTCTCGCCCGTGGGGTTCCGGGCGAAGAACACGATCACCGAGATCGAGGTGACGGTGAGCAGGGTCAGCAGCCCGAGCCCGCCGAACGCGCCGAAGGTGAAGAACAGCTTCGTGACCGGGTCGAGGTCGAAGGCCGCGTAGACGACGATCACGATCAGTCCGAGCGCCGTCTGCAGCACGGAGCCGGCCATCGGGGCGGCGGTGCGGGCCGAGGTGCGCCCGAACACCGGCGGAAGGACGTTCTCACGGCCCAGCGCGAAGATGTAGCGGGCCGTGGTGTTGTGGAAGGCGATCATGCACGCCATGCTGCTGGTCACGAACAGCACGGACCCGATCGTCGAGACGGCCGAGCCCATGTGGGCGGCCGCCTGGTTGAAGATCAGCTCGGTCCCCTGCTCGGACGCCGCCTTGACGATCCCGTCCGGCCCGGCCGGCACCGTCTGCGCCCACGCGGAGACCGCGTACAGCAGCGCGATGATCGCGATGCCCACGTAGGTGGCGACGGGCACGGTCCTGTCGCGGTCCTTGGACTCCTCGGCGAAGACCACCGACGACTCGATGCCGGCGAACCCGGCGACGACGGTGGCGAGCGCGGCGCCCACGCCGGGCACGAACAGCGCGCCGGGGTTGAAGCCCTCGAAGCTCACGCCGCTCGGGGCGGCGTGGAACAGGTCACCGAGGTCGAACACCAGGACGACGGCGATCTCGCTCACCAGGAGGACCGAGAGGATCTTGCCGTTGACGTCCACCCGCAGCAGGCCGAGCAGGCCGGTCAGCGCCCACGCCACCAGCGCGATCACCCACCACGGGGGCGAGGCGCCGAACCAGTCGAGGAGCAGCGGCTCGGCCGCCGACCCGATGATGCCGTAGAGGCCCAGTTGCAGCGCGTTGTAGGCCAGCAGGGCCACCCACGCGGTCGCCACCCCCTGCGTCCGGCCGAGCCCCTGCGCCGCGTAGGCGTAGAACGCGCCCGCGTTCACGACGTACCTGGCCATGGTCACGTACCCGACGGCGAAGAGCGTGAAGATCGCGCCCAGCATCAGGAACGCGAACGGCACGCCGATGACGCCCGTCACCGTGTACGCCGTCGGGACCGAACCCGCGACGACCATCAGCGGCGCCGCCGCGGAGATGACGAAGAACACGACCGACGGGACACCGAGCCGGTCCTTGGCCAGTGCGGCGGAGACGGCGCCGGGCCGTTGCTCTGTGAGGGACATTCGGAACTCCGTGAGATGGGGGGTGGGGAGGGTTCACCGGCGGCTGATGACGGCTTCGCCGACGGCGACCTCGGTCTGGGCGATGAGTCTCCGCAGCGGCGCCGGGAGCACGGCGATCGCGGCGGCCGCGAACGCGGGGTCGTGCTCCCGCAGAGCCCGCTCGGCGCCACCGGTGGCGACGAAGAGCCCGATGAGGACGCAGTCCCTCACCGCGGGCGGCGTGCGCCGCTCGGCGGCGAGGTTGAGGCGGGCGAGCGGCCACGCGGCCGTGTTCGTGTTGACGGGGGTCGCCGGCTGCTGTTTCAGCAGGTGGCGCGACGGCGGGTTGAGCAGCTTCGCGGCGATCATGACGGCGGTGACGTCGGCGTAGATCGTGCGGGCGAAGAAGTGGAGCCAGGTGATCAGAGGGTGGTGCGGCTCGGCGACGAGGTGGTCGAGCACGCTCTGCGCGAGCGGGTCGCCGGCGGCGTCCCGGGCGGTCACGTAGAGCCGGTCCCGGCCCGGCGCGAGGTCGAGCGTCACACGCCCGGCGAGCATCAGCTCGCCGATGACGGCACCCGCGAGACCCAGGCTCGCGAGGCGGGGATGCAGTCGCGGACGACCCGTCACGTTGTCGTGCATGACGAAGAAAAGATCGACTGCCAGTGACGGGCTCGGAAGATCACCTTCAGCCACGAACGGCGATAATACAGGTGACGGTCAAACGTGTCATTGATGATTGTTGTCCGATTCTGGACATCGGACGAACAGCCATCATTGACTGGATATTGAGGGAGCCGAGCAAATTCGGGAAATGCCTTATATATCTTTTCGGGCGGAACGATAGCGCGACGACCGGCACCGAACGCCGAGCACCGAAAGCGTGGATCGCGAAACCGCGCGGAGCGGCCATCGCGGGAGTTCTCGGCGATCCGGCGGCCCCGCGAGACCTGCCCGACGCGGGGGTCCCGCACCGGGCGAATGAGCCCTCCTCCTCGGCCGGGCAGCGGTCCGCACACCGGACCATTTGCGGCCCCGATATAACCCCATTTGTCGACACCTCGGACCAAATGATGCGGGACCGGCGATCAGGCGGCGCGGAGGTCGATATGGACCGCGCTCAGACGCCTTCTGTTCGTCAGAGGAATCCGCAGCGAAAACCCGAGGCCGGTGGCGGCCCCTCGCATCCGGCTACCGGGCGGGTCTCGCGTCCGGCCGGCTACGTGCGCGCGGCCGGACCGGGGGTGCCCTCCTTCGGGAGCGGGCCGGCCGCGAGGGTCGTCCGCCGCTCGAAGGCGCGGATCACCCGCGCGGTCGGATCCGGCGCGTCCGGCAGGCGAAGCCGATCGGTGAGCAGGAAATCGGGCACCTCCAGCGCGGACGCGTGCTCGCTCTCGGTCAGCATGAACGTCCCGCCGCGGATCTCGGGCTCCCAGCCGTTCTCCATCGCGTACTCCACGAGTGCCCGCACATCCCGGGGAGCCGGGTAGGAGCCGTCGGTGGCGCACGCGGCCCACGGCGTGCCCCAGCTCTTGGACAACAGGTCGGCCTGCAGGGCGCGGCCGTTCTTGCCCGCCCCCCAGATCCGCACCCGGATGCACCGGTGGCAGTCGCCCTCACCGCTCACGTGGCGGATCTCGGCGCGCCACATGAACGGCCGCCCGCCGACGGTCAGCTTCCGCAACCTCGTCCGCACCCGGCCCACCCCGCATCACGAATCGGCCCGCCACGCGTCCTCGGCCGTCCTCGCCCTACCGGGAGAACGCGCCGACCGAGAACGCCCGAATGCCGCGGAGCCTAGACGTTGTCGAGGAGGCGGCGCCAGCCGGTTACGCCGGGCGCCCGGCCGGGCCGGTCAAGGGGTGAGGCGGCCGACGCGGGCTTCCTCATCGCGATCGACGTGTTCGAGGTGCCGGGCCTGTTCGCCGCGTTCGGACTCCCGCCGAGCCCGGACGTCTAGACGTTGTCGAGGAGGCGGCGCCAGTCGCGTACGCGCGAGGCGTCCACGGGGTGGGCCCATGATTCGCGTACGGCGCTGCCGACGTGGAAGGCGCGCACACCGCGCTCGGCCAGCACGGGGACGTGCTCCTGCTTGAGCCCGCCCCCGGCCAGGATGATCTCGCCGTCTCCGGCGTCGGTGCGCTCGCGCAGCACCGGCAGGCCCTCGCCGACGCCGGCCGGGGAGCCGGACGTGAGGACGGTGGCCAGGTTCGGCAGCAGCCGTACGGCACGCCAGGCGGCCCGGACGTCGGCGGCGTTGTCGACCGCCCGGTGGAAGGTCCACGGGAGCGGCGCGACCGCGTGGATGAGCGCCTCGGTCGCCTCCATGTCGACCGCGCCGTCGGCGGTGAGGAAGCCGAAGACGAACCCGCCCGCCCCCGCCTCGGCCAGCGCGCGGGCCTCCTCGCGGAGGCGGTCGAGTTCCTCGCCGGTGGTCGCGAACCCCGCGTTGCCGCGCAGCATCACCATCTGGGGCAGCGAGCACGCCCCGGCGATCGCGGCCACCACCTCCGCCGAGGGGGTGAGCCCACCTGAGGCCATGTCGGACACGACCTCCAGCCGGTCGGCTCCCCCTTCCTCGGCGGCGACGGCGTCACGCACGTCCAGCGCGATCACTTCCAGCAGCGATGCGGTCATGTACCGAACAGTAGCCGGTCCGTTTGACACGCTGTACGGCATGCGCCCTGTTCAGCATGAGATCGCTACCTTGTGCGGGCGGATGTCACGGTGGCGCCCGCCCGGCGCTCGAAGAGCGCTCCCGACGCCCGGTGGGCCAGGTCCACGGTCCTGACATGCCGGAACCCCAGCTCGGCGTAGTAGCGCTGCAGCCGGAGATTGTCCTTGGAGCAGTCCAGCCGGAGCCAGCGTCTGCCTTCCGCCGCCGCGCGCAGCCCGGCCCAGTCGAGGAGCGCCTCGCCGAGCCCCTTTCCGGCGTACGCGCGGCTCACCGCGAGCTTGTGGACGTAGCGGGCGGTGTCGGGACGGTCGTCGCGGCCCCAGAACTCGGGGTCGGCGTGGCCGTCGAGGGCGACGGTCGCGGCCGCTCCGGTCCCGTCGTCGAGGACGTACATCGCGCCGGCGGCGATGAGCGGCTCGATGCGGGAGGCGGGGAAGCCGTCGGCCGGCCACTGCCGTACGCCCTGGGAGGCGAGCCACCGGGCGGCGTCGGCGAGCAGGGAGAGCACGGGGGAGAGGTCCTCGTGCACGGCCCGGCGGAGGGTGAACTTTCCGGGGAGGAGGATGCGGGACGACATGATCGATTCCTTTCTGTGGTGCTTCGGGCACGGAAAGTCACCGATGGAGGGCGTGCGCCTCCGCGCGGCCTCGTAGGGCGTTCAGCGGGAGCGGCCTTCCAGCGGCGTTCGCCCGCCGGATGGCGGCCTTCTCCAGCGCGTGGAGGGGGCAGGCCGTGACTGGTGCGACGGCGAGCGGGCCCCACGGTCGTCCGTGGGGAGGAACGAGGGGGAACGCCCCGTCAGGCGACGGGGGATCCGTGGCGCGTCATCGGGCTTCCAGCTCGTATCTGATGAGGTGCTTGTCGGCGGGGAGCACCGACACCGCGACGCGTACGGGGACGTCCTCGGGGTCGTATCCGACCCGGACGTAGACGACGACGGGGGTGCCCGGCTCCAGCTGGAGGCGCGACGACTCGTCGGGGGTGGGCATGCGGGCGGAGATGTCGTCGATGACGCGGACCTGGGGGTGTCCCAGCTCTTCGAGCACCCGGTTCGCGCCCCGCCTGATGTCGCCGGGCCGGGCGATCTCCGAGTCGGCGACCAGGCCGTACGGGAAGTAGGAGTCGTTCGTGTTGTACGGCTGGCCGTCCACGAAGCGGAGGCGGCGGCGCACGACGGCGAGGGCCCGGCCGGTGATGGCGAGCCGGGTCGCCACGTCCTCCGGGGGCTGGACGATGGCCACCTCGATGTCCTGGCCGGCCTCGCGGCCCTCCGAGGTGACGGCGTGCACGAACGCGTCGATGCGGGGCTCCCCCGCGCGCAGGGACAGCAGCTCGTCCTGGGGGCGGATGAGGAGCGGGCGGCGCTCGCGGACGAACGTGCCGCGGCGGCGCATCCGGAGGATCAGACCCTCGTTCTCGAGCTCGCCCAGCGCCAGCCGCACGGTGTTCCGGCTGACCCCGTGGGCCTCCATGAGCTCGGCCTCGGTCGGGATCTGGTCGCCTGGCCCGAGCGCTCCCACGTAGATGGCCTTGCGCAGCTCGGCGGCCACCTGCTGGTAGAGCGACGATCGTGCCATTTTCCCTCAAATCTACCCTTTTGTTCCAACAAATTTAGACGATCTCTGTCTTGCTGCAAACAACCACTTGACCTGAGCGGGCGGACCGCGCATCATCCAAACGTTGGTACAAATCCATCGAATGGGAGCGGGAGTGCCGCAAGTGGCACCCCACACCTACCAGAGCAGCGGAAGCGGGATGTCGGTGCCGTCGGTATCTACCGAACTGACCGTCTGGTGCGAGAACGGGGTCTTCGCCTGGAATGCGGGTGGGGTCGTCGTCACGCACCCGGCGGACGACCCGGCCGGCGCCGCGCTGCTGATCATGCGCCATCAGACGGGATCGGCCGGTCCCGGCGAGGATGACCGGCCACCACGGACTCCGCGCGATCAATGACGGCCACGACCCCAACCCTCGCCGGGGTCGTGACCGTCTCGCCCGGAGCGTGACGTGTCCTGGCGGGCTCCCCACGCCCGCCAGGACGCGTCACGTCATCTCCCGCATCCCCGTTTCACCCCCACCGCCTCGCGGTGTCCCCGAGCGGCGCGCCTCCGACGCCCGTCCGGCTCGCGTCCGCGCCGCCACCCCACACCGGCCTCCCTGCCGCCCCCTGCCGCCCCCGCCCGCCCGTACGGCTCCCGCCCGGCCGGGACCGCGGCGCGCGCGTAACAGGCAGCGGGAATGACAGGGGCGGAAATCGGCTTGTCATTCAGCGGAGACCGCCGCCGCGTCCGGGCGGGGCAACGGCTCCGCGGAAGCGGCCCCGTACGCCGCGCCGCCAGGCGCCGGAGCGGGTCGCCGCCGACATACGAGGGGTCACCGCGGACGTCCGAGGGGGTCGCCGTAACTTTCTACCAAACGCTTGTTATGGTGACCGCAGGACACGGCGGGACTGAGGGAGGAAGCGCCAGGATGAGCACCGACGCGGCCCGGCCGACCACGCCGGACACCGCACATTCCTCCTCGCGCGGCCCCGGTCCCCGCCATCCCGCCGGCGAGCACGCCCCGCCGACCGCCGACGGGCACCACGCCCGCACGGACGCCCGACCCGAGCGGGCAGCCCTCGGCGCCCGTCCCGGCCGGAACGGGCGGCACGCCTCCCCCTCCGACAACAAGCACTTCCGTAACGTCCTCGGCCGGTTCGCCACCGGAGTCGTCGCCATCACGGCCGTCGACGAGGCGACCGGCGATCCGTGTGGTCTCGCCGCCAACTCCTTCACCTCGGTCAGCCTGGACCCGCCTCTGGTGGCGTTCTGCGTGGCGCACACCAGCACGAGCTGGCCCCGGGTGAAGGCGGCCGGGCGGCTGTGCGTGAACGTGCTCGCCGAGAGCCAGCGGCAGGTGTGCGATCGGCTCGCGGCCAGGGGTGGGGACAAGTTCGCGGGCCTGTCCTGGAGCCTCTCACCCGCGGGCGGTCCCGTCTTCGACGGCACGCTCGCCTGGCTCGACTGCACGATCGAGAGCGAGCACCCGGCCGGGGACCACGTCATCGTGGTCGCCCGCGTCCACGGGCTCGACAAGCACGAGGACGGCAATCCGCTCGTCTTCTTCCGCGGAGATTACGGACGGTTCCACGCATGACGCTAGAAAGCTTCAGAGAAGAGGTCCGGGACTGGCTGGAGGCCAACCTGACCGGCGAGTTCGCCGACGCGCGGGGGCTCGGCGGGCCGGGCCGCGAGCACGAGGGCCACGAGCTGCGGGTCGCCTGGGAGCGCCACCTCGGCGCGGCCGGCTGGACCTGCCTCGGCTGGCCCAAGCAGTACGGCGGGCGCGACGCCACGCTCGACGAGCAGGTCGTGTTCTACGAGGAGTACGCGCGGGCGAACGCCCCGGCGCGGGTCGGCCACATCGGCGAGGGCCTGATCGGCCCGACCATCCTCGACTTCGGCACGCCCGAGCAGAAGGAGCGGTTCCTGCCGCCCATCCAGAAGGGCGAGGAGCTGTGGTGCCAGGGCTACTCCGAGCCCGACGCCGGGTCGGACCTCGCGAACGTGCAGACCAAGGCCGTGCTCGACGGCGACGAGTGGGTCGTCACCGGGCAGAAGGTGTGGACCTCGCTCGCCCACGTCGCCGACTGGTGCTTCGTCGTGTGCCGCACCGAGCCGGGCTCGCAGCGGCACAAGGGCCTGTCCTACCTGCTGGTCCCGATGGACCAGCCCGGCGTCGAGATCCGGCCCATCACGCAGATGACCGGCACCGGCGAGTTCAACGAGGTCTTCTTCGACGGCGCCCGTACGGCCGCCGCGAACATCCTGGGCGAGCCCGGCGACGGATGGCGGGTCGCGATGGCGACGCTCGGCTACGAGCGCGGCGCGTCCACGCTCGGCCAGCAGATCGGCTTCCGGCGGGAGCTGGAGTCGGTGATCGAGGCCGCGCGCAGGTCCGGCGCGGTGGACGACCCGGTGCTGCGCGACCGGCTCACCCAGTCCTGGCTCGAACTGGAGATCATGCGCCTCAACGCGCTGCGCACGATGACCTCGCTGGGCGCGGGCGAGCCCGGGCCCGAGGTGTCGATCGCGAAGCTCTACTGGTCGGAGTGGCACCGCAGGCTGGGCGAGCTGGCGCAGGCCGTCCAGGGACGGGCCGGGCTGGTCGCCGACGGCGAGCCGTACGACCTGAACGACCTGCAGCGGCTGTACCTCTTCAGCCGGGCCGACACCATCTATGCCGGTTCGAGCGAGATCCAGCGCAACATCATCGCCGAGCGCACACTCGGCCTGCCCCGCGGTTAGCTTTCCAGCATCTCCACCAGGGCGCGGGCGAAGAGGTCGGGGGCGTCCAGCTCGTACCGGAGGAAGAGGTACGGCTCGGTGAGTTCGAGCTCGATGAGCACGGGCTCACCGTCCGGCATCCGGACCAGGTCGACGCGCGCGTAGAGCAGCCGCTCGGGCACCTTGCTCAGCACCAGCTCGGCCACCTCGAACTGGTCCGCGTCCGGGTCGCGCAGCGTCGCCCTGTTGTTCAGGTCGAGGTCGGGGCCGCCCTTCGCCAGCATCGGATGCCGCCGTACGGCGTGGCTGAACTCGCCGCCGAAGTAGAGCAGCGACAGCTCGCCCTCGTGCTCGACGGTGTCGAGGTACGGCTGCACCATGACGGTGCGCCCCTGGCCGGCCAGCCGGGCGGCGTGCGCCTCGGCCTCGGCCCGGTCGGCGGTGCGGACGGTGTCCCGCGCGCCCGCCGAGATCGCCGGCTTGACCACGTACTCGTCCCACTCGGGGATCCCCTCGTGACTCCAGTGCGTGGGGACGGTCGGCACGCCGAGGTCGCGCAGGTAGGTCTTGTCGGTGTTCCATTCGAGCACCCGGGCGGGGTTCAGCAGCCGGGTCAGCCCAGCGGTCCGGTGGGCCCAGGCGACGAACTCGTCCCGGTGGTCGATGTAGTCCCACGCGGAGCGGACCACCGCGGCGTCGAACGAGGCCCAGTCCACCTCCGGATCGTCCCATCGCACCGGCGTTCCCTCGACGCCCGCTCCCAGCCAGGCCGCGAGCGCGGTCTCCCGCTCGTCGTCGTGTCCCAGCGGGTCGGCGAAGGTGACGTAGGCGACCTTCATCGCGCTCCCATCATGTCGTGTCAGTACCTAAAAATCGTACGGACATGTCAAAGCGGGAGCGGCACTCGGGGGCGGGCCTCGCATGAGCAGGCCGGTGTCGCCGTCCGGGGGCGTCAGGCGGAGCCGCGGACGGGCACGGGAACCGGGGCGTGGGCGAGCAGCTCCGCGACGGCGGCGCCCACGTCGGCGCGGTCCCACTCGCCCCGGCCCGCTCTGGGGCCGTGCCGCCAGCCGGTCGCCAGGGAGATCGCGCCCTCCCCCACCTCGAACACGCGGCCGGTGACATGCCGCGACCCGGCGGACCCGAGCCAGGCGCTCAGGGACGCCACGTCGATCTCCGCGGCGCCCGCGGCGCCCTCGCCGAGCGCGCCCGCCGCGCCTTCCCCGGCTCCGCCGTGCGAGGCCGCGGGCGCGACGGCGTTGACGGTCACGCCGTACCGCTCCAGCTCGGCGGCGGCGACCTGGGTGAGCGCGGCGATCCCGGCCGTGGCGGCCGCGTAGTTGCCCTGGCCCGCGCTGCCGTACAGGCCGGCGGCCGACGAGGTGTTGATGACGCGGCCGTCCACGGGATGCCCGGCCGCGGCCCGCTCCCGCCAGTACGCGGAGGCGTGCCGGAGCGGGAGGAAGCAGCCCTTGAGCTGGGCCCGGATCACGTCGTCCCAGTCGCCCTCGGTCATGGTCACCAGCGTGCGGTCGCGGGTGAAGCCGGTGGCGCCGACCAGGACGTCCAGGCCGCCGAAGGCGCTCAACGCGGACTTGACCAGCCGCGCCGCCCCGTCCCAGTCGGCGACGTCGTCGCAGCTCGCCACGGCCTGGCCGCCCTCGGCGCGGATCTCCTCGGCCACCTCGCGGGCCGGTCCGCCGCCGCGGCCGTAGCCGTACGGACCCGCTCCGAGATCGTTGACGACGACCTTCGCGCCCTGCCGCGCGAACTCCAGGGCTTGCGCGCGCCCGATGCCGCGTCCGGCTCCCGTCACCACGACGACCCGGCCCTCGCAGATCCCCATTTATCGACCCTTTCCACCGTGATCTCGACAGTGTTCTGGAGCGGAGATGATCTGTCCAGGGCCGGAAGACCTCTGTCTGCGACCAGACGTGACGCGCGGAAAGGACCGCCGGTCAGGCGCGGCCGGTGAGCACCTCGGCGGCGGCCTGGCCGCAGACGCGGGCCGCTCCGTGGGTGGCGATGTGCACCGCCCCCAGGTCCGTACGGCCCGGCAGCCCCATCTCGACGACCACGCCGTCCGGGCGGGCGCCGAGCAGGTGGGACAGCGTGTCCATCTGCCAGGGGTGGCGGTGGGCGTCCCGCACGACGACGACCAGGGGGCGTCCGGCCGCCCGGCCGAGCGCCTCGGCGGGCACCCCGTCGGCGACGTCCTCCTCACGCAGCCGGGTGGCGGTGGTGCCCGGCAGGATCCGCCGGAGCGGGTCGGCGGCGCCCCACGGCATGTGCTTGTCGATGGCGAGGTTGGTCTCGGGAGCCAGCTCGACGACGTGCGGCGCCTCGGCCAACGGCAGCACGGCGGACGCGCCGGCCCGCCTGGTGACCCTGATGGCGCGGCGGGCGGCGACCAGCCCGACGTCCGCCGGGGTTCCGGGGCCGCTGCCGTTCGCCTCGGCGCCGAAGGTCCCGTTCCCGGCCGCCGCCGGGGACGCGTGCCACGCCGCCAGCTCCCGGACCCGCCGGGCGGCGTCGGCCAGCCGCTCCTCGGGCAGCCGCCCCTCGACGACCGCCGCCACGATGGTGCGGCGGATGTGCTCCAGCGTCTCCTCGTCGGAGTTCTCCCCGCCGACACAGACGGCGTCCGCGCCCGCCGCGACGGCCATCGCGCTCGCGCCGCCGAGGCCGTACGCCCCGGACACGGCGGCCATCTCGATGCCGTCGGTGACGATCAGCCCGTCGAAGCCGAGCTCGTCCCTGAGCAGTCCGGTCAGGATGCGCGGGCTGAGGGTCGCGGGCCGTTCGTCGTCGTACGCGGTGACGAGCAGGTGGCCGGTCATGATCGAGCGCACGCCCGCCCGGATCGCGACGCGGAAGGGCCACAGCTCCACTTCGGCGAGCTCCTCGCGGGAGACGGTGACGCGGGGGACGCCGTGATGGGAGTCGACGGCGGTGTCCCCGTGGCCCGGGAAGTGCTTGGCGCAGGCCGCGACACCGGCCGACTGGAGGCCGCGGATCCAGGCGGCGGTGTGGCGGGCGACCAGTTCGGGGTCGGCCCCGAACGCCCGCAGCCCGATGACCGGGTTGTCGGGGTTGGAGTTGACGTCGGCCGCGGGCGCGAAGTCGAGGTTGACCCCGGCGGCGGCGAGATCGCGCCCCACGTCCCGCGCGACCTGCTCGGTCAGCTCCTCGTCGTCCACCACGCCCAGGGCGTAGTTGCCGGGGCGGGAGCTGCCGGTGCTCGCCTCCAGCCGGGTGACCTCGCCCGACTCCTCGTCGACGCCGACCAGGACGCCCGGATTCTCCGCGCGCAGCGCCGCGGTCAGGGCGGCGAGCTGGTCGGGGTTCTCGATGTTGCGCGAGAACAGCACGACCCCGGCCAGGCCGTCGGCCAGCCTGCGGCGCAGCCAGTCCGGGGGAGCGGTCCCGGGGAAGCCCGGCAGGATGACGGTGTCGGCGAGGCCCAGCAGATCACGCATGGCCCGCAATCTAATAGGAAAGTTTCCTATTCGCTAGAGGCGGCCCCGTCTTCTGTTCGGCGCAGCCGGTCGTCCACGACCTCGAACCGGGCGACCGTCGAGACGGGGGCGTCCGGGCGGTCAGCGTGTTCAACGGTTCCCACCACGCGGAACTCGGCGCGGAAGCCGTCCATGTCCGCCGTACACATGACATATCCGCGGCGGCCCGCCGCGATCGGCCGGTACGGGTCGCCGGCGGGAACGACCCCCGACGGCCGCGCCGACACCGAGGGGGCGGCGAACTCCACCCCGAGCGCCCGCGACTCCGGATCGGCCCGGTCAGCGCGCAGGTCGCCCGCCCAGCCGTCGCCCGCGTCGCCGCTCAGCACCACGAGCCCCGCGGGGGCGGCCGCGAGCACGCGGGCGCGGCTCTCCGGGAAGGCGTCCCACCCGGCGGCGCTCGCATCCGCCAGGCCGCGCGGGCCGAAGAACGCGGGCTGGGCCAGAACCCTCCAGCGCGCGGTCCCGCTCTTCAGCCGCCCGAGCAGCCACTCCTCCTGCTCCGGGCCCAGCATGTCGCCGCCGTCCCGGTGCTGCCGCGTGTCGAGCAGCATGAGGTCGGCCACCCTGCCGTACGGCCGCCAGCGGTGGACGCGCAGCGACGCCGCCGCCGGACGGGCGCGCAGCGGCATGTGCTCGTAGTACGCCTTGAAGGCGGCCGTCCGACGCTTGAGGAAGGCGGCCGGGCTGGACCCGTCGCCGGACAGCGCGCCCGCGTAGCCGGCGCGCACCTCGTGGTCGTCGGGGACCGGCAGCCACGGCGCCGCCGCGTGCGCGGCCCGCAGGTCGGGGTCCGTCCGATAGGTGGCGTACCGGTTCCGGTACGCCGCGAGGGTCGCGCACTCCGCGTCCGACTCCAGCGGCCGTACGGGCGGCTCGCCCGGCGCGGGACCCTCCGCCTCGTGCGCGTACATGTAACCGCCGAGGTGCAGGATCACGTCGGGCCGCTCGGCCGCGAGATGCCGCAGGGCGGTGAAACGGCCGTGCTCGTAACGTTGGCAGGAGGCGAACGCGAACCGCACCGGCGCGGTCGACCCGGGGTCGGGGGCGGTTCTGGTCCGCCCGGCCGGGCTCTCGTGGCCGTCCACGGAGAACCGGTAGAAGTACTCCGTGCCGGGCCGCAGGTCCGACACCTTGACGTGGACGCTGTGCGCCCAGTCAGGCCGGGCCGGGGCGGCGCCGGACCGCACCACGCGAGCGAACTTCTCGTCCTCCGCGAGCTCCCAGCGAACGGTCACCGTCCGGTCGGGCATGCCGCCCGGACGTACGGGATCAAGCGGTTCGGGGGCGAGACGGGTCCACAGGATGACCCCGTCGGGAAGCGGCTCCCCCGAGGCCACTCCCAAGGTAAACGGATACCCCAATTTCACCATAGGGAGGATCTTGCACAATAAGTCAGCTTCGCGATGCCAGGTTGGGCAAGCCGGGGCCGGTAGCAAGCGCTTGGCAGAGTAGGTCGGCCGTGATGAGCAGGTGACTCTCCATCGTCATCGGCGAGCAAGCCGTTGCTCGGACCTTCATAATGGTGGTGTGAACCAGCGAAAGACCTCCGGTGGGGCCACCGCCGCCCCAGTGAGACGCCCGGGCACGACGAAACGGACGACCGCCGCGGGCTCGGCCGCCTCCGAGCGGCGCGACCACCTCGTCAAGCTCGCGGCGGAGCTCTTCGCTCGCAAGGGCTTCCAGGCGACCACGGTCCGCCAGATCGCCGACGAGGCGGGCATCCTCTCCGGGAGCCTCTACCACCACTTCGACTCGAAGGAGACGATCGTCGACGAGGTGCTGCGCACCTTCCTCGAGGATCTCACCGCCCGCTACCGCGCGGTCCTGGAGAGCGCCGACGACGCCCGCACCGCGTTGACGGAGATGGTGCGCATCGGGTTCGGCACGCTGGAGCCGCACCGCGCCGCGATCACCGTGATGCAGAACGACTGGAACTACCTCCGCTCCCTCCCCGGCGACCGCTTCGGTTACCTGGTCAAGGCCGAGGACGAGGTCGAGCGGATGTGGGTCGAGCAGATCAAGCACGGCCAGGCCGAGGGCCTCTTCCGCGACGACCTCGACCCCAAGCTCACGTACCGGATGATCCGCGACACGATCTGGGTCGCGGTGCGCTGGTTCCGCCCCGGTGGGCGGCTCAACACCACAGCGCTGGCCGAGCACTACATCACGGTGCTGTTCGACGGCCTCGCCATCGGTGACCGCACCAGCCACAACGCATGATGCTCCTCAAGGCCGTACGGCACGCCCTCGCCGAGGCGGCCGACCCGGCCAAGGCCCCGGCCATGCAGGCGTACATGAAGTCGGACATGCCGTTCCTCGGCGTACAGGCCGTCCCGCGGCGCGCCGCGCTGAAGCGGGTCTTCGCCGAGCACCGCCTGGACTCGGCCCCCGAGTGGCGCAGGGCGGTGCTCGCGCTGTGGCGCGAGGCCGAGTTCCGCGAGGAGCGGTACGCCGCCATCGAGCTGTCGGCCTACCGCTACTACCGGTCCTGGCAGACGCTTTACACGATCCCCATGTACGAGGAGATGATCGTCACCGGCGCCTGGTGGGACCTGGTGGACGACATCGCCGTCCACCGGATCGGCACGCTGCTGCGGCTCTACCCCGAGTCCATGCGCCCGCTCATGCTGGAGTGGGCGTACGATCCCGACCTGTGGAAGAGGCGCACCGCGATCCTCTGCCAGAACTCCTTCAAGGAGCGGACCGACTCCGCGCTGCTGTACGCGTGCATCGAGCCGAGCCTGTCGGACATCGACTTCTTCGCGCGCAAGGCCATCGGCTGGGCGCTGCGCGAGTACGCGAAGACGAATCCCGACGAGGTCGTCCGTTATGTCGACCATCACGGCATCTCCGGCCTGAGCCGCCGCGAAGCGCTGCGCAACCTCCCCACCCGTTAGGTCGCGCCCGACGACGGTCGTTCCGGATCAGACGATCTGGATGACGTGCTTCCCCCGTACGCCGCCGGCCTCCATGGCCCGGTGGGCGGTCGCGATGTCGGCGAGGGGATGGACGGTGTCCACCACCGGGCGGATGGCGCCGCGCTCCGCGTACCCGGCCAGTTCGGCCAGCAGATCGTGACGGGGGTTGCCGCTGAAGAAGCGCACCCTGCGCGCGCCGTGAACGGCGGAGGCCAGGATGTAACCGCCGCTGGAAAGGATGTCGTCGACGTCGAAGGCGACGGCCACCATGCGTCCTCCCGGAGAGAGCAGTCGCCGGAACTCGCGGTGTCGAGTGCCCACCGTGTCCATGACGACGTCGAACGCGCCCAGTTCGGATGGACCGGTCGTTTTGTAGTCGATGGCCTCGTCCGCCCCCAGATCCCGGACGAACCCGAGGTTCTTCCGGGACGCCAGCGCGGTGACATGGGCCCCGAACATCTTGCCGAGCTGCACGGCGACGCTGCCCACCCCGCCGCTGGCACCGCGTACGAGAAGGCGCTCACCCGGCCTGAGCCGCGCCTTGTCGCGTAGGGCGGTGATGGAGGTCGTACCGCCGGCCAGAAGAGTCACCGCCTCGACGAGCGTGAGGTTCCCGGGAGCGAAGGAGATCTGCCGCGGGCGGACCGCCACGTACTCGGCGGCGCTGCCGAACCGGCGCGGCAGGATTCCCCACACCCGGTCGCCCGCCCGCAGTCCCGTCACGGCGGCGTCCACCTCGGCGACCTCGCCGGCGAAGTCGATGCCGGTCCGTTTGGGAAAGCGGCGGCCGGTCACCAGCCGTAGCCGTCCGGCCCGCCCGTACAGTTCCCCTCCGTTGACAGTGGCGGCGTGAACCCGCACCAGCACTTCGCCCTGTCTGACAGCCGGAACAGGGACCCTGCCCTCGTACAGGACGTCAGGAGGGCCGTACCTGTCGAAGAGCGCCGCACGCATGTCGTTCACCGGCTACCCGTCCCCTCTTCCATCCGCTCGACGCCTTGGTGCGGCGCCGCTGGATTTCCACGCTAACGCCGTAACCGGACGCCCCCATCCACTTGAGCTAAAGTGAGAAACATGCCTGCTCAGCCCTCTCGGAAGGACGCGGCCGGCGTCCCCCGTCCCGGCGGCGACCCCGTGCCGCGAGAGCTGCGCGCCGACGCCCGGCAGAACCGCGACCGCATCATCCAGGCGGCGCGCGAGGCGTATGCCGCCCACGGAATCGACGTGCCCATGGCCACGATCGCCCGGCGGGCCGGCGTCGGGGTCGCCACCCTCTATCGGAGGTTCCCCACCCGCGCCTCACTCGTGAGCGAGGCTTTCGCCGAGCAGCTCGCTCTGTGCGTGGCCGTACTCGACGAGGCTCTGGAGGACCCGGACCCCTGGCGCGGGTTCTGCTCCGTCATCGAGAAGGTGAGCGCGATGCAGGCCCTCGACCGCGGCTTCACCGGGGCGTTCCTCTCCCGGTTCCCCGACAACGTCGACTACGAGCGCGAACGCACCCGCGCCGAGAAGGGGCTCGACCGACTCGTGAGGCGCGCCAAGGACTCCGGACGGCTACGCCAGGACTTCGACCGTAGCGACCTCACGCTCCTGCTGCTGGCCAACAGCGGCCTCGGAGGAGAGCCCCCCGAAGTCTCGCAGGCCGCATCCCGACGCCTGGTGGCCTACCTCCTTCAGTCCTTCCGTGCCGACAACACCGAACCTCTGCCCCGCCCCGCGCCCCTGGACCTGCACCAGGTCCACACATCCGCGACGTCACGCTCAATCTCGAAGGAGCCCTCTTCTTGATCAGCGCGTCCGGGATTCAGGCCCGGTCAGCGCACCGATGAAGAGGCCCAGGTCTTCCGCCCCTGGGCCTTTGGACGAGATCGGATGGGGGCGGGAACCGCTGAAGGGGTCCGCGAGTTGAGAGCCGGCGGCGAGTCCGGCAGGCCGGGATCTGGCGGCGAAGCGCCCTTTTCGTTCGGACCCCCACTACCTGCTCCCAACCCGTCCCTATCTCCCGCCTCCTGATCCCAACCCGCTGGACTTCGCCGGGGGTCCCCAGCGGGAGTGGGCCTCCCGATCAGTTGTGCGTGGTCGGGCGTGGGCCGAGGTAGGCGAAGGCCCAGCGGTCCTTCCCAGCGCGGTAGAGGCGGTAGCGCTCTGGCTGCCGGTAGCGGTCGCGGTTGTGGAACTGGCAGGTGGGTGCGAGTTTGTCCAGGTCGGTGGCGCCGCCGTCGCTCCAGTTGTCGCTGCGAGGATCCGCGACAAGGTCGAGAAGCCGGTCGGGGGCGAACGGCTGGGAGCGGGCCTGCTTCTCGGCGCCGGCGAGTTTCCCACCGAGTGGCTGACCGGTCTTGTGGCGGCGCGGGGAGGGCTGAAAGGTCCGCGAGAGGTCGACACCAGTGTCATCCAGGCCCTGGGTAACAACCCAGCCGCGGCGAGAGGCGCTCGCCGCAGGCAGGGGGCGCAAACGTGGAACCGCGGCGGCACGAGGCACGTCCCCGGCACGGACCTCACCCCGGGCGCGGGCGGGCGGTGAGACAAGGACCGGCCGGGCCCCCGACTCGGGAGCCGGAGACCCGGCCGACATCCACATCCGGAACCCGGAGAGCGGGCCGATGCCCACACCCGGGAGTCAAAGATCCGGCCGGTACTCGGGAGCCGGAGACCCGGCCGATATCCACGTCCGGAAAGCGGAGAGCGGGCCGATGACAGGGGCAACCCCGCTGAGTGCCGTCAGGCGGGGCGGAAGGAGTCCTTCGGCTGGGGGGCGGCGTGCTTGATCATGAGGTGCCGGGTGACGGAGTACTCCTGGACCGCTTCCTGGCTCATGTCCTTGCCGAAGCCGCTGCCCTTGACGCCGCCGTGCGGCGCCTCGGACGCGATCGGCAGGTGGTCGTTGATCCAGGTGACGCCGACGTCGAGGCGGTGCGACACGCGCAGCGCCCGGGACACGTCCGTCGACCAGACCGACGAGGCCAGGCCGTACGGCGTGTCGTTGGCGAGGCGGACCGCCTCGTCCTCGCCGTCGAACGGGATGGCGACCAGGATCGGGCCGAAGATCTCGCCCTGGACGATCTCGCTGGACTGGTCGGCGTCCGCGATCAGCGTGGGCGCGTAGTAGAAGCCGGGCCCGTCCAGCGGGGCGCCGCCGCAGACCACGCGGCCGGAGGCGCGGGAGACGAACCCGTGCACCCGGTCCCGGTGGGCCTGCGAGATCAGCGGCCCGATGTCGGTGCCCTCGTCCCACGGGTCGCCGGGCTGGACGCGGGAGAGGGCGTCGCGCAGCGCCTCGACACCCTCGGCGTACCGCGAGCGCTCGATGTAGACGCGGGTCGCGGCGGTGCAGTCCTGCCCGGTGTTGTACGTGGCGCCCATGGCGACGCCGAACGCCATGTCCTCAAGGGAGGCGTCGGCGAACACCAGCGCGGGGGCCTTGCCGCCGAGCTCCAGGTGGACCCGCTTGAGCCCGTCGACCGCGCCCCGCATGACGGCCCGGCCGGTGGCGGTGGACCCGGTGACGCTGACCATGTCGACGCCCGGATCGGTGACGAGCGCCTGCCCGACCTCGGCGCCGCCGGTCACCACCTGCAGCAGCCCCTCGGGCGCGCCCGCCTTGGCGAACAGCTCGGCCAGCCGGAGCGTGCTGCGCGGCGTCTGCGGCGCGGGCTTGATGACGACGGCGTTGCCGGCGGCGAGGGCCGGGCCGATCTTCCAGATCCCCATGATGAAGGGGAAGTTCCACGGCGCGATCGAGCCGACGACGCCGACCGGTCGCCTGATCAGCACGGACGTGTAGCCGGAGCTGAGCACTCCCGCACCGGTCCCGTCGAGCGACCGCCCGGCGCCCGCGAAGAACCGCAGGTTGTCCACGCCGAACGGCAGTTCGCCGTCGCGGAAGACGGGGGCCGGCTTGCCGGTCTCCTCGACCTCGAGCCGGGTCAGCTCCTCAGCGTCCTGTTCCACCAGGTCGGCGAAGCGCAGGAGCACGCGCGACCGCTCGGCCGGGGTGGTCTCCCGCCACTGCTCGAAGGCCTCCCGCGCGGCCCGTACGGCCGCGGCCACGCCCTCGGTCGACGTGTCCGGCACGTCCTCGACCGGCCGGCCGTTCGCGGGATTGATCAGGGTAGCCATGCCATCCTCTTTTTCATCAGTCACGATGAACCTGCCCCATTTACGACAAATAGGGCGAATTGACCTGAATTATGCGTTCACCGTGGTTGTCATCACTGGGGTTGTCAGCTGTCGAAACCGACGCCGAAGCGGTCGAGCAGCCCCAGCCACGGCCCGCGACGGCCTCCGTTCTCGTCCGCGCGGGCCAGCGCCCGCCGCGTGACCTCGACCACCGGCCAGCGCACCGGCTCCGGCGGGAACGGCACCGGCGGGCGGCGCACCATGCGCAGCTCCGTACGCGGGGTGGAGCGGCGGGCCAGCAGATCGAGCCCGACCAGCGCGCCGAACCGGGAGGCTCCGACGCCGAGGCCGGTGTAGCCGAGCGCGTACGCGACCCTCCCGCCCATCGCGGTGCCGAAGAACGGGGTGAACCGGCTGGTCGAGTCGATCATCCCGCCCCACCGGTGGGTGAACCGCACTCCGTCGAGCTGCGGGAACGTCTCGAAGAAGTGCCGCGCCAGCAGATCGTGCGTGGCGTCGCGCTGCTCGCTCCCGGCGCCGCCGAAGTTGTAGATGGCGTCGTAGCCGCCCCACAGCACCCGGTCGTCGGCCGTCAGCCGGTAGTAGTGGAACTGGTTGCCCGCGTCGGTGAGGCCCTGCCCCTCGGCCCAGCCCAGTGAGGCGCGCTGGGACGCCGACAGCGGCTCGGTGACCAGCACGTAGTCCCAGACCGGCAGGACGAAGTTGCGCAGCCTGCGCAGCGGCGACGGGTACGCGTTGGTGGCCAGTAGCACCTGCGCCGCGTCGATCATCCCCGAGCCGGTGGTGACCCGGACCTTGGCTCCGGAACGTTCCAGACCGGCGACGGCCGTGTTCTCGTAGACCCGGACGCCGAGCTTCTCGGCGACCCGGACCAGGCCCCAGGCCAGCTTGGCGGGGTCCAGGATGCCGCCGGCGCCGCGCAACCGCAGCCCGCCGAGGTACGTCGGCGAGTCCACGTCGGTGCGCATCTCGTCACGGCCGACGAAGACCGCGTCCTCGCCGTGCTCACGGTGCAGCCGCTCGGCCGCCTTGAGCTCGGCCACGTGGTGCGCGGCCACCGCGACCGTCGTCTTGCCCACCAGGCGCAGGTCGGCGTCGATGCCGTGGGCCTCGACGAACGCCGCGATGGCCGCGAGGTTCTCGCGGCCGAGGGCGAGCAGCGTGTCCATCTCGCCCGGCCACAGCTTCAGCCCCTGGCTCAGCCCGTGCGTGAGCGAGTCGGAGATGAAGCCGCCGTTGCGCCCGGTCCCGCCGTACGCGATCGAGTGGGCCTCGACCAGGACCACGTCGCAGGCGGGGTTCTCCTCCTTCGCGAGCACGGCGGCCCAGAGGCCGGTGAAACCACCGCCGACGACGAGCAGGTCGGCGGTGGTCCTTCCGTCAAGCGGGTGATACGCCGGCGCCCCGGGCCTGTCGGTCCAGAAGACCCGGGGGGCGGCGTCCTTCAGTGCTTTCACTTGGCAGCGATCTTCTCAATTACATCGGCGGCGACGCGCAGGCCGTCCCTGCGCCGGATCTCCGCACCGTGGGCGGCGAGGCGCTCGCGCATCTCGGTGTCGCCGAGCAGGCGCTCGAGGGCGCCGGTCAGCTCCTCGTCGGTGAACTTGTAGGTGTCGAGGCGGACGCCGTAGCCCTTCTCGTGCACCCGCTGGGCGTTGTCGTACTGGTCCCAGAAGAGCGGCAGCAGGATCATCGGCTTGCCGAAGTGCAGCGCCTCGGTGGTGGTGTTGTTGCCGCCGTGGGTGATGACGAGGTCGACCTGCGGGATGATCGTGGTCTGCGGGACGAACTCGGCGCCCCACATGTTCGGGGCCAGCTCGATCTCCTCGTGCAGCGGGCCCTTGGAGACGATGAACCGGTACGGCGTCGTGGCCAGCACCGAGATCACGCGGCGCATGAGCTCGACGTCGGCGGAGCCCAGCGAGCCGAGCGAGAAGTAGACCCACGGGCCGTCACCCGGGATGTCGGGGAGGGCGAACTCCTCGTCCGTCTCGCGCACCGACGAGTCGAGCCGGGTCCACGTCGGGCCGAGGGGACGCTCGTCGGTATAGTCCACGATCTCCGGGAAAACGTACAGGTTCGCGTCGCCCTCGTGGATGAAGTCCAGGTCGGGCAGCGGCGGGGCGCCCTGCTCGACGACCCACTCGTTGAACGCGGTGTAGATCTCGCGGTGGGTGCGGTCGTACTCGGCGCGGAAGGCGTCCCATTCGCTCCTGTCGTCGGCGGGGAGGCCGGAGAAGGCCGGGGCGATGTCCGGGCCCTTCACCTCCAGGGGGTTGCAGGAGACGATGCGCACGAACGGCTTGCCGGCCGTCAGCAGCGCGGGGAAGGTGATGACGTTGTCCTCGACGATCACATCGGGCTGGACCCGCTCGATGATCGCCTTGAGCTGCGGCTCGCAGTACTTCGCACCGTCGATCAGGGCGTCCCAGATCGGCTTGGTGACCGTCTCCTGCTGCTCAAAGGTGCTCTTGCGGTACTCCGGGGCCGTGTCCCGGATGAAGTCCTTCCAGAACTGCCCCGCGTCCTGCTCCTCCTCGGCCGGCGGCGCGAGGTCGACCAGGTCCTCCTCGAAGCCGAGCGCCTCCAGCTTGCCCTTCCAGGACGCCTCGGCGGCGAACACGACCCGGTGGCCGCGCTTGCGCAGGATGTCGCCGATCCCGACGCAGTTGTTCGTCGGCCCGTACGCGCTCTCGGGCATGAACAGGATCGTGAGCTGCTTGTCTGTCATTCCGGACTCCCTGACTTGTTGAACCAGGATTCAAATAGGTATCTAGCGCGCCGTCAATAGCTGGGACATTATGGGTAGGCCAGTTGTTGTCGTGCCTTCAAATCGGATGGGATGGAATGGCCCAGCGCAAGAGCAGAGCGGACCGGCGGATGGACCTCATCGATGCCGCCCGCCGGGCGATGATCCAACACGGCGCGGAGGGTGTCCACCTCAACCAGATAGCCGAGGAGGCCGGGCTCACCTCCGGCGCCGTGCTGTACCACTATCCCGACCTGAGGGACCTGCTGATCGAGGCCCACCACGCCGGGATGGAACGCTTCTACGAGCAGCGCATAAAGAAGATCAGCGGCATCGCCGATCCCGCGCAGAAGCTCATCACCACGATCAGGTCCGGCCTGCCCGAGGGGCCCGACGACGCCGGCGTGCGCCTGCTCTGCGAGCTGGGCGGCGCCGCCGGGCGCAACCGGGTGTACGGCACGCTGCTGACGACGCTGTTCGACCGGCAGGTGTCGATGTACCAGACGATCCTCGAAACCGGGGCCGCCCAGGGCATCTTCACGCTCGCCCAGGCGTCCGAGACGATCAGCCGCACGCTCGTCGCCCTTGAGGACGCGTACGGCTACCGCATCATCGCCCGGCATCACTCGATCGGACCGAACGAAGCCGTGGAGCTGATCCTCGACTACGCCCGCCTCGCGACAGGACACGAACTCAGGCCGGAATGAGCACGGCGTCGGCGGCGTCCCAGCCGATCGCGACCTCGGTGCCGACCTCGACCCGCGCCGATCCCTGGGCCGCCGCCAGCACGTGACCCTCGTGCCCCTCCACGCGGAGCACGATGTGGGACGTGCCGCCGTAGAAGCTCACGTCCACGACCGTGCCGCGCAGCGGGCTCTCGGGCTCCGGCTCGGCCGACTCCTCGGTGGCGGCCTCGGGCTCCTGGCCGGAGGGCGTCTCGGGGGCTTCGGCGTTCTCGGGCGCCGTCTCAAGCGCGTTCTCGCCCGCGGACTCCGGTGCCGCCTCGTCCGCGGTCTCGGACGCGGTCTCAAGCACCGCCTCGGCCGCGGTCTCGTCTGCGGTCTCCGGTGCGGTCTCGGGCGTGGCGGCGGGCGTGGTCTCGCTCGGCTCCTCGGCCTTCGCCCTGGCCTTGGCGTCGTTGTCGGCGACGACCTCGGCCACGACCTCCGCGACCACCTTGGCCACGACTCCGGCGACGGCCCTGGACACGACCTCGGCCATCGCCTCGGCGTTGACCTCGCCGGTCATGGCGCTCTTGACGGCGGCCCGCAGGTCGTCGCCGCGATCCGCCTGGGCGTCGGGAGTCCCCTCGGCCACGACGTCCTCGCGCGCTTCCGCGACTTCCGGCTTCGCGTCCGCGGCCTCCTCCGGGGTCTCCGACCCGTCCTCGGCGGCCTCGGTGGCCTCAGGGGTCTCGGGCTCCGCGACCTCGTCCGTCGTGACCGGGCCCTCCTGCGCGTCCTCCGTGACCTCGGCCTCGGTCTCGGTCTCGGCCTCATTGTCCGCGGCGGCCTTCGGAGCCTTCGGCTCGGCGCCCTCGTCGGTCTTGACCGGGCCCTCCTTCACCTCGGCCTCAGCCTCGGCTTCCTCAGCCTCGGCCTCCTTCGCCACGACCTCCTGCGCGTCGGTGTCGGCGGCGGGCTCTGCGGCCTCCTCCGCCTTGACCTCGTCGCCGGCCTCGGCGTCGGCCTTGGTCTCGGACTCGGCCGGGCCCTCCTTCACCTCGGGCTCGGCGGTTTCCCCGGCCTCAACGGCCGCGGGCTCGTCCGCCGCGGGCTCGATCTCGGCGAGCCGGATCTTCTCCGGGCGTACGACGAGAAGCGCCGAGTCGCCGTCCACGCCCTTGGGCGCGGGCAGCACGCCCAGGCCGGGGACGTCGAGGCCGTTCTCGGCGACCTTGCCGCTGAAGAGGTTGTTGGCGCCGATGAAACCCGCGACGAACGGCGTGCGGGGCTGCTCGTACAGCTCGACGGGGGCGTCCACCTGCTCGACCTTGCCGCCCTGCAGGACCGCGATGCGGTCCGCGAGCGACATGGCCTCCTCCTGGTCGTGCGTGACGACCACGAAGGTGATGCCGACCTCGTTCTGCAGCCGCTTGAGTTCGAGCTGCATCTCGGCGCGCACCTTCTTGTCCAGCGCGGACAGCGGCTCGTCGAGCAGGAGCAGGCGCGGGCGCTTGACGATCGCGCGGGCGAGGGCGACGCGCTGGCGCTGGCCGCCGGAGAGCTGGTGCGGCTTGCGGCGGGCCTGCGCGGCGAGGCCGACGGTCTCCAGGACCTCGGCGACCCGCTCCCGGATCTCCTTCTTCGGCAGCTTCTCCCGCTCCAGGCCGTAGGCGATGTTCCGCTCCACCGTCATGTGCGGGAACAGCGCGTACGACTGGAACATGAGGTTGATCGGGCGGCGGTGCGCGGGGATCTTGAGCAGGTCCTCGCCGTCCAGGCGGACCGCGCCGTCGTCCGGCTGCTCGAACCCGGCGAGGATGCGGAGCAGCGTGGTCTTTCCGCAGCCGGAGGGGCCGAGCAGCGCGAAGAACTCGCCCTGCCGGATCTCCAGGCTGACCGAGTCGAGCGCCGTCACCTCGCCGAAGCGCCGGCTCACGCCATCGATGGAGATAAGTGTCATGAGAGTGCCTCGGAGAGCTTGGTCATGCGCTGGGCCGCGATCACGACGGTGAAGCTCACCGCGAGCAGCAGGGTGGCCAACGCGTTGATCTCGGGAGTGACGCCGAACCGCACCATGGAGTAGATGACGATCGGCAGGGTCGGTTGGGTGGGCGCGGCGGTGAAGAACGCGATCACGAACTCGTCGATCGACAGCGTGAACGCCAGCAGGGCGCCCGCCAGGATGCCCGGGGCCAGGGTCGGCAGCGTGATCCGCATGAACGTCGTCAGCGGGGTCGCGCCGAGGTCGCGGGACGCCTCTTCCATGGAGGTGTCGGCGTGGCTGAGCCTGGCGCGGACCACGGCCGTCACGAACGCCATGCCGAACACGGTGTGCGCGATCAGCACCGAGTGCAGTCCGAGCGTCATCCTGACCGCCGCGTAGAAAACGAGGAGGCCGATCGCGAGGACCAGGTCGGGCAGGATCGCGGGCATCGTCGAGAGCGCGTCGACCAGACGCGACTTGTTGTAGCGGGCCAGGCCGACCGCGAGCAGCGTGCCCAGCACCGTCGAGAGCACCGTCGAGCCGAACGCCACGATCAGGGTGTTGATCAGGCCCTCGCGGATCTTCTCGTTCTCGAGGAGCTGGCCGTACCAGCGCAGCGAGAACCCGCCCCACGAGTACGGCGACTTGTTCTGGTTGAACGACATGAGCACGACGACGGCGATCGGCACGTACAGGAAGACGTACGTCAGCCAGAAGGGGAGCCGCAGCCAGCCGTTCCCCTGCTTCCCGTTCCTACGCATCGCGGCCCACCCTCCGGCTGGCCCAGGCCTGGGCGAAGAGCAGGAGCACCAGCACTCCGATCACGGACAAGGCGAGCACCGAGCCGAACGGCCAGTCGCGGGCCTTGAGGAACTGGTCGCGGATCAGGTTCCCCACCATGATCCGGCGACCGCCGCCGAGCAGCTCGGGGATCACGAAGTTGCCCAGGCTCGGCACGAAGACGAAGACGCAGCCGGTCAGCACGCCGGGCAGCGAGAGGGGGAGCGTCACCGACCAGAAGGTCCGGATCGGGCGCGCGCCGAGGTTGGCCGAGGCCTCGCGGAGCTGCGGGTCCAGCCGCTCGATGGCGGAGTACAGCGGCAGGACCATCAGCGGCAGGTACGCGTAGAGCAGGCCGGCGACGATCGCACCGTCCGAGTAGAGGAGCTCCAGCTTGCCGAGACCGAGCGCCTCGAGGCCGGAGTTGACCAGACCCTCGGAGTTGAGCAGCACGATCCAGGCGTACGTGCGGATCAGGAAGTTGGTCCAGAACGGCAGCACGACGGCGACCAGCGCGACGACCTTCCACTTCGCCGGAAGCCGGGCGATCATGTACGCGGTCGGGTACGCGAGCAGCAGGGCGAGGAGCGTGGTGATCGTGGCCAGCTTCACCGATCCGACGACCACGTCGAGGTAGAGCGGATCGATCAGCCGGGTGAAGTTCTCCCCCGTCGTCTCATAGACGATTCCGCCGAACCTGCCACGGCGGAACACCGTGTAGCTGAGCACGAGAGCGAGCGGGACCGCCAGGAAGACGATCAGGAAGCCGAAGCCCGGCCCCATGGTGACGAGTCGCCCGACCACCCGTGCTCGTACGGTGGACTTCATGGTGCCATCGCCCCAAAGGCGGGCACGCGAAATGACATGCGAGAGCTTCCTTCCGGTGGGGAGCTTAGAGTGTTGCAGGATAAGTCAACTTAGACAAGACTTTCCCGGGCATTGTGAGCATTGGCGATACAAGCCTTATTGAATCGAGATTCAACAGATGCAGGTCGAAGCACGGCATTGGCCGACCCTTCGCGAGGAACCGGACGGAACGCTCACGCTGACCGTCGAGGAGGGGGTCACGGGAGCCGTCGTCCGGGCGCTCGCGGAGGGTGTCACGCCGCCGCTTCCCTTCTCCGTCCGCGCGTTCCGCGCACTGCCCGCGCCGCCGGCCGGCGAGCGGGCGATCACCGTGGACCAGACGAACCACTCGGTGATCGCCGGCGAGAGCGTGGTCGTCAAGTGGTTCCCCCGGCCGTCCCGCGCGCCGCAGCCGGCGCCCGACCTGCTCGCGCATCTGTCCGGCTTCTCCCGCACCGCCACGCCGTACGCCGCGATCTACTGGGAGGACGCGCTGGTCGCGCTGGTGACCGCGTACCTGCCCGAGGCCAGGGACGGCTGGGAGTGGTGCGTGGACGAGGCCGAGGCGGGGCGCACCGGCTTCGCCGCCGAGCTGGGCGCGCTCGCCGCCGAGCTGCACCTCGCCATGGCGAGCCCCTCCCCCGTCTTCCCCGACCCCGTACGGCTCGCGCCGCCCGCACCCGGCGAGCGCCCGGACGGACACGGCCCGGCCTCCGCGGGCCCGACCTCGGACGAGACGGCGGCGGGGGCCTGGGCGGAACGGGCGGAGGAGGCGCTGCGCGACGCCCTCGCGCTGACCGACGGCGACGACGGCGTGTGGCTGGCCTCCCGGGAGCCGGAGCTGCGCCGCGAGCTGGCCCCGCTGGCGGCCGCCGGCCGGACGCCGCTGATCCGCATCCACGGCGACCTCCACGTCGGCCAGATCCTGCGGTGGCGGGACGGCTACGCCGTGGTCGACTTCGACGGGAACCCGACGGTGTCGGCCGCGACGCCGGGCGGCGGAGCGTTCCAACCGGCGGCCCGCGACCTCGCCCAGCTCACCACGAGCGTCGAGCACGTCGGCCAGGTGGCGATCCTGCGCCGGGGCTCCGCTCCGGAGCGCGTCGCGGCGTGGGTGGCCGAGGCGCGCGACGCGATCGTGGACGCGTACCGCACCGGGCTGGCGGAGGCCGGACGGTCCGACCTGCTCGACCCGTCGCTGGTCCGGCCGTTCGAGGTCGAGCAGGAGTGCCGCGAGCTGATTTACGCCGCCCGGCATCTGCCGCGCTGGCGGTACGCCCCGATGGGTGTGCTCCACTCCTGGTACGGCGCGGATCCCGCCTTTACCAAGTAAGTTACGACAAAACCGGACAATAAAGACAATAGATAGGAGTGCATTGTGGACGCGGGGCTGTTCGAGGCCGACCTGCTGGCCAAGCCGGAGGCGCTGGGCGCGCTGGCCGAGTCGCTGGAGGCCGGTGACCCGTTCGAGGGCCTGCCCGAGCGCGTCGACCGGGTGGTCTTCCTCGGGATGGGCAGCTCCCGGTACGCCGCCGGGGTCGTCGCGTCGCGGCTGCGCGCCGCCGGGGTCGACGCCGTGGCCGAGTACGCGTCCGCCGCGCACACCGTGCCGGGCCCGGGGACGCTGGTGGTGGCGATCTCCGCGACCGGCGGCAGCAGGGAGACCCTCGACGCGCTCGCCCGCTACAGGGGCACGTCGTTCGTGCTGGCCATGACGAACAAGCCTGGCTCCGCGGTGACCGAGGGCGCCGACCTGGTCGTCCCCATGGCCGCGGGCGAGGAGCGCGGCGGCGTCGCGTGCCGTACGTTCCAGCACACGCTCGCCCTGCTGCTCGCGCTGAAGTCCCGGCTCGCGGGCGGCGGCGACGTCCCCGCTCTCGTCCGCCGCGCGGCCGAGGCCACCGCGGACCTGCTCGACCGGCGCGCCGAGTGGCTGAAGACCGCCTCCGACGTGCTCGACGGACCGCACGGCGTGTACACGATCGCGCCCGCCGAGCGGCTCTCGTCCGCGGAGCAGTCGGCGCTCATGTTCCGCGAGGGGCCGCGCCGCCAGGCCGACGCCTGCGAGACCGGCGACTGGGCGCATGTGGACGTCTACCTCACCAAGACCTACGACTACCGGGCGCTGATGTTCCCCGGCTCCCGCTATGACGAGCAGGCCATGGAGTGGATCCGGCAGCGGGGCTCGACCGTGCTCACGGTCGGCGGCGAGCTGGACGGCCAGGCCGGGTCGATCCGCTACCGCCACGACGACGACCCCGACGTGGCGCTGCTGACCGAGACGCTGGTCGCCGAGCTGCTCGCCGCCTCCTGGTGGGCCCGCGGCTGACCCCGGGCCGTGAACGGCCCGTGAACGACCGGCCCGTAAAACGACCGGCGGTATCACGACCGGGCCGTACGGCCGCGAGGCCGGGCCCCGATCGTCCGCACGATGGCGGGGGCCCCGTGGTGACCGCTCGCGCACGGCGTCAGCCGTACTTGAGCGAGACCTTGCGCATCTCGGCGAAGGCCGTCGACTCGTCGCCGAGGTAGCACCACGGCCAGTCGGTCACGAGGTCGCCGACCGCCGCGAACTGCTCCTTCGCGGCGGTGTGGTCCCCGCCCAGCGCGAAGGCGAACGCGAGCGCGTTGTGCCCGGCCGGCCAGCCGGGACGGCGCCGGAAGGCGGGATGCCGTACGGACCGGTCGGCCGCCGTGCGCAGCTCGCCCCGCACATCGGGGCGGTCGAAGTAGTCGCCGTCCTCCCCCGCGTCCAGCGAGAGCCACTGCTCGATGTGCGCGGAGACGACGGCCAGCGCCAGCGGGCTGCCGGGCGGCGCGGCGGCGGCCGCCTTCCTGGCGAAGGCGAACATCTCCTCCTCGCTGCCGAACCACTTCGCGCAGAGGTACTGAAGCATCTGGAGGTGGGTGCGCAGGTGCGCCGGATGGCGGCGGGTCGCCTCGCCGAACCGCCGCCACGCCTCCTCGGGCGCCACCTGCCGCCCCCGGGCCGAGGTGACGAGGAACGACCAGGCCACGACCTCGTCCGGGTCGCGCTCGACGACCTCGTCCAGGCAGTCCTCCGCCGTCTTGAGCCGCCGGTGGAACTCCCGGAACCGCTGCGCGGAGGTGTGGTCGGCGGTCGCGCTCCCCCGGGCCTCCCAGGCCCACCGGACGCCGTGCGCCCCCTTGACCAGCAGCGCGAGCGTCGAGCCCGGCTCGGCCGCGATCCACTCGCCGATCCACTCCTGCACGCCCGTCGTCTCCGAGCAGACGTCCAGGTAGAAGGCCCGGTCGTCCGGGTCGGTGACGGCGCCGAGGAAGGACCCGGCGGAGCGCCAGTCCCCCTTGGCCATCGCCTCTCTCAGACGTGCCGCGGCCAGATCTCCCATGCACGGATCGACGACCGGTTTGCGCGTTCTTCCCGAGAAGAGCGAAAAAGGCATGGTGCGCATGGTACATAAATGATCCAAATCATCCACCGGGAGTGAACAAACGTGGTCAGCACGATGCGCGCCGGGCTCTCCCTCGCCATGCTCGCCGGCTTCTTCGTGGTCGCGGCCGCCCAGGTCGCGGGGGCCGTCGCGCTCACCGTCTGGCTGTCCACGGTGATCGCGGGCGCCATCGCGGTGAAGGTCGTCTGGTCCTGCTTCGCCGCCGGCATCCTGGCGGTCGGGCGGGGGACGTGGAGGGCCGTGCGGTCGCGTCCCGCCCCGCCCAGCGGGCTGCCGCTCACCCCCCGGCAGGCCCCGCTCCTCTGGGCGACCGTACGCGAGCTGGCGGCCGAGGCGGGCACCCGCGCTCCCGACGAGATCTGGCTGATCCCCGAGGTCAACGCGTCCGTGCAGGAGGAGTCGCGGCTGCTCGGCCTGATCGGCGGGCGCCGCCGCCTCAGCCTCGGGCTGCCCCTGCTGCACACGATGACGGTCGCCCAGGTGCGCGCCGTGCTCGCGCACGAGCTCGGCCACTACTCCGGGAGGCACACGCGGCTGTCCGCGCCCGCCTACCGGGGGCGGCTGATGATCGCGCACACCCTGCGGCAGATCGGCCAGTACAACCCGTCCGGATGGATCTTCAAGGGGTACGCCCGGCTCTATCTGCTGGCGGACAACGCCGTCTCGCGGAGGCAGGAGTTCGAGGCCGACCGGGCGTCGGCCCGGGTCGCCGGGATCGAGGCCGCCGCGAGCGCCCTGCACGAGGTCCGCGTCCTGGACGCCGCGTGGCACTTCTTCCTTGAGCAGTACGTCGAGCTCGGCTGGGAGTCGGGGTTCGCCCCGGACGACCTGTTCGCCGGGTTCGGTGCGCTGGTCGCGGGCCGGCGGGGCGAGCTGAACGCGCTGCGCGCGAGCACCCCGGAGGAGAAGGGGTCCCGATGGGACACCCATCCCCCGCTGAACGAGCGGATCGCCGCCATCCGCGCCCTCCCCCGCACGCCGGTCACGCCTGATGGACGGCCCGCGGCCGTACTCGTCCCCGATCTGGCCGAGGCGGGGCGGGCACTGCAGGGAGAGGTGGTCGAGACCGGCGAGCGGACAGTGCTCCCCTGGCCGGAGTTCATCGTCGCGGCGCTCGACGCGGACCTCCAGCGCGACGCCGACGCCGTCTTCCGCACCGTCGCGCGGGCGGCCGGGCGTCCCGTGGCCGGGCTGGCCGACGTGTTCGACCTGATCGCCGCCGGCCGGCTCCTCGAGATCGCCCAGCCGTTCTTTCCCACCGCCACCCGGCGCGAGGTCGGCGAACTGTTCGCCGGGCCACTGGGGACCGTGCTGCGACTCGCCGCCGTACGGTCCGGCGTCGCCGGGTGGCGGCCCTCGTGGAGCGGACCCGCCGAGTTCACCGGGGCGGAGGGCGTCGTCGCCGCCCTGGAGCGGATCGCCGCGAACGCCGTCTCCCCCGGCGGCCTCGACAAGGCCAGGGCCGAGCTGGAGCTGCTCGGCGTCGACGCCGGGCGGGCCGCTCAGGCGGAGCGGCGGCCGAGCACGTTCGGGTCCGCCGTCGTCGCCGGCCTGGCCAACGTCAAGGTGGACGGCGTGGAGCACGACCTGATCGTGCTGAACATCGGCCTCGTCCTGGTCGCGGGCCCGGGGTCCGCGGACAACGGCCGGCAGAGGATGCGCGGGCTCGTCGAGTCGACGCCGCCGGCCAAGCTCGCGGAGTGGTACCGCTTCCTCGCGTACGAGGAGATCGCGGCGGCGCATGTGACCAAGGAGATCCCGCTGCGCGCGCTGCTGACCCTGCACGGCGGCGCGACGGTGTCGATCGAGGAGAAGTGGACCGGCGAGGAGATCGACAAGGGCAGCCGGGAGCGGCTCACCCGCATCCTCGGCGAGATCGGCTGACGGCGCCCGCCGCGGCGTCCTCGCCCCGTCCCCCTGCCGCGATCCGCTCCCTCGCATGACCAGGGGCGACACGGGGAGGCACGCCGGGAAAACCGGATGCGCCGGGGCGGGGCCGTCTGGGAGGGTGGCCCGCCGTGAACCTCGATGATGTCGTCCTGCGCCGGGCGACCGGCCCCGACGCCCGCTCCGTGGCCGACGTGTGGCTGCGCTCATACGACGCCGCCTTGCCGGGCGTGCGCCGCGCACACTCCGACGACGAGATCCGGGCGTACTTCCGCGACGTGGTCGTGCCCGGCCGCGAGACCTGGGTCGCCGCACTGGAGGGCACGGTGGTCGGGATGATGGTGCTCGACGGCCGCCTCGTCAGCCAGCTCTACCTCGATCCCGAGTGGCGCGGTCGCGGCATCGGCGACAGGTTCGTCGCGCTGGCGAAGGAACGCGGCGCGGACGGGCTCGAGTTGTGGACGTTCCAGGTCAACGGGCCGGCCCGCCGGTTCTACGAGCGGCACGGCTTCGTCGCGGTCGAGTACACCGACGGCCGCGACAACGAGGAGCGCGAGCCGGATGTGCGCTACGTGTGGCGGCCGGAGTGACGCGCCCCGCCGCCGCCTGATCAGCCGTGCCAGCCGAGCCGGAAGGCCGCGTCGTCGGGGACGTAGCCGTCGGACCCCGCCTCGCCGATCCACAGGATGTCGTCGTACTCCGCGACCGGTCCGAGGACGTAGCTCATCGGCATCCGAGGCTGGACGGCGAACCGGATCTCCAGGTCGGGATCGAACCGTTCCAGGGTCTCGATGAGATCGGCCACGGTCTCGAGGCCCGTCCCGCCGCGCCCACTCCTGCCACGCCTGTGCCTGCCCATGGCTGTTTCTCCGTGCTCCGGTCACCGGGGGTACGCCGAATCTGTACGGAGCGTAACCCAATGACATCTCGGGGCGACAGATCCTTGACTGCCCGTTCACGACCGCGCGACGGCGGCCCGCCGGCTTCTCAGCAGGCGACGCTCATGATCTTCCGGTAGGTCTCGGGAGCCGCGTGAAGGCCGAGCCGTCAGCCGAGGGCGGCGAGCCGCGCCGCCGCGTGGTCGCCGGCCTTGTTGGTCGGCACCAGTTCGCCCGCCCGGCCCAGGCCGAACGCCGGCATGTTGACGTACACCGTCTCGTACCCGCTGACGACGTAGGTCTCGTGCCAGACGCCCACGGCCTCGCTCTTGTACGCCTCGCGGAAGAAGCGCTTCCAGGCCGGCCAGTGGCTGTGATCGCGGTCCTTCGCGTACGCGATCAGGTGATCGGTGCTGCGCCAGTACTGCACCATCAGTGTGGTGCGCCCGTTGACGAAGTTCTCGCAGCCGAGCAGGCCGTGAGCGGGGTCCGCCCGCAGTTCCTTGATCATCGGCACCATGGCCCGGGCGACCGGCAGCCACTTGCGCAGCGACCGGAACCTGTTGATCCGCATACCGATCAGGAAGACGACGAAGTCGCCCTCCATACGCGCGCTCATTCGCATGGGACACCCCTCTTGGATAGTCGCACTACCTAATGATTGGATAGTAAAAGTATCCAGCGATGTTGGCAAGCACTACTATCCAGTCATGCGAATCTCCCAGCTCAGCGCCGAGTCCGGGGTCCCGATCCCCACGATCAAGTACTACCTGCGCGAGGGGCTGCTCCCCCAAGGTGACCAGACATCGGCCACGAGGGCGGAGTACGGCCGGTCCCACCTGCGCCGGTTGCGGCTGATCAGGGCGCTGCTCGAGGTGGGACGGCTGCCGGTCGCGGCGATCCGGCAGGTCATCGCCGCGGTGGAGGACGAGCAGATCGGCTTCCACGACATGCTCGGCACCGCGCACTACGCGCTCGCCACGCCCGTCGAGCCGCACCCCGACGACGAGGACTGGCGCGAGGCCAGAGAGCTGGTGGACCGCATGATCTCCGACCTCGGTTGGGGGGTCCATCCGGCCGCGCCCACACGGGACGAGCTCGCGCAGACCGTCGTCACGCTCAAGCGCCTCGGCATGCCCACGTCACAGGAGGATCTGCTGCCGTACGCGACGGCCGCGCACGACCTCGTCCGCGAGCTCGACATCACCAAGATCCCCTTCGACGGGCCCCGCGACGTCGCCGTCGAGACACTGGTGATCTGCGAGGTCCTGTACGGCAAGGCGTTCGACGTGCTGCGCCGCCTGGCCCAGGAGTCGGAGTCCACCCGCATCCTCGACGTCACCCCCTGCGCGGACGACGACCCGCCGAGGTGGACACGGCCGTGACGCGGGCGGCTCCGGGGTCGGGCCGGAGCGGCCCTCCGGCTGGGAGGGTGCCGGAGTGGCCTTCCGGCTGGGAGGGTGCCGGAGTGGCCTTCCGGTTGGGGACGCCCTCCCTCCGGTCCCCGAGCGCGCGCCCGCCGTGTCGGTAAGCGCGCGCCGCCCGGCTCGCTCCGGACGGATATCGTTACCCGCGCCCGCTCATCGGCCTCGGGCCGGTGCCCGGGCGCCGACCGTCCGCCTCGGCGGGAACTCCCTCAACGGGATCACCGCCCTCTGGAGCCGACCGTGCCAGAACCGACAGCACCGGAACCGACAGCACCCGAACCGACCGGGCCGGAACCGACCGCGCGCATCGACCTCAACTCCGACCTCGGCGAGGGCTTCGGCCGCTGGTCGCTCGGCGACGACGACGCCCTGCTGACGATCGTCACCAGCGCCAACGTCGCCTGCGGCTTCCACGCCGGCGACCCCTCGATCATGCGGCGTACGTGCGAGACCGCGGTCGGGCGCGGCGTCGCGATCGGCGCCCAGGTCGGATATCGCGACCTGGCCGGCTTCGGGCGGCGCTTCATCGAGATGCCGCCCGGCGAGCTGGCCGACGACGTGCTGTACCAGATCGGCGCCCTTGAGGCCTTCGCCCGCGCGGCCGGCGGCCGGGTCGGCTACGTCAAGCCGCACGGCGCGCTCTACAACGCGATCGTGTGGCACGAGGAGCAGGCCGCCGCCGTCGTGGCCGCCGTGCGCGCCTTCCGGCCCGGGATGCCGGTGCTCGGCCTGCCCGGCTCCGCCTGGCTGCGCCGCGCGGAGCGGGCCGGGCTGACCCCCGTGACCGAGTGCTTCGCCGACCGGGCGTACACACCGGAGGGGACGCTCGTGCCGCGCGACCGGCCGGGCGCCCTCGTCCACGACCCCGGCGCGGTGGCCGAGCGCTGCGTGCGGATGGCGCGCGGCGAGCCCATCGCGGACATCGCCGGGAACCCCCTGGTCGTACGCGGGGAGTCGATCTGCGTGCACGGCGACAGCCCGAACGCGGTGGCGATGGCGCGCGGGGTGCGCGCGGCGCTCGTGGCCGCGGGCGTCGGCCTCGCGCCGTTCACCCGGGCCGGGAGCTGACGAGGAGGCCCGATGCACCTGCGCCGCTGCGGCGACGACGCCCTGCTTGTCGAGCTGGACGACCTCGGCGAGGTCGTCGCGCTCTACGACGCCCTGGCGGGGCGCCCGCCTGAGGGGGTGGTGGACATCGTCCCGGCGGCGCGCACGCTGCTGGTCCGGTTCGAGCCGCCCGCGACGCCGCAGGCGGTCGAGGCCGCGCTCCGTTCCGTACGGCCCGCGCGGGGGGCGCGCGGCCATGCGGGCGAGGTGCGGATCCCCGTCGTCTACGACGGGGCCGATCTGGCGGACGTCGCCGCGCTGACCGGGCTGACGGAACGCGAGGTCGTGGCCGCACACACGGCCACCCCCTGGACAGTCGCGTTCTGCGGCTTCGCTCCCGGTTTCGGATACCTGACCGGCGGCGACCCGCGGCTGACCGTTCCCCGGCGGGCCGAGTCGCGGGTGCGCGTGCCCGCGGGGTCGGTGGCGCTGGCGGCCGGGTACAGCGCCGTCTACCCGCGCGAGTCTCCCGGCGGGTGGCGGCTCATCGGCCGTACGGACACGGTGGTGTGGGACCTGGACGCCGACCCGCCCGCCCTGCTGCGCCCGGGCGTCCGGGTGCTGTTCACGGAGGCGGCGTGAGCGAGCGAACCGATGAGCACAGCGCGGTCCGCGAACGCGCTTCCGAGCCGCCAGGCGAGGAGGTGGCGTGAGCGAGCGAAGCGAGCGAACCGATGGGCACAGCGCGTTCCGCGAACGCGCTTCCGAGCCGCCAGGCGAGGAGGCGGCGTGAGCGGGTACGGGGCGCTGGAGGTGGTGGCGACCGGGCCGCTGGCCACGGTGCAGGACCTCGGGCGGCCGGGACGCGGCGACCTCGGGGTCGGGCGTTCGGGGGCCGCCGACCGGGGCGCGCTGCGGCTGGCCAACCGGCTCGTGGGCAACCCCGAGGGGGCCGCTGCTCTGGAGGTGACGTTCGGCGGGTTGTGCGTGCGCGCGCACGGGGACCTGGTGATCGCGCTGGCGGGCGCCGCCTGTCCGGTGACCGTGACCGGCCCGGGTGGCGTCCGGCGATCCATCGGGCACCACTCGGTCGAACGCCTGCCGTCCGGGGCGACGCTCCGGCTCGGGACCCCGGTCCGGGGCGTGCGGACGTACCTGTCCGTGCGGGGCGGCGTGGACGTGCCGCCGGTGCTCGGGTCCCGGGCCACGGACGTGCTCGCCGGGCTGGGCCCCGCACTCCCGGCCCCGGGCGGACTGCTGCCGGTCGGGCCGCCGCCGGGCGCGTACCCGGTCGTCGATCTCGCCCCGGTGCCGGAGCCCGCCGAGGGCGATCTCGTCCTGGAGGTGCTGCCCGGCCCGCGCGACGACTGGTTCACGCCCGAGGCGCTGCGCGTGCTGTGCGCGGAGCCGTACGAGGTGACGAGCGACAGCGACCGGGTCGGCATCCGGCTGCGCGGGCCCGTCCTGGAACGGGCCCGCGAGGGAGAGCTGCCCAGCGAGGGCATGGTGCCGGGCGCGCTCCAGGTGCCCCCGTCGGGGCAGCCCACGCTCTTCCTCGCCGACCATCCCGTGACGGGCGGCTATCCCGTGATCGCGGTGGTCCGCACCCGCGACGTGGACCGCGCCGCGCAGGCCCGCCCGGGCCGGCGCGTCCGCTTCCGGATCCGGTGACCGGCCGCCCCTCCGCGCCGACCACCGCAGGCACCGCGGGGACGCGGCCGTGTCCGCCGTTCGCCGTCGGCCGCGGCCCGAGCACTTGGCGGTCACCGACGCACGGGACAACGGTTACAACTACATCCCCGAGGTGACATTTCTCGATCGGTGACAATTGTCCGTTCCGGTGAGAAGTTCGGAAGGATGAATGCCTGGACGGTTCCGGGATACCGGGAGGTGCGCGAGCTCGGCGCCGGGGGCGCCGGGCGGGTGGCGCTGGCGACCTACGAGGCGACCGGCGCGCTCGTCGCCGTCAAATACCTCCGTCCCGAGCTCCGGGGCGACCCGCGCTTCCTCTCCGGGTTCCGGAGCGAGGCCCGCCTCATGGTCGAGATCAACGACGCCAACATCGTCCGGCTCTACGAGTACGTCGAGACGTCGGCCGGCGCGGCCATCGTCATGGAGCTGGTCGACGGCGTCTCACTGCGCCGCATCCTCACCGAGCACGGCACGACCAGCCCCGAGGCCGCGCTCGTCGTGCTGAAGGGCTCGCTGGCCGGCCTGTCGGCCGCGCATTCCTGCGGGGTCGTCCACCGGGACTACAAGCCGGAGAACGTCCTGGTCCAGGCGGACGGCGCCAGCAAGCTGTCGGACTTCGGCATCGCGGCGCCCAGCGGCGACCCGGGCGTGCCCGCGGGAACGCCCCCGTACATGGCGCCGGAGCAGTGGGAGGGCGCGCCGGCCGGTCCGGCGACCGACGTCTACGCCGCGACCTGCGTGTTCTTCGAGTGCCTGACGGGGCGCCGGCCGTACCGCGCGGACCACGCGGCGGGGCTGCGGCACCAGCACCGGAGCGCGCCCATCCCCCTCTCGGACGTGCCCGCCTCGGTGCGCGGGCTGGTCGGGCGGGGCCTGGCCAAGAACCCGGCGGACCGGCCGCCCACCGCCCGCGCGTTCGTCGCCGACCTGGAGGCCGCCGCCGTCGCCGCGTACGGGCCGGAGTGGGAGCAGCGCGGGCGGCGGCACCTCGCGGAGCTGGCCACCCTGCTCGCGTTGACGTTCCCGCTCGCGCAGCCCGCCCAGCCGTCCGAGGCGGGCACCTCGCTGGCCCGGACGGTGTTGTCGGACCGATTCGCCCACTTCGCCCCCAGGTTCGCGATCGGCGCGACGCTGCTGTCCGCGGTCATGGTGGCCGCCGTGGTGGCGGCGAACCGGCAGGCGCCGGTCGCCGACGACAGCAGCCTGCCGCCCGCCGCCTCGACACCGGCCGCGTCCGCCCCGGTCGCGCCGCCGGAGACCGGCGACAGCGGCGACACCGGCGACACCGGCGAACCGTCCGGCCGGCCGGCCGACGAGCCGCCCCGCGACGGCTCCTCAAGCGGCGACGCGTCCGCGAGCCCGGCCGGGAAACCGGCGGGCGGGGCGACCGGCGGAGCCACCGGCGAGCCGGGCGACCGGGACCCGTCCCCGACGCCGCGCCCCGCGCCGCCGTCGGTCGCGGATCTCGGCGTCGGCGGATGGGACGGCCGCTCCGCCGCCATCAGGGTGCGGACGACGAACGGCGGCGCGGTGACCCTCGCCGTCAGGTTCTCCGAGGGCACGTCGCCGGACGAGTTGCGTCCCGTCACCGCGCAGACCATCCCCCTGGAGGGCGCGACCTCCTACTCCCCCTCCGTCCAGCACTCGTTCGCCGATCCCGCCTGCGGCACGGCCGTCTACCGCCGGGTCGAGGCGTCGACCGTGCCCAGGGCGCCCGGGGGCACCGCTGCGGCGACCGTCCGGGTGAAGGGCCCGGCGTGCCCGCCGCCCGCCGTACGGAGTGTGGCGATCGCGCGGTGGGACGGGACCGCCGCGACCGTCGAGGTCGCCACCGAGGAGGGGGCCGGCGGCACCGGGCCGGTCGAGGTGATCGCCGAGTTCACCCGCGACGGCGCGACCGTGGCGCGCGACACGCGCACCCTGTCGGGCCGCACGTCGTACTCTGTGGAACTCACGCCCGGCCCGATCGCGGTGGACTGCGGCACGACCGCGGTGCTCGGCGTGACGGTCCGGACGGAGCCCGCCGCCGTCGGCGGCGTCCGGACGAGCCGGACCCGCGTCACCGGGCCGCCGTGCGCGGACCCGGAGGAGTCGCCGGACGGCGAGACGCCGGACGCGCAACAGACACCGGGCGACGGGACACCGGGCGGTGACAGCCCGAAGCCCGGCACGCCGCCCGCCGACACGCCGGAGGCCGACGGCCGCGCGGATCTTGTCGCCCTACCAAGCGTTCGCTAGGTTAGCGGCGGAAGGCGGGAGCGGCCTACTGTGCGGATGAGGCCGCGGCCACAGGGCGAACGCGGGAGGAAGCCATGGGCATGCTCGACGGCAAGGTCGCGCTGATCACCGGCGGAGCGCGCGGGATGGGCGCGTCACACGTCCGCCTCTTCCTCGAGGAGGGCGCCCGCGTGGTGTTCGGCGACGTGACCGACGAGGAGGGCAAGGCGCTGGCCGACGAGACCGGCGCGACCTACCTCCACCACGACGTCACCCAGCCCGCCGACTGGGACCGGGCGGTGGCCACCGCCGTCGAGACGTACGGACGGCTCGACGTGCTGGTCAACAACGCCGGCATCCTGATGTTCCGCCGGATCGCCGACATGACCGTGGAGGAGTACCAGCGGGTGCTCGACGTGAACCTCAAGGGCACGTTCCTCGGCGTCAAGTCGGCGATCGAGCCGATGAAGGCCGCCGGAGCGGGCTCGATCGTGAACATCTCCTCCATCGAGGGCTTCATCGGCGCCGCCGGGCTGTCGGCCTACTCCGCCTCGAAGTTCGGCGTACGCGGTCTCACGAAGGCGGCGGCGCGGGAGCTGGCCCCCTTCAAGATCCGGGTGAACTCGGTGCATCCCGGCGCGATCAACACGTCCATGGTCGCCAACCCGGAGCTGATGGCCGAGGTGGACGGCGAGCAGTTCGTGAAGGCGATGGTGATCAAGCGCTTCGCCCAGCCGGTGGAGGTCTCCCACGTCGTGGCCTTCCTCGCCTCCGACCGGGCGAGCTACTGCACGGGCAGCGAGTTCACGATCGACGGCGGCCTGCTGACCGGCGCCGGGTACTGAGCCCGCGGCCGGGCGGTCTCACTCGGCGACGGCGTTCACCCAGGGGGCCGGCGTGATGAACAGGCCGGTCGCCTCCACCAGCACGGTGCCGTCCGGGAGGCTGATCGTGCCGTCCACCCAGGTCTTGCGCCCCTCGGTCCGGGTCGCGGCGGCCCTGCCCACGACCAGCCGCCCGTACGGCACACGCTGCCGGTAGCGGATGGTCAGCGTGCCGGTCATGCCGGCCCGGCCCGCCGCCGCCGCGGCGTCGCCGAGCAGGTGATCGAGGATCATCGCGCTGACGCCGCCGTGCACGCTGTCGGGCGGCCCCTCGTGCGTGGGACGGAACTCCAGGTCGGCGCGGGAGCCCTCGGCGTCGCGTTCGATCACCAGCGGCAGGGCGTGCGGGTTGCAGGCGCCGGTGACGGCGTTGCCGAGGTGCCGGAACCCGCCCCGGGTGAGCTCGGGGACCGGCGGACGGTCGCGGCGGGCCGCCTTGAGGCGCTCGGTGAGCGCCACCAGCTCGGCGGTGACGGCGGTCATCTCGTCCTCGCTCACATCGGTGAGCACCACCGCGTCCACCAGCTCTCTGACCTGCTGCGCGAGCACGGCCTGAGCCGAGAGCCGCGTCTCCTCATCGTGTTCGGGGGCGAGATCCATCGTCATGCCCGTGATTCTAGAACGCGTTCCATCCATCTCAGCATTTGGGGTAGTTTGCCCATGTTTAGGTAAAGAAGCTTTGGTTTGTGCATATCTGGCGTTGAACATCCCTTTTGAGATGGCTAGCCTCCGTCGTCACGTAGGACCCCCGACGAACAGAGGCCCCCTTCCGTATGAGCCCAGAGATGACGAAGCTGCTCGACCTGCTGCGCTCGCAGGTCGGTTACAGCGTGCAGCGCAACGGCCACACCAAGTACGGCCAGTGGTACAACAACGTCGAGCACGACGACGACTACTCCGACCAGCCCTGGTGCGACATGTTCCTGTCCTGGGGCGCGCGCCAACTGGGCTACGACGACTGGTTCGGCCAGTTCGCGTGGACCGTCGGCCATGCCAGGTGGTTCAAGGAGCAGGGCGCCTGGGGCGGGAAACCCGTCCCCGGCGCCCTCGTGTTTTACGACTGGAACGGCACCGGGACGATCAGCGGCATCGACCACGTGGGCATCGTGACCAAGGTCATCGGAAACAGGATCCAGACGATCGAGGGCAACATCGACGGCGGCCAGGTCAAGATCAAGATCCGCGACCAGAACTCCGTCGTCGGCTACGGCTACCCCGAGAAGGTCAAGGAGCGCGTGGAGCGGGCGCAGAAGATCTCCGCGACGAAGGCGTCGGCGCAGCACCTCACGACGGCCCCGCAGGACGTGAGCCCCCAGGCGATCATCGCCTCCGTCCTGGTCGCCGCGGTCGCCCTCTCCGTCACGCGGGCCCGCCGCCGCGTCCGCGCCCGCATCCTCGCCGACCGGCCGTCCGCACGCTCCCGGATGTGACTCCCCGGACTCTGTGACATCTCACGCACCCCGGTCGATAACCACCTAGATCACCTCATCGCCCGGGAGCCGTCGCATGAGTCCGACCCCCCTCTTACCCGGTGACCCCGTGCGCGTCGGGGAGTACGCGCTGGCGAGCCGCCTCGGCAGCGGCGGCCAGGGCGTCGTCTACGAGGCGTACGACGCGGAGGGCGTGCGTGTGGCGCTGAAGGCCCTGCACGCGGACGGGTTGCGCCGTCCCCCGGCCAAGGAGGTCGCGGCCGCCCGGCGGGTGTCGTCGTTCTGCACCGCCAAGATCCTGCACGTCGATCTCGACGGCGACCGGCCGTACATCGTGAGCGAGTTCGTGGACGGCCCCAGCCTGCGCTCGGCGGTGGAGCGGGCCGGGCCGTACGCGGGCGACGACCTGCACCGGCTCGCCACCGGCGTGGCGACGGCGGTGGCCGCCGTCCACGAGGCGGGCGTCGTGCACCGGGACCTCAAGCCGGACAACGTCCTGCTCGGCGCGGACGGGCCGCGGGTCATCGACTTCGGCATCGCCCGCATCCTGGAGGGCTCGCTCACCGCCGACAGCGGGCTCGTCGGCACGCCCGCCTACATGGCGCCCGAGCTGTTCTCCGGGGGAACGGCCGGGCCCGCCGCCGACGTCTTCGCCTGGGGCGCGGTGATGGTGTTCGCCGCGACCGGCTCGGCCCCGTTCCAGCGGGACAACGTCGCCGCGGTCGTGCACCAGATCCTGACCGCCGACACCGACCTCAGCCCGTTGCCCGAGCCGCTGCGCGCGCTCGTGTCCGGGGCGCTCAGCAAGGACCCCGGCGCGCGGCCGACCTCGCGCGAGCTCCTGCTCGGCCTTCTCGGCGGTACCGCCGCGCCGCGCGGGTCGCTCCTCACCCGGGGCAGCGACACGGCGGCGACCGTGCGGCCTCCCGAGACGCTCGCCGCGTCCGCCCCCGAGCTGGGCGAAACGGCCGAGGAGGTGTACTCGTCCCTGCCGGAGGCCGAGCGGGCCGCCGTGCCGCGGATGCTGCTCCGCATGATCGGCCCGGAGAACGAGCTGTACGCCGTCGAGGAGGCCGAGTTCCACGACGACGCCGACGGCGCGACCCGCGGCATGGCGGCGGACGGCGAGGAGACCGGCCCGGCCGCCGTGCTGGACCGCTTCGTCTCCGCCGGTCTGGTGACCCGCGCGGGCGGCCGGGTGAGCCTGGCCAACGCCGCCGTGCCGCAGGCGTGGTCGCGGCTGCGCGACTGGATCGCCGACGAGCGGGCCGGGCTTCCGACGCACCACCGCGTCCGTCTGGCGGCGCGTGACTGGGAGGCGGGCGGCCGCAAGGACGCCGACCTGCTCGGCGGCGCCGGGCTCGACGCCGCCATGCAGTGGGCGGCCACCGCCCGCCGGCACATCACGCTCAACCGGCGGGAACGCGCCTTCCTCGACGCCAGCGCGTCCCTGGCCCGGCGGCGCACCCGGCGCCGCCGTACGGCGGTGGCGGCCCTGGCGACGCTACTCGCCGTCGCGGTCGCGCTCGGCGGCCTCGCGGAGGTCCTGCGCCGCGACGCCGATGCCCAGCGCAGGGCCGCCGTGGCGCAGCGCGCCATCGCGCAGGCGGAGCGGGCCAGGGCGGACGAGCGCAGGGACGTCGCCGTGGCCGACCGCCTGGCCGCCGAGGTGCGGGAGCTGCGCGCGCCGGACCCGGTCGCCGCGATGCGGCTGAGCCTCGCCGCCTGGCGCGTCTCCGCCACCGCCGAGGCCCGGTCGGCCGTGCTCGGCTCGCTGGCCCAGCGTGAGCTGGCCGTCTTCGGCCCGCCGTCGGTCGACGCCGCCTGCCACAGCGCCGACGGGACGACCGAGGCGGTGCTGACCGGCGGCGAGCTCGAACTCTGGGACGTCGCGTCCGGCCGGCGCACGAGCACGGTCTCCGGGATGGCCGAGGGTGGATCCGACTGCGAGCTGAGCGCGGACGGGCGGCTGCTCCTGACGGGAAGCACCGCGGGCACCTACAAGGTGACGGACGCGGCCACGGGGAAGTCACGCGGGGAGGTGCCGGGAGACTTCGCCCGCTTCACGGCGTCCCCTCGCCACCTGGTCACCACGACCGGCGACCGGGAGCGCCTGCTCCGGCTGCCGGATCTGACCCCGGTCCCCGGGCTGCCGGAGGCGTACCGGATCGGGACCGACCCGGCGGGCGAGTACGCCGCGCTGCAGCAGGAGGACGGCCACGTCGATCTCTACCGGCTCGACGGGCCCGAGCGGATCGCGCGTCTCGGCTCCGGGAAGAACGGCCGGGCGGACCGGGAGCTGAGCGCGGAGGACATCGCCGTCGCCCCCGGAGGCGCGCGGATCGCGCTCGCCGCGGGTCTCGACGTCGTCACGCTGACGCCGGGCCGGCCCGCCGCTCCGCGTACCGGCCATGCGCCGAAGGGCGCCGGCGAGCGGGACCTGGTCGCTACCGCCGCGTTCAGCCGCGACGGCGCGGTGCTGGCGACGGCCAGCGGCTGGGCGGTGCAGGTCTGGGACCCCGTCACGATGAGGGAGCTGGGCCGGTTCGACTATCCGGGATTCTGGCCCATCTCGGTCGCGTTCTCCGGTGACGGCGACCGGCTCGTGGTCGGCGGGTTCGACGGCACCGTCCGGACCCTCGACGCGCGCGCGTTCACCCACCCGGTACGGCTGCGCACGGCCGACGGCTCACCGGGTGGCCGCGTGCTGGGCGCGCTGTTCAGCCCGGACGGCACGACGATCGCCACGGTCTCGGCGAAGGCGGTGCGCTTCTGGAACCGCCGGACCGGCGAGCAGATCGGGCGGGACGTCGCGGGCCCCTGGGATGCCCGGTGGGACACGCTCAACGCCACCGCCGTCGTGGTCCCCGCGATGGCGTTCTCGCCGGACGGGAAGACGTTCGCGACCGTCCGCTCCAACACGGTCGTGTCGCTGATCGACGTGGCGGCCGGACGCGAACGCGACCGGATCCTGCTGCCGGAGAACACTTTCGACCATCCGGAGGAGGTCTTCGCCCTGTCGTTCAGCCCCGACGGGAAGACGTTCGCCCTGTCCGACGCGCGGGGCAAGGTCCGGCTCTACGACACGGCGCGGCTCCGGCCGTCCGGGGACATGAAGGCGTCCCTGGTGACCACGCTCGTCTGGAGCCCCGACGGCCGGACGCTCGCGCTCGGCGCTCCCGACCGGACCATGCTGTGGGACGTCGCGTCCGGCGCCCCGGGCAAGCCGTTCGCCAGGGAGCACAGCAGCGAGGCGCTCGCGTTCAGCCCGGACGGCGGCGGCCTGGTCGTCCGCGGCGAGAACGAGTGCTCCTGCGCGGGACAGGTGGGCCCGGCGGTCGACGCGCGCGCCTGGATCTGGGACCCCGGAACCGGACGGCCGGCCGATCCGCCGCTGGAAGGACACACTGAGCCGGTGATCGCCGCCGCCTACTCCCCGGACGGCCGGACGGTCGCCACGGCGGGTGCGGACGACACCGTCCGGCTGTGGGACGTCGCGACCCACCGCCCGATCGGCCTGCCGTTCACCGACCACACCGACGACGTGGTCGCGGTCGCGTTCGGCCCGGACGGCCGCACGTTGTCCTCGGTCGCCGCCGACGGCACCGTCGTGACCCGGAACCTCGACCCGGACGACGCCTTCCGCGCCCTCTGCCTGCGCGCCGGCGGCGGCCCGTCCGAAGGGGACTGGTCCCGGCTCGTCCCCGACGTGCCGTACCGCGCGACGTGCGAGCCGGGAGTCAGTGACGCCCGGCCGTCGTGAGGCCCCGGTCCGGCGCCGCCTCCGCCGGCTCGTCCTCGTGGCCCTCGATCGAGGTGTTCGGCAGGACGCGGTCCAGCCAGCGCGGGATCCACCAGTTGAGCCGCCCCAGCAGCACCATCGTGGCGGGCACCAGGAAACCCCGGATGATCGTCGCGTCCACGGCGATCGCCACCGCGAGCCCGACGCCGAACACCTTCACCAGCGGGTCGGGATAGGCGACGAACGCGGTGAACACCGCCACCATGATCAGCGCGGCGGAGGTGATCACCCGCCCGGTCGCCCCCAGGCCCTCGGCCACCGCGGCCCGGTTGTCCCCGGTCCGCGCGTACGCCTGCCGTACGGACGTGAGCAGGAACACCTCGTAGTCCATCGACAGCCCGAAGAGCACCGCGAACAGCATCAGCGGGACGTACGTGTCGATCGGCACCGAGAAGAACAACGTCTGCACGAACGTGCCGTCCGGGGAGAAGGGCGGGTCCATGCCGACCAGGCGGCTGCCCAGGCCCATGGAGAACACCACGGCCAGCGCCCCGAACGCGGTGCCGAGCGAGACCAGGTTCATCAGCGCCGCCTTGATCGCCACGAGCGGGGCGCGGAAGGCGAGCAGCAGGAGCAGCGCGCTGAGCAGCACGACGACCGCGACCACCAGCGGGGTCCGGCCCATGATGCGGTCGCCGGCGTCCGCGAGCCCGGCGACCTCGCCGCCGACGTGGACGCTCATGCCCGGGATCTCGATCGCGCGCACCCGGGACACGACGTCGAGGGCGCGCGGGTCGCTCGGCGCGTACTCGGGGATCGCCTGCACGAGCACCGACCGGCCGTTCTCGTTGACCTTGGCCGGCGACACGTGCGCGACGCCCTCGGTGCGCTGGAGCCGCCGGGTCAGGTCCCGTACGAGGGGGTCGGCCGGATCGGTGTCGGCGATCTCGCGGTCCAGTTCGGCGACGACGACGAGCGGCCCGTTCGCGCCGGGCCCGAACCCGACCGACACCAGCTCGTACGCCCGACGCTCGGCGGTGCCCCGGTCGGAGTAGCCCTGGTCGAGGGAGCCGAGCTTCAGCCCCGCCACCGGGGCGGCCAGCGCGGCGAGCACCACCACCGTGGCGGTCAGCACCCGCCACGGGCGGCCGGCCACCCACGTGCCGAGCGCCGCCCACCCGGTCGCGGTGCCATGGGCGCCCCGGCTCGCGACCCGCCCCACCAGCGGCAACCGCAGCGCGTTGACGCGGTGCCCGAGCAGGCCGAGCAGCGCGGGCACCAGGGTGACCGAGGTGAGCACGGCGGTCACGACGGAGATGCCGGTGACCCAGCCGAGCGTGCGCAGCATCGGGAACCCGGCCAGCGTCAGGGCGCTCAGCGCGATGACGACCGTGCCGCCCGCGAAGACGACCGCGCCGCCGGAGCTCGCCACCGTGCGCCGCACCGACTCACGCACCGGCACGCCGTCCGCCAGCAGCCTGCGGTGCCGCGAGAGCAGGAACAGCGCGTAGTCGATGCCGACGCCGAGCCCGATCATCGTGGCCATGATCGAGGCGACCTTGGGGACGTCCATCACATGGCCGAGCAGGCCGATCACGCCGAGGCCGACGCCGATGCTGACCAGTGCGGTGAAGACGGGGATCAGCGCGGCGACCAGCGTGCCGAAGGCGAACAGCAGGACCAGCAGTGCGACGGCCACGCCGATGATCTCGCTGGCGCCGGTCTTGATCTCCTTGTCGGCCGGGGAGGCGGACATCGCGGGCACCACCTCGACACCCGCCTTCGCCGCCGGCTCCGCCGCCGCGACGAGCGCGCTCGCGGTCTCGCCCAGCTTGGCGCTGTTCTGCCCCGCCAGCTTCACCGTGATCAGGCCGATGCGCTGGTTGGACGCCATGCCGCCCATCCGGTACGGCGTCTGCGCCTCGACGACGTGCGGGACCTTCCGTATCCGGCCCAGTGTGTCGTCGACCGCCTTCTCACGGTCCTTCGACATGAGGGTGCCCTCGGCCGTGTACAGCACGAGCTGGACGGTGCCGCCGACGTCGTAGCCGGGGCCGAACCCCTCGCGCATCAGCTCGTGGGCCCGCTGCGCGTCGGTGCCGGGGATGGCGACGTTGTTGCTGACCGGGCTGCCGAACACGACGGTGCTCGCGGTGAGCAGGCCCGCCGCGAGCACCCAGAACGCGAGCACGATGCGCCCGTGCCGGGCGCACCACCCGCCGAGACGTCCGAGAAACGAAGTCATTGGGAACCCGCCCGCCATGTCCCTGAAAAGCCGACCTGTACGGTCGTACAGGATGAGCGTAAGACGCGAATCACATCGAATGCCGCGCTCACCTAGAAATGAGACGATGACCACATTCCACTCCGGGAATGACACCCGGTCCCGCATCCTGGCCGCCGCGCGGGAGCTGTTCGCCCGGCGGGGCTACGCGGCCACGTCGCTGGCCGACATCGCGTCCGCGGTGGGCCTGACCAAGACGGCCGTCGCGTACCACTTCCACCCGAAGGACCGCCTGGCCGCCGAGCTCATCACGCCCGCCGCCGAGGACATGCTGCGGCTGCTCGGAACGGACTTCGGCGACGATCGCCCGGCCTACATCCGCGCCTTCGTCTCCTTCGCCGTACGGCACCGCACGGTGATCCGGCTGCTCATGGAGGACATCGGCGGCGCCGACGACGCCCCTCCCGGCTCTCTCGGCGAGGCGATCCGCACCTTCCGCGACGAGCTGTACCGGCGGCTGGCCGGAGACGACCCGGACGACGCCACGCGGGTCCGCGCCTGGGCGGTGCTCGGCTGCGTGCAGGCCGCCGTCGTCACGACCACCGACGCGCCCGCCGACGTGGTCGAGGACGCCGTCACCCGCGCGGCCCTCGCGGTCCACACGTCCTGACCGCGCGCTACGGAGATCAGGGGTCGCGGGCGAGGCTCCCGCTGTACGCGACCTCGCCCGTCCCGTCCTTGATCACGTCGACGGTCGCGCGGTCGCCGGTGCGCGTGAAGACGACGGTCCCCGGATAGCAGCTCTTCCCGGTCACCCCGTCCAGGCGCAGGATGACGTCGCCGTCCCGCTCCCCCTGCCGGGTCAACCGCCCCTCGCAGTGCAGGTCGGCGCCCCAGCGCATCCGCGACGTCCCGGACAGGTAGATCTCCACCGGGAACGTCCGGGCGGCCGCCGGATAGCGGGCCACCCCGGTCCACATGCCGTCGATCGCCGCCGCGGCGGCCCCTCCCCCGTCCCCCTGGGTGTCGTCGCGGGTCATGAGCAGGACCGCCCCACCGGCGAGCGCGGCCACGGCGACGACCGCCGCGGCCATCGGCCACCGGCGCCTCCGCGTCGCCGGAGCCCCGCCCGGGACCGCCGCAGAGCCCGCCGCGGGCAACGTCACGTGAGCCACGCTCGGCACCGCCGGAGCAGCCGCCGCGGGCGACGTCGCCTGCATCGCGATCCCCGGGAAGGCACCCGGGGAGTGGGCAAGGGAGGCGGCGGGGCCGACGCCCGGCGAGGTGACCGGGGCGTCGGCAGGGAACGTGGCAGGACCGGCACCCGGCGAGGTGACCGGGACGGCTCCGGGGGCGGCCGCCGCCTGTCCTCCGCCGAGCAGGCGGCCGAGCACCTCCTCCGCGCCCGGGCGGTCGCCGGGCGCGCTCGCCAGGCAGGCGACCACGATCTCGCGGAGCGGGCCGGCGAGGGGCCCCAGGTCCGGCGTGCCGTACAGGATCCTGGCCAGGATGGCGGCGTAGGTCTCCGCGGCGAAGGCGTGCCGCCCGCTCGCGGCGAACGCCACGGTGAGCGCCCAGCTGAACATGTCGCCCGGCGGCCCGGCGGGCTCGCCCCTGAGCTGCTCGGGAGCGAGGTAGGCGGGCGTGCCGACGGGGCCGCCGGTCGTGGTGGTGGCGTCGAGCAGGCGCGAGATGCCGAAGTCGATGACGCGCGGCCCGTCCGCGCCGATGAGGACGTTGCCCGGCTTGAAGTCGCGGTGGACGACGCCCGCGCGATGGATGGCGGCGAGCGCGGTGGCGGTCCCGACCGCGACCCGGTCCAGCGCGCCGTCCGTTCTCGGGCCGTACGTCCTGACGTGTTCCTGCAACGAGACGCCGTCGACGTACTCGCTGACGATGTAGGGCCGGTCACCGGCGAGGTCGGCGTCCAGGACCTGCGCGGTGCAGAAAGGGGCGACCCGCCGCACGGCCTGGATCTCCCCGGCGAACCTGCGCCGGTCGCACCCGGCCAGGCGGGCGTGGAGCAGTTTCACCGCGACGCGCGCGCCGCCGGGACCGGTGGCGAGGAAGACCACCCCCTGCCCGCCCGCGCCGAGGCGTCCCTCAAGGAGGTAGTCGCCGATCCGCCGTGGGTCCTCCTGGCTGAGTGGGGAGAGCCGCGACATCCGCCATACGTATCACGAGCCCCTCTTTCCCCCCAATCGGGACGACTGCGCCTATCCGAAGACCTCGATCGCGCAGCGCGCCGCCCCCGCCTTCGCGATCCGGGCGTCACTCGTCACCAGAGGACAGTCCAGCGTCTCCGCGAGCGCGACATAAAGGCCGTGGTACGCACTCCGGTTCTCGCGGAGCCCCCACGCCCGTTCGAGATGGGGCGGCAGCGGAGCCCGCTCCATCGGCAGCGCGCGGCGCTGGTTCAGCGCGGGCCGTGGACGGCCGATAGCCTTGGCGGCGTGCTGGAACAGATCACGGCGACGCGCTATGTGACGCCCCTCAGGGAGGGCGGCTCGCTTCCCGGCGTCGTGGAGGCCGACGATCTCGGCACCTATGTCGTGAAATTCCGGGGAGCCGGGCAGGGGCGGCGCGTCCTCGTCGCGGAGATCATCTGCGCGGAGCTGGCCCGCGGCCTCGGCTTCGCCACCCCCGAGCTGAAGCTCATCGATCTCGACCCCCAGCTCGGGGCGCGCGAGCCCGACGAGGAGATCCAGGACCTGCTGACCGCCAGCGCGGGCCGCAACCTGGCGATCGACTTCCTCCCGGGCGCGCTCGGCTTCGACCCGCTCGGCTGGCGGCCCGACCCGGACTTCGCGTCCCGGCTGCTCTGGTTCGACGCCCTGATCCACAACGTGGACCGGAGCTGGCGCAACCCCAACCTCCTCGTCTGGCACGACGACGTGTGGCTGATCGACCACGGGGCAGCGCTCTGGTTCCACCACAACTGGCGGTCGGCCAACCCCCGGCGCCCCTTCGACGGCAACGACCACGTCCTCGCGCCGTACGCGACCGAGATGGACGCGGCCGACGCCGAGCTTGCCCCGCGCGTCACCCGCGACCTGCTCGACAAGGTGACCGCGCTGGTCCCCGACGAATGGCTGGAGGACGAGCCCGGCTTCGACGGTCCCCAGGCCGTACGCGACGGATACGTCGAGCACCTCCTGGCCCGCGTGGCCGCGCCGCGCGACTGGCTGCCAGGTCCGGCGACCGCGCCTCCTCCGGCACGCGAACGGCAGGGCTCGATCGGCCGCTTCTGGCGCGCCGCGCGGGAGGAGGGCCGATGAGCCGCGACGTCTACGAGTACGCGGTGATCCGGGTGATCCCCAGCGTCGAGCGGGGCGAGCTGATCAACGCGGGTGTGATCCTCTACTGCCAGCCGCGCGGTTATCTGTGCGCCCGGGTCGAGCTGGACGAGGCCCGGCTGCGCGCGCTCAGCTCCTCCGTGGACCTCCCCGGCGTACGGCACGCGCTGGCCGCCTACGAGTCGGCCTGCACCGACGACGCCGGGCCCCTCGACGGCGAGGCCCCGGGCAGCAGGTTCCGGTGGCTGACCGCCCCGCGCAGCACGATCGTGCAGACCGGGCCGGTCCACGCGGGCCTGACCCTCGACCCGGCGGCCGAGCTCGACCACCTGATGGACCGGCTGGTCAGAAAAGCACGGACATGAACGTGTCGACCTCGCGGAAGCCGACCCGCCGGTAGGCCGCGCGCGCGGGCAGGTTGTAGTCGTTCACGTACAGGCTGACCAGCGGCGCGAAGTATTTCAGCGCCTGCTCCACGACGGCGGCCATCCCGGCCGAGGCGTGGCCGCGCCCCCGCAGCTCGGGATCGACCCACACCCCCTGGATCTGGCACACCTGCGGGGTGACCGCGCCGATCTCGGCCTTGAAGACCACCCGGCCGTCGTCGATGCGGGCCAACGACCTGCCGATGCGGATCAGCTCGGCCACGCGGGACCGGTAGAGCGCGCCGCCGTCCCCGTTGTCCGGGGAGACGCCCACCTCCTCGGTGAACATCGCCACGCAGGCGGGCAGCAGGATGCCGAACTCCTCGGGCTTGACCCTGCGTACGAGCGGGTCGGGCTCGACGGCGGGGGCGGAGGTCGTGGCCATCACCGGCTGGGCCCGGCGGATCGCCCGGGCCGGGCCCCAGTGCGGCTCCAGCCGCTCCCAGAGCTGCTCGACGGCGACGGCCGGGCCGACGATCGACGAGCACCGCCGCCCCTGCTTACGGGCACGGTCGGCGAACGCGAGCACGGCCTCGCGGCCGGCGTTCACCGGGACCAGGTTGGCCCCCGCGTAACAGAGGGAGACCAGCCCGCCGCGCGGGCCGTACCCCCACATCTGCCCCCCGAGGCGGGTCGGGCTCAGGCCGACGGACCTGACCCGGGAGGCGACGAAGACGTTGGCGACCGGATCGGAGTCGAGGAGCGCCAGCACCTCTTCGCGATCGTTGTCGTCGAGGACGCGCGACGCCGAAGTACGCAGCATCACGGGCCAAGCCTACGCGACCGTCTCGATTTTGGAAGTCAGGTCGTGTCTGACAAATCACGCCCTGCCATCCCCGGTGCCCCGCCTCGGGGACTCCTCAACCGGCGCGCCCCAGCAGCAGCTCGGTCAGGCGTTCGCGGACGCTCGGCCCACCCGCCGCCATCGGGGTGACGGGACGCGGCTCGGTCGGCCCGGAGCAGCCCACGTCGGCGCCCTGGGCGGACGTACGCGGCGGCGCGGTGGCGTCGCGCAGGTACGCGGCGAGGTACTGGTCCACGCAGGAGTTGCCGGCCAGCGCCACGCCGTGGTCGCCGCCGGGCACGGTGACCAGCCGCGCGGTCGGGAACAGGCCGCGGACGCGCAACGCGCCCGCTGCCGGAGTGGCGGCGTCGCGCCGCGCCTGGAACAGCAGGATGGGCGGCAGCTTCGCCGTCCCCACGGGGCGGGGTGTGCCGCCGCGCTCGGACCAGAAGGCGCACGGCGCGTTGTAGACGGCGTTGGGCCAGGCGAGGAACGGCGCGCGGGCGGCGACCCGGGTCGTGTCCGCGTGCCAGCGGGACCAGTCGCGCGGCCACGCGGCGTCGCGGCACTGGACGCCCAGATAGACGGCGTAGCCGTTCTCCTCGGTCGCGTCGTTCGCGGCCAGCGCGTTGTAGGCGGTGACGAGCCCCGCAGTGTCGCCCTTCTTGACGTAGTCGGCGAACACCTGGGCGAGGCGGGGCCAGACGACGCTCGAGTAGCTTCCCACGGTGTAGAGGTCGTCCAGCTCGCTCGGCCCGACCACGCCGCCCGCCGGACGCTCGCGCAGCCGGGAGCGCATGGAGTACCACGCGAAGTCGAGCCCCGACCGGGTGCGCCCGAGGCGGTACACGTCGTCGTGCCGGGCGATCCAGTCGAGGAAGTCCCGGTGACGCCGGTCGAAGGCGTAGTCCTGCGCGATGTTCGCGTCGTACCACACGCCCGCGGGATCGACCACGCTGTCGAGCACCAGCCGCCTGACCCGCTGCGGGAAGAGCGTCGCGTACACGGCCCCCAGATAGGTGCCGTACGAGTAACCGAGATAGCTGATCCTGTCCTCGCCGAGGGCGCTCCGGATCGCGTCCATGTCGCGCGCCGAGTTCTCGGTGGTGAGATGCGGCAGGAACCACGCCCAGCGGTTGCCGCACGCGTCGGCGTACTCGCGGGCGCGGGCGACCAGCGCCCGCTCCTCCCCCGCGTCGCGCGGCACGTTGTCCAGCCGCGGCGGCGCGAAGAAGCGCCCGGGGTCCACGCAGCTCAGCGCGGGCTCGCTGGCCCCCACCCCGCGCGGGTCGAAGCCGATCACGTCGTACCGCGCGGCGACGTCCGCCGGGAGCGACGTCGCGACGAACCTGGCCAGCGAGCGCCCGGACGCGCCGGGCCCGCCCGGGTTGACGAGCAGCACGCCGAGGTGGTTGCCGTCGCGGGGAGCCGTCCCCTTGACCCGGTTCAGCGCGAGCGAGATCTGCTGCCCCTGGGGCACGGCGTAGTCGAGCGGGACGCGGAGCGTGCCGCACTCGACCTGGCCGGCGGGCGCCTGCCGCCGCCCGGCCACGGGGCGGGTGACGTGCGCGCCCGCGTCACCGATCCTGCCGAGCGCCTGGCCGAGCGCGCCCGTTCGCGGCCCGGCCTCCTCGCACGGCCCCCATGTGATCGCCTCGGGGAAGCCCGTACGCGCCGACGCGCTCGCCGGCCCCGCTCCGCCGGCCCCGTTGACCGCCGTGACGCCGGTGACGAGCACCGTGACACCCGCGACCACACCGATGAATCGCCTCACCCGTACGCTCCCTCTGCTCAGACGGCAGAGGCAAGCTTGGCGTGGGTGACCGATCGGTCACGCTGCGCATCCGGAGATGTCTGTCAGGCTGTAATCGTTACGTTGCGAAGTGTAACGGTCAGCCGACGACGACCTCGGGGCCGGGAGCGTCGTCGCCGAGGTCGACGTCCACGCCCATCTCCTCGGCGAGGCGCAGCGCCTCCTCGATGAGGGTCTCGACGATCTGCGACTCGGGCACGGTCTTGATGACCTGGCCCTTCACGAAGATCTGGCCCTTGCCGTTGCCGGACGCGACGCCGAGGTCGGCCTCGCGCGCCTCGCCGGGGCCGTTGACGACGCAGCCCATCACGGCCACCCGCAGCGGGACCTTAAGTCCGTCGAGGCCGGCGTGGACCTGCTCGGCCAGGGTATAGACGTCCACCTGGGCCCGGCCGCAGGACGGGCAGGAGACGATCTCCAGGCCGCGCTCGCGCAGGTTCAGCGACTCCAGGATCTGGCAGCCGACCTTGATCTCCTCGACCGGCGGCGCCGAGAGGGAGACACGGATCGTGTCGCCGATGCCCTCGGCGAGCAGCGCGCCGAACGCCACCGCCGACTTGATCGTGCCCTGGAACGCCGGCCCGGCCTCGGTGACGCCGAGGTGGAGGGGGTAGTCGCACTTCTCGGCGAGCAGCCGGTACGCCTGGATCATGACGACCGGGTCGTTGTGCTTCACCGAGATCTTGATGTCGCGGAAGCCGTGCTCCTCGAACAGGGAGCACTCCCACAGGGCCGACTCGACCAGCGCCTCGGGGGTGGCCTTGCCGTACTTCTTGAGGAGGCGGGGGTCCAGGGAGCCCGCGTTGACGCCGATGCGGATCGGCACGCCGTGGTCGGACGCCGCCCTGGCGATCTCGCCGACCTTGTCGTCGAACTTCTTGATGTTGCCCGGGTTGACGCGGACGGCGGCGCAGCCGGCCTCGATGGCGGCGAAGACGTACTTGGGCTGGAAGTGGATGTCGGCGATCACCGGGATCTGGGACTTCCTGGCGATCACCGGAAGCGCGTCGGCGTCGTCCTGCGACGGAACGGCCACGCGCACGATCTGGCAGCCCGCCGCGGTGAGCTCGGCGATCTGCTGGAGCGTGGCGTTGACGTCGGCGGTGAGCGTGGTGGTCATCGACTGCACCGAGACCGGGGCGTCCCCTCCGACCGGGACCGAGCCGACCATGATCTGCCGCGACACCCGCCGCCGGGCGATCGGCTGGGTCCTGACGGTGGGAATCCCGAGATCAACAGACATTTCAGCACCTTGGGTTCTGGTCGACGGCCACGTACGGGCTCTCCCAGTCTAGGGAGTCCCACCGGGATCCCCGGCCCGGTGTCCGGTGTGTCCGATCCCGTACGGCGGGCCCGGCCGATGAAGGTTTCATCGCCCGGCCGCCGGATGGAGCGGCCTGATCTGCGGGGACGCGGAGCGGACCGCCCCGCGTACGCCGCGTCGCTGGGCGGGCGCGCGGGCCGGGGTTAGTGTCCGGAGCGCGTGAGCGCTTACGCGCAAATGGTCGGTATGTCAGCGGCTGTCCCCGGCCGGCGGTCTCACCCCGCCGGCGGTGCCGTGCTGCGCCACGAGTGCGGCAGCCTTGACCACGCGAAAGGGTAACCCGTGGGAGCACCACGAATAACACCACGAATAACACGGTCACGACTGACCGTCGCCACCGTCCTCACCGCACTGTCCGCCCTCGTCGCCGCCGCCCTCGTCGCCGCCGCGCTCGTCGCCGCCCCCGCGTCCGCGCACGGCGCCGCGATGCTCCCGGGCAGCCGGACGTACCTGTGCTGGAAGGACGGGCTCACGCCGAACGGCGCCATTGTCCCCAACAACCCGGCCTGCGCGGCGGCGGTCGCCCAGAGCGGGCCCAACTCGCTCTACAACTGGTTCGCGGTGCTGCGCTCCGACGGCGCGGGCCGCATGTCGGGCTTCATCCCGGACGGCAAGCTGTGCAGCGGCGGCGCGGTCGTCTACGACTTCAGCGGGTTCGACCTGCCGCGCGCCGACTGGCCGGTGACGCACCTGACCTCCGGCGCGTCGGTGCGGATCAAGTACAACAAGTGGGCGGCCCACCCCGGCACGTTCCGCTCGTACATCACGAAGGACACGTGGAGCCCGACCCGGCCGCTCGCCTGGAGCGACCTGGAGTCCACGCCCTTCGACAGCGTCACCGACCCGCCGAGCGTCGGCTCCCCGGGCAACGAGGACGCCTACTACTACTGGGACGCCAGGCTGCCGTCGGGCAAGAGCGGCCGGCACATCATCTACACCGTGTGGCAGCGGTCGGACAGCAACGAGACGTTCTACGGCTGCTCCGACGTGGTGTTCGACGGAGGTTCGGGCGAGGTGACCGGGGTGGGGCCGGGCGGCTCGTCCCCGTCCCCCAGCCCGTCCGCCTCACCGAGCCCGAGCCCCAGCCCCAGCCCCTCCGCGAGCCCGTCCGCGTCGCCGAGCCCCTCGACCTCTCCGGGCCCGGGCGGCTGCGCGGCGACGTACACGATCGCGAACCAGTGGCAGGGCGGCTTCCAGGGCGAGGTGACGGTGCGCAACACCGGGACCGCGTCCATCGGCGGCTGGACAGTGGGCTGGACGCTCCCCTCCGGTCAGACGATCACCCAGGTCTGGAACGGCACCGCCACCCAGTCGGGCGGTTCGGTGACGGTGAGGAACGTGGGCTACAACGGCGCCCTGGCGCCGAACGCCTCGACGACGTTCGGCTTCCTGGGCAACGCGTCGGGCGCCGTCACCGCCCCTTCGAGCGTCACCTGCACGGCGGCCTGATCGCCTGACGGACGCGCGGGGACCCGGGACGGGCGTGCCTCCCGGGTCCCTCAGGCCGTCAGCTCGGCGGCCCGGGCCCTGGCCCACTCGTCGGCGGCCAGCACCTCCTCGACCGTCGTCGCCTGGCCGGTCACGTGCTCGGACACCACCTGGGCGACGGTGTCCACGATGCCGGGGAACGGCAGCGCGCCCTTCATGAACGCCTCCACGCACACCTCGTTGGCCGCGTTGTAGACGGCCGGGGCGGTGCCGCCCTGGACGCCGACCTGCCGGGCCAGCGCGACGGCGGGGAACGCCTCGTCGTCGAGCGGCTCGAAGGTCCAGGTGTGCGCCTGGGTCCAGTCCACGGGGAACGCCGCGCCGGCGACGCGCTCCGGGTACCCCAGGGCCAGGGAGATCGGCAACCGCATGTCGGGAGGGCTCGCCTGCGCGACCGTCGAGCCGTCCACGAACTCGACCATCGAATGGATCACCGACTGCGGGTGGACCACCACGTCGATGCGGTCGAACCCGATGTCGAAGAGCAGGTGCGCCTCGATCACCTCCAGGCCCTTGTTGACCAGGGTCGCCGAGTTGATCGTGATGACCGGCCCCATGTTCCACGTCGGGTGGGCGAGCGCCATCTCGGGCGTGACGTCCCACAGCTCCGCGCGCTTCCTGCCCCGGAACGGCCCGCCGCTCGCCGTGACGACGAGGCGCCGCACGGCCCGCGCGTCCGCTCCCGAGGGGCCGGCCGCCCACAGGCACTGCGCGAGCGCCGAGTGCTCCGAGTCCACCGGGAGGATCTGCCCGGGCTTGGCCAGCCGCTTGACGAGCGGCCCTCCGATGATCAGCGACTCCTTGTTGGCCAGGGCCAGGTCCCGGCCCGCCTCCAGCGCGGCCAGCGTCGAGGTGAGGCCCAGCGCGCCGGTGATGCCGTTCAGCACGATCGGCGCGTCCCCCGATCCCGCGCCGCCGGACGGCCACGTGGCGACCTCGGCGACTCCCTCGGCGCCCGCGAGGACCTCGGGCGACACCCCGTGCGCGGCCAGCGCCTCCTTCAGGGCGGGTACGGCCGACGGGTCCGCGACGGCCACGGCCTCCGCGCGGAACTCCGCGGCCTGGCGGGCGAGCAGGTCGACGCGGCCTCCTCCGGCGGCGAGCGCGTTGATCCGGAGCCGCTCGGGATTCCTGGCGACGACGTCGAGCGCCTGGGTGCCGATGGAACCGGTGGAGCCGAGAAGGACGACGGGACGCGGGCTGGATTCAGGAGTCATCGTTCCATTGTCCCGCGCCGCCCCCCGCCCGCGGCGTCAGGGGAACGAGACGGGCGCGCTGCCGCCGCCACACCCGGTGATTCACCAAAAGTAGCGACGGAAACACAATGCGTAGTGCAAAATCGCATTCCATGAGCCCGAGCCTCCTTGTGTTCACCGCTTCCGCCCTGGTCGCCGAGCTCCTCGGAGCGCCCGCGCCGGCGAATCCCCCCACCGACGTCGTCGAGCACACGGCGGCCGCCGCGTCCGACGCGTACTGGACGCCGGAGCGGATGGCCGGCGCCCGCCCGCTCGATCTGCTCGCCTCGACCGTCAGGCGCATCGGCGCGCTCGCCGGGAGGCTGGTCGCGCCGCCGGCCGTGCGGGCCAGGGCGGCACGGCCGATGGGGGTGGACCAGCGTACGATCGCCCGCCGGTCCGCCGTGGTCGGCCGTCCGGTGGGCGCGACGGTGGACACGGTGACGAGCGGATCGCGGTGGACCGGCGGCGGCGCCGTCGGGACGACCGTCGGCCGCGTGTTCCTCACCCTGAACGGCGTCGACTTCGTGTGCTCGGGGACCGCGGTGCGCAGCGCCAACAAGGACGTCGTGGCGACCGCCGGCCACTGCGTCAAGGACGGCACCGGCGCCTGGGCGGAGAACTGGATGTTCGTCCCCGGCTACGAGTCGGGGCGGCAGCCGTACGGGAGCTATCCGGCGCGGCGCATGTTCGTCGCCGGGCCGTGGGCGCGGGACGCGGACGACGGCTTCGACGTCGGCATGGTCGCGGTGAGCGACCGCGGCGGACGGCACGTCGCGGACGCGGTCGGGGCCCAGGCGATCGGCTTCGACGCCGCGCGCGGCCAGCAGACGTACGCCTTCGGATTCCCGGCCGACCCGCCCTACGACGGCGAGCACCTGCTCTACTGCGCGGGCCGCCCCTCCGACGACCCGTACAAGAAGACCCAGGATCAGGGCCTGAAGTGCGATCTCACCGCGGGAGCGAGCGGAGGGCCGTGGTTCAGCGGCTTCGACCCGGCGACCGGCCAGGGCCTGCTGACCTCGGTGAGCAGCTTCAAGTACAGCAACGACAGCGGCAGCATGTACGGCCCGTACTTCGGCGACGAGGTCAGGCAGGTCTTCGACACCGCCCAGCGGGCCTGACGCACGCGCGCCCCCGCCCATTCCGGGCGGGGGCGCGTCACGTGCGCGGTTCGGACGTCAGAGGGTCACGCCGGTGATGACCATGACCTTCTCGTAGGTGAAGTCGTTCATCGCCGACAGCAGGCCCTCGCGGCCCACGCCCGACTGCTTCACCCCGCCGTACGGCATCTGGTCGGCGCGGAACGACGGCACGTCGCCGATGATCACGCCGCCGACCTCCAGTTCGCGGTTGGCGCGGAAGGCGACGTCGAGGTTCCGGGTGAAGACGCCCGCCTGCAGGCCGTACTTGGAGTCGTTGACGGCGGCGAACGCCTCGTCCACCGAGGCCACCGGCTGGATGACCATGACGGGGCCGAAGACCTCCTCGCAGGAGAGCTTGGCGTCGGCGGGGACGTCGGCGAGCACGGTCGGGGCGACCGACGCGCCGTCCCTGGTGCCGCCGGCGAGCACACGGGCGCCGGACTCGACGGCCTCCTTCACCCACTGCTCGACCCGCTCGGCGGCGGCGACCGACACGAGCGGCCCGACCTGGGTCTTGTCGTCGGACGGGTCGCCGGTGACGAGGGCGTCGACGGCGGCCAGGAGCTTCTCGGTGAACGGCGCGAGCACCGACTCGTCGACGATCACACGCTGCACGGAGATGCAGCTCTGACCCGCCTGGTAGTTGGAGAACAGCGCCACCCGCGCGGCCGCCCAGTCCAGGTCGGCGTCGGCCAGCACGACGGCGGCGCCGTTGCCGCCGAGCTCCAGCGTGACGTGCTTGCGCGGCACCTGATCCATGATCGCGTACCCCACGGGGCCGGATCCGGTGAAGGAGACGACCGGCAGGCGGGGGTCCTCGACGAGCGCGCCGGCCCGGTCGTTGGGCACGGGGAGCACGGAGAACATGCCCTCGGGCAGGTTCGTCTCGGCCAGGATCTCGCCGAGCACCAGCGCGGACAGCGGCGTCGCCGGGGCGGGCTTGACGATGACCGGGGCGCCGACGGCGATGGCCGGCGCCACCTTGTGGGCGACCAGGTTGAGCGGGAAGTTGAACGGCGTGATCGCGAGCACGGGGCCGTGCGGCACGCGCGAGACGTAGGCGATGCGGCCCTGGGCGGCCGGCTCGGTGTCGAGCCGCTGGACGGCGCCGCTGAACCTGCGGGTCTCCTCGGCGGCGAACCGGAACGTCGAGATCGCCCGGTTGACCTCGCCGCGTGCCCAGAAGATGGGCTTGCCGTTCTCTCCGCTGATCAGTCGCGCGATCTCCTCGGCGCGCTCGGCGAGACGGCGCGCGACGTGGCTGAGCGCCTCGGCACGGACGTGGATGGGCAGCGCCGCCGCCTCCTTGCGCACGGCGTCCGCGGCGGCGACGGCCTGCTCGACCTGCTCGGCCGTCGGCACGGAGTAGACGCCGACGACGCGGCCGTCATGGGAGTTGGTCACCTCCAGCTCGGCGTCGCCCGTCGCGGGGCGGCCGGCCAGCCAGAAGGGGATCGGTGAGGTGGCGTTCGCGCTGCTGTCCATGTCTCCGACGCTATGCCAACCGGTCCCGGGCGGCGCTACTCCGGGCCGCACAATCCCCCGGCCAGGACTGGCCAATGTGGACAACACCTCTCTGCCACGCTATGTCACAGAAATGGCGCGATTTCGCGATGAATTCAGTTTCGGAGCGGTTTGAACATGCAACGGCGTGGTTAAGTCTCAACCGGGTCCGTCGCGGGCCCCATCGATGGAAGGGCTCGTCGCTCATGGGTACGCCGGCGCCTCTGGGACTTCAGGGCGCCTACGCCCTCGGGCAGCGAAGCAGCAACGACGAGCTGCGCACCCGGCTCCTCGACGTGGCGAGCGCGCTGCTCGCCACCGCCGGCCCGGAGAGCCTCACCGTACGCAGGATCGCGACGGAGGCCGGCTGCTCGACGACGGTGATCTACACGATGTTCGGCAGCAAGGAAGGCCTGGCCGAGGCGCTCTACCTCGAAGGCTTCGAGCGGTTTCGCCGCCGCCTGGCCGCCGTACCCCCGCGCGCCGACCCGTTCGACTTCCTCGTCGCGCTCGGGCCCGCGTACCGGGAGGCCGCGCTGGCCGACCCCGGTTACTACAGCCTGATGTTCGAGCAGGCGATCCCCGGCTTCGTGCCGAGCGAGCGGGCGAGGACGCTGGCCCGCGCCGCGCTGAACATCCTCGACCGGGTGATCGCGGACTGCATCGCCGCAGGATATCTCGTGCCCACGCAGCCCAGGAAGATCGCCGACGCGCTGTGGGCGGCCGCGCAGGGGGCGCTCAGCCTGGAACGTGCCGGACACCTGCGGGACGCCAAGACCTACGAGACCGTGACCACCGCCACGATCAGCTCCTTCCTGACGCGCAGGCCCGACCATCCCCTGCCACCCCTCTGACGCGACGCCGACGCGACGCGTCCGGGGGTCAGCGCGCCGCGCAGCTCAGAGCGATCCACAGCTCGGCGCGGGCGGCCGGGTCGTCCAGGTCCCGCCCGAGCAGCTCGCTCACCCGCTTCATCCGGTATCGCAGCGTGTGCCGGTGCACCCCGAGCCGCTGTGCCGCCGCGTCCCAGTGGCCGTTGCAGGCGAGATACGCCCTGAGCGACTCGATGAGGTCCGCGCGCGAGCCGTACTCGCGCAGCGGCGCGAGCAATGCGGCGGAGAACGCGGCCGCGGCGGCCGGGTCGAGCAGGGAGATCAGCCCCTGCCCGGCCAGCTCGGGGAACCTGGCGATGGGGGCGGCTGACGCGAGCGCGCGTTCGGCCTGGTCGAGTCCCACGGCCAGCTCCGCGTACGCCACCGGCCCGCTGGCGCCGACCCTGCCCCGCCGGGACGCCCGCGCCATCGCGCCGTCGGCCTCCTCGGGATCGGCGAGCAGCACGGTCAGGCCCCCGTACGGGAAGCCGTGGGCGGGGGGCTCGTCGGTGTCGCAGGCGAGGACGACGAACGGCTCCGCGGGCAGCTCCCCGCCGAGCGCGGCGAGCGTCTCGCCGGCCGCCCCGGTCTCCCCCGCGACCAGCAGGCGGAGCACCGCGGCGCGCACCCGCCGTTCGGCCGCCCGCTGCTCGCGCCCCTGCTCCAGGCCGAGGGTCAGCAGCGACCCGGCGGCGTTGACGACGGTGTGACCGACCGGGGTGAACGGCCGCGCGGCCCCCACGGCGAAGAAACCCCGGCGGCCGAGCGGCTGCACGATCACGTGCTCGCCCGGCACGGACAACGCGATGCTGGAGGGCGCCCCGGGGGCGCGCAGCCGGGCCAGCTCCGGCTCCAGGGCGCGGGCGCGCGCGGCGGGCCGGCCGGTGCGGGCGGCGTGCCGCACCGCCCCGGCCGGGTCGAGGAGCAGCGCCCAGCCGTCGATCTCGCGGGCGAGCCGCTCGATGACGGCGCTCATGCCCTCCGGCTGGAGCGCGGCCCTGGTGAGCCGCCCTTGCGCGGCGAACGCCCGGCTGATCTCCTCGTACTGCTCGGCCGCGAGCAGCTCGCTGACCGCCTTGCCGATCGCGATGAACGGGGTGTCCCTCGGCACCTCGACGAGGGGGAGCCCCGCCTCGGCGGCGGCCTCGACCAGCTCGGAGGGCACGTCGTCGTGGGTCAGGCCGACGCCGAAGCCGAGCCCGGCGACGTCCCGGGCGACCAACCGCGACACATACGGCCGGACGTTGCCGGAGTCGAGCCGCATGCCGGTGGTGAGGACCAGTTCGCCACCCTCCAGGAAGGGTGTGGGATCCTCGAGCTCGCTCACCGCCACCCAGCGGACCTTCCGGTCGAGCGCGGCTCCGCCGGCCAGGACCTCCAGGTGGAGCGGGGCCATCGCCGTCACCCTGCGCAGCGTCGGCGCCATGTCTTCCTCGACTTGTCCACCCAGTACAAACGAACACCACCATTGTGCCATGGCGACACATCGGCAGCCCGAGGCGCGGGCCGTACCGTCGATGCCATGAGCACTGGCACGCAGGGCGGCCCCGGACTTCCCCAGGAGCGCCGCCTCGTCACCGAGATCCCCGGCCCCAAGTCGCGCGAGCTGTTCTCGCGCAAGCAGTCCGCCGTCCCCACCGGCGTCGGCACGACGCTGCCCGTCTTCATCACCCACGCCGGCGGCGGCGTGGTCGTGGACGTGGACGGCAACTCCCTGATCGACTTCGGCTCGGGCATCGCCGTGACGAGCGTGGGCAACGCCGCGCCGCGCGTCGTCGAGCGGGTCCAGAAGCAGGTCGCCGACTTCACCCACACCTGTTTCATGGTCACGCCGTACGAGTCGTACGTCGCGGTGTGCGAGAAGCTCAACGCGCTCACCCCCGGCGACCACGAGAAGCGCACGTTCCTCGTGAACAGCGGCGCCGAGGCCGTCGAGAACGCGGTCAAGGTCGCCCGGCACGCGACCGGCCGTCAGGCCGTCGTCGTGTTCGACCACGGCTACCACGGCCGGACGCTGCTCACGATGACGCTGACCGCCAAGAACATGCCGTACAAGCACCGGTTCGGGCCGTTCGCGCCCGAGGTGTACCGGGCGCCGCTCGCCTACCCGTTCCGCTGGCCGACCGGGCCGGAGAACTGCGCCGAGGAGGCGGCGGCCCAGGCGATCGAGATGATCGAGAAGCAGGTCGGCGCGGAGAACGTCGCCGCCGTCGTCATCGAGCCGATCCAGGGTGAGGGCGGCTTCATCGAGCCGGCTCCCGGCTTCCTGCCGAGGATCGTGGAGTTCTGCAAGGCCAACGGCATCGTCTTCATCGCCGACGAGGTGCAGACCGGTTTCGCCCGCACCGGCGACCTCTTCGCCTGCGAGCACGAGGGCATCGTCCCCGACATCATCGTCACGGCCAAGGGCATCGCGGGCGGCCTCCCGCTCGCGGCGGTGACCGGCCGGGCCGAGCTGCTCGACGCCGTACACGGCGGCGGCCTCGGCGGCACGTACGGCGGCAACCCGCTCGCCTGCGAGGCGGCGCTCGGCGTGCTGGAGACCATCGAGGAGGAGAAGCTCGTCGAGCGCGCCGCGCACATCGGCGAGGTGATGCTCTCCCGTCTCAACGCGTTCAAGGAGCGCTTCGACATCGTGGGCGACGCCCGCGGCCGGGGCGCGATGGTCGCCATCGAGCTGGTCCAGCCCGGCGGCAAGGAGCCGAACGCCGCGGCCACCGCCGAGATCGCGCGCCGGTGCCATGCCGAGGGCCTGCTCGTGCTGACCGCCGGCACGTACGGGAACGTCCTGCGCTTCCTGCCGCCGCTCGTCATCTCGGACGAGCTGCTGGAGGAGGGCCTGTCCATTCTGGAGAAGGCCATCGCCGCCGTCGCGTAGGACACAAGGTTTATAGGGGGACACCCGGCTTCACGCCGGGTGTCCCTTTTGTTGTTATACGGTCTGCCACATGCCTGCGATTTAACCCTTGCTTGACATCTCCCTAATCGATCACAAGCTGTAACCGCGTTATAACGGTTCGGGTATGCGAAGGGGGAAGCGCGATGGGGTGGGATCCGAAAGGGGCCGGAAGGCTCGTGCCGACGTTCGACCCCGCGGGCCTGACCGCCACGCAGCTTGAGGGGGACGCCTGCGTGGTGTGCCACAAGAAGTGGCCGCGCCCCCGGGTGCTGGTGGGCCGGCTTCCCGACGACGCCCCCGTCCACGCGTGCGACGACTGCGCCGAGGCGCTGCTGCCCGTTCCGGAGGGCGCGGTGCCGCTGCAGCGCCGCAGCCGCGCGTTCTCCTGAGGCTCCGGGACTCTCCCGACCGCACTGACTCCCGGACTCACCACGGTTTCCGGGGCGCGGTTCAGCCCACGAGGCGCTTCCAGCGCTCGACCCACTGGCCGTAGGGCGCGCACTCCTTGTCCCCGCCTCCGCAGTTCTTCGACGGGCGCGAGGCGAAGTAGACGTCCTCGAACGACGCGTAGTCCGAGCAGATCCGCCCGGCGCGGCCGGTGCAGGCCTCCTTGTTGGCCGGGGCCAGCCCCACCCACTCGGCCGCCTCCTTCTGCACCTTCGTGGAGCCGGTCCAGTCGAGCCACTCGTACGCGCACGAGGGGTGGGCGGCCGACGACGACACCATCCACATGTCGGCCCAACCGGTCACCGGCCCGCCCGCCGCCTCCACCGACCGCCCCGCGAGGCTCAGCACGTCCCGGTGGTACGGCGTGCCCTGCGCGAGCCGTACGGACCCGGAGGCGAGCCCCTGGACGACCTCGATCGGGTCGCGCCAGTAGACGCGCTCGTCCGACCTGCCGCGCGAGAGCAGTCCGATCGCGTCGTCGAGCTGGGACGGCGTGAGCTGGAAGGGGTCCTCGATGCCGGCCCCGCGCCGCTTCAGCACGAGGGCCGCGTCCGCGATGGTCAGCGGGCTGTCCTTGAGCATGACCTTGCCGGTGCCGCCGTAGAGGGCCGCCGCCGTCTTCGGTCCCTCCTTCGAGGAGTCGTAGAGGGCCTCGTTGATCCCCCACAGGTACGGCACTCCGTACGCGTCGCCCTTGCGGGTCTGGAGGCGGCGCAGTTGTTTGGGGATGTCGTGGTAGGCGCTGATCAGGGAGGTGTTCAGCGGGGCGACGCCGCCCTCGTCGACCAGCTTGCCCGCCACCTCCGGCGGGGCGGCGACGACGTCGAACGAGCCGGGGTCGAGCGGCCGTGCCCCGGCGGCGGTCGCGGCGGGGTCATAGGTGCGCAGGTTCACCTTGCAGCCGGTCTTGGCCTGGAACGGCGTCACCCAGTTGACCTTGGGATCGGTGCCGCCCCACTCCACGTATCCGGGGGGCGCGAGGACGTCGACCACGCCCTCCCCCGGGCCGGTGGAGGCGACCGGGGTGGGGGTCTTCCCGGGCTTGGACGGCGTCGCGGAGGGGGTGTCCGGCGTGGGGCCGGTGGCACGGGCGTGGGGCAGCGCCCCTGACCCGGCGGCCGGCCTTCCCGCGTCCGCCGCCGCTCCCCGTACGGCGCGGGGCTCGGGGGGCGGCGTGCGGGCCGGGCCGGCGGCGGGGGTGGTCACCGCCGTGGTGCCGGCCGGGCCGGCCGCGGTCGCCTCCGTCGCGCCGCAGGCGGCGGCGAGCAGTCCGATCAGGGCGACGGCGGCGGACGGCACGGCGGCACGTGGGCGGCGGGCGAGGCGGGAAGGGCGGGCAGGACGAAGCGCCACTCGGACCCCCTTACGGAACGGACGTCACGAGCCTACTGGGGCCGCCGCGCGCCGCCGCCCCGTCGCCGCGCGGACCCGCCGCCCGTCCCCGGCCCTCGCGTGGACCCGGTCCTCACAGGGGACCCGGTCCTCGCGCGGACCCGCCGGTTCCGCCGGTCGCCGGGTCAGGCCGCGGGCACCACCTCGCGCGCGGGGCCGTCGTCCGCCCGGGCCTTGATGCGGTGCCGTACGACGAGGCCGAAGACGGCGACGAACAGGCCGAACGTCCCGGAGACGACGAACGGCGCGGCCGGCCTCCAGGCGTCGTGCAGCGCACCGCCGAGGAAGGACACGATCATGATGCCGAGGGAGCCGCAGAGCGTGTGGACGCCGAACGCGGCGCCGCGCACCGCGGCGGGCACCTGCTGGGCGAGCATGGGTCCGGCCGTGGTGATGCCGGCGATCTCGCCGATGCCGATGAGCACGGCGACGACCATCATGCCGGGGCCGAGCGGGTCGGAGACGAGCAGCGTGGAGAGGTAGGCGCCGGCCGCGATGAGCTGCGCGACGATGAGCAGGTCCTGGCGGCGCATGCGGTCGCCGAGCCATCCGAAGACGGGCGCGCAGAGCAGCGCCACCATCTGCGAGATGCCGACCACGGCGCCCGCCTTGGCCAGCGCCTCGGCGCTCGACATCCCCCGCTCTGTGGTGGCGTAGTCGGAGATCCACAGGGTGAGGAAGCTGACGACGACGTACAGGTCCGCGCGCGCGACGAACGACGCGGCGTAGGACAGCGCGACACCGGGGTCGCGCGCGAGCACGAGGCCCTCGCGGACGAGGCGCGGCAGGGGGACGCGCTCGGCCGTGGTGTCGACCTTGACCCGGGAGAGCGTGGACCACAGGAGCGCGGCGACGAGCACGATGGCCACGGCGATGATCACGAACGACAGCCGGGTGGCCGCCACCGGCTCCAGACCGCGCTTCTCCATGGTCTGCGGGAGTTTGGCCACGACCAGCACCGCGATCAGCGCGCCGAGCCCGCCGAAGAAGCCGATGAGCCCGTACGACTTGCCGCGCGACCGCTCGCGGACGTAATCGATGGCGATCGTGGAGAGCATGGCGTTGATGGCCGCGACGCCGAGCCCGAAGACCACCCGCAGGGCGACGAGGACGACCGTGTTGCCCGCGAACGGGAACAGCAGGGCGCCGAGCGCGCACAGCGTCAGCCCGCCGACCACGATGAGGCGGCGGCCGAACCGGTCGGCGAGCGCGCCGTACCAGGCGAGGCTGAGGATCATCGCCAGCTCGGCGGCGGAGCCGAGCAGGCCGACGATCGTACCCTGGTCCGACTCCGGCACACCGAGGACGACGGTGAGGATGTGGGGCTGGGTGGACGGCAGGAAGGAGACGACTGCCGTGCCCGCGGTCGCGAGGAACAGCAGCGCCCACATGTTTCCCTTGGAGATGCCGTCGGCGAGCTGCGCGCCCAGCACGCGGTGCGGGGAAGTCACGGGCACGATCATGGCACCGCAAATCCCCGATAAGCTAGCTTTTCCTCAGATATCCGGATATCTCGTCATTTCCGCTGAATTCGGCTTAGTACGCGGCCGGCGAGGATCGGCGACGAATAGGGGGCGTGATGGCCGTCGAGTTTGACCCGAATACTCCCAATGCTGCACGAATGTACGACTACTATCTCGGCGGCAAGGACAACTTCCCCGCCGACCGCGCGGCGGCCGACCAGGTCCTGCGCTACGTGCCGGAGATCCCGATCGGGATCAGGGAGAACCGGGCCTTCCTGCAACGCGCTGTGCGGTTCCTCGCCGAGCAGGGCATCCGCCAGTTCCTCGACATCGGCGCGGGCCTGCCGACCCAGCAGAACGTGCACCAGGCCGTCGCCGAGATCGCCCCCGAGGCCCGCACGGTTTACGTGGACAACGACCCGCAGGTGCTCGTCCACGCCCGCGCCCTGCTGCAGGACAGCCCTCAGGTGCTCGTCGTCGAGGGCGACCTCAGGCAGCCGGACGAGATCATGGACCACCCCGAGATCCGCGCCCACCTGAACTTCGACGAGCCGATCGCCGTGCTGCTGCTGGCGATCATCCATTTCATCCCGGACTCCGACGACCCCGCCGGCATCATCGCCCGGATCCGGGAGGCGCTGCCGCCCGGCAGCCACATGGTCCTCTCCCACGTGGCGATCGACGAACGCCCCGAGGCCGCCCCCCAGGTGGAGGGGATCTACCGCAACGCGTCCGCCCAGTTCGTGGCGCGCATGTCCAGCGAGATCGAACCCTTCTTCGACGGCCTGGACGTCGCCGAGCCGGGGATCGTCAACCTGCACGAGTGGCGGCCGGACAGCCCGGTCCTCGCGCCGCCGCTGGAGAAGGTGAAGTCCTACTTCCTGTGCGGCGTCGGCCGCGTGAAGTGACCGCCGTCCGGCGCGTCGACCCGCGAGACCGCGGCCCCGCGACCCGAACGTGAAACGCGCGCCGGGGGTGTGGGAAACACCCCCCGGCGCGCGTCCGGTTCGTCGCCCCGCGCGTTGTCCGTTCGCGGGAAGCCGAGCTACTTGTTCGTCGGGAAACCGAGGTTCACGCCGCCGTGCGAGGGGTCGAGCCAGCGCGACGTCACGACCTTGCCCCGGGTGTAGAAGTGCACACCCTCGGTGCCGTGGACGTGCGTGTCGCCGAACAGCGACGCCTTCCAGCCGCCGAAGCTGTAGAACGCCATCGGCACGGGGATCGGCACGTTGATGCCGACCATGCCCACCTCGACCTCGTTCTGGAAGCGCCGGGCGGCGCCGCCGTCGTTGGTGAAGATCGCGGTGCCGTTGCCGAACTCGCCGGTGTTGATCAGCTCGAGGCCCTCCTCGTATGACTTGACGCGCACGACGGACAGGATCGGGCCGAAGATCTCCTCGCGGTGCACCCGGGAGTTGGCCGGGACGTGGTCGAGCAGGGTGGGGCCGAGCCAGAAGCCCGGGGTCTCCTGGGCCGTCGTCCCGCCGTTGACGGGCGTCTCGCGGCCGTCGATCACGACCTTGGCGCCCTCCTCGATGCCGAGGTCGATGTAGGACGCCACCTTGTCGCGGTGCACCTTGGTGACCAGGGGGCCCATCTCGGACGTCGGCTCGTCGCCGGGGCCGATGGTCAGCTTGCCGACCCGCTCGGCGATCTTGCCGACCAGCTCGTCGCCGATCGGGTCCACGGCGAGCAGCACGGAGATGGCCATGCACCGCTCGCCTGCCGAGCCGAAGCCCGCCGACACGGCCGAGTCCGCGACCAGGTCGAGGTCGGCGTCGGGCAGCACGAGCATGTGGTTCTTGGCGCCGCCCAGCGCCTGGACCCGCTTGCCGTGCGCCGTCCCCGTCTCGTACACGTACCGGGCGATCGGGGTCGAGCCGACGAAGGAGACGGCCGCGACGGAGGGGTGCTCCAGCAGCCGGTCCACGGCGACCTTGTCACCCTGGACGACGTTGAAGACGCCGTCGGGCAGCCCGGCCTGCTTCCACAGCTCGGCGATCAGCAGCGACGCGGAGGGGTCGCGCTCGGACGGCTTGAGGATGAAGGTGTTCCCGCACGCGATCGCCACCGGGAACATCCACATCGGCACCATCGCCGGGAAGTTGAACGGCGTGATCCCTGCGACGACGCCCAGCGGCTGCCGGATGGAGTACGAGTCGACACGGGTGGAGACGTTCTCGGAGAAGCCGCCCTTGAGCAGTTGCGGGATGCCGCAGGCGAACTCCACGACCTCGATGCCGCGGGCGACCTCGCCGAGCGCGTCGGAGTGCACCTTGCCGTGCTCGGAGCTGATCAGCGCGGCCAGTTCGTCGCGGTGCCTGTCCATCAGCTCGCGGAAGCGGAAGAGGATCTGGGTCCGCTTGACCAGCGAGGCGTCACGCCAGGCGGGGAACGCCGCCTTCGCCGCCTCGACGGCAGCGTCCACGTCCTCGACGGCCGCGAGCTCCACGGCGCCGCTGACCTCGCCCGTGGCCGGGTTGAAGATCTCGGAGGTGCGGCCCCCGCCGGAGACGCGGGTCCCGTTGATCCAGTGGTTAACGTGCTTCATCGTTGACGGTCTCCAGAGCGGTGATCATGATGTCGAGCCCCTCGCGGGCCTCGTCCTCGGTCAGGGTGAGCGGGGGCGCCATGCGCAGGGCGCTGCCCTGCAGGCCGCCCTTGCCGACGAGCAGGCCGAGCTTCCTGGTCTCCTCCATGAAGCGGGCCGCCAGCGCCGGGGCGGGCGCCTTGGTGACGGGGTCCGCGAGCTCGATCGCGAACATGAGCCCCTTGCCGCGGACCTCCTTGACGATCGGCAGCCGTGCGGCGGCCTCGCGGAGCCCGGAGATGATGATCTCGCCGGTCTTGGCGGCGTTGGCCTGCAGGTCGTGGTCGAGCACGTAGTCGAGGGTGGCCGTGGCCGCCGCCATCGAGATGGGGTTGCCGCCGAAGGTGGCCACGCCGAGGGCGTGCGGCCCGTCCATCAGGTCGCCCCTGGCGACGATGCCGCCGACCGCGAAGCCGTTGCCGAGCCCCTTGGCGAAGGTCAGCATGTCGGGCGTCACGCCGTGGTTCTGGATGCCGAAGAACGCGGAGCCGGTACGGCCCCAGCCGGTCTGGACCTCGTCGGAGATGAAGAGGATGCCCTCCTCGTCCAGGACCTCCTTGTACGCCGCGAACAGGCCGTCGGGGGCCATGGTGAAGCCGCCGACGCCCTGGATCGGCTCGGCGATCAGCGCGGCCACGTTGTTCGTGACGCCGGTGGCGAGCACATGCCGCAGGTCGTCGACGCAGGCGGCGATGTAGTCGGCGTCCGACATCCCGCGGAACTGGGTCAGGTGCCGGTCGGTGCCGTGCAGGAAGTGCACGTTGAGCGGAGACAGCGAGTTGTTCTTCCAGGACCGGTTGCTGGTCACGCTGATCGCGCCGAACGAGCGGCCGTGGTAGCTCTGCCGCATGGCGAGCACCTGGTCCGACTTGCGGGCGTAGGTGGCGAGCAGCAGCGCCGTCTCGTTGGCCTCGGTGCCGGAGTTGGTGAAGAAGACCTTCGCGTCCTTGATCCCGGACAGCTTGGCGATCTTCTCGGCCAGCTCGATCTGACCGCGCAGCAGGTACGCCGTGGACGTGTGGACCACACCGGTGGCGAGCTGCCGCTCGACGGCCTCACGCACCTCGGGCACGTCGTACCCGATCATGTTGGTGAGGATTCCGATGAAGAAGTCGAGGTAGCTCTTGCCTGAGCCGTCGACGACACGGTTGCCCTTGCCGCTGACGATCTCGATGGGCTCTTCGTAGTTCAGGGCGAGCCAGTTGGGCATTACCGCGCGATGGCGGGCAAGAAGGTCCGACATGATGTCGAGTATCGCGCCTGAGCGGCCTCCGCCCCTACCGGCAACATGTCGGCGATCTTCAGATTCGCCTTACATATTGAAGTCCCCTTATTGACATCCATATGTCTTGACAAATTCAGATACGGCCGTCGGGGTGCGGCGGCCGTACCTGGAGGATCGCGGCCCGGTGGATCGCACGGGTGGATCCGGACCCGCGGAACCGGGCCGGCGGGCCCGGACTCGCCGACTCCGCCGGCGCGGATCAGGCGGGGGTTCCCGCGGTGGGGGCTCCCGCGACCGGAGCCTCGGCGGCCGGGCCCCCCGCCGCGGCCGTGCCGCGCAGCATCAGGAGCGCCACCACCGCGGCGGCCAGCGAGCAGCCGACGCCGACGTAGGAGCCGACCGACATGGCCGACACGAACGCGTCCTTCGCCGTGGCCGCGAGCGACGAGTCCCCGAGTGCCAGGGCGCCGCTGATCGAGTCGCGCGCCGCCTCGGGCGCGGACTCCGGCATGGCCGCCGTGTAGGCCCCGGAGAGCACGCTGCCGAGCACGGCCACCGAGAGCGCCATGCCGACCTGCTGGACGGTGTCGTTCAGCGCGGAACCGACGCCCGCGTGCTCGGCCGGCACCGCCCCCATCAGCGTCGCGTACGCCGCGGGACCGGCGAGGCCGCCGCCGACGCCCATGACGATCAGGCCGGTGATGAGCGTGCCGTACCCGCCGGCGAGCGTCGACAGCACGCCGAAACCGGCGGCCATGACGAAGAGGCCGACCACGATCAGCGTCCGGTTGCTCACCTTCTTGCCCAGCCCGGCGCCGAGGCCGTTGAACACGAGCGCGGCGACGACGTACGGCAGCAGGGCGAACCCGGCCCGCATCGGCTCGTAGCCGAGCACGAACTGGAGGTACTGCGTCAGCGCCAGCATCAGGGCGCCCGACCCGAAGGACAGGAGCACGATCGAGAAGCAGGCGCCGCTGAACGACCGGTCGCGGAACAGCCCGAGCGGGAGCATGGGGTGCTCGGCCCGGCGCTCCCAGAGCACGAACCCGCCGAGCGAGAGCACGGCGACCGCGAGATAGAGCGGGTTCAGCCCGTCCGTGGGCATGGTGATGACGATCCACACCAGGGCGGCCATGCCGACGATCGACAGGACGACGCCCACGGGGTCGATCTTCCGCGCCGAGCCGCGCGACTCGGGCATCAGGGTGACGGCGGCGATGACGGCGAGCACGGCGATCGGCACGTTGAGCAGGAAGACCGAGCCCCAGTAGTAGTGCTGGAGCAGGAACCCGCCGATCGTCGGCCCCGCGATCACGCCGAGCATCGCGACCGCGCTCCAGGCCGCGATGGCCTTGCGCCGTTCCGACTCGTCGAACACCGTGATCAGGATCGACAGCGTCGAGGGCATGATGAACGACCCGCCGACCCCCATCAGCGCACGGGCGCCGATGAGCTGCCACGGCTCCGTCGCGAGCATCGCCAGCATGGACGCCCCGCCGAAGAAGACGAGGCCGAGGATGAGGAGGCGGCGCCGGCCGTACCGGTCGGAGAGGCTTCCCGCGGTGAGCAGCAGGCCCGCGAACACCAGGACGTACGAATCGATGATCCATTGGACGTCCGCGGGGGTGGCCCCCAGGTCCCGCATGAGCGCGGGGATCGCCAGGTTGAGCACGGTGTTGTCGACGACGAGGACGAGCAGGCTCAGGCAGAGAACGCCGAGGATCCACCATCGGCGCGGATGTGACATCTATCTTCTCCTCGAACAGTGTGCGAGTTGACTGGGACACTGTACGATAAAGCTCGAACACTGTGCGAGGGAATATCCTGTGACGATGCCGGCCAAGCCCTTCACCTCCGTCTGGACCCGCGAACCCCGGGGGCGGCGCGGGCAAGGGCTCAACCGCGACCAGATCGTCCGGGCCGCCCTCGAACTGCTCGACGCGGAGGGGATCGACGCGCTCAGCATGCGCAAGCTCGGCGCACGCCTCGGCGCGGGGGCGACCAGCCTCTACTGGCACGTCGCCAACAAGGACGAGCTGCTCGAACTCGCCATGGACGAGGTCTACCGAGAGGTGCGCTCCCCCGTCGGGGCGAGCTGGCGCGAAACCGCCGGGTCCGTCGCGTGGGGCCTGCGCGGCGCGATCCTCGCGCACCCGTGGTGCGTCGGGCTCATCGGAGTGTTGCCGAGCATCGGGCCGAACGCGCTGGTGATGTCGGACCGGCTGGTCAGGGCGTGCAAGGAGGCCGGGTTCCAGGGCATCGACATCGACTTCGCCGTCGGCGCCGTCATCGCGTACACGCTCGGCGCCGCCGTGCCGGAGGCGGCGTGGCGCGGACTGCTGAACCGTGCGGGCGAGTCCCCGTGCGAGGCCCAGAAGGAGATGCTCCCGGCGATCGAGGGTGTGGCCGCCGGATACCCCGACCTGCTCGAACGCTACAAGGACTACACCGCGGGCGGCCTCGATCCCCTGGTCGCGCGGCAGATCGCCTTCGACTACGGCCTGGTCGCGCTGCTCGACGGCCTGGACGCGCGCCTGCCCGGAGCCGGGCCCGGGATGACGACGGACACGGCGAGAGACGCGGACCGAGACACGGGCAGGGACACGGACAGCGACGCGGAGAGACCCGTACCCGGGACCGGCAGAAGATGAGGTCAGGGCGGGCCGCCCCTCACGGCGCCGCCTCACGTGCTGCTTCATCCTGTCAGGCTCGCCCGCATCGACTTTACATATTGATCAGGTAGCCTCATGGGCATGCTACCGACGGTCGCCGACGTTCTCGCGCTGGACGCCGTCCGGCGTGGCAACCCCCGGGTGGTCGCCGGCGCGGACCGGCTGGACACCCGCGTGCGCTGGGTCCACGTCGGCGAGATCAGCGACATCGCCAACATGCTGCGCGGCGGCGAGCTGGTGCTCACGACGGGAGTGGCCCTGCCCGACGAGCCCGACAAGCTCGCCGACTACATCGCCGACCTCGCCGAGGTCGGCGCCTCCGGCCTCGTGGTCGAGCTGGGGCGCAAGTTCGTGCGCGAGCTGCCCCGCCTGGTCGTCAAGGCCGCGGAGGAGCACGGCCTGCCCCTGATCGTGCTGGCCCGCGAGACGCCGTTCGTGCAGATCACCGAGTCCGTGCACGCCCGGATCATCGACATCCAGCTCCAGGAGCTGCGGGCGTCCGAGCAGTTGCACGAGGTGTTCACCGAGCTGTCGGTCGAGGGCGCGTCCCCGGCCGAGGTGCTCGGCCAGGTCGCCCGCTTCTCCGGCCGTCCGGTCCTGCTGGAGAACCTCGCCCACCAGGTGCTCGCCTGCGACACCGCAGGTCGCGACACCGGGACGCTGCTGGCGAGCTGGGAGACCCGCTCCCGCGCGGTCTCCCCAGACGAGCGCACCGCGTACGACGCGGCCTCCGGATGGCTGATCACCATGGTCGGCGCCCGGGGGCAGGACTGGGGCCGGCTGATCCTCCTCTGCGACGGCGAGCCCAGCCCCCGCGACATCGTGCTCGCCGAGCGGGCCGCCACCACCCTCGCGCTCAGCCGCCTGCTCGAACGCCACCAGGAGTCCCTGGAACGCCAGGCGCACGGGACGATCATCACCGGCATCCTGACCCACGCGTACGCCGACCCGGAGGAGGCGGCCGCCCGGGCCCGGGCCGTCGGTGTGCCGCTCACCGGCCGCAAGCTGGTCAGCGCGGTCATCCGGCTCACCGGCCCCACCGACACCGCGCTGGGCGAGCAGGCCCAGCTCGGCGAGCTGGCCGAGGCGGGCGCGGCCGCGTGCCGCGACGCCAAGCTGCCCGCCCTGGTCGGCACGCTCGACCAGAACCACGTCGGCCTGCTGATCCCGCTGCCCCCTCGCCTGACGGCCGAGGCCGCGCTCAACGCGCTCGCCGACCGGCTCCGCACCTCCTACACCGGCACCTTCGTCCTCGCCGCCGGCTCGGTCGTCGAGTCCATCAGGGACGTACGACGCAGCTTCCTGGAGGCCGAGCAGGTGGCGGACGTGGCGGTGCGCCAGCCCGACGGACGGGCCTTCTACCGCCTGCCCGACCTGCGGCTGCGCGGCCTGCTCCACCTGCTGCGAGACGACTCCCGGATGCAGACGTTCGCCGAGCGCGAGCTGGGCACGCTGCTGGCCCACGACGCGCAGCGCAACGGCGATCTGACCCGCATCCTGCGGATCTACCTGGACGCCGGACGCAACAAGGCCGTCGCCGCCCAGAAGGCCCACCTGTCCCGGCCGGCGTTCTACGACCGGCTGCGGCGGCTCGAACGTGTACTGGACACCGACCTGGACGATGTTGAATCGTGCCTGTCACTCCATGTGGCACTGCTTGCCTTGGAATCCTTCCGGAGGGAGGCCCGATGAGGGCTCGCGAGCACGGCATCGTCATCGGCACGGGAACGCCCGGACCGCACAACGCCATCACCGACGTCGCCGGAGTGCGCGTCGGCCACACCACGCTGATCAGCGGCGAGGGTCCCCGGGTCACGGGTCAGGGCCCGGTCCGCACGGGAGTGACGGTCATCCTCCCCCACGAGGGGTCGACCTTCGACGAGCCGCTGTACGCCGGGCTCCACTGGCTCAACGGCTGCGGCGAGATCACGGGCATGGCCGCCCTGGAGGAGTTCGGGGTGCTCACCTCCCCGATCGCCCTGACCAACACCGCCTCGGTGGGCGTGGTCAGGGACGCGCTGGTGGAGCTCGAGATCGGCACCGGCAGGCAGGCGTGGTCGCTGCCGGTCGTGGGCGAGACCTGGGACGGCCGCCTCAACGACGTCAGCGGCCAGCATGTCCGGCGTGAGCACGTCCACCAGGCGTACCGCGAGGCCGGTGACGGCCCGGTGGCCGAGGGTTCGGTCGGCGGCGGCACCGGCATGATCTGCCACGGTTTCAAGGGCGGCATCGGCACTGCCTCACGTGTCGTCGACGGCTACACGGTCGGCGTCCTCGTCCAGGCCAACCACGGCAGGAGGGACCGGCTGACGGTCAACGGGGTCAACGTCGGCGAGCGGCTGCCCGCCGAGCCGGTGGCCCACGAGGGCGCCGGCTCGATCATCGGGATCGTGGCGACCGACGCGCCGCTCCTCCCCCACCAGTGCAGGCGGCTCGCGCAGCGGGCCGGGCTCGGCGTCGCCAGGACCGGCGGCGCGGGCGAGAACTTCAGCGGCGACGGCTTCCTGTGCTTCTCCACCGGCAACAGGAACATCCCCTCGGCCGCGCTGGACTCGGCCACCCCGCGCACGTACCAGGTGACCGTGCTCTCCGACGAGCACATCGACCCGTTGTTCTACGCCGTCATCGAGGCGACCGAGGAAGCCATCGTCAACGCGCTGGTCATGGCCGAGACCATGACCGGAGCCGACGATCTCACTGTTACCGGCCTCGATGGGGCCACTCTGGCAAAGGTGCTGACCACATGATCTCCGACAACCTGGCCGCCGCAGGGGCCATCGTCCTCCCCGTCGCCGACGTGGAGCTGGAGCCGTACGACCTGGACCCGGGCGAGATCGTCTCCGGGAACCCGCGCGTGGCGCTGGCGCAGCTCAGCCCGGGCCGGGGCGTGTGGGAGATCACGCCGGGCGTGGTCACCGACGTCGAGACCGACGAGATCTTCGTCGTGCTCACCGGTCGCGCGACGATCGAGGTCGAGGGCGGGGCGACCGTCGAGGTCGGGCCGGGCGACGTCTGCCTGCTCGCCGAGGGCGCCAAGACGACCTGGACGGTCCACGAGACGCTCCGGAAGGTCTACCACTCCCGATCCTGACTCCCGGGTGCGGTTTTCCCACCCTGGTGTAAGACCTATCGCACCGGCCACGCTCCGTAGGGCGGCGTGTACGGTGCGATGTGGTTTCCTCATGGGGTGCAGACGATGCAGACGCAGACGACCAGCGAACCCGAGATCAACCCGGACACCGTGGTCCGCGCCCTGTCCGCCCGCTTCCCGCGGTGGACGATCTGGTGGGGCAAGTCCACCTCGCACTACTGGGGGCTCTCCCGTCGCCGCGACGGCGCGCTCGTCTACGTCGAGGCCCGGTCGGCCCAGGAGTTCATGCAGCGGGCCCGCGAAATAGACTCCCGACACCCTTAGCGACTAATCCCATTTAAGGGCAAATGTCGCAATTGCCGGAATTTTCCGGTGCGAATCTCGCCACATTTTCGCTCATTTGGCGGATTTCGCTCCCGTTGCATTGCCTTTCTCGCCACCATGGTCATTTCACAGACCATGAACGGGAGAGACACGCAATGAAACGCCGCCTGATCGCCGGCGCCGCCGCCCTGGTCGTCGGGATGCCGACGGTTGTCGGGATGACCACGTCCAGCGCCGCCGCCGCTCCGGTCACCGGCCTGCCCACGACCGCGTTCCCCCTCGGTCAGCCCGGCATCCCCAAGTCGGCGCACAAGTCCCTCGCCCCCGGCATCGACTACTTCACGGTGAAGCACGGCACCTCGAAGGACGGTTACACGGTCAGTGTCATCGCCGGCGGCAAGGACTTCATGACCGAGGCCACCGCGCAGACGCAGGCGCTCGCCGTCCAGGACGCCGGCATGACGCCCATGATCGTGAAGTTCACGCGGCCGGCCGTCGCCGACTTCCCCGCCGCCGACTTCTGGATGGTCCGCGTCGGCTCCTGGTCGCTGAAGGACAAGGACGAGGCCGCCAAGGTCGTGAAGGAGCTCAAGAAGGCCGGCATCAGCTCCAAGGTCGACTACACCGGCGACGACGGCTTCCAGACCTCGGGCCCGTGGTCGATGCGTGTCGTCACGATCGACCCGCGTTCCTTCCGTGGGTCCTTCCGATCCTCCCTCGGCACCAGCGTCGCCAAGCGCGAGACGGTCTCCTCGATGGCCAAGGCCGCCGGGGCGATGATCGCGGTCAACGGCGGGTTCTTCGACATCCACACTCTCAAGAACCTGCGCGGCGACCCCACCGGCCTCTCCGTCGTCGGCGGCAAGCTGCTCAGCGAGGCCGTCCCCGGCCGTATCGGCCTCGTCCTCAAGGGCCGTACGGCTCGCATCACCGAACTGTCCTCCAGCGTGGTCGCGACCACCGACGGAGGCGGCAAGGCCGTCGTCGCCGGTGTGAACCGGGTGGCCAAGCCCGACGAGCTGGTCATGTACACCGAGGAGTTCGGCGCCAAGACTCCCAAGAACGACGGCGCCGAAGCCGTGCTCGACGCCTCGGGCAAGGTCATCGCGGTGCGCTCCCCGGGCGCGGCCGTCACGCGCGGCACCCGCGTCCTGCACGGTGTCGGCGCCGCCGCCGAGTGGCTGTGGGAGTACGCGACGGAGGGCACGACCATCCAGGTGAAGACCACCGTCACCGACCTGCGGACCAAGAGGACCATTCCGCTGACCCCGGACACCAGCATCGTCGCGGGCGCGATCGGGTTGGTCCGCGGCGGTCAGACCGCGATCACCGCGCAGCGGGACGGCATGGCGAACGTCAACATGATCCTGCGCCGTCACCCGCGCACCCTCGCCGGAGTGACCGCGTCCGGAAAGCTGATCCTCGCCGTGGTCGACGGCCGGGACCCCGGCAAGACGGTCGGCGCGTCCTTCATCGAAGCCGCGCAGATCATGCGCTGGCTCGGCGCCAGGGACGCCATCAACCTCGACGGCGGCGGCTCCAGCGTCATGGTGATCGGCAAGAAGGTCGTCAACCGTCCCTCCGACGGCGTCGAGCGCGGCGTCGGCGACTCCCTGCTCGTCCTGCCCAGGTAGGGCCGCTCGGCGCGACCGCGCCGAGCGGCTGAGGTACAGGCGGGCCGCGCCGGCAGCCGGTGCCAGGCGTCGCCGGACCGTCGGCGCCCACCCGCGGCAGGACTTCCCGGCGGCCCGCCCAGCCCTGCCCAGAGGCCTGCCCGCGTGAGGCGTCGCCCGACCGTCGGCGCCCACCCAGGGCAGGACTTGCCGGCGGCCCGCCCAGGGCCTGCCCGCCTGAGATGTCCTGCTACGGCTGTCCCGTAGCAGGAGGCCGGCGCGCAACCTCGTCGGCAGAGCACCAGCCTTCGGCGGCCCCTCAGCACACCATGCCGAGGGGCCGCTCCGGCGTCATGGCACTGTGCGCGAACCAGCCCGCGCCCCGCCGGGGCTCTCCGGCCGACCCGTCGCCCCGGTACCGACCCGACGGCAACAGGGCTGCTGCGACACCTCGGCAGGACATGCGACGGGCACTACGGCGTCGCGGCCCGACAGTGAACGATCTGTCACGGCACCAGGCCGTGACGCAGGAGGGTCAGGCCGCGGCGACGATGGCGGCGATGCTGTCGTCGTCGCAGCTTTCCCAGAAGGACCCGACCACGTCTTCGAGCTGGTCCAAGGAGGCCGCCTCGAAGAGCACATCCTGATATTTCGTGATGTCGTAGTGGGTCGTGCCCATGACCCTGAGATCAAGCGGCCGGATGTCCATGCCCCGGAACTCCTCGATCTCGCCGTACGAGCTGAGGATCCCCGCTCCGTACGCCTTCAGCTCCGGGCCCTCACGCATCACGCCGAACTCCAGCGTGAACCAGAAGACCTTCGAGATGAACTGGAGCGCGTCCTCGGTCTCCACCCTGCGAGCCGCTCTCCCCGCCACCCGGTACAGCTCGGCGAAACGGTCCGACGCCAGCGTGTTCGCGTGGCCGATCACCTCATGGATGATGTCCGGCTCCGGAGTGTAGAACGGCACCGAATGGTGCCTGATGTACTGCGTCGAGTGGAAGAACCCGTCTGCGAGCACACCGTAGAACTCCCGCAACGGGACCAGACCCGCCGCCGGGATGTAGCGGAATCCCGTGAGCGGCTGCAGGAGTTCGCTGACCTCCTGGAGCTGGGGAATGCGATCCTTCGGCAATCCCAGCCGTTCCGCGGCGTCCAGGAACTCCCTGATCGCGTACCGCTGATGCTTGGCGGCCAACTCCCTCGACACCAGAGCCCACACCTGGTGCTCTTCCTCGGTGTACTCCGCGTGCGGAATGGGATCGCCCGGCCGGTAGTCCAGTGCCAGGGCCGCGATGGCGTTGCGCCGCTCACGGTAGACCGCGTCGGCGAATCCGGGGTGGCTCGACGCCAGTTCCACGGTGACCGAGCCGTCCTCCCGCTTGGCGACGGGAGCGAAGTATTGGGCTTCCTCGAACATACTTAGTTATGACAGCAAATCGGATTTGTGCTGGCAAGAGCGACCAGTCCAGGTGCGCGAAACGCTCAATATCGCCATCGTTATCGGCTTATGACTGGTCGAATCGCACAGTCCGGGCGTAGCGTCGGTTTCATGCTCGATTCGCTGGACAGCAAGCTCTTGATCACGATGCGTGACAACCCTCGGATCGGTCTCACCGAGTTGGCACGCCTGCTCGGCGTCGCCCGGGGCACGGTTCAGGCCCGCCTGGAGAAGCTCACCGCCCGCGGAGTCATCGGCGACTTCGGCCCCACCGTCATGACCGAGGAGATCGGCTACCCGATCCTCGCCTTCGCGTCACTCCAGATCGCCCAGGGCAAGCTCGCCGAAGCCGTCGAGGCACTCGAAGTCATCCCCGAGATCCTCGAGGTGTACGGCACCAGCGGCCAGGCCGACCTGCTCTGCCGAGTGGTGGCCCGGAACACCCCTCATCTTCAGGAGATCATCGCCCGCATCCTCGCCTCGCCGGCCGTCCAACGATCGGACACGACGATCGCGCTCTCCACCCAGATCCCGTACCGAATCACCCCCCTGCTCAAGGCCGCCGTCCCAGACAGCGTCGACCGGCGTGCACCTGGCCCACCGACGCCCTGATCCCCACCACCGCGACCAGGCAACTCCCGGATCCCCAGCCGAGACCACAAGCTCCGACCCCACCACCGCGACCATCACCTCGATAGAAGCCGGCCTCCCCGAGCCCCCGACACAACAAAAAAAGGGGGCCCGAAGACCCCCACAAACACAACAACAAACACCCAGAAAACGAAGAAGGGGGCCACCCAAAGGTGACCCCCAACTCCAACAATTGTCCGGCGGCGTCCTACTCTCCCACACCGTCCCCAGTGCAGTACCATCGGCGCTGGAAGGCTTAACTTCCGGGTTCGGAATGTAACCGGGTGTTTCCCTACCGCTATAACCGCCGTAACCCTATGAAACACACAACCAGCCACCTCTCAACGAGGCAGGACTGTTTGCAGTCTCTGAATCGCACAGTCGACGCGAGCAAAACCTTATGGTCAAGTCCTCGGCCTATTAGTACCGGTCAGCTCCACACGTTACCGCGCTTCCACCT
>NZ_BBYM01000034.1 GCF_001570405.1 Microtetraspora niveoalba | reverse complement strand
TTTCCGCTCGACTTGCATGTGTTAAGCACGCCGCCAGCGTTCGTCCTGAGCCAGGATCAAACTCTCCAAACAATGTCTTCGAGTTGTTTCCTGGCCAACATTCACATGAATGTCAACCAAAGGAATCCATCCCCCCACACCGCAATGAGTGCGGGCAAGGACGGGGTTGTGCATCATGCACTGGCTTTTAGCACACTGTTGAGTTCTCAAGAAACGGACGCGACCACCATCACCTCAGACTCGAAACCGAGCCATCCGCTCCGGGGCGTTACATTCGCTTCACTTACCGCTATTCTCTCGTGTCGCCCGATCCGTGTCAAACCGTCCCGTTTCGGAACACTTGACCCGAACCCCGCAACCCTGAGGGAATCGCAGCCACCCCGTCTCCGGGGCAACCCCTCCAACTTACCAGACCGGAGAGGTTCGTGCGAACGCGTCTTCAGGACCAGCGTGTTTCAAGGGGTTGTCGGCGTGTCCCGCACGTCCCCGCGCCTGATCGCCGAAGTGATCGGGAGGGGTTGTGCCGGGCGTTGCCGACGGCAAAAGATTAGCAGTCCTTCGGAGTACCCGAGTACCGATCACGGACGGCCCGGCCGCTCCGCCCCGATGAGGCGGCACGCCGTACTGCCTGTGGGGCAGGGGCCGCGGGAGAAGGAAGGCCCCTCGACACGTCGGAGGCCGACCATAGACTCGGCCCGTGAGCAGCGAAATGCCGCCTGTGGCGAAGAAGGTCCCCACCACCCGCACACATCACGGGGACACCGTGATCGACGAATACGCGTGGCTGTTCAAGAAGGACGACGCGGACACGATCTCCTACCTGGAGGCGGAGAACGCGTACACGCAGGAGGCCACCGGCCACCTGAAAGATCTGCAGGAGAAGGTCTTCCAGGAGATCAAGGGTCGCACCCAGGAGACCGACCTGTCGGTCCCGACCCGCAAGGGCGCCTGGTGGTACTACTCGCGCACCGAAGAAGGCAAGCAGTACGGCATCCACTGCCGGGTCGCGGCGGACGGGGACGACCCGCCCGCGCTGACGGCCGGCGAGCCCCTCCCCGGGGAGCAGATCCTCCTGGACGGGAACGAGCTGGCCGGCGACAGCCCCTTCTTCGCGCTCGGCACCAGCACCGTCAGCCCGGACGGCACGATGCTCGCGTACTCCACGGACTTCTCGGGAGACGAGCGCTTCACGCTCCGGTTCCGGGACCTGCGCAGCGGCGAGCTCCTTCCCGACGAGATCCCCGGCATCTTCTACGGCGGGACCTGGTCGGCGGACGGTTCGACGTTCTTCTACACGACGATCGACGAGGCGTGGCGTCCGTACCGCGTCCACCGCCACACGCTGGGCTCGAACGAGGACGTCCTCGTCTACCAGGAGGACGACGAGCGGTTCTGGATCGGCATCGGGCTGACCCGCAGCCAGCGATACCTCGTCCTCAGCGCGGGCAGCAAGATCACCAGCGAGGTCCGCGTGCTGGACGCTGCCGACCCGACCGGCGAGTTCGCCGTCGTACGGCCGCGCCACACGGGCGTCGAGTACGACCTCGACCATGCGGGCGACCGCTTCCTGATCCTGCACAACGACGGCGCGCGCAACTTCGAGCTGGCCACCGCGCCGCTGGACGACCCCGGCACCTGGACGCCGCTCGTCGAGCACCGCGAGGACACGCGGCTCCTCGACGTGGACGCCTTCAAGGACCACACCGTCGTGCACTTCCGGCGGCAGGGGCTGACCGGCATCAGGATCCTGCCGGGTGACGGCGGCGAGCCGTACGAGATCGTGTTCCCGGAGCCGCTCTACGACGTCGCGCCGTCGGGGAACCCGGAGTTCGAGACCTCCCGGCTGCGGCTCGGCTACACCTCGATGGTGACCCCGCCGTCGGTCTACGACTACGACCTCGCCTCTCGCGAGCTGATCCTCCTCAAGCGGAGGGCCGTGCTCGGCGGGTACGACCCCGAGGACTACGAGCAGTTCCGTGAGTGGGCGACGGCCGAGGACGGCACGCGGGTGCCGATCTCGATCGTGATGAGGAAGGGCACCGGGCGGCCGGCCCCCACCCTCCTGTACGGCTACGGCAGCTACGAGACCTCGATCGACCCGTACTTCTCGGTGGCCCGGCTGTCGCTGCTCGACCGGGGGTTCGTCTTCGCGGTGGCCCACGTCAGGGGCGGCGGCGAGATGGGCCGCGGCTGGTACGAGGACGGCAAGCTGACCAGGAAGAAGAACACGTTCACCGACTTCGTGGCGTGCGCCCGGCATCTCAGGGCCGCGGGCTGGTCCAGCGGGATCATCGCGCGGGGCGGTTCGGCGGGCGGGCTGCTCATGGGCGCGGTCGCCAACATCGCGCCGGAGGAGTTCACGGGCGTCGTCGCCGAGGTGCCGTTCGTGGACGCGCTGAACACGATCCTGGACCCGTCGCTGCCGCTGACCGTCATCGAATGGGACGAGTGGGGCGACCCGCTCCACGATCCGGACGTGTACGCCTATATGAAGTCGTACTCCCCGTACGAGAACATCGACGGCAGGCCGTACCCGCCGATCCTGGCGATCACCAGCCTGAACGACACCCGCGTGCTCTACCACGAGCCGGCCAAGTGGATCGCCAGGCTGCGTGCCGTCGCCCAGGGTGGGCCGTTCCTGCTCAAGACCGAGATGGGCGCGGGCCACGGCGGCAGGAGCGGCCGCTACGACGCCTGGCGCGAAGAGGCCTTCGCGCTGTCCTGGATCCTCGACCGAGCTGGAGTGACCGAATGACGTACATCGCTGCCGACGACCGTTACGGCCCCATGCCGTACAACCGGACCGGGCGGAGCGGGCTGAAGCTGCCGGCGATCTCGCTGGGGCTCTGGCACAACTTCGGCGACGACAAGCCGATCGACACCCAGCGCGCCATCCTGCGCCGGGCGTTCGACCGGGGCGTGACCCATTTCGACCTCGCCAACAACTACGGCCCGCCGTACGGCTCCGCCGAGATCAACTTTGGCCGCCTCTTCCGCGAGGATTTCGCGAAATATCGTGACGAGCTGGTGATCTCGACGAAGGCGGGCTACGACATGTGGCCCGGGCCGTACGGCGAGTGGGGGTCGCGCAAGTACCTGCTGTCCAGCCTGGACCAGTCGCTCTCACGGATGGGCCTGGACTATGTGGACATCTTCTACAGCCACAGGTTCGACCCCGAGACGCCGCTCGAGGAGACGATGGGGGCGCTCGACCACGCCGTGCGCTCCGGCAAGGCCCTCTACGCGGGGATCTCGTCGTACTCGCCGGAGCGGACGAAGGAGGCCGCGGAGATCCTGCGGTCGATGGGGACGCCGCTGCTCATCCACCAGCCGTCGTACTCGATGCTCAACCGGTGGGTCGAGGGCGGTCTGCTCGACACCCTGGAGGAGGAGGGCGTCGGCTGCATCGCGTTCTCCCCGCTCGCGCAGGGCATGTTGACCGACCGCTATCTGGGCGGCATCCCGGGGGACTCGCGGGCCGCGCAGGGCAAGTCGCTCGACCCGGCTCTGCTCACCGACGAGGCGCTGCGGCACATCCGCACGCTGAACGAGATCGCGAAGCGGCGCGGCCAGTCGCTCGCGCAGATGGCCCTCGCCTGGGCGCTGCGCGACCGGCGGGTGACCTCGGTGCTGATCGGCGCGAGCAGCGTCGCCCAGCTCGACGACAGCCTCGACGCGGTGAAGGGCCTCGACTTCACGCAGGACGAGCTGGACGCGATCGACAAGGACGCCGTCGAGGCCGGCATCAACCTCTGGGCCGCCTCCAGCGCCGGCTGACCGCCCGGCCGGTCGGTACTGCTAGAGGGCGTTGCGGCGCTGAAGCCAGGCGAAGGACGCCCAGCCGGGCAGGACCGGCAGCCAGAACGTCATCAGCCGGTACAGCAACACGGCCGACAGGGCGACGGGCCTGTCCATCCCGGCGACCGTCAGCCCCACCGAGAGTGCTGCCTCGACCGCCCCCAGACCACCCGGTGTGGGGGCGGCCGAGCCGATCGCGTTCGCCGTGAGGAACACCACGGCGATCGCGGCGAAGCTCAGGTCGCCGCCGAACGCCCGCACACACGTCCAGAGGCAGACCACGAAAGTGATCGTCAGCAGCAACGTCCCGCCGACGGCCTCGAAGATCTTGGACGGTGACTGCAGCACGTCGAGGAGCCGGGGCACCACCCCGGAGAACATCGCGCGCAGCCGTACGGTCACGAACCGGCGCAGCGGACGTACGGCCAGCACGATCAGGCAGAGCACGGCGGCCGCGAGCAGCGCGATGAGCAGCCCGCGCGACGGGGTCAGCGACGGCGCCGCCTGGGTGCCCGTGATGTACGCGAAGAACAGCAGCAGCATGAGGTGGAACACCAGGCCGATGAGCTGGGACGCCCCCACGCTCGCCACCGCCGGCCCGGACGGGATGCCCCGTTTCTGCAGATATCTGGTGTTGATCGCGACGCCGCCGACCGCGGCGGGCGCGACCAGCTTGACGAACGACGCGGCGAACTGCGCCAGCACGGTCGGCCCGAGCGGGAGATGTTCGGGGACGAACCCGCGCAACATGATCGCGGCGGCGACATAGCTCAGCCCGGCGGAGACCAGGGCCACTCCGCCCCAGGCCCAGTTTGCGGTGGTCACCACCGAGAACAGGTTCACCTGGCTGATCTGGGAGAGCAGGATGTACGCGGCGATGGCGCTCGCGATGATCGTCACCAGGGTCTTCGGCTGGAACCGTTCGAGCCGGACCTCGTCCACCTCGACCTGCGGCTTAAGTGCGACGATCTGCTCGCGCAGGGCGGGCAGGAGGTCCTTCTGCTTGCGGGCGGCGGCGCGGGTGCCCCGGGTGAGCGCGATCTGCTGCAGCAGCGGCAGCGCCCCGGCGAGCGTGTCCGCGCCCAGCACGGCGGCGGCCGACGCGACCGAACGCTCCGGTCCCACGCGCAGGCCGAGATAGGTGAGGAGCTGGGCGAGGTCGAGGCGGAGCAGCAGGTCGCCGGCGGCGATCTCGCCGCTTCGGGCGTCGACGAGGAGCACCCGTCCCTTCTCGTCCACGTGGATGCTCTCGCCGGTCAGGTGCCGGTGCGCGAGCCGCTGCGCCTGGAGCAGCCGCACCTGCTCCCAGATCCGGGCGAGCAGGACGTCGTCGATCTCGTCGTCGGCGAGCTCCTCCAGCGGACGGCTGCCGACGTGCTCGTACGCGAGGAGCGCCGCCTCGGTGCCGACCTCGCTGGTGGCGAGGAGGCGCGGCAGGTTGGCGCCCGCCGCCTGCGCCGCGTACGCCATGAGGGCCTCGCGCTCCAGCTCGGCGCGCAGCGAGCGGATGGCCCGCCGCCGCGTGTCCGGGTGCAGCCACACCCGCCGCCACAGCCGGTAGCCGATGCCTGCCACCTGCCGGTCGCGGTCGAGGACGGTGACGTCGAGATTGCTGCGGTCGGCGAGGCCGACCAGGTAGCGGCGGCTGCCGGAGCTGTCGTCCTCGATCCGCCGCCCGCTCACCGGGGCGAACCCGAGCCGCCTGAGCGCGGCGATCACCGCGCTGCCCGGCGGCCGGGTGTTCGCGCTGCCGAGGCCGTACAGCGTGCCGAACCCGACGGCGAGGCCCACGATGTACGTGACCATCACGCCGAGCGCGGTCACCTTGGTCGCGGTGAACAGGGCGAACACGTCGAGCACGATCGCCGCCGCCATCAGGGCGCGCCAGCGCGGCCTGCGGAACATCCGCACCGCCGTGGCGTACGCGATGGCGGGGGTGAGCACGGTGTTGAGCGGCTCGACGTCTCTGCCCCCGGTGAGGAGCTGCTTGAGGTCCTCGGCGCCGGAGCCGATCAGCCACTCGTCCAGCGTGTACGAGATCAGCAGGGCGAGGATGGCGGCGATCAGCCCCTGGGTGACGCGCATCCCGTCGCGGTGGAAGACCCGCTCGACGGCGAACGCCACGGGGACGACCAGCACGAAGATGCCGCCGAGCAGGCCGGCGGCGGACGACAGCACGTCGGGCGCGCGGCCGGTGCCCGCGTGGACGTCGGTCTCCAGGCCGTTGAGCGTGCGCTGCAGCGCGAGGGCGAGCAGCACCACCGCGGCGAGCGCGACCAGGGTGAGCAGGAAGCGCAGGGCGTCCGAGGGACGGCGGATGCGCTGTGGCAGCAGGGGCTCGACGACGAGGACGACTCCGGGATCAGGAGTCTCCATCGTCGTGTTCTTCTCCTTTATGCCCCTCACCACCAGCGATTCTGTGCGATCTTCGCATTCAGTGTCCACAATCGATGCCATGCGACTTTCACTCGCCTCGGACAGCCTCGACGGCATAGCGTCACATATCGTGTCCGAAGCGGAGCGGCGCGGTCATTCAGTCACACTCTATGGAGCATTGGCCCCCGGTGGCCGGACGGATTGGGCCTGGTGCTGTGCCGAGGCGGCGCGTGACGTCGCCACCGGCCGTGCGGATCAGGGCATCGTGTGCTGCTGGACCGGCACCGGCGCCTCGATCGCCGCGAACAAGGTACCGGGCGTACGCGCCGCTTTGTGTGTGGATGCCGCGACCGCCGCGGGCGCGCGGACATGGAACGACGCGAACGTGCTCGCGCTCAGCCTCCGCCTGACCTCCCGGCAGATGCTGACCGAGATCCTCGACGCGTGGTTCGCCACCGAGCCGAGCACCGCCGAGGACGACCGGGCGAACATCGCCCTGCTGGGCGATCTTGAGGGCGCCTCGTAAAGTTGGCGTCATGGAGTTGCGCGTTCTGGGTGCCTGCCCGCTGGACTGTCCCGACACATGCTCGTGGGAGGTGACGGTCAGGGACGGCGAGGCGGTCACGTTGCGGGGCAACCGGGACCATCCGTTCACCCGGGGAGCGCTCTGTGTGAAGGTCAACCGCTATCTGGAGCACACGCGGGCGGCCGACCGCATCCTCCACCCGCTGAAGCGGGTCGGGCCGAAGGGCTCCGGGCGGTTCGAGCGGATCGGCTGGGACGAGGCCCTCACCACGATCGCCGACCGGCTGACCGGCATCATCGCGGAGCACGGCGGGGAGGCCATCTGGCCGTACCAGGGCACCGGGACGCTGGGATACATCCAGGGCGAGAGCGGCCTGGCCGGGCGGCGGTTCTGGAACGCGCTCGGCGCGTCCTATCACGACCTGAACATCTGCTCGCGCGCGGGCAACCTGGGCGTCAAGTACGTCAACGGCACCGCCGGAGGCATGGATCCCGAGACGTTCGCGCTCTCCGGGCTGATCCTCCTGTGGGGGACGAACACGCTGACCAGCGGGCACCACATGTGGAAGTTCGTCCAGGACGCGCGGGCGAACGGCGCGCACGTCGTGGCGATCGACCCGATCAGGACCCGCACCGCGGAGCAGGCGGACGAGCACCTGCCGATCCGGCCGGGGACGGACGGCGCGCTCGCCCTCGGTCTGCTGAACGTGGTCCTGGAGGAGGGCGCCGAGGACCGCGAGTATCTGGAGAACCACACCCTCGGCTGGGACGAGTTCAAAGCCGAGATCCTGAAATATCCCCCGAGCAGGGTGGCCGAGATCACCGGGCTGCCCGAGGCGGACATCCGCGCCCTCGGTGTACGGCTCGCGCGCACCCGGCCCACCGCGATCCGCGCGACGATGGGCGTCCAGCGGCACGAGGGCGGCGGCGCGGCGATGCGCGTCATCTCGTGCATCCCCGGGGTGACGGGCGACTGGCGGCACCCGGGCGGCGGTGTGTCCTACTCCACGTCCGCGCACTTCCCGCTGCACGTGGATCCGCGCGACGACCTGCTGACCGAGCCGGTCCGCACGTTGACGATGACCCGGCTCGCCGACGGCCTGGACGAGTCGGTGAAGTGCCTGTGGGTCTACGCCGCGAACCCGCTCGGCTCGACCTCCGACCAGAACCGCGTACGCGAGGCGATGCGGCGCGAGGACCTCTTCACGGTCGTGATGGAGCAGTTCCCCACCGACACCGTCGACTACGCCGACATCGTGCTGCCCGCGACCATGCAGACCGAGCACATGGACCTGCACGCGGGCTACGGCCACATGTACGTGGTGTGGAACGAGCCCGCCGTCGAGCCCGCAGGCGAGTGCGCGTCCACCACCGAGACCTTCCGCCGGCTCGCCCGGCACATGGGGCTGACCGAGCCCTCGCTGTACGACTCCGACCTGGAGCTGGCCGAGCAGCTCCTCACCGGGACGCCCGGCATCGGCCTGGAGCGGCTGCGCAAGGAGGGGTGGGCGCGGCTGCCGGTCGCCGACCCGTTCGTCCCCTTCGCGGACGGCTTCCCGACGCCGTCGGGCCGGCTGGAGTTCGTCTCCGAGTCGGCCGAGGCCGACGGGCTGCCCCGGGTGGCGGGCTACGTCCCCTCGTTCACCGCCCGTACGGCGGCGCCGGGCAGGCTGACGCTGGTCACCCCGGCGCAGCACACCTTCCTCAACACGATCTTCAGCAACAACCCGGAGCTGCTCAGGCGGTCGAAGGGGCCCCGGGTCATGGTCAACCCCGAGGACGCCGCCGCGCGCGGGATCTCCGACGGCCAGCTCGTCCGGGTGTTCAACGACAACGGCGAGTTCTCGGCGTACGCGGAGATCACCGACCGGGTGCGGCCGGGCGTGGCCGCGGCGCCGAAGGGGCACTGGCCCAAGCTCAGCCCCGGCGGGTCGAACCCGAACGCCGTGGTGGACGAGCGCGACGCCGACATGGGCCGCGGCGCGGTCTATCACGACAACCTCGTCGACATCGCCCCCGCGCCGAAGGCGTAGCGGCCCCACCCGCGCGGCCCGGCCCGCGAGTCAGAGGCGGAGCTTGAAGCCCTCGTGGGTGGGGGTGAAGCCGAGCGACGCGTAGAAGCGGTGCGCGTCGTGGCGCGCCTTGTCGGTGGTGAGCTGGACGAGGCGGCAGCCGCGCTCGCGGGCCCGTTCGACGGCCCAGCCCATCATGCGGCGCCCGATCCCCCGGTTCCGGTACGGCAGGGCCACCCGGACCGCCTCGATCTGGGCGCGCTCGGCCCCGCGCCGGGACAGCCCCGGGATGAAGGTGAGCTGGAACGTCCCGATCACCTGCCCGTCCTCCTCGGCCACGATCAGCTCGTTGCGGGGGTCGGCGTCGATCGCATCGAAAGCGGCCATGATGTCGATCCCCTCGACCGGCTCGCGGGCCGCCGCGATGGGGTCGTCGTCGAGCATCGCCAGGATGGCCGGGACGTCGTCGCGCCGGGCCGTACGGAACGAAACGGACATGCCGCCGAGCCTAACGGCGGGGCGGGACGGCCGGGGACCTGGTGGGGTGGGGGCAGAGGGGCGGCTCAGGGTGCGCTCAGGGGTGTCCCCGATGCCGCGGGAGCGTGCCGGGTTGCAGCCTTGAGCTATGAACGAACTGACTCGACGTGACGAGATGTCCCTCGCCGGAGCGGCTCTGCGCGGCGCGCCGTGGAAGACCGCCGCCGTCTCGGGCGGAGTGGTCGCCGCGACCAGCTTCCTGATGGGCTGGATCCTGCCTGGTCCGGCCGACCTGACCTGGGCCCTGTGCCTGGGCATCAGCGTGTTCACACTGGTGGCCGGCATCGGCGCGATCTCGAAGCCGGACCAGGGCGATCGGGTCACGCAGCAGGCGCGGCGGTGGTCGCTGCGCCACCCCTGGCGCTTCGCGCTCTACCCGGGCGTCGGCGCGGCGGTGCTGATGTACCCGGTGCAGCTCGTCATCGACCGGGAGGGCGTCTTCGGCGCTGCCTGGGACGCCCTGTGGGGCGGCGCGTTCGTCTACCTCGTCACCGGCCTGCTCGCCCTGACGATGCGCGGCCGCGCGGAAGGCAGAGGCTGAGGCCGCCCGTACCGCGCTCTCTCAGGCGTTGCGCTCGGCCTCGCTGCGGCAGACGCAGAACTCGTTGCCCTCGGGGTCGAGCAGCGTGACCCAGCCGGTGCCGTCCGGGTTGCGATGGTCCTCGTACGGCTTGGCGCCCAGGCCGACGAGACGTTCGACCTCCTGGTCGCGGGTGGCCCCCTCGACGCCGGTGACGTCGAAGTGCAGCCGGTTCTTGATCGTCTTCCCCTCGGGAACCTTGATGAAGTACAGGTGCGGCGGTCCGTCGGGCCGGCCGATCATGACCTCGTCGTCATCGGGCTCGGAGTCGACCAGCGGCCAGCCGAGGGCGGTGCTCCACCACTGGGCCAGCTCGTACGGCCGGGCGCAGTCGACGGTCATCATGTGGATCTCAATCATGACCCCACCCAATCGAAACACCGGCAAAACTGTCAAGCCGGTTACTCGTCGGCGATGGGCGGAGTTCGCGGGGCCGGCGGGCCGCCGCGAACCGGTTCTCGCCCTGCCCGTCGACGACGTCCGCGGGTGGTCGGAGCCCAGCCAGGTCTCCTCCCCTTATGGGAGCGGTGGATCACCAGGCCCGGGTCGCGTGACGAGCGGCTAGCCTCGCGTGTCCACGAAGGCGGACTGCACGGGCCACGGCGTGATGTTGACGGTCGAGGGGGTGCCGACCGGCTGCCAGGGGCCGGCGATCAGTGGGCGGCGCCCCCGGCCAGGTTGAGGCCGACGACGCCGAGGATGATGAACACGATCGACACGATCTTGAGCAGCGACGCGTTGTCCCCCAGCAGGGCGATGCCGAGGATGGCGGTGCCGACCGCGCCGATGCCGGTCCACACGGCGTAGGCCGTACCGACCTCGAGGTTCTTGAGCGCGAGCGACAGCAGCCCGAAGCTGAGCACAGAGAAGACGAAGAACCCGACAGACCACCACAGGTGCGAGAAACCGTCGCTCATCTTGAGCGAGTAGGCCATCGCGACTTCGAACAGGCCGGCGACGACGAGCAGGACCCAGGCCATGGCTCCCCCTTGGTACGAGACTGGACTTCCTGGTGACAGGGAGTGCGTCGTCTTCGCTTTCCGGGTACGGCGCGTCTCGTCCGGGATGGCCACGCGGTGGAACACCGCAACGCCCATCACTGGAGAACGTAACACATCTCTATTTATTCGGTGCTATCCCACCAGATGGTGACGAACTTCCGCGGCGGGAACGGCCACACGCCCATCTCCTCGGCGGCCCGCGCCACCTCCGGAGCCCGGGCGGGGTCGAGGCACAACCGGAGGCAGGCGCTGGACGCCATCTCCTCGACCGACTCGAAGGGCGCGTCCGGCGCGACGTGCTCCTCGCACTCCGCGGCGAACCCCATCTCGCGGGCGATCGCCAGCACATCGTCAGAGGTCGGCCGATCGGGCCTGGTCAGGCCATGAAAGCGGACCCAGAACGGGTTCAGCCACGATGTCGGGTGGACCAGCGGAAGCTCCAGCACCACCCTGCGCCGCGCGTGCCCGTCGAGCGCGGCCAGGAACGGCACGAGGTCGGGCACGTTGAAGACCACATGCGCGCATACGACCACGTCGGCGACCGGCGTGCGGTCCGCCGCGTCCGGCCAGCGCCCCTCGACCAGCCGGATGGTGCCGCATCCGCTCTCACGGCCGCGCCGGGCCAGTTCCTCCAGCATGGCGCGGTTCTCGTCCACCGCGACCAGCGTCGGCGGACGCAGCGGGAGGCTCGCCGCGCCGGTGCCCGCGCCGACGTCGAGCACGGAACCGCCGTCGGGCAATGCCTCACGCGCCCGCCCGTACGTCGGGCCCTGCGGCGACGCGAGGAGGACGTCGGTCCTTCGCGCCAGACGGGCGACACGATGCGTCCACGGGTTCGCCGGCGCGCTCGCCAGGATCTCGTCCGGAATCGCCCAGGACTCCAGGTCCGCCCGCCACCGCGCCGCTCGCTCGTCAAGGCTCACAGCTCCCCACAGTACTTACCAGGGGTCTGCGTTTATGGCGCTCGCTTCGCTCGCGCGGGCTCGGGGCGCCTTAAGGCAGTGTCTTCCCTCGTCACTCGGGACTCGTACCTCGCCCGCTCGTTCCTGTTGTCGGGTTTGCCTTCGTCACGCTCCTCGCTCCTTCGTCGCTGCGGGCGTTCCTCGGTCCAGACACCGCCGCGCCCCTCGCGGGATGGGTTGGCCGCCGTAACGATCAATGGGGCTTGGCGGATGGTTCGGGGCCGTGGTGGTCGGCGGGTTCGGCAGGGGCGTAGGGGCTGTGCGACATACCACCACATTGCTTGCATATTGCCGGTTACCGGCGGGTAGCATTCCTTTAGAGTTACTGACCGGTACGTAACCCCTGACTGCCTTGGTTTCGAGGAGCGCACGAGATGGGCCACTACAAGAGCAACATCCGCGATCTGGAGTTCAACCTGTTCGAGATGTTCGGACGCGGGGAGATCCTCGGCGGCGGCCCGTTCCAGGACATCGACGAGGACACCGCTCGCAGCATCCTGGACGAGGTGAACCGGCTGGCCACCGGCCCCATCGCCGAGTCCTTCGAGGACGCCGACCGGCACCCGCCCGTGTTCGACCCGGCGACGCACACCGTCACCATGCCCGAGAGCTTCAAGAAGTCGTACCAGGCGTGGGTGGACGCCGAGTGGTGGCGGATGGAGCTGCAGCCCGAACTCGGCGGCACCCCCGCCCCGCGCAGCCTCGTGTGGTCGGTCGCCGAGCTGGTGCTCGGCGCCAACCCCGCCGTCTGGATGTTCGGCAGCGGCCCCGCGTTCGCCCGGCTGCTGTTCGAGCTGGGCACCGAGGACCAGAAGCGGTTCGCCGAGCTGGCCGTCGAGCGCAACTGGGGCTCGACGATGGTCCTGACCGAGCCGGACGCCGGTTCCGACGTGGGGGCCGGCCGGGCCAAGGCCGTACGGCAGGAGGACGGCACCTGGCACATCGAGGGCGTCAAGCGCTTCATCACCAGCGCCGAGCACGACATGGCGGAGAACATCTTCCACCTCGTGCTGGCCCGCCCCGAGGGCCACGGTCCCGGCACCAAGGGCCTGTCGATGTTCCTCGTGCCCAAGTACCTGGTCGACCTGGAGACCGGCGAGCTGCGCGAGCGCAACGGCGCCTACGTCACCAACGTCGAGAAGAAGATGGGCCTCAAGGTCTCCACGACCTGCGAGCTCACCTTCGGGGAGAAGCACCCGGCCGTCGGCTACCTGGTCGGCGACGTCCACGACGGCATCCGCCAGATGTTCATGGTGATCGAGCACGCCCGGATGATGGTCGGCACCAAGGCCATCGCGACGCTCTCCACCGGCTACCTGAACGCGCTCGACTACGCGAAGAACCGCGTCCAGGGCGCCGACCTGACCCGCTCGGCCGACAAGAAGGCCCCGCGCGTCACCATCACGCACCACCCCGACGTGCGTCGCGAGCTGATGCTCCAGAAGGCGTACGCCGAGGCCATGCGCGCGCTGGTGATCTACACGGCCACCTTCCAGGACGCCATCCAGATCGCGGAGGCCGAGGGCCGCAAGGACACCGACTCCGAGGCGATGAACGACCTGCTGCTGCCCATCGTCAAGGGCGTCGGCTCCGAGCGCTCGTACGAGCTGCTGGCCCGGTCGCTCCAGACCCTGGGCGGCTCCGGGTTCCTGCAGGACTACCCGATCGAGCAGTACATCCGCGACTCGAAGATCGACTCGCTGTACGAGGGCACGACGGCCATCCAGGGCCAGGACCTGTTCTTCCGCAAGGTGCTCAAGAACCAGGGCGCCGCGCTCGGCTCGCTGCTCGGGGAGATCGCCGCGTTCGCGACCTCCGAGGCGGGCAACGGACGGCTGAAGGGCGAGCGGACGCTGCTCGGCGAGGCCGCGGCCGAGGTCAAGGCCATGGCGGACACGATGGCGGGCTGGGCCATCGCCTCGCTGGAGGCGCCGCAGGAGGTCTACAAGGTCGGGCTCAACAGCACCCGCTTCCTGATGGCGCTGGGCGACCTGGTGCTGGCCTGGCTCCTGCTCCGCCAGGCGGAGGTCGCCCTCGCGGCCCTCGGCGCTCCGGAGGGGACGGCCCAGGCGGACACCGCCTTCTACACCGGCAAGGTGGCCGCCGCGACATTCTTCGCGCAGACCGTCCTGCCCCGCGTCGCCGCCGAGCGCCGCGTGCTCGACGCCACCTCCCAGGACCTCATGGACCTTCCGGAGGAGGCCTTCTAGCGCCCGTCCCGCGAACCTCGTCCCGATGACCCACCCCGGCCGCACCGGGACCGGATCCGGGCCGAGGTTCGCGGACGCTGGTGAGATCACCCGGAGCCGGGTATGACGGATGGCATACGCGTCGTTTACCGTCCGGAGGTCTGCGATGGGCATCGGGGTCAGCCTCTTCTTCCTCACGCTCGGGGCGATCCTGAAGTTCGCCATCGACCCCGATGTGCTCGGAAAAGCCGTGCACATCGATGTGATCGGCGTGATCTTCATGGTCGTCGGAGGCGTGGGGCTGCTCCTCAGCGTCGTTCTCGGATCCCGTCGGGGCGCCACGTCCGAGAGCCACCTGATGGAGCACGAGAACCACCCGCCCAAGCCCTGAACCCGGGACACCCGCTCGCCGCGAGCGGTCCGCGGGCGCCCGAGCCCTGACTCCGGGACGCGACCCCGCGAGCGCGCCGCCGGCTCAGACGGCGTACTGGACGGCGGCCCGGGACGCGAGGATCGGCTTGATGTGCTCGGCGAGGATCGCCTGGTGCACCGGGTGGTCCCGGTAGGCCAGGTAGTCCTCGACCGAGTCGAAGTCCGCGACCACGGCGAATTCGTGGTTGCCGGGGTTGAGGCCCGCGTCCGCGCCGACGGCGTAGCTTCTGATCTGCGGGATGATCCCGGGCAGGGTGTTCAGCCGGGCGGCCGCCTCCGCCTTCTGCTCGCCGGTGGCGTCCTCGGTCCAGGTGAACAGCGCGACGTGCCGGATCATGGTCCTCCCCTTCGCGGTGTGCGTGCGAAAGGAAGCCTAGACCTCCGCCGCTTCCCGCCCGGCGCCCCCGTCGGCCCGAGGGCCGTCCGCGGTCACGGGCCTCACAGCCAGTGCCACTCGATCGACGCCGCCCTCCTCCGCATGGCCAGCCAGTCGGCGAAGGCGGCCCTGCCCGCTTCGGCCAGGGTGGTCGGGTCGTCCCCGGCCGGGGTGCGCTCGAGGACCACACCGGTCAGGTAGCCGTCTCCGTGGCGTACCGGGCCGATCATCGTGCGCACCGGCGCGTCGCGCAGCGGCTCGGGCAGCGCCCCGGCCCGGCGCACGCCCACGGTCACCTGCGCCTCGTCCCATCCGAGCAGACCTCCCGGACCGGTGAGACCGAGCAGCGACGCGCCGTCCACCGGCCGGGGAGCGGTCGCCCAGATCGCGCGCACCAGGTCGAAGTCGGCGCGGTGGGCGGTGAGATAGGCGGGGGCCAGCTCGGCCTCCTTGCGGCACCGGAACCGCCGCCGCCGGGCGACCCCGGCGATGAACGACTCGAACTGCGGCCCGGACATCCCCATCTCGACCAGCCAGGAGAGCGTGGCAGCCCGGTCGTGCAGCCCCCATGCGGCCCTGATCTCCTCGGCGGCCATCCGGAGCTCGTCGTCGTCCACCGGCTCGTCGTCGGCGATCACCTCGTTGTGGACGAGGCACTGCTCGACGATCTCGTCGTGGACCGTGGTGTCCCGGCGGGCCATCGTGCGCGTCATGGCCAGCACCTCGGCGACTGGCACGTGCACCCGATCGACGGTGAGCAGGTAACCGGCCGCCCAATGGGTGGAGTGGTCGGCCGGCCACGGGACGCCGTCGTCCGCGGGGGCGCTGAGCGCGACCGTGCCGCCGCGCGGGTGGCTCACCAGGAGGTCGTAGTCCACCACCGGCGTCCCGGGGCGTACGTCCACGACGAGCTGGGCCCGTGCCGCCGGGTGCCGGGCGGCCCACCCGGCGACCGCGTCCCGGGCCTCCTGTACGGCGGAGCGGCGGCGGCGCAGCCCGCGCAGCAGCTCCACGCCTTCGAAGAGGAGGCGAGCGAAGTCGTCGACGCCGACTCCCAGCTTCAGGGATGGGGGGCTGCTCACGCTCTCTCCTCGGATGAGCCGGGGCCGCGCGACGAGGCCGTCCAAAGGGGGCTGGTGATGGCCTCGCCGCGCGGGTCCGTGGGGGCGCCCGGCGAAGGGGACCCGATCCGCACCGATCCCGTCCCTCCGGGCGCCTGCGGAGAACGCTAGGCCGCCTTCCTTGGGAGCGACTGGTTTCGATCTTGGAGACGACTTGGGGGCGGCCCCGCGGATCGGGACCGCCCCCTCACGTGTCCGGCCGCCGGCCGTGGGGTCACGGCCGGCGCGGTGTCAGGACCAGGCGAGCATGCGCAGCGGGTCCTCCAGCATGGCGCCCACGTCGCGGAGCACGTACGAGCCCTGCTCGCCGTCGATCACCCGGTGGTCGAACGACAGCGCCAGCGTGGTGACCTTGCGGACGGCGAGCTGCCCGTCCACCACCCACGGCATGTCCCGGATCTGGCCGACCGCGAGGATGGCCGCCTCACCCGGGTTGATGATCGGGGTGCCCGCGTCCACCCCGAACACGCCGACGTTGGTGATCGTGATCGTGCCGCCGGTCAGCTCCGCGGGCGAGCACTTCCCGGCGCGTGCCCGCTCGGTCAGCTCGGTCAGCGCCCGGGCCAGCTCGGGCAGCGACATCGCGTGCGCGTCCTTGATCTTGGGGACGATCAGCCCGCGGTCGGTGGCCGCGGCGATGCCGAGGTTCACGTACCGCTTGACGATGATCTCCTCGTCGGTCCACGCGGCGTTCGCCATCGGGTGCCGCCTGACCGCCGTGATCAGGGCCTTGGCCACCAGGAGCAGGGGCGAGACCTTCACCCCGGCGAAGTCGGGCAGCTCGCGCAGCCGGCGGACCGCCTCCATCGTCTCGGTGACGTCGACCTGGAGCCACTCGGTGACGTGCGGGGCGGTGAACGCGCTGGCCACCATGGCCTGCGCGGTCGCCTTGCGCACCCCCTTGACGGGGATGCGCTCCTCCCCGCCCGCCGGTACGTCTCCCGCCCGGTACGGCGCGGCCGCGGGCGCGGCGACCGCGGCCTGGACGTCGTCGCGGGTGATCGACCCCTGGGGGCCGGTGCCGACCAGGGTGGACAGGTCCACCCCGAGGTCCTTGGCCAGCTTGCGTACCGGAGGCTTGGCGAGCACCGAGATCCGGCCGCCCTGCCGGGGGACGGCGGGAGCCTGGACCTGCGGCGGCACGGCGACGGTCGCGGGTGCGGGGGCCGGGGCGGGGGTGGCAGGGGTCGCGGACGGCGCCGCGGGCTGCTTGCGCTGACGGCGGGTCGTCGTGCCGGGCTTGACGCCGTACCCGACCAGCACCGGCTGGCGCTCCGGCTTCGGCGCGGGCCCGCCGACCATGCCCGGCTCGACCGCGCCCTCGGCGGGCGGGATCGCCTCCCCCGCCTCGGTGCCGTCCTCCGGGACGACGTCCACCGAGATGATGGGGGTGCCGACCTCGACGGTCCGCCCCTCGTCGACCAGCAGCGCGGACACCGTGCCCTCGTACGGGGACGGCAGCTCCACCACGGCCTTGGCGGTCTCGATCTCGACGATCGTCTGGTTGATCTTGACGGTGTCCCCGGCCGCGACGTGCCACTTGACGATCTCGGCCTCGGTCAGCCCCTCGCCCACGTCGGGAAGCCTGAACTCACGCAACATGAGGATCCTCCCTCTCCTAGTAGGCGAAGACGCGGTCCACCGCGTCGAGCACGCGGTCGAGGTCGGGCAGGTAGTGGTCCTCGAGACGGGACGGCGGGTAGGGCGTGGAGAACCCGCCGACGCGCAGCACCGGGGCCTCCAGGTTGTAGAAGCACTGCTCGGTGATCCGTGCCGCGAGCTCGGCGCCGAACCCGCTGAACACCGGCGCCTCGTGGACGACCACGCACCGGCCGGTACGGCGCACCGACTCGGTGATGACGTCGAGGTCGAGCGGGTTGAGCGAGCGCAGGTCGATCACCTCGGCGTCGCGCCCCTCCTCCTCGGCGGCGGTCGCGGCGGCGAGGCAGGTCTTCACCATCGGGCCGTACGCGAGCAGCGTCACGTCCGTGCCCTGACGCGCGGTCCTGGCCCGGTCGAGGGGCAGGCCGGCGGCGGCGAGGTCCACCTCGGCCTTGTCCCAGTAACGGCGCTTGGGCTCGAAGAAGATGATCGGGTCGTCGCAGCGGACCGCGTCCTGGATCATCGTGTACGCGTCGGCCGGGTTGGAGCAGGCGACCACCCGCAGGCCGGCGGTGTGCGTGAAGTACGCCTCGGGCGACTCGGAGTGGTGCTCCACCGCGCCGATGCCGCCGCCGCAGGGGATGCGCACGACGACGGGCAGCTTGACCGCGCCGAGCGAGCGGAGCGGCATCTTGGCGAGCTGGGTGATGATCTGGTCGGCGGCGGGGAACACGAACCCGTCGAACTGGATCTCGCACACCGGCCGGTAGCCGCGCAGCGCCAGCCCGATGGCGGTGCCGATGATGCCGGACTCGGCGAGCGGGGTGTCGATCACGCGGTCTTCGCCGAAGTCCTTCTGCAGGCCGTCGGTCACCCGGAAGACGCCGCCGAGCTTGCCGACGTCCTCTCCCATCACGAGGACCTTGGAGTCCTCCTCCATCGCGCGGCGCAGGCCCTCGTTGACCGCCTTGGCCAGGGTCAGTGTCGTCATCGCTCGGCCCCCGTCTCAGCCCCGCCCTCGAATCCCGCCAGGTACGCGAGGTACTGCTCGCGCTCCTCGTCCACCAGCGCGTGCGGCCCGCCGTACACGTGGTCGAACATCGCCTCCGGCTTGGGGTCGGGCAGTTCGAGACAACGCCTGCGCACGTCCTTGCCGAGCGCGTCGGCCTCGGCGTCGACCTTGTCGAAGAACTCCTGGTCGGCGAGCTGGTTCTTGAACAGGTACGCCTTGACCCGCTCGATCGGGTCCTTCAGCTTCCACGCCTCCAGCTCGTTGGCGACGCGGTAGCGGGTGGGGTCGTCGGAGGTGGTGTGCGCCCCCATGCGGTACGTGAACGCCTCGATCAGGGTCGGCCCCTGGCCGCTGCGCGCGTCGGCGAGGGCCTTGCGGGTCACCGCGAGGCAGGCGAACACGTCGTTGCCGTCCACCCGGATGCCGGGGAACCCGAAGCCGGAGGCGCGCTTGTAGAGGGGGATGCGCGTCTGCTTCTCCAGCGGCTCGGAGATCGCCCACTGGTTGTTCTGGCAGAAGAACACGACCGGGGCGTTGAACACCGACGCCCAGATGAACGACTCGTTCACGTCGCCCTGGGACGTGGCGCCGTCGCCGAAGTAGACGATCGTGGCGGCCTCGGCGCCGTCGCGCTGCACGCCCATGGCGTAGCCGACCGCGTGCAGCGTCTGGGAGCCGATGACGATCGTGTACAGGTGGAAGTTGTGCTCGTACGGGTCCCAGCCGCCGTGGTTGACGCCGCGGAACATGCCGAGCAGCTTCACCGGGTCGACGTCGCGGCACCAGGCCACGCCGTGCTCACGATAGGTGGGGAACGCCATGTCGGCGTCGGTCAGCGCCCGGCCGGAGCCGATCTGCGCGGCCTCCTGCCCGAGCAGTGAGGCCCAGAGTCCGAGCTCGCCCTGCCTCTGGAGGGCGACGGCCTCCAGGTCGACGCGCCGCACCAGGACGAGGTCCCGGTAGAGCGAGCGCACCTCCTCGGCGGTCAGCTCGATGTCGTAGTCGGGGTGCTCGACTCGCTCGCCTTCCGGCGTGAGCAGTTGGATGAGCTCCGGGGGTGCGTCGGCACCGCGAGGGGCTTCGGCTGTCACGTGCCACTCCTGTGCGATCTAGGGCCGCGCGCGTGTGGGGTCACCACCCGAGTACGGCCGGGTCCTCACGCGGTCGGCGTCCATGGTGTGAATACCGGCCGCGTATGCGGACATCGTGGCAGAGGCCACTCCCCGCCGCGCAAGCCCCTTCTCGACGCCCACCCTTCCACGTTCCCCGAACCCCTTGGGCGAACCATGGTCATCAGGTGGGCGCGAGAGGAGCTCTGTCTCAGCCGGCGCGGTACACCACCCGGCCGTCGATCATAGTCAGCCACGCGTCCACCCCGGCCAGTCCGTCCGCGTCGAGGGTGTCGACGTCGTGGTCGAGGACGACCACGTCAGCCAGCTTCCCGGGGGTCAGCGAGCCGATCCTGTCCTCCATCCGGACCGCGTACGCGGCGTCGATGGTGTGCGCGCGCAGCGCCTCGTCCAGGGTCACCGCCTGCTCCGCGCCGATCGGCCCGCCCTCGCGGGTGCGCCGCCGTACGGCGTTGGCGACGGTCTCCATCGGGCGCAGCGAGGAGACGAAGGCGTCGCTGGACAACACCGGGCGCAGCCCGGCGTCGATCTCCTCGCGCATCGGCTGGAGGCGGTGGCCCCGCTTCTCGCCGAGCCGGCGGACGAAGTCCGTGCCGCTGTCGAAGAGGAAGTTGGGCTGGTTGACGGGGATCACGCCGAGAGCGGCGAAGTCGCGTACCTGCGCCTCGGTGGGGTGGCCGCAGTGCTCGATGCGGGGCCGCGAGTCGTCGCCCGTGACCGCGACGGCCGCCCTGATCGCGTCCAGGGCGTACGACATCGCGAGGTCGCCCTGGGTGTGGATGCCGACCTGCCAGCCCGCCTGGGCGGCCCGCCGTACGAGCGCGGTGAGCTCCTCGGGCGAGTGGTAGGTGGAGCCGGTGAACTGGCCGTGCTCGCCGTACGGCTCGCTGAAGAGGGCGGTGCCGCCGAGCAGCGTGCCGTCGGCGTAGAACTTCATCGCGCCGAGGCGCAGCCAGTCGTCGCCGAACGGCCCGGCCAGCCCGATCTCGGTCAGGTCGTCGAGCATGTGCGAGAGCGGCATGCAGATCGTGCGCACGGGCAGCGTGCCCGCCGCCCGCGCGGCCCGGTAGATCTTCAGCTCGCGCCGGGACACCTGGGGGTCGCACACGGTGGTCACACCGGCGGACAGGTACGCCTCGCCGGCCGAGGTGAGCCAGGAGAGGAGCTGCTCGGCCGGCAGGTCCGTGTGGAAGTTGGGGCCGTGGCAGCCGATGTCGACCGCGAGCGGCAGCAGCAGCTCCATGGCGGAGTCGAGCACCATGCCGGTGAGCCGCCCGCCCTCGTCGCGGAGGAAGGCGCCGCCCGCCGGGTCGGCGACGTCGGCGGTGATGCCGCGCCAGGCCAGCGCGGCGGAGTTCACGACGGCCTGGTGCCCCGACACGTGGTAGATGATCACCGGGTGCTCGGTGGTGGCCTCGTCGATCTGGCGCATCGTCGGGCGGCTCTCGGGGTACTTGGCGTCGTCCATGCCGAACGCCCTGATCCACTGGCCCGCCGGGGTGATCGCGGCCTCGGCGGCGATGGCCGCCACCAGGTCGGCGACACTGCCGACGCGGGGGTAGCGGGCGTCCACCGAGACCAGCGACTCGGCGGTGGAGAGCAGGTGGTTGTGCGGGTCGATGAAGCCGGGCAGGACGGTGCGTCCGGCCGCGTCGATCACCTCCGCGCCCGGCCCGGCGGCCGCGAGCACCTCCTCGGCCCGCCCCGCGGCGAGCACCCGCCCGTCGCGTACGGCGAGCGCCTCGGCGACCGGCCGCGCCGGGTCCATGGTGCGGACCTTGGCATTGGTGACGACGATCGACGACAACTCTCCTCCTCTGGATCGTGAATGACTGATCGTGGTTGGCCGGGGAACGCGTGCGCCGCGTTCCTCGGGGTGGGTTCCGAACCGTGGTTCCCGGGTGACGGGATCCCGGACGGATCCCGGATCGCTCAGGCCGGGCTCTCAGGCCGGGTTCTAAAGCCGCCCTCAGGCCGGGCTCTCAGGCGGTGGCGGACGCCCGCCCGGGCGCGGCGGCGCCGACCGGCACGTCGCGGTGACGCGGGGCGAACGACAGGCAGACCACGCTGAGCGCGCACATGCCGATGAGCAGGCCGATGGCCGGGGCCGGGCCGCCGCCGCCCGCCTTGACCAGCGCGGTCGCGACGAGCGGGGAGAGCCCGCCGAAGATCGCCCCCGCCACCTGGTACGCCAGGGACATCGCGGTGTACCGGACGCGCGGGGCGTACATCTCGGCGAGCAGCGTCGCCATCGGGCCGTACGTGGCGGACATGGCGAGCCGCATGACGCCCATCAGCAGGAAGATCAGCACGGCGCTGTGCGAGCCCATCACCATGAACTGGGGCACGGCGAGCGCGGCGACGGCGACCAGGCCGATGATGACCACCCGGCGGCCGCCGAACCGGTCGCCGAGCCAGGCCACGCCGAGGGTGGCGACCAGCTCGACGAAGGCCGCGAAGCTGAGGCCGTTGAGCACGAGCTGCTCGGACACGCCCACGTCGGGGCCGGTCGCGTACGCCAGCAGGAACGTCGTGGCGATGTAGTACCCGCCGACGGCGACGGGCAGGGCGCCGATGCCGAGCAGCACGGGCCGCCACGAGGTGCGCAGCGTCTCCTTGATCGGCAGCTCCGCCGGGGTCTCGGCCTGGACCTGCTGGAAGACCGGGGACTCCTCGACCTTGAGCCGGATGAACAGGCCGACGAGGACGAGCACGGCGGAGGCGAGGAACGGCACCCGCCACGCCCAGGCGCGCAGCGCCTCGTCGCCGAGCATCGTCATGAGGCTGAACGCGCCGGTGGCGAGCAGGGCTCCGGCCGAGTTCCCGAGCTGGGCGAAACCGCCGTAGAAGGTCTTCTTGTCCTCGGGCGCGTGCTCGACGGCCATCAGCGCCGCGCCGCCCCACTCGCCGCCGACCGCGAGCCCCTGCACGAAGCGGAGCACCACGAGGATGACGGGGGCGAAGACGCCGATGCTGGCGTAGGTGGGCAGCAGGCCGACGACGAAGGTCGCGGCGCCCATCATCAGGAGCGTGACGACCAGCGCGGACTTGCGTCCCACGCGGTCGCCGAAGTGGCCGAAGACGATGCCGCCGAGGGGGCGGGCGAAGAAGCCGACCGCGTACGTCGCGAACGAGGCCATCACACCGACGAGCGGGTCGGTGGAGGCCGGGAAGAACAGGTCGCCGAACAGCAGGGCGGCGGCCGTCGCGTAGACGTAGAAGTCGTACCACTCGATGGTGGTGCCGACGAACGCCGCGAAGGCCGCCCTGCGGGGGGCGCTTGCCGGCGAGGGGGCGCGTCCGTCCATGTGGTCCTCCGGTGAGCTGGGAATTCTGCGACCTTAGGTCCCCTCGAACAGGGATTAACCTGGGCAAATCGCCCGTCGTGGGTGTTATCAGAGTGCAAACCGCACAGGGGGTCCCATGCCGCTGACCGTCGCCGACGTGCTCGCCATGCCCGGCCTGGAGATCCGGTTGCTGACCGGCCAGGACGGCGTCGGCAACCGCGTCCGCTGGGCGCACGTCACCGAGCTGCCGGACCCCGTGCCGTGGCTGCGCGGCGGGGAGCTGGTGATGACCGTGGGTCTCGGGCTGCCGCCGACGCCCGAGGGGCGGCGCGGCTACGTGCGGCGGCTCGCGGGGGCCGGATGCGCCGCCCTGGCCTTCGCCCTGGACGAGCGGATCACCGCCGTGCCTCCGGAGGTCCTGGAGGCCGCGGCCGAGCTGCGGCTGCCCGTACTTGAGATCATCGGCGTCACCCCGTTCATCGCCGTGGCCGAGGCCGTCGCCCAGTGGCACGCGGACGAGCGCGTGCGGGGCGAACGGCGTGCGGTGGCCGCGCAGGAGGCGATGGCGCGGTCGGCGCTGCGGGCCGGTCCCCTGGGCATCCTGCGGGCGCTGGCAGAGCATACGGGCGGCGAGACACTGCTCCTGGACCCTCGTGGACGGCCTCGAAGCGCCTGCCCCGCCTCCCCGTCCCCGAGCGGCACGGCCACCACAGATGTCACGGGCGCCGTGGACGTTTCCGCGACCTCCCCGGCCGCCGGCCGCCTCCCCGGCTCGCCGGTCACGAACGGGCGGCACTGGCACGCCGAGGCCGTCGCCGCGGTACGCGACTCCGCCGGGACCCCGCGCCGGGCGATCTCCATCGACCGGGGCGAGCGGGTGCTCCTGGTGCAGAGCCTCGGGTTCTCCGGGCCGCCCCGCGGCTGGCTCGCGCTCTGGTGCGCGGGCCCCGTCGAGTGGCACGTACGCGTGCTGGCCAACCAGGCCGCCTGCCTGCTCGCCCTCGACCTGATCGGCGCCCACCGGACCCGCACCCGGGCGCACGCGCAGCGGGCGGCGCTGCTCGCCGGCGTGCTGGACGCCGACGAGGCGGCGATGCCGTACGCCGCCGACCGGCTGGCCGAGGTCTGCCCGGTGGCCCCGCCTCCCTACGAGGTCGTGGTCGCGCGCCCCCGCGACCGCGCGGGCGACGGACCGGCGGGAGGTGTCCGGGCGGGACGGCCGGGCGGTGACCACGCGGATCTGGCCGGGGCGGCGATCGACGCGCTGGCCGACGTGCTCGGCGACCCCGCCGCCGAGGAGCTCACCTTCGTCTGCGCCCGCCCGGAGGGGCTCGTCCTCGTGGTGCCCGAGACGACCCCGCGCCTCGGCCTGGCCCTCACGGAGCGGCTGACGGCCCTCACCGGGCGGGAGATCGCGGCAGGAGGCTGCCGCGCCGCGGATCTGCGCGAGATCGCCCCCGCCGTACGGCACGCGGCCGCCGTCGCGGGGCGGGCGCAGGGGGGATACGGGCACGTGGACGAGTTGGAGCCGTGGGCGCTGCTGCGCGACGCGATCGACCCGGACGGGGCCGGACGCTTCGCGGAGATCGTCCTGCGCCCGCTGCGCGACCACGACGCGCAGCACGACACCGCGCTGCTGGCCACGGTGCGCACGTTCCTCGACTGCGCGCAGAACCTCGAATCGGCGGCGCGCCGGCTGCGGGTCCACCGCAACACGCTGAGGATGCGGCTGCGCACGGCCGAGCGGGTCTCGGGCAGGTCGCTGAGCGACCCCCGGCACCGACTGGAGCTGTGGCTCGCGCTCTCCCTGGAGGAGATGGTCCCGCCGGGGCGCCGGGGATGAGACCGCGCGCCTGCGGATACGCTTGACCGCGACACCGGACACCAGCCCAGGAGGACATCAGTGGCGCGCGTCATCGTCGACGTCATGCTCAAGCCGGAGATTCTCGACCCCCAGGGCCAGGCGATCGCCCGCGCGCTGCCCCGGCTGGGCTTCTCCGGCGTCAGCGACGTACGGCAGGGCAAGCGGTTCGAGGTGGAGATCGAGGGCGAGGCCGACGAGGCCGCTCTCGCCGAGGTCCGGAAGATGGCCGAAACCCTTTTGGCCAACACGGTGATCGAGGATTTCACCGTTCGTGTGGAGCGGTAAAACAGCACATTTCACACATCAAAAAGCCGACAAAGCACCTAAGACGTAACATTGGCGCGACCACTGAATAACAGGCGCGTCATTTTGCGGTTAGCCCGGATTCCTCGGGGAAGCCTTTCACGGTGACCTTCAACACCGGGAGGGGTCCGGTGGACATCGAGTTCTCGCTGGCTTTACCACGGGATGCGATCGGCATTCCCCTGGTCCGCCGGGTGCTCGGCGACGCGTTGCGGTCGCTGGGCGTGACAGAGAGCTGCGTCTCCGACATTCTTCTGGCGACGTCGGAGGCGTGTGCGAACGCCGTACGGCACGGCGGCCCCGCCGATCGCTACCGGGTGACGGCCGCCATCGGCTCGGGCCGCTGCGAGGTCCGGGTCATCGACCGCGGTCACGGGCTGAACGCGATCCCCCGCCAGTACCCTCCCGGAGACGCCGAGCACGGCCGAGGCATCCTGATCATGCAGTCGGTCGTGGACGAGATCTCCTTCGACATCACGCCGGGCCGCGGCACCACCGTCCGGCTCGCCAAGGACCTGGCCTGGGACGAGGACGCCGTCGCCCGCTTCCTCACCCTGGACCGCCAGCTCGCCGCCGTCTGACCCGGCGGCCCCCTCCCCCGCCCCCGCCGTCGTCCGCCCGACGCCCCGCCGCCCACCCGCCCGCGGCCGGCCGGTACGGAGATCGCCCCCTCAGATTGGGCGGTTTTGGCTTCACCCGATAACCTGAGGCGTACCGCCACAGACCGCCGCCCGTGAATGAGGCGGTGGCGTGCGCGCGCCCATGCCTTGGAGGGGAACCGTGGGGGACCTGTCATGAACGCTGCCCGAGTGGGCGTCGTCACCTTTCCCGGAACACTCGACGACCAGGACGCGGCCCGTGCCGTACGGCTCGCGGGAGCCGAGGCGGTGCCGCTCTGGCACGCCGACCACGACCTCAAGGGGGTGGACGCGGTCTTCCTCCCCGGCGGGTTCTCCTACGGCGACTACCTTCGCTGCGGGGCGATCTCCCGGTTCTCGCCGCTGATGGACGAGCTGATCCCGGCCGCCCGCGCGGGCCTGCCGGTCCTCGGCACCTGCAACGGCTTCCAGATCCTCTGCGAGGCGCACCTGCTGCCCGGGGCGCTCACCCGCAACGAGGGCCTGCACTACATCTGCCGCGACCAGGGCATCCGCGTGGAGAACGCGGACACCGCCTGGACCGGCGACTTCGAGGCCGGCCAGGAGATCGTGCTGCCGGTCAAGCACGGCGAGGGCCGCTACGTCGCGGACGCGGAGACCGTCGCCGCCCTCGAACGCGACGGCCGTGTGGTGTTCCGCTACGTCGGCGGCAACCCCAACGGCTCGATGAACGACATCGCGGGCATCACCAACGAGGCCGGGAACGTCGTCGGCCTCATGCCCCACCCCGAGCACGCCGTCGAGGACCTCACCGGCGCGCCCAGCGTGGACGGCCGGGGCTTCTTCACCTCCATCCTCAAGAAGCTGGTGAACGTTTGACTCCCTCCCCACGGCTGAAGCCCGGGGTCTCCACGCTGGAGGTATTCGATGACTGACTCTGTGAAGCGGGCCGCCGAGACGCCCGAAGAGCCGATGCCGTACGCCGAGCTGGGCATGAAGGACGACGAGTACCGGCGCGTGTGCGAGATCCTCGGCCGCCGGCCGACCGGCTCCGAGCTGGCGATCTACTCGGTGATGTGGAGCGAGCACTGCTCGTACAAGTCGTCCAAGGTGCACCTGCGCCAGTTCGGCACCAAGGCGCCCAAGTCGGACGCCCTGCTGGTCGGCATGGGCGAGAACGCCGGCGTCGTGGACATCGGCGACGGCTGGGCCGCCACCTTCAAGATCGAGTCGCACAACCACCCGTCGTACGTCGAGCCGCACCAGGGTGCGGCCACCGGCGTCGGCGGCATCGTCCGCGACATCATGTCGATGGGCGCCCGGCCGATCGCCGTGATGGACTCGCTGCGCTTCGGCGGCGCCGACCAGCAGGACACCCGGCGGGTGCTGCCGGGCGTGGTCGAGGGCATCAGCCACTACGGCAACTGCCTGGGCCTGCCGAACATCGGCGGCGAGGTGGTCTTCGACCCCTGCTACATCGGCAACCCCCTCGTGAACGCGCTGTGTGTGGGCCTGCTGCGCAAGGACCAGATCAAGCTCGCCACCGCTCCCGGCCCGGGGAACAAGGTCGTGCTGTTCGGCGCGCGTACCGGCGCCGACGGCATCGGCGGCGCGTCCGTGCTGGCGTCCGCGACCTTCGAGGACGAGTCGCAGGCCAAGCGGCCCGCCGTCCAGGTCGGCGACCCGTTCATGGAGAAGCTGCTCATCGAGTGCTGCCTTGAGCTCTACCAGGCCGACGTGGTCGTGGGCATCCAGGACCTCGGCGCGGCCGGCGTCTCGTGCGCGACGACCGAGCTGGCCGCCAAGGGCACCGGCGGCATGACCGTGGACCTCAACCTCGTACCGCTGCGCGACCCGACGCTGCGGCCCGAGGAGATCCTCATGAGCGAGTCGCAGGAACGCATGATGGCCGTCGTCACGCCCGAGGACATCCCGGCGTTCATGGCCATCTGCGAGAAGTGGGACGTGCCCGCGACCGTCATCGGCGAGGTCACCGACACCGGCAGGCTCGTCATGACGTGGGACGGCGAGACGATCGTCGACATCCCGCCGGGCACCGCCGCCGACGAGGGCCCGGTCTACGAGCGCCCGTTCCACGAGCCGGCCGGGCAGGCCGCGCTCAACGCCGACGGCCCGGAGCGCCTGCCGCGCCCCGACGACCTGCGCGACACGCTGCTGCGGCTGCTCGGCTCGCCCAACCTCGGTTCCAAGGAGTGGGTGACCTCCCAGTACGACCGGTACGTCCGGGGCAACACCGTCCTGGCCCAGCCCGCCGACTCCGGCATGCTGCGGGTCTCCGAGGTCATGCCGGGCGCGGAGGAGACCACCCGGGGCATCGCGCTGGCGACGGACGGCAACGGCCGGTACGCCCGGCTCGACCCGTACGCGGGGGCACAGCTCGCGCTCGCCGAGGCGTACCGGAACGTGGCCGTGACCGGCGCGGCTCCGCTGGCGGTGACCAACTGCCTCAACTTCGGCTCGCCGGAGGACCCCGAGGTGATGTGGCAGTTCGCGGAGGCCGTGCGCGGCCTCGCGGACGCGTGCAAGACGCTCGGCGTGCCGGTGACCGGCGGCAACGTGTCGTTCTACAACCAGACCGGGTCCACCGCGATCAACCCGACTCCCGTGGTGGGCGTCCTCGGCGTGATCGACGACGTCGCGCGGCGGGTCAGGTCCGGGTTCGCCGCCGAGGGCCTGCGCGTGGTGCTGCTCGGCGACACCCGCGACGAGTTCGGCGGGTCGGAGTGGGCGCACGTCACGCACGGCCACCTCGGCGGACTGCCGCCGGCCGTCGATCTCGAGGCGGAGCGCGCCCTCGCGTCCGTGCTCGTCGAGGCGGCCCGGGACGGCCTGCTGGAGGGGTCGCACGACCTGTCCGACGGGGGCCTCGCCATCGCCCTCGCGGAGGCGTGCCTGGCCCAGGGGGTCGGCGCGACCGTGTCGCTGCCCGGCGACGACGCGTTCGTCGACCTGTTCAGCGAGTCGGCGTCCCGCGCCCTGGTCTGCGTACGGCCGGAGGCCTTCGAGGCGCTGGCCGAGCTGTGCGGCCGGCACGAGGTCCCCTGCTACGGCCTCGGCTCCACCGGCGGCACGTCGCTGGCCGTCGAGGGTGCATTCGAGATCCCGGTCGCGGAGCTGCGCGAGGCGCACGCCGCGCCGCTCCCCGCGATCTTCGGCTGACCGGTTCGACGCATGTGATTCGACGCATGTGATTCGACGCGGTGTCATTCGCCGGGGCCCGGCCGGCCCCGGCGAAGCCCGTACTCCCCCGCGAAGCGCCGCAGCATGGCGGCGATCGCGATCAGCCACGCCGCGAACGCGATCCACACCTGGACGGCGCCGATGCCGACGAGGGCGGGGACCGCGATGACCTCGCCGAGGTTGTGGCAGGCCGCCGCGTACATGCCGAGCGGGAAGACCATGCTCCACCACCCCGGGTCGTAGCGCAGCGGGACCCGGCGCCGCACGTGCCGCCACCACCCGATGAAGACGAGCGCGGGATAGAGCCACGTGCCGAAGGCCCAGAAGATCAGCGACACGTGCGGCGTGAACAGGTGCGTCGCGAGCGCGGCGGGCGCCGATGTCATGGTCGCGATCTGCGCCCCGGCGAGCGTGCTGATCGCGGTGGCGCCCATCGCCACCCAGTACGGCGGGGTGAGATCGCCCGGCCGGATCGCGTAGAGCATCAACCGCAGCGCGACGCAGATCGCGACCAGCGCGTAGAGGCAGACGGAGACGGCCCAGAAGACGATGGCGAGCAGCGCGACCGCGTCCCGCCCGGCGCCGGCCGTCCGCTCCAGCGTCGCCGCCAGCACGGCCACGGACTGGCCGCCGACCACCCACACGAACCAGCTCCCCTCCGCGCCGCCGAGGGACTCCCTGCCGTCATGGCTCAGCGCCGCCGCCCAGGGCACCGCGTAGCCGAGGACGATCCAGCTCAGCCCGCCCACGGCGAGGAGCGCCGTCGCCGTGCCGACGTGGCCGTCCAGGGCGAGCCGGGTGCCGAGCACGTCCGTCCCCGCGGTGAACGTGAAGAACCCGAACCCCCGGTGCGGGTCGTGCAGGTCCCGCAGCAGCCTCCGGGGATACGCGGCGATCCGCGCCAGGGTGAGGGCCAGGAGGACGGCGTAGGCCGCGGCCGCCACCCACATCAGCGCCGCCGAGAGCGCGGTCGCGTGCGCGGTGCGCAGATCGACCGAGATGATGCCGGTGGCCATGACCAGGGCGAAATAGGCGGGATGCAGATCGCGTACGGCGCCGCGCAACGTCTCCGCCGACCGCGTCAGAGGCGTCACACGCCCTCCCCGTCCTCGCCGCCGCCGCTCCCGCTCGGGCCGTCCCGGGAGGGGATGCCCGGCGCCGGTCCGTCCCGCGACGGCGCTCCCCGCTCGGGCCGGCTGGGGAGGGGATACCCCGCGCCGGAGGGTGCCGCCTCCGGTGACGCCCGAACGCGTACCGGCCGCCGCCGCGAACATTCCCCGCCCTTGAAGCTGCCGGGCCGCGCACAGCGGAACGCCCTCCCGGAGGGGTGTCCGGGAGGGCGTTCTCAGGCGTGCCGTACGGCTGTCGTACGGCTGTCGTACGGCTACAGCCCCACGACGTGGCAGGTGGCGGTCATCGACTTGGTGGGGTCGCTCTCGGAGGTGGCCGTCAGCTTCACCGTGGCGAGCCGGCTGCCGCCGTCCGAACGCTGGGCGTGGACGGTGACGGACTCGTGCCCGCCGAACTCGACGGCCGCGAGCTCGTTCGGTGTGACGGCCGTCCAGCCCGTGCCCTGGACCTCCGCCTTCAGCCGGTAGAGGTCACTGCCGAGGTAGGCGCTGACGTCCTCGGGGTGCTGTCCCCGGGCCGGGGCCGCCTTGCCGGTGTTGAACAGCGGGAACCGGCAGGTGGACACCCCCTTCTGGGCGGTGGGGACACCCGCGCCCGGCAGGAGCCGGACACCGCGCTTCTGCGGGCCGGCGCCGTCCAGCGAGCGGACCGCGACCGTGTACGACAGGGTCCCCTTGCCGTCCCGGCGCACGTCGACGACGTAGAAGTGCAGCCGGTTGGCCTGGTCGACGTACTCGTACTGGCTGCCGGAGTCGGTGCCCGCGTGGAAGAGCGCGTCGGAGAGCTGGCGGTAGTCGCCGATCGTGATCGGAACCTTCGTGCCGTCCGGCAGCACGTAGTCGGTCATCCCGATGTCCTGCGGGTTGGCGTCGATCACCCACTCGAACGGGGACCGGTCCTGGTCCTTGGTCTTGGCCAGGAGCACGCCCGAGTCGGGGGTGAAGGAGTCGGTGCCCATCCGGTCGACGACTTCGATCGTGTAGTTGTCGTATCCGCCGCCGTCGCAGAGCGGATCGGTCCGGGTGTCGCACGAGCCGTTGGACTTGTCACCGGTGTCGAAGGCGACGTTGACGCCCGCCAGGCCGTTCTTGCCCGGCTGCACGGCACGGGCGGTGACGTCGGCGACGACGAGGCCGGAGTCGCGGAGCGCCTCCCGCGACAGGCGCAGCACGTTCTGCTCGTCCACCATCTGCAGCTTGATCTTGTTGCGCAGCATGTGCTGGGCGCCCATGGACGCGCCTGCGGTGGGCGGGATCAGCCAGCGGCTGTGCGGGCCGCCCGGCCCGTTGAAGCTGCCGCGGCTGAGCATCTCCCAGATGCCGGTGTAGGCCCGCCGCATCGGCGTGCCGTACGGGTTGTTGTAGTTGTCGGCGATGCCCATGATGTGGCTCAGCTCGTGGGCGTAGACGCCCATGCCGGAGCTCTCGGTCTGGACGGAGTCGATGCCGAAGCGCGCGTTGGGCCAGAACGTGGAGCCCGAGGCCCAGGACGTCCAGTCCACGTAGCGGGTCTTGGACCAGTTCGGCAGGTTCGCATCCGGCGGCCCGAAGTCGTCGGTGACGTCCTCCTTGGTGGGGAACTTCATCATGCCGAACTCCTGCCAGGTGGACGACTCGTCCTGGCCGGCGCTGACGTAGAAGACGAAGTCGAACCCGTCGGCCACCTCCTGGCCGACGTCCGCGAGCCAGGCGGCGTTGCCGTCGGTGCGGAGGTTCTTGTCGCAGGCGTCGCCCGCCGGGCAGGCGTCGCGCTGGTACTCCATGGCGTACTCGTGCGACTTGCCCGGCATGGTGTAAGGGCCGAAGCCGGTCAGCTCGACGCCGTAGCGGCCGCCGGAGTCCTCCATCCAGTACTCGTGGATGGTGTGGCCCTTGTTGAGCTGGTTCGGGGTGTTCAGGAAGTCCTGGTAGAACTTGGCCACCTGGTCACGCGGGATGTCGTGCCCCTCGGCGCTGGGGTTGCCGAAGACGGTGGACCCCTTCGGGCGGGTGACGACGAACGGCTGGTTCGGGTAGTCGAGCAGCACCAGCGCCCCCTTGAAGGTGCGCACCGTTCCCTTCTTGCCGGGGTCGGACCAGTCGGCGCCGGGGATCTTCTTGTAGTCCGCCCACGTCATGTGGTCGGGGTTCGTCCAGTTCTGCGGGTCGATCGGCGCGACCACCCGCGAGGGGCGGCCACCGCGCATGGTCTGCGACTCGTCGGGCTGGTCCCGCTGCCAGGGCTGGGTCTGGGGCCAGTGATCACGCCGCCACGGGTGCTCGGGATCTTGGGAAGGATCTGCGGACGCGGGCGTCGCCGCCAGTGCCGCCGGGACCACCACAATGGCCGCGAACAGGCACTGGAGCAGCTTTCTGGGGGCTTTCACGATCCAAGACGCTATATATCGCCTTGACGCAGATCATCGGTCACATGTAGGGAAGACCGACGGACGCCCATCCGACAGATGTTGGAACGCCCAGTTGGAGGCAGGGTGGCGGATCTACAGCGCATCGTGGACGATCTGGCCGCGCGCCTCGACCGGCCGCTGCTGCTCGAAGACGGTCGGCAACGCGTGATCGCGTACAGCGAGCAGGACGGACCGATGGACGACGTCCGCCGTGACTCGATCCTGCGCCGCCACACCACGCCGGAGGTGCGCGCCTTCCTGCGGGCGGCCGGCATCCACGAGGCCGCCGGGCCCCTGCGCACCCCCGGGGCCGCCGGCCTCGGGCTGCTGCCGCGGGTCTGCGTCCCGGTGCCGCACGACGGCCGGCCGCTCGGCTTCCTCTGGTTCCTCGACGTCGACCCCGCCATGACGGACGCCGAGATCGCCGTCGCGGCGGCGGCCGCGCCCGAGCTGGCCCTCATCCTCTTCCACGAGAGCCTGGCCTCCGGCCTGGCCTCGCGCCGGGAGCTCGAAGCCACCATGGGGCTGCTGCGCGGGGAGGCCGAGGCCGCCAGGACGCTCATCGAGGCGGGCGCCTTCCCCCGCGCCGCCCCCGTCACGGTGGCGGTCGCCCGGCCCCTCGCCGCCGAGGCCGACGAGGCGCTGCGGCTGACGCTTGAGCGCGGCCTGCTCGCCGTACGGCGTCGCCTGGCCGGGCACCACCCGCTCCACCAGGTGCGCTTCGACCACGCCGTGCTGCTCACCGCGGGCACGGCCGCCTTCCCCGAGGAGATGCGGGCGGCGCTGGGGACACCGGTCCTGATCGGGATCGGGGCGCCCCGCCCCACGCTCGCGCGGGCCGTCGAGTCGTACGAGGAGGCCCTGCACGCGGCCGAGGTCGCGGCCAAGGTGCCGGAGCTCGGGCACTCGGCGGAGTGGAGCCGGCTCGGCGTGTACCGGATGCTCACCCGGGTCCCCCACGACAACCTCCATCCGGGGCTGGAGAGGCTGCTGGACGACGCCCAGCACCGGCCGCTGCTGGAGACGCTGGAGACCTACCTCGACCTGGCCGGCAACGCGCAGGCCACGTCACGGCGCCTGCGCCTGCACCGCACGTCCCTCTACTACCGCCTGCAGCGGGTCGAGGAGCTGGCCGGGACCGACCTCAGGGACGGTGTGGAACGGCTCAGCCTGCACCTCAGCCTCAAACTGGCCCGCCTGTCCGGCCGCTACCCCTCGCCCCTGGCCGACCCCGGCAGGGCCCTGTGACGGTCCGGCCGGGCGTTCCCTGACGCGGGACACGATGTCCGGCCCTCCCGCGAAACCCCCGTGAGAGCGAAGGCCCTTCCGGCGCCGATGTCCGGAAGGGCCTCCTCTCCTGCCTGCTGTGACGGCGGGCCGTCGGCGGGGGCGACCCGCGGGTCCCCGTCCGCCGCCGACTCGCTCAGAAGCGTGCTCGGGCTAGACGCAGATGGCGTACGCGATGCCCGAGGCGTTCTTGCCGGAGACCTTCCAGCCGGTCGGCGTGCCGCCGTTGGTCGCCGGGTAGGGGGCGCTCTCGTAGATCTGCGCCGAGCTGCTGCCGTCCGTCATCGTGAAGCCGCCGCCGGTGGCCGTCTTGCCGTTGCCGCAGGACACGATGACGGGCCGGGAGCTGCCGTGCCCGAAGTCGAAGGACTGCGTCACGACCTTGGGCGTGACCGATCCGCCCGTGCCGGGGTCACCCTTGGGCCCCTGAGGACCGGCGGGGCCGGTGTCCCCCTTCTGGCCCGGGAGACCGCGATCGCCCTTCTCGCCCTTCTCGCCCGGGAGACCGCGGTCGCCCTTCTCACCCTTGTCGCCCTTGGCGCCGGCGGGGCCCGTGTCGCCCTTCTCGCCCTTGGCGCCGGGGGCGCCGTCCTTGCCGTTGGTGCCGTTGGCGCCGTCCTGGCCCTTCGGGCCCTGCGGACCGGTGGCGCCGGTGTCACCCTTCGGGCCCTGGGGACCCTGCGGGCCGCGCTCGCCCTGGAGACCGCGGGGACCCTGCGGGCCGGTGGGTCCGGTGCCGCCGACGCCGACGGGGCCCGGGGTCCCGGCCTGGTTCCAGTACACCTTGTACTCGGTCGGCTTGCACGTGGTCGTCGCGTTGACGATGCGCACGTAGCCCGACTTCTTGTTCACGCAGCCGTAGATGACCTTGGCGGCGGAGGAGGCGGAGGAGGCGGTGGCCATGCCGCCCACCGCGAACAGGGATCCGGCGAGCACACCGACCGACAGAACACCGATCGTGCGTCCACCCGGCAACTTGATAGCCACGGAGGCATCCCTTCTGAAAGCAAGAGTGAGTGCTCAGAACTCTTGTGATGCTGAAGGGACGGTTCGACCGTTCCAATGGATTACTCACCAAACATCACAATCGCATCTCAAGTATCAGAACTCGAGTCCCGGCACATGGGATCGCCACGTCATCACACGTAGGACGTACACGAGAATCACGAGCATGGTGAGCGTCCCGCTGGAGCCCGGTATGCCGGAGTACGCCCCCGCCCTGCGGTACGCCTGGCGCGTCTGCTCCGTCGCCTCGCTCGGGATGCTGCTCATCGGCATGAGCGCCAGCACGCTGAACGTGGCCCTCCCCGCGGTCGTGCGGCACTTCGACGCGAGCCCGCTGGCGTCGAACTGGGTCCTGCTGGCGTACATGCTGGTCAACACGGCGACCCTGGTGTTCTTCGGCCGGGTGTCCGACCTGATGGGCCGGCGCGAGATCTACCTGGTCGGGTTCGCCCTGTTCACGGCCGCTTCACTCCTGTCCGGGCTCGCTCCCGGCGTGGGCGCGCTGATCGCGCTGCGCGCCGTGCAGGGCCTGGGCGCGGCGATGATCATCGCCAACGGGACCGTCATCATGACGGACGCCTTCCCCCCGGACCGGCTGAGCCAGGGCATGGGCCTCTACTTCGGCGTCCTTTCGGTCGCCCAGCTCGCGGGGCCGACACTCGGCGGGCTCATCGCCGACCTCCTCGGCTGGCGGTGGATCTTCTGGATCAACGTGCCCGCCGGGCTGTTCGCGCTGGTCTGGGGGATGTCCACGCTGCGCAGGCTGCCCGCGACCGGCCCCCGCCAGTCCCTGGACGCCGGGGGCAACCTGATCGTGTTCGCCGCGCTGTCGGCGACGCTGTTCGCGGTCAGCGAGGGCAGCCTCGTCGCCGGGCTGATCGCCCTGGCGCTCGTACCGGTGCTCGTGCTCGTCGAGCGCCGGGCGGCCAACCCGGTGCTGGACTTCCGCATGCTCGCGGAACGGGTGCTCCTGATGGCCAACCTCGCGACGCTCTGCAACGCGGTGGCCCGGGCCTCGCTGATCCTGCTCGCCGGGCTGTACTTCCAGGCCGCGCAGGGGGCGGACGCGCTGACCGCCGGCCTCGGCGTGCTGCCCATGGCGGCCGGGATGGCCCTCGGATCGCCGGTGTCGGGCGCGCTCGGCCGCCGGGTCGGCTCCTACGCCCTGGCCCTCGGCGGGAGCCTGCTCACCGGCGCCGGGTTGCTGATCCTGTTGCTCGGCGCCGGCCCGGCGACGCCGTACTGGATCCTCGCGCTCGGGCTGTTCGTGACCGGCTGCGGCAGCGGGACGTTCCTGACCGGCAACACCACGCAGGTCATGAGCGGCCTGTCGCCGGAGAACCTGGGCGTCGTCAACGGCTTCCGCCTGATGGCGATGAACATCGGGGTCGCGGTCAGCATCGCCCTCACGCTGGGCGTGCTGACCAGCGCGGTCACCCCGCAGCTTCGCGACCAGGTGTACGCCGGGACGCTCTCCCAGCTGAGCCCGGTCGCGCTGGACCAGCTCATGACGGGCTTCTGGCGGACCTACGCCGTGCTGTTCGGGCTGGCGGTGCTCGCCGCGGTGTTCTCCGCGCTGGCCCGCGCGCCACGGGCCTCGCGGCGTCATCGCCGGGCGGCCAGCGTCTCGACGCCGCCGAGCAGCAGGTCCAGGCCGAGCGCGTAGTAGCCCTCGACGTCGACCTCCCCGAGTGTCTGGGCGTACTCGATTATGCACGGGTACTGGTCGGCGGGCAGGGACTCCAGGGCCAGCCGCTTCTGCCGCCGCCACTCGTCCGCCTCCTCCGGAGGCACGGTGGGCGGCACGCACGGCTCCTGATCGACGAGCGTCATCGCGCCGTGCAGCAGGTACGTCGAGATCAGATAGCCCTCCTGGAGGGAGAACCCCGCCTGGCGGAGCAGGCCGAGCGCCGTCTCCGTCGCCCGGGAGAAGCTTTCCACCTCGCCCTTCCCGATCATGGCGAACAGGGCGGGCAGGAACCGGTGCCGCCGCATCAGCCGGATCAGTGCCTCGACCATCGCGCGCACGCGCACGTTCCACGGAGCGCCGCGGTCGAACTCCGGCGTGACCTCCTTGAGCAGGTGGTCGGCCAGGCAGTTCAGAAGCTGTTCCTTGTTCTTGACGTGCCAGTACAGCGCCATCGGCGTGACGCCGAGCTCCTGCGCCAGACGCCGGACGGTGACCGCTTCCAGTCCCTCGGCGTCGGCGAGCAGGACCGCACGCTCGACGAGCGTCTCCCTGGTCAGCTTCTCGGAACCCACTTGACAACTATACGACGTACAAGTTCTCCTATGCAGCGTACATGTACGTTGTACAAGTACCTCGTATAGGAAGAGTGGACATGCAGCGGAAATGGTGGGCTCTGGTCGCGATCGCCCTCGCGACGTTCATGAGCTATCTGGACAACAACGTGGTCAACGTGGCGCTCCCGACCATCCAGCGGGACCTCGGGCTGACGATCTCGGGCCTGGAATGGATCGTCAGCGCGTACATCCTGGTGTTCGCCGGGCTGCTCCTGGTCGGCGGGCGGCTCGCCGACGTCTTCGGCGCCAGGGCTGTCTTCTTCGCCGGTCTCGCCGTCTTCACCGCGGCCTCGGTGGCGGCCGGACTGGCGGGCGGCCAGGAGGCGCTGATCGCGGCCCGCGCGCTCCAGGGGGTGGGGGCGGCCCTGCTCACCCCGACCGCGCTCGCCCTGCTTTCGGCGATCTTTCCCGACCCGCGCGAGCGTGCCGCCGCCGTGGGCGTCTGGAGCGCCGTGGGCGCCCTCGCGCTGGCCGTCGGCCCGCTCACCGGCGGGCTGCTCAGCGAGAACGCCCACTGGGGCTGGATCTTCCTGATCAACCTGCCGATCGGCGCCGTTACCGCGGTCCTCGGGTTCCTGACGATCCGGGTGCCGAAGGCGGAACGCCGCCCGGGCGGGCTCGACCTGCCCGGCCTCACGTTCTCGGCGGTCGCGCTGTTCGCCCTGACCTACGCGCTCATCGAGGGCGAGTCGCGTGGCTGGGGTTCGGCGCCGATCCTGGTCGCGTTCGGCGTCGCGGCGGCCGGAGCGGTCGCCTTCGCGGTCACCGAGCTGCGCGCCTCCCGGCCCATGATCGACCTCTCGCTCTTCCGCGAGCGGGTGTTCAGCGGCGGGCTGCTGTCACAGGGCCTGTGGTCGTTCGGCGTGTTCGGCATCTACTTCTTCACCGCCATCTACCTGCAGAACGCCCTCGGATTCAGCCCCACGGAGGCGGGCGCGGGCTTCGTGCCGATGGCCCTGCTCACGGCGGCCGTCGCCATCATCTCCCCCCGGATCGCCGGCAGGTTCGGCAACGCCCCCACCGTCGCCGCCGGGCTCGGCCTGATGGCCGTCGCCATCGCCGGACTGTCCGCCGCGGGCGAGGGAAGCCGCTATCTCGACCTGCTGCCCTGGTTCCTCCTGTACGGCGCGGGCGCCGGGCTGCTCGTGCCGCTGACCAACGTCATCCTCGGTGTCATGCCCGCCGACCGGATCGGCGTCGCGTCCGGAGTCCTGAACGTCTCCCGCGAGGTGTTCGGGCTGCTCGGCATCACGATCCTCGGAGCGATCATGAGCAACCGGCAGAGCGCGCTGAGCGGTCCGCCCATGCACACGTTCCTCGAGTCGTACCGGTTCACGCTGCTCGTCGCCGCGGCGATCGTCCTGGCCGGGGTCCCGGTAAGCCTGTACGCGCTCCGGGCCCGCCGCCGCGCGGCGCCCGCGCCGGTCGAGGCTCCCGTCGCCGAGCCCGTCGCCGAGCCCGTCGCCTGATCTTCCGGCACGCCGCGGCGTACCGGTCGCACGGCCGGCGGGAACCCGTACGGCCGGCGCCGCGCCGCGCCGGCCGTACGGGAAACCTCCGTCAGGAGCCGATCTTCCTGCCCTGCCGGTGCCAGCTCACCACCACCGACGGGCGGGGCTGGGCGCCGTCGGGCCACCGGCTGGCCGGGTTGTCCGGGGTCGCGCCGTCGATCTCCCCCGGATGTTGCACGGCGACGAACACGCTGCGCTGGTCGGGGCTGATCAGCGGACCGCACGTCTCCGCGCCGCGGGGCACCGTGAGGAACTGGCGGACGTGGCCGCGCTCGGGACCGCGCAGCGGCATCGCGAACAGGCCGTCGTTGGCGGCCAGCGCGTTCCCGTCCGTCGAGATCCAGAGGTTGCCCTCCGCGTCGAAGGTGATGTTGTCCGGGCACGAGATCGGCGAGACCTTCGTCTTGTCGAAGCCCGCGAAGTACGTGGACGGGTCGTTCGGGTCGCCGCAGACCAGCGGGATCGACCAGGCGAACGTGGTGCGGCCCGCGTCGTTCCCCGACTCGAGGATCTCGACGATGTGCCCGTGCTTGTTGCCGATCCGCGGGTTGGCCTCGTCCACGTTGGCCGCAGCGCGGTTGCTGTTGTTGGTCAGCACGACGTAGACGGCCCCGCTCACCGGGCTGCGCTCCACGTCCTCCGGACGGTCCATCTTGGTCGCCCCGGCCTTGTCCGCCGCGGCCCGCGTGTAGACGAGCACCTCCTCGGCCGTCATGCCCGGAACGTGCGAGCGCGTGCCGGTCACGAGCGGGATCCAGGTGCCGGAGCCGTCGAACGCGCCGTCGGACGGCAGCTTCCCCGAGCCGTCGATCTCGGCCGCCGGGCTGTCACCGGTGAACTTCGCGACGTAGAGCGTCCCCTCGTCGAGCAGCGTCCGGTTGTGCCGGTCGAATCCGTGGATGTACCGCTTGGAGGAGACGAACTTGTAGAGGTACTCGAACCGGCCGTCGTCGCCCATGTAGACCACCAGCCGACCGTCCTTCGCCAGCGTCGTGGTCGCGGCCTCGTGCGCGAAGCGCCCCAGCGCCGTCCGCTTCACCGGGGTCGAGGACGGGTCGAACGGGTCGATCTCCACCACCCAGCCGAACCGGTTGATCTCCTGCGGGTGCTTCGCCAGGTCGAAGCGCTCCTCGACCCGGTCGAACCTGCGGCTGCCGGAGGGGATCGCCGCCGTCGTGCTCACGCCGTAGCGCGCGAGGTACGGCTTCTGCGCCTCCGGCACGCCGTTCCCGCCGACGAAGTACTGGTTCCAGTTCTCCTCGCAGGTGAGGACGGTGCCCCACGGCGTCGTCCCGCCCGAGCAGTTGTTCAGCATGCCGTACACGGTGCGACCGGACGGGTCGGCGGCGGTCTTCAGCAGGGCGCCGCCTGCCGCCGGGCCGCTGATCGCGAACTTCGTCTGGGCGGTGACGCGCCGGTTGTAGCGGCGCCGGCCCTGGGTGACCAGCTCCCACCGTCCCGAGGCGCCGTTCTTGCGGATCTCGACGACCGAGCCGCCGTGCGCCGCCAGAGCGATCTTGATCTGCTCGGCGGAAGCGGCGCCGCCGTCGGTGTACCCGCGGAACATCAACGCCTCGTTGGTGTACTCGTGGTTCACCCACAGCAGACCTCGGTTCGGCCCCAACGGGAAGAACGTCACATAGTCGCAGTTGTAGCCGAACTGCCGGGCCTGCGCCTCGGCCGTCTGGTTCTCGAAGTCGAACGCGGGAGCGTCCGGGGTGACCGGATCCCCCCACCGCACCACCACGGCGGACTCGTAACCGTCGGCCACGACGAGGGCGTCCTGCGTGTTCGGCGCGACCGGGGCGAACGCGAGTCCCGCCCCGCCCGGCTTCCCGTGCTTCCCGCCGGACAGCGCGGAGGCGCCGGGCTCGGCGGCCGCCGGTACGGCTCCCGCCACGCCGGCCGCACCCGCCGTGACGACCAGGGCGCCGATCGCCCCCGCACGCAAAGCACCGCGCCGCGACACGGCCGCGGCGGCGAGATCACCGAAATAGTCGTTGCCGGTCGTGTTCGGCATGTCGTGGTCGCAGGCATTTCCACAACGGAAACGACAGGTCATCGCGCTGCGGCCACCCTTGTGCGGGGTTTCGAGCAACGGAAGGACCCGGCGCGGCGACGGATTCGCCACAGCTCCTCCATGGGGGTTCTAGCGGTGAGCGAGCACTCGGGACGGCTCTCCGTCGGACGGTACGGCCGGCGCTCGAACCGCAGGTGAATCCCGGCCGCCCAGCCGATGAACCCTGCCCACTCCCGCGGAAGCCGACCCGGCACAGGGCGGAGGACTGCCCGTGACGCGCGGCCGACCGTGATCCCGGGTCCACGCGGGTACGAGGCGGCGCTCGCGGGAGACGAGCGGGAGAGGAACGGCGGCGGGCGCGGGGGAGAATGGGCGGATGCCGCCACGCAGACTCGACCCGGCGAAGGTCCGTACCGCCCTCGACGCCCAGCTCTCCGCCCTCGGGGAAACGTCGTTCACCGGGCCCGACGCGGCGGTGCCGGCCGCCTGCGTCGCGGCGGTGCTCCGCGCGTACGACGACGGCCGTGACCCCCTCCGGGACGCGGCTCGCTTCGCCGTACGGCACCTGCTCGACGAGCTGGCCGCACGCGCGCCCGGCCGGACGGTGGAAGTGCGGGTGCCCCCATACGCGGCGGTGCAGTGCGTGGAGGGGCCGCGCCACACGCGCGGCACCCCTCCGAACGTCATCGAGACGGACCCGCGCACCTGGCTGGAACTGGCGGCCGGGCGGCTCTCCTGGGAGGCCGCACTGGCGGCGGGCCGGGTCGCCGCCAGCGGGTCACGCGCCGACCTGTCGCCCTACCTCCCGGTCCGCTGACCCGGCACCCGGACGACCATCGCCCTCGTCGGCGCCGGGGCCGCGGGGTTCCGGGTCAGCCGGACCGGCCGGTGACGCCCGAGCCGCTCAGCTTGTCCTCGATGCAGCGCTGGGTGGACGCCTGCGTGGGATGCGTCCTGACGTCGAAGCACTCGCCCATGTTCTTGGCCTGGAACCAGTTGTAGAACGCGACCCCGATGACCGCGGCGAGGACGAGCGTCAGGACACTCAGCACGATGCCGGTGACCGCGCGCCCCTTGCTCGCGCCCATCGCGAGCGCGACCACGCCGAGGACGGCGCCCACGATCGCGGTGAGCGCGCCGAGCCCGCAGAAGAACAACAGGACGATGCTGACGATGCCGAGCACCATCGCGGCCGTGCCCAGACCCTCGCCCCGCCTTCGCGGCGGCTGCTGGTAGTAGATCTGTCCGTCGTCGCGCCTGCCCGGCTCTCCCGGATAGACGGGCTGGTCGTCCGAAGGAGGCCGGCCGCCGGCCCCGCCGCGCGCCGGTGGCCGAGGCTCCCCGGGCGGTGTGCGGTCGCCGAAGTGCTCCTCCGGAGGCCGCGGGGTTTCGGGGAGGCGTTCGCCGTACTCGCCGGGGCGGCCCTGCGGCTCCTCCGGTCCCTCGGTTCCGGCGTCCTTGCCGATGACGCGCACGTAGTCGTCGTCGGCGCGTCCCCAGGCGGGCGCCTCGCCCCGGCCGCCCGCCTTGAGCACGTGCACGTGCCCGTCGGCGGGATGCTCCCCCTCCGGGCCCCTGCGGCTCACGCCCGCGTACGGGATCAGCCCGGCCGCGGCTCCCCCGTGAGCGGCCTGACCGCCCGCGGTTCCCCGGTCGGCGGCGCCTCCCGCCATGAGTTCCCCGGACGTGGACTCCCCTGTGGAGGCCCCCGCGCTCCACACGGGCCGGTCCGTCGTGCCTCGCCCGTCGTGGCCGCCCACCCGGGTCATCGGCCCGGTCGCCACCCCTGCGGAACCGAAATCCTCCGCCCCGCCTTCGTAGTCAGCGGAACCACCCGTTCCGAAGGCCCCCGTACCGCCGTCGGACGTACCGGCCGTTCCGAAGGCTCCCGTCCCGGCGCCGGACGGTCCCGACGTCCCTTGCGGCATGCCGCAGTGGCCGCAGACGCCCCCCTCCGCCCACGTGGACGGCGGCACGGCGGCCCCTTCGGGCCCGCTCGCCGGTCCAGGCGGGTACGGCGAGACGGACGGGGTCCATCCGGCCGGAGGTGTCGCCACGTCAGGCGGGTACACGGCCCCGGAATCACCGGCAGCGTCGGCCCCGCCGATCGGGAACCCGTGAGCGTCGAACCGCCTCTCCATGTACGCGTCGGCCCGGCCCTCCGCGTACTGCTCGCCCCGGGATTCCGTCCAGTGATCGGACCGGATGTCCATCCGGCCGTCGGACGCGCCGTCGATGCGTGGTTCAGGGCGGGCGTCCGCCGCGGCGTCGGACCAGGCGCCCGTCCCGGAGGCCGACTGCCAGTCGGTACGCGGGTCCGGCTGCGGGTCCCCGTATCGGGGCCCGGTCGCGGGTCCGGCGTACGGGTCGTTCCAGGCTCCCGAGGAGGAGGCGGGTGGCGGGTCGGCGTGCGCTCCCCCTTGCCGACCCGGCGGCCCGCCCTGGAACGGGATCTGCGGCGACGTCTGCGGGGCCGCCGGGAACTGCGGTGGCGGCTGAGGCGTCCCCTGCGCCGTACCCGGGGACGCCGGGGACTGAGGATGCGGCGAAGCCTGTGTCACATGGGGGGGCGGAACCTGGGGCGGGACGGCCGCGTCCGCGCCGCCCCCGGCGTTCATGCCCGGGGCGCCCTGTCCCGGCGCTCCGCCCGAGTCACGACCGGGGCCTTCTGGGCGCTGGGCGGGCCCGGACGCATAGGGAGTCCGGCTCGCCAGCGGGTCCTGGGCCGCCCACGCCTTGAGACTCTCCCAGGTGGTCTCGGGCTCGGCCCAGGACCGGTAGCCCGGATCGGTGGCGGCGAGATCGTCGGAGAACCCGCAGTCGGTCCACTCGCTGAAATCCGGCTCGCCCGTCTCCGCTCCCCCGCGTTCACGCCCACGTCCGTCGCGGACACCGGGGTCACTCGTGTCTCCGCCGTCTCCCAGGTGCGGGTCGGCCGCCGGCCGGTGGTCCGTACCCGCCGGATCGCCGCCGATTTCGCCGAAAGCTGACGAGCGGGTTTCCCCGGGCCGGGCCTGGTCCGGTTCCCGATATCCGGAGGGCTCCCACCAGGAGCCTTCGAGATCGGGCTCGTCCCAGGAGTTCACGGGAAGGACCAGTCGCTGCTCGTCCGGACGGGTCTCGTTGTCGGGCCGCTGGTCACGCGGGGGCTCCCACGCGTGCTTGTCAGGTGTCGTCACGGTCGCTCTCTCCCGGACCAGAGTTGGGCATGCCGGAGACCCAAGGCTCTCCGGAGGGCGCGGACGGACCCCGGAAGACACGGCAAAGCCGAGTCGATCGTTTCCTCGAGACTTTCCGTACCCGCGTGCGCGAGCAGGGAGAAGGCCGAAATAGACTCAAGCATGTGCTGAAAGGCGACGGCCGACTGAGCCATGACCTCGATTCCCTCGATCGCGCCCCCAAGGACGCCTGCGGCGTCTTCGGGGTGTGGGCTCCGGGGGAAGATGTCTCCAAACTCACCTATTACGGGCTGTACGCGCTGCAGCACCGCGGGCAGGAGTCCGCGGGCATCGCGGTCAGCGAGGGCAGCCGCATCCTGGTCTACAAGGACATGGGGCTGGTGTCCCAGGTCTTCGACGAGTCCATCCTCGGGACGCTCCGCGGACACGTCGCGATCGGGCACTGCCGCTACTCGACCACCGGTTCGAGCGTCTGGGAGAACGCGCAGCCCACGCTCAGCTCCACCGAACACGGCGGCCTCGCGCTCGCCCACAACGGCAACCTCATCAACACCGGCGAGCTCGCGCTGCGCCTCCCGTCGGACGCCATCCGCGCGACGACGGACACCGAGGTACTGACGGCGCTGCTGGCGCAGGACCGCTCGCAGTCCATCGAGGAGGCGGCGTCCGAGCTGCTTCCCCAGGTCAAGGGCGCGTACTCCCTGGTCTGGATGAACGAGACGACCCTGTTCGCCGCCCGGGACCCGCAGGGCATCAGGCCGCTCGTGCTCGGCCGGCTCGAACGCGGCTGGGTGGTCGCCTCCGAGACCGCGGCGCTCGACATCGTCGGCGCCTCCTTCATCCGTGAGATCGAGCCCGGCGAGCTGCTGACGATCGACGAGCGCGGGGTCCGGTCCCGCCGGTTCGCGGCGGCCCAGCCCAAGGGCTGCCTGTTCGAGTACGTCTACCTCGCCCGGCCCGACACGACGATCGCCGGTCGCGGCGTGCAGGCGACCCGGGTCGAGGTGGGCCGCCAGCTCGCCAGGGAGCACCCGGTCGACGCCGACCTCGTCATCCCGACGCCCGAGTCCGGGACTCCCGCCGCCATCGGCTACGCCGAGCAGAGCGGCATCCCGTACGGCCAGGGCCTGGTGAAGAACTCCTACGTCGGCCGGACGTTCATCCAGCCGTCGCAGACCATCCGCCAGCTCGGCATCCGCCTCAAGCTGAACCCGCTGCGCGAGGTCATCCAGGGCAAGCGGCTGATCGTGGTGGACGACTCGATCGTGCGCGGCAACACCCAGCGGGCCATCGTCAAGATGCTGCGCGAGGCCGGTGCCACGGAGGTCCACGTACGGATCTCCTCGCCGCCGGTCGCGTGGCCGTGCTTCTACGGCATCGACTTCGCCACCCGGGCGGAGCTGATCGCCGGGTCGCTGTCCGTGAACGAGATCCGCGCCTCGCTGGGCGCCGACTCCCTCGGTTACATCTCCCTTGAGGGGCTGACCCAGGCGACGACGATCCCCGCCGACCGGCTCTGCCGCGCCTGCTTCACCGGCGAGTACCCCATCGCGATCGACCAGGACAGGGTCGGCAAGTACGTCCTGGAAGGGCAACTGTGACGGGTCGCACGGGCGACCGGGCACGACCGACGAAGGGGAGCACATGACCAGCTACGCCGCCGCCGGTGTGGACATCGAGGCCGGTGACCGGGCCGTCGAGCTGATGAAGTCCCGGGTGGCGCGGTCCCGGCGCCCGGAGGTGGTGGACGACGCCAGCGGGTTCGCCGGGCTGTTCGACGCCTCGGCCTTCCTGCGCTACCGCCGTCCGCTGCTGGCGACCTCGACCGACGGCGTCGGCACCAAGGTCATGCTGGCGCAGCGGCTCGGCAAGCACGACACGATCGGCATCGACCTCGTCGGCATGGTCGTCGACGACCTCGTGGTGTGCGGCGCGGAGCCGCTCTTCATGACCGACTACATCGCGTGCGGCAAGGTGGTGCCCGAGCGCATCGCCGACATCGTGGGCGGCGTCGCGGAGGGGTGCCGGCTCGCGGGCTGCGCGCTCGTCGGCGGCGAGACGGCGGAGCACCCCGGCGCCATGGGCCCCGACGAGTACGACCTGGCTGGCGCCGGCACGGGGGTCGTCGAGGCGGACGAGCTGCTCGGACCGGACCGCGTACGGGCCGGCGACGTGGTGCTCGCCCTGGCCTCCAGCGGGGTCCACTCCAACGGATACTCCCTGGTCAGACATGTGATCAAGACCGCCGGGCTGGACCTTGAGCGCGAGCTTCCCGAGTTGTCGCGGACGCTGGGCGAGGAGCTGCTCGAACCCACCCGCATCTATTCGCTGGACTGCCTCGCGCTGATCCGCGAGGTGGAGGTGCACGCCTTCGCGCACATCACCGGCGGCGGCCTCGAGGCCAACCTGGCCCGGTCCCTGCCCGGCACGGTGGACGCCCTGCTGGACCGGGGCTCCTGGACCCCGCCCGCGATCTTCGAGGTGCTCGCCGGGCGCGGCGGCGTCCCGCAGCAGGAGATGGACCGGACGTTCAACCTCGGCGTGGGGATGTGCGCGGTCGTGCCGGCGGACCAGGCCGACCGGGCGCTCGCTCTGCTCACCGGCCGGGGCGTGCCCGCCTGGGTGCTCGGCGAGGTCGTGCCCGGTTCGGGTGTGGCCCGTTACCGCTGATCGAAGCCCGGTCGGCGACCCGCTCCGGCGGAGCGCCGACCGGCCTCGCCCGAGAACCGGCCGGGAGAACTCGCAGGATCATGGAATCCGGAGGCGGCGCGGGGTTCGGGCACACGCCAAAAGGCGCCCCGGCTGGGCCGGGGCGCCCGGTCGGACCCTCACAACACGATCGGATCCCGGACAACGCGAAGTCACCCGGCGTGGAAAGGCTCCTCGCCGGGTGTTGTCACTTCGACCGCTGTCAGGAACGGCTAACGGCGCCGGGACGAGTCCTTGCCGTCGCCCTCGTCATCGTCGACGGCATAATCGGCATACCGATCAGCCAGCTCGTCGTAAGGGTCATGCTCGTCACTGTGGCCGGAATCGCCCTCGTCCACGACTCCGAGCTCCGCGCGCAGACGCTCAAGATCAGTGCCGCCGCTGTTGTACTTCAGCTGGCGGGCGACCTTGACCTGCTTGGCCTTGGCTCGGCCGCGCCCCATTGGCTCGACCCCCTCATGCGGGGTCGCACCGGACCCCTCGTCGCTAACGCACCGCGCACTGGCGCCACCTGACTTTAGGCGCCAGTCTCTCGTTCGCCTATAACCGTACCTGTTTTGCGCGCCGCTCGGTACGCCGTATGGGCGTCGGCGGTCAGCGGCGGAGCCAGATGCCCCTAAGCCGCCCGACTTCCGACATTCTGCGCTCCGCGAGCCTATCCGCCGCGGTCGCCGGAGGGACCCCGTCGGCGGCGGCGAGGGCGAAGATTTTCGCGGTCGTGTCGAAGATCTGAGCGGCCCTTGCCCTGGCCCGCTCCATGTTGAACCCCTCGATCTCGTCGGCGACCTGGATGACTCCGCCGGAGTTCACCACGTAGTCAGGGGCGTACAGGATGCCGCGCTCCACCAGCAGCTTTCCGACGCCGGCGTCGGCGAGCTGGTTGTTGGCTCCGCCGCAGACGATCCGCGCCCTCAGGAGCGGGACGGTCGCCTCGTTCAGCGCGCCGCCCAGGGCGCACGGGGCGTAGACGTCGATGTCGGACGCGATCAGCGCGGCGTTGTCCGCGACGACGTCCACCGAGGGGTGGCGGCGCCGTACGAGATCGACGGCGTGCTCGTCGACGTCGCAGACCACGACCTCGGCGCCGTCCTCGATCAGGTGGTCGACGAGCCGCCGCCCGACCTTGCCGACCCCCTCGACGCCCACCCGCCTGCCGCGCAGCGTGGGCGTGCCGAACGTGTGGTCCGCCGCGGCCCGCATGCCCTGGAAGACGCCGAAGGCGGTGAGGATCGAGGAGTCTCCGGCGCCGCCGTGCGCCGGGGTGCGCCCCGTCACGTACGACGACTCGCGGGCGACGACGTCCATGTCCTCGCTGTAGGTGCCGACGTCGCACGCGGTGTAGTAGCGCCCGCCGAGCGACTCGACGAACCGTCCGTATGCCCGCAGGAGCGCCTCGGACTTGTCCGCCGACGGGTCGCCGATGATCACGGCCTTGCCGCCGCCGAGGTCGAGCCCCGCGAGGGCGTTCTTGTACGCCATGGCGCGCGAGAGGTTGAGCACGTCGGCCAGCGCCGCCTGCTCGCTCTCGTACGGATAGAACCGGGTGCCGCCGAGCGCGGGCCCGAGGGCCGTGCTGTAGACGGCGATGATCGCGTAGAGGCCGCTGCGCTCGTCGGAGCAGAACACGACCTGCTCGTGCCGGGGGCCTCGCCTCGTGGGGGAACCGATGGGGGAATCCGTCGCGGACGCGTTCCGCTCCGCTCCGGTCGTGACGCTGATGGGCCCGCTGTCCTTGTGGGAGAGCCCGAAGACGTCGATCACGGTGGTGACTCCTGACCGCTTCTGTCCGCCGCTCCGTCACGGCGGATCCGCCGGCCCGCCGCGGGAGGTCCGCCGTCGCGCCGGGTAGGGCGACGTCGGGTGCGCGGACGGGCCGTCCACAGCCTAACCGGGTCACCACCGTCGGATCATGGAAAGTGAGACGGCCCTCCCCAGCGTCCCCGGCCTCGTGGCACGATTCTGGTGTGCTGCCCTATGCCGCCTACCTCCGCGTCTATGAGCCGCTGGCCGCCTTCTCCCCCCGGGATCAGAGGATCTGGGCCGCGTACGCCGAGTCCCGTGATCGTCCGCGGCGGGCCGGTGCGCTGGAGGTGGAGCACGGCGAGGCGGTACGCAGGATCCTCGGCGTCCCCCCGGCTCCCGCGCCGGAGCGGGAGAGTTCCAACGCCTACCTGCGCCGGGTGGAGGACGTGCTCTACGTCTGCCCGTGGCAGAGCAGGCTGAGGTCCTGGCTGGCGTTCGCCTCGTTCCGCGGCGGCACCCCGGTGAAGCTGGCGGACCGTTTCGTGCCGCAGGCGGTCGCCGAGCGGACGGCCGACGACTTCGACCGCCACAAGCGTTCGGGCACGTCGTTGCGCACGCACATCAGGTCGAGCACCTGGCATGTGCCGACGTCGTGGTTCGCGCCCTTCGACTCGACGGAGCGGTGGCTCGTGCTGGGCGGGGAGCCCGCGGAGGGCGCCGACCAACCCGCGCAGGCCGTGGCCGCCCCCGCGCGCACCATGCTGTACGTCACCTCGATGGCGCAGGCGCGCAGGCGGGTGGCCAAGGCGCTCGGGGTGATCAGGAAGCACGCGCCGGACACCGCCGCGTACGCCGATTTCGAGGACGTCGGCAGGTGGCTCGAGGAGTTCCACCCCCACTCGCTGGTGGAGCTCGACTACGGCGGGCTGGTCCATCTCATGGACGACGAGACGCTGGAGGCCGACCAGTCGGTGGCCGAGCTGGCCGCCGCGCTCACCGGTTTGGACAACGGTCAGGAAGAACTTGCCTTCGCGATGTACCAGCGTGTGGTGCTTCGGTGGAGGTCGATCCAGGCACTGCAGTCTGCCAACTAAAGCCCATATCGCACCCACCGACCTGCACTATTGGGTCATGGGATGTTCGATCTCAGATCTGCGAACTGAGTAGTTTGCCGTTTTCACTGCGATACCACGAAGCGTGTCGCTAGAATCACCGAGCGTGACATCACCACGTGGTCGTGGCGTTGCTCCCAGAGGGCTCGCCAATCGCGTTACGTGGCTGTATGGTCACATCGGGTGATACCGAAAATGATCCATGAAACCGCACTTATGGATCATTGGGGGACATCCGTGACAAGCGCCAGGATAAGTCGCAGGATCGCTGTCGCCGGTCCACACGGAGGAGAGGCCGCACACATGTCAGCTCGTACACCCGAGGCCGAGCCACTGCTCACCCCGGCGGAGGTCGCCACCATGTTCCGCGTCGACCCCAAGACCGTCACTCGGTGGGCGAAGGCGGGCAAGTTGACATCCATCCGCACCCTCGGCGGTCACCGCCGTTACCGGGAGACCGAGGTCCGCGCGCTGCTGGCGGGGATTCCGCAGCAGCGCACCGAGTAGGGTCCGGGCGTCGTCCGCCGATCGAGGGGGAGTCGTCCACCAGTCGAGGGGGAGACGGCGCGCTCGCGTCAGCAACGTCATCGATGTGAGCGCGTCCATCGCGGCACCGCACGCCCGTGGCCGATACGGGCCGCGGGAGGTGCCGTACCGGCGCCGCCCTCCCGGCGCCACCGTCCCCGAGCGCCCCTTTCGCGGGATCTCTAGGACGCCGGCTCGGCCGTGACGATCCCCCGAACACGGTGGTCGTGCCGCCCGGCGACCTCAAGCAGCGCGACCATCTGGTCGACCAGCAGGCGTTCCAGTTCGGACCGCTCCATGTCGCGGTGCTCCAGCCAGTCGAGTCCCGCGGTCTCCACCGAGGCGATCCACGATCTGAGCGCGACCCGCAGCACCGGTCCGGGATCGGCGATCCGCATCTCGTCGGTGATCAGCCGGAGCAGGCGCCGCCGTACGCCCTCCACGATCTCGCCGACCTCGCCGGCCCTGTTGGCCGGGCCTCCCTTCAGCAGCGCCGCGAACCCGGCGGCGTGCTCCTCGACGAAGTCGAAATATCGCGTGAGCGCCTGGGCCAGCCGTTCCACGGGACGTCCGGCGTCCTCCGGGCGGAGCCGGGCCTCCAGTTCCTCGGCCGCGCTGCGCAACGACGCGACGTAGAGCTCCTGCTTGCCACCGAAGTAGTGGTAGACGAGCGCCCGCGAGGCCCCGGCCGCCGTGGCGACGTCGTCGATCGAGACGTCCTCGGCGTCGCGCCTGCCGAACAGCTCCAGCGCGGCGGTGATCAGCTCTTCGCGCCGCCGATCGACGCTGAGCCGGCGGCGTACCGGTCGCGCGGCCGGCCTGTCCGGGATCTTCTGATCGCTTTTCGCCCGGGATATCGCGCCCACACTCCGCAGACTAGCGGAGCACGGCCAGGATGATCACTCGATTTGATCATGCGCGGCGGATCGCCCGTCCCCCTTGCCGGGAAAGCGGGAAATGCGCGTTACGGAGAGAAACCCGTACCCTTACGGCTTCTCGATCGTTTGGTCAGACAGGTGCACGTCCGCGCATCGTGGGGAGAACCATGTCAGGACCGTCCATACAGACCACCGCCCGGCACGCCATCGTGTCCGTACCAGACGCGGGTCTGCCCGATGGCTTCAGCCCGCGGCCACGGCCGACGATCCGAAACGTGGCCGAGCGTGCCGGCGTCTCGAAGTCGCTGGTCTCGCTCGTGCTCCGGGGATCGCCGCACGTGAGCGAACACCGCAGGGAGGCGGTGCTGCAGGCCGCCAGGGAGCTGGGCTACCGCCCGAACGCGGTGGCGCGCAGCCTGGTCGAGGGCCGCACCCACCTGGTGGGCGCGCTGGTCGCCGACCTGCACAACCCGTTCTACGCCGAGTTCCTCGACGGCCTGCAGGAGAGCCTGCACGGCGACGGCCTGCGGCTGCTGATCGGCAGCGGGCGCTGGGACCCCGCGTTCGAGGACGAGGCCGTGGAGGCGTTCCTCGAACTCCGGGTGGACGGCCTGGTCCTGCTGGGCGTCGCCCCGTCCAGCCACACCCTCGCCGAGGCCGCCGCCTACACGCCGACCGTGGTGGTGGGCGAGCGCGACGTCGAGCTCGACGGCGTGGACATCGTGGTGGACGACGACCAGCTCGGCGCCCGGCTCGCGGTCGACCACCTGGTCGAGCTCGGCCACCGCCGCATCGCGCACATCGAGGGCACACCGTCGTCGGCGGCCAGGTGCCGGTGCGAGGGCTACCTGGTGGCGATGCGCCGCCACGCGCTCGCGCCGTACATCATGGTGGAGCACGGCGACTTCACCGAGGAGGGCGGACGCCGGGCCGCCAGGGCGCTGCTCGAACGGCAGCCGAGGCCGACCGCGATCTTCGCGGCCAACGACATCGTCGCCATGGGCGTGCTCACGGCCGCCAGCGAGCTGGGGCTGCGCGTGCCCGAGGACCTGTCCGTCGTCGGCTACGACAACACGCATCTGGCCGCGGTCAGCCACGTGTCGCTGACCAGCGTCGACCAGCCGCGCCGGGCGATGGGCCGCTCCGCGGCCGCGCTGCTCAGCGAGCGCATCACCGAGCCGGGGAAGGTCGGCCGGCTGCGCGAGGTCACGCCCCAGATCGTCGTACGGCACAGCACCGGGGCCGCTCCAAGCGATGACCAAAGCTAGGTCAACCTGCGCGGCGTCCGGATGCCGAGGGTGTTGACTCTGGGCAAGACGCCGTCCCCCGGCGGGTCGCTCGGTGGGCGGCCACAGCGACTACGGGGGGATTCATGCGTGATCCGGAACTGGTCTCCTGCGCGCAGCGGGCCGCCGCCGAACTGGAGCGGGCCTGGGCGCACTGGCTGGAGACGCGAGGGCGGCCGGCGGCGAGTCCGTGGCCAGTTACGTCGCCCATTCGATCGATCATCCGTGGGGGCGGCCCCGCGTGGTCCTCGGGCTGGACGCGGAGGACGCCCGCGAGCTGGCCGCCCTCCTGGAGAAGCAGGAGGTCGCCGAACCCGCCTGGTGACTCCTTTCACGGCATATCACCGACATAACGGTCTGATCACGCCGACGCTCGCGTAAGTTGGTGAGCTGACTTCTGCGAAGGGATCCGAGCGTGATCAGACGACCACTCATCGCCACGATTCTGGCCTGCAGCGGGCTGGGAGTCGCCGCGTGCGGTGGCGCGGGCCAGGCCACCGATGTCCGAGCGGCCACCGGGCGGGTCGCCGCCGACGCGGCCCCCGGCGAGGGGCAGAGCCGTACGGCCGCGATCGGCGCGGGGAAGGTCTCCGAGCGGGCGGACGGGGCGCCGTCCAGCCATGCGGATAAGCCGCTCGCGGGCAAGGTCATCGTGATCGATCCCGGCCACAACGGCGGCAACTACAAGCATCCCGAGATCATCAACAAACCGGTGAACGTCCTCACCAAGCGCAAGCCGTGCGACACGACCGGCACCGCGACCAACGACGGGTACAGCGAGGCGGCCTTCACCTGGGACGTCTCGACCCGGCTGGCCAAGCTGCTGCGGGCTGAGGGCGCGACGGTCAAGCTCACCCGAAAGAACAACACGAGCGTCGGGCCGTGCATCACGCAGCGGGCGGCGATCGGCAACAACGCGGAGGCCGACGCCGCGATCTCGATCCACGGCGACGGGGCCCCCGCGAGCGGGCACGGCTTCCACATCATCATGCCGAAGAAGATCAACGGCCCGGTCGACCCGGTGGTGAACGACTCGCGCAAGCTGGGCATCGCGGTCCGGAACGCCTTCCACTCGGGGACCGGCCAGCCGTACTCGACGTACATCGGGAAGAACGCGCTGGACTTCAGGAGCGACCTCGGCGGGCTGAACCTCTCGTCCGTTCCCAAGGTCTTCATCGAGGTCGGGAACATGCGCAACTCGGGCGACGCGGCCAAGATGAAGAGCCCGCAGTTCCGCCAGAAGGCGGCTGCCGCCCTGGCCAAGGGGATCACGAACTACGTGTCCTGAGCCGGTCACTCCCGGCCCATGGGCGAGGCGTGCGTGATTTGGCATGATTCAGCCATGGATCACCTCCTTCCTCGCCCACGGCTGGCCGAGGCCGCGCCGGGATCGTTCGCCTTCACGCCCGGGACCGCCGTGTCGGGTCCCGCCGACCTGGTCGACGCCGTACGGCTCGCGCTCGCCGTCCTGGACCTCGGGCGCGGGGACGCGTCCGCGCGGGTGCGGGTGACCCTGGACCCGGGCCTGGGGGCCGAGGCGTACACGCTCACGATCGCGGCGGACGAGGTGCTGATCGCGGCCGGGGACACGGCGGGCGCGTTCTACGCGGGGCAGACCCTCCGGCAACTGCTCCCGGTGGAGGCGTTCCGATCGGTCGCGCTCCCGGGGACCGAGTGGCGGGTGCCCTGCGGGCGGATCGAGGACTCCCCCGCGTTCTCCTGGCGCGGCGCGCATCTCGACGTGTCCCGGAACTTCCTGCCCAAGCGGGAGGTGCTGCGGATGATCGACCTGCTCGCCCTGCACAAGCTGAACCGGCTCCACCTGCACCTGGCCGACGACCAGGGATGGCGGCTGGAGAGCAGGGCGTACCCGCTGCTGCACGAGGTCGGCTCGCACCGGACCCAGACGGTCACGAGCTACTACCACGAGGAGCCGACCTACGACGGGGTGCCGCACGGCGGCTACTACACGCTGCGCGACCTCGCCGAGATCGGCGCGTACGCGCGGGCCAGGGCGGTCACCGTCGTCCCCGAGGTCGACGTGCCCGGCCACGCCTCGGCGATCCTCGCGGCGTACCCGTCGCTGGGGGCGATCCCCGGCGAGCGGCACCGGGTGCTGGACCGCTGGGGCATCTCGCCCGCGATCCTCTCGCCGCTGCCGGGCACCGTGGACTTCCTGGCCGCCGTCTTCGACGAGATCATCGGCGCGCTCGGCGACGTGCCGTACCTGCACATCGGCGGGGACGAATGCGTGCTGGACGCCTGGGAGGCGTCCGCCGAGATCAGCGCGTACCGGGCGGAGCTGGGCCTGGAGTCGCCGGCCGACCTGCACGCCTGGTTCCTGCGTCGGCTGGCCGACCTGCTCGCCGAGCGCGGCGTCCGCGCGGTCGTCTGGGACGAGGCGTTCGTGAGCGGCATGCTGCGCGAGGACACGCTGGTCATGCCGTGGCGGGGCGCCGCCGTGGGCAGGCGGGCGGCGGCCGCCGGGCACGAGGTGATCGCGACCCCGGTGTTCCCGCTGTACTTCGACTACGGCGAGGCGGCGTCGGCCGAGGAGCCGCTGGCGATCGGCGAGACCATCACCGTCGGGGACGTGGCGGCGTTCGAGCCCGCCCCCGCGACGTGGGAGGACGGGGAGCGCGCCCGGGTCGCCGGTCTGCAGTTCCAGCTCTGGAGCGAGCGCATCCCGGACGGCCGGACGCTGGACTACCGCGCCTGGCCGCGTGGCTGCGCCGCCGCCGAGGTCGGCTGGACGGGAGGCCCCGCGCCGGCGTCGTTCCCCGACCGGCTCGCCCGCCATCTCGACCGGCTGGACGCGTTCGGCGTGGAGTACCGCCCGGTCGAGGGGCCGCGGCCGTGGCAGCGCGGCGGCGGGGCGCGGCGGCACCGGCCGGGTGTCATCGACGTCCAGGACGTGATGCTGCACCTGGACGAGATGACCCTGACGGCGGACTCCACCCGCCCCAGCATGTGACGGGTCTCGCCGGGCCGGCGCGTGTGGTCCGCCGCTCGTCGCCTCAGGAGAGGGTGACGACCGGCGGGCCCGGCGGTCAGCCGCCGACGCGGTTCGCCGCCCCGACGACCTCGGAGATCGAACGGTAGCCGTGCCGTCGCAGCCGCCGGGAGAGCCCGCGGTGGATGCGCGCGGCCCACAGCGGACCCGCGTAGATCATGCCGGTGTATCCCTGGACGAGGGTGGCACCGGCGAGGATGCGCTCCCACACGTCGTCGAGGTCCTCGACGCCGCCCACGGAGACCAGGGTCAGCCGGTCGCCCACGCGGGCGTGCAGCCGGCGCAGCACCTCAAGCGACCGGGCCTTGAGCGGGCGGCCGGACAGCCCGCCCGCCTCGCCGCTGACGACGCCGGGCCGTCCGATGGTGGTGTTGGTGGCGATGATGCCGGAAAGGCCCAGCTCGACCGCCAGGTCGGCGACGGCGTCCACGTCCTCGTCCGCCAGGTCGGGCGCGATCTTCACCAGCAGAGGGGTGCGGCCCGCGACGCTCTTGACGCTCTCCAGGAGCGGGCGGAGCAGTTCCACGGCCTGCAGGTTGCGCAGACCCGGGGTGTTGGGCGAGCTGACGTTGACGACCAGGTAGTCCGCGAGCGGCGCGAGTTCCTTCGCGCTGGCCATGTAGTCCTCGGCGGCCCGTTCCTCGGGCACCACCTTGGTCTTGCCGATGTTCACGCCGACGACGGCGGGAATCGAGCGGGGACGGCGCAGCCGGGCGGCGGCGGCGCGGGCTCCCGCGTTGTTGAACCCCATCCTGTTGATGATCGCGTGGTCGCGGGTCAGCCGGAACAGGCGGGGACGGGGGTTCCCCGGCTGGGGCCGCGCGGTGATGGTCCCGACCTCGACGTGGCTGAATCCGAAGGCGGCGAGCGCCTCGAAGCACTCGGCGTTCTTGTCGAACCCGGCGGCCAGGCCGAAGGGGCCGGGGAAGTGCACTCCGAAGGCGCGTACGCGGAGCGCCTCGTCACGGGGGGCCAGCCGCCGGTGCAGCACCCGCTTGGCGACCGGGAGGACCGCCAGCAGGCGGAGCGCCCTGATCGTCAGATGGTGGACGTCCTCCGCGTCGAGGCGGCTCAGGACCAGCGTGAACACGAATCGATACATCACCGGTCAGAGTAGCGGTTCACCGCCGCCCACCTGCTCACCGGGCGGTCCGTCGCCTGCCCGGCGCGGCGTCGCGGGAGCGCCGCAGAGCTCGTCGCCCGGGCGGTGAGCCCGGGGCGACGAGTGTCGAGCGGAGCCGGTGCCTCGGGGGGCCCGGGGCCACCGGCTCTAGGACGTGTTCCGTGGATCTTCACCGCGCCGTGGACCGGCCGGACGGATGCCTCGCGAGGCGGAGACGAAGGTCGGAGTGAGCCTCCGGCCGACGATCCCGGCCCGCGGAAACTCCGAGGGTGCGAGGAGTTTTCGCGGGTGGGGCGACAACACCGCGAGGGCCCGTCCGGAAGACCGCGGCAGACGGGAAGACCCGAGGAATACGACCTAGCCCACCTTCTTGCCTTCCGGGCTCACCGCGAACCACTCGGCGCCGAAGTCCTTGAGCTTCTGCCCCTTGGTGTCGCCGGGCTTCTCGTCCTTGACGAAGTAGTACAGCGGGTGGTTGTTGTAGGTCACCTGCATCTTGCCGTCGGGGCGCTTGTGCGTGCTGAGCAGGTTCGCCTTGACGCCCTCGCCCGCCTCGGGCTTGCCCTCGGAGACGACCGGAGGCCACGCCTCCGCGCAGGCGTCCGTGCAGGACGACTTGCCGTTCTTGTCCTTCTCGAAGAGGTAGACCGTGCGCTGGTTCGTGCCGACGAGGATCTTGCCGATGCCCGAGGTCATGACCGCGAGCTTGGCGGGGCCGGTCTCGGCCGGCATCGGCGTCATCATCTCGGAGGGAGACATCATGCCGGGGGACGTCTCCTCCCCGGCGACGGGGCTGGCTCCGCTGGTGTCGGTGCCGGCGCCGCAGCCGGTCGCCAGAACGCCGAGCGCGAGCGCACCGACGTACAGCAGTTTCTTCATGTTCGGCCTCCAAGGCAGTAGGCGAATACGGCTATCTAGGAGACACGCCGCGGGGCCTTTCCACCGGCGAGACACGAAGTACAGAGAGATGCCTTTACAAGTCTTTTGAATTGCGGCACGCGGCCATTCCGAAAGGTGTTCCGAATCCGCGACGCTTGGCCGTACAGGACGGAAATATCGGGCAGATCACATTTCCGGGGCCCACGGCGAGGGCGGGGGCGGCGGCGCCATCGGAAACGACCGGCCCGGGGGCGGGAACGGCGGAGCGCGGGGGCCGCGCCGAGCCCCCTCGGCGAAGCCCGGGAAACCGCCCTTCTCCCGAAATGTAACGATAGGGGCTGTATCGCGGCATACGCCGTGCCGATCGGCTAGCGTTCGTCGTTACGGCGAACCACAGCGGACGGGACAGATGAGCACGGAACAGGCACCGCCGGGAGTCGACCCCACCATTCCGAGCGTGGCGCGGATCTATGACTATCTCCTCGGCGGAAAGGACAACTTCGCCGCCGACCGGGCCGCGGCCGAGAAGGTCATCGCGCTCACCCCGAACGTGCGGGAGGGAGTCCAAGCCAACCGGCGTTTCCTGAGCCGGGCCGTGGAGTTCCTGGCCGGGACCGGCATCCGCCAGTTCCTGGACATCGGCGCCGGACTGCCCACCCAGGAGAACGTGCACCAGGTGGCGCTGCGCGCGGCCCCGGAATCCCGCGTCGTGTACGTCGACAACGACCCCATCGTGCTCGCGCACGGGCGGGCTCTGCTCGCGGACAACCCCTCGACCATCGTCGTGGACGGCGACCTGCGGGACCCCGCGGCCATCCTCGACGACCCACGCGTCACGGGGCATCTCGACCTCAACCGGCCGGTCGGACTGCTCATGCTGGCCGTGCTGCACTTCATCCCCGAGGACGACCTCGCCGAGCGGGTGGTCGGGACGCTGCGCGCCCGCCTCGCCCCCGGCAGCGCCATGGTGATCAGTCACCTGTCGTACGGAGACCTGGACGAGGACGCGCTGCGTGAGGGCCGCGAGCTGTACGCGCGGACCTCGGCCGGTAACGCCACCCCCAGGACGAGGACGCAGATCCTGCGGTTCTTCGACGGCTTCGAGCTGGTGGAGCCCGGCCTGGTCTCGACCGGCGACTGGCGTCCCGAGGCGGGCGAGCCCGACCTGCCCAAGCTCCCCGGCGTCGACGGGTACAGCGGGGTCGGTCTGCTCCCGTAGTGCGCCGATACTGGGTGGATGCTGAGCAGCCACCGCCTGAGGGTGCTTCTCGAGGTCTTCAGGACGGGGAGCATCGCCGGAGCCGCGCGTAATCTGCGGCTCTCCCCCTCCGCCGTCTCCCACCAGCTCTCCCGGCTGGAGGAGGAGGCGGGCGTCGGGCTGGTGGAACGCGCGGCGCACAGCCTGCGGCTGACCGCGGCCGGGCGGCGGCTCGCCACCCGGGCGCACGAGGTACTCGACCTGATCGAGGCCGCGGAGAAGGACCTGCTCGCCCAGGCGCGGGCCGACGCCGGGCAGCTCCGCATCGGGTTCTTCGCCTCGGCGGGCTATCGGCTGCTGCCGCTCGCGTTGTCCACCTTCACCGCCCGGCATCCCGCCGTCGAGCTGGATCTCGTGCTCGGCCAGCCGCACGACCTGCTGCCCGATGTGGAGCGGGGCGCCCTGGACGTGCTCGTCGTCTTCGAGCATGCGCTCGACCCGTGGAAGCCGCCCAAGGGCGTCGAGGTCACCCACCTGTTCGACGAGCCGCAACTGCTCGTGCTGCCGCTCGGCCATCCGGCGGGCCAGCGTTCCCGGGTGCGGCTCGCCGACCTCGCCGACGAGCCGTGGATCACCACGTACGGCACGGACACACCGGTCTCGGTTCTGGAACGCGCCAGCGCGCTGGAGGGGTTCAGCCCGACCATCCGGTGCCGCAGCGACCACTACGAGGTGACGCTGGGCCTGGTGCGCGCCGGTCTGGGGGTGGCGCTGGTGCCGAGCCTGGGCGCGCACGGCGCCGGCGGCATCCAGGTGTGCCAGGTGGACGCCCCCAAGCTCTACCGGAGGATCGGCGCCGCCTCCCGGCCGACCAACCCCAACCCCGCGCTCCGGTCCTTCCTGGACTACCTGCGCGACGCGTCGGCCCGGATGCGGATCGCCCTGCGCTGATCCCGCGAGGGGCGCGGCGGTGTCTGGACTGAGGAACGAGCGACTCCGCGAGGGGCGCGGCGGTGTCTGGACTGAGGAACGAGCGACTCCGCGAGGGGCGCGGCGGTGTCTGGACTGAGGAACGAGCGGGCGAGGAACGAGTCCCGAGTGACGAGGGAAGACATCGCCTCAAGGCGCCCCGAGCCCGCGAGCCCCATCAATCACCACGGTGCCGAACCCATCACGCGAGGGGCGCGGCGGTGTCTGGACTGAGGAACGAGCGGGCGAGGAACGAGTCCCGAGTGACGAGGGAAGACATCGCCTCAAGGCGCCCCGAGCCCGCGCGAGCGAAGCGAGCGCAAATAAACACAGTTCAATGGGCGAGCGCGGCGACGGCGCGGCCGACCTCGCGGACGGCCAGGACCAGGTCGTGCTCGCCGCCCTCCGGCCCGTGCGCCAGCACGGCGTAGCCGAGCCTTCGGGCCCCGACGAGCAGGCCGACATCGGCCCGGGTCCCGGCGTCGGTGCCCGTCTTGTTCGCCACCCACACCCCCGGGTACGGCACGGCCTCGGGGATCTCGCGGTCCTCGGGCTCGTGCGGCAGCGGGGCGGGCACCAGGCTCCGGTCCGTGTTGTGCGCCATCCAGCCGAGCATCAGGTGCTTCCACGGCTCCGGGCCGTCCAGGGAGGCGGCGAGGGCGCCCAGCTCGCGCGCGGTGCCGAGGGCGAAGGCCGGAGGGTGGACGGGCAGCCGCGGCTCCCTGATCCGGTCCAGGATCCGGGTCCTGGCCAGCCCGAGCCCGGCGGCGACGGCGGCGACACGGTCGAGGCCGAGTCGCCGCAACAGGGCGTTGGTCGCGGTGTTGTCGCTGACCGACGCGGTGAGCAACGCGAGGTCCCCGATCGTCCAGGTGCGGGCGGACAGGCCGGTGAGCAGCCCGGACCCGGCGGCGTAGTCGTCCTCGGCCAGCTCGACCGGCTCGGCCGGGTCCAGTTCGCCGCCGGCCACCCCCTGGGCGACCGCCGCGAGCAGCAGCACCTTGCCGGTGCTGGCGAGCGGCAGCTCGACGTCCTCGTTCACGCCGAACAGGCCGGGCACGCAGGCGGCGAGCGTCCCCGGGCAGGACGCGGCGACCTCCTCGACCCGGGCCGCCACGGCGGCCACCCGCTCGTCGACCGTCATGGTCCCGTCACGCCCGTCGATCATCATGGTCCCGTCAATCGTGCTCATCGAAGATCACCCACTCACCGATACCGCTCGCCGGCCGCTCGTCCCGCTCGCGACGGCGGCTCGCCCGGCGATCGGTCCCGGCCGTTTCGCCGCCGTCTCATCGCCGTCTCGCCGCCGTCGCCGAGCCGTCAGAGGGCCAGGACCCCGCCCGGCCGGGCGCCGGTCTCCACGCCCTCGCGGGCGACGACCGCGCCGCCGACGACGACCGCGTCCACACCCGCCGGAGGCAGCAGCGGGTCGGTGAAGGTGGCGCCGTCCGCCACCGTGTCCGGGTCGAAGACCACCAGGTCGGCGTGCGCTCCGTCGCGGATCACCCCCCGCCCGGCGAGGCCGAACCTGGCCGCCGCCATCCCGGTCATCTTGTGCACCGCGTCTTCCAGGCTGAGCAACCCCAGCTCTCGGACGTAGTGCCCGAGGACGCGGGGGAACGTCCCCGCCCAGCGCGGGTGCGGCCGCCCGCCCGGCTTGGGCACGCCGTCCGAGCCGATCATCGCGTACGGCGCGGCCAGCACCCGCCGCACGTCCTCCTCGACCATCGAGTGGCTGATGATCGTCACCTCGCCGCCCTCGGCGAGGAGCAGCTCGGCGACCATGTCGAGGGGGTCGGCCGACGAGGCCGCGGCCAGGTCGGCGATCGTCCTGCCCTCGGTCCGCGGGTTGCGCGGCGCGCAGGCGACCGAGATCCGGTCCCAGCCGCCGTTGCCGACCGTGTTCTCCCAGCCGGGCACGCCCTCGGCGATGGCGCGGCGCATCCGGTCCCGCTCGTCGGGGCTGGCCAGCCTGCGGGTCAGCGCGGCCATGCCGCCGTCGTTGGCCCACGGCGGCAGCATCGCGGCCAGCGCCGTGCTGCCCGCCGTGTACGGGTAGACGTCGCAGGTCACGTCCATGCCGCCGGCCCGCAGCTCGGCGATCCTCGGCAGGGTGCGCTCCGTGCGACCCCAGGCGTACCGGCCGGCGGTCTTGTGGTGGGAGACGTGCAACGCCGCGCCGCTGCGGCGGGCGATCTCGATCGCCTCCTCCAGCGCCTCCTCCACCCGGGACATCTCGTCGCGCAGGTGGGTGACGTACGGCTTGCCGTGCCGGGCGGCGACGGCGGCGAGCGCCACCACCTCGTCGGTGCTCGCGTACGTGCCGGGCGTGTAGATGAGGCCGGTGGAGAGCCCGGCGGCGCCCTGGGACAGGGCGCGGTCGAGCAGGTCGCACATCGCGGCCAGCTCGGCGGGGGTCGCCGGCCGGTCCACCGGGCCGAGCACGCCGGCGCGCAGCGTGCCGTGGCCGACGAGCGAGGCGATGTGGTTGGCCCGCGGCATCCGGGCGTGCGCCTCGGCGAACCCGGTGAAGTCCGGATAGACGCCGACGTCGCCGCCGAAGGACACGCGGGCGTCCGCCCGCATCCCGTCCACCCGCTCCGGCAGCGCCGGGAACAGGCTCGACCCGCAGTTGCCGCAGATCTCCGTGGTCACGCCCTGGAGCACCGAGGCGCGCACCAGCTCGCGGTCGTCCTGGCCGAGCAGGGTGACGCCGTCGGAGTGGGTGTGCACGTCGATGAACCCGGGGGCGACGGCGCGGCCGCGGGCGTCGATCACCTCGGCGGCGTCCGCCGCCGAGCCGGGCGGGAGCACGGTGAGCCGCCCGCCGTCGGCCGCGACGTCCGCCTGACGGCCGGGGCGTCCCGTACCGTCGAACACGAGGCCGCCGCGGATCAGGAGGTCGAAGCGGCTCACAGGACCTGCCCGAGGAAGGCGCGGAAACGGTCGTTCTTGGGTGCGGCGAGCACCTCGCGGGGGTCGCCCCGCTCGACGATCACACCGCCGTCGACGAACACGAGCTGGTCGCCGACCTCGCGGGCGAAGCCCATCTCGTGGGTGACGACCATCATCGTCATGCCGCTCGCGGCGAGGTCGCGCATGACCGCGAGCACCTCCTGGACCAGCTCGGGGTCGAGCGCGCTGGTCGGCTCGTCGAACAACATCAGCTTGGGCCGCATCGCCAGGCTGCGGGCGATGGCGACACGCTGCTGCTGGCCGCCGGAGAGCTGCGCGGGGTAGTGCCCGGCGCGGTCGGCCAGGCCGACCCGCTCCAGCAGCTCCATGGCCTGCCGCCGGGCCTCCGCACGGGAGGTGCGGAGCACGGTGACCGGGCCCTCCATGACGTTCTCGACCGCCGTACGGTGTGGGAACAGGTGGAAGCGCTGGAACACCATGCCGATCGGGCGCCGCTGACGGCACAGCTCGGCGGGAGGGAGCAGGTGCAGGCGGTCGCCGCGCTCGGCGTAGCCCATCAGCTCGCCGTCCACCCAGATCCGGCCGGAGTCGATGGTCTCCATCCGATTGACGCAGCGCAGCAGGGTCGACTTGCCCGATCCGGACGGGCCGACCACGCACACCACCTGGCCGTGCGGGACGTCGAGGTCGATGCCCTTGAGCACCTCCACCGAGCCGAACCGCTTGCGCAGGGAGCGGATCTTGACCATCGGCTCGGCGTGCCCGGCCGTCATGCAGGCTCCTTCGCGAACGGCCGCAGGTTGCGGCGGACCCGGGCCCCCAGCGCGGCGTGCCCGCGCTCGAACCGCTTCTCGATGAAGTGCTGGCCGACGCTGGCGATCGTGGTGAGCACGACGTACCAGATCGACGCCACGATGAGCATCGCGATGACCTCGAAGTTGCCCAGGTAGATGCGCTGGGCGACGGTCAGCAGCTCGGCCCCGGCGATGACCGAGACCATCGACGTGGTCTTCAGCATGGAGATGAACTGGTTGCCGGTGGGCGGGATGATCACGCGCATCGCCTGCGGGAGCACCACCCGGCGCAGCACCTGCCGGTGCGACATGCCGAGCGCCTCGGCGGCCTCGCGCTGGCCGGGGTCCACCGAGCGGATGCCCGCGCGCACGATCTCGGCCATGTACGCGCCCTCGTTGATCGCGAGGCCGAGCAGCGCCGCGGTGAACGGGGTGATCAGCTCGTTGGCCTGCCACTCGACCAGCTTCGGGCCGTCGAAGGGCACGCCGATCCCGAAGCTCGGGAAGACCAGCCCGATGTTGAACCAGAAGATGAGCTGCACCAGCAGGGGCGTTCCCCGGAAGAACCAGGTGTAGAGCGCCGAGGTGCCGCGCAGCACGGGGCTGTCGGAGAGCTGCATCACCGCGGCGAGCACGCCGAGGATCAGGCCGATCACCATCGAGTACACGGTGAGCTGGATCGTCACCCACAGGCCGCCGAGGATCCGGCCGTCCATGAGGAACGAGACGATCACGTCCCAGTGCAGGTTCTCGTTGACGATGATCGTGTACGCGAGCCAGGCCATGAAGAGGAGCGCCACCGCCGCGCCGATCAGGCGGCCCGGCCGTGGCGGGCGCACCGCGTTGATCGGCAGCTCGACCGGCGGTTGGGCGGCGGCCTCCTCGTCGCGGGAGCCGGGGGCGCCCCCGGAGGACGTCACTTCCATGGCGTGGTGTTCACCATGACCTCGGGCACGGCGTTGGCGCCGACGCCGTACTTGTCGAGCACCTCCTTGTAGCCGCCGTCGGCCTGGAGCTCGCCCATCGCCTTGGCCACGGCGTCACGCAGCCCGGTGTTGCGCTTGTCGATCGCGATGCCCCAGGGGCCGGCCTCGTACTGCTCGGAGAGCACGTCGTACTTGCCGGTGTCGTTGGCGTACATGTGGGCGACGGGCGAGTCGACGATGGTGGCGACCGCGCGGCCGGAGTCCAGGGAGAGCAGGCCGGTGGGGGCGTCCTCGCTCTGCATGATCTTCATCTTGGTGGAGCACTTCTCGTTCTGCTTCTCGCCGATGGCCAGGTTGGAGCTGCCCTTGGCGAGGACCACCGTCTTGCCGCAGAGGTCGTCGAGCGTCTTGATGCCCTCGGGGTTGCCCTTCTTGACCATGATCGCGCCACCGGCGTTGAAGTAGTCGACGAAGTCGACCGCGCCGCGCCGTTCCGCGGTGTCGCTCATCGACGACATCACGATGTCCCAGCGGCCGCCCTGGAGGCCGGGGATGAGGCCGTCGAAGGCGGCGTTGGTGATGGTGAACTTGAGCCCCAGCTTCTCGGCGATCGCCGCGCCGAGGTCGGGGTCGACGCCGGTGAGCTCCTGGGTGCCCTCCTTGTACATCTCCATCGGGGGGTACCCCTCGGACGTGGCCACCCGCAGCTCACCCGTCTTGCGCACGGCCTCGGGCACCAGATCCTTCGCGGACTTGCCCGCCGTCGCCGCAGCGCCCTCGCCCGCGGTGTCTCCTGACGACGAACGCCCGCAGCCGCCCGCGAGCGCGGACACCACCAGCGCGCCAGCAATGGCAACAAATAGGCGATTTGCCATGGATCCTCCTATTTTGCGAACGATTGAGCATATGCTGGCGACGCCGAGTCACAGCCCCAAGACTCATGAACGCTTGCGGTCCTGAGCGCCGAATTCTTCGATGCTCCCCGGGCCGCCCCGCGCCGGACCCCGCCGCCTTTCCGCCGTACGGCCTCGGCGACGATCGCCGCCGCGCTCGCGGCGGTCGTACTTCTTGGCGGCCTGCCCGAACAGGCATTCGGCGCACTCGTACGACAGCCGGCCGTGGCCGACGCGGGGCCCAGGTCAGCGACCGCCAGGGTGCGCGGTCGTCTCGCCGCGACGGTTGACCCTGACGCAGGGTCAATCTCTCAGCATGGCGGCATGACCGAGAAACCCAGTGCGATGGACGTCGCCGGACCGCGCGAGCCGTACGGCGACCACGGCGGCGACGGGGAGCGGGCCGAGAGAGGCGACAGGACGATGCGGCACTTCACGATCCACCACGACGGCGTCACGATCCCGGTGTCTCGCGGCGGCCGGGGGCGACCGCTGGTCCTGTGCCCCGGGCTGAACTCGACGCAGGCCGACCTGCACGAGTTGACCGAACTGCTGCGGCGCGACCACGACGTGGTGACCTTCGACCTACGGGGCCACGGCCTCGCCTCGGCCGCCGACCGGTACTCCTTCGAGGCGTTCCTCAGTGATCTGGTCGCCGTGTTCGCGGAGCTGGGACGCCTCGCCCTGCCCGCGGCGCCCGTGCTCGTGGGCTACTCGCTGGGCGCGGACCTGGCTGTGCACTATGCCTCCGAGCATCCTGGCACCGTCGCGGAGCTCGTCCTCATCGACGGAGCGAACCCGGTGCCCGACCCGTTCATCTCCGAGGCCGTCCTGCCGGAGTTCCGCGCGATGTGGGAGGACCTGGCGACGCGGCAGGAGGCCGTGCGGGGCTCCGCGCGGCAGGTATTGCTCACCGCCCGGGAGATTCTCGACCTGAATGTCGAGATCGATGTGGTGCGGGCCGGGATCCTTGACCGGTACAGGAAGATCGACCGCCCGATCAGCATGATCATGTCGACCTCGATGGCCGGCGACAGCGGCGAGGGGCACGCGCCGCGGCTCAATCAGAACTGGCGTGCCGGCGTCGAGCGGCTGGTCCGCGAGCAGCCGCACATCACCACGTTCCGGCTCGACGCCGACCACCGGCTGGTCTTCACCCACGCCCCGGAAATCGCCCAGATCATCCGGAGCGCCCAGGGCGCGGGCGGCCGCCGGGCAGCCTCCTTGAAGGCACCCTAGAGACTGGTGCGATGCTGACTATCGGTGAGCTGGCGTCGTACGCCGGAGTGACGGTGCGCGCGGTGAGGCACTATCACGCCAAGGGGTTGCTGCCGGAGCCGGAACGGGACCACTCCGGCTACCGCAGGTACGACGCCGGCGCCGTGATCGAGCTGATCAGGATCAGGACCCTCGCCGAAGCCGGGGTCCCGCTGGCACGGGTGCGGGAGCTGCTTCGGGCCGACGAGGAGGAGTTCGCCGCGGCGGTCGCCGACATCGACAAGCGGCTGCGGGCGGAGATCCGGCAGCGGCAGCGGCACCGCGAGCAGATAGCCCGGCTCGCCGCCGGGGACAGCCTGGTGTTGCCACCGGAGGTGGTCGAATATCTCGACCGGCTGCGGGCGCTCGGGATCGACGAGCGGATCGTCCAGGTCGAACGTGACGGCTGGATCCTGCTGGCCGCGCACTCACCCCAGCGAGTCCCGGAGTGGATGGCGCGCAAGAGGGAGCAGATCGCCGACCCGCGACTCATCGCCCTTTATCGCACCCTGGGCCAGGCTCTCGCCGGGACCGCCGACGACCCGCGGCTGGTCGAGCTGGCCGACGAGCTGGCCGCCTACATCACGCGGCTGGCCGACGAGAAGGGCGAGGACTATGTCGACGACACCGACATCGAGCCACCGCTGGTCACGCTGATGGACAGACTGGCGTTCGACACCGTGCCGCCGGCCCGTCGGCTGATCGAGCTGCTGAGAAAGCGCGGCTGGACCGGCTGGACCAAGCTTGAGCGCGTGGACACCACACGGGGTGCGGCCGGAGTACGGCGGGAAGACACCACGGTGCGGCGTTCCGGGCACCGTCAGTGATGGCGGCAGAGGGCGTGCCGGGTGCCGCCGAACTGTGGCCCTCGGAGCGCCGGGCTCGGGAGGACGGTCGCGGCGGGCGGGCGCTGGCGGGGCTCACGCTGATCGGTCCCTGAGGGCGCGCTCTCAGAGGCGGCGCAGCGCGGGCAGCAGCTCCCGCTCCGCCCACTCGAAGAACCCGTTCTGGTGCTTGTGCCCGATCTGGACCAGGGCGACGTGGGTGAATCCGGCGTCCGTGTACTGGCGCACGGCCTCCACCACGGCGTCCACGTCCGCCCCGCACGGCACCTTCTCCGCGACGTCCTCGGGCCGGACAGTCGCGGCGTAGGCGTCGAAGTTCACCGGCGCGGGCAGCTCGGCCATCACCTTCCAGCCCGCCGCCGACCAGCGCCACAGCCGGTGGGCCCGTTCCACGGCCGCGTCCCTGTCGGTGTCGTAGGCGATCGGGAGCTGACCGTAGACGGGTTTGCCCCGGCCGCCCTCGGCGGCGAACTTCGCGACCAGCTCCGCGTCCGGCTCGGTCGCGACGAGGGCGTCGCCGTACTCGGCGGCGATCTCTCCGGACTGCTCGCCCGAGGCGGCGATCGCGATCGGCACCGGCTGCTCCGGCAGGTCGTACAGGCGGGCCGAGTCGACGTCGAAGTGCGCGCCGCGATAGCTCGTGTAGCCGCCCTCGAACAGCTCCTGGATGATCTCGATGGCCTCGCGGAACATGTCGTGCCTGGTGTTGACGGGCGGCCAGCCGTGGCCGATCACGTGCTCGTTGAGGTTCTCGCCCGCGCCCAGGCCGAGGGTGAACCGCCCCTCGGAGAGGACGCCGATCGTGGCCGCCTTCTGCGCGACCACGGCCGGGTGATAGCGCATGATCGGGCAGGTGACGTACGTCATGAGCGGCAGCCGCCGGGTCGAGACGGCCGCCGCGCCCAGCACCGACCACGCGTACGGCGCGTGCCCCATCTCCTCCAGCCAGGGGAAGTAATGGTCGGAGATGACGGCGTAATCGAAGCCGACGCGCTCGGCCGTGACGACGTCGTCGACCAACTGCCTGGGGGGCGTCTGCTCGGTCATCATCGTGTACCCGATTTGTGCCATGGGGCACGAGTACCCATCTCGCGCCCGCCCTCGCCGGGGCGGAAGGTCTCTTTGCCGGAACCGGCTCCGGAGCAGATCGTGAATTTTTCACTGCCGCCGCGCCGCTCCGCTCCGAAGAATCGGACACATGACAGCGATCCAGGTGGACGGGCTCAGGAAGAGCTACGGCGACTTCGAAGCGGTGCGGGAGATCTCGTTCTCCGTCGCCCGAGGGGAGATCTTCGCCCTGCTCGGCAGGAACGGCGCGGGCAAGACCACGACGGTCGAGATCCTCGCCGGGTTCCAGCGCCCCGACGGGGGGACCGTACGGGTGCTCGGCCTCGACCCGGTGAAGGACCGGGCCAAGGTGCGCAAGAGCACGGGGATCATGTTGCAGGAGGCGGGCTTCTTCCCCGACCTGACCGTCGCGCGGACGGTCGACTCCTGGCGGGAGCTCGTCCCGGCCGCCCGCCCGCGCGCCGAGGCGCTTGAGCTGGTCGGGCTGACCGGCAAGGCGGGGACCAAGGTTCGCCAGCTCTCCGGCGGCGAGAAGCGCCGGCTCGACCTGGCCCTGGCCACGCTGGGCCGCCCCGACCTGCTCTTCCTGGACGAGCCGACGACGGGCATGGACCCCGAGGCGCGCCGGGCGACGTGGGATGTCGTCACGGATCTGGCGGCGCACGGCACGACGGTCCTGCTCACCACGCACTACCTGGAGGAGGCCCAGCGTCTGGCCTCCAGGATGGCGATCATGGACAAGGGGACGATCGTGGCGAGCGGGGGCATGGCCGAGACGCTCGCCGCGGAGACCGGGCGGGTGGCGTTCGAGCTGCCCGCCGGGGTGGAGGTCGGCGACCTGCCCGTGGAGGTCACGGCCGTGGAGGGCGCCACCGTGATCTGCCGCGTGGCCGACCCTGACGTGGCCGCGCAGACGCTTCTCGGCTGGGCCGGCGAGCGCGGGCTGCGGCTGCGCGGCCTGGAGGTCCGTACGGCGACGCTCGAAGACCTGTTCCTCGACCTGGCGAGCAGGGAGAAGGCGTGAGGACACAGGTTCCCGGCACGCGTCCGCGACGAGGAGACGGCGCGATGGCGACGGCGACGACCATGACGACGGCGATGACGACGGCGACGGCGACGGCGATGACGATGGCGATGACGACGGCGATGACGATGACGACGGCGGCCGGCGAGACCCCGGCGAGCGAGGAGAGTGCGCGATGACGCAGGTACGCGAGACTCTGGCGGTCGCCCGCCTCGGCGGGCGGATCTACTGGCGGGACAAGCAGGCGCTGACCGCGACCGTGATGACCTCCCTGGGGCTCGGGGTCGGCCTGCCGGTGCTGATGGACCGGCTCCGCCCCGGCGACCCCGGGGTGGTCGTCGCCCAGTTGCTCGGCATGCTGGCGGTGGCTCTCACGCTGGGCGCGTTCAACCAGACCGCCGTCTCGCTGACCGCCCGGCGCGACCAGCTCATCCTCAAGCGGCTGCGCGCCGCCGGGCTGAGCGACACGGCGGTGCTCGGCGGCGAGCTGCTCAACATCGCGGTCCAGAGCGTGCTGATCGCGCTGGTCGCGATCGTGGCCGTGGTGAGCCTCACCTCGGCCACCGCGCCCCGCGACCCCGTGCTGCTCACCGTCTTCATGGCGCTCGGCGCGGCCGTGATCACACTGCTCGGCGCGGCGTGGACCGTGGTGATCCCCCGGGCCGAGGTGGCCGCCCCGATGAGCATCCCGTTCTTCATGATCGCCGGACTGGGCGCCGGGGCGTTCGGGCCGATGAACCAGTTCCTCCCCGGCTGGTTGTCGACCGTGCTCGACCTGTTGCCGACGGCGGCGGTCGTCAAGGTGGGCGAGGCGGCGTTCGCCGACGGCACGTTCGGCGGAGACCTGCGGGCCGCGGTGGTTCCCTTGCTGAACCTGAGCGTCTGGGCGGCCGTGGCACTGCTGGTGGTCAGCCGCCGGTTCCGCTGGGAACCGCGCCGCTCGTAACCCTCCCGTCACCCTCGCGCCCGGGCAATAATCACCTCATCATGCGTATAACGCCGCAAAGGCTGGCCGTCGCCGTGGTCGTCACGATCTCGGTGGGATTCACGGTCTCCATGATCGCCTCGGTCCTCTGGTACGGCTCCGCGCTTTACGACGCGATCATGATCGTCGCGATGGCGGGGTTCTTCGTCCCCCACTACCTCCACATACGCACGGTCCTGCGCGGCGACGCCTTCCGGGGATTCCCGGCGGCCCTGCTGGTGCAGGCGGTGGCCGCGTACGCCCCGGCGCTCGCGTTCGGCTCCTACTGGATCGCCCCGATGGCCCCGATCCTCATGGGCGCGGTGCTGCTCCGCCTGCGGTTCACCCTGGCCCTGCCGATCATGGGCTGCGCCATGGCCCTGCACGCCTGGGTGTTCACCACCGTGCCCGGGGGCGGCCTCGCTTCCGGCTTCTACTACGCGATCACCGTTTTCGTCACCGGGTTCGTGATCTACGCGGTGACCCGCCTCGTGGTCGTCACCAGGGAGCTGGAGCGGGCCCGCGCCGACCTCGCCGAGGCGGCGGTGCTGAAGGAGCGGCTGCGCATCTCCCGGGATCTCCACGACGGCCTCGGGCACAGCCTGTCCGCCATCGCGCTCAAGGGCGACCTCGCGCGGAGGCTGGTCGAGCGCGACCCGGCCATGGCCGCCGGCGAGCTGGAGGAGCTGGTCCAGGTCGCCAGGGACGCCGCCCAGGACGTACGCCAGGTCGCGCGCGGGTTCAGGGAGATGTCGCTGACGCAGGAGGTCGATCGGGGTACGGCGCTGCTCGCGGCCTCCGGCGTCCGGTGCCACGTCAACCTCGCCGAGATCGAGCTCCCGAAGGCCGCCGTCGAGACGCTGGCCTGGGGCGTACGCGAGGGGGTCACCAACGTCGTACGGCACAGCCGCGCGACGACCTGCTCGATCAGCACCTCGCGGCGCGGCCGCACCATACGTCTGGAGATCGTGAACGACGGCCGCGTCGAAGGCGGCGACGGCGGCAACGGGCTGGCGGGCCTGCGAGAACGCGCGGAGCAGGCCGGCGGCTCGCTCACCGCCGAACCGGTCGGCGACAGCGGGTTCCGGCTGGTCATGGAGATCCCCGCCGCGCCGCCCACGAATGCCGCCGAGCTCGCGGACACGGAGGTGACCGCGTGATCAGGGTGCTGCTCGCCGAGGACATGCACATGATCAGGGCGGCGCTGACGGCGTTGCTGCGCCTCGAATCCGACATCGAGGTGGTCGCCGAGGTGACCAGGGGCGACGAGATCGTCCCCGAGGCGCTCCGCACCCGGCCGGACGTGGCGGTCGTCGACATCGACCTCCCGGTCGTGGACGGCATCACGGCGGCGGCCGAGCTGCGCGGCCGGCTGCCCGCCTGCCGGATCCTGGTGCTCACCGCGATGGGCCAGCCCGGGCACGTACGGCGTGCCCTGGCGGCGGGCATCGAGGCGTTCCTCGTCAAGGACGCGCCCGGCGACCGGCTCGCGGACGCCATCCGCCGTACGCACCACGGCCTGCGCGTCCTGGATCCCGAGCTGGTAGCGTCCGCGATGGACTACGGAGCCAGCCCGCTGACGCCGCGGGAGACGACCGTGCTCAAGGAGGCCGCCCGGGGTTCGTCGGCCGAGGAGATCGCCGAGCGGCTGCACCTCTCCCCCGGGACCGTGCGGAACTATCTGACCAGCGCGATCACCAAGACCGGCGCGCGCAACAAGATCGACGCCATCCGGGTGGCCCAGGACGCGGGCTGGCTCTGACCCGGGCCTCTTCTCACGAAGCGTCGCCGCGGCGCCTTCCCCTGACGATGCCGGGAACTCCCCATCCGTGTTGAGCACTTCTCGTGGCGCGCACATGTCGTGAAACCGGCCGGACAAGGAGACGTACATGCCGGGCAGATCAGGAGATTTCGTGGTCATCACCGGAGGGCCGGGTTCGGGGAAGAGCACCCTGATCGACCGGCTTGAACACGCCGGTTTCGCGCGGTCGCAGGAAGCGGGACGCTCGATCATCCGGGACCAGACCGAGATCGGGGGTCGCGGCCTGCCCTGGCTCGACCCGGATCTGTTCGCCGAGTTGATGCTCTGCTGGGAGCTGCGCTCGTACCGGCTCGCCGACGACCACGCGGGGCCGGTCTTCTTCGATCGTGGCCTGCCGGACATCGTGGGATATCTACGACTGGAAGGACGCGCGGTGCCGGATCATGTCCACGCCGCCGCGCTGGCCTTCCGGTACCACCCTCGCGTCTTCATCGCCCCGCCCTGGCCCGAGATCTACCGCCGGGACGACGAGCGCAGGCAGTCGCTCGACGAGGCCGAGCGCACGTACGCGTCCATGGTCGCGACGTACACGGACTACGGATACGAGCTGGTCCCGCTGCCGCGCGGGCCGGTGGAGGAGCGGCTGCGGTTCGTCACCGCGCGACTGGACTGATCGGGGGGCCGCAGCCGGTCAGGCCCCGGGCGCCGGGCACGGCGTCGGCCCGGCGTCGGGCCGGATGTCGGTCCGATGTGTCGCGGCGTCGCACCGGATGTGTGGCGGCGTCGGTCCGGATGTCCGCCGTGTCGGTCGGGATGTCGGTCGCGGCGTCAGTCGCGGCGTCAGTCGCGGCGGCCGAGCTCCTCGCAGAGAAGGCTGGCTCCGATGCCCACCAGCCAGGTGTCCTTGGCGATGGCGGTTCCCTCCGGGGTCGGCCGCAGGCTGCCCTCCTGACGCAGGCCCGGCGTCTTCAGGTACAGGCCCATCAGCCCGCCCGCGAACGCGGTGAGCGCGGCCCCGGCGAGAACGGAGGGGACGACCGGGAGCAGCAACGCCACGCCGAGCGCGATCTCGCCTTTGGACAGCAGCTTGACGAAGGTCATCGGGTCCATGTCCTTAAGGAAGGGATAGGTTCCCGAGGCCATCCCGTGCAGCCCGGCGGCGGTCTGCTCGTCCGCCGACGCCTTGCCGAGTCCCGAGTTCAGCATGAACAGCCCGGTGGCCAGCCGTACGGGGATCTGATGTGGCCGGACGAGAAACCTCATGTCATCTCCTGAAGAGTGATTTATCCGGTTTGTTCGCCCTACCCGGTGACATCGCCGCTATCCGCCACTTGGGGTTTTATTGATCGCTCCAGGACGCCGCCGCACCGTACGGAAGCGGAGGAGCCCCGATAATGCCGCTCATGAGGACGCTTTATCCGCCGATCGAGCCCCACGACTCCGGCCTGCTCTCCGTCGACCACGGCAACCAGATCTACTGGGAGGTGTGCGGCAACCCGGAGGGCAAGCCCGTCGTCATGCTCCACGGAGGCCCGGGGAGCGGCTGCACCGCCGACCACCGCCGGCAGTTCGACCCGGAGGCGTACCGGATCGTGCTCTTCGACCAGCGCAACTGCGGGCGGAGCCTCCCGCACGCGTCCGACCCGGCCGTGTCGCTGGAGTTCAACACCACCTGGAACCTCGTCGCCGACATGGAACGGCTCCGCGAGCATCTGGGGATCGACCGCTGGATGGTGTTCGGCGGTTCGTGGGGCAGCGCGCTCTCCCTGGCGTACGCGCAGAGCCATCCCGACCGGGTCTCCGAGCTGGTGCTGCGCGGCGTCTTCACACTGCGGCCGTCCGAGCTGCGCTGGTTCTACCAGGAGGGCGCGTCCATGGTCTATCCCGACCTGTGGGAGAGCTACGTCGCGCCGATCCCGGAGGACGAGCGCGACGACCTCATCGCCGCCTTCCACCGGCGGGTGAACGACCCCGACCCGGCCGTACGGATCTCCGCCGCGCGGGCGTGGAGCGTGTGGGAGGGCTCGACCATCACGCTGCGCCGCGACCCCGGGCTCGTCGCCAAGCACGCCGAGGACGGCTACGCGGTCTCGTTCGCCCGGATCGAGAACCACTACTTCGTGAACGGCGGGTTCTTCGAGGAGGGGCGACTGCTCCGGGACGTCGACCGGATCAGGCACATCCCCTGCGTCATCGTGCAGGGACGCTACGACATGTGCACCCCGGCGGCGACCGCCTGGGATCTGCACCGGGCCTGGCCCGAGGCCGAGTTCCACATGGTGGACGACGCCGGGCACGCCTACACCGAGCCGGGCATCCTGGACCGCCTGATCGAGGCGACCGACCGCTTCGCGCGGCGCCGCTGACCCCGGCTCCTCGTTCGGCGTCGCGGGCGCCGCCGCGCCACACACGGACCGGGCCGCCGCCGGGATCGACGACGGGACCGCCGCCCTTCGTCGGCGCGGTGGCTGCATAGGATCGTGGGCATGCATCGCGGAACCGTGGACGGCCTCTTCCGCTGGCCGGTCAAGTCCTTGCGCGGAGAGTCCCTCACCACCGCTCTGCTGGACCATCGCGGTCTGGCCGGCGACCGCGCCTACGCTCTGATCGACGAACGTCCGGCCCACGCGGGTAAGCGGCTCACGGTGCGCCAGTCGCCGCCGATGCTGGCCTGGGAGGCCGCCTACCCGGCCACCTGCGACGGCTCCCCCGAACCGCCCGGCCCTCCGATCCTCTACTCACCCGGCGGCGTGCCCTGGGCGTGGGACGATCCCGGCCTGCCCGCCGAGCTGACCGAGTCGTACGGCGTGCCGCTGTCGCTGCGGGCGCAGGACGGCCAGCAGGACCGGGGCCCGACGGTGCTGGTCACCTTCGAGGCGTCGCTGCGCGGCCTGGAGGAGGAGCTCGACGCGAAGGTCGAACTGAACAGGTTCCGCCCCAACGTCCACCTGGCCACGGACATGCCCGCGTTCGCCGAGGAGACCTTCACCGAGGGCACCGTGATCACGGTGGGTGACGCGGTCCTCGAAGTGACAGGCGCACACGCGGGGCCGTGCATCCGCTGCGCGGTGCCGAGCTGGGACCCGTACGGGCGGGAACGCTGGCCCGAGCTGCAGAAGCACCTCATCGGGGCGCACGAGAACAAGTTCGGCGTGATCATGCGGGTGACCCGGCCCGGCACGGCGCGTCTCGGCGACCCCGCGGAGGTACGGCGCTAGGTCGCGCCAGCTCGGATGCCGGGTGAAGAACCCCGGCGAGCTGGGCGAACGTCGCCAGGGCGGCACCTCGCGGCGTGCCGTCGTGCAGCCCCGACAAACCACGACAACCGGATATCCAGTGGCGACTCGGGCCTGGCGCACGAAAAGGTTCACACATGGAACGTGATCTGATCAGCCACATCGCCCACGCCGACCACCCCGTCGCGTCGCCCATCAGCGAGGAGCACATCGACCGCCTGCTCGTACGGGCGAAGCTGCCCAAGGACGCGCGGATCCTCGACCTGGGGTGCGGCGCGGCGGAGTGGACGCTGCGGGCGCTCGCCCTCTATCCGGACGCGACGGCGGACGGGGTGGACGTCTCCGCGCACGCCCTCGCCTCGGCCACCCGGGCCGCCGAGGAGCGGGGTGTGGCCGATCGCATCCGCCTGCACCGGGTCTCCGCGACCGAGTTCGGCCTGCCGGGCGCCGGCGACGGCGAGACCCGGGTCCCCGAGACGTCCGGCAGGGGAACGGGAGCCGCGCGGACCCCGGAGGCGACCGGCGGGGAGCCGTACGACCTGGTGATGTGCGTGGGGTCGACCCACGTCTTCGGCGGGCTCGTCCCCACGATGGAGGCCGTCGCCGGGTTCCTGCGGCCCGGCGGCCTCGCCCTCGTGGGAGAGGGTTTCTGGGAGAGCCCGCCCACGCCGGAGCTGGCCGCCCAGTTGGTCGACGACCCGGACGAGTACGCCGATCTCGGGGGGACCGTGGCGCGTGCGGAGAACGCGGGCTACGTCACCGTGTACGCGCACACCAGTGAGCTCGCGGAGTGGGACGACTACGAGTGGTCCTGGACCGGCACGCTCCTGCGGTGGGCCGAGGAGCACCCGGGCCCCGACGGCGAGGCGGCGCGCGAGGCGGCCCTCGCCCATCGCGAGATGTGGCTGAACGGCTACCGGCGTGTCCTGGGCTTCGTCTCGCTCCTGCTGCGCCGCACGAGGTAGGCGCGGTCCACCGGTGGCACGCGTGGCGGGCCTCCGGTGCGGACCGTGGATCAGAACGTACGGATCACGACGCCTCCCGCTATATCCGGCCAAACCGGGAACTCTTCTGCGAGCACCGTGGAGCATCGTTTAATGTGACATAAGTGCCTATTGACGATCAGGTTCCCATAACCAGATATAGATGGCTCGACGCCCTGCGTGGCGTGGGTGCGACAGCGGTGCTCCTCGAACACATGACGTACCGCTTCCTGCCCGACCTCAGGCCGACCTGGTTCAACATGGGAAACTACGGCGTCCTGGTGTTCTTCCTGGTCAGCGGCTACATCATCCCCGCCTCGCTGGAGCGCAGGGGCGACGTGCGGGCGTTCTGGGTCGGCCGGCTGTTCCGCCTCTATCCGCTGTACGTCCTCACCATCGCCATCGTCGTGGCGATGACGCCGATCCAGCCGCTGCGCGCCAACATCGACCCCATCGGGCACATCACGATGCTCATGGAGGTAACCGGCTCGTGGGCGTTCACCGAGCCGATGTGGACGCTTTCGTACGAGATGGTCTTCTACCTTCTCGTCACGGCCCTTTTCGTGGCGGGCGTGCACCGGCGGAGCGGCCTTTTCGCCCTGTCGTTCGCGGCGCTGTCGGTGCTGGTGGCGTTCGTCATGCCGGCCCGGGGCCTGCTCGGCGGCCCGGTCGTGCCGGTCGTCGTGCTCGCGGTGATCGCGGCGGGTCTCGGCGGCGTGCTGTTCGGCGCCGGCCGGGTCCGTACGGCGGGGGCCGCCGCGCTGGGCGTCCTCGCCATCGGGCTGATCGTGGTCGGCAGCCGGGTGCCCTGGCAGGGGGCGATGGTCCTGGCGGTCATGTTCACCGGCACGGTGATCTACCGATGGGAGCGGGGCGAGGCGTCGGGGATGTGGCCGATCCTGGGGGTCGCCTTCCTGGTCTGCCTGACGCCCTTCATGAAGCCGGTCACGGTCAACGGCATGGCCAACCTGATGACGGTCGCGCTGGCCGCGGGCACGTTCGGCCTGTTCTACGCCCTGCGCGGCCGCCGGATCCCGTACGCGCTTGCCTGGCTGGGGTTGATCAGCTACTCCGTCTACATGCTGCACATGCCGGTGCTGCGGATCTTCTTCCTCGTCATGGGCAACCCGCTCAGGTTCCCCCCGCTCGTCCAGCTCGGGCTGGGCCTCGCCGTCCTCGCCGGAGTCTGCGGCGTGAGCTGGCTGACGTACCGGTTCGTCGAACTGCCGATGCAGCGGCTCGGACGGCGCCTGGCGAAGCGGCGACCGGCGGCCCCCACCCCCGCCCGCGAGCGCATTACCATCCCTTAGCTCAGGTACGTAGCTGAGGATACGTACCCATATGGGGGTTTATCCCCTCACGACCGGGGGGCGCCGTTCGGCATCCTGATGGTGGAAGAAAACCACGGCGACCGGCCACGACGACCAGCGAGGATCTACCGAGGACACCGACATGTGCCAGCACCAGCCTTCCTGTCCTCCCGCGTCCGCCTCCGACCACGAGGCGGCGGTCCTGGTGGCGTACCACCCGGAACAGGGATGGGGGCTGCTCTGCAACGGCGTGGTGGTCTTCGACGACAGCGGCGAGCTGCTGCCCGACGGGCGCAGTGTCCCGGCCGATCGGAAGCTTTCGGGGTGTGCGGCATGACCATCGACATCGCGGCGGCGGGTGTTCGGAACTCCCCGTCGGCCTTTCCGTTCTCCGCCGGGCGGACCTGGGCTGTGGACTGGGACCGCGAGTGGGCAGGCGCACCGACCGCGTCCTCGGCCGGAGGCCCGGCCCGCGAGCCGGAGCCCGAGGAGCGCACGGCCACGTGGGAGCTGCCCCAGCGGCTGTCCTCGACGTGCATGGCCCGGCGGGTGACCCGCGCCCGGCTCACCAAGTGGGGTCTGCCGGACGACACGATCGACACCGTCGAGCTGCTGGTCAGCGAGCTGGCCGCCAACGCGCTGCGGCACACCCAGGGCCCCGTCCAGCTCTCCCTCTCGCTGGAGGACGGCCTGCTGCGCGGCGAGGTCGAGGACACCGACCGCAGGCCGCCGCGCCTCCACGAGGCGGACCCGTACGACGAGCGGGGCCGCGGCCTGAACATGGTCGAGCGGCTCTCCTGTTGCTGGGGCAGCGTCCCGACGCTCACCGGCAAGGTCGTGTGGTTCGAGCTGCCGGTGCGCTCACACCTGTGAGTCCGGCAACAATCCGAGCTGGGCGAGCAGCTCCAACTGGTCGAAATAGAAGCGCAGGCTGACGATCAGGCCGTCTTCGACGGTGCACATGGAGCAGCAGCGCAGTTGGATGGGCCGGCCGGTCCCCGGGACGGCCCGTCCCCCGGGCATCAGGTACGTCCCCCCGTGGGTGCCCACCATCATCAGTTCCTCGGCCGCCAGGTCGCCGTGGTCGATCGTCTCCCAGACCACCGCGCGGACGTCGGGGAACGCGGTGAAGAACTGCCCGATGTGGGAGGCGATCTCCTCGTGCCCTTCGGCGGGGCCCTCCGGGCTGATCCACACGGCCCCTGGGCTGACGACCCGCAGGAGCGCCTCGATGTCGTGGTCGTTGAACGCGGCCGTGTGCCTGTTCAGGAGCTCGCGGGCCTCCGTCATGGCGTTCCCTCTTCCCGCTGCGCCAGGGGTCGAACCTGGAGCCCCGTGCGCGCGGCGGAGCCGTCCCCGCCGCGCGCACGCCGCCCCTTACGAGACGCACGCCGTTCCCGGCGCCGCTCCTAGCGGAGGAAGGCGGCAGCCACGCCGGCGTCCACCGGGATGTGCAGCCCTGTGGTGAGCGACAGGTCTCCGCCGGTGAGCGCGAAGACCGCCGCGGCGATGTGCTCCGGCAGCACCTCGCGCTTGAGCAGGGTCCGCTGGGCGTAGAACTCGCCCAGCTTCTCCTCCGGCACGCCGTACACGGCGGCCCGGTTGGCGCCCCAGCCGGAGGCGAAGATGCCGGAGCCGCGGACCACGCCGTCGGGGTTGACGCCGTTGACGCGGATGCCGTACTCGCCCAGCTCGGCCGCGAGCAGGCGCACTTGGTGCGCCTGGTCGGCCTTGGCCGCGCCGTACGCGACGTTGTTCGGCCCGGCGAAGACGGAGTTCTTGGACGAGATGTAGACGATGTCGCCGCCCATGCCCTGGTCGATCATGATCCGGGCGGACTCCCGGGAGACCAGGAACGAGCCCCGCGCCATGACGTCGTGCTGGAGGTCCCAGTCCTGGACGGTGGTCTCCAGCAGCGAACGCGACAACGACAGGCCGGCGTTGTTGACGATCAGGTCGACGCCGCCGAAGGCCAGCACGGCCGCACGGAAGGCGGCGGCGATCTGCTCCTCGTCGGTCACGTCCACCCCCGCGGCCACCGCCGCGTCCGCCGGCCGGTACGCGCGGGCGCCCAGCTCGGCGGCGACCTTCTCGGCGGCGGCGAGGTCGCGGTCGGCGACCACGACGCAGGCGCCCTCGGCGGCGAGCCTGCGAGCGGTGGCGGCGCCGATGCCGGAGCCGCCGCCGGTGACCAGGGCGACCCGCCCGGCCAGCGGCTTGGGCGCGGGGAGGCGGCGGAGCTTGGCCTCCTCCAGCTCCCAGTACTCGATGCGGAACTTCTCCACCTCGGGGATCGGCGCGTACGTGGAGAGCGCCTCGGCGCCGCGCATCACGTTGATCGCGTTGAGGTAGAACTCGCCGGCGACCCGGGCGGTCTGCTTGTCCTTGCCGAAGGAGAACATGCCGACGCCGGGCACCAGCACGATCGCCGGGTCGGCGCCGCGCATGGCGGGCGAGCCGGGCACCGCGTTCCGCTCGTAGTAGGCGCGGTACTCCTCACGGTAGGCGGCGTGCCGCTCGCGCAGCCGGGCGACGGCCTCGTCGAGCGGCGCCCCGGCGGGCAGGTCGAGCACCATCGGGACGACCTTGGTGCGCAGGAAGTGGTCCGGGCAGGACGTGCCGAGCGCGGCCAGGCGCGGGTGCTCGGCCCGGGACAGGAAGTCCAGCACCTCGGGGGTGTCGGTGAAGTGGCCGACCTGCCGGAGGTCGGTGCTCGCCAGCCCCCGGATGATCGGGAACAGCGCGGCGGCGCGGGCGCGCCGCTCCTCCTCCGGCAGCGGCTCGTAGCCGGGCAGCACCGGCCCGAACGGCTCGGGCCTCCCGTGCTCGGCGATGTACGCCTCGGCGGTGCGGATGATCTCCAGCGAGTTGGCCTCGCACTCGGCGGAGGTGTCGGCCCAGGCGGTGATGCCGTGGCCGCCGAGGATGCACCCGATGGCCCGCGGGTTCTCCGCCTTGATCGCGGCGATGTCCAGGCCGAGCTGGAAGCCGGGCCGCCGCCAGGGCACCCAGACGACGCGGTCGCCGAAGATGCGCCGGGTCAGCTCCTCGCCGTCGGCGGCGGTCGCGATGGCGATGCCGGCGTCGGGGTGCAGGTGGTCCACGTGCGCGGCCTCGACCAGGCCGTGCATGGCGGTGTCGATGGACGGCGCGGCCCCGCCCTTACCGTGCGCGCAGAAGGCGAACGCGGCGACCATCTCGTCCTCGCGCTCGACGCCCGGGTAGACGCCGGTCAGCGCGCGCAGCCGGTCCAGGCGCAGTACGGCGAGGCCGGCCTCGGTCAGCGTGCCGAGGTCGCCGCCCGACCCCTTGACCCAGATCAGCTCGACGTCCGTGCCGGTCGCCGGGTCCACGGCCACGCCCTTGGCCGAGGTGTTGCCCCCGGCGAAGTTGGTGTTCCGCGGGTCGGCTCCGAGCGCGTGCGACCGGTTCAGCAGCTCTTCAACCGGCGAAATCACGAAATATCCCCCCAAAGTGTGTCAAGACACCCACGATGGTGTCAGGCGTCCCAGCCGGCCTGGCGACCGCCCACCCGCTCGGCGCGGATCTTCTCGAAGTAGCCCGACCTGGCGTAGGCCGCCATCGGGTCGGGGTCCAGCCCCTGCTCCTCGCGCACCTCCGCGAGCAGCGGCCGGACGTCGGTGTTGTAGGCGTCCATCAGCACCGCGTTCGCGCCCAGCACGTCACCGGCCGCCTGGGCGGCGGCGAGCGCGCCGCCGTCCACCAGCAGCGCCTTGGCGGTGGCCTCCTGGACGTTCATCACCGAACGGATCTGGCCCGGGATCTTCGGCTCGATGTTGTGGCACTGGTCGAGCATGAACGCCACACCCGAGTCCGGGCCGTACCCGCCGCCCCGGACGACCTCGTACATGATGCGGAAGAGCTGGAACGGGTCGGCCGCGCCGACCATGAGGTCGTCGTCGGCGTAGAAGCGGGAGTTGAAGTCGAACCCGCCGAGCTTCCCCTCGCGGAGCAGGAACGCCACGATGAACTCGATGTTCGTCCCCGGCGCGTGGTGCCCGGTGTCCACCACGACCTGGGCCTTCGGCCCGAGCCGCAGGCAGTGCGCGTACGCCGTGCCCCAGTCCGGCACGTCCGTCACGTAGAACGCGGGCTCGAAGAACTTGTACTCCAGCAGGAACCGCTGGCCCTCCCCCAGGCTGTCGTACACGGCCGAGAGCGCCTCGGCCAGCCGGTCCTGCCGGGCGCGGATGTCGTCCTGGCCGGGATAGTTCGTCCCGTCGGAGAACCACAGCTTGAGCGTGTCCGACCCGGTGAGGTCCATGATGTCCACGCACTCCAGCAGGTGGTCCAGGGCCTTTCGGCGCACCGCCTGGTCCGGGTTGGTGACGCTGCCGAGCCGGTAGTCGTCGTCCTGGAACACGTTGGAGTTGATCGCGCCGATCCGCACGCCCAGGTCGGCCGCGTGCCGGGCGAGGTCGCCGTAGTCGTCGACCCGGTCCCACGGGATGTGCAGCGAGACCCTCGGCGCGATCCCGGTGAACGCGTGCACCTGGGCCGCGTCCGCCAGCTTCTCGTACGGGTCGCGCGGCACGCCCTCCTGTGCGAACACCTTGAACCGGGTGCCGCTGTTGCCGTATGCCCATGACGGCGTCTCGATGGACTGCCGCCGCAGCGCCGCCCTGATGTCGCTCATCGAACCCCCGGGTTCAGTCGAGATGGAAAACTTCGCGGAGGGCGACCATGCCCTCGTCCGGCGCGCCGTCGAGATCCTCGAAGAAGGGCGCCATCTCGGCCTGCCAGCGGGCGCTGACCTCCCGCCCGGCCATCGCGGCCTTCGCCGCCTCGAAGTCGTCGGTCTCCAGATAGCCGACGAGCAGGCCGTGCCAGGACGGGCGGCGTGTTCCCTCCCGGCGGCTCGGTCACCGCGCCCACCTCTTTCTAAAAACGTTTTAGCGAACGCCTCGGAAGGTAATGGGCCACATTGGGCCTTGTCAATGAGGGGTGAGCCGGTCGTTTCCACCGCTACCGAGCTTTCCGTGCGACACAGAAGTCCGTACTGACCTGCGAATACCGCTAGGGTCTTGCCAAATTCCGCTAACACGTTTTAATGGAATGGCGATCGAGGAGGGCAGTTGGGCACCGTGACCATCAAGGAGGTCGCCCAGCGCGCGGGGGTGTCTCCGGGCACGGTCTCCAACGCGCTCAACCGGCCGGAACTGGTGGCCCCGGCCACCCGCGAGCGCGTCGAGGAGGCCATACGCGAGCTGGGCTTCGTCCGGCACGGCTCGGCGTCCACACTGCGCGCCGGCCACAGCCGGACCATCGGCCTGTCCGTGATGGACATCGGCAACCCGTTCTTCACCGACGTCGCGGCGGGCGTCGAGGAGACCGCCAGCGCGCTCGGGTACGCGGTGATCCTCGGCAACTCGGCCGGCTCGCTCGAGAAGGAGGAGCGCAACCTGCACGTCCTGGCCGAGCAGCGGGTGCGCGGCGTCCTCATAACGCCGTCGGACGACGATCCCGCCCGCTTCGACCGGCTGCGCGAGCGCGGCATCAGCGTCGTCCTCGTGGACCATCCGGCGCACCGCCCCGACCAGTGCTCCGTCACCGTCAACGGCGAGGGCGGCGGCCAGATGGCGACGTCCCACCTCCTCGAACGCGGCTCCCGGCGGATCTGCCACCTCACCGGCCCGCTGACCATCCGGCAGTGCCGCGAGCGGGCGACCGGCGCGCGGCGGGCCGTGCTCGCGGCCGGGCTCGACCCCGCCGACGTGCTGGAGGTGGTCGCCATGCCGGCCATGACCGCCCGCGCCGGGCAGGTCGCCGCCGAGCGCATGCTCGCCGCCGGCCGCCTGCCCGAGGCCGTCTTCTGCGCCAACGACCTGCTCGCCCTCGGCCTGCTGCGCGGTCTGCTCCTCGCCGGGGTGCGCGTCCCCGGCGACGTCGCCCTGATCGGGTACGACGACATCGACTTCACCGCGGCCTCCGCCGTGTCGCTCAGCTCGATCCGGCAGCCCGCGCACCGGCTCGGCCAGATCGCCACCGAGCTGCTGCTCGACGAGTGCGACAACCCGGACACCCACGCCCACCGGCAGATCATGTTCCAGCCCGAGCTCGTCGTGCGCGAGTCGACCGGCTCCCCCCGCTGAAAGGTACGCAATGAGCGTTTACGCGGCAGTCGACCTCGGCGCGTCCAGCGGCCGGGTGATGACCGTGCGGGTCGACGGCGACCGGCTCGACCTCGCCGAGACGCACCGTTTCCCCAACCGGCCGGTCCGCGCCGGCGGCGCCCTCCACTGGGATGTCCTCGCGCTCTATCGGGGCGTGCTCGACGGGCTGGCGAAGGCCGGGGCGGTCGACTCGATCGGCATCGACTCCTGGGCGGTCGATTACGGCCTGCTCGACGCCGGGCGACTGATCGGCAACCCCGTCCACTACCGCGACGAGCGAACCGCCGGGATCATGGAGCGCGTCTCCGCCGAGTTGGGCGCGGCCACGCTCTACCAGGTCGGCGGCCTCCAGTTCCTGCCGTTCAACACGATCTACCAGCTCCTCGCCGACCCGGCCCTCGATCGGGCCGAGACGCTGCTGCTGATCCCCGACCTGCTCACGTACTGGCTGACCGGCTCCGTCGGCGCCGAGGTCACCAACGCCTCCACCACCGGCCTGTACGACGTGCGCGCCCGGTCCTGGGCGCACGACCTCGCCGCCCGGCTGGGCATCCCGTCCCGGATCCTGCCCGAGCTGCGGCCGCCGGGCGCTCCCGCCGGTACGCTCCGCGCGAGCGTCGCGGCCGAGACCGGCCTGCCCGTCGCGACCGCGGTCACCGCGGTCGCCTCGCACGACACCGCCTCCGCCGTGGCCGCCGTTCCGGCGAACGGCGACCGGTTCGCCTACATCTCGTCCGGCACCTGGTCGCTGGTCGGCCTCGAACTGCCCCGGCCCGTCCTCACCGAGGCGAGCCGGCTCGCCAACTTCACCAACGAGGGCGGCCTGGACGGCACCGTCCGCTACCTGCGGAACGTGATGGGCCTGTGGATCCTCCAGGAGTGCCTGCGCGCCTGGGGCGAGAGCGACCTGCCCGGCCTGCTCGACGCCGCCGCCGGGGCCCGGCCGTTCGCGGCCGTCATCGACCCGGACGACCCGGCGTTCCTGCCCCCGGGCGACATGCCGGGCCGCGTCGACGCCTTATGCGCGCGCACCGGGCAGCGCCCGCCCGACGGCCGGGGCGAGGCCGTACGCGTCGTGCTGGAGGGCCTGGCCCTCGCCTACCGCCGCACGCTCCGCGCCGCCGTACGGCTCAGCGGCCAGGAGGCGGACGTCGTGCACGTCGTCGGCGGCGGTGCGCGCAACGCGCTCCTGTGCCAGATGACCGCCGACGCCACCGGCCTTCCCGTCGTCGCGGGCCCGGTGGAGGCCGCCGCGCTCGGCAACGCGCTGGTCCAGGCCAGGGCGCGGGGCGAGGTCCGCGACATCCGCGCTCTCGTACGGCACAGCGAGCGGCTCGTGACCTACGAGCCGCGAGGCGACGGCGGGTTGTGGGACGCGGCGGAATCCCGTCTCGCCGAGCTGACCGGAAGCGACCGCACCGCAGCGGGCTGACCGGAAGTGGCCGCACCACCGCGGCCTGACCGGCCCCGCCGCAGGCTGATCGGCTCGCCGCGCGTTCCGCGGACACGCCGTCGGCGGCGGCGCATGGTCGGTCAGCGCCCGCGCGTCGCCGGCGATCGACGTGCTCATTCCTTCTCGAGGCGCTGGAGCAGTTGCCTGCGCCTGATCTCCAGGTCCTCGATCAACGCTTCCTGCTGCTCGACGTTCGTGAAGACGGTGGCCATCTCGGCCGCGTCCGTGGCGCCGGCGCTGCGCTCGCCGATCTCACGGCGCATCTCCGCCACCTCCTGGCGCATCCGCGCCAGATCCGCGTCCACGCGCTCCAGTTGCTCCCTGTATCCCGGCTCGCTCATAGGTTCCCGCCCGTCGTCGTCAACCGTTCTTCAACGACATTCCACCGACAGACCGGACTAATCGGACTTTGGGCAGCGTGTGGTCAGGGAGACAGGTAGACGACGCTCCCCGCCGTACGCGCGGCCTGGGCGGCGTGCAGCCGGGCGGACAGATAGGACGGCATGAGCGCGTCGGCCTCACGCGCGGTGAAGAAGCCGAAGCCGTCGAGCTCCTCCTCCTGGAGGACGACGCCGTCGCCGTCCGCCAGCGTGCCGCAGTCGAACAGGAAGTGGACCAGCGGGATCGGCCGGTCGTCGAGCGGATCGACCCAGTTGACGACGAGCAGCGGGCCGACCGGCAGGCTCAGGCCCAGTTCCTCACGCAACTCGCGCCCGCAGGCCGCCTCCGGCGACTCGCCCTCGTCGACGTGGCCGCCCGGCCAGCCCCAGTGGTCGCGGTAGTTCGGCTTGACCAGCAGCACCCGGCCCTCGGGATCGGTGATGAAGCCGGCGGCGGCGGCGACCACCTTGTGCAGCCCGGCGTAGAACACGTCGGGCGGGATCATGGGCGGGCCGCACGGCAGGAGACGCACATGGGACGAGCTTATGCCGGGCCCCTCCCGGACCGCCGCATCCGCGTGGGCGCCCAGGGCGCGCTCAGGTCCGGGTGCAAGGCCCCGGGCCGACGGCCGCGCGCCCCTTCTCGGGACCGGGTCAGGGTGTCCCCGAGGCGGCTCCCAGGGGTGTCCATTAGATCGCGAGGCGGAGGCGCACGGCGCTCACTTCCGCCGCAGGCAGTAGCGCGGATTGGTCTTCCAGCCCGAGGTCGGGGCCCCGACCGTTTCCTACCGTCGAAGTGTGAAAACGCCGAAACGCCGCCGCGGGAACATCGCCGCGTCCATCGGAGGGTGGAGCGCCCGCCACAGATGGTGGGCACTGCTGATCTGGACCTCGTTCGTCATCGCCTCGGTCCTCGTGGGGAACGCGGTGGGCGTCGCGAAGATGAAGTCCTACGAGAGCGCAAATGGGGACTCCCGGGAGGCCGGACGCATCCTCGACGGCGCCGGTTTCAGGGACGTCGCGAGCGAGGTCGTCCTCCTGCGGAGCGGCACGATGACCGTCAGGGACAAGGGGTTCCGCGACGCCGTCGCCGACGTGAAGAAGGCAGTCGAGGCCACCGGCCAGGTCGAGCACGTGCGCACGCCGTACGACAAGGAGCCGTCGCCGGTCACCGAGGACGGCAGGACGGCACTGGTCCAGTTCGACATGAAGGGTGAGGGCCGCACGGCCAAGGACCGGGTCCAGCCGGTGCTCGACGCGGTGGCCGGGGTGGCCTCCGCGCACCCCGCCCTGCTGATCGAGCAGGCGGGCGGCGCGAGCTCGGACAAGCTGGTCGGCGAGGCGATCGACAAGGACTTCGTCCGGGCCGAGCAGTTGTCGTTGCCGATCACCCTGGGCATCCTGCTCGCCGCGTTCGGCGCGCTGCTGGCCGCGGTGGTCCCGGTCGCCCTCGCGATGACGGCGATCTTCTCCGCCACCGGGCTGCTGGCCCTGACCAGCCACCTCCTGCACGTGGACGACGCCACGACCAACGTGATGCTGCTGATCGGCCTGGCGGTCGGCGTCGACTACTCGCTCTTCTACATCATGCGCGAGCGGGAGGAGCGGGCGAAGGGCCGCGACCGGCGCAGGGCCATGGAGATCGCGGCCGCCACGTCGGGCCGGGCCGTCCTCGTCTCCGGCGTCACGGTGATCGTCGCCATGGCGGGGATGTTCCTCACCGGCAACGGCGTCTTCATGGGCTTCGCCGAGGGCACGATCCTCGTGGTGCTGACAGCCGTGGTCGGCTCGCTGACCGTGCTGCCCGCGCTGCTCTCGCTCATCGGCGACAAGATCGACGCGCGCGTGGTCCACGGGGCGGTCCGCGCAGCCACCCGCGGCCGGGTCACCTGGCGGCGCGTCCTCGGCGTACGCGGCGGCGAGAGCCGCTTCTGGGGCGCGGTCCTCGGCCCGGTGCTGCGCCGTCCCGCGATCTCCGCCCTGCTGGCGGGCGGCCTGCTCGTGGCGCTGGCGATCCCCGCCGCCGGGCTGAAGACCGGCCCGCAGACCATCGACGACCTCCAGGGCGACTACGCGATCGCGCAGACCTTCAAGCGGATCGACGCGGCCTTCCCCGGCGGCAACGAGCCCGCCGTCGTCGTGCTCAAGGCGGCCGACGTGACGACCCCGGAGATGACCTCGGCGATCGCCGAGTTCAAGAAGCGGGCGTTCGCGACCGGCGTGGCGAACGAGCCGTTCGCCGTCTCGGTCAACCCGGACAAGACCGTCGCGCGGATCGCCGTCGGCATCAAGGGCACCGGCTCCGACGCCGTCTCCGAGCACGCCGTACGCACGCTGCGCGAGCGGGTCATCCCCGCGACCATCCCCGGGGCGCACGTCACGGGTGCCACGGCGGGGTCGATGGACTTCAACGAGCGGCTCGGCCGGAGCCTGCCTCTCGTGTTCGGATTCGTGCTGCTGTTCGCGTTCGTGCTGCTGCTGGCCTCGTTCCGCTCCCTGGTGGTCGCGATCAAGGCCATCGTGCTCAACCTGCTGTCCGTCGCGGCGGCGTACGGCGTGCTCGTGCTGGTCTTCCAGAAGGGGTACGGCGAGAGCCTGCTGGGCTTCCACTCCACCGGCACGATCACCAACTGGCTGCCGCTGTTCCTGTTCGTGATCCTCTTCGGGCTCTCGATGGACTACCACGTCTTCATCCTGAGCCGGGTCCGTGAGGCGTACGACAAGGGCATGCGCACCGAGGACGCGGTCGCGCACGGCATCAAGAGCACGGCCGCCGTGGTGACCAGCGCGGCGCTCATCATGGTCGCGGTGTTCGCCACGTTCGCCACGCTGTCGCTGCTGACGTTCATGCAACTGGGGGTCGGCCTGGCGGTGGCGGTCCTGATCGACGCCACGATCGTGCGGGCGGTGCTGCTGCCCGCGACGATGAAGCTGCTCGGCGACTGGAACTGGTACCTGCCCCGATGGCTCCAGTGGCTGCCGCGGCTCTCCCACGGCGAGGACGAGGACGAGGACCGGCCGGCCCCCGACCGGGACCGGGTCGCCGTCCCGGTCGGCTGACGCCGGGGCACGGCGGCACAGGGTGCGGAGGCCGGCAGGCCACCGCGCCCGAGCCGTCGCTCGACACCCAGAAAGCCTGGAAAGCCTGGAAAGCCTGGAAAGCCCGGAAGCTGGTGGGGTGTCCACGGACCTTGGCCGGATCGGCGCTTCGCCCGGAGGCCCGTGCGGTCCTCGCCGCCTTCCGCTCCGCTCCCCCGGTCCCGGTGAACGTCTGCGGACAGCGCCCTACGGGATCAGGCCGAGCAGGCCGAGCTTGCGGGCCTCGGCGGGCTCGACGATCCGCTGGATCTCCTTGAGGTTCCGGTCGAGCACCGCGATGGTGTTGTTCTTGGCGCCCTTGACCCGCACCGCGAGCCGGCCGTCCTTCGTGTAGAGGGCGCCGATGAGGCTGCCCTTGACCGGCAGTTTGATGGTCGCGCCCGTCACGGTGTCCACCAGCGTGGGACGGAAGGAGAGCGGCCATGTGCCGTCGCCGCCGGGGGCGTTCGCGCCGATCTTGTTGACGACGACCCGGCGGCCGTCGGGTGACAGGCTCTGGACGTGGTTCGCGAGCTTGATCCCCGCCGCGCGCCGCGACTTCCCGTTGGTCGTGTCGAGGAGGAAGACGCCGTCGGTCGTCCCGGCGTAACCCGCGAGGTAGCGGCCGCCCGCCGACCAGGCGAGGTGGCACACGCCGTACGTCTTGCCGATCTTGCGGCGGTTCCTGCCGTCGGCGCCGACGATCGCGATGGGGGCCATCGACTCGGCGGCGGTCATCGCGTACGCGATGCGGGTGGAGTCGGCCGACCAGACCGGGGTGGCGCACGGCACGCCGGCCACGGCGCCCTTGGCCACGACGGTGTCCTTCGTCCCCTGGGTCACGTGCAGTCCGCCCTTGTCGTCGACCCAGGCGATCTTCTTGCCGTCGGGCGCGGCGGAGAACTGGAACGCGCTGCCGCCGACCTTGGTCGTCGTGAACCCCTTGCCCGGCAGGTACGCGTACACGTTGGCGCCCGATCCCCCGTACCCGACGAAGGTCGCCCCGCCGACCTGCTTCACCGCCGCCTGGGCCGGCGCCGGGATCGCGAGGAGGGGGAGGGCCAGCACGGACAGAGCCGTCATGATTCGCATATCCGTAACGCTTATCGGATCATCGCCCCCACCCGCAATTCACATCCCGCCTTGTCCGGAAAAATCACGCTTTGGGGGCTTTTCGCCGGTAGCTTCGGGGCTTTCGCCGACGACCTCAGGGCCTTCGCCGGCGGCTTCGGGGGCTCCGCCGCGGGCGTCAGGGGCCTTCAGGGGCGGGGTCCGGGCACCGGGGTGAAGGGGTCGGCGAAGTGCCCAGTGGCCAGCACCGAGGCCCTGCGGAGAAGGGCCGTCCGGCTCCGCACCGCCAGCTCCGGATCCTCGTCGTAGACGTACGTGATCGAGGGGTCGCGCATCTGCACCGGGTGGAGCACCACGTCCCCGCTCAGCGCCAGGTCGCCCACCTCGACCGTCTGGTGGCCGGGCGTGTGCCCCGGCGTGTGGACGGCGGTGATCCCCGGGAGCAGCTCCGTCGTTCCGTCGAGGATCTGGAGCATGTCGCGCAGCGGCGCGACGACCTGGTCGAGCATCGGCCCGCGCGCCCAGTCCAGATCGGCCCGCTGTACGGCATGGCGCGCGTTGGGGAACGCGGGGCCGTCACCGCCGACGCACCCGCTCGCGTGGTCGCTGTGCAGGTGGGTGAGGACGACCAGGTCCACGTCCTCCGGTGCGACGCCGACGGCGGCCAGCTCCTCGGGCAGCCGCCCCGGCACCGGCGCCCAGCTCGCCGCCGGCGATCCGGTCCCGCCGATCCCCGTGTCCACCAGGACGGTACGGCCCGCCGCCCGCAGCAGGTAGCAGTGGAAGTGCAGGATCCACCCCTCTCCCTCCTCGAACGACCCTCCGGGGAACATCTCGGGCAGTGGTTTGCGGATGTGCGTCCCCATCGGCCCGACGGCGTCGCACAGCGGGACGACCTCGACACCGGACACGATCCTCATCTCATGCGGCATGGCCCACACGATAGGGACGAAACAGCCCGATCGTCGCGCGTACCGGCGGCGCGGGATGATGGGACCCATGCTCGCCGACGTGATCGACCTCCTGATCTGCCCGGTCTGCCGCGAAGGGCTGGCGCGGGCCGGGGGCGCGGTGCGATGCGGGCGCGGGCACAGCTTCGACGTCGCGCGGCAGGGATACGTCAGCCTGCTGACCGGGTCGGCGGCCCCCGGCACGGCCGACACCCCGGCGATGGTGGCCGCCCGCGCCGACTTCCTCGCCGCCGGGCACTACGCGCCGCTCGCCGACCGCCTCGCCCGGCTCTGCGCGGACGCCGCCGTCGTCGCGGACGCGGGGGCCGGCACCGGCTACTACCTGGCCCGTGCCCTCCCCGAGGGCGCCGCCGGGATCGCCCTCGACATCTCCCGGCACGCGATCAAGCGGGCCGCGCGGGCGCACCCCCGCGTCGGCGCCGTCGTGGCGGACGTCTGGCGCCCGCTCCCGGTACGCGACGTGAGCGTGGACGTGCTCCTCAACGTGTTCGCGCCGCGCAACCCCGCCGAGTTCGCCCGGGTGCTGCGGCCCGGGGGGACGCTGGTGGTGGTCACGCCGGCCGCCAGGCATCTGCGCCCCCTGGTGGAGCGACTCGGCCTGCTGTCGGTGGACGAGGACAAGGAACGGCGGCTGGAGGAGGCGCTCGGCGGCCGGTTCGCCCGGACCGGCCTCGACGCGGTCGAGGTCGCGCTCGATCTCGGCCACCCGGCGGTCGAGGCCGTGGTGGGGATGGGGCCGAGCGCCTGGCACACCGACCCCGGCACGCTCGCCGACCGCGTCCGCGCCCTGCCCGATCCGGTACGGGTGACCGCCTCCTTCCAGATCACCACCTGGGTGCCCCGGGCCTGCTGATACCCCTGATACCAAAGGGGCATATCGCCGGAAATTCCGCTTTTTCTTCCTCGGGTTCTCCGGCGATTCCGCAGATTCGCGGGACATACTTGACGCGATCCCACCGGCACCGAATCCAGGGGAGGCCGCGTGAAAGCCGAGGAGCGCTGGCAGGCCAGATTCCGGGCGCCACGCATGACCCTGCCGATGTGGGCCCGGCGGGCGCCCCACCGCTCGGTCTACCGCAGCGACGCCTCCGGCGCCTGGGAGATCCACGCCTGGGACCGCTCGACCGGCCGCACCCGCCAGGTCACCGACCGTCCCGGCGGCACCGCGCACGCCGCCATCGACCCCACCGGCCAGTGGATCTGGTGGTTCGCCGACACCCTGGGCGACGAGCACGGCCGGTGGATGCGCCAGCGCTTCTCCGGCGGCCCCGACATCCCCGTCAACGCGCCGCCCGGCCACCCCGGCGGGCTCGGGCTCTCCGTGGCGGGCAGCGCCGCGATCGGCCGGTCCGGCCGCGACGGCTTCCAGGTCCTGCTCGTCCACGACCAGGAGGACCCGGTCACCCTCTACGAGCACGGCGAGTATGCCTCCGTCGCCGCGATGTCCCTCGACGGCTCGCTCGTCGCGATCGAGCACAGCGAGCACGGCGACTCCCGCCACCCCGCCCTTCGCGTGCTCAGGGCGAACGGCCGCACGGCCGGCGAGCTGGACGACGGCCCCGGCAGGGGCGTGACCGGCATCGCGTTCGCCCCGGGGCTCGGCGACCGCCGGCTGCTCGTCCTGCACGAACGGCGCGGCCGGCGCGAGCCGCTGGTCTGGGACCCGCTGACCGGCGAGCAGCGCGAGATCTGGCTCCGCGTCCCCGGGGACATCGACGCCGCCTGGTACGACGACGGCCGCGCCCTGCTCATCGTCCACGACCACCGCGGCCGCACCGAGCTGCTGAGATACGACCTGACCGGCGGCGGGCTCACCCCCATCGACACCCCGCGCGGCGTCATCGAAGCGGCGGCCCCGCGCCCCGACGGCAGCGTCGAGTACGCGTGGTCGAGCGCGTCCCAGCCGCCCGTGATCAGGTCGAGCAACGGCCACGTGGTGATGAACCCGGGTCGCGCCGCCCCCGCCTCGGTGCCCGTCGAGGACGCCGACGTCGAGGGGCCCGGCGGGCGCGTCCACACGTTGATCTCCCGGCCCGAGACCGGCGCCCCGCCGTACCCCGCGGTGTTCCTCCTGCACGGAGGGCCGGCCTCGCGGGACGGCGACGCCTTCGAGCCCGCCGTCGCCGCCTGGGTGGACGGCGGGTTCGCCGTGATCCGGGTCAACTACCGCGGCTCCACCGGGTACGGCTCTGCCTGGCGCGACGCCCTGCACGGCGACGTCGGGCACATCGAGCTGGCCGACGTAACCGCCGTACGCGAATGGGCGGTCGCCCGCGGCCTCGTCGACCCCGAGCGGCTCGTCCTCGCCGGCGCCTCGTGGGGCGGCTATCTCACGCTGCTCGGCGTCGGCACCCAGCCGAAGATCTGGGCCGCGGGCATCGCCACCACACCCATCGCCGACCACGCGGCCGCGTACGAGGACGAGGCGGAGCGGCTGCGCGCCCACCACCGGGCGCTGCTCGGCGGCCCGCCCGAGGAACTGCCCGAGCGCTACGCCGCCTCCTCCCCCATCACGTACGCCGACCTGGTGCAGGCGCCGCTGCTGGTCATCGCCGGGGAGAACGACCCCCGCTGCCCGATGCGCCAGATCGACGGCTATCTCGACGCCCTGGCCCGGCGCGGCCACCACGTCCACGTCCACCGGTACGACGCCGGGCACGGCACCCTGGTGGTGGCGGAACGCATCCGCAGGATGTCACTCCAGATCGATTTCGCGATCAGGGCGCTCGCAGAACGAGAATAGCCAGGTCGTCGGCGCTCGGCTCCGGCGCGAAATCCTGGCAGGCACGGCGGATCCGCTCGGCCACCGCCCGCGCCGACAGGTCCACGCACTCGGTCAGCAGCTTGGCCAGCCCGCCGTCGTCGTCGAGCAGCCGCGAGCCGCACCGCCGCTCGGTCACCCCGTCGGTGACCCCGAGCAGCACGTCGCCGGACTCCAGCCGCACGCTCTCCTCGTGGAACTCGGCCTCGGGGAAGACGCCGAGCAGGGACTGCGGCGACGCCACCGCCTCGACCACCCCGCTCGGCCGCAGCCGGAGCGCCTCGGGGTGCCCGGCCGACACCAGGCTGATGTCGAGCCCGCCCTCCGTGCGCGTGATCTCCCCGTGCAGCAGCGTCAGGAACCTGGCCCGGTCGCCCTCCTCCAGGATCGCCTGGTTGAGCCGGGCGACCACGGCGGCGACGCCGTACCCCTCCCGGGCGAGCAGCCGGAGGGTGTGCCGGGCGAGGCCGGTGACCGCGGCCGCCACGGGGCCGGTGCCGCAGACGTCGCCGATCGCGAAGCGCCAGACGCCGTCGCCCACCGGGAACAGGTCGTAGAAGTCCCCGCCGACCTCGTTGGTCTCCCCGGCCGGCTCGTAGATGACGTGCGAGTCGAGGCCGGGCGTGTGCGGCTCCTCGGGCGGCAGGAGGCTGCGCTGGAGCGCCAGGTTCGCCGCCGCCTGCTGCGCGTACAGCCGGGCGTTGTCCATCGCGAGGGCGGCCCGGCGGCAGAGGTCCTCGGCGAGCTGCATCACCTCGTCGGGGAAACGGTCGCTGCGGCCCAGGCACATAACGCCGAGCCGCCGCCCCCGCGCGGTCAGCGGGAACGCCAGCGCCTGCCACTCGCCCACGTGCAGCACGGCCGGCCCCTCGCCCGGCGGCATCACGATCTCGGCGAGCTCATCGCGCAGCGCGTCGATCTGGGTCTCGTCGGCGTGCCAGAGATAGGCCGGGACCACCTCGCCCGAGCCGTGCTCCATGGTGTAGACGGCGCACCAGCTCGCCAGCCTCGGCACCACGATCTGCGCGATGATCGCCGGCACCATGTCGGGGTCGAGCGTCCCGGCGAGCAGGTCGCTGGCGTCCGCGAGGAACCCGAGCCAGCCCGGCCCGTGCATCGGCTCGCCCACCCACTCGTCGCTCGTACGGCCGACGCCGCCGGGGAGGTCGATCCTGGCCCAGCGGGTGCGGGTGGAGCCGCTGAACGTGATCCCCCAGGAGATGGCGTTCGTGGGCGGGGCGAGCCCCTCGGCGTCGCCCTTCTCACGTACCTCCACCTGCACGGAGTCGCCGTGGTGGACCCACATGACCTCGAACGGGCCGTCGCCCGCCTCATGGACCAGGTCGCCGGCGAGCCGCTCGGCGTCGTGGCTCACGGACATGGCGGCCCACGCGGTCATCACTTCACGCGTGAACCGCCTCGCGGCTGGTACGGCTTCGTCGCCCGGCGCGAAAGACGCGGCGAGCACGGCACGTGGGGTAGTTGTCACCGATTCCGTGTTATCACACTTCCACCTGACCCTCGTCAAACAAGCAGACGACTACATGCCACGGAACGTGACAGACTGGCATGAGGTTCGTGCCCGGCACGACGCTGTTTCAGCGTGCCCGCGGGCCGGGAAATCCCGCAGGGGAAGGAGGCTCGATGTCGCGTGCCAACGGTGAGGCGGCAGGATCTGAGATCTGCTACGCCGAAGCCGACCTGAGGCCGTTGCTCGACACGCTCAACTCGTGGCGGGACGGCGACTTCCGCCGACGGGTGCCGCACGCGCCCCCTGGGATCCTCAGTGAGATTCGTCTCCTCCTCAACGAGGTCGCCGACCGCCGGGAGCACCTGGCGAACGAGTTGACCCGCGTACGGCGCGAGATCGTGCGCGAGGGCCAGTTCTCCGAGCGGCTGATGCCCGGGCCGGGCACCGGTCAGTGGGCCGAGAGCGTGGAGGCCACCAACGACCTGATCGACGCGCTGGTCACCCCGGTCAGCGACGTGGCCGACGTGATCGACGCCGTCGCCAAGGGCGACCTCTCCCGGCGCATCGACATCTCACGCGCGGCGCGCGGCGAGGTGCGGCGGCTCGGCAAGGCCGTCAACGGCATGGTGGACCAGCTCGCGCTCTTCACCTCCGAGGTGACGCGGGTCACCAGGGACGTCGGCACCGAGGGCAAGCTCGGCGGCCGGGCCAACGTGCGCGGCATGTCGGGGAGCTGGCGCGACCTGACCGAGGCCGTGAACACGATGTCCGGCCGCGTCTCGGCGCAGGTCCGCGACATCGCCGTCGTCACCACCGCGGTGGCCAGGGGCGACCTGAGCCGCAAGGTCACCGTCGACGCGGTCGGCGAGATGTTCGAGCTGAAGAACACCGTGAACACGATGGTGGACCAGCTCTCGGCCTTCGCGGAGGAGGTCACGCGGGTCGCCCGCGAGGTCGGCACCGAAGGCCGCCTCGGCGGCCAGGCCCAGGTCCGCGGCGTCTCCGGCGTCTGGAAGGACCTCACCGACAACGTCAACTTCATGGCGAACAACCTCACCTCGCAGGTCCGCCAGATCGCCGCCGTCTCCACCGCCGTCGCCCAGGGCAACCTCTCCAAGAAGATCACCGTCGACGCCCAGGGCGAGATCCTCGAGCTCAAGGACACCCTCAACACGATGGTGGACCAGCTCTCCGCCTTCGCCGACGAGGTCACCCGCGTCGCCCGCGAGGTCGGCACCGAAGGCCGCCTCGGCGGCCGCGCCGAGGTCAAGGGCGTCTCCGGCGTCTGGAAGGACCTCACCGACAACGTCAACTCGATGGCCAAGAACCTCACCTACCAGGTGCGGAACATCGCCCAGGTGACCACCGCCGTCGCGAACGGCGACCTCACCCGCAAGATCGACGTCGACGCCCAGGGCGAGATCCTCGAGCTGAAGAGCACCATGAACACGATGGTGGACCAGCTCTCCTCGTTCGCCGACGAGGTCACCCGCGTCGCCCGCGAGGTCGGCACCGAAGGCCGCCTCGGCGGCCAGGCCCAGGTCCGCGGCGTCTCCGGCGTCTGGAAGGACCTCACCGACAACGTCAACTTCATGGCGAACAACCTCACCTCGCAGGTCCGCCAGATCGCCGCCGTCTCCACCGCCGTCGCCCAGGGCAACCTCTCCAAGAAGATCACCGTCGACGCCCAGGGCGAGATCCTTGAACTCAAGGACACGATGAACACGATGGTGGACCAGCTCTCCGCCTTCGCCGACGAGGTCACCCGCGTCGCCCGCGAGGTCGGCACCGAAGGCCGCCTCGGCGGCCAGGCCCGCGTCCTCGGCGTCTCCGGCGTCTGGAAGGATCTCACCGACAACGTCAACTCGATGGCGAACAACCTGACATACCAGGTGCGCGACATCGCCGAGGTGACCACCGCCGTCGCGAACGGCGACCTCACCCGCAAGATCGACGTGGACGCCCAGGGCGAGATCCTGGCGCTCAAGACGACGATCAACACGATGGTGGACCAGCTCTCCTCGTTCGCCTCCGAGGTGACCCGCGTCGCCCGCGAGGTCGGCTCCGAGGGCCGGCTCGGCGGCCAGGCCCGGGTCGAGGGCGTCGAAGGCATCTGGAAGGGCCTCACCGAGAACGTGAACGAGCTGGCCGGCCGCCTCACCACGCAGGTGCGCGCGATCGCCGCCGTGACCAGCGCGGTCGCCAGGGGCGACCTCACCCAGTCGATCACTGCGGAGGCCGAGGGCGAGCTGGCCGACCTCAAGGACAACATCAACACGATGGTGGGCAATCTGCGGCTCACCACGAAGGCCAACCAGGAGCAGGACTGGCTCAAGTCCAACCTGGCCAGGATCTCCCGCCTCATGCAGGGCCACCGCGACCTGATCGAGGTCGCCAGGCTGATCATGAGCGAGCTGACGCCGCTCGTGTCCGCCAGCCACGGCGCCTGCTACCTCATGGTGGACGGCGAGCTCACCCTGATCGCCGGGTACGGCATCCAGCCCGGGCCCAGCCCCCGGCACCGGTTCGCCCTCGGCGAGGGCATCGTCGGCCAGGCGGCCCTGGAGACCCAGCAGATCATCCTGGAGAACGTCCCCGCCGACTACATCACGATCGAGACCGGGCTCAGCAGGTCCACCCCGGCCCAGATCGTGGTCCTGCCGATCCTCTTCGAGAGCCAGGTGCTCGGCGTCCTGGAGATGGCGTCGTTCAACCAGTTCAGCGAGGTGCACCTCGCCTTCCTGACCCAGCTCGTCGAGACCATCGGCGTGACGATCAACACGATCATCGCGAACTCCCGCACCGAGGACCTGCTCAAGGAGTCCCAGCGCCTCGCGATCGAGCTGCAGGAGCGCTCCGACGAGCTGCAGCGCCAGCAGGAGGAGCTGCGCAGGTCCAACGCCGAGCTGGAGGACAAGGCCGCGCTGCTGGCCAAGCAGAACCGCGCCATCGAGATCCAGAACTTCCAGATCGAGCAGGCCCGGCGCACGCTGGAGGAGCGGGCGGAGCAGCTCGCCGTCTCCTCGCGCTACAAGTCCGAGTTCCTCGCCAACATGTCGCACGAGCTGCGCACCCCGCTGCACAGCCTGCTCGTGCTGGCCAAGCTCCTCACGGAGAACGCCGAGGGCAACCTCACACCGCAGCAGGTCGAGTTCGCCCGGACCATCCACGGCGCCGGCTCGTCCCTGCTCCAGCTCATCAACGACATCCTCGACCTGTCCAAGGTCGAGGCCGGCCGCATGGACATCCACCCGCAGCAGCTCTCGCTGCCCCGGCTGGTCGACTACATGGAGGCCACGTTCTCGCCCCTCGCCCAGGACAAGGGGCTCGCGTTCTCGGTCGAGGTCGACCCCACCGTGCCCGGCGAGCTGCGCACCGACGAGCAGCGGATGCAGCAGGTCCTGCGCAACCTGCTCTCCAACGCGATCAAGTTCACGCCCAAGGGCGAGGTCAAGCTCAAGGTCAGCCCCGCCCCCGCGCACGTGCCGTACGTCGACGAGACGCTCCAGGCGTCGGACAACATCCTCGCCTTCTCAGTGATCGACTCCGGCATCGGCATCGCGCCCGACAAGCTCGAAGTGATCTTCGAGGCGTTCCACCAGGCCGACGGCACCACCAGCCGCAAGTACGGCGGCACCGGGCTCGGCCTGTCCATCTGCCGCGAGATCGCCCGCCTCCTCGGCGGCGAGATCCACGTCGACAGTGAGCCGGGCAAGGGCAGCACGTTCACCCTCTTCCTCCCCATCGCGTACTCCGGCCCGCTCGCGGCCCGCGACGGCGGCGCCACGGCCACCGGCGCGCACAGCGAGGAACTGGTCCGCGAGGCCCCCGAGACCGAGCGGGACGAGGTCCTGCCCGAGATCCCGCTGCCGACCGACCTGCCGGTGTCCCAGCTCGCGCCGGTCAGCAACGGCCACGACTGGCAGGGCGAAGACCCGCTCAGCGGGGCCAAGATCCTGATCGTGGACGACGACATCCGCAACGTCTTCGCGCTCACCAGCGTGCTGGAACGGCACGGCTCGACCGTCGTGTACGCCGAGAACGGCCGCGAGGGCATCGAGCAGCTCGAACGCAACGAGGACGTCGCCCTCGTCCTGATGGACATCATGATGCCGGAGATGGACGGATGGGCCACCACCTCGGCCATCCGGCAGATGCCCCAGTTCGCCGACCTGCCCATCATCGCGCTGACCGCGAAGGTGATGCGCGGCGACAGGGAGAAGAGCATCGCCTCCGGAGCCTCCGACTACGTGCCCAAGCCGGTGGACGTCGACCGGCTGCTCGAGCGCCTGCGCGGCTGGCTGATGCGCGGCCGTGAGGCGACCTCCGAAAACCGCGAAGGAACCTGATCGATGCCGGACCGCGCCAAGATCCTCCTTGTCGACGACCGCGAAGAGAACCTGATCGCGCTGGAGGCGATCCTCAGCTCGCTCGACCTGATCCCCATCCGGGCCAGGTCGGGTGAGGAGGCGCTGAAGGCCCTGCTCGGCAACGAGTTCGCGCTCATCCTCCTCGACGTCCGCATGCCCGGGATGGACGGCTTCGAGACCGCCGCCCACATCAAGCGGCGCGAGCGCACCCGCAACATCCCGATCATCTTCCTGACCGTCGTGGACAGCGCCCCCGACTACGCCTTCCGCGGCTACGCCGCCGGAGCGGTCGACTACCTCACCAAGCCCTTCGACCCCTGGGTGCTGCGGGCCAAGGTCGCCGTCTTCGTCGAGCTGTACAACATGAACCGGCGGCTCGCCGAACAGGCGTCGCTACTGCGCGAGCGGCTGAACTCCGAGCTGTCCGAAACCAACGGCGCCGACCAGGCCGAGGTGCTGCCCGAACTGTCACGCCGGCTCGACGCCGTCGAGGAGGAGCTGACCCGCGTACGCGAACTGGTCGGGAAGTCCGGCGACACCCACCTCACCGGCCCCGTGGCCGACCTCGCCGAACGCGTCGGCCGCCTCAGGGCCGGTTTCGACGCCCTCTCCTGACCCGACACCGCGCCCGCCCGACATCCGCCCGCCGACCTGCTCAGCGTCGCGCCCGCACAGTGCCCGACAACCTCACTCCGCTCGGCGGGAGCAGACGCCCGAAGCCGCCGGCCTCCGTCCTCGCGCGGGACTCCTCCGTCGCCCGCTCGCTCGTCGGTCGGCTCAGCGTCGCGCCCGCACAGTGCCCGACAGCCTCGCTCCGCTCGGCGGGAGCAGACGCCCGAAGCCGCTGGCCTCCGTCCTCGCTCGGGACTCCTCCGTCGCCCGCTCGCTCGTCGGTCGGCTCAGCGTCGCGCCCGCTCCAGCGCATCCCAGAAGCCGCGGCGGAGGGCCTGGCGGACCTCCTCGTGGAGGAGGAAGTCGATCGGGAGGGACGAGCCCTGGAGGAGCCGGGCCTCCAGGTCGGAGGGCATCCGCGGCTTGCGGGCCAGGACCGCCTCCAGCCACAGGACGGGGGCGTCACGGGCGACCGACTCGCCGAAGTCGAACCCCTCCTTGTGCGCCGACTGCACCGACTCCGCGAGCGTCGTGGTGGGGCCCGCGCTGTGCGACGGCGACTGCGTGGGCTGCGGCCCCGTGTACGGCCCGAGCGGCATCGGGCCCGGTGCCGGATAGGCGCCCGCGGACGCCCCGGAATAGTTCCCCGAGCTCTCGGACTGGTGGCTCTGCGCGGGAGAGACGCCCGGTATGGGCGACACCTGCCCGGGCGGCGGCGAGAGGGGCGCGGGAAGCGGCGGCGGCGAGATCGGAGCGAGCGAGGAGATCTGCACCGGGGACGAGCCGTGCGCCGGCGGTGAGGCGGGGGGCGAACCCGGTGCCGGGCTCTGGACCTGTGGAGGCGTCTGAGAGGTGCCCGGCGACGAGGCGGGCGACGTGGCCGGGGCCGGGATGGGCGACGGCGCGGGAAGCTGCCCGGGCTGCGGCTCCACCGGATAGGCCGAGTACGCGGGAAGCGCCGGCTGGGCCGGACGGGCGTGCGCGGCTCCTGAGAAGGGCGACGAGAAGGGGGCGGGAGACGAGGCCGGCGTGACGCTGCCGCCACCGGACGCACCGCCCGGCGAAAAACCGGTACCCGAGGCGCCGGCCCCCGAAGGACCGGAGCCGGAAGCATCCGCACCCGGAGCACCGACCCCCGAAGCACCGACACCCGAAGCGGCGGTGCCCGGAGCGCCGGCCGTCGGGACGCCTCCGCCGGAGGCTCCGTTCAGACCGCCGCCGAGCGCGAACGCGCCGTTCGCGGAGCCGCTCAGCGCGCCGTTGCCGGTAGCCGCCCCGGCGAGCTGCCCGGAGCCGTTGTGCCGGGACTGACCGTTCAGGGCCGGCTGCTGCCCGTTGGCCTGCGCGGGGGCCGCGTCGGCGCCCGCGTTCGGGGTGGCGTACGGCATGAGCTGGGCGCCGCCGATCTCGATGAGGTCGTCGCACTCCTGGCGCAGGGCGCGGGAGATCGCCCACCCGCCCTCGACGGCGATGTGGACGACGGTCACCCGGATGCCGAGGTCCTGCGCGTCACTGACGACCTGGGCCAGGTCCTCGTCGCCGCTGACCACCACCGCGTCGCAGACGGCGTTGTTGCGCGCCAGCGTCATCAGGTCGCGATGCACCTGCGCGTCGACGCCCTCGCGGCGACCGGGCCGCATCCGGGCGAGGCGAAGCTTGAGCCCGGGGATGTCGGCCAGCACGTCGTGATCGTTCGTCCTGCGGCCTTCGACCGTCGCCTCGTACCAATAGCAGCGGAGCAGCGGGAGGCCGGTGCGGTCCTTGGACAGGCCGGTCAGCAGTTGGAGGAGTCCGGGATAGTCCCAGGAGACGGACTCTCGGTGACGGGTTCCGTGCGCGGCGAGCGCGCCGTCCGCCAGCAGGTAGCCGGCGTCAACGAACAACGCGCAGCGATCCACGCGACACCGCCCTTCCAACGTGGCCATCTCAGGGTAATCAAGCCGGTGAAGCGACGAGGGTGAATCGGCACGATTCAGGCCCCGCCGACACGATGGGGGTCTCGTGCGCCCCAGCCCCGATGCCGTACGTTCACGGAGACCGTACCAGTTTGTCCTGGTCTTGCCTGCCCCCCATTTCGTTATGGATCAGGCACTATCGCAGGGCCGGAACGCTGATCGCCGCCACCCCGAAGAGCAGCGCGTCGTTCCTGGTCAGGATGTTGAGCACCGGTCTGGAGCCACGCAGCGTCACGGAGTCGCGACGAGGCCCGGCCTTCCCGGGCCAGGTCATGACCTCCAGCCGGGCCTGCCGTCCGCCGGCCGCCAGTCCGTCGAGCGCGACGTTCAGCGGGCGCCCGCCCCGGAGCAGCGACGCCGTCTCCAGCACCGCCGCCTGCCCGTACGGCTGGCGCGGGTCGGAGGCGACCACGACCAGCGTCCACCCGGCTTGTGAAGCGGAACGTGTGTAACGGGTGGAACGGGCGGCGGCCGTCCTCGCCGAGGCGGCGGGCTCGGCATGAGTGGCGGCGCCGGTCGCCCCGGCGGCCGAAGAGGACCTGGCGGCCCGGGCGGACTTCGCGGCCGGGGAGGACTCGGCGGCCGGAGAGGGCGTGGACGTCGCCCCGGAGCCCGCGGCACCGGTCCCGACGGACGCGTCCGCCACCCACCACACGCCGTTCGGGCCACCGCCGCGGACGAGGCTCGTCACGTCGGCGAAGGCGAGATAACCAGCCCCCGAAGGAAGCGAGCGCCGGGTCAGCTCGGTGGCGTGCACCGTCACGTAGCGCCCCGAGCGCGGCGACCTGACCCGGATGTCCCCGGCGGGGGACGTCCCCTCCCTGCCGGACGACCAGTACAGCCCGGCCCAGAGCACCCGGGCCCCACTCGGCAGTGTGAGGCGGGCGGAGCCGGAACCGCGCGTCGAAGGGTCCGTGTCACGGTCGACGAGGACCTTCTCCGCGCAGGCCGGCTTCTTCGGGAGGCAGGCCAGCAGGTCGCCGCCGATCGCCCGGCCGGTCACGTGCCCGTCAGCGGCGAACCGCGCGGTGGCGCCCGAAGCGCGGACCCCCTTGGCCGACGTCGCCACCGCCCGGAGCGTCCCCGCCTGTACGTGAACTGTGGGGCCGCGATCCTCCGGGGCGTCCCGGGCCACGCTCACCGGCAGGAAGAGCGAGGTGACCTGCCCGGCGCCGAGCCCGCCGTGCGCGCACCGCACGCTCCTCCCGCTCGTACGGCACGCCCAGCCGCCCGCCGTCTCCGGCGCGCCCGCCGAGCGTCCCTTGCGCGCGGCGCCCGCCGCCGGGACGACCCCCTCGGGCAGGTCCACGGCGGCCTCGATCTCCTGGGAGGCGGCGGTCCCCGTGTTGCGCAGCCGTACGGCGACGATGCCGCGCCGGGCGCGCACGAGCGAGCCGACCGGCTCGACGGTCGCGGCGAGCGTGGCCGCCCTGGGGAGGGGCGCCTGTGCCCGCTTCCTGGTCAGGACCGGCCGCTCGGCGGGCGGCTCGGGGGTCGCCTCCGCCTCCGCGCCGCCCGGTCGCGGCGGCGCGGTACCCGTCGGCGGGGCCGAGGGGGACACGCCGGCCGAAGGTCGCGCGGGCGACGCCTTCGGCGAGAACGGCGTGAGTGAGGAGGGCGCCGACGGAACGGACACCGGCGGCGACGGCGCGGCCGGGGATGAAGCGGGGGATGACCCGGGCTGCCTGCCGTCGACGCCGTCACCGCCGTCACCGGTCCCGCCGGCGGCCCCGTCACCGGCGCCGCGGCCGCCTTCGGC
>NZ_BBYM01000033.1 GCF_001570405.1 Microtetraspora niveoalba | reverse complement strand
TCGCGCCCCATCCGTCAGTAAAGGGATGACAAAGGACGTTAGCTGAGGGTTTGCTCCGAGGGAAGCCGAGAAAAAGTCGCGAACCGGTGGAACCGGATGGAGGGGTGGGGCCGTCAGACCCGTAGGGATCGTTGTTTCCCCTGATCAACTTGGGGCGATCGGCTCCCCCTGGAGTTCCAGAGTGGCCACGCATTCACAGTCGACTGTGAGCTAAATCACAGTTTTATCCGCAAATCTCACTGCCACATCATGGCGCGATGTCCTATTTGACCAGTTTTGTGGGAGAAAAGCGGGATTAAGGGGCAGGAGGAATTCGGTGCGGTGCGCTGTCCGAAGCGTCGAAGCGGCCGAGCAAGAAATGGGAGCAGGATGGTGGGCGTGCGTTGTCCACGCTCACCCGGCCGGCGAGCGGTTCGCGCTCGCTCCGCGACGGCCCGGTGAGGGCGTCCTCCGTCTGATCGAGCCCTGACGGGGCGGTCGCACGAGTACGCCGCGCCGGTCCTCGGGGGAGCGGCCGCCCGCGGTGTCCCGCTGACGCGAGGACACGGGAACCCGAAAAAGGGACCCGGCTGGATGCCGGGTCCCTTCTCCGTCACGGAGGGGTGCCGAGGTCGTCACCTCGGCTCAGATCGGTTGATCGAAGATCAGACGATCTTGCCGGACCACACGGCGGCCGCGGACTTGTAGACGCCGTAGGTCTCGCCGTCGAAGTACGGGGAGAAGCTGGTGTCGTAACGGTTGTTGCCGTCGGTGTCGGAGACGCCGATGGTCACACCGTTGAGGTAGCCGAGACGGCGGCCGTTGTTGTAGTTCAGCAGCCAGGAGGAGCCGATGGCGCCCTCGCCGGTGAACGACGACTTGGTGCCGACGAGCTCCTCGCCCTTGATGGACGGGGCCTGGACCGCGAAGGTCTTGCCGTAGGTCCACTTGAGGGTCTTGCCGGTGAAGGCGTTGTTGCCGTCCGGGTGGGTGCCGCTCGGGTAGCCGAACACGAAGACGTTCTTGCCGACCTTCTGGTTGTAGGCCAGGCCCTGACCGCCCACGTTGTCGCCGAGACGACCGACGTCCTTCAGACCGATGGAGAAGGTCTTGCCGACGACCTGGTAGCCGGCGGCGGCCTTGGTCCAGAAGGTCCGCTTGAAGTACTTGTACTCCTGGCCGTGGTCGTGGCGCTTGCCCTCGACCTTGGTCCGGAAGTACAGCGTCTTGCCGTCCTTGCTGGTGTACGAGTCCTCGTTGGACCTGTACTCCCACTTGCTGATCTCGTACGCCCTGTTGGCGCCGGTGTTCGCGGCCCACGGGCCGTTGCCGGTGAGGTCCTTGCCCTCGTTCAGGGCCTGGAAGTCGGCCACGGTGGCGGCCTTCGGCCTGCTGTCACCCGGGATCTCGACGACCTGCAGGTCGGACCACACGGTGCTCTTGTCGGCCTGGAGCTTCGCCTTCGCGGCGTCCGCCTCCGCCTTGGTGGCGTAGACCTCGGACTTGTACTCCTTGTCGACCTTCGCGCTCTCGGGCAGGACGCCGTTGTAGACGGTCACGAACGCGTAGTCGCGGTCGCCGTCCTCGTAGACGTCGTAGTCGTAGTGCGTGAAGGCCTGCTTGCCGACGTAGATGCCCCACGGGGTCTTGCCCTGGTAGTAACCCGGGACGAAGACCCACTTGTCCATGGTGGCGGCGTTCGAGCCGGTGTCGTACACGCAGTGGCCGGCGGTGGCGACCAGGTTGCGGTAGTTCGACTGCACCGAGGTCGCGGTGCACCAGTGCGGCTTCTTGTCCGCGCCGATGAAGAACACCTTGCCCGAGGTCTTGGGCAGGTTGACGTTCTTCGACTTGGACGTCGTCTTCTTCTCGTCGCCGATGGCGGGCACGACGCCGGGCTTGCTGTCGGCAGCCGGGCCGCCCTTGGAGACGTGCTTGGCGACGATCTTGGTCTCAACGCCGTAGGGGGTGGCGTTGAGCAGGTTGGCCTTCGCCTCGCCGTACCAGAACGCGGCGACCTGCTTGGCGGCCAGGTTGGTGTTCGCCAGGGTGTCGGTGGAGACGTTGTTGGTCGCCTGGGCCGGGGCGGCCAGACCGGCGGCCAGGAGGCCGGCGGTGGCGACGAGGCCACCGAAAGCCAGGGTGCGCTTCATGAGGGGTTGCTCCTCGGTCTGTCGTGGGACGTCAATGTGCGTCCCATCCGTCAGTAAAGGGATGTCTCGGACGTTACCTAAGGGGCCGGTGCGGTCAAAGCTGAAAAAATCTTGTGAACCAGTGGAACCGGACGGGCCGCTGGGACCGTCAGAGATGTACGGCGCGGTATTTCCGCTGATCGCCCCGGGGTGTCTCCGGATTCCGGCGCTCCCGGCGGCGGCACGCCCATCCGTCTTTCGTGTGACCTAAATCACAGTTTCTGGCCCGATAATTCACTGATTCGAGGCATGACGAATAGAGCGGTTTGTCCGCTTTATTGCGATTAGTGAAGATTTGGCGCTGCGGGTGGTTCTAGTGCGCCGCGCCGTCCGAGGCGTCGAAGGGGACGAGCAGGGTGTGAAGCAGGGCGGCGAGCGTGCGCTGCTCGCGTTCCCCCAGGCCGGCCAGCAGTTCGCGCTCGCGCCGCAACAGCCCGGCGAAGGCGGCGTCCACCCGCTCGAGTCCCTCGGGGGTCAGTCGCACGAGTACGCCGCGCCGGTCCTCGGGGTCGGGGTTCCGGGTGACCAATCCGGAGGCGGTCAGCCGGTCGATGCGGTTGGTCATCGTCCCCGACGTGACCAGGGTCGCCCGCAGCAGCGCCCCCGGGCTCAGCTCGTACGGCCTCCCGGAGCGCCGGAGCGCGGTGAGCACGTCGAACTCCCAGGACTCGAGATCGTGCTCGGCGAACGCCGCCCGTCGCGCGCGGTCCAGGTGACGGCTGAGCCGCGACACCCGGCTGAGCACCTCGAGGGGGCTGACGTCCAGATCCGGGCGTTCCTGTTGCCAGGCGGCGACGAGCCGGTCCACCTCGTCCTCGGTGGCCCTGGAATGCGACATGGAGTCGATTTTAGCTCTCTTGACATCGAGAAACCGAGACACAGAGTATCTTGGCGTGAAGCATCTTGATGTCAAGATGAATGAGAGGATCTTCATGGCAGCGGACATCTGGGATCCCGCGATCTACCGGACGTACGCCGACGAACGGGCGCGGCCCTTCCACGACCTGGTCCGCCGGGTGGACGCGGAGAGCCCCGCGTACGTCGTCGATCTCGGCTGCGGCACCGGCGAACTGACCGCCGAACTCGCCGTACGCTGGCCCACCGCCACGGTCCACGGCGTCGACTCGTCCGCCGCGATGATCGACAAGGCTCCCCGCGCGGAGCGCCTCGGGTTCGAGGTCGCCGACGTGCGGGACTGGCGCCCGGGACGCCCGGTCGACGTCATCGTGTCGAACGCGCTGCTCCAGTGGGTCCCCGAGCACCGCGACCTGCTCGCCCGTTGGGTGGAGGACCTCTCCCCGGGCGGATGGCTGGCGTTCCAGGTGCCCGGCAACTTCGACGCGCCCAGCCACGCCCTGATCCGCCGGCTGTGCGGTTCGGCGGAGTGGCGTGACGACCTGGGAGACCTGGTGCGGGAGGCGCCCGTCGGCGAGCCCGTCGACTACCTGGAACTGCTCGCCGGGCTCGGCTGCGCGGTGGACGCCTGGGAGACCACCTATATACACGTGCTCCCCGGCGAGGACGCCGTGCTCGGCTGGATCAAGGGGACCGCGCTGCGTCCGATGCTCGCCCGGCTCGCCCCCGGCCGCCGCGAGGACTTCCTGGCCGACTGTGCGCGCCTGCTCGCCGAGGCGTACCCGCGTCGCCCGTACGGCACGGCCTTCCCGTTCCGCCGCGTCTTCTTCGTGGCCCGGGCCGTCTGAGGCGGCGTGCCGTCCGGCCCGGCGGGCGGCGCGAGCACAGGGGCGGGGCCGGGGAAAGGGCGCCGTGGAAAGGTCGCCGTGGAAAGGGCGCCGGGGAGAAGGGGCGTCAGGCGGGAGTCAGTGCGCGTCGGCCTGCTCGGGTCCGCCTGTCTTGCCCGCCCGGCGCGCCTGCCGCTCCAGCGCCTTCTGCTGCTCGCGCTGGGCCTTCTCCTGCTCCTTGAGTTCGCGTTCGCGGGCCTTTTCGCGTTCCTTTTGTTCGCGTTCGCGGGCTTTCTCCTGGTCCCGCTGGGCCTTCTGCTGCTCGCGCTGGAGCTTCTCCTGCTCCTTGAGTTCGCGTTCGCGGGCCTTTTCGCGTTCTTTCTGTTCGCGTTCGCGGGCTTTCTCCTGGTCCCGCTGGGCCTTCTGCTGCTCGCGCTGGAGCTTCTCCTGCTCCTTGGGGTCGCGTTCCCGCGCCTTGTCCTGCTCCTTGGGGTCGCGCTCGGCCGGCCGTGCCGTACGGACCTCCGAGCCGGGGCCCAGCACCAGGCCGCGGGTGGCGGCCGTGAGCTGCGGATTCGGATTCAGGCCGGTCAGGCCGTTCCAGGAGAGGTTGACCAGATGCGCGGCCACCTCCTCGCGCCGGGGCGTGCGCACGTCGAGCCACCACTGCCCGGTGAGCGCCGTCATGCCGACCAGCATCTGCGCGTACATCGGCGCGAGCTTCGGGTCGTAGCCGCGTTCCTTGAACTCGTCGGCCAGCACGTCCTCGACCTGGCTGGCGATGTCGCTGATCAGGCTCGCGAAGGTGCCCGTCCCGGACGCCGCGTGCGAGTCGCGGACCAGGATGCGGAAGCCCTCGCTGCTCTCCTCGATGTACTGGAGGAGGGCCAGGGCCGCCCGCTCCAGCTTCACCAGCGAGTGCGAGGCCGACAGCGCCTGCGTGACCAGGGTCAGCAGGCGCTGCATCTCCCGGTCGATGACGACCGCGTAGATGCCCTCCTTGCCGCCGAAGTGCTCGTAGACGACGGGCTTGGAGACCTTGGCGCTCGCGGCGATCTCTTCGACCGAGGTGCCGTCGAAGCCCTTCTCGGCGAAGAGCGCGCGGCCGATCTGGATCAGCTGCTCGCGTCGCTCCGCGCCCGTCATGCGTCGCCGGGATCGGGAGGAGTCGTTCACACGTCCCATGATGGCCTGTTTGGATGCGTCGACGGATTCCGGTGTCGCCGCCGTCTCGTCCTTCAGTGCGCCCGGACGCCTGCGTACGGCTGCCGCCGACGCCTCCGCCGGAGCGAGAGGCAGGGCGACAGCCGGTGGGCGCCGAGAGGAGATATCGGCTGGGTCATCCAAGTCGTTTCGCCGCCAGCCGTTCCTCGCTGGGCCAGCGCACGTCGTGGACCCACCCGGCCTTCTCGAACCAGCGGATCAGGCCGGCGCTGAGGTCGATCTGCCCCTTGAGCACGCCGTGCCGGGCGCAGGTGGGGTCGGAGTGGTGCAGGTTGTGCCACGACTCGCCGAACGACGGGATCGCCAGCCACCAGACGTTGCGCGACTTGTCGCGGACCTCGAACGCCTCCTCGCCGAAGACGTGGCAGATGGAGTTGATCGACCAGGTGACGTGGTGGAGCAGACCGATGCGGATCAGGGTGCCCCAGAAGAACGCGGTGACCGCTCCCTGCCAGGACCAGGTCACCAGCCCGCCCAGCAGCGCCGGAAGGAACAGCGAGGTGACGGCGAGGGCCCCGAACGACTTGTGCAGCTTCATGATGTCCGGGTCCTTGATCAGGTCCGGCGCGTACTTCTCGCGGTTGGTGCGCTCGGACTCGAACAGCCAGCCCATGTGCGCGTAGAGCAGCCCCTTGGACATCGACTTGAAGCCGGGGCCGAACCGCCACGGCGAGTGCGGGTCGCCCTCCTTGTCGGAGAACTTGTGGTGCTTGCGGTGGGTGGCGACCCAGTCGAGGACGGACATCTCGAGGGAGAGGCTGCCGGCGATCCCCAGGACGATCTTCATGGCCCGTGTGGCTTTGAACGACCCGTGCGTGAAGTAGCGGTGGAAGCCCACCGTGACCCCGAGGCCGGACACGACGTAGAAGACCGCGAAGATCGCGACATCGCTCCAGCCCAGGCCCCATCCCCAGGCGAACGGCACAGCGGCGATTATGGCGAGGATGGGAGCCCCGACCACCACCCCGAAGGTGATGAGTTCTGCTCTCGTTTTCGGCTCCGGCTCGAACTCCGGCTTGGGCTGCCGTGCAGGACGTTCGGTGAGGACAGTCATGGGCTACCTCGCGAAGAAGTGGGGAAGATGTCCGGCTACGCCACCGTAACCTACGCCATCGTAAGTTAGGAATTCCTAAGCCGCGAATGTAGGGAAGGTGACTCAATCCCACCCCAACTCGTGGCGCATCCACGCCTTGTGGAAGTGACATCCGATCTGCTAAAAGCGTGCGCCTTCGGCGGGCGGGAGGCCAGGGCGCCGGGGCAACCTTTGTCCCTCGTTGGAGACCTCCTGGCCGTGCCTCCGAGGTGCTCGTACGTACTGTCTGTAATCGATTTGCGACTTTGAGTTATGCGAACTAATGTTCTGCTCATGGCGAGAACCCCTCAGCAGCTAGCCCGTTTTGAGGTGCTTCGTGCTCAGGCGATTACTCTCAGAGCCGCCGGCAAGTCCCGCGCCCAGATCAAGGAACTCCTCAACGTCGGCAGCGACGGCACTCTCAACGAATTGCTCCGGGATGTGATCCCGCCCGGATCCCCGCTGCGGGCCAACGCCAAAGACGACATGAGAGCGCGCGCCCGTGAGCTTCGCCTGGCCGGTCGGTCCTACAACGAGATCGTGAGCGCACTGGGCGTTTCCAAGTCCTCGGTGTCGCTCTGGGTTCGTGACCTGCCCGAGCCCTCACGGCTCAGTCCGGAGCAGCGCAAGCGGCGCGCCGCCGAAGGTGTGCGGCGCTACTGGGAGACCGAGCGAGACGAGCGCGAGGCCCGCAGGCGGGCGATTCGCAGCGAGGCGGCCGCGATGGTCGGCCCGCTCTCGGAGAAGGATCTCCTCGTCGCCGGCGCTGTGGCCTATTGGTGCGAAGGAGGGAAGAACAAGCCGGGCCGTCGTTATGACCGCGTCGTCTTCATGAACAGCGACCCCGGACTGATCCGCCTCTTCCTGCGGTTCCTGGGCGCGGCCGGGGTGGATCCCGAGGATGTGGCCTTTCATGTCTGCATCCACGAGACGGCGGACCTAGCGGAAGCGGAGAGGTTCTGGCTGGAGCAGACCGGGGGCCCGGCGCACCGGTTCGGAAACCCCATCATCAAGAGGCATCGGCCCGCGACCGCGCGGAGCAATGTCGGAGAGGACTACCACGGCTGTCTCCGGGTGGAGGTCCGCCGTGGCGCCTGGCTCTACCGAAAGATCGAGGGCTGGGTCGAAGGGATCTTCCGTGACGCGTCGATCGAATCGGCAGAGCCTGCCCTCGATCGGTAAGCTAGGGCGAGGATCCGAGCCTTCACCGGAGGTTCGAGACCATCCCGGGTCGTCTAACCAGGCAGGACAACGTCTTTTGGTGTCGTATGTAGGGGTTCGAATCCTCTCCCGGGAGCAGTAGGAACAGGTTCGGAGCCTGGTCGGATGGTGAGACCGGCCAGGCTCCTTCTTTGTCCCCGTGGGACGGCCTTCTCGACGCCAGGGGCGTCTCCGGGTCTATGTCCTCACCCGGCTTGCCCGGGACTCCAGGTAGCGCCGCTCGGCGACGCTGGCGGTGGACCTCGCGGCGCGCCGGTAGTGCTCGTACGCCCCGGCCGTGTCGCCGGCCTTCTCCAGCAGGTGCGCGCGTACGGACAGCAGCCGGTGATGCCCGGCCATCCGCTCGTCGCCGTCCAATGTGGACAGCAGGGCCAGCCCGGCCGGCGGGTCCTCGGTCTCGGCGAGCGCGATCGCCCGGTTGAGGGTGACCATCGGATTGGGCGCGATCCGTTCCAGGACCAGGTAGAGCGCGTGCACCTGCCGCCAGTCGGTCGCCGCGGCCGTGGCCGCGTCGTCGTGCGTGGCGGCGATGGCGGCCTGCAACTGGTAAGGCCCCAGCGTCGGGCCGGCCAGTGCCGCCTTGACCAGCGCCGTGCCCTCGTCGATCAGCCCGCGGTCCCACTTCGTGCGGTCCTGCTCGTCCAGCGGCACCAGGTCGCCGGCGGCCGTCGTACGTGCCTTCCTGCGGGCGTGGGTCAGCAGCATCAGCGCGAGCAGTCCGGTCACCTCGCCGTCCTCGGGCAGTCGCGCGTGCACCATCCTGGTCAGCCGGATCGCCTCGTGCGCGAGGTCGGCGCGGTGGAGCTCGTTGCCCGAGGAGGCGGTGTAGCCCTCGTTGAAGATCAGGTAGAGAACATGCAGGACGACCCGCAGCCGCTCCTCGCGCTCCGCGTCGTCCGGCGGGCTGAACGAGCTGCCGGCGGCCTTGATGCGCTGCTTGGCCCGGCTGATCCTGGCCGCCATCGTCGCCTCCGGCACCAGGAACGCGCGGGCGATCTCGGCGGTGGTCAGGCCGCCGACCGCCCGCAGCGTCAGGGCGGTCTGGGAGGCCGGGGTCAGCGTCGGATGGCAGCACAGGAACAGCAGGTCGAGCGTGTCGTCGGTGTCCGGTACGTCCTCGGGCGCCACCTCGACGGCCGTCGCCGACTCCCGCTCGCGGCGCGCGTGGTCGCTGCGCATCTGGTCGATGAGCCGCCGCGACGCGACGGTCCCCAGCCAGCCGCGCGGGTTGTCCGGCACCCCCTCGGCAGGCCACTGCACGGTGGCGGCGAGCACGGCTTCCTGTACGGCGTCCTCGCAGCCTTCGAACTGGCCGTGCCGGCGTACCAGCGCACCGAGGACCTGCGGCGTGAGCTCACGCAGCAGGTCCTCGATGGCCGGTGCGGTCATGCCTCCAATTGTCCGTCAGCGAACATCACCTGCCGCACCTCGACTCCCAGCCCCTCGATCGCGGTGTCCGGGATCCGCGCCGCCAGCTCGATCGCCCGCGCCTTGTTCTCGCAGTCGATCAGGTAGAAGCCGCCCAGATACTCCTTGGACTCCAGGAAGGGGCCGTCGGTCACCACCGGCTGGCCGTTGCGTACGGACACCACGGCGGCCTGTGACGGGTCGACCAGCGCCTGGGTGAGGATCAGCTCGCCGGACTTCTTCAGCGCCTCGATGAACCTGCCGTGGCCGTCGCCGATCGCCGCCTTCTCCTCGTCGGTCAGCGCGTCCAGCACGGCCGGGTTGATGTGCATGCTGATCAGGAACTTCATGTCGTACTCCTCGTGACCCACGAGCCCCGGGTGGGCTCTTCGACCAGTTGGTCGGAGCCGCCGATGTCGTCTTGACATCCCCCGCCGGAAATTCTTCACGAGTCGTCGCCGTCCCGCCGCCCGGACCGCGATGTCGTCACGTGACATCCGGCCGCGGCGGACGCGGGGGAGATTTCCTTCCGAGCCGATGTCAAGAAGCGCTCGACCGCTCCGACCACCCGGCGAAACGTCGAGAGAACCGGGAGTTTTCGATATGCGAGTCAACCGGGCATGGCTGGGGCTGGTCGTCCTGGCGTTGCCGACATTGCTCGTCGCGATGGACGCGACGGCGTTGCTCCTCGCCCTCCCACAGCTGAGCGCGGACCTGGGCGCCACCAATGTCCAGCAGTTGTGGATCAGTGACAGTTACGGGTTCATGGTGGCCGGCCTGGTCATCACGATGGGGACGCTCGGCGACCGCATCGGACGCCGGAGGCTGCTGATGATCGGCGGAGCGGCGTTCGCGGTGTTGTCGGTCGTGGCCGCCTTCGCGGCCGGCCCGCTGATGCTGATCGTCGTGCGGGCGCTGCTGGGCGTCGCCGGCGCGACCCTGATGCCGTCCACCCTCGCCCTCATCACCGACATGTTCCGCGATCAGCGGCAGCGCGGGCAGGCCATCGCGATCTGGGCGACCTGCCAGTTCACCGGCGGCGCGCTCGGACCCGTGCTCGCCGGATTCCTGCTCCAGCACTTCTGGTGGGGATCGGTGTTCCTGGCCGCGGTGCCGGCGATGGCGGTGCTGCTGCTCGCCGGGCCGATCCTGCTGCCCGAGTTCCGCGACGACCGGGCCGGCCGGCTGGACCCGGCCAGCGTCGCACTGTCCCTCGTGGCGGTGCTCTCGATGGTCTACGGCATCAAGCAGCTGACCGTCGAGAGCGTGCCGGTCGTCCCGGCGGTGGCCCTCGTCGCCGGCGCGGCCGTCGGTTTCGTGTTCGTCCGCCGGCAACTGCGCCTGGAGACGCCGCTGCTGGACCTGCGGCTGCTCGGCAACCGCCCGTTCACGGCCGTGCTCGTCGGGCTGGTCTTCGCCGGCATCGCCATGGCGGGCACGGGCCTGCTGGTGACCCAGTACCTGCAGAGCGTGCTGGGCTTCTCGCCGGTCGCGTCGGCGCTGCTGTTCGCGCCGATGGGCCTGGGCACGGCGGCGGGCACCATGGCCGCGCCGGCGCTGGCCCGGCGGATGAAGCAGACGACCGCCATCGCCGGCGGGCTGGTGGTGTCGGCACTGGGCAGCCTGCTGCTGGTCGGCGTCGGCGGTGCGAGCGCGCTGCCGCTGGTGATGACCGGCATCGCCGTGCTGGCACTGGGCACCGGCCCGCTGTTCGCGCTGGGCACCGGGCTGGTCGTCGGAGCCGTACCGCCCGAGCGCGCCGGCTCGGCGGCGTCGATGTCGGAGACCAGTAACTACTTCGGCGGTTCGCTCGGGTTCGCGCTGGTCGGCGTGCTGGCCGCGGTGGTCTACCGCGGCCGGATGGACGGGACGTCCGACTCGCTGGCCGGCGCGGTCGCCGCCGCCGGGCGCCTTCCCGCCGGCCAGGGCGCGGAACTGCTGCACGCCGCGCGGGAGGCGTTCACCGCCGGGCTGCACGTCACCGGAGTCGTCGCCGCGGTCATCTTCGCCGGACTGGCGGCACTGATCCTGACCATGCGCCCGGCGACCCGGACCGCACCGGCCGCGCTCCCCGGCTACGAGGCGACCCGTTCATAGAACCCGATTTCGGCTGATCAGATGGGGTTTACGATTACTGTCCGAAGTGTCCGGCAACGTGAACATCGGGACCACGGGCCCGATGCGGTCATCAGGGTGCTTCACGTCGCCTCGATCGGGTGCCCGACCGTCACTTTCCGTGACCCTCCGGAGGGGCGGCGTTCCAGGTGGGGGCTGGATTCCGCCTTGGGGACGGCAGGTAAGCTCACCTTGTCGAGTGGGTGACCGTGCGACGCCCTGGCGGTAGCCGTACGTGATCCTCGAGGCCGACCCGTTTCAATCGCGGATCCGAGGGAGCCCCCGCAAGTGAGTGTGCCGCGCCCTGCCGCCGTCATCGTCCTCGCCGCGGGCGAGGGCACCCGGATGAAGTCGAGAACCCCCAAGGTCCTGCACGAGCTGTGCGGTCGCGCCCTGGTCGACCACATGCTCGGCGCGGCGCGAGGGCTGCGGCCCGAGCGCCTGATCGTCGTGATCGGCCATGCCCGCGAGCGGGTCGAGGCCCATCTGGCCGAGAGCGCGCCGGACGCGCTGACCGTCGTCCAGACCAGCCAGAACGGCACGGGCCACGCCGTACGCACTGTCCTGGAGGCGGTCGGCACGATCAACGGCACGGTCCTCGTCACGTACGGCGACACGCCGCTGCTGCGCGAGGAGACCCTGCGCGAGCTGGTCGAACGGCATGCCGAGGACGGCAACGCGGTCACGGTGCTGACGGCCGTGGTGCCCGATCCCACCGGGTACGGCCGGATCATTCGCGACACCACCGGGGCGGTCCTGGAGATCGTCGAGGAGAAGGACGCGACGCCCGAGCAGCGGGCGGTCGCCGAGATGAACTCCGGCGTCTACGCCTTCGACGGGCTGCTCCTCGCGGACGCGGTCAAGCGGGTGGGCGCGGCCAACGCCCAGGGCGAGGAGTACCTCACCGACGTGTTGTCGATCCTTCGTGAGGACGGCCACCGGGTGGGGGCGCACGTCGCGGCCGACTACGTCGAGGTCGAGGGCGTCAACGACCGGGTCCAGCTCGCGTTCGCCCGGCGGGTGCTCAACGACCGCATCCTCAGGGACCACATGCGCGCGGGCGTCACGATCGTCGATCCGTCCAGCACGTGGATCGACGCCGGGGTGGTGATCGAGCCCGACGCGGTGATCCACCCGGGCACCCAGATCCACGGCGCGACGACGGTGGGGGCCGGCGCGGTCGTCGGCCCGGCGACCACCCTGACGGACACCGTCGTGGGGGAGGACGCCGTGGTGCGCAACGCGGTCTGCGAGGGCGCGGAGATCGGCCCGCAGGCGTCGGTCGGCCCGTACGCGTACCTGCGCCCCGGCACCCGTCTCGGCCGCAAGGGGAAGATCGGCACGTACGTCGAGACGAAGAACGCCGCGATCGGCGACGGCGCCAAGGTGCCGCACCTGACCTATGTCGGGGACGCGACCATCGGCACCGGATCGAACATCGGCGCCGCCTGCGTGTTCGTGAACTACGACGGCGTCGACAAACACCACACGGTCGTGGGCGACCACGTCCGGGTCGGCAGCGACAACATGCTGGTCGCTCCGGTGCGGGTGGGCGACGGCGCCTACACGGCGGCCGGCTCCGTGATCACCAACGACGTCCCGCCCGGGGCGATGGCGGTGGCCCGGGGCAGGCAGCGCAACATCGAAGGGTGGGTCACGCGCCGCCGTGCCGGGACCTCCTCGGCCGAGGCCGCCCGACTCGCTCTGGCGGCTCAGGAAGAGGCCGACCAGGAGTAGAGCCACCACCAGCGGCGTGAAAGCCGTACGCAGCAGACAGCGAGTGCGCTGACCGGCGATCTCCGCCCGATAGGGCGGAGATCGCCGGGAGGGGCGCTGGGAGAGTTCGAGGCGCGGGAGACCGCGTAACTTCCCGAGGGGAAAACAGCCGCCGTGGGCGTGCACAGCGAGCGAGCAAGGGGGCACAGCGAGGTGCCGCGGGTACGGATGACGGATTGCCGGATGAGGGCCGCATGTTCGGCGAGGAGAGCGTCGTGAGTGGAAAGAAGACGGCGGGCGAGCGGAACCTGATGTTCTTCTCGGGCCGGGCGTTCCCCGAGCTGGCCGAGGAGGTGGCGTCGAACCTGGGGGTGGAGATCACCCCGACGGCGCTGCGTGACTTCGCCAACGGCGAGATCTATGTGCGTTATCTGGAGTCGGTCCGGGGCTGCGACGCGTTCGTGATGCAGTGCCACACGGCCCCGATCAACAAGTGGATCATGGAGCAGCTCATCATGGTCGACGCCCTGAAGCGGGCCTCGGCCAAGCGCATCACCGTGATCATGCCGTTCTTCGGGTACGCCCGGCAGGACAAGAAGGGCCGCGGCCGCGAGCCGATCACGGCGCGGCTGATGGCCGACCTGTTCAAGCAGGCGGGCGCGGACCGGCTGATGTCGATCGACCTGCACACCTCGCAGATCCAGGGCTTCTTCGACGGGCCGGTGGACCACCTGTTCGCGTCCCCGGTGCTGATCGACTACCTGCGGGACAAACTCGACCCGGCGACCACGACGATCGTCTCGCCGGACACCGGCCGGGTGCGGCTGGCCGAGCGTTGGTCGGACGCGCTGGGCACCCAGGTGGCGTTCATCCACAAGCGGCGGGACCTGGACGTGGCGAACCAGGTCAAGGTGCATGAGGTGGTCGGCCGCGTCAAGGGACGCACCTGCGTCCTCATCGACGACATGATCGACACGGGCGGCTCGATCTGCAAGGCGGCGGACGCTCTGTACGAGCACGGCGCGACGGACGTGATCGTCGCGGCGACGCACGCGGTGTTCTCGGACCCGGCGGTCGACCGGCTGAAGAACTCGCGGATCTCCGAGGTGGTGGTCACCAACACGCTGCCGCTGGCGGAGGACAAGCGGTTCGACAGCCTGACGGTGCTGTCGATCGCGCCGCTGATCGCCCGGGCGATCGAGCAGGTCTTCACGGACGGCTCGGTGACCAGCCTCTTCGAGGGCGAGAGCTGATCGTCTCGTGAGCCGCGGCCTCCGCCGATGGAGTGGCGGGGGCCGCGGTTCGGGTAGTCTGCTCAAGTTGCGCTCGTAACGCCTTCCGCTAGGGCGGGTGAGGGGGAGCGCGCCATCCGTCAGTCGACTCATCCCTAGGAGATGTGCCGTGTCCGAGGTTCGCATCGCCGCTGAGCTGCGCACGCAGTTCGGCAAGGGCGCCGCTCGCAAGATCCGCCGCGCCGACAAGGTCCCCGCCGTCCTGTACGGCCACGGCACCGAGCCGCGGCACCTGACCCTGCCGGGTCACGAGTTGCTGCTGGCGCTCCGCACCGCCAACGTGCTGATCCACGTGCAGGGTGAGGGCGTCGACGAGCTGGCGCTGCCCAAGGGCGTCCAGCGCGACCCGATCAAGGGTTTCGTCGAGCACGTCGACCTGCTGCTCGTGAAGCGCGGCGAGAAGGTCACCGTCGAGATCCCCGTCACCGTCACCGGTGAGGTCATCGGCAGCGCCCTGGTCGACCAGCAGCTCGTCACCGTGTCCGTCGAGGCCGAGGCGACCCACATTCCGACGGGCGTCGAGGTGGACGTCGACGGTAAGGACGTCGGCTTCGCCGTGACCGCCGGCGACCTGCGGCTGCCGAACGGCGTCACGCTGGCCGGCGACCCCGAGGCGCTGGTGCTGCACGTGATCGCGGCCCAGGCCGCGGAGCTGCCCGCCGAGGGCGAGGAGGCCGCTGAGGCCGCCGAGGGCGAGGCTCCGGCCGAGGCCGCCGAGTAAGGAACGTTTCGCGGGAGATGGTCCTCCACAGGATGTCCTGTGGGGGACTTTCCCATATGAGGAGACGGTGATGGAGGATCAGCGCTGGCTGGTCGTCGGCCTGGGCAACCCCGGGCCGGAGTACGCGGGTAACCGGCACAACGCGGGCTTCATGGTGCTGGACGAGCTGGCGGCGCGGGCCGGCGGCCGGTTCAAGGTGCACAGGTCGCGGGCGGAGATCGTCGAGGGGCGGCTGGCGGGGGCGCCGGCGGTGCTGGCGAAGCCGTTGTCGTTCATGAACCTGTCCGGCGGCCCGGTGAAGGCGCTCGCGGACTTCTACAAGGTGGTTCCGGCGCACGTGGTCGTGGTGCACGACGAGCTGGACATCCCGTACGGCGCGTTGCGGGCGAAGCTGGGCGGCGGCGACAACGGCCACAACGGCCTGAAGTCGATCACGAAGTCGCTGGGGACGCGTGACTACCTGCGGATCAGGTTCGGGATCGGCCGGCCGCCGGGCCGGATGGATCCGGCGGCTTTCGTGCTGAAGGACTTCGCGACGGCGGAGCGCAAGGATCTGCCGTTCCTGGTGGACCGGGCGGCGGACATGGTGGAGTCGCTGGTCAGGACGGGGCTGGAGGCCACGCAGAACGCGTTCCACGCGGGCGACCTGAACCCGGTCAAGCCTCCTCGGTGACCGACGGCGCGGCGGTGGACCGGTCGCCGCCGCGCCAGAGCATGAGGTTCTGGAAGAGCTCGGCCTGCTCGACGGCGTCGTCGAGGGCGTGGTGGGTGTGCCGGCGGGTGGATCTCACCTCGCGCGGCATCTGCCGTTTCGTGGACCAGGCGACGGGGACGCCGGCTTTCGCCGCGTACAGCGTCTTGATGTCGAGGCACCGGGAGTGTCCGAACGGCGACTGCCCGGTGAATTTCATGAAATACCAGTAAATCCACATCCAGTCGTAGGAGAGCGGAAACGCGGCGAGGACGGGCAGCGTGTCCCCGCAGACCTCGCGGACCCAGGCGGCAGCGGCACTCATCGCCTCGGCCGGATGCCATCCGTCCCTGATCAGCGTGTCACGGTCGAGGCCGCTGACCGCGAGGGCGGCGGGGTCGTGGTCGTCGCTGATCGGGCGCAGCTCGGCGTAGAAGGTCTCCGACTCGGGATCGCGCCGTTCGAAGGTCCTGCCCGTCATCCGCCCGGCGACGGCCATGCCGAAACTCACCATCGAATATGGGCCGGGAATGGGACCGTCGGCTTCGATATCGACGGATATATACGTTTCGGCTTTCACGAATTTCTCCTCAAGCGCGGCCATACGGCCGATAGCATTCCGTCACTCTTGGTATGCGTACAGTGACGGATCGACCACGGGCGGGGGCGGGCGTGCAGGAGGGCGAGCTGGCGGCCGCCGTGGGCGCGGCGGGGAAGGTGTCGTCGTCTGCCGTCGCCCGGCCGCCGAGATGGGCCTCGCGGTACCGCTTCCACGCGGCCCTCCTCGACGTCGCCAGCGCTCTCCTCGCCGGGACCGCCGCGGTGGCGGCCCGGTTCGGCGAGGTTACTCCGTACGTCGCCCCGTATGTCGTGATGAGCGCGTTGCTGCCGCTGCTGTGGGTGTGCTCGGTCGGCATCAACCGGGCGTACGAGCCGCGCCTGATCGGGGTGGGGTCGGAGGAGTTCCGCCGCATCGCCCAGTCCGGCTTCACGTTGACCGCCGCCGTCGCGATCGCCGCGTACGTGACGAAGACCGACGTGGCGCGCGGCTACGTGGTGCTCGCCCTGCCCGCGATGACCGGGCTCACCCTCTGCGCCCGGTACGCGCTGCGCCGCAGGCTGCATCGCCGCTGGGCGCGCGGCGGCTGCATGCGCCGGGTGGTGGCGGTCGGTCACCGCGCCGCGATCGGCGACCTGACGCGGCGGTTCCGGCGTGAGCGCTACCACGGGATGGAGATCGTCGCGGCGTGCGTGCCGTACGACTCCTCCGGCGAGGTGGAGGGGGTGCCGGTGCTCGGCGACTTCACCGACGTCCCGCTGGTGGTGGAGCAGGCGGAGGCGGACACGGTGGCGGTGCTGGCGTGCCCGGAGTTGGACGGCACGGCGCTGCGACGGCTGGCGTGGCGGCTGGAGCGCAGCCGGACCGACCTCGTCGTGGCGCCCGCCCTGATGGAGGTGGCGGGGCCGCGCACCACGATCCGTCCGGTGGCGGGGCTGCCGTTGCTTCACGTGGAACATCCGGAGCTGGCCGGGATCCGGCAGCTCATCAAGAACGTCTTCGACCGGGTGGTGGCGGGGCTCGCGCTCGTCGTGTTGTCGCCGCTGCTCGCCGCCCTCGCGGTCGCCGTACGCGTGTCGAGCCCGGGGCCGGCGCTGTTCCGGCAGACGCGGGTCGGCAAGGACGGCGTGGAGTTCACGATCCTGAAGTTCCGCACGATGTGGCAGGACGCGGAGGCGCGGAAGGTCGACCTGGTCAGCGACGCGGGCGGGGTGCTCTTCAAGATCCGCCAGGATCCCCGGGTCACGCCCATGGGCGGCTGGCTGCGGCGCCGCTCTCTTGACGAACTGCCTCAATTGATCAATGTGGTGAAGGGACACATGTCCCTGGTGGGGCCGCGCCCGCCGCTTCCTGAGGAGGTCGCGCGATACCGTGACGACGTCCGCAGGCGGCTCGTGGTCCGCCCGGGCATGACGGGCCTGTGGCAGGTGAACGGCAGGTCGGACCTGTCGTGGGAGGAATCGGTGCGGCTTGACCTGCGTTACGTCGAGAGCTGGTCTCTCATGCTGGATCTGCAGATCCTGTGGAAGACGTGGTCGGCCGTGATACGCGGGGCGGGAGCTTACTGAATGACGATGCGGGACGACCACATCCTGGCGGGAGAGCTGGCGTCGGAGGCGGGAGAGCTGCTGCTGCGGCTGCGCGCCGAGCGGGGCTTCGCCGATCCGAAGGCGTTGAAGGACGCCGGAGACCAGGGTTCGCACGACCAACTGATGGAGGCGCTGCGGCGGCTGCGGCCGGGCGACGCGATCCTGTCGGAGGAGGCCACGCGCGAGGAGCGGCTGGACCCGCGCAGGTTGTCCGCCGAGCGGGTGTGGATCGTCGACCCCCTGGACGGCACCCGCGAGTTCGCCGAGGAGGGCCGGTCCGACTGGGCGGTCCACGTGGCGCTGTGGGAGCGCGGCGCGCTGACGGCGGGCGCGGTGGCGCTGCCCGCGCAGGGCAGGACGCTCACCACCGCCGAGCCCCCGCTGTTGCCGCCCCCGCCCCTGTCGCCGTCCTCGTCCCAGGACGGACGGGGGCGTTTCCGTATCGCGGTCAGCCGCACCCGGCCGCCGGAGTTCGTGGAGAAGCTGGCGCACGAGCTCGGCGCCGACCTGGTGCCGATCGGCTCGGCCGGAGCCAAGATCGCCGCCGTGCTGACGGGCGCGGTCGAGGCGTACGTCCACGCGGGCGGCCAGTACGAATGGGATTCCGCCGCGCCGGTCGCCGTCGCGCTGGCGTCCGGGGCGCACGCGAGCCGGATCGACGGCTCGCCGCTCGTGTACAACCAAGCCGACCCCTCGTTGCCGGATATCCTGGTCTCCCTACCGGATCTGGCGCCAACGTTGCTCGCCGGCATCCGTGACCTGCACAGCTAGCCCGTCGAAGGAATCCCCTATGCTTCAGCGCGACTACACGACGTCGCAGCTCGACGTCCTGGAGGCCGAGGCGATCCACATCATGCGTGAGGTCGCGGCGGAGTTCGAGCGTCCCTGTCTGCTCTTCTCCGGCGGCAAGGACTCCATCGTGATGCTCCGCGTCGCGGAGAAGGCGTTCTGGCCGGCGCCGATCCCGTTCCCTCTCATGCACGTGGACACCGGGCACAACTTCCCGGAGGTCATCGAGTTCCGCGACCGGCGGGCCGCCGAGCTGAACGCCCGCCTGGTGGTGGCCAGCGTGCAGGCGTCGATCGACGCGGGACGGGTGGCGGAGGAGACCGGGCGGCGCGCCTCCCGCAACCGCCTGCAGACCACCACCCTGCTGGACGCGATCGAGGAGCACGAGTTCGACGCCGTGTTCGGCGGCGCCCGGCGTGACGAGGAGAAGGCCCGCGCGAAGGAGCGGGTCTTCTCCTTCCGCGACGACTTCGGCCAGTGGGACCCGAAGAACCAGCGCCCCGAGCTGTGGAACCTGTACAACTCGAAGATCCGCAAGGGCGAGCACATCCGCGTGTTCCCGCTGTCCAACTGGACCGAGCTGGACATCTGGGACTACATCCGGCGCGAGGGGATCGAGATCCCGTCCATCTACTTCGCGCACACGCGCAAGGTGTTCGAGCGGGACGGCATGCTGCTCCCGGACGCGGAGGTGGTGCGCCGCGGCGAGGACGAGCCGCTGTACGAGGCCACCGTCCGCTATCGCACCGTCGGTGACATGACGTGCACCGGCGCGGTGGCGTCCACCGCGGTGACCGTCGAGCAGATCATCGAGGAGATCGCGGTGACGCGGCTCACCGAGCGCGGCGCGACACGCGCCGACGACCGGGCATCGGAGGCCGCGATGGAGGACCGCAAGAAGGAAGGCTACTTCTAATGGACATCCTTCGTTTCGCCACCGCGGGTTCGGTCGACGACGGCAAGTCCACGCTGATCGGGCGGCTGCTGTTCGACTCCAAGGCGATCTTCGAGGACCAGCTGGAGGCGGTCGAGCGGACCTCGCGCGACCGCGGCACCGAGTACACCGACCTGTCGCTGCTCACCGACGGCCTGCGCGCCGAGCGGGAGCAGGGCATCACGATCGACGTGGCGTACCGCTATTTCGCCACGCCGAAGCGGAAGTTCATCATCGCCGACACCCCGGGCCACATCCAGTACACCCGGAACATGGTCACCGGCGCCTCGACCGCCGACCTGGCGATCATCCTGATCGACGCGCGCAAGGGCGTGCTCGAGCAGTCGCGGCGGCACGCGTTCCTGACGACGCTGCTGCGGGTGCCGCACCTGGTCCTCGCGGTGAACAAGATGGACCTGGTCGACTACGCCGAGGAGCGGTTCGAGGAGATCCGGGAGGAGTTCACCTCCTTCGCGTCCAAGCTGAACGCGGCGGACCTCACGTTCATCCCGATCTCGGCGCTGCACGGCGACAACGTGGTCTCCCGGTCGGAGAACATGCCGTGGTACCAGGGGTCGTCGCTGCTGCACCACCTGGAGAACGTGCACATCGCCTCCGACCGGAACCTGGTGGACGTGCGCTTCCCCGTCCAGTACGTGATCCGGCCGCACAACGCGACCAGCCAGGAGCTGCACGACTACCGGGGGTACGCGGGCCAGGTGGCCGGCGGCGTGCTGAAGCCGGGCGACGAGGTGACCCACCTGCCGTCCGGGCTGACGACGCGGATCGCGGCGATCGACACGTTCGACGGCCCGGTCGAGGAGGCGTTCCCGCCGATGTCGGTCACCCTCCGGCTGGAGGACGACATCGACATCTCGCGCGGAGACCTGATCTGCCGGCCGCACAACCAGCCCGCCGCCGCTCAGGAGATCGACGCGATGGTGTGCTGGATGGCCGACTCGGTCAAGCTGCAGCCCCGGTCCAAGCTGATCATCAAGCACACGACGCGTACGGCTCGGGCCCTGGTCAGGGACCTGCAGTACCGGCTGGACGTCAACACGCTGCACCGGGACGAGGCGGCGACGTCGCTCGGCCTCAACGAGATCGGCCGGGTGTCGCTGCGGGTCACGCAGCCGCTGTTCGTGGACGACTACGCCCGTAACCGGCTCACCGGCGGGTTCATCCTCATCGACGAGGCCACGAACGGCACGGTCGGCGCCGGGATGATCGTCGACGCGCGGTAGATCCTCGGCCGTTCCATGAACGGCTGATTACCTGAAGCGCTAGGGTCGTCACGTTCCGTATCCACATGGTGGAGGGGCTCGTGACTGAGGCTCAGCCGGTGATCTTCGTGGGTGGGCTCGGCCGCAGCGGCACCACGTTGCTGGAGCGGCTGCTGGGCGAGCTCCCCGGGGCCGTGCCGCTCGGAGAGGTCGTCCATCTCTGGGCGCGCGGCGTCCACGCCGACGAGCCGTGCGGGTGCGGAGAGCCCTTCTCGCGCTGCCCCTTCTGGGGCAAGGTGGGTGACCTGGCGTTCGGGCGCTGGACGGCGGGCGAGGCCGACCGTGTGCTCCGCCTGCGGGCCGGCGTGGACCGCACCCGCCGTCTCCCGCTGCTCGCCCTCGGCGGGTTCCCGGCCTTCGGGAGGGGCCGCCGGGCGGCCGAGCTGCGCGCGTACGTGTCGGCCTATGCCTCGATCTACGCCGCGGCGGCCGAGGTCGCCGACGGCGACTGGGTGATCGACTCCAGCAAGCACGCCTCCCTGGCGTGCTGCCTGGCCGCCGCCGGCGGGACGCGGGCCCGGCTGCGGGTCGTCCACGTCGTACGCGATCCGCGGGCGGTGGCCGCGTCGTGGCGCAGCGACGTGACCCGGCCCGAGGACGGACGCCCGATGGCCCGCTGGGCGCCGGGGCGCACGGCGGTCCACTGGCTCGCCCAGAACCTCGCGTTCGAGCTGCTGCGCCGGAGGGGCGTGCCCGTCGTCCGGATCCGGTACGAGGACCTGCTGCTCCGCCCGGCCGAGACGCTGCGGGAGCTGGCCGCCGAGCTGGGGCTGCCGCTGCCGCCCGGCGCGCTGCCGTTCCTCGACGGCAGAGAGGCGCTCCTCGGGGTGGCGCACACCGTGTCCGGCAACCCCATGCGGTTCGCGGTCGGGCGGGTGCGGTTCAGCGAGCGCCGGGTCGCCCTGCCGCCCGCCCACCGGCTGCTGGTCACCGCGCTGACCTGGCCGCTGCTCCTGCGGTACGGCTATCGCCCGGCGGCGCGGGCGGGGGCCGCGGCGTGAAGCCGTCCGTGGGCGTGGTGATCCCGACGCGGGGAGAGCGGCCGGAGCTGCTCGCTGCGGCGGTCGCGGGGGTGCTCGACCAGGAGTACGGCCGGCGGCTCCGGGTGGTCGTGGTGGTCGACGGCGGCGGTGACGTGATGGGCCCGGCCGAGCAGGTGGCGGATGTGGTGGCGGCGGCCCGGGGGAACGTCCGGGTGGTCGCGAACCGGCGCGGCGCCGGGCTGCCGGGGGCCCGCAACACCGGCATCGACGAGCTGGACACCGATCTGGTGGCGTTCTGCGACGACGACGATCTGTGGCTGCCCGGCAAGCTCGCCGCGCAGGTGGAGGCGCTGGAGCGCGAGCCGGAGGCCGACTTCGCGAGCTGCTCGATCGAGGTCGAGTACGGCTCGCGCCTGGTGCCCCGGCAGGCGGGGACCGAGCGGGTCACCCGGGCGGAGCTGGCACGGTCGCGGATGGTGATGGTGCACTCCTCGACGTTCCTGTTCCGCGCGTCGGCGGGGTACCGGGCGGACGAGAGCGCCCCCGGAGGGCAGAACGAGGACTGGGATCTCGCGCTGCGCGCGGCGGCCCGGCACCCGATCGTGCATGTGGACCGGCCGCTCGTCCGGGTGCGCTGGGGCAGATCCGGATATGTCGCCAGATGGGCGGATCGGATCGCGGGGCTGGAGTGGATGCTGGCCCGGCACGCCGACCTGGAGGCGGACCCGCGGGGCGCGGCCCGGATCTACGGCCAGATGGCGTTCCACCACGCCGCGCTCGGCCGCCGCAGGGATGCCGGCCGCTGGGCGTGGAAGGCGTTCTCGGCGCACCGCCGCGAGCCGCGCGCCGCCGTGGCGCTGGCGGTCGCCACCGGGCTGGTGCCCGCGCGGGTCGTGCTCGGCCTGCTGCACACCCGCGGCCGGGGCATCTGATGCCGCCCACGCGGGTGCGCGTCGCCGGGGTGGAGCTGGACCCGCTCACCGAGGACGAGGTCGTGACGCGGGTGTTCGAGGAGTTGCGTCGTGGCCGGGGCGGCCACCTGCTCACTCCCAATGTGGACATCTGCCGGCAGGCGGCGCGCGACCCCGGGCTGCGCGCTCTGGTCCGGCGGGCGGACATCGCCGTCGCGGACGGCATGCCGCTGGTGTGGGCGGCGCGGCTGCTCGGCACACCGCTCCCCGGGCGGGTGACCGGCGCCGATCTGATCTGGGCGCTGTCGGAGGCCGCGGCGCGTCACGGCGTCCCCGTCTACCTGCTGGGCGGCCCACCCGGCGTGGCGGAGGCGGCGGCGGTGGCGCTGCGGGCGCGCTGCCCGCGCCTCGTCGTCGCCGGGACTGACGCCCCGCCGTACGGGTTCGAGACCGCGCCGGGAGGCGTGGCGGCGATCGGGGACGCCCTGCGGGCGGCGGCGCCGGGCCTGGTCTTCGTCGGGCTGGGGTTCCCCAAGCAGGACCGGCTGATCGAGGCGCTGCGCGCCGATCTGCCGGGCGCGTGGTTCGTCGGCTGCGGATCCGCGGTCGCCTTCGCCGCCGGCGCCGTACGGCGTGCGCCGGAGTGGATGCGCGGCGCGGGCCTGGAGTGGTTGTTCCGGCTGCTGTCCGAGCCGGCCCGGCTGGGCCGCCGCTATCTCGTGGACGACGTGCCCTTCGCGTCGCGGCTGCTCGCCGGGTGCCTGCTGCGGCGCGCGGTCCACAGGCGCCCGGTCGACGAGCGCCCGGTCGACAAGCGCACAGCACACAAGCGCACAGCACACAAGCGCCCGGCCGACGAGCGCACGGTCCACAGGCGCGCGGTGCTCACGCGCGGGGGCCTCGGTCCGGGGCCGGAGTGGAGCGCGGTCAGAGCGGAGCCGACGTCAGCTCGCGGATCCGGGACACCTCGCCGGGGGTGAGCCGCTCCCGGTACGTCCCGAGCGCCGCCCGCGAGTCCATGGGGCGGAACGCGGTCCTGGACAGGCCGGTCCAGGCGAAGCCGGAGGCCGGAGCGGCGGCGGGAGCCGTACAGGCCGCGGCCACGCGCCGGGCCGCCCGTTCCGACCAGGGCAGGCCGCACCAGGTGTAGAGGTCGCGGAAGCCGTCCAGCGGAGCGGAGGCGAGCGACTCGTAACCGACGACGCGGACGCCGGGATCGGCGGCGGTCAGGTCGGCCGTCACCCGTCGGGCCACCCGCCACAGCGCCGCCGCCTTGGCCAGGGGGTCCCGCGAGCCGACGAGCGGGCGCAGCTCCTCGACGCAGGGGTGGTCGCGGACGAGGAGCGGCTGTTCGAGCAGCTCGTGGAAGTCGACCGACCAGCCGAGCCGCCGCCAGCTCCCGACGAACGACACCGGGTCCCTGACCATGACGACGACCCGGCAGCCGAGCCGCCGGGAGAACCAGGCGGCGGAGAACAGCGCGAACGGGTCGTCCAGGAGGGCGCGCCGTCCCAGAAGGCGGCCGGCCAGGAAGGCCGTGCCGTACTTGGCCGTGCGGGCGAGGTCGCGGGGGCGGTGGTTGCGCCGCAGCTCGGCGAGGAGGCCGTACCGCAGCCCCACCGTGCGGGAGAACGCCGCAAGCCAGGGCGACTCGTCGTCCGGGCAGATGTACTGGAAGCGGTGGGTCACGGACGCGTCGAGCACGCCCGGGCAGCGTCCCGGCGGGTGCTCGGGGTTGAGGGGCTCGTTGACGTAGACGAGGCGGCCGCTCGCGGCGAGCATCTTCCCGGCCCAGCTCGTGCCGCTGCGGGGCAGCCCGGTCACGAGCAGCGGCGGTCCGTCCCCGGTCACGCGGCCACCCGCAGGCCGAAGGCCGCCAGGCTGTGCCGGCCGAACGGGCGCAGCCCGTAGCGGACGGAGATCTGGGCGAGCGGCAGCAGGTTCTTCACCAGGACGCCGCCGGACCAGCCGAGGGCGGCTCCGAGGGCGCCGTGCCCGGGGACGAGGAGCACGTCGAGGACGACGGTCACGCTGACCGCGCAGGCGGTGTTGACCAGGCTGGCCGTGGTGTGCCCCGAGGCGATCAGCATGACGTCGACCATGCCGCACGCGCTGGCGATCATCATGGTCGCGGAGAGCACGAGCGCCACCGACGTGCCCCGGGCGTACGACGTGCCGAAGATCCGCAGCAGCCACGGGGCGAGCGCCGCGTAGCCGAGCCAGACCGGCCAGGTGACCATGACCAGCCACATCGTGGCCGTCTGGTAGAGCTGCCTGGCCCGGTCGAGGTCGCCCTGGGAGAGGGCCCGGACCAGCCCCGGCTGCACGGCCTGCGCGAGCCCCTGCCCGGCGAGCTGGCCGACCACCTTGAACCGGGTGGCGGCCGTGTACACGGCGGCGGGGGCGGGCCCGGCGAGCGCGGCGACGATCACGACGTCGAGCCGCTGGAAGACGGCCTGGATCGCGGCGGCGGCCGAGCGCGGCCCGGTGTACCGCCAGAAGCGGCCCCAGCGGACGGTCATGGTGCGCCCCCTGAGCCGGCGGGCGGCGACCGCGCCGACCGGGAGGGCGGGCAACGCCCACGCGGCGGTCAGGACGGGTACGGGCGCCCCGGCGAGCAGCCCGCCGGAGAGCAGCGCCACCTGGCCGAGCGGCTGCGCGACGCCGCTCAGGAACAGGGTGGGGCGCATGCTGCCGAGCCCGCGGGTGGCGGCGATCAGGACGTCGGCGACGGCGACCGCGGGCAGCGCCGCCGCGAGCACCGGCCACACGCCCGCCGGGACGCCGACGAGCGGGGCGAGCAGGCCGCCGAAGGCGGCGACGGCCACGGCGACGACGAGCGAGAGGGCCACGACGGGGGCGAGCGCGACCAGCAGCACCGGGCGGCCGGCGGGCGCGGGGTCGTCGGCCTGCCCGGCGAGGAAGTAGACGAGGCCGTTCCCCGTGTCCAGGCGGACGATCCCGGCCAGCATCAGGCACAGCGCCGTGGCGGCGAAGAACGCCCCCGCGTGGGCGGGGGAGAGCGACCGGGTCACCACCAGGGCGAGAAGGAACTGTGCCGCCGCGCCGGTCGCGGCCCACAGCAGCCCGGCCGCGCTCTTGCGGGCCAGCGGGAGGTCCCGCCGCCGGGTCACCGGAGCGCGTCCCGGCCGGACCGCCAGGACGGCTCGGCGCCGAGCCAGGGGGTGAGCAGGGCGTCCCACGGGGCGAAGTGCTCGGACAGGCGGCGCCGTACGGACGGGGGCATGTCGGCGGCGCGCGGCTGGGCGTTGTGCCGTTCGAAGAGCGGGTCGCCGAGCCGGGGCAGGCCGAGGAAGTCGACGACCCGGTCGTAGACGGGCCGGGGGTCGCGGAAGAACTGCCCGCTGTCCAGGACGAGCACCTGGTCGCGTCCGACGAGCAGTTCGAGGCGCGCGAGCTGCTCGGCGTACCGGCCGCGCGCGACGTAGGCGTGGTGGCGGTGGCTGTGGCTGGCCGAGTGGGGGGAGACGCGGAGGCGGTGCGCCTCGTCGGCGAGGCGCTCCTGCTCCAGGTCCAGGGCGCGCTCGAAGGACGCCTCGGTCTCGAAACCCCGGGCCAGCTCGTGCGCGTGCGCGGAGTAGGCGCGCTCCACCGGGTCCCTGACCAGCACGATCAGCTTGGCTCCCGGCAGGTCCCAGGCGATCCGCGCGGGAGCGAGCGGGTGGAACAGGTAGTACGGCGAGGACTCGAACGCCTGCGCCTGGTGGCCGTGGCGGCGTTCCAGCCGCCGGGCGGCGGCCCTGCGGGGGAAGTGCGCCTGGTACCAGGTGAGGCCCTTCTCGTAGGCCATGTCGAAGTAGTGGACGCCCTTGCGCAGCACCGGCTTCATGATCAGCGGGTGGCGGGAGAGCGCCCGGTACAGCGAGGTGGTGCCGCACCGCTGCGCGCCGACGATCAGGAACGAGGGCAACATCCTGCCTCCCACGGTGAGCCTGCCCGTGGTCAAGGAGACGGCGTGCGCCGAGCGCTTGAGGGTGGACTTCACAGCAGGGGCTCCAGATGGTCGACGAGTGGGTTGAGCCAGGTGGCGGCCGGCCCGAGTGGTTCGTGGCCGTCTCGGTCGTGCCGGTCGGCGAGCGTGATCAGGTAGTGCGCGGCGGTCCGCCTGGCCTCCGCCGCCGAGAGCCCGAACGGCGCGAGGAGGGGCACGGCCCGGGCCAGGCAGGCGCGCGTGGCGTCCACCGGGCCCATGCGTTTGAGCACTCGGTGCAGGAAGTGGTGGAGCGCGTCGAAGCCGAGGGGGACGCCGGTGCCGAACCGCTCCCAGTCCCAGACGAGGAGCCGCCCGTCGGCGCCGGGAGCGATGTTCCACGGGGCGAAGTCGCCGTGCCAGGCGTGCGATCCGCCGGAGCGCGTCTGGGCGTCCTCGGCGTGGTCGCCGAGGGAGGCGATCTCGGCGACGGCCGCGTCGAGCAGGCCGGGCGGGACCGCCGCCGACGTGACCGGCAGCGGCGTGAGGACCAGCACCTCCAGGCCGTGCCATCGGCCGTGGTGCAGGATGACGGGCACCGAGACCGTCTTCAGCGGGCGGTCGGCGAGCATGCGCAGGGTGTCGCTCTCGTGCCGGACCAGCGCGGCGGCCCGCGGCGAGTCGCCGATCTTGACGAAGCCGAGCAGGTCGCCCGGCCCGCGTCCCGAGCCGTCCGGGGCGGAGTGCGCGGTGAGGATCGGTTTGCGGTTGGCGCGGCGGGCCGGCCGTACGCGGAGCACGGTGCGGACCGGGCGGCCGAACACGTCGCTCAGGTACGTCTCGATCGTGTCGGGGCCGTCGGGCACCAGCACCCGCCCGCGGCGCCCCAGGACGGAGTGCCAGCGGGTACGCGGGACGAGCCGCCGGGGGACGAGCCGGTGCGGGAGGACCGTGCGCGCGGTCGCCGTCGTCGAGGGCGGATAGAGCAGGCCGATGACCTCGTGGAGGTAGCGCAACCGGGCTTCGGCGTCACCCATGCGCCCACCTCCCGTTCAGCGGCGTCCGCCGCCGCTGGGCCGCGTTGCGCCACAGCAGGGCGAAGGAGATCAGGTAGAGGCTCAGGGCGCTGACCATGCCGTCGTAGACGAACATGTAGAAGAGCACGAGGATCATGACGAGCGTCCCGGCCTGCCCGATCGGCGACCTGTCGCGCCAGTGGCGCCGTACGGCGCCGAGGAAGAACCCGACGTACAGCGCCGCGCCGGCGAAGCCCTGCGTGATGAGCGTGAGCCAGAGCTGGCCGTCGCTGCCGAGCGGGGGATGGCCGCAGGTCGGGCACCACGCGGTCTTGCCCGTCGTGATCGTGGAGTAGTTGCCGTACGCGTTGCGGGTGCTGCCGTAGCCGATCACGGGGGAGGCGGCGGCGGCGCGTACGGTGGACGCCACGGTGAAGGCGCGGATGTCGTTGCTGTGCGGGTTGTCCAGCCGTTGCCCCACGATCGCGCCGAGCGGGGACAGCAGCAGCGCCGCGCCGGCGAGGGCCACGGCGGTGCCGACGACGAGGGGCCGCCAGCGGAAGGCGAGGTAGGCGGCGGAGAGCCCGAGCCCGATCCACAGGCCGCGGTTGAGCGAGTAGACGATGGGGATCGCGGCCAGCGGCAGCAGCACGGCGACCGCCGCCCGCCGCCACGGCCCGCCGTACGTCCACCAGCCGACCACGAACCAGACGAGCAGCACCGAGATGTTGCTGCCCCAGGCGTTCGCCCACTCGAACGGCGCCTCGGGCCGGGGTGAGGCGTGCCCGAGCACGTGCTGCATCTGGGCGGCGGTCGGGTGGATGAGGTTGCTGACGAAGGAGTTCCCGCCGATCCAGTCGGGGAGCAGCATCTCGACGGGGGCGGTGAAGTGGAAGCCGGGGGCGACCACTCCGAGCAGCCCGCCCGCCACGGTGGTGAGGAACAGCACGCCGAGCAGCCGGACCAGGGCGAGCTGGGGAAGCTCGTCGAGGGTGAGGTTGCCCAGGTAGAGCACCATGACGGCGAGCGCGAGGTAGACGGCGAAGCGCATCAGATAGCCGAGGATCCGGCCGGTGGACAGGTCGCCGTACGTGCCGGGCGGGTTCTCGGCCAGGGCCAGCGCGCTGACCGCGTATCCGGCCAGCAGGAGCATCCACAGGCCCATGCCCGTCGGCACCTTGATCGGACGCCTGCGCCAGAGCACCACGGCCATCGGTATCGCGACCACGACGATCGACAGCCCGCCCAGGCCGAGCGCCCACCAGATCGGATAGCCGGCGAGCAGGGCGGCGATCGGCCACACCGCCGGTCTCATGCGTTCTGCTTCATCGAGCGCGGCGGCATGGGCAGGGTGGGCGGAACGGTGACGGCGCCGAGCACGGTCGTGCCCTGCCTGTTCAGGCGGCGTACGGTCTGGGCGACCTCGGTGGACGTGGTGCGGCGCAGGCCGAGGAGCAGCACGGCGGCGCCGGGCCGGTCGGCGGGGTCGGTGACCACGGTGACCGGCGCGAGGTGGGAGAGCGCGGCGCCGAGGCGTTCGGCGACCGGCGGTCCGGCGACCGTGCCGAGCTCGGCGACCAGCAGGCGGTGGTAGCCCTCGCCGAGGGCGGCGACCACGCCGGCCGCCAGGGAGCGGAAGGCCCCCGGATCGGCGCGCAGCGGGATGTCGGCGAGCAGCGGCAGCGTGGTGAGGCGCTCGACGTCCGCCGGGGCGCGCAGCCGGGTGTCCAGGCGGTCGCGGGCGAACGCGGCGCCCGTGCCGGCGAGGAGGCCGAGGAAGAGGCCGCTGCCGAGGTACAGCGGGGCGCTCGGGGCGCTGGGGGACGACGGGGGGCGGGCCTGGCTGATCACCGCTCCCGGCGTGATGGCGACGGTCTTGAGCGCGTCGTACTTGAGGGTGAGGCTGTAGACCTGGCGGCCGAGCACGGACTGCTGGTGCTCGGCGACCACGCGGGCGGCGGAGCCGCGGGGCAGGGTGGCGACGCTCTCCGCGGCTTTGCCGAGGTCGCCGTCCACCTCGTGCAGCTGGGTGGTCAGCGCCTTCATCTGGGCGGCCAGGGTGCGGGCGGCGGACAGAGAGCGGTTCTGGAGGTACGCGTCGGCGAACGCCTGCGCGCCGGCGGCGGCCGAGATGGGGTCGCCGGCGGTGAACCAGATGGAGAGGATCGCGGAATTGGGCGGCACGTCCACGGTGACCTGCTCCCGCAATTCCTCCGAATCAGTCTTTTTCAAAATTTCAGCGGCTTTGGCGGCAACTGTCGCAGAGTGGGCGATTTGTGCTTCCGTATCAAGATTGAGGGGTTCGCGCTGGCGCGAGGTGACCTGGTTGACCTGATCCTGCACGCCGGTCGGAAGCACCTGGACCTGCGCGACCGCCGCGTATTCCTTGGGGGTGACGACCAGCAGCCCGACGCCGCCCGCGATGCCCGCCATCAGGCATGACGCGACGAGCAGCCGACGGCGGCGGAGAACCGAACCGTAGTCGGCGAGATCCCTGGTGTGCGGCGGCGGAAAAGAAGATCTCACCATGCCCACGAACTATAGGCGCGGTTGTGGTTTTCCCCATCGGATATTGAAAGATTTTCTTCCGCAGAATTACCCGGCAATAGCGATCATTGATGCGACATGTCCGATGGTGCGATATCACAAAGTTCCCCTCGATCTTCCCTCGAGTAATGGCAAGGTGAGCACCCGAAGTCGTTCAAACGAAGGGGGAAACGTGCGGCGAACAGCGCTGATCGGACTGACGGCACTGCTGGCGGGATGCTCGCCCGCGCCCGGAGCGCCGGTGCGGGGCGCGCGCACCGACCACGACAGCAGGCTCGGCACGCACGGGGCCATGTCCTGTACGGTCACCGCGAAGCTGATCCCGACCTGCGGGGCCTGGTGGGGCATCGCGCCGGACATCTTCACCGGCCGGCGGGTGGACGAGGCCACCCTGCGGGCCGAGCGGCGGATGGGACGCCGCGTCGACATCGTGCACGTCTACCACCGGGGCGGGGAGTTGTTCCCCACGCCGTTCGAGCGCGAGCTCGCCAACGGGCGGCGGCTGCTGCTGATCAACTGGAAGCCGTCCATGACCGCGAGCTGGGCCGAGGTCGCGAGCGGGGCCGTCGACCACCGCATCGACGCGCTCGCGGCGTACATCAGGCGGACCTTCCCCGGCCGGTTCTTCCTCACGATCCACCACGAGCCGGAGAACGACGTGCGGCTCGACGGCGGCTACTCCGCCGAGGACTACGTCGCGATGTTCCGCCACGTCGTCTCCCGGCTGCGCAGCAAGGGGGTGACGAACGCCGTCACCGTGATGACGTACATGGGCGCGCCCAACTGGGCCACCAAACCGTGGTTCGACAAGCTGTATCCGGGCGACGACGTGGTGGACTGGATCGGGCTCGACCCGTACGCCGACGCGCGGGTCCACGACTTCGCCAGCCTCGTCAACAAGACCCGGCCGGACCATCCGCAGTGGCCGGGGTTCTACCGCTGGATCCAGTCGCGCTTCCCGGGAAAGCCGATCATGCTTTCGGAGTGGGGGGCCTTCGAACGGCCGCACATGCCGCAGTTCAAGCCGCGGTTCTTCGCCTCGGTCGCCCGGCAGATCGGCGACTACCCGCAGATCAAGGCGCTGGTCTACTTCGACTCGCCGGCCGCGCCGCGCGGGGACACGCGGTTCGACGCGACCACCGCCGCGGACCGGGCGTTCTCCAGCCTGGCCGGGGGGCCGTACTTCAGTGGGACGCAGGTTCCCACGCGCTGATCGGCCGCTCCCGCACGGCGCGCGCCCTGGCCATCCGCCACGTGACGGCGGCGGCGACGCCGAAGCAGGCCACGACGACCAGCAGGGGCACGTTCCCCACGCCGAGGAGCTTGAGCGCCGAGGCGAGCAGCACGACGGCCAGCGCCAGCCGGATCACCTGGTCCGGCGCCCAGGCCGAGATCCGGGACCCGATATAGACGCCGGGGACCGACCCGAGCAGCAGCGACGCGGTGAGATCGAGCTTGAAGTCGCCGAAGAGGATGTGGCCCACGGCCGCCGAGGCGACCAGCGGCACCGCCTGGACGAGGTCCGTGCCGACGAGCTGGTTGGCGCGCAGCGCCGGATAGACCATCACCAGCGCGACGACGATGAGCGAGCCGGACCCGACCGAGGTCACCCCCACGACGAGGCCGCCGACCATACCGATCAGTACAGTCGGTATTGGGCGCACGACGACATCCCGCGCGGAGATCGCGCCCACCCCCTGACGCAGGCTCAGCAGCGACTTCGCCAGCAGGCCGGTGAGCGCGAGCAGCAACGCCACCCCGAGCGCGTACTTGACGGCCTGCTGCATCTGCTCGCCCTCGCCGAACAGCCGGGCGGCGAACACCCCGGCGAACGCCATGGGCACCGATCCGAGGCACAGCCAGCCCACCATGCGCAGGTTGACCGTGCCGTTGCGCAGGTGGACCAGGCCGCCCACCGGCTTCATGACCGCGGACGCGACGAGATCGCTGGAGACCGCCGCGAGCGGCGGCACGTTGAAGAACAGCATCATCATCGGCGTCATCAGGGCGCCTCCGCCCATGCCGGTCAGCCCGACGATGATCGCCACCAGGAACGAGCCCGCCACCAGCGCCGGATCGATCTCCATGGGTCCCTCACCGCTCCTCGTTCATCTCGGCGTGGTCGTGGACGTTCATCGCACCCACCCTCCGGACGTCAGCACGTTCAGCACGGCGGACACCGCCCGCTCGACGGTCATGCCGGTGGTGTCCAGGGTCAGATCGGCGTCCTCCGGCTCCTCGTACGGATCGGAGACGCCGGTGAACTCCGGGATGAGCCCCGCGCGGGCCTTGGCGTACAGGCCCTTGCGGTCGCGGCGCTCGCACTCCTCCAGCGGCGTGGACACGTGGACGAGCAGGAAGTCGGCGCCGACCTCCTCGGCCATGGCCCGCACCTCGTCCCGGGTCGCCGCGTACGGCGCGATGGGGGCGCAGATGGCGAGGCCGCCGTGCCTGGCCGCCTCGGAGGCGACGAAGCCGATCCGCCGGATGTTGTGGTCGCGGTCCTCGCGCGAGAAGGTCAGCCCGGCGGACAGCAGCCGGCGGACGACGTCGCCGTCCAGATAGGTGACCGTGCGGCCGCCCCGCTCCAGCAGGGCGTCGCGCAGCCCGCGCGCGATCGTGGACTTGCCGGAGCCGGACAGGCCGGTGAAGAACACCACGAGGCCGCGGCGGTGCGGCGGGCCGGGGATGACGACCGGGGCGGAACCCGCGTAGTGCTCGGTCGCGCCGTAGTTCCGCGCCACGTGCTCGCGCAACTCCAGGTCGATCTCGGCGTCCTCGCGCGGCGCGAGCGGCACCGCGACCACGGACGAGCCGGGCAGCGCGGCGGACGCCTTGAGCGCGGCGCGGACCACCGCCGGGCCGCTCTCGCCGAACACGAGGGGGAGCAGCAGCACGGCCGCCTCCAGCTCCTCGGCATTGGCGGCGATGTCGTCGAGGGTGGCGGCGTCGAGCGGTCCCCGCATGGTGACCGCGAGGATCTCGCCGTCCGGCAGCTCCTTGCGGACATCCTCCGGCGTACGGCGGAGCCGGGCGAACGGCCCGTACGCGGGGGCGTCGAGCGCCTCGACCGGACCGGCGGCGTGGTGGCCGTCCCGCTCGCGCACCGTCATGACGGCGACGGCCGCGCCCTCGGGGTCCCTGAGCGTGACCCGCGCGCCCACCGGGATGTCGTCGGGCAGCGCGATGGTGATCGGGTCGGGCCAGGGGGTGCCGTCGGCGAGCCGCCCGTGGTCGATCACCTCGGCGACGTCGGCGGCGGAGAGGAAGCCGTCGAGCGGCGCGTACGCGCCTGAGAGCAGCAGTTCCAGGTCGGCGAGCTCACGCGCGTCGGGGATCCACTCGGTCATAGCTTCCATTTCCGATCGAATTAGTCGGATACCTACCTTATCCCGCGACCAGGGCATAGCGCAGCCCTTGCCGGGGCGTCCAAGAAGGTGACATTAACCCCTGGAGGTGGTCGTGGACGCCGCGGACGAGCGACGTTTCCGCGAGTTCGTATCGGAGTCGTCCCCGGCGCTCATGAGATTGGGCTTCCTGCTGACCTGCTCGGTCGGCACCGTGCGCAGCACGGCGCACCGCTCGCTCGCCCGCCTGCGTGGTGTCGCGGAGCGCCGGGGAAGGGGGCGGACGCCGGCGATGGAAGCAGGACGGGCTTCTACGTGATCGACGTGGCAACCGCCACCGCCGGGGAGTTCCACCGGATGCCCCTCGGCTCCGTCGACAACCGGAACGGGCGCCTGACTTCGGCTGGAGCGACGACGGCGCGCTGATCTACGAATGGGACCTGTCCCCCCGGCACAAGGTCTTCTACGACCTCGACGGGCCCCCGCGCGACGCCCCGTCCGACTACGTGGTGACGGAGTCCGAGGCGGGAGTCTCACCCGACGGCACGCTGCTCGCCGGGAGGGACGGGCTGCAGGCCACTTCGATCGGTGAGCCGGGTCCCGTGCGCGCCCGCGGCCCGCGGCCGCGACGGGACCCGTCAGATGAGGCGGGCGAAGTGGTTCTGCGGCTTGCGCACGACCACGATGACCTCGTCGTGGCCGGATGGCAGCCGCCCGCTGGAGAGCCGGTCCACGATCCGGCAGACCTTCCGCGCCAGGGCCGCCCGCGGGCCGCGGCAGGCGGCCCCGCTCGTGCCCGCGTAGTCCTCCGTGATCATCAGGCCCCGCATCAGGCAGTACGCCTGGATGCCCTCACGCGAGCTGATCCGCTCGTAGACGGCGGGCAGCGGGCCGATGGTCTCGGCGGGGACGAACCGCTTCCACAACCTCCGGCGCAGCCAGGCGGGTGTCTTCCGGTCGCAGAAGCCGTACGCCGAGCTGCGGTCGCGCAGCCTGATCAGCAGCAGGCCGCCGGGGCGCAGTCCGGCGGCCATGCGGTCCATCACGAGCTCCGCGTTGCGGATGCGTTCGAGCAGGAAGTCCACGAGGATCACGTCGTAGGAGCGCGGCGGGATCGGCACGTGCCGCAGGTCGCCGAGCGTCCAGGAGTCCAGGTCCTTGCGCGACTTCGCGTGGGCTCGCAGCTCCGGCAGCTCCTCGTCGATCCCGCTGACCTTGGAGCCGAGCCGTTCCATGTCGCCGTCGCCAAAGATCGAGGTGCTGGCGCGGCCGCAGCCGGCGACGAGGATGTCGAGCCTCCGCCCGAGCTGCTCGGTCCACTGCTCGCGGATCTTCTTGCTGAAAACGTCGTCCTGGCCGGCCGACGGCGAACGAACATCGGTCATGTCACAGATAGTAATCGTGCCTGCTCGGACGGTCGCGGATCCGGGTGCGGCTCAGCGGTTCGTCCGGGCACGTCGCCGGGCGGGCGTAGCCTTGAGCACGTGCCCCCCGGTTCGCACCGACCGGGGGTTCCCGTGTCATCGTGGGGCTTTTCATGTCACTTTCCGGCTTGCTCGACCTGGTCGCCGCGGAACCGACCCTGGCGGCGGCCCTCGACCGGTCCGACCTCGGCGCCGACCTGGTCGCGCCCGCCGCGCTGCGGCCGTTCGCCGTCGCGGCGCTCTCGCGCGCCCGGCCGGTGCTCGCGGTCACGGCCACCGGACGCGAGGCGGAGGATCTGGCCGCCGGGCTGACGAGCCTCCTCGACGAGACGTCGGTCGCCGTGTTCCCCGCCTGGGAGACCCTCCCGCACGAGCGGCTCTCGCCGCGCAGCGACACCGTCGGCCAGCGCCTCGCCGTACTGCGCCGCCTGGCCCACCCGGTGCAGGGCGACCCGACGGCGGGGCCGCTGCGCGTCGTCGTGGCGCCGGTCAGGTCGCTGCTGCAGCCGATCGTGTCCGGCCTCGGCGACCTCGCGCCGGTGCGGCTGCGCGCCGGGGACGACGCCGAGCTGGACGACATCGTGGCGCGGCTCGTGGAGAACGGCTACCACCGCGTCGACATGGTGGAGAAGCGCGGTGAGGTGGCCGTGCGCGGCGGCCTGCTCGACGTCTTCCCCCCGACCGAGGAGCACCCCCTCCGCCTGGAGTTCTGGGGCGACACGATCGAGGAGATCCGCTGGTTCAGGGTGGCCGACCAGCGCTCGCTGGAGGCGGCGCAGGACGGCCTGTTCGCCCCGCCCTGCCGCGAGCTGCTGCTCACCCCCGAGGTGCGCGCCCGCGCCCGCGAGCTGGCCGACGAACATCCGGCGCTGAAGGACGTCCTCGACCAGCTCGCCGAGGGGACGCCGGTCGAGGGCATGGAGGCGCTCGCCCCGGTGCTCGCCGGGGGCATGGACCTCCTGATCGACCACATGCCGGTCAGGGCGGCGGTGTTCGTCTGCGATCCCGAGCGCATCCGCGGCCGGGCCGCCGAGCTGGTCCACACGAGCCAGGAGTTCCTTGAGGCGTCCTGGGTCAACGCGGCGGCGGGCGGCGAGGCCCCGATCGACCTCGCGGCCGCGGCGTTCCGCACCTTGGAAGAGGTTCACGAGCACGCGCGGGAGCTGGGCCAGCCCTGGTGGAGCATCGCCCCCTTCGGCGAGGGCGCCGTGGTCGGCGCCCAGGACGTCGAGGCGTACCGCGGCGACACCCAGCGCGCGCTCGCCGACATCAAGGGCTGGCTCGGCGGCGGCAAGGCGGTGGTGCTCCTCAGCGAGGGGCACGGCCCGGCCGAGCGCATGGTCGAGCTGCTCAAGGGCGTGGACGTCCCGGCCCGCCTGGTGCCGTCCCTGGACGGCCCGCCCGTACGCGACCTCGTCCAGGTGACGACCGGCCGCGTCGAGCACGGGTTCGTGACCGACGAGGTGGCCGTGCTGACCCACCTCGACCTGGTCGGCCAGAAGGCGTCGACCAAGGACATGCGGCGGCTGCCGTCGCGCCGCCGCAACATGGTGGACCCGCTCCAGCTCAAGGTCGGCGACCACGTCGTGCACGAGCAGCACGGCGTGGGCCGATACGTCGAGATGGTCCAGCGGACAGTCCAGGGCGCCACCCGCGAGTACCTGGTGATCGAGTACGCCAAGGGCGACCGCCTCTACGTGCCGACCGACCAGCTCGACGAGGTCACGCGGTACGTCGGCGGCGAGGCGCCCACGCTCAACCGCATGGGCGGCGCCGACTGGGCCAAGGCCAAGACCAAGGCCAGGAAGGCCGTCAAGGAGATCGCGGGCGAGCTGATCCGCCTCTACTCCGCCCGCATGGCCTCGCCGGGCCACGCGTTCGGCGCCGACAGCCCGTGGCAGCGCGAGATGGAGGACGCCTTCCCGTACGCCGAGACCGCCGACCAGCTCGAGGCGATCGACGAGGTCAAGCGCGACATGGAGCGCCCGGTCCCGATGGACCGGCTGATCTGCGGCGACGTCGGCTACGGCAAGACCGAGATCGCGGTGCGCGCCGCGTTCAAGGCGGTGCAGGACGGCAAGCAGGTGGCGGTGCTGGTCCCGACGACGCTGCTCGTCCAGCAGCACCTGTCCACATTCGGCGAGCGCTTCGCGAGCTTCCCCGTCAGCGTTCGGCCGATCTCCCGCTTCCAGACCGACGCCGAGGTCAAGGAGACCCTCGAAGGGGTCAAGGCCGGCGGCGTCGACGTCGTGATCGGCACCCACCGGCTGCTCTCGCCCGAGGTCAGGTTCAAGGACCTCGGGTTGATCATCGTGGACGAGGAGCAGCGGTTCGGCGTCGAGCACAAGGAGGCCATGAAGCACATGCGCACGCAGGTGGACGTGCTCGCCATGTCCGCGACGCCGATCCCGCGCACCCTGGAGATGGGCCTCACCGGCATCCGCGAGATGTCCACGATCCTCACCCCGCCCGAGGAGCGGCACCCGATCCTGACCTTCGTCGGGCCGTACGACGAGAAGCAGATCGCGGCGGCGATCAGGCGCGAGCTGATGCGCGACGGGCAGACGTTCTTCGTCCACAACCGGGTGCGCAGCATCGACAAGGTCGCGGCGCGGCTGCACGAGCTGGTCCCCGAGGCGCGCATCGCGGTCGCCCACGGCCAGATGAACGAGCAGCAGCTCGAAAAGATCATGGTGGACTTCTGGGAGCGGAACTTCGACGTCCTCGTCTCCACCACGATCGTCGAGTCCGGGCTGGACGTGCCGAACGCCAACACGCTGATCGTGGACCGGGCCGACAACTACGGCCTGTCGCAGCTCCACCAACTCCGCGGGCGTGTCGGCCGGGGCCGCGAGCGCGGGTACGCGTACTTCCTCTACCCGCCGGAGTCGCCGCTGACCGAGACCGCCCACGAGCGCCTGGCGACGATCGCCCAGCACACCGAGATGGGCGCCGGCATGTACGTCGCCATGAAGGACCTGGAGATCCGCGGCGCGGGCAACATCCTCGGCGCGGAGCAGTCCGGCTTCATCGCCGGCGTCGGGTTCGACCTGTACGTGCGGATGATGGCCGAGGCCGTGCAGGAGCAGCGGGCCAAGCTCTCCGGCCAGGCCGAGGCGGAGGAGCGCCCCGACGTCAAGGTCGAGCTGCCGATCAACGCGCACGTGCCGCACGCGTACGTGACGTCCGAGCGGTTGCGGCTGGAGGCGTACAAGCGGATCGCCGCGATCGGCTCGGAGGACGACATCGCGGCCGTGCGCGACGAGCTCACCGACCGGTACGGCCGGCCGCCGCAGGAGGTCGAGAACCTGCTGGAGGTGGCGCGCTTCCGGATCCGGGCGCGCAAGGCCGGGCTCACCGACGTGACCCTGCAGGGGCAGCAGATCAGGTTCGCCCCGGTGGCGCTGAAGGACTCCCAGCAGGTGCGGCTCCAGCGCCTCTACCCCAAGTCGATCGTCAAGCAGGCGACGGAGACGCTGCTGGTGCCGGTGCCCAAGACCAAGCCCATCGGCGGGCAGCCGTTGCGGGACCTCGACCTGCTCAAATGGTGCGGTGACCTGGTCGAGGCCATGTTCCTCGAGCCCCTGCGGGTACAGTGACCCGCGGATCTGTGAGAATCGGCACAATTCCCTGGCCCGCTCGCCGGGAGGATCCCAAACGTCGGGAGGATCGGAACGTGAAGTCGTATCGTGTGCGGATCGCCGTCGCCGCGGGTCTCGCGGTCGCGGGCCTCGCCCTGAGCGCCTGCGGGCCCGTTCAGGCGGGCGCCGCCGCCATCGTCGGCAAGGAGCGCATCTCCTCCAGCGATCTGGACGCCAAGGTGCGCGATTTCCGGGCGGACCTCGCCGCGCACAAGCTGGCGGAGGAGCAGCTGAACCTCGGCATGTCGGTGCCGCAGGTCGTCCTCTACTACACGGCCAACGCGAAGCAGTACGCCGAGCTGGGCCGGCGCAAGGGCGTCTCGGCCTCCGAGAGCGAGATCGACGGCTACATCGCCGGGCGCGGCGGCCAGGCGAAGGTGGACGAGATGCTGCTGTCCGGCGGCGTCCCGCTCTCCATGGGCCGCGACACCATCCGGGCGCTGATCATCCAGCAGAAGCTGATGGCGCAGGCGGGCGCGGGCAACGACGAGCAGAGCGTGCAGGCCGCACTGGTCAAGGTCAGCCAGGAGGCGGAGGCGGCCGTTCCGGTCACCTTCAGCCCGCGGTACGGCAAGTTCGACCCGCAGCGGGGGTTCGTCGCCGACGACCGTCTCGGCGCCGTCGCGAGCGCCGCCGCCGGGCAGTAGACCGGGGCTCTCCACCGCATGGCGCTGATCATCCTGACGACGTCGCCCCGGGTCGCCCCGGGGCTGCTGACCGGGCAGGCGTGGGCGGCGCTGGGCCGGCACCCGGTGCGCACCGCCTCCGCCGACCACCCCTACCTGCCCTTCCTCGCCGAGGCGGGCGTCCGCGTCGAGACCGTGACGCCCGACCCGGCCGCCCTCGCCCGCGACGGCCGTACGGACACGATCGTGTGGCTGGCCGCGCAGGACGGCGAGGAGGACTTCATGCGGGCGCTCGGGCAGGCGGCCCTCGCGCTCGACGAGCCGCCGGTGATCGAGGTGCTCCCCGGGTCGTACGACCTGCCCGGGGCGCGGCTGCTCGACCTGGTCCGGGTGATGGACCGGCTGCGCCGCGAGTGCCCGTGGGACCGGGAGCAGACGCACGAGTCGTTGGTGCCCTACCTCGTCGAGGAGTCGTACGAGGTCCTGGAGACGATCGAGGAGGGCGACCGGGCGGCGCTCCGCGAGGAGCTGGGCGACCTGCTGCTGCAGGTCATGTTCCACTCCCGGCTCGCCCAGGAGCGGCTGCCGGACGCCGACGGCTTCGACATCGACGACGTCGCGGCGGGCATCGTCGAGAAGCTGGTCCGCCGCCACCCGCACGTCTTCGCGGACACCCGGGTGTCCGGGGCCGAGGACGTGAGCGACAACTGGGAGGTCATCAAGGCCGCCGAGCGCGCGGCGAAGGGGACCAGCGAGTCGGCGGTGGCCGGCGTGCCGATGGGGCAGCCCGCGCTCTCCCTCGCCGCCCAGCTCCTGCGCCGCGCCGAGCGCGCCGGGGCCCCCGCCGAGCTGGCCGCCGACCTGCCGTCCGAGCTGGGCGCGCGGCTGTTCGACCTGGTCCGTCTCGCGGGGGAGCGCGGCCTGGACGCGGAGGCCGAGTTGCGCGCGGCGGCCAGGGCGTACCGTGCCCGCGTGGAGGAGTGGGAGACCCGCGCATAGCGGGCGTAAGGGGCGGTAGCCGTACCGGGTAGTAAGGGCCGATAGGCTCGTGAGGCAAACTGCCCGCGACTTTGCTAGGAGCGATCCGTGGCTGCCATCGAGGCCGTTACCGCCCGCGAGATCCTGGACTCCCGTGGCAACCCCACGGTCGAGGTCGAAGTCCTTCTCGACGATCACAGCACCGGCCGCGCCGCGGTCCCGAGCGGCGCTTCGACGGGCCAGTTCGAGGCCGTCGAGCTGCGTGACGGCGACAAGAGGCGTTATCTCGGCAAGGGCGTCGAGAAGGCCGTCCTCGGTGTGACCGACGAGATCGCCGACGAGATCATCGGGTTCGACGCCGAGGAGCAGCGGCTGATCGACCAGACGATGATCGACCTGGACGGCACGCCCAACAAGGCCCGCCTCGGCGCCAACGCCCTCCTCGGCGTCTCGCTCGCCGTCGCCAAGGCCGCGGCCGACAGCGCCGACCTGCCCCTGTTCCGGTACGTCGGCGGCCCGAACGCGCACATCCTGCCCGTGCCGATGATGAACATCCTGAACGGCGGCGCGCACGCCGACACGAACGTGGACATCCAGGAGTTCATGATCGCGCCGATCGGCGCCGAGACGTTCTCCGAGGCCCTGCGCATGGGCACCGAGACCTACCACTCGCTCAAGAGCGTGCTGAAGGAGAAGGGCTACGCCACCGGCCTCGGCGACGAGGGCGGCTTCGCGCCGAACCTCCCGTCCAACCGCGACGCGCTCGACCTGATCCTCGTGGCCATCGAGAAGGCGGGATACACCCCGGGCCGGGACATCGCCCTCGCGCTCGACGTGGCCGCCTCCGAGTTCCACAAGGACGGCGTCTACACGATCGACGGCAAGGGCCTGTCGGCCGCCGAGCTGATCTCGTTCTACGAGGACCTGGTCCGCTCGTACCCGCTGGTCTCCATCGAGGACCCGCTGAACGAGGAGGACTGGGACGGCTGGCAGGCCATCACCGCCGCCCTCGGCTCGAAGGTCCAGCTCGTCGGTGACGACCTGTTCGTCACCAACCCCGAGCGGCTCGGGCGCGGCATCCGCGAGAGCGCGGCCAACGCCCTGCTGGTCAAGGTCAACCAGATCGGCACCCTGTCCGAGACCCTCGACGCGGTCGAGCTGGCCCACCGCAGCGGCTACCGCTGCATGATGAGCCACCGTTCCGGCGAGACCGAGGACACCACGATCGCCGACCTCGCGGTCGCGACGAACTGCGGCCAGATCAAGACCGGCGCGCCCGCCCGCTCCGACCGGGTCGCCAAGTACAACCAGCTCCTGCGCATCGAGGAGCTGCTCGATGACGCCGCCCGGTACGCGGGCCGGGGCGCGTTCCCCCGGTTCCAGGGCTAAGGTCGTCTCCAGGCGGACGCCGCCGGCCGTACGCGCGTTTCGGGCGCGGGGCGGGCGGCGTTCGGCATGGAGGCCCACGTCGGGACGGTGCCCCGCCTCCGGGGCGTTCGGGGAGGTGGCTGGAGTTGGCGAAGCGGCCGCAGCTCACGGGACGCGCGGCGATCCTCGCGGTCGTCGTGTGCGCGATCGCGATGAGCCTGGCCTACCCGTTCCGGGAGTACATCGCGCAGCGCCGGCAGATCGCCGAGCTGGAGCAGGAGCAGGCGCGGGCGCTCCAGCACCTGCGTAACCTGGAGGACCAGCGCCGCAAGCTGGAGGACCCGGAGTACATCAAGCAGCTCGCCAAGAAGCGGCTGCACTACTGCGAGCCCGGCGCCAAGTGCTACGTCCTGCTCGACGGCAAGGAGGGGACCACGCCCGCCAAGGCCGAGCGCAAGCAGGCCGGCGTCGCCCCGTGGTACGAGACGATCTGGAAGTCCGTCCAGGCGGCGGACGCCGGCGACGGCCAGAAGGCCGCTTCCTGAAGGAGTTTCGAGGGTGGTTGATCCGGCCGATCTGGCGGCCGTCGAGGCGCAGCTCGGGCGCCCGCCGCGTGGAGTCCGGGCGGTGGCGCACCGGTGCCCCTGCGGCCTGCCCGACGTCGTGGAGTCGGCGCCCCGGCTGCCCGACGGTTCGCCGTTCCCGACGCTGTTCTACCTGACCTGCCCCAGGGCGGCGTCCGCGATCGGGACCCTGGAGTCGTCGGGGCTGATGCGCCGGATGCAGGCCAGGCTGGCGGAGGACCCGGATCTGGCCGCCGCGTACCGTGCGGCGCACGAGGACTACGTCGCGCGCCGGGACAAGGCGGCGGAGGAGGAGGGCCTGGAGCCGCTTCCCCGCGACATGCAGAGCGCCGGCGGCATGCCCGAGCGGGTCAAGTGCCTGCACGCCCTGGTCGGCCACGAGCTGGCGGTGCCGGGGGCCAACCCGTTCGGGCGGGAGGCGCTCGACGCGCTCCCCGACTGGTGGGCGGACGGGCCCTGCGTGTGCGCGGAGGAGGGGTCATGACCCGGGTCGCCGCGATCGACTGCGGCACGAACTCCGTGCGTCTGCTCATCGCCGACCTGCCCGCGGACGCCTCGGGGGAGCCGGTCGACGTCGAGCGCCTGATGGAGATCGTGCGGCTGGGCCAGGGGGTGGACCGCACCGGCAGGCTCGCGCCCGAGGCGCTGGAGCGCACGTTCGCCGCGATGCGCGGCTACGCGAAGCTGATCGTGGAGCACGGCGGCGGCGGGCCGGGAGCCCGCCCGGCCGACGTGATGCCGGTGCGGGTCGTGGCGACCAGCGCGACGCGGGACGCGTCCAACCGCGACGAGTTCGTCGCCGGCGTCCGCGAGATCTTCGGGGTCGACCCCGAGGTGGTGACCGGAGCCGAGGAGGCCCGTCTGTCGTTCACCGGCGCCACGCGCGGGCTGGCCGCGCTGGGCCCCGAGGCGCCCTACCTCGTCGTGGACATCGGCGGCGGCTCCACCGAGTTCGTCGTCGGTGCGGAGGCCGTGGACGGCGCGCTGTCGGTCGACATCGGGTGTGTACGGCTGACCGAGCGCCACATCCGGCGGGACCCGCCCGAGGAGCCGGCCGTACAGGCGATGATCGCCGACATCGAGGCGGCGATGGACCGGGTCGAGGAGGCCGTGCCGGTGCGCGAGGCGCGCAGCCTGGTCGGCCTGGCCGGGTCGGTCACCACGGTCGCGGGCATCGCCCTCGGCCTTCCCGCGTACGACTCGACGGTGATCCACCACTCGCGGATCCCGTCCGCGCGGGTGCACGAGGTCTCGGGCGCGCTGCTCGCCTCCACGCACGCGGAGCGCGCGGCGATCCCGGTGATGCATCCGGGCCGGGTGGACGTCATCGGCGCGGGCGCGCTGATCCTGGACCGCATCGTCCGCCGGTACGGCTTCGCCGAGGTCGTGGTGAGCGAGCACGACATCCTCGACGGCATCGCCTGGTCGCTCGTCTGAGCCTCTTCCTGCCAGGCGATTCCTCCGCCGCGCTTCCTCTCACGGGCCTCCCCTCCGCTTCCTCTCGCGCGCTTTCCTGAACGGCCGCGCCCGGCAGCTCTTCACCCCGGCCGCGCCCGGCAGCTCTTCGCCCGGCCGGGGGGCGGTGGGGCGGCCGGCCGGGCGCTCCCGTCTCGCCGTGGGCTCTTTCCGGCCGCCCCCGCCCTTCCGGGAATCGGGGCGACGCTGTTGCGACTATTCCGCATTGCACAGTACTGTGCGGTGCGTGGACAGTAGCCAGCTACTCAAGGGCGTCCTCGATCTGGCCGTGCTCGCGGTGCTCGACGGCCGTGACAGCTACGGATACGACGTCGTGCGCCGCCTGCGCGAGGCCGGTCTCGACGACGTCGGCGACGCGTCGGTGTACGGCACGCTCCGCCGGCTGTTCAAGGCCGGGGCCCTCACCTCCTACGTGGTGGCCTCCGAAGAGGGGCCGCACCGCAAGTACTACGGCCTGAACGACGTGGGCCGAACGCTTCTCTCCGACTCGGCGAGGACCTGGACGTCCTTCGCCGCCACCATGGACGGCCTGCTCAAGGAGGTAGGTGCCGGATGACCCCCCGGACGGATCCGCACGAGTACGCCCGCGCCGTTCGCGCGGAACTCGCCGACCTGCCCGCGAAGGACAGGGACGAGCTGCTTGAGGACCTCGACGACCATCTGGCCGAGGTGGCGGCGGAGTCGGACACGCCGCTGGAAGAGCGGCTCGGTTCTCCGAAGGCGTACGCGGCCGAGCTGCGGGCCGCCTACGGGGGCCGTCCCGCCCGGACGCGAAGGTCGCTCACCGGCCGGGCCGGCGCGGCGCTGGGCGCGGCGCACGGCCGGCTGCTGGGGCTCACGCCGTACCGGCAGCTCGTGACGTTCCTGCCCGAGCTGCGCCCGGCCTGGTGGGCGGTCCGCGGTTACGCGCTGGCCCTGGTCGTGCTGTCGGCCGTCGGCGAGGGCGGCGTGGTCCCCGGCGACCCGGTGGGCTGGGTGTTCGCGCTCCTGATGATCTGGGCGTCGGTCTGGCTCGGCCGGCGCACCGTCGCGGGGGTCGGGCCGGGCTGGCGGCGCACGCCCCTGATCGTGGCCAACGCGGCGGCGGCGTGGGCGGTGCTCGTCGGCGTCGCCGCGGCCGACCACACGGGGGTGTACGAGACCAGGGTCAGATACGACGCGGGCGGACCTTCGCCGGTCGAGGTCAGGAACGTGGCGACGTTCGACGGCGGCGGGATCTACAACATCCTGCCGTACGCCGCGGACGGCACCGCGCTGACCGACGTCCGGCTCTACGACCAGGACGGCAGGCCGATCACCCTCGAACCGGAGATGTACGGCAGGCGGATCGTCCGGCCCTGCTTGGGGGAGCCGCCGATGGCCAACTCCTATCCGCTGCGGCTGCGGGACGTCGGCGAGACCGCGTACGACGGGAACGGCCGCCCGATGTCCTGCGATCCCGCCATGGCGTCGCCGTCCGCGTCGCCGGCGTCCCCCGAGGGAGTCGCCGAGCCGTCCGCCACTGCGTCGGGCTCCCCCGTGCCGTCTGCCGGTTCGTCCCCCGAGCCGTCGGCGGACCCGTCTCCTGAGCCGTCCGGCAAGCCCGCGAAGAAGGCCGCCGAGTCGTCGGCGCGTCCTTCGGACCGGTCCTGACCGGGGATGACGTCCCGAGCACGGGCACGGAGCTGGCACGATCGATGGCATGAGCTTCGTACCCCCTGGATCCGGCTGGCCGGGCGACCCGGCGGCGCCCGGCACGCCGGTCGCCCATGACGCCGCCGACGTCGTACGGCTCGCGGGCGAGAGCCGTACGGTCGCGGAGCTGACGGCGCGGGAGTCGGTCTGCCGGGCCTGCCCCTCACTCGTGAAGTGGCGGGAGGAGGTCGCGGACGTCAAGCGCAAGTCCTTCGCCGACCAGACCTACTGGGGGCGGCCGGTCCCGGGGTGGGGCGACGACGAGCCCCGGATCCTCATCGTCGGGCTGGCCCCGGCCGCGCACGGGGGGAACCGTACGGGCCGGATCTTCACGGGGGACCGCAGCGGGGACTGGTTGTTCGCCTCGCTGCACCGGACGGGCCTGGCCGCGCAGGAAACCAGCACGCACGCGGGGGACGGGCAGCGGCTGATCGGGGCGCGGGTGATGGCGGCGGTCCGCTGCGCGCCTCCGGCGAACAAGCCGACGCCGCAGGAACGCGACACCTGCTCCCCATGGCTGGCCAGGGAGCTGGCGCTGGTGGCGGAGTCCACCCGCGTGATCGTCGCGCTGGGAGGGTTCGCCTGGCAGGCGATGTGGCCGGCGTTGCGCGCGGCCGGGTACGCCCTGCCGCGCAGCAGGCCGCGGTTCGGCCACGGGGAGGAGTCCGTCGTGTCCTACGGCGAGCGCCCGGTGCACCTCCTGTGCTGCTACCACCCCAGCCAGCAGAACACCTTTACCGGCCGAGTCACGGCCGAGATGCTCGACGCGGTGTTCTCACGGGCGGCCACTCTGGCCTTGTGAACGCTTTCACGAATGTGAACTCGGTCACGCCTGTAATTTCACGCGATTTTCCCAGAAGAAGACCTCGACGATCTTCTCAAAATCGGAAAAACTGGACAAGTTATCAGGGGGTCGGGTTGGTCTCGATCGGGCCGCGTGACGTAGCCTTGTGAATGCTTTCACAAGCGATCTACACACGAAGGGCACCCGTGGTGAACCGCAAGTCAAAGCACATCCTCATCGTCGGCGGTGGATACGTGGGTCTTTATACCGGCCTGCGGCTCCAGCGAACGCTCCGTCGTGAGCTGCGCGAGGGGACAGTGCGGATCACGCTCATCGACCCCCGGTCGTACATGACCTACCAGCCGTTCCTTCCGGAGGCGGCGGCCGGGAACATCTCCCCCCGCCACGTCGTCGCGCCGCTGCGCCGGGTCCTGCCCAAGATCCGCATCCTCAACGGACTGGTCTCCAAGGTCCACCACGAGGCCAGGACCGTGACGTTCGAGCCCGCCGCTGGCCAGTCCCGCGAGATCGAGTACGACATCATCGTCATGGCGGCCGGCTCCATCTCGCGGACGCTGCCGATCCCCGGTCTCGAGGACGCCGCGATCGGCTTCAAGACCGTCGGTGAGGCGATCGCGCTGCGCAACCGCGTGATCGCGCTGCTCGACCGGGCCGAGACCAGCGACGACGAGGACGTGCGCCGCCGCGCGCTCACCTTCGTCGTGGTCGGCGGCGGTTTCGCGGGCATCGAGGCCCTCGCCGAGCTCGAGGACATGACCGAGGACGCGATCAAGTACTACCCGAGCATCGAGAAGAAGGACCTGAGGTGGGTCCTCATCGAGGCGTCGGACCGGATCCTGCCCGAGGTCGGCCCGGAGATGGGCAAGTGGACCGCCGAGCAGCTCCGCGAGCGCGGCATCGAGCTCAAGCTGGAGACGTTCCTCCAGTCGTGCGAGGGCGGCCTGGTCAAGACCTCGGACGGCGACGAGTTCGAGTCGGCCACGATCGTGTGGACCGCGGGTGTCAAGCCGAGCCCGGTGGTCAACTCCGGTGACCTGCCCGTCGACGAGCGCGGCCGGATCAAGACGACCACCCGGCTGACGGTCGCCGCCACCAAGGACGCCTTCGCCGCGGGCGACGTGGCGGGTGTGCCCGACATGACCAACGCCGGCCAGTACTGCGCCCCGAACGCCCAGCACGCCGTACGGCAGTCGAAGGTCCTCGGCGACAACATCACCGCGTACCTGCGGGGCGGGCAGCTCAAGGACTACCGGCACAGGTACGCCGGATCGGTCGCCGGACTCGGCCTCTACCGGGGCGTGGCCAACGTCTACGGCGTCAAGCTGCGCGGGTTCCCCGCGTGGTTCATGCACCGCACCTACCACCTGTCCCGGGTGCCCACGGTGAACCGGAAGGTCCGCGTCGTGGCCGACTGGACCCTGTCCCTCTTCTTCCGGAGGGAGACGGTGTCGCTCGGCGAGATCGAGCACCCGCGCGACGACTTCAGGGCCGCCGCCGCCACGATGCCGAAGAAGAAGTAAACCCGCTCTCCCGTACGGCGTGCGCCCCCACCTGGGGACGCGCGCCGTTCGGCGTTCCATGTCCGGAAGAAGGAGAAGCGGCGTAAGGTCCAACCAGTTACAGATGAGCGATCCGTGACGTATGATCGCGGCGCCCCCGTAGCCCAATGGCAGAGGCAAGCCCCTTAAAAGGGCTCCGGTGTGGGTTCGAGTCCCACCGGGGGCACTTCTGTCTGCTCCGGGTGACGGCCCTTCGGCGGTGTCCCCACGACCTGCGGGAGCATGATCGCGGCCGCCTGTGACCGCGGCTCACGTGCTGCGAGCGTCCGCCGGCTCGCCGGTGAGCGAGGAGGGCAGCGGCGGAAGATCCCACTCGTCGTTCGAGGTGCGCAGCGTCCGGACGCCGAGGAAGAGCATCCCCAGCGCGGTGCATCCCCAGGCGACGAGGTCGAGCCATGGGTTGACGACGACGATGGCCACGAGATGCGTGGGCTGGGACACCAGCAGCAGGATGGCGGCCCAGCGGGGCATGAGCCGCGCCCGCCAGGCGAGGATTCCCAGCAGGACGGTTCCGACGATGTGGCCGACGACGAAGACGAGACCTTCGAACATCGTCAGGCCCAGGATCTCGTCGCTCAGCCTGGTCACGGTCGCCGGCTCCAGGCCGATGTCGGTGGCGGCCAGCACGGCGGTGTCCCCAGCCGCGAGCACCGTCATGGCCAGGTAGCCGGGGATCAGGAACGCGGCGGTCCACGCGGTGAGCGTGGGACGGTGCCTTCGCCCCAGGCGTAGCGCCGCGAACGCCCCGGGCAGGAGGGTGAACAGCGCCGGGATGCCGAGGAGCAGCACGAGCCGCTGGGCGCCGGGGTCGGCCGCGACCTCGGCGCCGACGTCGCCCGACCCGCCGGGGATGATCAGCCGGATGACGGCCACGCACGCGGGGCCGACCGGCATGAGGACGGCGGAGCAGATCCTGGTCGCTGTACGCGTGTCCCGCCCCGCGCTGCGGGCGACGAGAGCCGGGCCGCTCATCGCGCCGACCTCGGCCGGGCGAGCAGGAGCACGACGACCAGGAGTTCCAAGACGATCCCGACCGCGGCCGCGACGACCCAGCCCGCGGGCACGCCCGGATACAGGAACGCGGGCACCGCGCCCAGGGCGGAGAGCACCCGGGTCACGATGACGGTGAACCGCGCCCAGGCGGCGCCGCCCCACGCGAACGGGGTCAGCGCCAGCGCGACCACGCTGATCACGATGTACGCGACGGGGACGACGGGGTCGTCGGCCAGCTGCGGGATCGAGGTGACGATGTCGCCGACGGCGAGCAGTCCGCCCAGCACGAGGCCGATGCGGAGGGGAAGGCCGGCGCGACGGGTCGGTGCGGCGGCTTCGGCGGTGGACATGGGGATGCTCCTTCTATCGGGGCGCGTACGCTGCGATCGCAGCCGGTGCCACTGTCCGATCTCGGCCGCCGGCGCCGCTTGAGGCGATCCCCCTTTCTCGCTCAGGGGTGGCCGGGAAAACTTCCCGGCGACAGTAGGGTCACGCCCCTGGACCGGAGCGCCGGGCCGATGCCGATAATGCGTGCATGACCTCCCCCGCCGTCGGCGAGACCCCGTCGATCCGGGTGCTCCTCGCCGACGATCACCCGGTCGTCCGGCGCGGCCTCGCCGCGCTGCTGGCCACCCTCCCGGGCATGGAGGTCGTCGCCCAGGCTGGTACAGGCCGCGAGGCGCTGCGTGAGATCGGGATAAACCGGCCGGACGTGGTCATCATGGACCTGCGCATGCCCGTCCTGGACGGCGTGGAGGCGACGCGCCGGATCAGCAAGGAGTACCCCGGTACCGCCGTCCTCGTACTCACCATGTTCCAGGAGGACACGCTGGTGGCCGACGCACTGAAGGCGGGCGCCCGCGGTTACCTGCTGAAGTCGGCGGAGCAGGACGAGATCGAGCGGGCCATCCGGGCCGTCGCCGCGGGCGGTGCGATCTTCAGCGGCGCCGTGGCGGGGCCGGTGCTGGGCAGGATCGCCGCGGGCGGGGACGAACCCGCGCTGCCCGCGCTCTCCCCGCGTGAGCGGCAGGTGCTCGACCTGATCGCGACCGGGGCCACGAACGGGGCGATCGCCCATCGGCTGGGGCTGTCCCCGAAGACGATCGGCAACCACATCTCGGCGATCTTTCTCAAACTCGGGGTCGCCTCCCGTGCGGAGGCCATCGTGATCGCCAAGGACGCCGGGCTCGGCCGCCGTGCCTGACGGTGACGCCCCGTCGCCGGACGCGTCCGGCGTGGCGGATCTCCACGGCGCGGACGTAACGGGGCCGCGCCGTGCGCGGTGGGGCGTGGGCGGCGCGCTGGCGGCCGGAACGGGCCTCACCCTGTGCGCGGCCGTCTTCGCCGCGGCCGCGCGTACCACCTGGCCGATCTTCGTTCAGTCGTACACGCTGACCAACCTCACCATCGGGCTCGGCTTCCTGGCTTCGGGCGGGTTCGTCGCGTGGTTCCGCCCCCGCAACGTCATCGGGGTGTTGTTCCTGGTGAGCGGGCTCGGTCACCTGACGACCGCGGCCGCGGGCATGGCCGAGCTGTACGCCATCCGCTCGGGCGCGCCGACGCCGCTGGTGCGCGGCCTGTCCACCGTGTACACGGCGGCGTGGCAGGTCGGCATCGGGTGGCTCTTCCTGCTGGCGCTGCTGCTCTTCCCCGACGGCCGCCTGCCGAGCCGGCGCTGGCGGCTGGTGGCCTGGCTCATCACGGTCAACGGCGTCTACCAGCTCGGCACCGGAGTGCTCTCCGATGGATCGCCCTTCGGGGATGGGCGTGATGTCTCCTCGATCCTCTCTGCGGAGCTCGTCGTCCCCGAGTCCGTCGAAATCGGTGTGGCCGTCGCCGGCGTCGCCACCACATTGCTGGTGATCGCCTCTCTCGTGCTGCGCTACGTACGCGGTGACGAGGGCACCCGCCGGCGGCTGCTGTGGTTGATCCTCGCCGTTCTGGCGATGCTGATACTCAACGGGCAGCGCTGGATCACCGGTGACGGGCCGATCCTGTTCCTGCTGTCGTTCGTGCTGATCCCGGTCGCGATCGGGATCGCGATCGTCCGTTACGAGCTGTTCGACATCCGGCTGGCGCTCTCCAGAACGCTGCTCTATGGCATGACGATCGCGGTGATCATCGCCATGTATGCGGGGATCGTCGCGGGATTCTCGTTGCTCGTCCCGGAGGGTGCGCTGCGCGGCGCGTCGGTCGCCGCGGCGATCGTCGTGGCCATCGGATTCACGCCGCTGCGGCTGTTCCTGCAGCGCCTGGTGGACCGGGCCTTCCACGGCACCCGATCCGACCCGGCGCGTACGGCATGGCGGATCGGACAGGGGCTCAGAGACGACGACGATCTCGCGGGTGTGCTGGAGAGGACGGGCTCCGCGCTGCGCCTGCCGTGGCTCGCCCTGCGGCGGGAACCACAGGGCGACCGGTTCGCCGCCACCGGCACGGCGGACGGCGGCCCGGCGGCCGAGATCGGCCTCGGGTATCGCGGAGACGTCGTCGGCACCCTCGTCGTGGGGTTGCGTCGCGGCGAGTCACAGCTTCACGAGGCCGACCGCAGGACGCTGGAGCTCATCGCCACCCCGCTGGCCGTCGCCCTGCACGCCATAACCCTGCGGGAGCAGGTGCAGCTCGCCCGCACAGCCACCGTCGAGGCCGCCGTGGCGGAACGGGCCAGGCTGCAGCGGGAGCTTCACGACGGGCTCGGGCCCACGCTGGCCAGCGTCACCTTCCGCGCCGACGCCGCGTCCAACCTCGTCCGCTCCGTCCCCGACGAGGCCGTGCGCCTGCTCGGTGAGGTGCGCGCCGATCTGCGCGCCACCCTCGACCATGTCCGGCGCGTCGTCTACGGCCTGCGTCCCATCGAGCTGGACGACCTCGGTCTCCTCGGCGCGATCAACCAGCAGGTGGCCGCGTTGCGCGGCGACCACGGCGAGCGCGTCGCCATTGACGTCCAGGCGCCCCCACGGCTTCCCGTGCTCTCGGCGGCGGTCGAACTCGCGGCCTACCGCATCACCAGCGAGGCGCTCGCCAACGTGCTGCGGCACTCCCGTGCGACACGGTGCCGGGTCAGCGTCTCGTGCGATCGCGAGCTCGTCGTGACCGTCCAGGACGACGGCGTCCCTCCGGACACCTGGAGCCCGGGGCTCGGTCTGCGTTCCATCTCCGATCGCGCCGAAGAACTCGGCGGGTCGGCCGCGGCCGGCCCCACGGCCACCGGATGGGAGGTGGTCGTCCGGCTACCGGTGGGCACTGCGGGGAACCCCGCTTCTCCGAGGGGGTGATCGGGAGGCCGCTTCGTCCTGGCGCCGCCGGATGAGGTCGCGGCATCGGTGCGACAGCGGGATCTTCACGGCGATCCAGGCACCCGGTGCCGTCGCGGACCCCGATATGTGTCGATGAAAGGGCGGCGGACGACGAGCCGTCCGGGCGCGGGTTACTCGGCGCGCACGTCGAGGCCGAGGGCGGTGGCGAGGACGACGGCCTGTTGAAAGTCGATCACGGCGCCCTTGAGGTCGACGGAGAGCGGGTCCACGGAGGACAGATCGCTCCCGCGCAGGTCGCACCGGGAGAGATTGCACGCGCGCAGCCAGGCGCCGGACAGGTCCACCCTCCGGAACGTCGCCCCTTCGAGCCGCGCGCCGGTGAGGTCGGCCTCGCGCAGCCGTACGTCGGTGAAGGCGGCGCCGCGCAGATCGGCGCCCGGGAGCCCGGCGAACGACCAGTCCCCGCCCTCGACCTTGAGCAGGTCGAAGGAGCAGCCGTCGAACATGCTGCCCACCATCTTGCAGCCGGTGAAGGTGGTGTCGAAGAACGAGCACCGGACGAACGTGCAGTTGGTGAACGCCGCGTCGGTGTGCGAGGACGCGTTGAACTTGACGTTGCGGAAGGTGCACTCGGAGAAGACGGCGCCGTGCCCGAACGCCTCGGTCATGTCGACGTCGACGAAGAGGACCTGGGCGTGCTCGTGGCCCGACAGGTCCTCGCTGTCCCAGTCGGCGCCGTGAACGGTGGTGGAGGTCGGCGCCGCCGGCCTGCCGTACTTGCGCTCGGCCACGGCTGCCCTCCTGACGTCGGTTTCGGTGCCGGGCATGATTCTGCCCCCGGGGTACGACAATTTCGTGGGCGGCCCGGGGGCGTCGACACCGATCTTCTCAGTGGGCCGAGTGATGCCCGTAGGGGACCGCCTTCACCAGCGTGACCCGCATCGTCCGGCCGTTGGGCAACTCGTACGTCCGCTGCTCGCCCTCCCTGGCCCCCGTCAGAGCCAGGCCCAGCGGCGAGTTGGGGGAGTAGACCGGGATGTCGCCTCCCACGGACTCGTCCCTGAGCCCCATGAGGAAGGTCTCGGTCTCCTCGTCGCCGTCGTAGCGGACGGTCAGCACCATGCCCGGCTCGGCGACGCCGTCGTCCGGCGGGTCCTCGCCGACCACCGCGTTCTTGAGGAGGTCCTCGATCTGGTGGATGCGCGCCTGCCGGCGCTCCCGCTCCATGATCTCTTCGTTGCTGTCGGGGTCGTGCGGCGGCGCGCCGTCGCCTTCGCCCGCGCGGTGCGCGAGCAGCCCCGCCAGCTCCTCTCGCAACCGGTCGTACGCGTTCTGGGTGAGCCATGTCCGCTGCGTGCTGGTCATGTCACGCCTCCCTTCTCCACACAACACAAAGACACAGCCCGGTACGGACTGTGCCCAGTGCAATTATATCTACCTGTCAAACAAGTTAAAGGTCCGAACTGGGTTACCGTTGGAGGGAATTGTCGGCATCCGGTGACTCTGCGAGCGTGAACGATGGTGGTCCTGGGGCAGCTCCTGGACATCCTCGGCACCCTCGGCACCTGCGAGTGCCGGGGACCGGTCGACCGGGGCGCCAACCTGCGCGGCCTGGCCCTGTACGACCCGTCCGAGCCCCAGGCCGCGGCGGGCGGCCAGGTCATGCTCGGCGTCGGGATCGACAGCGCTGAGCGTGCCGCCCGCCTGCTGGCCGGCACCGACGCCGCCGTCCTGGTGCTGCGCGGGTCCTTCTCACTGGACGAAGGGGTCGCCCGCGCGGCGCGCGAGGCCGGCGCCCCGGCCGTCCTCGTCGATCCGGGCGTGTCCTGGGGCCAGCTCGTCGCGGTGATCCACACGCTGGTGTTCGGTGAACGCGCGGCGGCGAAGGCGGCGGCGCCGGGAGGGTTGTTCGACCTGGCCGACACCATCGCCGGAGCGGTCGACGGACCGGTGACGATCGAGGACGTCCAGGCGCGCGTGCTCGCCTACTCCCACCGCCAGCAGGACGTGGACCAGGCGCGGCTGCGGACCATCCTCGGCCGCCGCGTCCCGGACGAGACGCTGGAGGCGCTGCGCAGCCAGGGCGTCTTCGCCCATCTGGACGAGTCGGACGAGCCGCTGTTCGTGCCCGAGCTGAGCTCCGAGCTGACCGCGCGCGTGGTCGTGGCCGTGCGCGCCGGACGCGAGCTGCTCGGCTCGGTGTGGGTGGAGGTCGACGGCCCCCTCACCCCGGGCCAGAACGCGGCGCTCGTGGCCGGCGCCCGTGTGGCCGCGACCCACCTGCTGACCACCCGCGCGAGCGCCGACCTGGAGCGCCGGGTCGAGGCCGACCTGGTGCAGAGCCTGATCGAGGGAGCCGCCGACGCGCCGGCCGCGCTGCTGCGGCTCGGCCTGCCCGCGACCGACCTCCGGGTCGTCGCGCTGCGCGCCGACGGGGGCGCGGACGCGGTGCTGCTCGCCGCGCGGCACGCGACCGTCGGCTTCACCTGGTCACGCCCCGGCCGCAGCGCCCTCGTCGGCGACGTGCTGTACACCGTCCTCGCCGGAGGCAAGGACGCGGACGCCGCCTGCGAGTGGGTGCGCTCACTCGCGCGCGACCTGCCGTCGGACGCGAGAGTGTGGGCGGGGGTCGGCGGTCCCGCCGACGTCTCGCAGCTCCCGGCCAGCCGGAGCGAGGCCGACGAGAGCCTCGCCGTCCACATGTCCGACCCGGACGCGGAGCTGCCCGTCACGTACGACGCCGTATGGGACCGGATCCTGCTGCGCCGCCTCGCCGGCGCGGCGGCGGCCGGCCGGATGCCCACCAGCGGCCCCGTCGTGGACCTGGCCCGCCACGACGCCGAGCACGGCACCGAGTACGTCCCGACCCTGCGCGCCCTGCTCCGCGCGCAGGGAGACCTCCGGGAGGCGTCCGCGCGGCTCGCGGTCCACCCCAACACGGTCAGGTACCGGCTGCGGAAGATGTCCGAGGCCACCCGGCTGGAGCTCGACGACCCGCGCAAGCGCCTGGCGATGATGATCGCACTCGAAGTCGGCGCGGCCATGTCCGGATAGGACAACCGCAGGCAGATCCATTGTCCGAATTTGGCAGCTCCGACCTCTTCCGCGGCGTACATGCTCGAAGGGTCGTCTCAAGAAAGGGAGAGCTGTCGTGGCGGAGGAGAAGTCACCGCGCAGTGTCGTGGTGGTGGGGGCCGGAATGGTCGGCCTGTCGGTGGCGTGGTTCCTCCAGGAGCGGGGAGTCGAGGTCACGGTGGTCGACCGGGCCGGTGTGGCCGCCGGTGCGTCCTGGGGCAACGCCGGTTGGCTGTCGCCCGGCCTCACCATCCCGCTGCCCGAGCCCAGCGTTCTCCGGTACGGAATGCGGTCGATGCTCGACCGTGACGCGCCGTTGTACATTCCGACCAAGCCGGACCCGCGGCTGTGGGCCTTCCTCACCAAGTTCGCCACGCACTGCACCATGCGGCAGTGGGAGCGCGGCATGCAGGCCTACCGCCCCATCAACGCCCAGTGCCTGGACGCCTTCGACATCCTGACCAAGAACGGTGTCGAGGCCCCCACGATCGACGCGCCGATCATGGCCGCCTTCGAGAAGGCCGCCCAGGCGGACGACCTGCGCCGCGAGCTGGAGCTGATCCTGCGTTCCGGGCAGGAGATCAGCTTCACCGAGATCCCCGGCGAGAAGATCGCCGCGGAGGTCCCGCAGATCTCGTCCAACGTCGAGCTGGCGATCCGGCTGGACGGCCAGCGCTACATCGACCCCGGTGCCTTCACCCAGTCGCTCGCCGACGCCGTGGTCGCCCGCGGCGGCCGGCTCCGCACCGGCTTCACCGCGCGGAACCTGCGCCACGGCCCGCGCGGCGTCACCGTCGAGGCGTACGCGGGGGAGCCGGAGCACGCGGACGCGGTCGTGATCGCGACCGGCGCGTGGCTGGACGACCTGGCCCGTCCGCTCGGCGTCCGGACCTCCGTCCGCGCCGGCCGCGGGTACTCGTTCACCGTGCCGGTCGAGCAGACCGTCCCGTGCCCGATCTACTTCCCCTCCATCCGCGTGGCCTGCACGCCGTACCAGGGCAACCTCCGCGTGGCCGGGACCATGGAGTTCCGTTCGCCGGACCACCCGCTGGACACCGGCCGAGTCGCCTCCATCATCAAGAACACCCGGCCGCTGCTCGCCGGCGTCGACTGGGAGCACCGGACCGACACCTGGGTCGGCCCCCGTCCCGTCACCCCCGACGGCCTGCCGCTGATCGGCGCCAGCCGGGTGCCCGGCGTCTACATCGCCGGCGGCCACGGCATGTGGGGAGTCACCCTCGGCCCGGTGACCGGGAAGCTGCTCGCCGAGCAGATCGTGCTCGGCAAGCGGCCCGCCGAGCTGCGCGCCTTCAGCCCGACCCGCTGATCGGGAGACGGGCCGGCGCCGCCCACCGGGGTTCCGTTTTCCGGGAACCCCGGTGGGGAACTCCCCTCGCCAGACGATCGTTGATTACGCCAGTGGACTGGCGTGACGCCCGCTTGAGATGCTGGCGGCGCACGCTGATCGAGAGTCGGAGGCAGAGGTGGAGAGCAGAAACCCCATATTCAGCCAGCGGGGCGCTCCAGGGGGACAGCGGGCCTGGGCGGGCCCGACGCCCAGCGTCCAGCAGCTGAACGAGATGTACACGGCGCCGTCCTACACGCCCGCCCACACGCCGGCGGCGGAGCGTCCGATGACGGTCGACGACGTCGTGGTGCGCGGTTTCATGACGCTCGGCACGCTCGTCCTCTCGGCGGCGGTGGCCTGGCAGCTGAACCTCGGCTGGACCCTCGCCGCCCCCGCGATGATCGTCGGCCTGATCCTCGGGCTGATCGTCTCGTTCCGGCAGAGCACCAACCCGGCGCTCATCCTCGGATACGCCCTCAGCTACGGCGTGGCCATCGGCGTTCTCAGCCACAGGTACGAGGACCTCTTCCACGGCGTCGTACTGCAGGCCGTGCTGGGCACGATGCTCGCCTTCGGCGGCACGCTCGCGGTCTACACGCTGAAGATCTTCCGGCCCACGCCGAAGTTCACCAAGTTCGTCGTCGGCGCCGCCCTGGCCGCGGTCGGGCTCATGCTCGTCAACTGGATCGTCGGCTTCTTCGAGCCCGGCGGCCTCGGCCTGCGGGCCGACAACCCGCTCGGCTGGATCTTCAGCATCGCGATGATCCTGCTCGGCTGCTTCTTCCTGCTGCTCGACTTCGACGAGATCGAGAGCGGGGTGCGCGCGGGTGTCCCGGCGAGGTACTCCTGGCTGATGGCTTTCGGCCTGACGCTGAGCCTGGTCTGGCTCTACCTGGAGATCCTGAGGTTCATCAGCTACTTCACGGACAGTGACTAATCCATATGATCAAGATTTAATAACGAAACGATGTCCGTCGGGGTCTTGTCAAGCCGGGACGGGTGAGGCAGTGTCGAGCCCAACAGGAGCCATATCCGTGGAGGTGCTCATGACGTTGAACCACTCACCGGAGACCCAGACCAAGCTCATCGCCCGCGTCCCCACCATCACCGGACGCGCCCTCCCCGAGTGGTTCCAAACTATCGACAACGGCCCGTCGTTCCTGCGATGCGACGAGCGTGCCAACTGGCTCGCCGACGAGCACGGGCTCACGCACGGCTACGCGGTCGCCATCGTCCTGGAGCACGAGCGGCGTCGCAGGGGCCGGAACTTCTGATCTGACCTCGCCCGCGCCCGCGCCACTTCCGGCGCGGGCGCATCATTGTGTTCATGGACCTGGACAAGGCGCGCGCGTTCCTCAGGAACAACCACCGCGCGGTGATGCTCACCTGGCACGCCGACGGACGGCCGCAGATGTCTCCCGTCACCGTCGGCCTCGACGGCGACGGGTACGCGATCGTCAGCAGCCGTGAGACGGCCGTGAAGACCCGGAACCTGCGGCGGAACCCGCAGGTGTTCCTCACCGTCACCACCGATGCCTTCTACGGCGAATGGGTGCAGATCGAGGGCACCGCCGAGATCATCTCGCTCCCCGACGCGATGGAGCGGCTGGTCGACTACTACCGCGACATCAGCGGCGAGCACCCGGACTGGGACGACTACCGGGCCGCCATGGTGCGGGACCGGCGGGTGATCATCCGTATCGCGATCGACCGCGCCGGCCCCGACTTCCAGGGATAGCCGGTGTGCCCGGAGGGGCGCTAGCTCAGCCGCTCGACGATCATGGCCATGCCCTGGCCGCCGCCGACGCACATGGTCTCCAGCCCGATCGTCTTGTCGTGGAACCGGAGACCGTTGAGCAGCGTGGAGGTGATGCGGGCGCCGGTCATGCCGAAGGGGTGGCCGACCGCGATCGCGCCGCCGTTCACGTTGAGCCGGTCGATGTCGATGCCGAGCTCGCGGTAGGACGGGATGACCTGGGCGGCGAACGCCTCGTTGATCTCGACGAGGTCGACGTCGTCGATGGACATCCCGGCCCGGGCGAGCGCCTGCCGGGACGCCTCGACCGGGCCGAGGCCCATGATCTCGGGCGACAGGCCGGTCACGCCGGTGGAGACGATCCGCGCGAGAGGCGTGATCCCGAGGGACGCGGCCTTGGTGTCGCTCATGATGACGACCGCGGCGGCGCCGTCGTTCAGCGGGCAGCAGTTGCCCGCGGTGACGGTGCCGTCGGGGCGGAAGACCGGCTTGAGCTGCGAGACCGCCTCGTACGTGGTGCCCGGGCGCGGCCCGTCGTCCTTGCTGACCACGGTGCCGTCCGGCAGGGTCACCGGGGTGATGTCCTTCTCCCAGAAGCCGTTGGCGAGGGCCTTCTCGGCGAGGTTCTGCGAGCGGACGCCGAACTCGTCCTGCTCCTGGCGCGAGACGCCCTTGAGGCCGGCGACGTTCTCCGCGGTCTGGCCCATCGCGATGTAGATGTCCGGCAGGGCCCCGTCCTCGCGGGGGTCGTGCCAGGCCTGCCCGCCCTCGGCCAGCTTGGCCGTACGGGCGGCCGCGTCCTGGAAGAGGGGGTTCTGGGTGTCGGGCAGGCTGTCGGAGTTGCCCTTGGCGAACCGGGACACGCACTCGACGCCGGCGGAGATGAACACGTCGCCCTCGCCGGCCCTGATCGCGTGCATCGCCATCCGCGTGGTCTGCAGGGACGAGGAGCAGTAGCGGGTCACCGTGGTGCCCGGCACGCCGTCCAGCCCGAGCAGCGTCGAGACCACGCGTGCCATGTTGAACCCCTGCTCGCCGCCCGGAAGCCCGCAGCCGAGCATCAGGTCGTCGATGTCGTTCGGATCGAGCTGGGGCACCTTGGCCAGTGCGGCGCGGGTCATCTGGGCGGTGAGGTCGTCGGGACGGATGTCCTTCAGCGATCCCTTGAAAGCGCGTCCGATCGGCGAGCGGGCCGTCGCGACGATGACTGCCTCGGGCATGGGGCTCTCCTGCCTGCGTCGCGTCGGACGAATCACGCCCTGCTGCGCTACGGGCAGCATTCGTCCGACGCTCCCTAGTCCTTTTCTGCGGAGGTTACCCCGGGGTAGAGCGGACGCCATCCCCGGGGGGCCACAAAACAGAACTTTCTACGGTCAGCCGTACATGCCGGGCGACGTGGCGGTCCCGTCCTTGATCGCGTGCAGCGCGCCTTTCTCGTCCCGCCAGATCCGCCAGCCGCCCTGGCTGCCGGTGAACCACGCGGGCGGGGCGTCTGTGGAGGTGACCCGCTTGCCGGTGGCCAGGTCGAACTCGCACAGCGCCGCGATCGAGTAGAAGCCGGGGGAGACGCCGGTGAGCTTCAGCGGCTGCGGGTCCGTCACGCAGAACGACCACCCCTTGGCGCCCTTCACCTCGGCCTGCTGGCCGCTGATCAGGTCGAAGGCCGTGCCGGAGGCGCTGTGCTTGAGGAAGTCGAGCCGGTCCATCTTCTGGGGAAAGGCGAGCCACCAGCCGGAGCCGGGCACCTGCGCCGCCGTGATCTGCCCGACCACCCGCCCGGACCCGCCGTCCAGCCGGGCGAAGCCGCCGTACTGGCCCTGCTCGTCGACGGGACGGACGACGGGGGCGAGCGCCGGGTTGCCGCTGGGGTAGACGCGCACGACGGACGGCCGCATCCATTCGAGGACGCCGTCGGCGAGCCGGAGCGAGAACAGCCCGAACGCCGAGGTCTTCTTGGTGCGCGCGTCGGTGTACGGAGCGACGTAGCCGACCAGGTTGGTGGCGGTGGAGCCGAAGGCCCAGCCGCCGGACATGTCGACCCCGGCACCGAGCGCCTGCTCGATCGGCAGTTGCCACAGCGTCTTGCCGGTCTTCAGGTCGTGCGCCTCGAGCACCGGGTGGGAGGCGAGCCGCAGCAGCACGACCCGCGTCGGGTCCGACCACTCCACCTCGGCGATGCCGGGGAGCCGCCAGATCGTCTTGCCGGTCAGCGCGTCCAGCACGACGAGCCTGGCCGTGCTCAGCGCGGTGTGCTCCGACAGGCAGATGTACGGCCCGCAACGCTGGGGTCCGAAGGTCGAGTGGACCGGCCGGGTCCACTTCTGGCGGCCGGTGTGGGCGTCCCTGGTGACCAGGGTGGCGTTCCACTGGCCCTGCTTGACGGGGTCGATCGCGGCGACGACGGCCTGGCCGCTCCCGGCGTCGACGACCGCGGGGGGCTGGACGCCCATGCCGGGCAGGCGGCCGGTCATCGTCGCGGGGGCCGACCAGAGCTTCCTTCCCGTCGCCTCGTCGAGAGTGACGGTCTCCAGGGTGCCGTCGGCCTTCATCGAGGTGGTCGCGGCGACGCCCGCGCCGTTGGTGGTGCGGCTGACCGCGTTCACCTCGGTGTTCTGCCAGGTGGGGTACTTCTTCGCGGCGGCGTCGCTTTGGGAGCAGCCGGCCAGGGCCCCGCTGGTCAGCAGGGCGGCGGAGGCGAGTGTGAGGGTGACTTTCGCGTGGGGCCGGGTCATATCACTCCTACTGGGGGTGACGGCCGGGTCGCGAAAGGTGACCGGCCTCAGGCGCTCTTGGATACCGGCCCGGGACGCCGGCGGAGCAGTGCCGCCCACCGTCCCTGGGGGCCGACCGCCCGGCCGGCGACCCGGGTCGCGCTGACCTCGGTGCCGGGTTCTTCCACGGCCATTGCCGCCAACAGGTATTGCGAACCTTCGACGCGCTGGGGCTCGGGCTCGGGCCACAATCCCAACGCGGCGCATACAGACGGTAGCACTGTGTACGCGGCCTGTAGGTAACCTCTGGCAGATGGGTGATAACGATCAGGGCCGAACATCTCGGCAGGGTTCGTGTCGAACTCGGGTCCGAGCAGGTCGGCGAAGGCGACCGTGCGGCCGCCCGCCTCGACCACGGCCACGGTCTGGGCGGCGGCGAGCTGGCGGGACCACCGCCGTGTGACCCAGCGCAGAGGCTGCGGGATCGGCCGGATCGTGCCCAGGTCGGGGCAGGTCCCCACCACGACCTCCGCCCCGGCCTCGCGCAGCCGGCGCACCGCCTTCTGCAGGTGCCGTACGGCGTGGGCGGGAAGGGTGGCGGTGGTGACGTCGTTGGCGCCGATGAAGATGACCGCGACGTCGGGCTCGGCGGCGAGCGCGCGGTCGACCTGGGGGCCCAGGTCGGCGGAGGCGGCGCCCGACTCGCCGACGACGGTGAGCCGCACCGGGCGTTCGGCCACCTCCGCGAGGCCGTTGGCGAGGTTGACCGCCGGGGTGTTCGCGGGAAGCGTCAGGCCGAGCCCGACGGAGGTCGAGTCCCCCAGCATGACCATCCGGATCGGCTCACCCTCGAAGTCGCCGTAGACTCCGTCGGAGTCGGGGCCGTCCATGCCGTGCGGGTTGCCCACGATGCGGCGGGCGATCAACGCCTCCGCCATGAGCAGGCCGTACGTCGCGACACCCAGTGCGGTGATGCCCCCGCCGCCCATCGCGGCCGCTGTGGCGATCCGGCGCGCGGCGCGCGCGGCTCCCGGCGTCCAGATCACCTGCTCTCCCCGTTGTGACGGTACCTTTTGGTAGAGAAACTAGCCCAGTTCCGGCCACCCCCTCGGGATGACGGCTGCAGGCAGGCTGACAAAGCTTCGGTAAACCAAGGCGGTCTTCGCGGTGCGCGTACATGATTCCCTGATCGAGCTCATAGGTGACACGCCGCTCGTACGGCTGCGCAAGGTGACGGCGGGACTGCCCGCCCAGGTGCTCGCCAAAGTGGAATATTTCAACCCCGGCGGCTCGGTGAAGGACCGGATCGCGCTGCGGATGGTCGAGGCCGCGGAAAGGAGCGGCGCGCTGAAGCCCGGCGGCACGATCGTCGAGCCGACCTCCGGCAACACCGGCGTCGGCCTGGCCATCGTGGCGCAGGAGAAGGGCTACAAGTGCCTCTTCGTCTGCCCGGACAAGGTCGCCCAGGACAAGATCGCCGTGCTTCGGGCGTACGGCGCCGAGGTCGTGGTCTGCCCGACGGCCGTCTCGCCCGAGCACCCGGACTCCTACTATTCGGTGTCCGACCGGCTGGCGCGGGAGACGCCGAACGCCTGGAAGCCCGACCAGTACTCCAACCCGGACAACCCGGCCAGCCACTACCACTCGACCGGCCCGGAGATCTGGGAGCAGACCGAGGGGCGGATCACCCACTTCGTCGCCGGCGTCGGCACGGGCGGCACGATCAGCGGCACCGGCCGCTACCTCAAGGAGGTCTCCGGCGGCCGGGTCAAGGTCATCGGAGCCGACCCCGAGGGCTCCGTCTACTCCGGCGGCACCGGGCGGCCGTACCTGGTCGAGGGCGTGGGCGAGGACATCTGGCCCGCCGCGTACGACACGACGATCTGCGACCAGGTGATCGCGGTCTCGGACAAGGACTCCTTCGGGATGACCCGCCGCCTCGCCCGTGAGGAGGCGCTGCTGGTCGGCGGCTCCTGCGGCATGGCCGTGGTGGCCGCGCTGAAGGTCGCGCGCGAGGCCGGGCCGGACGACGTCGTGGTCGTGCTGCTGCCGGACGGCGGCCGCGGCTACCTGTCCAAGATCTTCAACGACGAGTGGATGGCCGACTACGGCTTCCTCACCACGTCGAGCGAGGAGGGCCTGGTCGGCGACGTGCTGGGCCGCAAGAGCGCGGGCCTGCCCGAGTTCGTGCACGTCCACCCGCACGAGTCGGTCGGCACGGCCATCTCGATCATGCGGGAGTACAGCGTCTCGCAGCTTCCGGTGATGAAGGAGGAGCCGCCGGTCATGGCGGCCGAGGTGGTCGGCTCGATCATCGAGCGCGACCTGCTCGAGGGCCTCTACCGGGGGAAGGTCGCCGCCGAGGACCCGCTGGGCGACCACATGTCCGCGCCGCTGCCGATGATCGGCTTCGGCGAGCCGGTCTCGCGCGCGGTCGAGGCGCTGGAGAAGGCGGACGCGGCCGTGGTCCTCGACGACGGCAAGCCGGTCGGCCTGCTCACCCGCCAGGACCTGCTCGCGTTCCTCGCGTCGAACTGACGCCGGAACGAAATCACTTGGGGAAGGTTGCGTTCGCCATGAACGAAGGTTTCGAGACGCTGGCCATTCACGCGGGCCAGGAGGCCGATCCGCACACGGGCGCGGTCGTTCCTCCCATCTACGCGGTGTCCACGTACAAGCAGGACGGCGTGGGCGGGCTCCGCGCGGGCTACGAGTACAGCCGGTCGGCCAACCCGACCAGGACCGCGCTCGAGGAGTGCCTCGCCGCCGTCGAGGGAGGCGCGCGCGGGCTGGCGTTCGCCTCCGGGCTCGCCGCCGAGGACACCCTGCTGCGTACGGTGTGCGCCCCCGGCGACCACGTGCTGATCCCGGACGACGCGTACGGCGGCACGTTCCGGCTGTTCGCCAAGGTGCTGGAGCGGTGGGGCGTGTCCTACGACCCGGTGCCGCTCGGCGACGTGGACGCGGTCCGCGCGGCGGTGCGCCCCGAGACGAAGGTGATCTGGGTCGAGACGCCCACCAACCCGCTGCTCGGCATCGCCGACATAGCGGCGCTGGCGTCGGTCGCGCACGACGCGGGCGCGCTGCTGGCGGTGGACAACACGTTCGCCTCGCCGTACCTGCAGCAGCCGATCGCGCTCGGCGCGGACGTGGTGGTCCACTCGACGACGAAGTACGTCGGGGGGCACTCGGACGTCGTCGGCGGCGCGCTGGTGGCGGCGTCGGCGGAGCTGGGCGAGCGGCTCGCCTACCACCAGAACGCCATGGGCGCGGTGGCCGGGCCCTTCGACGCGTGGCTGACGCTGCGCGGGCTCAAGACGCTCGCCGTACGGATGGAGCGGCACTGCGACAACGCCGAGCGGGTGGTCGAGTTGCTGGCGTCCCATCCGAAGGTGACCCAGGTGCTCTATCCGGGGCTGCCCGAGCACCCGGGGCACGAGGTCGCGGCCAAGCAGATGCGGCGTTACGGCGGGATGGTGTCGTTCCGGGTGGCCGGGGGCGAGCAGGCCGCGGTGGACGTCTGCGACCGGACGCGGCTGTTCACGCTCGGCGAGTCGCTCGGCGGCGTCGAGTCGCTGATCGAGCATCCGGGACGGATGACCCACGCGTCGGCGGCCGGGTCGCCGCTTGAGGTGCCCGGCGACCTCGTCCGCCTGTCGGTCGGCATCGAGACGGTCGACGACCTGCTCGCCGACCTGTCCCAGGCGCTCGGCTGACGGGTCAGGACGTCGGGTCGAAGAAGACCATCAGGAACAGGATCACCAGCCAGATCACGGCGGCGATGCCACCCATGGCGGCGATCCTGCCGATCTGGACCCTGGCGTCGTCCTCCGTGCTCTCACTGGAGAGAGCACGGATGGCGGCGCCTTCGTCGCGTTCGATGAAGACCATGAGCGCGAGGGCGACGACGAACAGCGTCATCGACGCCGAGAGGTACGGCGCGCCGAGCTTGCCGCCGCCGAGGACCAGCCCGGTGGCGAAGACGCCCAGGGTCAGCACCCCGAAGATCCGGGTCGCCCGCTGGAGATAGCGCAGGACGGCGACGTCCCGCGTGCGGATGTAGCGCGGGACGGCGCTGGTCACCGCGGTCAGCGGACCGATGGCGAAGATCGCGAAGCCGATGTGGAGCCACAGCACCACCTTGCCGAGAAGCGACATGCGCCTGAGGTTATCCCCTCATTGATCCCACGGGAGAACTGCCGCGCTCGCCGGTGGATTGCACCCCGGGCGCTCGCCGGTATCGCCCCGATCATCGTCTGACTTGCCGGCGTCGCGCGCCCGGCGGCGCTAACGGGCGCGGCGGCTGCGCAGGAAGTCGCTCACGACGTACTCGCCGAGGCGTTCGGCGCTGGGGGAGAAGACCCGGCCCCCGTTGCGCCGGGCGAGCTCGTCGACGAAGTCGCGCAGCCGCTCGTCGGCGGCCAGCATGAACACGTTGATGGTCGCCCGCCGCCGGGTCATCTTGTCCACCTCGGCGAGGGTGAGTTCGAGGGTCTCCGGCGACGGCGGCCAGTCGAAGCGCGGGACGCCGTTGCGCATCAGGTGGGCCGTGGGCTCGCCGTCGGTGACGACCAGCACGACCGGTTCGAAGTCGGGGTGCCGGTCCAGGTGGCGTCCGGCGATCAGCAGGGCGTGGTGCAGGTTCGTGCCCTGGACCATGTCCCACTCCAGCCCGGCCAGCTCGTCGGCCCGCAGCACCCGCGCGTAGTTCGAGAACCCGATGATCTGTACGGCGTCCTGCGGGAACTTCGAGGTCACCAGCGCCTGGAGCGCCAGCGCGGTCTGCTTGGCCGCCGCCCAGGTGCCCCGCAGGGCCATCGAGTACGACAGGTCCACCAGCAGGCAGACCGCCGCCGCCGACCTGCGCTCGGTCTCCACGATCTCGAAGTCGTCCACCGAGAGGGAGATCGGCGTTCCGCCGCCGCGCCGTACGGCGTTGACGATCGTGCGGACGACGTCGATCGGCTGCTCGTCGCCGAACCGCCAGGGCCGGGTGGAGCCGGTCAGCTCGCCCGCCGCTCCGGCGTCGCGCTGGTCGTGGTCGCCGCGGCGGCTGGACTCAAGGGAGGAGAAGGCGCGGCGGAGCGCGGTCTCGCCGAGCCGGCGTACGGCCTTGGGGGTGAGTTCGAGCTTGCCGCGGTGGCGGCGGAGGTATCCCTGGGACTCCAGCTCGCGCTCGATGCGCTGGAGCGCCTCCAGGTCGTCCACCGCGGACCGGCCGAGCGCGCGGCGTACGGCCTCCTCGTCGATGTCGTCGAGCCGGGCTCCTGGGTAGTCCTGCCGGAGGGAGGACTCCAGCTCGCCGAGGTCGGCGAGCTCCTCCAGGGCCGTGACGGCGTCGCCCATGCCGGTCGGGTCCTCGCCGGAGAGCCGTTCGGGCGTCTCCCACGCGAGGTCGGGCCGCCGGGCGTACAGGCTCTCGCCGAGGCGGCGCATCTGCTCGGCCAGCCCGGCCTGCTCCAGGGTCTGCTCGATCAGCCCGGCCAGCTCGGCCCGCTGTTCGGGGGTCAGCGACGCCAGCAGCCGCTGCGCCGCCGCGGCCCGGCGGGCGAGCTGGTCGACGAGTTCTTCGAGGTTGCGCGGGTTCTCCGGGAACATGTCCCCGTATTTCCGCATGAAGTCGGCGAAGTCGTCGGGGGTGTGCGCGCCGCGGGCGTCCCGTTCGAGCATCTCGTCGAGGTCCGCCATCATCTGGCGGACCCGCTCCATGGCGGCGGGGTCGGGGTTCGCGAGGGCGTCCCGCATGCCGCGGAACCGGCTGTCGAGGACCTCCCTGCGCAGCAGGTCGCGCAGCTCCTCGAACGTGCGCCGCGCCTGCTCCGAGCGCCAGTCGTAGGAGGCCAGCTCGCGGATCGCGCGCGACGTGTCGGAGGGCAGCGCGTCGAGGAGCGACTCGCGGAACCGCGCGTCGTCCGACGGGCCGGGTTCACCGGGACGCCCGTCCGCCTCCCGCCGCAGCTCGGCCCGCTCCTGCCCGATCGCCTTGTCCAGCAGGGCGCGGGCCTCTTCCAGCGTCCCGTCGAGCCGGGTGCCCGACCGCAGCTCCCGGCGGCGCCGCCGTACCTGCCGGAGCAGGTCGTCCAGGCCGCGCCGGTCCGGGGCGCCGGGCAGGCCGCGTCTCAGCAGGTCGCGCAGCGCGTCCAGGGGCGTGGCCCCGGACAGGACGGCGTCGCCCATCTCGTCGAGGGCGGCGCGCACGTCGTACGGCGGAGCCAGTGGATCGGGCCCGTCGTGATACTCCCCGTACAGGTAAGCCACGTCACAACGCTACCCGCAACGCGGGCCGGGGCTCCGGCCTTCCGGGCGAGGAGGGCGTCACCCGCAGATATCGCCCTGGCAGGGGAAGACCTCGCGGATCTCCATGAGCTCCCGGCTCGCCGTCAGGTACTCCACCTTCACCTGCATGGGCTTGATGGCGCGGAGCGCGCGGGTGAGGTCGGCGGCGGTGCAGGGCCGCGTGCCGAGGCCGTTCCGGTCGGCGCTGGTGGGTTGCTGCGAGTTGTCCTTGCAGGACCGCCCGGTGCGGTAGAAGACGACCTTCCCGTTGTACGGCAGCGTGATCGGGGCGCCCGCCTTCTTGCCGAAGGCGTAGCCCATGGTCGGGACCCGCCGCACCTTGTACGGCGTGAACGTGACCACGCCCCGCCCTCCCAGGGAGGCCGTCCCGAACGCGGCGACCGGGTCGTCCGGCGGGTAGAGGAACTCGCGGGCCCGGGTGGCGGCGCCGGTGGACGGGTCGTACGTCACCATGACCGGTACGGGGCCGAGTCCGAGCGTGAACTCCAGGTCCTCGTCCGTGCAGCGCGTGGTGCCGAGGCCCTTGGCGTCGACCGCGACGGCGCCCTCGGTCTCCTTGAGGTCGCAGGCGGTGGTGACCCGGCGGTAGTCGACGGACGCGTCGAACGTCACCCGGACCTCCTTGGCGGAGGCGATCGGCGTGAGCCGGTACCGCTTGCCCTTGCGCGTCGCCTTGCGCGGGCTGACGATCATCGCGCCCGCGCCGTCGGGGCGGGCGAAGCCGTACACGGTGCGCGTCTGCGCGGCGCGGGCGGCGTCCGTCCCGCTCGTCGCCCGCTGCGCGGTCGCGCCCTGGGCCGCCTGGGCGCCCCCGGCGAGGGCGACCGTGACCAGGGCGGCGACGCTGAGCGGGACGCGACCTCTGATGATCATGATGGGTACCTCTGTCACGTAGCGATCGATGCGCTGGTTGAGATGTCCCCATCGCCGGAAAGGTTGTCCGGAGAAGGTCACGATCCGGTCATCGGGACGCGTCCGAGGAGGCCCCGGCCTTCGGAAGGAGCCTTCGGAGGGAGCCTTCGGAGGGAGCCTTCGGAGGGAGAGGAGGTCACGTCCGGTAGACGCTGCCTCCCGCCAGCTCGTCCTTGGAGAGGCGGCGCATGAGATAGAGCCCTTCGAGGGTGAACTCCAGGGCCGCCGCCGCGTGACCGGGCGACTCGTCGCCCTCGCCCATGCCCAGGCTCGACATGATCCGGGCCAGGCCGTCCACCCGGCCGACGCGGCGCAGCAGCTCGGTCGCCGGCACCAGCTCGCCGGACTCCACCCGGGCGCCCTCGGAGAACCGCGCGAGCAGCGCGGACAGGTCGGCCCCGCCCAGCGCGCCGCGGAACGTCTCGGCGGTCGCCCGGCGCAGGAGGTGGGCGAGGACCTCGACCTCACGCCCCTCCTCGCTCACCTCGAACTCGACCTTGCCGCGCAGCGTGTGGACGACGCCGGGCAGGTCGCACACCCGGGCCACGGCCCGCTCCTCGCCGGCCAGCGCGGCCCGCCGTACGGCGGAGGCGGCGGCGGTCTCGGCGGCGGCGATCGAGAACCGCGCGGAGACGCCGGAGCGGCCGTCCACGGCGGTGGACTCGCGTACCAGCCGGGTGAACCGGGCGATGACCTCGACGAGGTGGTCGGGAAGGTCGGCGCCGAGCTCGCGCAGCGCGGCCTCCTGCCGGATGAGGACCAGCTCGTCGGCGACGGTGCGCGGATAGTGCGTGCGGATCTCCGCGCCGAACCGGTCCTTGAGCGGTGTGATGATGCGGCCGCGGTTGGTGTAGTCCTCGGGGTTGGCGCTGGCGATCAGCAGGATGTCGAGGGGCAGGCGCAGGTTGTACCCGCGGACCTGGATGTCGCGCTCCTCCAGCACGTTGAGCAGCGAGACCTGGATGCGTTCGGCGAGGTCGGGCAGCTCGTTGACCGAGAAGACGCCCCGGTTGGTGCGCGGCACCAGGCCGTAGTGGACGGTCTCGGGGTCGCCGAGCGTGCGGCCCTCGGCGATCTTGATCGGGTCCACGTCGCCGATGAGGTCGCCCACGGAGGTGTCCGGCGTGGCGAGCTTCTCGCTGTAGCGGTCGTCGCGGTGCCGCCAGGCCACCGGCAGGTCGTCGCCCCGCGCGGCGGCCAGCCGTACGCACCGGACGCAGACCGGGGCGTACGGGTGGTCGTTGATCTCGCAGCCCTCGACGACGGGCGTCCACTGGTCGAGCAGGCCGGCGACGGTGCGGATCAGCCGGGTCTTGCCCTGCCCGCGCTCACCCAGGAGCACCAGGTCGTGGCCCGCGATCAGCGCGCGCTCCAGGTGCGGGAGCACGGAGTCGTCGAAACCGACGATGCCGGGGAACCGGGGCTCTCCCGAGCGCAGCCGGCCGAGGAGGTTCTCGCGGATCTCGGCCTTCACGGTCCGATGGACGTGTCCACTCTCGCGCAGCTCGCGCAGAGTGCTCAGAGCGGGTGCGGGCGATTTGTGCACGCAGTCGAGACTACGTCCAGGCCGGGAGATCCGGCACCTCGATACGCATTGTGATCTTGACTATTGCGTGACGGCTATTGTGCGTCGTTCCCCTATTAGTGGGGAGAATCGGGCAAGAGGGCAATTCGGGACACATCAGTGGCCCAGCAGGTCGACAGGAGGAGGCGAGACGATGGCGGTTTTGACAAGCCGATTCGCCGATGGTCTCGCCGTGGGCACGGATCTCGTGGAGACGGCCGAGGCCGCCATCCGGCAGGCCCTCGCCGGGCTGTCCGGACGGCCCGACCTGGTGTGCTTCTTCATCTGCGGGGACGATGCCGACGACGTCACGCGCGCCGGGCAGCGCGCCATGTCCATGGTGTCCCCCGACGCGCACGTGATCGGGTGCAGCGCCACCGGCGTGATCGGGGACGCGCAGGGAGTGGAGCTCCGGCCGTCGGTCAGCGCCTGGGCCGCCACGCTCGGCGACGCCGAGGTGACGACCTTCGCGCTTGAGACGCTCCGCACCGAGGATCGTTTCGTGGTCATCGGCCTGCCGGAACGCGGGCCGGAGGACAGGGTCGCCATCCTGCTCGCCGACCCGTACACGTTCCCGACGGACGCGTTCGTGGAGCACTCCTCCGAGGTGCTCGGCAACCTGCCGATCATCGGCGGCCTCGCCAACGCGCTCGCCGGCCGCGACTCGGTACGGCTCTTCGCGGACGGCGAGACGTACACGGAGGGCGCCATCGGCGTCGTCCTCGGCGGGGCGCTGAAGGTGAGCACCGTGGTGAGCCAGGGCTGCCGCCCGATCGGACCGACGATGGTCGTCACCCGCGCCGAGGACAACCTGCTGCTCGAACTGGCCGGCCAGCCCGCGCTCGCCCGCCTGGAGGACATCGTGAGCGGGCTCGGCGAGGCGGACCGTGAGCTCGTCGCGTCCGGGCTGCAGATCGGCCTCGCCATGGACGAGTACGCCGAACGCCACGAACGCGGAGACTTCCTCATCAGGGGCGTGCTCGGCATCGACCCCGAGCGGGAGGCCGTCGCCATCGGGGACGTGGTGGACATCGGCCGGACCGTCCGCTTCCAGGTCAGGGACGCCGAGACCGCCGACGAGGACCTCTACCACCTGCTCGACGAGCACGTGAACGCGGGCGGCCGGGTGGACGGGGCTCTGCTGTTCTCCTGCAACGGCCGGGGATCTGCCATGTTCGGCTCGGCCGACCACGACGCCCTCGCGGTACGGGACACGCTCGGGCCCATCGGCGTGGCCGGATTCTTCGCCGCAGGAGAGCTGGGCCCGGTCGCCGGGCAGAACCACGTCCACGGCTTCACCGCATCGATCCTGGTCTTCTCCTCCTAGCCGCACCCGGCCGCTACGCGCCGAGCGCCATGGCGACGGCGACCGGTGCCAGGTACAGCAGTGGGAAGGGGACGTGCTTGTAGGAACGGGCGCGGAGCACGGTGATGACGGCGCCGGCGAAATAGATCACCAGGCCGATGCCGGCGGCGAGGCCGATCGGCGGGACGGCCAGGCCGACGACCAGGCCGGCGGCTCCCGCGGCCTTGGCGACGCCCAGCCAGGGCCAGGCGGCCTGGGGTACGCCGTACTCGGCCAGCGGCCCCACCACCCACTTGGCGCGGATGAAGACCGAAAGGGCCGAGAAACCGACCCACGCCGCGGCCAGGATCGTGACTACTACGTAAGCGGTCGACATTGGAGATTCTCCTGTCATCTGTGGTGAATCGGGCTGTCAGCCCAGAACGGGGAAGTTGGCGCGGAACACCCGGTGCGGGTCGCGTGCTTTCTTGATCTCCCGGAGCCTGGGGACCTCGAAGGCGCGCACCGAGTCGGCGGCCCAGCCATACCCGCGGCTGAACCAGGACAGTCCGCCGTCGGTCAGGAAGCCGGCCACGCTGACCGCGGGGGAGCTCCCCGCGAGCCCGGTCAGGCCGTGCTTCGCCGCCCGGGTCAGCAGCGGCCGCCACCGCGTGCCCGCGCCCACCCGGGCGACCCGTCGAGCGGGGTCCACCTCGATGTGGTCCAGGCGGCCGGTGCGCAGCAGGACCGCTCCCGCCACGTCCCCGGAGGGCCGTACGGCTGGGCGGAGATCGTCAAGCCGGCGGTGCGGGCGTACCGCACGAGCGTCACCACGTCGTCGGCGTCGTCCGCCTCGACGACCGCGACCACCGGCTGGCGCACCCCGGTCGTCCAGGGTTTGGCAGCCTCGGCGAAACCGGTGTCCCCGGGAAGGTACACCGGGCCGGAGATGGCACACCGCAAGTCCATGATCTTCGCTTTCCCTTGCCTGCCCACCGGTGAGGTGAGCTGGGACCAGCGTCGGGTGTGCCGTTGACACAGTCGCGATGCGTTCGCGATGGGCCCGCGATGGCGATGCCGACGGCTGCCGTTCTCACAGGTCAGATGTGGTGCGCCAGATCGGCGAGGCCCTCGCGGGCGCGCGCCTCGCCGCGCCGGTCGCCCGCCGCGCGGCACGCCGCCAGGGCCTGTTCGAAGTGCTCGCCGGCCGGCCCGTGGTCGCCCCGCGCCTGGTGGACCCAGCCCAGATCGGTCAGCGCCCGGCCCTCGCCGACCGGGTCGTTCAGGCGGCGGGCGGCGTGCAGGGCCTTGCCGTACAGCGTGAGCGCGTCGGCGCCGAGAAAACGGGAGTGCTTGTAACGGTCGGTTGGGGTTCGTCCAAGCAAGGGTGTATTCGGACGGACGACCAAGGGAGCGACGCTGGTGCGCCTGAAACAGAAGGGGCCGGCGGGCATCGCCGATGACCCCGAGGCATTCGAAGCCTTCTACCGGCGCCATTTCGACGCGGTGACCCGGTTCCTCGCGCGGCGGGTCGGGGACCCGCACGCGGTGGCCGATCTCACGGCCGAGGTGTTCCTCGCGGTGCTCGACTCCGCGCACACCTACCGGCCCGGCAAGGGCAGCGAGATCGCCTGGCTGTACGGCGTGACGCGCAACACGCTGCTGGCCGAGCGGCGCCGCTCGGCCAGGGAACTGCGCGCGAACAGCCGGGTGGCGGGGCGCCGGCTGCTCGAAAGCGACGACGTGGCACGCCTGGAGGACCGGATCGACGCGGAGTCCCCCGCCAGGCGGGCCATGGAGGCCATGGCCGGATTGCCGGAGAACGAGCGGGCCCTCATGGAGCTGGTGGCCGTGGACGGCCTCAGCCCGGCCGAGGCCGCCGCCGCGCTCGGCATCCGCCAGGGAACGGCCAGGGTCAGGCTCCACCGCGCGCGCCGCGCGCTCCAGCGGATCCCCGGCGTCGTGCCGCCCCTCGTGATGGAAGGACAACGATGAACGACACGTTCGAAGACCGCCTGCTCGCGGCGCTCAAGGCCGACATGGCCGCCCGGCCCGCCCGCGCCACCGCTCCGCGCCGGGTGACCGGCCGCCGGCTCTTCGCCGCCGCCGGCGTCCTCGGGGTCGCGGCCGCCGCGGCGGTTGCCGTGCCGATGGCGATCGGCGCCGACACCCCCGCGTACGCGCTGACGAAGAACGCCGACGGCTCGATCAACCTCAAGATCCGTGAGTTCCGTGATCCGGACCAGGTCGAGCGGGACCTGGCCGGCATGGGAGTGACCGCCGACATCACCTACCTGCCCCTGGGCAAGTGGTGCGGCAATCTCCGGATCACGCCGGTGCAAGGCGACAACTTCTCGTTCACGCCGGAGGAGATCGCCAGCAAGGACCCGGCAGTGAAGGCGAGGATGCGGAAGAGGTTGGAGAGCTCGATCTCCTACAAGGCGATCGAGCCTCGGAACGGCATCACGATCCATCCGGAGTACATCAAGCCCGGACAGGTCGTGGTGATCGACGTGGCGGAGAACCCGGTGGAGCCCACCGTGGACAACCCCGGGGTCAGCTGGCAGATGCGCGGCATGCTGTCGGCGGGTCCCCCCGAGCCATGCCAGATCGTCGACCAGCCCGGGGCGTCCGAGATCGGCGACGCCACCCCGCCGCCCGGGAGCTGATCGCGCGCGCCCGCGCGACATGGCGGAGGGTGGGCGGCGATGCGAGGGCCCGCCGAGTGGGAGACTTCCGCCATGGGTGTCCCACAGGTGTCGTACGACGACGTCGTCGCCGCACGCCAGGTCCTCGACGGGGTGATCGTGCAGACCCCGGTCGTGCAGTCCCGTGTGCTTTCCGAGATGCTCGGCGGCCCGGTCCGTCTCAAGTGCGAGAACCTCCAGCGCGCCGGCTCCTTCAAGGTGCGCGGGGCGTACGTGCGGATCGCGCGGCTGACCGACGAGGAGCGGGCCAGGGGCGTGGTCGCGGCCAGCGCGGGAAACCACGCCCAGGGGGTGGCGTTCGCGTCGGGGCTGCTCGGGGCGAAGTCGGTGGTCTACATGCCGGAGGGCGCCCCGCTGCCCAAGGTCGAGGCCACCCGGGCGTACGGCGCGGACGTGGTCTTCGCGGGACACACGGTGGACGTGGCGCTCCAGGCGGCCAAGGAGGACGCGGACCGGTCGGGGGCGGTGTTCATCCACCCCTTCGACCACCCCGACGTGGTGGCCGGACAGGGCACGATCGGCCTGGAGATCCTCGAGCAGTTCCCCGAGGTCGGCACGATCGTGCTGCCGATCGGCGGCGGCGGCCTCGCGGCGGGCGTGGCGCTCGCGGTGAAGTCGCTCCGCCCCGGCATCAGGATCGTCGGCGTGCAGGCGGAGCGGGCGGCGGCCTACCCCGAGTCCCTCGCCGCCGGCCACCCGGTCATGGTGGAGCCCCTGTCCACGATGGCCGACGGCATCGCGGTCGGCCGCCCGGGGGAGCTGCCGTTCGAGCTGATCCACTACCTGGTGGACAGCGTCGTCACGGTGTCGGAGGAGTCGCTCTCCCGGGCGCTGCTGCTCTGCCTCGAACGGTCGAAGCTGGTCGTGGAGCCCGCCGGGGTCGCCGGGGTGGCCGCCCTGCTCGACCACCCGCACGCGTTCGAGCCGCCGGTGGTCGCGGTGTTGTCGGGCGGCAACATCGACCCGCTGCTGCTGGCGAAGGTGCTGCGGCACGGCCTGGCGGCGGCGGGCCGCTATCTCGCGTTCCGCATCCGGCTGACCGACCGGCCCGGCGCCCTGGCGGCGCTGCTGGCCCGCCTCGCCGACCTCGGCGCGAACGTGCTCGACGTGGTGCACGAGCGGGTCGCGCCGCGCCTGCACCTCGACGAGGCCGAGGTCCTGCTCCAGGTGGAGACCCGGGGCCCCGCGCACTGCGACGAGGTCCTCGGCGCCCTGCGCCGCGACGGTTACAAGCTCAGTTTCGGCTAGGGGACCGCGCGCCCCCGGCCGGGTGGTTCACCGCCCCGGCCGGAGGGGACGCCAGGGTCAGTTGAGCGCGGGACGGGTGGGCTGGAAGAGCCAGGCGTCGAACAGCGGGCGCAGCTCCTTGCCGGACGTCTGCTCGGCCATCGCGACGAACTCGTCCGTCGTGACGTTCCCGTACTTGTAGGTCGCCGCCCACTTCTTGATCAGGTCGAAGAACGCGGTGTCGCCGATCTTCTGGCGCAGCGCGTGCAGCGCCAGGGCCCCGCGGGTGTAGACCGCGTCGTTGAACAGGTCGCCGGGTTGCGGCTTGCCGGGCGGGTAGGTCCACATCGTGTTGTTCTTGTCGGCGTAGGCCGTACGGAACATCTGCTCGGCGGTCGCGCCGCCCGTGTGCTCCGACCACAGCCACTCGGCGTACGTCGCGAAGCCCTCGTTGAGCCACAGGTCCTGCCAGCGCTTGATGGTCAGGCTGTCGCCGAACCACTGGTGCGCCAGCTCGTGCGCGATGATGCCGGAGTCCGGCGCGAAGCCGCCGTAGATGGGCTTGGTCTGGTTCTCCAGGGCGTATCCGGCGTTGAAGTCGTCGATCACGCCGCCGGTCGAGGAGAACGGGTACGGCCCGAAGACGGTCGTCCAGTAGTCGGTGATCTCGGCGCTCTTCGTGTAGAGGAGGTCGAGCGCGTCGCGGTACTTCGGGTCCGTCGCCGCGTAGACCGGGATGCCGCCGGGGGAGGTGCCGGTGCGCACGTCGAACTTCCCGGTGGTCATGGTCGCGAGGTAGCTCGCCATGGGGTGCTTCTCGCGCCAGACGAACGTCGTCCTGCCGCCGCTCGTCTTCGGCGGGGCCGCCTGCTCGCCGTTGGCGATCGCGGTCACGCCCTCCGGCACGGTGATCTCGAAGTCGTACGTGGCCTTGTCGGCGGGGTGGTCGTTGGACGGGAACCACGTCTTGGCCCCGTTGGGCTCGGAGGTCACGAACGCCCCGTCGGTGGTGGGGATGAACCCGTACGTGCCGAGGTTGGAGGAGTTGCGGACCGGGTCGGGCACGCCGGAGTAGTCCACCGTGACGGTGAAGGGCGCGTCCTTGGCGATCATCTTGGGCGCGGTGACGACCAGCTCGTCGCCCTCGCGGGCGAACCCGGCCTCCGAGCCGCCCACGGTCACCCGGCTCACCGTGAAGCCGTGCAGGTCCAGGTCGAACCGCGACAGGTTCTGTACGGCTTTCGCCTGGATGGCGGCGCTGCCCGCGAGCAGCTTGGACGCCGGGTCGTAGGACAGCTTCAGCGTGTAGTGCCCGACGTCGTACCCGCCGTTTCCGTCGAGAGGGAACGCGGGATCGCCGATCCCGGGGGCGCCCGTCGTGTCGGAACGATCCAGGCGGGAGCCGGGCGAGGCCGAGCCGGCCTGTCCCGGCGAGGTCGCGCTCCCGCCGTCGGACGCCCGGCTCGCGGGGGCCACGGCTCCCTCGGAGGGCGCGCACCCGATCACCGAGATCAGGGCGAGCGCGGCGAACATCGTGGTCAGTCGGCGTGCGGCCATCATCGAGCCAGCCTATGCGAGGGAGCGAGTGCGGGGAGTGACCGGTGTGCGGCGACGGCGTCGCGGGCCGTCAGACGTTCACGACCAGGGTGCCCGCGGTCTTGTCGTGCAGCGCCTGCTTTCGCCCGTCGAACAGGATCCAGCCGAGGTCCAGGATCCACAGGCAGCACAGCCACGCCAGCACGATCTCCGTGAGCTGCCGGATCGCGGCCTGCCCCACGCGGACCGGCTCGCCGTTCTCGCGGACCACGCGCATCCCGAAGATCTTCTTGCCCGGGGTCTGGCCGTTCCAGAACGCGGTGAACAGCCAGAAATAGAGAAAGCCGATGATGCTCGCCAGGTAGGTGTGGGTGACGTCCACCAGCGTGACCGTGCCGGTCCCCGGGTGCGTGACGATCCGCCACGACGTCCACACGACCGGAGACGAGATGATCGCCACGACGACGAAGTCGAAGATGCCGGCGAACAGGCGGCGCCAGCGGCCGGCGAGCGAGGGAGCCGCCGGCCCGAGGGGCGGCGGCTCCCACGGAGTCCGCGGCTCGGGTCGCGGTTCGCCCTCAGGCGGAAACGGTGGCTCCATGACGTTTTGGTCACCAGGCGCCGTCTACCCGAAAGCCCGTTCCGCGCAAAATCGCCAAAGGTTTCCGTGTGACGCCTGCTCGCGCCCGGCGGCCGGGGAACATATGGATCTTGTCGTCACTCGGAACCTCTGGTCAAGGTGTGCAACACATGGAAAAATCGATAGACAATCTGCCCAGCGGTTCCCCTCGATTCTGGGAGAAAGTCGTGACGATTGATCAGCTCGATGTGCGGCTCATCTCCATGCTCACCGCCGAGCCGCGGATCGGGGTGCTCGAATGCTCCAGGCGGCTCAACGTCGCGCGCGGCACCGTCCAGGCCCGGCTCGACCGCATGGTGGCGCGCGGGGTGATCAAAGGGTACGGCCCCGACATCGACCCCACCGCGCTCGGCTACGGGGTGACGGCCTTCGTGACCCTGCAGATCAGGCAGGTGAGCGGGCACAGCCCGGTCGCCGACCGGCTCGCGCTCGTGCCCGAGGTGCTGGAGGTCCACACCATCACCGGCGGCGGCGACATGTTGTGCCGGGTGGTCGCGCGCAGCAACGCCGACCTCCAGCGTGTGATCGATCTCATCGTCGACGTGGACGGGGTGGTGCGCACGTCGTCGGTGATCGCGCTGGACACGCCCGTGCCGTACCGGACGCTGCCGCTCGTCGCGGCCGCGAACCGGAACTGAGGCGAACCGGAACCGAGGCGAACCGGAACCGACGCGAACCGGAACCGACGCGAACCGGAACTGAGGCGAACCGGAACCGACGCGAACCGGAACCGAGGCGCAGGAACCGGGCGCCGCACCATCGTTATTCTTCGTTTACCGTTGAATGGTTCGCCCAGGTCTCGCGAGGGCAGCGAGAGCGTGAGCCACCGGGGGTAGTACGTGGAGACCGAGGAGATTCCGGAGCAGCCGCCGGGGCCCGAGAAGGCGCCCGGGAAGGCGTCGGGGTCCCAGCCGCCGTCCGAGCCGCCGTCCGAGCCGCCGTCCGGGCCCCCGTCAGGGCCGGAACGCGGGCGGCCGAGGCGGCGCCTCCTCCGGATCTCCCTGATCGCCGTCGGAGCCTGCGTGGCCGCGGTGGTCGGCCTGTTCGCCGTCGTCTGGGTGATGACGCCGATCCCCGACTCGACGCAGGACGACGCCACCGCGCAGGGGTCGGTGATCTACTACCGGAACGGCAAGACCGTCCTCGCCACCCAGGGCACGAACCGCAAGAACGTCCCGCTCGGCGAGGTGCCCGAGCCGGTCAGGCAGGCCGTCATCGCCGCCGAGAACCGGACCTTCTACAGCGACAGGGGCGTCTCCCTGTCGGGCACCGCCCGGGCGTTGTGGTCGACCGTCACCGGCCGGCAGATCCAGGGCGGCTCGACGATCACCCAGCAGCTCGTCCGCAACTACTACAGCGGGCTCAGCCAGGAGCGTTCCGTCGAGCGCAAGCTCAAAGAGATCATGATCTCCCTGAAAGTGGATCGGTCCAAGTCCAAGGACTGGGTGCTGGAGCAGTACCTCAACACGATCTACTTCGGCCGCGGCGCGTACGGGATCCAGGCCGCCGCCCAGGCGTACTTCGGCAAGGACACGCGCGACCTGACGCCCGCCGAGGGCGCCTACCTCGCCGCCGTGATCCAGCAGCCGTCCCGTTTCGCCGACCCGAAGGGCGACGACCTCGACGCGGCCAAGGCGCGCTGGCAGGCGGTCGTCGACGGCATGGTGCAGACCCGGGCGATGACCGCCGAGCAGGCCGGGGCGCTCACCTTCCCCACTCTCGCCAAGCAGAAGGCCCCGCTCACCCGTAACGACAAGAACGGGTACATGGTCGACCAGGTCATCGCCGAGCTGCGCCGGCTGGGCTACAGCGACGAGGACATCAACCAGGGCGGCCTCAAGATCACCACGACCTTCGACAAGAAGCTGATGAAGCTCGCCGAGGAGTCGGTGAAGGCCGTCCTGCCCGACAACACGCCCAAGAAGGTGCGCACCGGTCTCGCCGCCGTCGATCCCCGCACCGGCGAGGTCCTCGCGTTCTACGGCGGCGACTACGCCTCCAACCAGTACGACAACGCCTTCTCCGCCAAGGTCCAGGCCGGCTCGACCTTCAAGCCGTACACGCTGGCCGCGGCGCTGGAGAGCGGCTTCGGCCTGACCAACCGGGTCAACGGCAACTCGCCGATGCGCATCGCCTCGGCCACCATCCCCAACTCGGGCGGCCAGTCGTACGGCTCGTCCATCGACCTGGTGCAGGCCACCCGCAACTCGGTGAACACCGCGTTCGTGGACCTCGGGCAGCAGGTCGGCCTCGCCAAGGTGGCCAAGGCGGCGGAGGCGGCGGGCATCCCCGAGAGCCAGCTCGCACAGCACGAGGCCGCCGCCACGTTCCCTCTCGGCGTCGCCTCGGTGAGCGCCGTGCAGCAGGCGTCCGGGTTCGGCACGTTCGCGGCCGAGGGCGTCCACCACGACGCCCACGTGATCAGGTCGATCACCGACGCGGACGGGAACACCCGGAAGATCAGCGCACCGGGCAGGCGGGCCTTCAGCGAGGACACCGCCGCCGACACCACGTACGCGCTGCAGCAGGTGGTGCGCGGCGGCACCGGCACCGCGGCGCAGCTTCCGGACCGCCCGGTCGCCGGGAAGACCGGCACCACCGACAAGTCGGCCGCGGCCTGGTTCACCGGCTACGTCCCGCAGCTCTCCGTCGCGGTCAACATGTTCCGCGACGACAACAAGCCCGTGGAGGTCCCCGGATACGGCGCGCTGTACGGCGGGACGTTGCCGACGCAGATCTGGAAGCGCTTCATGAGCGAGGCGATGGACGGCAAGCCCGTCAAGGAGTTCCCGGGACCCGCGTCGTACTACTACGGCGGATACAACTCCTACGACCCGTGGGGCTCCCGCAACGACTACGGCAACGGATACGGCGACCGCTTCGGGAACGGGTACGGCGACCGCTTCGACAGGGGCGACGGCGTCACCCCCTCGCCGAACCCCCAGCCGTCGGCCACCGACCCGCGCCCTCCGGGCGAGGGGAACCCCGGAGGCGGCGAGACCACCGGCCCCGGCCGTCCGGATCGTCCTGGCAACGGAGGCGACGGCGGCCCGGGCACTGGAGACACGGGCGGCGGCACGGGCGGCGGCGGCACGACGGAGCCGCCGGGGAACACCGGGGACACCGAGGCGCCACCCGACCAGCCGGTCCAGTGAGCGTCCGCCGGGGCGGCGCTATGGCGTGAGCGTCACCGGGCCAGCTCCGCCTTCAGCTCGGCCGGGGTGGTGACGGGCGCGCGGCAGGCGAACCCGCGGCACACGTACGCCGCCGGGGCGCCGTCCACGGTCGGCCGCCCCTCCAGCAGCGGAACCTCCGTGCGGGCGGCGCCGCCGTCGGCGGGCTCCCCGAGCGCGACCACCAGCCCGGGAACCGTGGACATGAGGGCGGCGCGGTGCAGCTCCGCCGTACGCGGGTCACCGGCCGGGCCGACGACCGCCACCTCCGCCGGGCCGTGCAGCGCCGCCTCGGCCACCGCCAGCCCCCAGCCCGCGAACCTCGCGTACTTTCCGGCGAGGACGGTGACCGTGCCGAGCGCCGCCTCCGCGGCCTCCCTGTGCCGGGACGAACCGGTGAGCGCGGCATAGGAGAGCAGCGCTCCGGCCGCCGCGAACCGGCCGGACGGCACCGCGTTGTCCGTCGGGTCCTGCGGGCGCTGGAAGAGCCGCTCGCCGTCGTCCGCCGTGTCGAAGAACCCGCCCGACCCGTCGGCGAACCGGGTGAGCACCGTTTCGAGCAGCTCCCCGGCCAGGCCGAACCAGCGGGTCTCGCCGGTCACCCCGTAGAGGGCCAGCAGACCCTCGGCCACGTCGGCGTAGTCCTCCAGCACGCCCGCGTTCCGCCCGGCCCGGCCGTCCCGCGACGTGCGCAGCAGCCGCCCGTCGTTCACGTGCACCCGGGCGAGGAGGTCGGCCGCGGCCCCGGCCGCCTCGACGAGGTCGGGCCGCCCGAACAGCGCCCCCGTCTCCGCCAGCGCCGCGACGGCCAGCCCGTTCCACGCGGCCACGACCTTGTCGTCCCGCCCGGGGCGCGGCCGCCGCTCGCGCGCCTCCAGCAGCGCCGTACGGACCCGGTCGAGGCGGGCCCGGTCATCGGGGTCCGCGAGGAGCTGGAGGACGGAGGCGCCGTGCTCGAACGTGCCGGTGACCTCGAAGACGGACGCCGCCCAGGCGCCGTCGTCGTCCCCGAGCACCTCTCGGAGCCGGTCGGGCGTCCAGACGTAGAAGAGGCCCTCACCGTGCCGCCCGTCCGGCCCCTCGCTGTCCGCGTCGAGCGCCGAGGCGAACCCGCCCTCGGGCGTGCGCATCTCGCGGAGCAGCCATTCCGCCGTCTCCAGGGCCACGCGGCGGGCGAGCGGCGCGCCGGTCGCCCGCCACCAGTGCGTGTACACGCGCAGCAGGAGGGCGTTGTCGTACAGCATCTTCTCGAAGTGCGGGACGACCCATCCGGCGTCGACGGAGTATCGCGCGAAGCCCCCGCCGAGCTGGTCGTAGATGCCGCCCCTGGCCATCGCCTCCATGGTCGTGTCGGCCATGGCCATCGCGTCCGGAGTCCCGTGCCGGAGCAGGAACTCCAGCACCATCGACGGCGGGAACTTGGGCGCCCCGCCGAAACCACCGAGGCGCGGGTCGAAGCCGCCCGCCAGGTCGCGTACGGCCTGCTCCAGGGTCGCCGCCGTGGGCAGTGGGCCGGACGGCAGCCAGGTCTGCTCGTTGAGCGCCTCGACGATCTTCGACCCCTGCCGCACCACGGCGTCGCGGTCGTTGCGCCACGCCTGTGAGACGCCGTGCAGCAGCCGCTGGAACTGCGCACGCGGGAAATACGTCCCGGCGTAGAACGGATGGCCGTCCGGAGTGGCGAAGACGGTCATCGGCCAGCCGCCCTGACCCGTCATCGCCTGTGTGGCGGTCATGTAGACCGCGTCGACGTCGGGCCGCTCCTCCCGATCGACCTTGACGTTCACGAACAGCTCGTTCATCAGCGCGGCGGTCGCCCGGTCCTCGAACGACTCGTGCGCCATCACGTGGCACCAGTGACATGCGGAGTAGCCCACGCTGACCAGCAGGGGGACATCACGTCCGCGGGCCTCCGCGAAGGCGTCGGCGCCCCACTCGAACCAGTCGACGGGGTTGTCGGCATGCTGCGCCAGATAGGGGCTTGTGGCGTCCTTGAGCCGATTCATGAGCATCTCCCCGGCTTGAGCGTCCAGACCGTCTCCTGCCCAGTAAAACAGCCTCCGAGCACGCCGGGTTCATGGCCGGGCGCGCCGCGGGCCGTTCCACCGGCCCGCCGGGAGGCCGTCGTGCGGGACCTCCGACGCGAAGATCCGCGCGAGGAGCGGGGGATGTGTTCCCGGGGCGGCACGGCGTAGGCTCACTGGGCGTGAGCGTGGATTTGGATTTCGCCGTCCGGCACGCGGGCCGGCCGGCGGGCGAGTTGACGCGCCGCGATGTGGCGCGGGTGCTGCTGGCGGTGCCGTCCGGACAGGCCCTCGTCGCCATTCCGGATCTGAGGCGCGAGCTGCTGGCCGCGGGCAATCCGCTGTCCGCCCCGTTCTGGGAGTCCGCCAGGGCGACGTTGTCGAGCATCGAGTCCGGCGTCGCGACCGTGGGCGACGTGCAGCGCTGGCTCGAGTCGACGGGCAGCGAGCCGATCCTGCTCACCCGCAGCTACTTCGTCTGGCCCGATGAGGGCGAGCGCGGGCCGGTCGCGACCGAGATGTACGCCCGCATGGTGGCGTTCCTCGAAGAGCGTGTGGCGTCCGGGCAGATCGACGTGGACGCGCTGGCGGCCGGTGACGTGGACGCCCGGCACGCGTACGAGGAGCTGCAGGAGCGCTGGCTCGGCACACCGCTGCCGGACGGCCGGGTGCCGGGCACGGTGGTCACCGAGGAGCAGGACGAGGAGCTGTACGCCGCCTGGGACGAGGAGGAGGCGTACGCGCTGGCCGAGCTGCGCCGGGTCCTGTCCGAGCTGCCCGAGCCGCCGCTGCCCGCGGGGGATCTGCGATCCGCGGCGCTGCGGCTGCGCGTCACGCTGACCGAGGACGGCTACCCGGGCAACGTGCTGCGTGCCTGCGCCGGTTTCGACGACGGCGGGCTCCCGGACCGCGACGAGGACCTGTGGCTCGCGGTGGCGGCCGGCATCGCCGCGCCGGTGTCCGATCTGCCCGACGAGGAGGACGCCGCGCGGTTCTTCGACATGGAGGGGGAGCTGAGCCACGAGGACTCGATCCTCGCCTCGCTCTGCGCGATCAACCATGCCGACTGGCTGGCCGCGGTCACCACGCTGGCGAGGTACGGCCCCGGTGTGCTGGCCTCGCCCGAGCGGATCGCCCGGTTCATCGCGGACTCCGAGGACGTCGCCGCGGAGGTCGACGACGTCCTGACCGAGCCCGAGGATCTGGAGGCGACGGAGATGTTGTTCACCGCCGTCACCCCGCTGTGGGCGCACCTCGGCATCGTCGACAAGGCCGAGGTGTTCACCCCGCTCGGCTGGTGGGGCCTGCCGAAGGCGCTGGACCGCGCCTGGTCGTCGGACGACTGACCCGTCCCGGGCCGGTCACTCCGCCAGGAGGTCGCGGTACTCCGGATGGCGCTCGATGTAGCGGGCGACGAACGAGCAGCGGGGCTCCACGGTCCGCCCGGCCTCCCGCACCTGGTCGAGGGCGCCCCCGACGAGACGACTGCCGAGGCCCCGGCCCTCGTACTCGTCGCGGATCTCGGTGTGGGTGAAGACGACCGTGTCGTCACGCAGGACGTACTCGGCGAAGCCGACGACCTCGCCGTCGAGCCGGAGCTCGTACCGGGAGGCCGCCGGATCGTCGACGACTTCGGACACTCTTCAAGCCTCGCGCACGGGAATGGAGGGCTGCTCGCGCTCGTACGGCAGCTCGATCTTCGACATCTGCCTGTTCATCGACTTGACCAGGAAGAACAGGGCGAAGCCGATGGCGGCGACGATGATGAAGCCGAGAAGCCCGGGACCGATCGCGGAGCCGGCTGCGGTGGTTGGATTCACGGTTCCAGCTTACGAGCAGGCAGGGGTGACCTCCGCGTGGATCCCCGTGAAGAGGTCGTCCTCGGGCAGGGTGGTGTCCACCAGGGACCGCGCGAGGTGGTAGTCCTCGGTCGGCCAGATCTCCTGCTGGATCTCCCTGGGGCACACGAACCAGAACCCGTCGGGGTCGACCTGGGTGGCGTGCGCGATCAGCGCGAGGTCGCGGATCTCGAAGTACTCGGCGCAGGGCACCTTGGTGGTGACCTCCCACTTCTGCGGGCGGTCCTCCCAGCGGGCGATCCAGTCGGCGTACGGCGAGCCCATGCCGCGCTCGTTCATCGCCTCGTGCAGCGCCTCGAACCGCTCCTTGCTGAACCCCATGTGGTAGTAGAGCTTGAGCGGCTGCCAGGGCTCTCCGGCGCCGGGGTACTTGTCGGGGTCGCCCGCCGCCTCGAACGCCTCGATGGAGATCCGGTTGGTCATGATGTGGTCGGGGTGGGGATATCCGCCGTTGTCGTCGTAGGTCAGGATCACGTGCGGGCGGAACTCGCGGACCAGCGCGACCAGCGGCGCGGCGGCCGTCTCCAGCGACTGCACGGCGAAGCACCCGTCGGGGAGCGGCTCCGACTCGTCCTCGGGGAGCCCCGAGTCGACGAAGCCGAGGAAACGCTGCTCCACGCCGAGGATCTCCCTCGCGCGCTCCATCTCCAGCCGGCGAACCTCGCCGATGTTCTCGACGATCTCCGGCCGGTCCATCTTCGGGTTGAGGACGGAACCGCGTTCGCCGCCGGTACACGTGGCGACGAGGACCTCCACACCTTCTCGCACGTAGCGGGCCATCGTGGCGGCGCCCTTGCTCGACTCGTCGTCGGGGTGCGCGTGAACGGCCATCAGCCTCAGCGGTGCACTCACGGCTCTCCTCAATGTGTCCAGTCAGCTCCTCGAAGAGGTTAGCTTCTGGAGGGGGCGAGACCCCCGGGTTGGACAATTGTTTCGGACAACACCGTATGACCCCAGGGAGATTCCGCGATGGCCGCCGAAACCAGCAGCAGGCCCGGCGACACCGGTGACGGCGCCGGCGCGCCCGTGACCGCTCCCATCCTCGGCACGCCCGACGACTTCCCGGAGCGGCCGCGCGCGCGGGGGCGCCGCCGGCTCCTGGCGAACGTCGTCATCGGCCTGCTCGTCACCGTCATGGCGGGCGGCTGGGGGTACGTCATGATGGCCGCGCGGGGCAACCCCGACGTGCGGGCGGATGTGATCACCTACGACGCGAGCGTGTCCGACTCCGCCGAGGTCACCTTCACCGTCCACAAGCCCGCCGACAGCGAGGCGAGCTGCCGGCTGCGGGCGGTGGACGTCTACCACACCGAGGTCGGCAGCAAGGAGGTCGCCCTCCCGGCGGGCCGGTCGGACCTCACGCTCACCGAGCGGTTGAAGACGAGTGCGCAGGCCACGAGCGTGGTCGTCCAGTACTGCGATCTCGTATAGTGGAATCTTTGGGGAAGCGTTCGAAGGCGTTAACTTGTATGCCTTTCGAGTCACTTAGAGGAATCAAGGAGAGCCCGTGGCCGTCTCCCAGAACGACAACGTCACCTGGCTGACGCAAGAGGCGTACGACCGCCTCAAGGAGGAGTACGAGTACCTTTCCGGCCCGGGTCGCACGGACATCGCGAAGAAGATCGAAGCCGCCCGTGAAGAGGGCGACCTCCGGGAGAACGGCGGCTACCACGCCGCCAAGGACGAGCAGGGCAAGATGGAGGCCCGGATCTTCCATCTGCGTCAGATCCTGGACAGCGCCAAGGTGGGCGAGGCACCCCGCGCCGAGGGTGTCGTCGGTCCCGGTATGACCGTGACGATCCGGTTCGTGGGTGACGACGAAGAGGTGACCTTCCTGCTCGCCTCGCGTGAGGAGAGCGGAGCGCCCATCGACGTCTACTCGCCGAACTCGCCGCTCGGCTCCGCCATCAACGGCAAGAAGGTCGGCGACAAGGCGATGTACACGCTGCCGAACGGCCGCCAGAACGAGGTGGAGATCCTCGACGCCGTCCCGTACGTCGGCAACTAGAGGACGGTCCCGCTTTCACGCGTTTCGACCCGCCGGTACGTATTCGTACCGGCGGGTTTCGGCATGTGCGGCGATTGCGGTATTCGCCCCCGTACGGCAGTCTCGTTGATCGGGCTCGCTGATCCCTTCCTGGAGCGGGCCTTCGGGGCGGAGATGGGGTGGGACGGTGCTCGACCGGCGGCCGCGGTCCTCGTTGCGGACGAGCGTCGCCCGGGTCGTGTCGGAGACCCGGCAGGACCTCGCCTACCGCCCCCGGGTGTCCCGTGGCCGGCGCATGCCCCGCGCCGCCGTCCCCGTGATCGCGGCGCTCCTCGTCTCCGTGTTCACCGCCGACCTGGTGGTCCTCAGCCGCGACCCCGCCCCCGCCCCCGTACGGCGTGAGGCGGCGCGGGCCGGCGCGGAGGAGCGCGACCAGCGGGTGGCCTCGGCCGAGCAGGTCAAGGCGACGCCGCCGTCGGTGGCGCCGCTGAAGAAGCTGCGCGACCCGCACCTGTTCGTGGTGGCCCGCAAGCCGCTCCCCCCGGACGCGGTGGCGAAGGTGCGCGCGGTGAAGGGCGTGGCGGCGGCCGAGGTGACCGACGCCGCCGACGTCATGGTGGACGGCAAGCGGGTGCAGACCCTGGGGGTGGACCCGTCGACGTTCCGCCCCTTCACGCCGAAGACGACGGCGAGGTCGGACGCCCTGTGGAACAACGTCGCCTCCGGCGAGGTCGCGATCTCCTTCGACCTGGGCCAGGACGGCGGCATCAAGCTCGGCTCGACCGTCACGGGAGGGCGGCTGCGGCTGCGGGTCGGCGCGTACGCCACCATGGGCATGGGGTCGATCTCGGCGGTGGTGTCGCGGCAGACCGCGCGGTCGCTCGGCATCCCCGAGGGCAACGCCCTCGTCGTCAGCGCTCCCAAGGTCGACTCGGGCAAGCTGCGCAAGAAGCTGCTGAAGGTCCTGCCGAAGGGCAGCCAGGTGGCGACGATCAACCCGGTCGTCGTCCTGCCGCCGGGCCGGACCAGGTCGCAGAAGACGTGGCCGGTGACGGCGTTCATGTCGGTCGACCAGCTCAAGGTCGCGCTCCAGGCCGCGGTCGGCAAGCTGGGCCGCCCGTACGTGTGGGGCGCGGAGGGGCCGAACAGCTTCGACTGCTCGGGCCTGGTCCAGTGGGCGTACGGGCAGGCCGGGGTGCGGATGCCGCGGGTCACGCATCAGCAGTGGGCGACCGGGCCGCAGGTGCCCCTGTCCCAGGCCCAGCCGGGCGACCTGCTGTTCTGGCGGAACGACCCGACCAACCCCAACTACATCTCGCACGTCGCGATCTACTGGGGCAACGGCAAGATGTTGCACGCGCCGCGTACGGGGGACGTCGTCAAGATCGCTCCGATCTACACCCGGAACCTGGCCGGGGTGGTCCGGGTCAGTCCCTGGGTCGCCGCGCGGGTCCGCTGACCCGGGCCGTCGACGGACCCGGTGGCGGTGGTGCGATGCGCCCGTGCGGCCACCGGCGGCCGCCCCACGCCGTGACCCCGGCCGTTCACGGAAACCCGGCCGGGGAACGCGTCAGGCGAGCTTGACGGTCAGCGGGTCGAGCCAGCCGGTCGGGGTGAGCCCGGCCTTGGCGATGCGCTCGGAGAATCCTGCCTGCTGGCCGTAGTTCCAGAGCGGGATGGCGGGCAGATCCCTGACCAGCAGCGCCTCGGCCTGCTGGTAGAGCCTGATCGCCTTTGCCGAGGACCGCTGCCGGTCGGCCGAGCGCAGCAGCGCGTCGAACCGGGGGTTGCGGTAGTCGCCGTCGTTGGACACGCCGCCCGAGGAGTACATGGGGGCGAGCACGTTCTGGATGTGCGGGTAGTCGAGCTGCCAGCCCGCCCGGAACATGCCGTCCAGCCGTCCGCCGGTCACGGCGTCCCGGAAGGCGCTGAAGGTCGGCAGCGACTTGGCGACGACCTTCACCTTGCCGCCGAGCGTCTTGTTCACGCTCGCCGCGACGCGCTTGACCCAGTCGCCGTGCGCGCTGTCGGCGTTGTAGTACAGCGGGAGCACGGCCGGCGGCCGGAAGCCCGACGCCAGGGCCTTCGCCAGATGCTTGCGCGCCATGGCCGGGTTGTACGTGCACACCTGCCCGCAGGAGTCGCGCCTGCTGCCTTCGGCGGTGGGCGGGACGAAGGACCGGGCCGGGACGCGACCCCCGCCGAACACCTCCCTGGTGATCGTCTCCCGGTCGATCGCCATCGAGAGCGCCTTGCGGAAGTCGCTGTTCGCCGCGACCTTCGCGGGGAAGGTGACCACCTGGTTCACGTGACCCGCGCGGCTGATCACCCGCCCGCCCAGATCCTTCCTGAACGTCGCGATCTTCGTCGAGGGGATCAGGGTGGTGAAGTCGACGTCGCCGGAGCGCAGGTCGGCGTAGAGCACGTCCTCGTCGCGGTAGGCCCGGTAGACGATTCTCTGGACGGCCGGCTTGGCCCCGGGGTAGCCGTCGAACCGCTCCACCACGCTCTCCGACGAGGGCGACCACGAGACGACCCGGAACGGGCCGTTGCCGACGGGCTTCTTCCGGAAGCTCGCCGGGCTCTTGAGGATCGAGTCCGGCAGCGGGGAGAAGGCCGGCAGGCTGAGCCGCTTCACGAAGACGCCGAGCGGCGCGGACAGGGTGATGGTGAACGTGTGGTCGCCCGTCACCTTGAGTCCGGACATCTTCCGCTTGCCGTACCCCTCGATCTCCTCGAAGAGGAAGGAACTGTCCGTCTTCGTCGAGGCGGCCTGGTTCCATGCCTCGACGAAGTTGCGCGCCTTGACCTCGGTCCCGTCGTGGAACTTCCAGCCCTTACGCAGGGTGACGTGGTAGACCCGGTTGTCCTTCGTGATGATCGACGTGGCGACCGCGTAACGGGACCGGGACGTGCCGGGCACGTACTCGGTCAGACCGGTGAAGAGCGCGTCCAGCGGTTCGGAGCCGCAGGCGTCCACGGTGCCGACGTTCGAGACGTCGTACGGCTGGCAGGTTCCGACGACGATCTCCGTGGCGTTGTCGGCCCGCGCCGTGCCGGCCAGGGCCGCGCCGGGGAGCAGGGTGAGGGCCGCGACGGCGGCGAGTCTCCGACGAGACATTTCTGGCCTCCAATGGTGAAATTCCGGTCCAAAACCGGTAGATCACATTAGGGGCGGGAAGCGGATCCCTGCTCCTGACAATGGGCGCGACTTGGTCACGATCCGGCGAGTCACGATGTCGCCGGATCTCGGGGCGGGAGCCACGTTCGCACGCGCTTGTTCGGGCGGGGGCCCGGGACGGGCGGGCGGGCCGCCGCCCCCGCCGGACTGGAACGCCGGGGGCAGGAAAGATCAAGGCCAGTGGGGATCAGGACGCCTGGCGGTCGCGTGTCCAGGCAGGGCTGTCGAGGAAGTGGTTGTCGTAGACGCCCTGGGCGGCCAGCAGTTCCTCGAGGGTGGCCTCGCCCCTGCGGAGGCGGTCGAGCAGGCGGAAGTACTCAAAGCGCTGAATGCCGGGGGCGACGACGATGAGGAGGTCGGCGGTGTGGCCGGGGGCGGCGGCGAAAGCGTGAGGTGTCAGCGGGGGCACGGCCGCCACATCGCCCGCCGTCAGCGTCACGATCTCCTCGCCCGACAGGATGCGGGCCTTGCCCTCCAAGATGTAGAAGAGCTCGGTCGACGTGGCGTGGTGGTGGGGCACGGCGCCGTCCGCGCCTTCGGCGAGCGTCATCCTGACGGTGCTCAGCGCGCCGCCGGTGTCGCTGGAGTCGAGCAGCAGCCGCCCCGTGGCCGTGGGCGAGATGATGGTCTCGGCGTCGACCTCGCGGACGATGGCCGTTTCCGTGATCAGTGACATGCCAGGCTCCCTTCGAGCGCGGAGGACACGAGCCGCTCTGCGTAGGCTCGGTCGACCGGTGCGCCTGTGATCATTACTCGGTAGTAGAGGGCGCCGGCCAGCTGGTCGAACAGCGCCTCGGCGTCAAGGTCGGCGCGCAGCTCGCCGCGTACACGCGCGCGCTCGATCAGGGCCAGCGCGATGGTGTTGCGTTCGACGTACTGCTGACGGGTCATCCGGCCGATGTCCTCGTGCCTGGCCGCGGCCGCCACGAGTTCGCCGACGGCCCCTGCGGACGGGCCTTCGCGGCCGCCTGCCGCGCGCATGCGGTTGAGGCCCGCGGCGATCTTGTCCATGTAGTCGACGAGGTCGGTCCGGATGTCGCCGGTGTCGGTGATCTCGTCGTCGGCCTGCAGCCGGGCCACCACCGCGACGGCCAGGTGGTCCTTGGTCGGCCAGCGGCGGTACAGCGTGGTCTTGGCCACTCCCGCCCGCTCGGCCACCTCGTCGATGGACAGGCCGGCGTAGCCGCGTTCGAAGATCAGTGCGGCGGCGATCCGCAGCACTCGCTCGTCCACCTGCGTGTCGCGTGGTCGTCCGCGAGGCGCCATGGCGACCCCCCCTATTTCGAAACCCGTGTAGCGAAATAAAAGCTACGCCTCGCGAGCCAATTGCGCAACTCAAGTTTCGTAATTGGTGGGTGGGATCGCGGTTCGGAGGCTGCGTTCCGACGCGCTCGTTCGAGCGAGCGAGACTCGGAGAGCGCGACTCGGGCGAGGGGCGGTTCCGGCGGTGCGAATCGGACAGCTCGGACAGGGCGACTCGGACAGGGGGCTCGGGCGGGGGAGTCAGACGGGGAGGCCGCTTTCGAGGAGCGCCAGGGCCTCGTCCACCACGTCGGGCAGGGATCGCGGGCCGTCCGCGGTGCCCCAGCTGTAAAGCGCCGGGAGCAGCGCGCCGAGCACCGCGCCGGCGAGGGTCCGCACGGCGGGCGAGGTGCGGTCCCGGCCGGTGCGCTCCGCGATCACCTGGGCCAGCAGGTCCACCGTGGTCAGCAGGTTGTCCAGGCTGCGGGCGCGTACGGCGGGGATGCTCATCATCAGGCCGATCCGCACCCGGACCTCCTCCACCTCCGCCTCGGGAACCTGCGCGAAGGCCGCGCGTACGCCCCTGCGGATCGCGGCGAGCGGGGGCAGCTCCGGGGGCTGCGCGCGCACCGCCGCCATCAGCAGGGGGTCGTAGTCGTCCTGGATGATCAGGTCTTCCTTGGACGGGAAGTACCGGAAGAACGTGCTGGGGGACACCTCGGCCGCTTCCGCGATCTGCTCGACGGTGGTGGCCTCGTATCCCTGTTCGGCGAACAGTCGGAGGGCGTGCTCCTGGATCGCCCGGCGGGTCTTGGCCTTCTTGCGCTCGCGCAGGCTCGGGACGGCCCGCTCCGGCGAGTCCGCGGCCCGGTCAGCGCGCTGAGGTGAGCTCATGCACTGATTTTGCCGTCTTCCGGCGGGCCCCGGGAAGGAAGATCATCACCAGCAGGGCCACGACGAGGGAGCCGGCGCCGCACAGCAGGATCACGACGTCCATGCCGGAGACGAACGCCTCGCGAGCGGCGCGCAGGAGAACCGGGTCGCCGAGCGCCACCGCCGCCGTGACCGAGTCCCGGGCCGCCGCCGGGGCCCCGGACGGCAGGCCGCCCGCGTACACGGCGGAGAGGAGGCTGCCGAGCGCCGCGACGCCCATGGTCCCGCCGACCTGGCGCATCGTCTGGAGCGTGGCCGAGCCGGAGCCGGAACGCTCCTCGGGCAGTGTGGCGAGCACGCCGTCCATCGCGGGGACCATCGTGAGCCCGATCCCGGCGCCGACCACCGTCAGCCAGGTGGCGGCGAAGCCGTACGACGAGGCGGTCGAGGTGGTGGCTCCGGCGGCGAAACCGGCCGCGAGGAGCAGCAGGCCGGCGGTCATGACGGTCCGCAGCCCGAGGCGCTCGACCAGGCGCTCCCCGGCCAGGCCGCCGGCCATCAGCCCGGCCACCATGGGGATGAGCCGTACGCCGGTGCCGAACGCGTCGTGTCCCAGGACGGCCTGGAGGTGCTGCGGCACCACGAAGAGCAGGCCGGACATGACGAGGCTGACCAAGGTGGCGCCGATCGCGCCCCACAGGAACACGCGGCTGCGGAAGAACGCGAGGTCCATCATGGGCGCGGCGGTACGGCGTTCGACGGCGACGAAGACGGCGAGCAGCACGGCGCCGGAGGTCAGGCTGACCAGCACCGCCGGGTCGCTCCAGCCGTCGACCGGCGCCTGGATGACGCCGTACACGAGGGCGGCGAGGCCGGCGACGGAGAGCAGCGCCCCGGGGAGGTCGAGCCGTGAGCCGGACGGGCCGCGGGACTCCGGGAGGAGGACGGCCGCCGCGACCAGGCTGACCAGCACGACGGGGATGTTGACCAGGAAGATCGAGCCCCACCAGTAGTGGTCGAGCAGATAGCCGCCGACGACGGGGCCGAGCGGCAGCCCGAGCGCCATGGCGGCGCTCCACACGGCGATCGCCCTGCCGCGCTCCTCGGGCCCGAAGACGCTCGGCAGGATCGACATCGACAGGGGCATGATCAGGGCCGCGCCCGCCCCCATGAGCGCCCGCGCGGCGATGAGCGCGCCGGTGCCCTCCGCGGACGTCGCGAGCACGGACGCGACGCCGAACGCGGCGAGGCCGACGAGAAGGACGCGCTTGCGGCCGAACCGGTCGCCCAACGCGCCCGCGGGGAGCATCAGCGCCGCGAACGGCACCATGTACGCGTCGATGATCCACTGCAGCTCGCCGGTCGTGGCGCGCAGCTCGGTGGCCAGCGTCGGCAGGGCCACGTTGAGGATCGTCGCGTCCAGTCCGAGGACCAGGACGCTGAGTACGAGCGCGCCGAGGGCCCACCAGCGCGCGGAAGTGAAAGTCGCCATGAATTGAAAGTAACTCTCATTTGAGGGGAACTGTCAATCTCTCGCCCTCTGATGGATGCCCATGTAATCTCGATTACATGGATACGGATGAGCAGGTACGAGGCTGGTTCGCCGGGCGGCTGCCCGAGGGCTGGTTCACCGGAGCGCCCGAGGTGGTGCTCGACCGCGAGGAGATCGCCGTCGTCGGCGCGGTGCCGCCGCTGACCGGCGCCGGCGGCCTGCCCGAGCCGGAGCGCACCGCCGCGGTGGAGGGCTACATCGAGCGGTTCCGCGAGGAGACGAGGGAGCGCCGGATCGAGATCGCCCGGGAGGCCGAGAACCGGTTCCGGCGGAAGGTCTCCTGGGGGGTCGTCGCCGAGGGCAGGAGAGTGATGTTCACCACGTTGTCGGTGCCCGTCATGACCCGCCTGCGGCAGCCTGAGCGGCAGGTCCTCGACACTCTGGTCGCCGCGGGAGTCGCCCGCAGCCGCAGCGACGCGCTGGCCTGGTGCGTCCGTCTCGTGGGACGGCACACGGACACCTGGCTCGCTGACCTGCGGGATGCCCTCCGGCATGTGGACCGGGTCCGCGCCGCCGGGCCGGATCGCGTGGACTAAACCAATAACGGAAATGGTCTGGACCACTCCCCGTGGCCTATACCAATATCGCCCGACGGAGTTGATCGAGGGCCCGGAACTTGTTTCTTTAATGTGCTCCCATGTGGGTAGGCTCCACGAACCGTCACGGCCCCTGCCTGGACAAACATCCATTCCGGGGCTGTGAGGACCTGAATGCCGCCGCTTATGGACCGTGGTCTATGCCAATTGGATTCCGCGGCCATTCGTCGTCAATGATGATTTGGTCCTTCGAGAAAAAGGAGCCGGTTCCGTGTCCGTATCAGCAGAGGTACGCGTCCCGACGACTCACGCCGAGCTGGCCGCCTGGGTGAGGGAGATCGCCGAGCTGACCCAGCCCGACAGGGTCGAATGGTGTGACGGTTCCGAGGCCGAGTGGACTCGCCTGACGAACCTGCTCGTGAAACAGGGCACTCTCACGCGGCTGGCCAAACGGCCCAACAGCTTCCTCGCGACCTCCGACCCCGGCGACGTCGCCCGGGTCGAGGACCGCACGTTCATCTGCTCGGAGCGGCCCGAGGACGCGGGACCGACGAACAACTGGATCGCCCCCGACGAGATGCGCCGCACGTTCGGCGAGCTCTTCAAGGGCTGCATGCGCGGTCGCACGATGTACGTCGTGCCGTTCTGCATGGGCCCCCTGGGCGGCAACATCTCCCAGCTCGGCGTGGAGATCACCGACTCGCCGTACGTGGCGGTCTCGATGCGGATCATGACGCGCATGGGCGAGGAGGCGCTGCGCCTGATCGAGGAGCGCGGCGACTTCGTCAAGGCCGTCCACTCCGTGGGCGCCCCGCTGGCCGCCGGCCAGGAGGACGTGCCCTGGCCGTGCAGCGACACCAAGTACATCAGCCACTTCCCGGAGGCCCGGGAGATCTGGTCGTACGGCTCCGGCTACGGCGGCAACGCGCTGCTGGGCAAGAAGTGCTACGCCCTGCGCATCGCCAGCGTGATGGCCAGGGACGAGGGCTGGCTGGCCGAGCACATGCTCATCCTCAAGCTCACGCCGCCGAAGGGCGAGGCGCGGTACGTCGCGGCGGCCTTCCCCTCGGCGTGCGGCAAGACCAACCTCGCGATGCTCCAGCCGACGATCCCCGGCTGGAAGGTCGAGACGATCGGCGACGACATCGCCTGGATGCGGTTCGGCCCCGACGGCCGGCTGTACGCGATCAACCCGGAGGCCGGGTTCTTCGGCGTCGCGCCCGGGACCGGTGAGACCACCAACGCCAACGCGGTCCAGACGCTCTGGGGCAACAGCATCTTCACGAACGTCGCGCTGACCGACGACGGCGACGTGTGGTGGGAGGGCCTGACCGACGAGCCGCCGGCCCACCTCACGGACTGGAAGGGCCGCTCGTGGACGCCCGAGTCGGGCGAGCCGGCCGCGCACCCGAACGCGCGCTTCACCACCCCGGCCGGGCAGTGCCCGACCATCGCGCCGGAGTGGCAGGACCCGGCGGGTGTGCCGATCTCGGCCATCCTGTTCGGCGGGCGCCGGGCGACGGCCGTGCCGCTCGTCACCGAGTCGCTGAGCTGGCAGCAGGGCGTCTTCCTCGGGGCCAACGTGGCCTCGGAGAAGACGGCGGCGGCGGAGGGCAAGGTCGGCGAGCTGCGCCGCGACCCGTTCGCGATGCTGCCGTTCTGCGGTTACAACATGGGCGACTACTTCGCCCACTGGATCGAGATCGGCAAGCGGGCGGGAGCGCAGCTTCCGCGCATCTACTACGTCAACTGGTTCCGCAAGGACGCCGGCGGCCGCTTCCTGTGGCCGGGGTTCGGCGAGAACAGCCGGGTGCTCAAGTGGATCGTCGGCCGGCTGAACGGCGAGGAGGAGGCGGTGCCGAGCCCGATCGGCAACCTGCCCGCCGCGCTGGACACCGAGGGCCTGGACGTCTCCGAGAGCGACATGGCGGAGCTGCTCAGCGTCGACCCGGAGGTCTGGCGTGAGGAGGCCGCGCTGGTGCCGGGCTTCTTCGAGACCTTCGGCGACCACATGCCCAAGGAGCTCTGGGACGAGTACCGCGCCCTCGTCGCGCGCCTCGGCTAACTCTGAATTGCCCGTTTTGGGATGTTAGCGGCGGGGCGTCGCGGATAGCGTGTGAAACGTGCAGGGGCTACGGTGCGTGGACGGATCATACCTTACCGTTAATCCGGTGCCATGCCGAGACAGGCTCGGCGTCCCGTACGAGGTGACGCTGGAGCTGTACCGGGACGGCCTGCCGTACGGGACGGTCGGGGAGCGGTGCGGCTGGTTTCTGGCCAGACTGGCCAGGGTGATCGCGGACGCGAGAGCGGACGCCGGTCCCCAGGCCGTCGCCTGGCCGGATCCGGAGGACCGCTTCCCCGGAGGCGAGGGCGAGCTCTTCGCCTTCCGCCATCGCGGCAGGGGTGACGTGGCCGGCGGCGGTGAGCTGCGCTGCCAGGTGCGCACCCTGCCGTCGTGGATCCCCGCGCGCCGGCGGCGCGGCGGCCGTCCCCCGCTGGGCGAGTGGCGCGTGGTGCGCCGCGCCTTCCTCGAGGCGTGGGGCACGAGCGGCGTCGGCATGCGCGCCGAGCTGACCTCGGGCCGTCTGTCCGCGTTCGTCGAGGGTTTGGTCGGCGACGCGGAGGAGCGGCTGGGCTCCGGGTTCGAGATGGAACCCAACAGCAACCTCGTGAACGGAGCGGTCAGGGTCTCGCGGCCCCGATAATTGACCGGAGCCACCGGGTCGCTAAGGAAGAGGGCTTGCATGGGCGTGCGCGATCTCGTGTACAAGCTGTACGAGCGCAGGCTCGAGCGTAAGCTCTCCGGACCCGGCAGTACGGCGCAGATCCCCCGGCACGTCGGCGTCATCGTCGACGGCAACCGGCGCTGGGCCAGGGCCATGGGCCTGCGGGACGTGAACCGCGGGCACCAGAAGGGCGCCGACAAGATCAGCGAGCTCCTGGGGTGGTGCCGGGAGGCGGGCGTCGAGTACGTGACGCTCTGGCTGCTCTCCACCGACAACCTGTCACGGGACCAGGCCGAGCTCCAGCCGCTGCTCCAGGTGATCGAGGGCCTGGTGCGGGACCTCGTCGAGCAGGGATGGCACGTCAATCCCATGGGCTCGCTCGACCTGCTGCCCGATCACACCGCTCGTGTCCTGAAAGATGCAAAAGAAGCCACATCGCACCGCCCTGGCCTGATTGTGAACGTGGCCGTTGGGTATGGAGGAAGACGTGAGATCGCTGATGCGGTGCGCTCTCTCCTCCAGGAGCACGCAAGCAAGGGCGCGAGCATCGAGGACCTCGTCGAGGTCCTCGACGTCGAGCACATCGCGGAGCATCTCTACACGCGCGGACTGCCCGACCCGGACCTCGTCATCCGGACGTCGGGAGAGCTGCGGCTCTCCGGATTCCTGCTCTGGCAGAGCGCCCACTCCGAGTTCTACTTCTGCGAGGCCTACTGGCCTGACTTCCGCAGAGTCGACTTCCTGCGGGCGCTCCGCTCGTACGCCGCGCGGCATCGTCGGTACGGTTCCTGAAACGGCACATGAACGCTCCCTTTCGGTCACAGTTTCACTCTTGGGATCAAAGGGAACGTTACGTACCGTAATGGGAGAGGGCCTGTCCTTGATCGTGAGGGGGGCCGGGAGCCCGGTCCGCTTCCGCGGGGCACGGGTCCGGTCCGTTCACCACCATTCACGGCAGGGCGCCCCTCCCAGGCGCCCGGGGGAGAACGCGTGGCACAGTCCTCGAGTAACCCATCCCGCACCTACATCCTTGACACCTCCGTCCTGCTCGCAGACCCGGCGGCGATGAGCCGCTTCGCGGAGCACGAGGTCGTCATCCCGGTCGTCGTCGTCACGGAGTTGGAGGCCAAGCGGCACCATCCCGAACTCGGCTACTTCGCCCGCGAGGCGCTGCGCTTCCTCGACGACCTCAGGGTGCGGCACGGGCGTCTCGACGAGCCCATGCCGATAGGTGACGGCACCATCCGGGTCGAGCTCAACCACAGCGACCCGTCGGTGCTCCCCGCGGGGTTCCGGCTCGGCGACAACGACACCCGCATCCTCACGGTCGCCCAGAACCTGGCGGCCGAGGGCTGCGACGTGGTGCTCGTCTCGAAGGACCTGCCGATGCGCGTCAAGGCCGCCGCGATCGGCCTCGCCGCCGAGGAGTACCGCGCCGGCATGGTCGTCGAGTCCGGCTGGACCGGCATGGCCGAGCTCCAGGTGACCGACGAGGACGTCGAGGTTCTCTTCGAGAGCGGCGGCGCCGACCTGGAGGAGGCGCGCGACCTCCCCTGCCACACCGGCCTGCGGCTGCTCTCCAGCCGCGGCTCCGCGCTCGGCCGCGTCATGCCGGACAAGTCCGTACGGCTGGTCCGCGGCGACCGCGAGGTGTTCGGGCTGCACGGCCGGTCGGCCGAGCAGCGCATCGCCCTCGACATCCTCATGGACCCCGAGGTGGGCATCGTCTCCATGGGGGGACGCGCGGGCACCGGCAAGTCGGCCCTGGCCCTCTGCGCGGGCCTGGAGGCCGTCCTGGAGCGCCGCCAGCACCGCAAGGTCATCGTCTTCCGCCCGCTGTACGCGGTGGGCGGCCAGGAGCTCGGCTACCTCCCGGGCTCGGAGAACGAGAAGATGGGGCCCTGGGCCCAGGCCGTCTACGACACCCTCGGCGCGGTGACCACGCCCGAGGTGATCGAGGAGGTCCTGGACCGGGGGATGCTGGAGGTCCTCCCGCTCACCCACATCCGCGGCCGGTCGCTGCACGACGCGTTCGTCATCGTGGACGAGGCCCAGTCGCTGGAGCGCGGGGTGCTCCTCACCGTGCTGTCGCGCATCGGCGCCAACTCGCGGGTGGTGCTCACCCACGACATCGCCCAGCGTGACAACCTGCGCGTGGGACGGCACGACGGCGTGGTCGCGGTGGTCGAGAAGCTCAAGGGGCACCCGCTGTTCGCCCACATCACGCTCACCAGGTCCGAGCGGTCGCAGATCGCCGCGCTGGTGACCGAGATGCTGGAGGACATCACCTTCTGACACCCGCTCTCGCCGGGGAGGCCGCCCGCCTCCCCGGCGGGTCAGGGCGGGAGGTGGCCGTTGCGCGGGGCGAGGTCCCAGTACTCCCGGCAGGTGTGGATCTTCAGCGTGCCGCCGTCGCCCTGGGCGATCTCCACGGCCCAGATCTCCGGGCGCAGCCGTGCCGTACAGGTGATCTGGGCCATCGCGATCCTGGACATCCGCGGCCCGCTGACGAACACCCGCAGCCGCAGCCCGGCGCTGTCGGGGTCGTTGCGCGTGCTCGGGTCCGGCGTGTACCGCACGAGCTGCACCTGGGCCAGCCGCATCCGGGAGAGGGACGTGCCGATGCCCCTCGGCGGGCGCCGGCCGGCGCCGAAGAGCGCCGAGAGCACGTCGTTGACGCGGTTGGACGCCGCGGCCACGCTGACCGGCTCCAGCCGTCCGGACCGGACGAGGTAGACGCGCACGAGCGTCGAGTTCCCGCTGATGACCGGGGGCGGTCCCTTGTCGTTGACCCTGGTCGGGTCCACCCCGCATGCCGCCATCGCGGCGACCAGCAGGACGGCCGCCACGGCGCGGGTGAGCGGGTGCGGAGAGAGGGTGCGGGTCATGGTGCCGGGATCCACAGCGTGAAGAGGGTGCCGGGCTCGCACCGCCTGACCTCGATGGTGCCGCGGTGCAGCTCGGCGTTCGCCTTGGCGATGGCGAGGCCCAGGCCGCTGCCGACGCTGCGCGCCCGGCCCGCACCCGCCTTGTAGAAGCGCTCGAAGACGTGGGGGAGGGATCGCTCGGGGATGCCCTCCCCGTGGTCGCGTACGGTCACCTGGAGGCCGCTGGGGCGCACCCTGGCGCTCACCAGCACCGGCGGGGCCCCGTGGTGCAGCGCGTTGCCGACGAGGTTCGCCACGATCACGTCGAAGCGCCGCGGGTCGAGGGAGAACGTCAGCCCGATCGGGACGGTGAGCTTCACCCGGTCGCTCCAGCCGCGCACCTCCAGGCAGTCCGCCAGCGTGTCGCCCACGTCCACGTTCTCGCGGCGCAGGACGGCGGCGCCGGAGTCGAAGCGGCTGACCTCGATGAGGTGCTCCACCAGGATCTTGAGCCGGTCGATCTCGCGCAGCACGATGCGCACCGCCTCGCCCGCGTCCTCCGGCAGGCCCTCCGCCTCCTCCGACAACATGTCGGTGACCGCCGTCATCGCGGTGAGCGGGGTGCGCAGCTCGTGCGAGACGTCGGCGACGAACCGCCGGGACATCGCCTCCAGCGTGCGCAGCTCCGACACCTTCTCCTCAAGGGCCTCCGCGGTCTCGTTGAAGATGGCGGTGAGCTCGGCCAGCTCGTCCTTCCCGCGTACGGGGAGCCGGATGTGCAGCTCGCCCGCGCCGAGCATCCGCGCGGCCGTCCCGAGCCTGCGCACCGGCAGCAGGACCCGCCAGGCCGACAGCAGCGCTACGGTGAGCGCGATGGCCAGCGTGATCCCGGCCGCCTGGAGGAGCGAGCCGCGCAGCCGGTTGAGCACGCCCTCCTCGTCGCTCAGGGAGACGAAGACGTAGGCGTTCAGCCCGGTGCCGCGTACGACGCCGTTCTGGTTGGCGCGGTGGATCTGGGTGGCGACCAGCAGCCACGGACGGTCCTTCAGCCGGAGCCGCTGCGCGACCAGGCGTCGCGTGGCCTGCCAGCGGAGCTGGTCGGGCACGTCGTCCATGGTGAAGGGCGCGCCCCGGCTGGCCTGGCTGTGGCCCCCGTAGGCGACGATCACCACGCGGTCGGGCCCGTTGAGCGTGTTGACGAGGTCGCCGAGGTCCTCGTCCGTGACGGTGGAGTCGCTGGGCCACACGACGTCGCTCGCGCCGGCCGGGAGGGTGACCCGTGACAGCGTCTCGCGCACGTCCGAGACCGAGATGCGTTCCACCCTGTCCAGCAGCTCCCTGCGTACGAGCTGGTAGCCGAGCCCGGCCACGGCCGCCGAGGCGGTGATCGCCACCAGCAGGAAGGTGACCACCAGCCGGCCGCGCAGGCCGGTGGGAACCCAGCTCATGGGGGGCTGAAGCGGTACCCGAAGCCGCGGACGGTGTGGATGAAGACCGGCTCGGCCGGCACCGGCTCGATCTTGGCCCTGATCCGCTGGACGCACGCGTCGACGAGGCGCGAGTCGGCCACGTGGGAGTGGTCCCAGACGGTGCGCAGCAGATAGCGGCGGTTGAGCACCTGGCCGGGGTGGCGCACCAGTTCGAGCAGGAGGCGCAGCTCCGTCGGGGTGAGGTGGATCTCGCGTCCCTTGAGCGTCACCTTCAGCGCGCCCCGGTCCACGAGCAGGTCACCGAAGCTGATCCGGTCGGACGAGGCGGACTCCATCCGCCGCAGGACCGCGCGGATGCGCGCGTCGAGCACCCGCGGCTCGACCGGCTTGACCACGTAGTCGTCCGCGCCCGCCTCCAGGCCGACGACCACGTCGAGGTCGTCGCCGCGCGCGGTGAGCAGGATGACCGGCAGCGAGTCCAGCTTGCGGATGCGGCGGCACACCTCGACCCCGTCGATGCCGGGCAGCATCACGTCGAGGATCACGATCTCGGGACGTCGCGCGCGTACGTGCGCCAGGGCCTCCTCTCCGGTCGCGTACGCGGTCACGGAGTGGCCCTGCCGGGTGAGCGCGAGTTCGAGCCCCGTACGGACGGAGGGGTCGTCTTCGACCAGGAGGATGCCAGCCACGCGGACATTATGGACTGAATGTCGGGAATTTCTTTGGGTGTCATGAAACCGTGACGCGGCACGCACCTGGCCACGACGAAAGCCTGTGCATGCTCGCGAGGGGTCCTCCCTTCGGTGCGGGGGTCCGAGGGGCGGACCCTGTGAGCAAAATCACACAACGGAGGAAAGCCCATTTCCGGGCGGTTAGGGCAAAGAATTCGCCAACGGACTTCCTTGTTCCGGTTGCGCGGTACCCCATGGGACACGGCAAGCTCATAGGTCGTGAGGTCAGGTCAGCAGCTGCAGGAGCGCCCGTCGCGCTCCCGTTCCAAGCGCCGGTCGGGTCCGAGACTGCTGACCCCCAAGCGCGTCATCATCCTCGGCGTCTCCCTGGTCCTGGTCGGCGCCGGCACCACCTATGTCGTCCGTACGGCCATCGAGAACGCGAAGGCGCCGCCCGCGCCGCTGGCGCTTCCCGATCTCCTCGCCGCCGACCCCTCCTTCGCCGACCCGGCGCTCGACGCGATGAAGGCGCAGGCCGCGCAGTCGCTCAAGGCCGACAAGCTGAAGGAGGCCCGCGACGGCCTCAAGCCGGGGGATCTCGACCCCGTCAAGATCGTGCGCGAGGCGCCCGGCGGCGGCGGGTTCAACCCCGCCGACTTCCCGCCCGGCTCGAAGCCCGACCCGGGGAGCAACAAGGCCATAGGCAGGGAGATGGCCGCCGCACGCGGCTGGGGCGACTCCGAGTGGGGCTGCCTCGAACGCCTCTGGGACAAGGAAAGCCACTGGAACGAGCGGGCCATGAACCGCTACAGCGGCGCGTACGGCATCCCCCAGTCGTTGCCGGGCAGCAAGATGGCCAGCGCGGGCGGCGACTGGCAGACCAACCCGGCCACCCAGATCAAGTGGGGGCTCGGCTACATCGCCGGCCGCTACAAGACCCCCTGCGGGGCGTGGGGCCACTCCCAGTCCGTCGGCTGGTACTGACCGGGCCGCCCCCTGAGCGGGGCGGACACCCCTAGACCGGGTCAGGTTTGGTCGACCTTTCGGCAAGTCGGGGAAGAGCGTCGCATCGGCCGGGCACCCTTGGCGACATGGGTGTGAAGGTCAGTGTTGTGGTCTCCGTGTGCGACGCCGGACCGGCGGACGACGCCTTCGACGCGAGCGTGCGCTCCCTGACGGAGCAGTCGCTGCCCGCCGAGCAGTACGAAGTGATCTTCGCGGACGACGGGTCCACGGACGGGACCCGCGAGCGGCTGGACGCCGTGGCCGCCACGCGGTCCAACGTCCGCGTGCTGCACCTCGACCACAGCGGCAGCCCCACACGCGGCCGCAACGTCGCCCTGTCCCTCGCCCGCGGCGACTACGTCTACTTCGTGAACCAGTACGACCGGCTGGAGCACAGCGCCCTGCAGAACATGTACGGCATGGCCGTACGGGCCGGGGCGGACGTGCTCGTCGGGCGGCTGGTGGGAGAGGGCACGCCGCTCTCCGCGTTCACCGGGAGCCGGGAGCGCGCGGACGTCATCCGCGACCGCCTGCTGGCGCTGCCGACCGCGCACAAGCTGTTCCGGACCGGGTTCCTCGCCGAGCACGGGATCAGGTTCCCCGACCGGCCGCTGGCCGAACAGGCGTTCGTCACCCACGCCTACCTCGCCGCGGGCGCCATCGCCATCCACGCCGGACAGATCTGCTGCCGCGTCGCCACCCCCCGCGAGGAGGCGCCGGAGGACCCGGCCGCTCTGGTCGCCGGGCTGCGGACCATCCTCGACATCGTCGAGGCGTACACGCGGCCGGGGCAGCGGCGCGACCGCATCCAGGCGCACTGGTTCCGGGTGCTCGGGCTGCGCCGCCTGGGTGGCGCCCGGTCGGAGGCGGAGGGGGAGCACCGCCGGGCCGTCCTGTTCACCCGGCTGAGGGAGCTCGCCGCCGAACGGCTGCCCGCCCGGCTCGACGCGTACCTGCCGGTCCACCTGCGGGCGCGTGCGGCGCTGCTGCGCGCCGGCCGGCGGGAGGACCTGGCCCGGCTCGTCGCCGCCTCGCGCGGGACCCGGCTGAGCGCCGAGCTGCAGGAGGTGCGCTGGGACCAGAGCGTGCTCACCATGGACCTGGCCGTCGAGATCGTCGACGCGGGCGGGGCGCCGCTGCGGTTCAACGCCGAGAACGGCCGCCTGTACTGGCGGCCGCCGACCCCGATCGAGGGCCTGCTCCCCCCGGAGATGGCCGACGTGACGGAGGCGGCCCGCCGGGCGCGCATGGAGGTCTACGTCCGCGACGCGCAGTCGGGCGTCGCCTACTTCCTGCCGGTGACCAGCACCGTCCAGCACGCCCGTGACGGCGACGGCGTCCGGGTGTGGGCCGCGGGCCAGGCCCGGCTCGACGTCGGCTCCGCCGCGCTCGGACGGCCGCTGCGCCCCGGCGTGTGGGAGGTCCACGTGCGGATGCGCGGCGTGCACCCGGCCCGCACCCGGGTGGCGCGGGCCCAGTCGCCGATGAACTGCGCGGGCGTCCTCGCCGACTATCCCCGGCGGCTGGTCGTGCCGTGCTGGTCCGGCCGGGGCGAGCTCAGCGTGTGCGTGGAGCCGAGGTCCTTCTCCGAGTCGATCGCGCTGGTGTCGCCCCGGGCGTCGGTCACCCACAGCGACGACGACGTCTACGTCGTCATGCCGGTGCCGTACGTGCCGCCGAGCGGGGGCCCGGCGGTCGAGCTGGTGCTGCGCCGGCTCGACGGCAGGGGCAGGGGCATGGCCGTCCCCGCGATCGTCGAGCCCGGCGTCCCCGGCCGGGTGGCCGGCCAGCTCGTCGCCAAGGTGCCCGTACGGCGAATGGGCGGCGACGGCTGCCTCGGCCCCGGCGCGTGGCGGCCGGGGCTGCGCACCGAGGGCAGGGACGTCGATCTCCGCTTCACGCTGGAGGTGGGCCTGCGGGGGCACGTCCGGGTGCGGCCGGCCGGCACGCGTGCCACGCCGTCGCTGCTGCGGAGGATCGCCGCCAGGATCCCGGGCTACGCCGCGCTGAGCTGAGCGGGACCCCGGCGGCGGGGCTACGCCTTCGCGAGGTGGGCGATGAGCGCCGCGCGGAACTCGGCCGGCTTCTCGATGTGGGGACTGTGGCCGCAGCCGGGGAGCGCGACCTCGTGAAAGTTCCCGTAGCGTTCGAGCGCGGCGCGCGTCTGGGTGACCATCGGCTGGGCGGGCGTGCCGTCCCATCCGGGCACCGTGCCGATCGCCCCCAGATGCGCCAGGTCGAACAGGGACGTGTCGGAGACGATCACGTCCGCCTCGCCCCTGATCCACAGGATGGGCGGCTTGGGCTCGATCGTGTGCAGGTCGTCGATCCGGAAGCGGGTCGGCGCCATCGTGTTGAGCACGCCCCTCTCGCCCGGCGCGACGCCCGGCCAGGCCGCCGCCGTCGCGGTGTCGCCCGGGTAGTGGTCCTCGCCCAGCCGGGTGGACAACATCGACTCGACGTAGGCGTCCTCGTCCTCGCCGAGATCGGTCCCCGGCACCACGTACGCGGTGCGGAGCACGTTGCGCGGCGACACCGGCGAGTCCGCCGACCGGTCGCCGGCCCGGAGCGCGGCCACGAAGTCGGCGTTGGCCGTCCCGCCTCCGGCGCCGGTGCCGTCCGGGTGCGTCAGGACGCCGTCCGGCCCGGTCGTGCCGCCGAACCCGTACGGCGAGACCGGGTTGACCAGAGTGGCGCTCCTGACCGCCCCCGGCCGGTCGCGGAGCGCCTGGAGGACGACGCCGCCGCCCATGCTCCAGCCCACCAGGTGGGCGGGGCCGATCAGGTCGAGGAGCGCGAGGACGTCGTCGGAGTAGTCGCGCAGGCCCCGCGTCGCGTCCACCGGCGCCGGGTCGGAGTCGCCGAACCCGCGCAGGTCGACGGCGAGCGGGCGCAGGCCGGCGGCGTCCGGCGACTCCGCGAGCGCCAGCATGGTCGGGCGCCAGAAGGCGCTCGACGAGACGTTCCCGTGGACGAACAGCACGGGGTCGCCGGTCGTTCCCGGCACGGAGAGGACGTTGAGCGTCGTACGCGCGGTGCCGATCCGCTCGGCTGAGATCATGGTGCGGCTCCAGGTGGATGGGGTCGGAGGGTCGGATCGTCGTGTTCCTCAGGACTCCTGGACGGCGTCGGTCGTGGACGCGTCGCGGGGACCGGAGGTCGGCTCGATGGCGGTCAGATCGCGATCGCGGGTCTCCTTGGCGGCGACGACCGCGATCACCGTGATCACTGCCGAGACGGCGACGTAGAGGGCGATCGGGACTCCGGAGTCGAACCCCTGGAGCAGCGCGACCGCGATGATAGGGGCGGGAGCGCCGGCCACGATCGAGGCGAGCTGGTAGCCGGCCGACACGCCGGAGTAGCGCATCCTCGTGGCGAACAGCTCGGAGAAGAACGCGGCCTGCGGACCGTACATCGCTCCGTGGAAGAGCAGGCCGACGGTGACCGCCACCGTCGCCAGGGCGAACGACGCGCTGTCGACGAGCGGGAAGAACGCGAACGCCCAGAGGCCGATGCCCGCCGCGCCGATCAGGTACACGGGGCGGCGGCCCAGCCGATCGGAGAGCGCGCCCCACATCGGGATGGTGACGAAGTGGACCGCGGAGCCGATCAGCACCGCGTTGAGCGCCGTCTCCTTGGTCATGCCCGCGGCGGTGGTGGCGTAGACGAGGACGAACGCCGTGATCACGTAGTACGAGACGTTCTCGGCGAGCCGCGCGCCGATCGCCACCAGGACGTCGCGGCGGTGATGGCGCAGCACCTCGCGGATCGGGGCCTTCTGCGAGGGAGGCTGGTTGGCCAGCGCCTCTTTGAACACGGGCGACTCGGTGACGGTGAGCCGGATCCAGAGCCCGACCAGCACCAGCAGGCCGGAGAGCAGGAACGGGATGCGCCAGCCCCAGGCGAGGAACGTCTCGTCGGACTGGATCGCCGCGAGCAGCGCGAGCACCGCGGTCGCCAGCAGGTTCCCGCCCGGCGCGCCCGCCTGCGGCCAGGAGGCCCACAGGCCGCGCCGCGCGGGATCGCCGTGCTCGGAGACCAGCAGGACCGCGCCGCCCCACTCGCCGCCGAGGGCGAAGCCCTGCACCAGCCGCAGCGCGGTGAGCAGCAGCGGCGCCGCGGCGCCGAGCGTGGCGTACGTCGGCAGGCAGCCGATCAGGACGGTCGCGCCGCCCATCATCAGGAGGCTGACCACGAGCAGCCGCTTGCGGCCCAGCCGGTCGCCGTAGTGCCCGAAGACCAGACCGCCGAGCGGCCGTGCGACGAAGCCCACGGCGTACGTGAGGAACGCGAGCAGCGTGCCGGTCAGTGCGGTCTCGGCCGGGAAGAAGAGCTTGTTGAACACGAGCGCGGCGGCCGAGCCGTAGAGGAAGAAGTCGTACCACTCGATCGTGGTGCCGATCAGGCTGGCGCCGACCACCTTGCCGATCGGGGTCCGTGTTTCGTTGGCCACGGGGAACTCCTAGGTTGGGGGGTCCGGCCAACATATGCTGTGACGAATATCACTCCTATGGCCGCTTCGCACATACCTCAGGCGTCGGTTGTGTGGCTCCGCAGGCGGTGCAGCCGCAGGGCGAGCTGGATCTCCAGGGCGCGTTCCGGCTCCTGCCAGTCGGCCCCGAGGAGCTGGGCCACCCGGTCGAGCCGCTGGGTGACCGTGTTCACGTGGATGTGCAGGGCGTCGGCCGTACGGGACAGGGAGCCGCCCGCGCCGAAATAGGCGGTCAGCGTCCTGATCAGCGCCGTGCCGCGCCGCCCGTCGTAGTCCAGGACCGGGCCGAGCGCGGAGGTGAGGAAGCCCGAGACGTCCCGCCCCTCGCCCATCAGCAGGCCGACGAAGCCGAGTTCGTCCGCGCTCGCGCCGTCACCGGCCCGTCCGAGCGCGAGCAGCGCGTCGGCGCAGCGCTGCGCCTCGCGGTACGCGTCGGGCACCCCCGAGGCGGCGGTCCCGGTGGCGATTCCGGAGGCGGCGGCCCGGGCGGCCCCGGCGGTGGCGGGGCGGCCGAGCGACACGCTCAGCTCCCGGGCGACGCGGCGCGCGACCGCGCCCGGTCCGTCTCCCGGCAGCAGCAGTACGACGTCGTCCCCGCGCGCGGCCGCCAGGCCGTGGGCGAGCGCGGCGTGCGACGACGCCCAGAAGGCGGCGCGCTCCCGCTGCCCCTCGTGGCGGGCGACGACGAGCACGTGCGGCAGGTCGAGGTCCACGCCCAGCCTGCGCGCCCGCTCCCCGAGCCCGGCCAGGTCGGGGCGGGAGATCAGGTCGTCGAGCAGCTCGCCGCGCACCCGTCCCTCGGCCTCGGCCACGCTGCGCCGGAAGAGCAGCAGCAGCGCGGTGACGATCGCCGCGCGTTCCAGGATGCGCTGGTCGGCGGCGGCGACCTGCTGCCCGGTGCGCAGCACCAGCGTGCAGACCGGCGCCGCCCCCACGTCCACCGAGGCGACGTACGCGCCGTCGCGTTTCACCGTACGGCCGAGCGCGCGTGAGGACCGGGCGGCGTCGGACACGCCCGCGTCGACGTCGGCGGCCCGGCCCACGAGAGGGCGCCCCTCGTCGTCGAGCACGGTGACCGTGCCGCCGAGGACCTCCGTGACGACCGCGGCGACGTCCTCGACGCCGCCGCCGCGCAGCACCAGGCCGGTCATCCGGTCGTGGGCGTCGGCGGCGCGCTCGATCGCCTCGCTGTGCGCGCTGATCACGCCGTTGGCCTCGCTCAGCTCGGCGAGCGCGGCCCGGGTCTCCTGGAGCAGCCGCGCGGTGTCGATCGCGACGGCGGCGTGCGCGGCCAGCGAGCAGAGCAGCGCCACCTCCTCCTGGACGAAGGGGCGCGCGCTGCGGTTCGCCGCGAACAGCACGCCGATGACCTGGGTGCCGAGCCGCAGCGGCACGCCGAGGATGGCCACCAGGCCCTCCTCGTGCACGGCCTCGTCGATGGTGTTCGTGTGCCGCAGCCGCTCGTCCGCGAAGTAGTCCGCGGTGTTGTACGGCGTGCCCGACTGGGCGACCAGCCCGCCGAGCCCCGCGCCCATGGCGAGCCGCAGCCGCCGGAAACGCGCCGAGATCGAGCCGTCGGTGACCCGCATGTAGGTGTCGCCGCGCTCGGCGTCGTGCAACGTCATGTAGGCGATGTCGGTGGACAGCAGCCGCCTGGCGCGCTGCACGATCGCCGCCAGCACGGCGTCGAGGTCGGTCAGCCCGGCCAGGTCGCCCGCGGTGTCGAAGAGGGCCGACAGCTCGGCCTCCCGCCTGGCCCTCCTGCGCAGCATGGCCCGCACCTTCAGGGCCGCGACCTTGTCCTCTTCGAGCTCAGCCGTGTCGAGGCCGGCCGCGCGGGCCTGGAGGACCGGGCCCTCGAACTCCACGGCCGAGGCCTCACGGGCGAGGAGTTCGAGATAGGGGTTCACTTAGTGCGCGCTCCATCCTCCGTCGAGCGGGATCGAGGCTCCGGTGATGAACGAGCCCTGTGGACCGCAAAGATAGGCCACGAGCTCGGCGACCTCGTCCGGCTCCACCAGCCGCTTGATCGCCGCCGGTGCCAGCATGATCCGCTCGACCACCTCGTCCGGGCCGATGCCGTGCGTCCGCGCCTGCGCCGCGATCTGGTTCTCCACCAGCGGGGTCCGCACGTACGCGGGGTTGACGCAGTTGGAGGTGACCCCGTGGGGCGCGCCTTCGAGCGCGATGACCTTGGACAGCCCCTCCAGGGCGTGCTTGGCCGTCACGTACGCGGACTTGTACGGCGAGGCGCGCAGTCCGTGGACGGAGGAGATGTTGACGAACCTCCCCCAGCCGCGTTCGTACATGCCGGGCAGGACGGCGCGGGCGATCAGGAACGGCGCCTCGACCATCACCTTGAGGATCTTGGCGAAGATCTCGGGCGGGAACTCCTCGATCGGCGCGACGTGCTGGAACCCGGCGTTGTTCACGACGATGTCCGCCGAGACGTCCGGCACGGCGTCGGCCCAGGCGTCCGGGAAACCGGGGTCGGACAGGTCCACCGCGACCGCGACGCCGCCCGTCTCGGCGGCCACCGCGGCGGCGCTCTCGGCGTTCATGTCGGCGACCACCACGTGCGCCCCCGCCGCGGCGAGCCGGAGCGCGCACGCCCTGCCGATGCCACTGCCCCCACCCGTGACCAGGGCCGTCCGCCCCTCAAGGCTCGTCATGCCGACCAACCCTAGGAATCGCGGGGCGACCGGCCCATGGTGGCCGTGGACATATATGCGGCCCTTTCTATGTGGCTCCGTCGCGCCCACCGCCCGGGGCCGCAGGCGACGCGGGCTTCCCCTCACCCGTGCCGTCGGCCGCGCCGGCGTTCCCGTCGGTGTTCGTCGACGGCGGTGATTCCCGGAAGCCTCCTAATCCCGATCGCGGGTCGGGTCGTCCGCCGGCTGCTCGGGCCGCGTCATGGACAGGACGTCGAGGACCTCGTCCAGCCGCTGCGCGCTGATCGTGCCGTTCGCGACGTGCCCGCGCTCGACGACCACCTGCCGGATGGTCTTGCGCTCGGCGAGCGCCTGCTTGGCGATCCTGGCCGCCTCCTCGTAGCCCACGTAGCGGTTGAGCGGGGTGACGATCGACGGCGAGGACTCGGCGTACTCCCTGAGCCGGTCCACGTTGGCGGTGATCCCGCGTACGCAGCGTTCGGCGAGCAGCCGCGAGACGTTCGCGAGCAGCCGGATCGACTCCAGCACGTTGCGGGCGATCACCGGAAGCATCACGTTGAGCTCGAAGGAGCCGGACGCGCCCGCCATCGTGACGGTCGCGTCGTTGCCGACGACCTGCGCGGCGACCATGGTGACCGCCTCGGGGATCACCGGGTTCACCTTGCCCGGCATGATCGACGAGCCGGGCTGGAGGTCGGGCAGGTTGATCTCGCCGAGTCCGGCGCGCGGGCCGGAGCCCATCCAGCGCAGATCGTTGGCGATCTTGTTGAGGGAGACGGCGACGACCTTGAGCGCGCCCGACAGCTCGACCAGGGCGTCCCGCGCTCCCTGCGCCTCGAAGTGGTCCCTGGCCTCCGTGAACGGCAGGCCGGTCGTACGGCTCAGCTCCTCGATCACGGCCGCGGCCCAGCCGAGGGCGGGGGTGTTGATGCCGGTGCCGACGGCGGTGCCGCCCAGCGGCAACTCGGCGAGCCGGGGGAGCACCGCCTGGATCCGCTCGATGCCGAGCTCCATCTGCGTGGCGTACCCGCGGAACTCCTGGCCGAGCGTGACCGGCGTGGCGTCCATCAGGTGGGTGCGCCCGGACTTCACGACGTCGGCGAACTCGACCGACTTCTCCTCAAGCGCGGTCGCCAGGTGCTCCAGCGCGGGGGTCAGGTCGTGGGTGACCGCCTGGGTCGCGGCGACGTGGATCGACGACGGGAACACGTCGTTGGACGACTGCGCGGCGTTGACGTGATCGTTGGGGTGGACCGGGCGGCCCAGCCGCTCCGACGCCAGCGTGGCGATCACCTCGTTGGCGTTCATGTTCGACGACGTGCCCGAGCCGGTCTGGAACACGTCCACGGGGAACTGGTCGTCCCATCGCCCGGCCGCGACCTCGTCCGCCGCCTCGCGCACGGCCCGCGCCATGTCCTGTTCGAGCACGCCGTACCGGGCGTTGACGGTGGCGCAGGCGGCCTTGATGCGCCCGAGTGCCGAGATGTGGGCGGGTTCGAGGCCCCGCCCGGAGACGGGGAAGTTCTCCACCGCCCGCTGCGTCTGCGCCCCCCACTTGGCCGAGGCGGGCACCCGAACCTCACCCATGGAGTCGTGCTCGATCCGGAAGTCGTCCATGCTCCAGTCCTATCAAGAACGCGTCGGGCCGCCTCCGCCCGCCCGACCCCCGCGCCCGTCCCTGATTTCGGGCCCACCCGCCCGTGCTCCGGTCTCCGCCCGCCCACCGGCCCCGGCCTCGCCTGCGTCCCGCGCCCGCCTGTGCCCCGGCTCGTTCGCCGTCCGGGACTCGGTCCGCCCACCGCCCGCGCCCGCCGCCGGAACTCGTTCTTGACTGGTTTGTGGAATTTGTTGATCGTGACTCTTGACCACATCCCAGAGAAAGGCCGCCCGGACGACGTCGTCCCCGACCTCCAGGACCTGCGGGAGGCCGGCGCGAGGTGCGTGATCCCGACCGCGTGCTCGACCGGATCGAGGCGCGGAGACGGACCGCCGCACCGAGCGCCGTGCCGAGCGCCGGACGCGGCGCGGCGACGGGACGGCCGGCCGGGACGCTGAGCCGCCGACCTGAAAGGGAGACATGGATTTCGTCGACACTGTGCGGAACGCGCCGGCGCTGACGCTTCCCGTCGAGGAATACCAGGCCGAGTTCGCCGAGGTCTACGCGTCGCTGACGGAGCCGGCGCTCAAGCTGGAGCGGGCCCAGCATTTCGACGAGGAGGACTTCCCGAGCTGGGTCGCGTTCCTGGAGGGCGACTGGAACCGCTCCCTCGCGCTCCTGAGAGAGACTCGGGAGCCGCTCGTCGAGTACTACCGCCGGCACGCGGAGTTCCGGCGGGTGCGGATCGTCGACAGCCCGCTGACGCCGTACATGCGGTGGGAGTTGCACGCGTTCGTCGAGCGGGTGGCGGCGGGGGAGCGGATCAGGGTGCTCCCCGGCCCCGACGTGGCGGATATGGAACGTTCTGGCCCGCTGCCCGAGTTGGTGATCCTCCGGCCGGACCGGATGTACGAGGTCCTCTACGACGAGGGAGGAGTGCACACGGGCGCGCGGCGCATCACCGACCCCGGCGTGGTGGAGTGCGCGCGGGACGTGGTGTCCTCGCTCTTCGACCGGGGCGAGGAGCTGACGGACTTCTTCGAGCGCGAGGTCGCCGCGGCCACGGCACGGGGCTAGATCGCCTGGTCGACGGCCGGACGGAGGCGCCGGCTCGGCGGCGACGGCGACGGAACGCCCCGGCAGTCGGGTGGAGGCCGTCTACGGTGGAACGACGACCCGGCCGGGGCCCGGCTCCGCTCGACCGAGGAGCGCCGACCAGTCCTCCGGGGGACGACGCGCCGCGGCGCCGACACCTACCTTCCCAACCCGACCGCCCGGTTCGTGGCGGACTCCATGGAAGGGAAAGATCAATGTCGGTGCTCGCGGATCCGCGTACATTTCGTCGAACGGCAGCCGGACTCTGCCTGATCATCGCGCCGCTCGTCTATGTGGCGGGCATCCTTTTCGACCCGGCGCTCAGACAGGGACGGGGCGATGACACCGTCGGTGTCTACGGCGAGTTTCCGGAGCAGGTCTCGGTCAGCGCCTCGGTGCTCCACTGGAGCTGGGTGTTGCTGCTCCCCGGCATCATCGGGATGATCCACCTGATTCGGGGGCGTGGCGTCATCTTCGGGCACATCGCCGGAGGGCTGGCCTTCCTCGGCATCGTGAACTTCTCCGGGCTGATGCTCGGCGACTTCTTCTACTCACGCCTCGAACGAGCCCTCCCCGCCGCTGAGGGTGCCGCTCTGGCGGATCAGGCGTTCGCCGACCCCGGGGCCCGGTTCGGCTTCCAGATCCCGGGTTTCATCGGGCTGCTCGGACTGTTCCTGCTCGGCCTGGCCCTGGCCTACGCCCGGCGCGGGCCGTGGTGGGCTCCCTTCGCGATGCTGGCCGGCATCCTGGTGGGGCCGATCTTCCCGTTCGGCACGATCGGGGGCGGGGCGCTCTATCTGGCCGGCGCCGGGGTGATCGGGCTCAGGATGCTGCGTATGAGCGACGACGAGTGGTCGGGCGAGCCGGTCCAGCCCACGGCTCAGCCGACCTCGACCGGGTCGCCGAGCGGGAACCTCGCGAACACCCGGTAACCCCCGCCGGCGATGGGGCCGGCGGTCAACTCACCGCCGTGCATCTCGGTCCGCTCCCGCATCCCGATCAGGCCGTGCCCGCCGTCCGGTGTGCGCTCGGCGGCGCCTTCGTCCGGTCCCGCTCCGTCGTTGATCACCACGATGCTCAGCTCGGCGGGGCCGTACGCGATGGTGATGTCGACCCCGGAGGCGCGCGCGTGTTTCAGCACGTTGGTCAGAGCCTCCTGGATCAGGCGGTAGGCGGAAAGATCGAGCCCGGACGACAGGGGGGTCGGGGTGCCGATGACCCGCAGGTCGACCTGCGGCCCCGCCTCCCGGATCTGCGCGATCAGCTCGTCCAGACGGTCCAGGCCGGGCTGGGAGACGGGGGAGTCCCCGTCGCCCGAGGACCGCAGCATCCCCAGCATGAGCCTGAGCTCGCCGATGGCCTCCCGGCCGGCCTGTTCGACGCCGGACAGCAACACGCGTTCGCGTTCCTGTTCGGGACCGTCGCCGAGCATCCTGCGCACCCCGCCCACGTGCAGGGTCATCAGGCTCACGTTGTGGGAGACGATGTCGTGCAGCTCGCGGGCGATCCGCGCCCGCTCCGCGGCCACCGCCCAGCGGGCCCGCTCCTCGCGTTCCATCTCCAGGCGGGTGGCGTGCTCGGCCAGCCGGGCCGTCCGCTGTATCTGCCGGCGCAGCAGGACGCCGCTGGTGTACGCCACCCCCACGAAGATGGCGGTTATCAGGATTTCGGGGATGTCGATGTGTCGCAGGGTCTGCAGGTGGCCGTACGCGATCAGCAGGCAGCCGATTCCGGCGATCCCGCGGCGGCTGCGCAGGTCGGCCGCGCTCGCCACGTTGTGCAGCAGGATCAGGGTCGAGTAGAAATGCCATGCGGCGTAGTACTCCGCGTTCGTCATCCTCTGCACAGCGAAACCGAGCCCGGTCAGCAGCAGAAGAGCGGTCATCGGGAATCTGCGCCGGAAGAGCAGCAGCGTCCCGGAGAGGATCGCTCCCGCGATCATCGGCGTCGGGTTCTCGATCTGGTCGTCCCCGACCCCCTGGCGGCCGATGGACTCCACGAGCCCGGCGACGGTCACGGCGAGGGAGAGCAGCAGGTCCGGCCAGGTGGGCCGCCAGTCGCGGAACAGCCGCGTCAGCATGGTTCGTCCCGCACACCGTCCCGTGGGCCCTCTCGCAGCCGCTGCCCGGGCCGTACGATCCCGGCCTCGTAGGCGAACACGACCGCGTGGACGCGGTCGCGCAACCTGAGTTTGTGCAGGATGTGGGCGACATGCGTGCGCACGGTCGCCTCGCCGATGCGCAGCTCCTGCGCTATCTCGGGGTTGGACATCCCGTCCGCGAGCAGCCGCAGCACCTCCAGTTCGCGCGAGGTCAGCGTGGCCAGCTCGGGCGCCGGGGCCGGCCGGGGCTGGGCCGCGAACGAGTCGATCACGCGTGGGGCGACCGCGGGGTCGATGATCGCTCCTCCGGCCGCCGCCGCGCGTACGGCCTCGATCAGCTGCTCGGCGGGCGAGCTCTTGAGGACGAAGCCGTGAACCCGCGCGCGCAGCGCGGCGTGCAGGTTGTCGTCCGTGTTGAAGGTGGTCAACATGATGATCTTGGGTGGTTCGGGGTCTTGAAGGAGCCGCCGGGCGGCGCTCAGCCCGTCCAGTCCCGGCATGGCGATGTCCATCAGCAGGACGTCGGGCCGCAGTAGACGGGCCATGCCGAGAACCTCGCGGCCGTCGGCCGCCTCCCCGACGACCTCGATGCCGGGCGCGGTCTCGACGACGAGCCGCAGTCCGGCACGGATCATCGCCTGATCGTCCGCGATGACCAGCCTGATCGTCACTCGAGTCTCCGGTCTCTCCGCAGGACTACAGCGTAAAGGTACGAGATCGGCGAGATATTGATATCCCCGGAAACGGTGAGATGAGACGGATATGTCTCCGCCACGCGGCGGACCTCGCCTCCGCCACGCCGCTGATCCGGTTCCCCCTACGAGCCCGACGGGCCACGCGGTTCGGCTTGAACGGCGGGTCCGCGTTCCACGGCGACGCGGCCCGGATGGTGCCGCCTGTCACGGGCCGCCCCGGCCCTCGACCCGCCGGCCGGGGACGACACCCCGGTCGGCGGCTGCCGGACACTCCCTGGTCAGCCGCGCAGCGCCGTCATGGCGACGACGACCAGGACAAGGAACGCGACGACCGCGAGCCCCATCAGAAGGAGCACGCGGATCCGCCCGCCCCGGTCGGGTGCCGGCGTGTTGTGCATGGCGAACAGGTCGGTGCCCAGACCGCCGCCGGCCGGGCCGGCCGGCCCCTGCGGCAGGTGCGCGACGGGCGACTGGGAGGCGGGCGGCGGCGGGCCCTGGCGGCGAGGCGCCACGCCGGGCGGCAGGCCGGCGACG
>NZ_BBYM01000032.1 GCF_001570405.1 Microtetraspora niveoalba | reverse complement strand
AGGCGTTGTGCACACGGCGGGTGTTCTGGATGACGGCACCTTGGACGCTCTGACGCCGGAGCGGTTCGAGGCGGTGCTGGCGGCCAAGGTGTCGGGGTTGGTGCATCTCGATGAGCTGACGCGGGATTGCGAGCTGGACTTCTTTGCGGTGTTCTCGTCCCTGGCGGGGGCGGTGGGCAGTGCGGGGCAGGGTAATTACGCGGCGGCGAACGCGTTCTTGGACGCGTGGGCGCAGCGGCGGCGTGATGCGGGTCTGCCGGGTGTGTCGGTGGCGTGGGGGCCGTGGGCGCGGGACGGTATGGCGACCGGGCAGGCGGTGACGGAGCGGCTGCGCCGTAGTGGCGTGTCGGCCATGGATCCGCGGGTGGCGGTCCGGGCTCTGGCCTGTGCCATGGGCCACGATCAGCCGAACCTCGTGGTCGCCGATATCGACTGGTCGGTGTTCGCTCCCATCTTCGCGGGGACCCGGCCGAGCCCGCTCATGCGTGACCTGCCCGAGGTAGCCGCACTGCCCGCGGCAACCGGTGACGGCAACGGCTCCCGATTGCGGGAGGAGCTGGCCGCCGCGCCGGCTCGTCAGCGCAGGCAACTCCTGCTCGACGTGATCCGCGCCCTGGCTGCCGCTGTGCTCGGGCATGATTCCGCCGAGGCGATCGCGCCTGCTCAGGCGTTCCGTGAGCTGGGCTTCGACTCGTTGATGGCGGTGGAGTTCCGTAACCGGCTGAACGCTGCGACGAAGTTGCGGTTGCCGGCGACGTTGGTGTTCGACCGGCCGACTCCGGTGGTGTTGGCGCAGTTCCTGGAAGAGGAGCTGTTCGGCCGGGACTCTTCAACCGGTGAGACGGCTGCCGGGGTGGTGGCGTCCGCGGTGGATCGGGTGGAGGAGCCGGTCGCGATCGTGGGGATGAGTTGCCGGTTCCCTGGCGGTGTGAACACCCCCGAGGAGTTGTGGCGGCTGGTGGCCGGTGGTGTGGACGGTTTGTCGCCGTTCCCTGCTGATCGTGGCTGGGCTGTGGACTCCGGTGTCGGTTATGCCCGGGTCGGCGGGTTCGTCGATGGGGTGACCGAGTTCGATGCGGGGTTGTTCGGGATCTCGCCGCGTGAGGCGTTGGCGATGGATCCGCAGCAGCGGCTGCTGTTGGAGGCCGCGTGGGAGGTGTTCGAGTCGGCCGGGGTGGATCCGCGTTCGGTGCGCGGCGCCTCGATCGGCGTGTTCGCCGGGACGAACGGTCAGGATTACGGGGCGTTGCTGGCGGCCTCCGATGAGCAGGTCGAAGGGCATGTGGCCACGGGTAACGCGGCGGCGGTGTTGTCGGGTCGGGTCTCGTATGCGTTCGGGCTTGAGGGGCCGGCGGTGACGGTGGACACGGCGTGTTCGTCGTCGCTGGTGGCGTTGCATCTGGCCGTGCAGGCGTTGCGTAACGGCGAGTGTGAGATGGCGCTGGCCGGTGGTGTGACGGTGATGTCGACCGCCGGCGCGTTCGCGGAGTTCGACCGGCAGGGCGGTTTGGCCGGTGATGGGCGGTGTAAGGCGTTCGCGGCGGGGGCGGACGGCACCGGCTGGGGTGAGGGTGTGGGGCTGCTGTTGGTGGAGCGGTTGTCGGACGCGCGGCGGCTCGGGCACGACGTGTTGGCGGTGGTGCGGGGGAGTGCGGTCAACCAGGATGGCGCGTCCAACGGGTTGACGGCTCCGAACGGTCCGTCTCAGGAGCGGGTGATCCGGCAGGCGTTGGCGAACGCGCGGTTGTCTCCGGCTGAGGTGGATGTGGTGGAGGCGCACGGCACCGGCACTCGGTTGGGTGATCCGATCGAGGCGCAGGCGTTGCTGGCAACCTACGGGCAGGACCGCCCAGAAGATCGTCCGTTGTGGCTGGGGTCGATCAAGTCGAACATCGGGCACACGCAGGCGGCGGCCGGTGTGGCCGGTGTGATCAAGATGGTGCAGGCGATGCGGCATGGTGTGCTGCCCGCGACGCTGCATGCCGATGAGCCGACTCCTCAGGTGGATTGGTCGGCGGGTGCGGTGGAGTTGCTGACCGAGGCCCGGTCGTGGCCGGAGGTGGATCGGCCGCGTCGGGCGGGTGTGTCCGCGTTCGGGGTCAGTGGCACCAACGCGCACGTGATCGTGGAGGCCGCGCCGGTCGTCGCGGAGGTCGAGCAAGCGCCGACACCGGACTCCGGGGAAGCACCGGCCATGGTGCCGTGGCCGGTGTCGGCCAAGACCGCGGACGGGCTGCGAGCGCAGGCGGAGCGGTTGCGCGGGTTCGTGGCGGAGCGGCCGGAGCTGGCGACGGCGGACGTGGCTACGTCGTTGCTGGGCCGGGCGGATTTGCAGCACCGCGCGGTGGTGCTGGGTGCCGATCGAGACAGCCTGCTGGCCGGCCTCGGCGCGCTGGCCGAGGGGGAGCCCGCCGCCGGTGTGGTCTCGGGTGTGGCGGGCGAGGGCCGGACGGCGTTCTTGTTCACCGGTCAGGGTTCGCAGCGGGCCGGGATGGGGCGGGGCTTGTATGCGCGGTTCCCGGTGTTCGCGGACGCGTTCGATGCCGTCTGCGCGGAGCTGGACGTTCGGCTCGATCGGCCGGTGCGGGATGTCGTGTTCGATGGGGCGGATCTCGATCAGACCGTGTGGGCGCAGGCCGGACTCTTCGCGGTGGAGGTGGCGTCGTTCCGGTTGCTGGAGTCGCTCCAGGTGGTCCCGGACTTCCTGCTGGGCCATTCGATCGGTGAGATAGCCGCCGCGCACTGCGCCGGAGTGTTGTCGCTGCCGGACGCGTGTGCGCTGGTTGCGGCGCGGGGCCGCCTGATGCAGGCGCTCCCGTCGGGTGGCGCGATGCTCGCCGTGCAGGCGTCCGAGGACGAGGTGGTCGAGGCGGTCGGCGGCCTGGTGGACATCGCGGCGGTCAACGGCCCGAACTCGGTGGTCGTCTCGGGCGACGCCGGGGTGATCGACGAGTTGGCGGCCCGGTGGGCGGCCGAGGGCCGTAAGACGAGCCGGTTGACGGTCTCGCACGCGTTCCACTCCCGGCTGATGGAGCCGATGCTCGCCGAGTTCGCGGCCATCGTGGAGACGCTGACGTTCGACGAACCGCGGATCCCGATCGTGTCCAACCTGACCGGAACGCTCGCCGAACCGGGCGAGATGAGCGTGCCGGGATATTGGGTGCGGCAGGTGCGGGAGGCGGTGCGGTTCGCCGACGGAGTCGGGCGTCTGGGCGAGCGGGGTGTGTCCCGGTTCGTGGAGCTGGGCCCGGACGGGGTGTTGTGCGGGATGGCCCAGCAGACGCTCGACGCGGCGTTCGCGCCGCTGCTGCGCCGGGATGAAGCGGGAGTGTTGCGCCGGGATGAAGCGGAGACGGCGCCGGTCCGGCAGGCGGTCGACGCGGTGTTCGCGCCGCTGCTGCGCCGCGACCGGGACGAGGCCGAGACGGCACTGATGGCGCTGGGCCGGTTGTGGGCGGCCGGCGTCGAGATCGACTGGACGTCCGTCCTTCCGGGTGGCCGCCGAGTCGAGTTGCCGACGTACGCGTTCCAGCGGGAACGGTTCTGGCCGAAGCCGAGGGCCATGCGGGCGGTCGTATCCGGTGATGTGGTGGAGTCCCGGTTCTGGGAGGCGGTCGAACGCGAGGACCTGGAGGACCTGGCCGGGACACTGAGCCTCCGCGACCGGGCCCAGGCGCTGGGCGAGGTGCTGCCCGCGCTGTCGTCGTGGCGCAGGCAGCGCCGACAGGAATCGGCGCTCGACACCTGGCGCTACCGGATCGAATGGAAGCCGCTCGCCGGCCGCCAGCCCATGACCGGCCGCCTCGGCGGCACCTGGATCCTCATCACCACGGAGGACGCCCCGGCCCTTCGTGACACATTGCACGCGGCCGGAGCCGAGGTGGTCACGCTGACCGTCGCCGCGGCCGACCTCGACCGGGAGCAACTGGCGCAGCGCCTGCGGGCGGCGGCCCCGGTCGTCAACGGAATCGTCTACCAGCCCGGCCAGCAGGGCGACCTGGCAACGATGCTCACCCTGATCCACGCACTCGGCGACGCCGACCTGGCCGCACCACTGTGGACGCTGACCAGCGGCGCGGTGGCGGTCGACGGAACGGACCGGGTGACCCATCCGGAACAGGCGCAACTGTGGGGCCTCGGCCAGGTCGCCGCGCTGGAACAGCCCCAGCGCTGGGGCGGCCTGATCGACCTGCCCTCCGGCACGGACTCCCGTACCCGGGAAGGACTGGTCGCGGTGCTCAGTGGCGGCGCCGGCGAGGACCAGGTCGCCCTCCGCGGCGGCAGGATTCTCGTCCGGCGCCTGGCTCGTGCGAGCCACCCGGGATCCACCGCGACACCATGGGCGCCGTCCCGGCCCGGCACCGTGCTGATCACCGGCGGCACCGGCGCCCTGGGAGGCGCCGTCGCCCGGTGGCTCGCCGGACGCGGAGTATCGAACCTGGTGCTCACCGGCCGCCGGGGCGCGCAGGCGCCCGGCGCCGCCGACCTGGTCGCCGAACTGGCGGCGGCCGGAACGCGGGCGACGGTGGCGCAGTGCGACGTCTCCGACCGGGACGCGCTGGCCGAGGTGCTGGCCGCGATCCCGGCGGACCGCCCGCTGATCGGCGTCGTCCACGCCGCCGGTGTCGCCCAGTCGGCGACGCTGGAGGAGACCGGCGTCGCCGACATCTCCGAGATCACAGGCGGCAAGGTGACCGGCGCGGCCCACCTGGACGCCCTCACCGCGGACGCGGACCTGGAACTGTTCATCGTGTTCTCGTCGATCGCGGCGACGTGGGGAAGCGGCGGGCAGGGCCTGTACGCCGCGGGCAACGCCTACCTGGACGCGCTGGTGCGGCATCGGCGCGACCACGGCCTGGCCGGCACCTCGGTGGCCTGGGGGCCATGGGCGGGATCCGGGATGGCGGTGTCCGGCGAGGCGGACGAGTTCCTGCGCCGCCGCGGCCTGGCGTCCCTCGACCCGGAGCTCGCCATCTCGGCGCTGGCACAGGCGGTCGACCACGGCCAGAGCGCACTGACGGTGGCCGACGTGGACTGGACACGGTTCGCGCCCGCGTTCACCTCCACCCGGCCGAGCCCGCTCCTGAGCGACCTGCCCGAAGTCACCCGCACGCTGGGCACCTCGGACGACACACCTGGCGACGACGGCGGACTGCGCGCCCGGCTCGCCACGCTGAGCACCGAGGAGCGCATGGTCGAGCTGCTGGAGCTGATCCGGCGCACCCTCGCCGTCGTGCTCCGCTACTCCTCGGTCGACCGGATCGACGAGACCCGCCCCTTCCGCGACCTCGGATTCGACTCGCTGACCGCGGTCGAATTCCGCAACCTTCTGGCGAAGGAGTGCGGTACCCCCCTCTCCTCGACGATCGTCTTCGACCACCCGACCCCGGCCGCGCTCGCCGCACACCTGAACGGCACGCTGCCCGGCGCCGACCCGGTCACGGATGTCGAGCCGCTGATCGCGGCGCTGGACACGATGGAGGCCGCGATGGCCGCCAACCCGCCGGACGGGCTGTCGAGGGCCCGGGTCACCGTGCGGCTGCAGGCGTTCCTCGCCAGGTGGACCGCGGCCGAGCAGGCGTCCGCCGGCGACACCCTGGCCGACCGCCTCGACGCCGCGAGCGACGAGGAGCTGATCGACCTGATCCGGGAGCAGCTCGGCTGACCTTTTCGCCGGTACGGCTCAGCCGTACCGGCAGAAGGGCACTACGGGTGTGAATAAGGGTCTCTACGGGTGTTCCGGAGAAAAGGCGGCCTCTATCTTCGAGTTATCGGGATGACGAATTTGAACCATACGAGGTGGGCCTTTGAGGAGCTAGTGGTTCAGAACAAGCGTTGATCCGTCTCATGCATGAACGCAGACTTTAGGGCCGCCGGTGAATTTATCACCCGGCGGCCCTGTCAGTGTTATGGGGAAATGCTCAGTCGGCGGTCACGAAATGTGCGGCCTTCAGCTCGCCGTTCAGGTAGCCCGCCCGGCAGGCGCGACGCCGGACCTTGCCGCTGGTCGTGCGCGGCAGCAGCCCGCGCCGGACGAGCAGGACCTCGTCGGCCCGGAGCCGGTGCTCCTCGCGGATGGCCTCCCCGATCCGTTCGCGGAGCACGTCGGGACGAGTCGAGCGCAGGACGCGGCCGTCGGCCTCGACGACGACGACCAGGCGTTCGTGTTCCCCGTCGTCCACCGAGAACGCCGCCGCGCAGTTCGGCCGCAGGCCGGGGTGCGCCGACTCGGCCGTCAGCTCGATGTCCTGCGGATAGTGGTTGCGGCCCTTGCGGATGATGACGTCCTTGAGCCGCCCGGCGACGTACAGCTCGCCGTCGTGCACGAACCCGAGGTCGCCGGTGCGCAGGTAGGCCCGCTCCTCCGCCTCGCCGGACAGGCGGGCCAGGAACGTCTCGGCGGTCTCGGCCGGCCGGCCGAGGTATCCGGCGGCGACACACGGCCCGTGGATCCAGATCTCCCCGACCCGTCCCGGCGGGCAGGCCGCCATGGTGCCGGGATCGACGATCTCCACCCGGGTGGAGCCGGTCGTGACACCGCTGCCGACCAGCGGCTTGGCCGCCGGATCGTCCTCGTCGAGAATCTCCACCCGGCCCGAGAGCAGGGCGTCGGCGGACACCCACAGGGCGCTCGGTGGCAGGTGCGGCGGGTTCGCGGTGGCCTTCAGCGTGTTCTCGGCCAGGCCGTACCCCGGGCACGGAGCGGTGCGCGGCAACCCGAACGGCGCGAACGTCTCGGCGAACGCGCGCACGACATGCCAGCGCACCGGCTCGGCGCCGTTGATCGCCGCACGCCACGACGACAGGTCGAGCGCCGGATCCACCCGGCCCTCGGCGGCCGTGCGCACGCACAGCTCGTACGCGAAGCTGGGCGCGGCCGCGTGGGTGCCGCGGAACCGGGAGATCGCCTCCAGCCAGCGGGCCGGGCGGCGCACGAACGCGTCGGGCGGCATCAGGTACGCGGGAACCCCCGCGCACAGCGGGAACACGACGGTGAGCAGCAGTCCCATGTCGTGGAAGAGCGGCAACCAGGACACCACGACGCCGTCGTCCCCGACGGGGAACGACCGCTCGGTCTCGGTCACGTTGGCCAGGAAGTTGGCGTGGGTGACCATGACGCCCTTCGGCGCCCCCGTGGAGCCCGACGTGTACTGCAGCAGCGCCACGTCGTCCGGGGCCGGCTCGGAGAGCCGCCGGGGATCGGCCGGCGGCATCGACTCGGTGTCGACGATCGCGATGCCGTCCAGTTCCGGCAGCCCCGCGAAGCGTTCCTCCAGGTCGCGCTTGACGGCCCCGGTCGTCAGGACGGCCGAGGCGCCCGCGTCGTCGGCGATCCGGCGCAGCCGGGCCAGGGCCTTCCTGCCGTCGGGCACGGGGGTGGGCGCGCAGCTCACGCCGGCGCGCACGCACCCGTAAAGGGCCCTGACGAACTCCGGGCCGGTCGGGTGCAGCAGGACGGCGCTGCCGCCCGACAGGCCCAGCGCGGTGAACGAGGCGGCCCGGGCCGTCGCCGCGGCGTCGAGTTCCGCGTAGGTGAGCGTCTCGGTCAGCTCCTCGCCGTCGCGCAGGAACCCGTAGGCCCGGTCGTCGGGACGCCGCGCCGCCTGGGCGCGGAGCACCGTCGACAAGGTGGCGGCCGGGGCCAGCGGCTCGGCGCCGGAAATCATGGTCATGAACTGCCCGCCCCTCTTTCGGCGACGACGCGCGTCATTGGTTCTCCATTCACCGGGCAGGGCCGCCGGTAAATGGCGATAGGAGTGCTTCCTTTCACGGCACAAGCCCCCAATCTGGATGTCCTCGAACGGTAGGTATAGGGGTGAAAAGCCGGCAAGGACGGCCGCTCAAAGTCTGGGCTCCAGATTTTCGGTATAGGGGTTGTCGCGAACTCCGGGCGATTCATACCGTGGCGGAATCCACTGTCGTACCGGCGAAAAGAGGCCAGAGGATGTCGTACGACGAGCCCGCGCCGACCCCGAGCCGGCTCCTCACCGCCCTCCGTGACATGCCCGGCCTGGCGGACCCTCCGCCCACGACGGCAGCGCGCCTCGCCGACCTCGACGAGCGGTGCGACGAGGCGGTGACGCGCGCCGAAGAGCGCGCCGCCAGGCGCCAGCACGCCAAGGGCAAGCTGACCGCGCGCGAGCGCATCGACCGGCTCCTCGACCCCGGGTCGTTCGTCGAGATCGACATGTTCGTCCGGCACCGCGCCACCGACTTCGGCATGGACTGCAACCGGCCGTACGGCGACGGAGTGATCACCGGGCACGGCACCGTCGACGGGCGCCGAGTGTGCGTGTTCGCCCACGACTTCACCACGCTCGGCGGCAGCATGGGGGAGGCTTTCGGCGGCAAGGTGCTGAAGATCCTGGACCTCGCCCTGAAGATCGGTTGCCCGGTCGTCGGCATCAACGACTCCGGCGGCGCCCGCATCCAGGAGGGTGTCGTGTCCCTCGCGTACTACGCGGAACTCGGCAGGCGCAATGTCGACGCGTCCGGGGTGATTCCGCAGATTTCCATGATCATGGGCCCGTGCGCGGGCGGAGCGGTCTACTCGCCCGCCCTCACCGACTTCACCGTGATGAGCGACCGTACGTCCTACATGTACGTGACCGGCCCCGAGGTCGTCTCCGCCGTGACGGGGGAGCGCACCACTCACGAGGACCTCGGCGGCCCGGCGCTCAACAGCGAGGTGTCCGGCAACGCGCACTACGTCGGCGTCGACGAGTACGACGCGATCGCCTACGTGCAGGCGCTGCTCGGTTACCTGCCCTCCAACAACCTCGACCTCCCTCCCGCCTACGCCTACGAGAGCGAGCCCGGCCTCACCGCCGCCGACATCGAGCTCGACTCCGTCATCCCCGACGAGGCGAACCGGGTCTACGACATGTTCGAGATCCTGCGCAGGGTGGTCGACGACGGCGACCTCCTGGAGGTGCAGGGGGCTTTCGCCCGGAACATCATCTGCGCCCTGGCGAGAGTCGAGGGCCAGACGGTCGGCGTCGTCGCCAACCAGCCGATGGTCCAGACGGGCGCGATCGACATCGACGCCTCCGAGAAGGCCGCCAGGTTCGTCCGCTTCTGCGACGCGTTCAACATCCCCATCCTGACCTTCGCCGACGTGCCCGGCTATCTGCCCGGACTGGAGCAGGAGCGCGGCGGCATCATCCGCCGGGGCGCCAAGCTGATCTACGCCTACGCGGAGGCGACCGTCCCCAAGGTGACCGTCGTCACCCGCAAGGCGTACGGGGGCGGATACGCGGTCATGGGCTCCAAGCACGTCGGCGCCGACGTCAACATGGCCTGGCCGACGGCCGAGATCGCGGTCACCGGCGCGACGGGCGCCGTCCACGTGCTCCACCGCAAGACCCTCGCCGCCGCGGACGCGAGCGAGCGGGCCGCTGTGGAACGCCACCTGATCGCCGAGTACCAGGAGAAGTTCAGCAATCCGTACGTCGCCGCTCAGTACGGCTACGTCGACGAGGTGATCCGGCCCGCGCAGACCCGGGCCAAGGTCGCCGGCGCCTTCGCCGTCCTGCGTGACAAGAGGGTCTCCGGCCTGCAGAAGAAGCACGGCAACATCCCGCTCTGACCTCCGGCCGATGACACCCGGACAACCCCTGGCGCTGCCGTAGGGGAGGGACGCGGGCCGCTGATAGCGGCGCGATACCGCCCGGAAAATGACGACCCCTAATGTCCGAAGTGTCCGAGAAATGAGGTTCCTCAGCGAGGAGGATGATGATGGGGCTGGTAGAGAGGGATGAGGCATGTGCCGCCCTTGAGGGGCTGGTGGCCGACGCGCTCGGCGGCAAGGGCCGCGTCGCGCTGCTGACCGGGACCGTCGCGACGGGCAAGAGCGAGCTGCTGCACACGTTCGCCGACCGGGTCGTGGAGCTGGGCGCGCTTCCCGTGGTGGCGATGGCCTCGGCGGTCGAGCAGGACCTGCCCCTCGGGGTGATCGGCCAGCTCATGCAGGACGCGCCGCTCATCGCCGAGGAACGCGAGCGGGCGATGGCGCTCCTGGCGGAGAGCGCCGCCTCCATCCACGCCGACCCCGGGGCCGCGGTCCTGGAGCCCGTCGACGCGCAGATCGTGCACGCGCTCTGCACCGTGCTGCTGGACCTGTCGGAACGCTACCCGCTGCTCATCGTCGTCGACGACGTGCACCACGCCGACCGGATGTCGCTGCTCTGTCTGGCCTACCTGGCCCGGCGGGTGCGCTTCGCCCGCATCGCCGCCGTCTTCGGCCACTCCGACCACGGCCGCTACACCGAAACGTTCTTCCAGACCGAGCTGCTGCGTCAGCCGCACGCCCGCCGCATCCACCTGGAGCCGCTGTCGAGGGCCGGCGTGGCCGAACTGGTCACCGCTCGGCTCGGCCGCGGTCCCGCGGACCGCTTCGCCGCCGAGTGGTACGCGCTCAGCGGCGGCAACCCGCTGCTGCTGGACGGCCTGGCCGAGGACTACCAGGCGGCGGCCCGTACCGACGGCGCGCCTCCCGCCGAGCTCGTTCCCGCCGACCGGTACGGCCAGGCCGTCCTGTCCTGCCTGCTCAGGGGCGATCCCCAGGCCATGCGCGTCGCCCGCGGCCTGGCCGTACTCGGCGAGCCGGAGCCGCTGCCCCGGCTCCTCGGGCTCAACCCGACCGAGGTCGGCCAGTCGCTGCACTCCCTGGCCGGGGCCGGGCTGCTGTCCATGGGGTCCTTCCGCCACGAAGTCGCCCGCTCCGCCGTACTGGCCGAACTGGACTCGCAGGAGCGAGCGGACCTGCACCGCGGCGCGGCCGAGCTGGGCCGCGACAGCGGAGCCGCCGCCTCGACCATCGCCGACCACCTGCTGGAGGCCGGCCACGTCGGCGCCCCCTGGGTCGTCTCCGTGCTGGAGGACGCCGCCCGCGACGCCCTCCGCGAGGGCAAGGTGACGGCCGCCGTCGCCTACCTGCGGCTGGCCTGGAAGGAGTGCGCCGACGAGCAGCACCGGGCGCAGATCATCACGATGCTGGTGCGCGCCGAGTGGCGGATCAACCCCGGGGCGCCCGCCGCGCACCTGGCCGAGTTGTCCGACGCCATGCAACGCGGCCAGCTCCGTGGCGGGGACGCCGCCGTGCTCGCCCGCGCGTTGTTCTGGCACGGCCGTACGGCTGACGCCCGTGAGGTGCTGGAGCACCTCGCCGCCACCGTCAACCCCGGCGACGCCGAAGCCTCCGCCGAGCTGGCGGTCGTCCGGCCGTGGCTGCGCGCCACCTACCCGGCTTTCCTCGCCGAGCTGCGAGCGGCGGAGCAGGTGGAGGCCGGTGACGAGGACGGCGACAACCAGGCCTCCGCGCGCCGTCGCGGCCTGTTCGCCGAGCCGGTGCGTTCGGCGGCCGTCTCCGTCGCCACCCACCGCCGCCTGGAGGCCACCACGGCGCTCTCCGAGGTCCTCACCAAGGGGCCGCGCGAGCAGCTGGTGGAGGGCGTCGACCGGATCCTGCGAGGCTGCCGCCTCGACGAGATGTCGCTCGACACCGTCGAGAGCGCCCTGCTCGCCCTCACCTACGCGGGCCGGCCCGACAAGGCCGCCCCTTGGTGCGACCTGTTCGCCGCCGAGGCGTCCACCCGCATGGCCCCCAGCCGTCAGGCGCGGCTCGACGCGATCCGGGCGGAGATCGCGGTACGGCAGGGCGACATGCCCGGCGCCGAACACCACGCCCGGCAGGCCCTGGAGACCATTCCCATGGGCAGTTGGGGGGTCGCCGTCGGCGGCCCGCTGAGCAGCCTGATCACGGCCGTCACGGCGATGGGACGCAACGACGCCGGCGAGTACCTCGACCGGCCCGTCCCCGACGCCATGTTCGAGACCCGCTACGGGCTGCACTACCTGTACGCCAGAGGGCGCTACAGCCTGGCCGCCGACCAGCCGGGACTCGCCCTGCGCGACTTCCAGATCTGCGGTGAGCTGATCCGCAAGTGGGAGATCGACCTGCCCGGCCTGATCCCGTGGCGGGTCGACGCGGCGGAGGCGTGCCTGCGCATCGGCCGGGCCGAGCAGGCCCAGCAGCTCGTCGAGGATCAGCTCCGCCGGTGCGGGCCGAGCTCGCCGCGGGTGCACGGCATGGCGATGCGGATGCTCGCCGCGGCGGGGAGCGAGGCCCGGCACCGCCCGATGTTGCTGCGCCAGTCGGCCGAGATGCTCCAGGCGAGCGGTGACCGATACGAGCTGGCCAGGACCCTGCTCGACCTGGTCGAGGCCTACCAGGAGCTCGGTGAGTACCGCCGGGCCGGGATGATCGCGGGCCGGGCGCTCGGCCTCGCCCAGGAATGCCAGGCGGAGCCGCTCAGCAGGGCCCTGTTCGGCAGGGAGGAGGGCGAGGAGAAGGCCGTGCGGGCCGAGCGCGGACTGAGCGCGGTGCTCAGCGACTCCGAGCGGCGCGTGGCCGTCCTTGCGGCTGCCGGATACACCAACCGTGAGATCGCCGCGAAGCTCTACATCACGGTCAGCACGGTGGAGCAGCACCTGACCCGGACCTACCGGAAGCTGAACATCACCCGGCGCGCGGACCTCCCGCCCAGTCTCGAGTTCGGCAGCCATGTCACCACCTGAACGACCGGAGGTATCGCATGCACATACAGGAGAGACCGGCGCCGATCGCCACTCTGAGGCGGGCTGACCTGCCGGTCGAGACGATGCGGGACCGAGTGGCCGAGCTGGCGCTGATCAGGGAGAGCGCACGCAGCGGGCCCGACCCGGAGGCGACCCGGCGCCAGCACGCCAAGGGCAAGCTCACCGTCCGGGAACGGCTCGACACCCTGCTCGACCCCGGGTCGTTCGTCGAGATCGAGCCGTTCCGGCGGCACCGCGCGACAGGCTTCGGACTCGAGCACAAGCGCCCGCACACCGACGGGGTCGTGGCGGGCTGGGGCAAGGTCGAGGGCCGCGACGTCATCGTGTACGCGCACGACTTCCGCATCTTCGGCGGAGCGCTCGGCGAGGCCCACGCCACGAAGATCCACAAGGCGATGGATCTCGCCGAGGCCGCCGGAGTGCCGCTGATCAGCCTCAACGACGGCGCGGGGGCCCGCATCCAGGAGGGGGTCACCGCGCTGGCCGGGTACGGCGGCATCTTCACCCGCAACGTGCGCATGTCCGGTGCCATCCCGCAGATCAGCGTCATGCTCGGCCCGTGCGCCGGCGGCGCCGCCTATTCGCCGGCGCTCACCGACTTCGTCTTCATGGTCCAGGGCACCGCGCAGATGTTCATCACCGGGCCCGACGTCGTCAAGGCGGTCACAGGCGAGGAGATCAGCCAGGACGCGCTCGGCGGCGCCGGCGTGCACGGCACCCTGTCGGGTGTGGCCGGGTTCGTCTACCGCGACGAGGTCTCGTGCCTGGAGGACGTGCGTTACCTGCTGTCCCTGCTGCCGTCCAACTACCAGGAGCTGCCTCCCTCGATCGTCGCCACCGACCCTCCGGACCGGTCGAACGACCGCCTGCTCGACCTCGTCCCGGCCGATCCCGCCCAGTCCTACGACATGGCCCAGGTCATCGAGGAGATCGTGGACGACGGCGACTTCTTCGAGTTCCACGGCGGCTGGGCGGACAACCTCATCTGCGGCCTGGCCAGGTTCGACGGCCACGTCACCGGCATCGTCGCCAACCAGCCGAACCGCCTCGCCGGCGTGCTCGACATCAAGGCCTCCGAGAAGGGCGCCCGCTTCATCCAGATGTGCGACGCGTTCAACATCCCGCTGGTCAGCCTGGTCGACGTGCCCGGCTTCCTGCCGGGCGCGGACCAGGAGCACAACGGCATCATCCGGCACGGCGCCAAGCTGCTCTACGCCTACTGCGCGGCCAGCGTGCCACGGATCCAGGTGATCGTCCGCAAGGCGTACGGCGGTGCGTACATCGTCATGGACTCCCGCTCGATCGGCGCCGACCTGTCCTTCGCGTGGCCGACGAACGAGATCGCCGTCATGGGCGCCGAAGGCGCGGCCAACATCATCTTCCGCCGCGAGATCGCCGCGGCGCAGGATCCGGCCGAGCAGCATGCCAAGAAGGTCGAGGAGTACCGCACCACCCTCATGCACCCCTACTACGCGGCCGAACGGGGCCTCGTCGACGACGTCATCGACCCGCGCGAGAGCCGGGCGGTCATCATCCGCTCGCTCGGCCTGCTGCGGGCCAAGCACGCGCTGGCGCCCCAGCGCAAGCACGGAAACCCGCCGATGTGATGGACGACGCCGAGGACTCGCTCTCGCTGCGGATCGTCCGCGGTACGCCTACGGAGGAGGAGCTCGCCGCCCTGGCCTGCGCGTTGCTCCTGCTGACGGAGGCGGCCGCCCCGCCGCTCGCCGCGTGGCCCCCCGGATGGCGGCCCTTCGGCCACCGATCCCCCCGCTCCTGGTCAACGCCGTCCATCCTGCGAAGGCTCTCATGAAACGTCAACTCAGCAAGATCCTCATCGCCAACCGGGGCGAGATCGCCGTGCGGATCGCGCGCGCCTGCGCCGACGAGGGGTTGAAGAGCGTCGCCGTCTACGCCGACCAGGACGCGGACGCGATGCACGTCGCCCTGTGCGACGAGGCGTTCGCCGTAGGCGGGGAGAGCCCGGCCGAGACCTACCTCAACGTCGCCCGGCTGCTCGAGGTCGCGGTGCGCTCGGGTGCCGACGCCGTGCACCCCGGCTACGGTTTCCTCGCGGAGAACGCCGCCTTCGCCCAGGCCGTCATCGACGCGGGCCTCGTGTGGATCGGCCCGCCGCCCGCGGCCATCGCCGCGCTCGGCGACAAGGTGGAGGCTCGGCGGATCGCCCAGCGTGTCGGCGCGCCCCTGGTCGCCGGTACGGCGGAGCCCGTCGCCGACGCGCTGGAGGTACAGGAATTCGCCGCCGAGCACGGGCTTCCCGTGGCGATAAAGGCGGCCTTCGGCGGCGGCGGGCGTGGCCTGAAGGTGGCCCGCACCCTGGCGGAGATCCCCGACCTGTACGACTCGGCCGTGCGCGAGGCCTCGGCCGCGTTCGGGCGGGGGGAGTGCTTCGTCGAGCGCTACCTCGACCGGCCCCGGCACGTCGAGACCCAGTGCCTGGCCGACGCCTACGGAAACGTCGTCGTGCTCGGCACCAGGGACTGCTCGCTCCAGCGCCGCCACCAGAAGCTCGTCGAGGAGGCCCCCGCGCCCTTCCTCACCGCCGGGCAGACCGCGCTGCTCTACGAGAGCTCGAAGGCGATCCTGCGTGAGGCCGGCTACGTCGGCGCCGGGACCTGCGAGTTCCTGGTCGGCGCGGACGGCGGCATCTCGTTCCTGGAGGTCAACACCCGCCTGCAGGTCGAGCACCCGGTGACCGAGGAGGTCACCGGCATCGACCTGGTCAGCGAGATGTTCAGGATCGCCGCGGGCGAGCCGCTCGGCTACGGTGACCCGCCGCTGCGCGGGCACTCGATGGAGTTCCGCATCAACGCCGAGGATCCGGGGCGGGGTTTCCTGCCGACCCCCGGCCTCATCACCGAGCTGCGCGCGCCGGGCGGTCCCGGCGTACGGCTCGACGCCGGATACGCCGCCGGACAGGCCGTGCCGGGGTCCTTCGACTCCTTGATCGCCAAGCTCGTGGTCACCGGCGCCGACCGGGCGCAGGCCCTGCGCCGGGCCCGCCGCGCCCTGGCCGAGCTCGCCGTCGAGGGCCTGCCGACCGTGCTGCCGTTCCATCGGGCGGTCGTGGCCGATCCCGCCTTCACGGCCGAGCCGTTCTCCGTGCACACCCGCTGGATCGAGACCGAGTTCGCCACCCCGATCGCCCCCGGGCCCGACGCCGTCCCGGCGCCCGAGCCCACGCCGCGCGAGCGCGTCACCGTCGAGGTCGGCGGCCGGCGGCTGGAGGTCGTGCTGCCGGCGTCGCTGCGCACCCACCGGGTGAAGGTCGCCGCCGACGCCGGGCAGCGCAAGGCGCCGCGCCGCCCGGGCGCGACCGGCGTGCGCACCCTCACCGGGGGAGACACCCTGGTCAGCCCCATGCAGGGCACCATCGTCAAGGTCGTCGCCGCCGACGGGGCCGCTGTCACGGCGGGGGACACCGTCGTGGTGCTGGAGGCGATGAAGATGGAGCAGCCGCTCACCGCCCACAAAACCGGGGTGATCTCCGGGCTCGCCTCGACTGTGGGGCAGAGTGTCACGTCCGGCACTGTCATCTGCGAGATCAAGGACGTCTGACCCGCGATACGAGCGAACCCGGCCCCGTCAAGGGGGCCGGGTTCGCTCGTCTCGGAACGACCTCCGCGGCCGCTCAACCCCCCGAGTAACCGGAGCGGCCGCTCATGGCCGGTGCCGCGGGCATCACGGCGGGAATGACGATCGCGGTCAGGATGAGCCCGTTCTGCACCAGCCACCGCCCGGAGAACACGTCCATCCGCTGCCCGTTGACGCGTGGCCCGGTGACCAGCAGCTGCGCGGAGAAGACCCCCCTGAGCGGGTCGATGTCGATCAGCGCGTCCTCGAAGCTCAGCCACCTGTTCACCAGCGGGAACCACGCCTTGTACACCGACTCCTTGGTGCTGAACAGCAACCGGTCCCAGCGGATCGACGGGTGCTCCCGAAGCAGCTCGCGGACGAGCCGCCGTTCCTCCGCCAGTCCGATGGCGGCCAGCACGCCGTTGGGCAGCGGCGCGTTCTGCTCGGCGTCGATGCCGATCGCGACGACCTCGGACCTCGTCCCGAGAACCGCGCCCCGGTAGCCGGCGCAGTGGGTGATGCTCCCGGCGATCCCGTCCGGCCACAGCGGCTCCCCACGCACGCCGGGGAGGATAGCCGTGGCGGGACGGCCCAGCATGCGCAGGGCGTCGCGGGCGCACACGCGGGCCGTCGTGAACTCCCTGCGCCGCTTGTCCACCGAGCGCGAGATGATCGCCTCCTCCTCGGGGAACAAGGCGCCGTCCAGGAACTCCTCGCAGGTGTCGGCGGCCACGACGTACGGGGGCAGGATCAGCTCGATCATGACGATTCCTCCGCGGGAAGGATGCTCCGCAGCAGCGGGCGTGGACGCGACTGCCGCTGTTTCCGCTCGCGCGGGTAACCGAGGGAGACCTGTACGGGTCCGGAGGGAGGAAGAACTCGCCGGTGCGGACGATCCCGGCCTCCTCCGCCCGCGCCGAAGCCGCCCGCTGGGAGAGTCCCGGCGGGCGGAAGGGGTCGTCTTGGCAGTGCTCACACTTGCGAGAGTAGGAAAACCGGAGGTGGGGGAGAACCTTCGCGAGCCCGGTCTCGGGTCCGCGACCTGCGGTTAAGGGGCGTAGGGGTGAGTCACTCGGCGATCTCGGTGCGCATGGTCCAGCGGAAGACCCACTCCGCCTCGTCGGACTCGATCCGCTCGAACTGCTCGTAGCCGCCCCGGCTGAGGATCTTCACCTTGCCGGTGGCGGCCGACCGCAGTTCCACCCGCATCCGACAGGGGAAGTCCGCGGGACCGCCTCGCAGGACGACGTCGACCAGCCCGTCCTGAACGGCGATGTCCGGGGCGGCATCCATCTGGAAAGCGGTGGCGATGTTCGTTCGCATGGTCAGGACTCCTTACACCTGGAGACTGGTCCGGCACCTTGGCCTTGCGGTCCGTGATTCCATGCTGACGACCCCGCTCCGCCGCGCCTATCCCCTAGAACCCCTACGACCCGCCGGGCTTCCGCGGCCGCTCGCCGGTCGGGGAGCCGAGCTTGTCGCGTAGGGCGTGCGCTTCGGCGAGCGCATCCCGCGCGGACGCGGCGTCACCCGCCGCCAGATGCGCGTCCCCCAGCATGATCAGGGTTCTGATCCGGTACAGCGTCGCGTTCATCCCCTGGAACAGGGCGAGAGCGCCGAGCAGGTGGGGGAGACTGTCGTCCGGGCGCTTGCGGGCCAGCGCCAGCTCGCCCAGGGCGAACTTGATCCGGCCCTCGGCCAACCGGTGGTTGGCGGTGCCGGCGAGCGTCAGCGCGTGGCGCAGGGTGATCTCGGCCAACTCGTGCTTGCCGAGGCGCAGCTGGGCGAGGCCGAGCCCCTGCAGGGCGTACGCCTCGCCGGTCCGGTCGCCCATGTCGCGCACCACGGCCCGAGCCTGCTCGAAGACCTTGAGCGCCCCTACGAGGTCGCCGGACTCCAGGAGCATGTGGCCCATCCCGTGCAGTACCTGGGCCTCCACGCGGCGGCTGCCGCCCTCCTGGCTCAGCTTCAGCGCCTCGCCCAGCAGCTCCCGGGCGCCGTGGAGATCGTCGGTCTCCAGCCGGAGCTGCGCCAGATTGTTGATCACGTACGCGGCGGCGATCCGGTCGCCGGTCTTACGGAAGATCTTCAGCGCCTGCTCGTTGTGGACGGCCGCCTCCTCGAAGCGGCCGGTCATCCGGTCGACCAGGGCGACGTTGCGGATCACCAGCGCGATCCCCTGGTCGTCGCCGACCTCCTCGAACAGGGCGACCGCGGAGTCGAAGTTGTCGCGCGCCTCGGCGAAGCGCTGCTCGGCGATGTAGAGCGACCCCAGCGAGTACAGCATGGCGGCCTGGCCGCGCACGTCGCCGGCCCGCCTGGCGGCCGCCAGAGCGATCTTGTGAGTGTCGCGCCAGTCATCCAGGTACTCACGCGACTCGAACAACGTCACCGTGCTGATCGCCAGGTCCCACGCCAGTTCGACGAACCCGGCCTGGGCGGCGTGGCGGATGCCGCTGACCAGGGTCAGCCGCTCCTGCTCGTACCAGAAGAGCGGGGCGCTCACGATCTGGTCGACCAGGGCGGAGGGCAGGGGCCAGCGGGAGGCGTTGCTGTGGATCTGCACGTAGTCGCCGCCGTACTCCATATGGTGCGCCGCCTCGGCCAGGAACAGCAGGGCGCCCAGCGCCCGGCCGAGTGCGGCCTTGCGCTCGGTCGCGGGTTCGGTCGCGGCGAGCTGCTCGCGGGCGAAGACCCGGATGAGGTCGTGGAAGCGGTACTGGCTGTGCACGCCGCGACCCACGCCGATGGTCTCGATGAGCTGGGCGTCGGCGAGATCGTCGAGGAGGTCCTGTGCCTTGTGCAGCGGCCGGTCGAGCAGCGCGGCGCTCACCCAGGGCGAGAACGCCGCGAAATCCAGGATGGCCAGCCGCCGGAAGAGCTGCTTGGCCTCCTCACTGGTGCTCTCGTACGTCATGGAGATGCTGGCCCTGATCCCCATCCCGCCGTGCTTGAGCTCGTCGAGCCGCCGGGTCTCGTCCTCCAGGCGCTCGGCGAGCTGCTCGACGCTCCAGTGCGGTCGGGCCGACAGCCGGGTGCCGGCGATGCGCAGCGCGAGCGGCAGCTGACCGCACAACCGGGCCAGCGACGCGGCCGACTCCGGCTCCGACTGCACGCGCTCGGCCCCGGCGATGCGCGACAGCAGGGCGATCGACTGCTCCGTGTCGAACACGTCGATCTCGATGTGGAGCGCGCCCGCCAGGCCCGCCAGCCGGCTGCGGCTGGTGAGGATGACGGCGCACGTCGGCTCGCCGGGCAGCAGCGGCAGTACCTGGCCCTCACTGCCCGCGTCGTCGAGCACGACCAGCATCTTGCGGTTGGCGAGCAGGTTCCGGTACATCTCGGCGCGCTCGTCGAGGCTGTCGGGGATGGCGCTGCCCGTGGCTCCGAGCGCCCGCAGGAAGCGCCCGAGCACGTGCATCGGGCCGACCGAGCGGGAGGCGCCGCCGTGCAGGTCGGCATAGAGCTGACCGTCGGGGTAGCGCTCGGCGATGCTGTGCGCGGCGTGTACGGCGATCGTGCTCTTGCCGATCCCGGGTTTGCCGGAGATCCCGATGATGGGGATGGCGAAGCGGGCCGGGTCGTCGGCGTCGCGCATGAGGTACTGGTGGATCTCGTCCACCTGCTTGGTCCGGCCGGTGAAGTCGGCGGTGTCGGCGGGCAACATCCGCGGCACGACCACGTGAGAGGGCTGGAGGAGCGGCAGCTCCGGGGCGGGCACGGCGGGCGCCTGGAGCCGGATCGCGGCCGGGGCCGGTGGCGCGGCCAGCTTCTCGCTGGAGGTGAGGATGGCGTGCTCCAACTGCTGGAGCTGCTCGTCCGGCTCGATGCCGAGTTCCTCGATCATCGTACGGCGGGCGATCCGGTAGACCTGGAGCGCCTCCGCCTGCCGTCCCGACCGGTAGAGCGCGAGCATGAGCTGGCCGCGCAGCCGCTCGCGCAGCGGGTGCTCCTCGACCAGGTCGGTCAGCTCGGCGACGAGTTCGTGGTGGCGGCCGAGGTCGAGCTCGAGCTGCACGCAGTCCTCGTTGGCGGTGATCCGGGTCTCGTTGAGCCGACCGGCCGCCGACTGCACGAGCCTGCTGTCGATGCCTTCGAGCGCCGGGCCGCGCCACAGCGCCAGCGCCTGCCGGAATTGCCGTACGGCCTGCTCGGCGTCGCCCGCGTCGCGGGACTGTCGGGCCTGGGTGGTGAGCCGCTCGAAGCGCTGGGAGTCGATCTGGTCGTTGTCGACCCACAGCACGTACCCCCGCGGCTGTGTGGTGATCAGTTTCGGCGCGCCGGACTTGGCGAACATGCGGCGAAGCGAGGAGATGCAGATCTGCACCTGGGAACGCGACGTCGTCGGTGGACTGTCGCCGTAGAGCGCCTCCATGAGGCGGCCCATCGTGACCATCCGGTTGGGTTCCATCACCATGAGGGCCAGCACCGCCTGCTGCCTGCTTCCCCCCAGGTTCAGATGGCCGTCGGCGACCGTGACCTCAAGCGGCCCCAGTACTCGAAACTCCATTCCGCTGCTCCTGCCCACCGCGCACGTGCATGCCGAACGATGGCGGACACCCCGTGGAGGACCCATTAGGCACGCAGTCACTTTGTGCGTTCTGCGGTTACTTTCGCGATCTTACTCAGCAAGAGCATCGGGATCCAGTGAAGGATCTGCGATCGGGGAATGCGGTTGAGTATTTGGCGGTGGGGCGGGCGGCCGGAACTTCGTATTCACTTTGGCGAAATGATGGGCTGGCATGACTTGCGCGCACGCGCCGCTTCAGCCGATGAGAGGGCATGTGGACGCGCTGGGTCGGTGCGCCGTTACGTTCTGTGAAAATCCGGGATGGCGGCGGCCGATACACGCCCTGCGACTCAGAAAACGTTTTCTGCTGGAGCTGATTTCACGTCACAGCACAATCGCGGGCCGCTGATTCCGGTCGCGGCGACAAGGAACCCGTGCCGTCACCGGGGTCCCGCGGTCCCGGAGCCGGCGCCCGCTTCCACGGGGCCACCGAAGCCGGGCACGCATGACGGAACGGCCGGTTTCGCCATCCGGCGGTGTGAAAGGAGGGGCGGGCGACGACCCCGACCCTCCTGCTCCATTGCGGGCATGGCGGATTCCGCGGCCCCGGACGCGACGCACCGGCCGGGTCAGCCCCAGGGGGTGTTGGCCCCGCTGATGGTGGGGCTGGGCGAGGGGGAGGTCGCCGGCGTGGCGGAGTCGGCGGCGGAGGGGGCGGCCGCGAAGGCGGCGCCGGCCGCGGTGCCGACCAGGGCGATCGCGGCGGCGGCGATGAGCTTGAGCACGTGGCTGCTGGCGGTGTTCTTCATGATCGGATCCTCGTTTTCGTGCGTTCGGCTACTGGCTCGGGCCGGCGCGCCGGCGGCCGTTCGGCCGTGCGCCTCCCTGGTGCGTCTTCAACGTAAAAAACCGTGCCATTCGCCCGCTATCGGCCCGCTTCCGTCCTGCCATCAAACGGTTTTCGCTCGCATGAATAGCCGGACGAAGGCGCCGCGATAGCGGGTGCTGCCACCCTGTTCGCAGGCGGGCAAGAATCTGTCCGACGATTGGCCGCACCGCCTTTGCCGATTCTTGAAAACGGCCCGCGCGGTGGGTCGGGGAGACGGGTGTCCTGGAGATGTGGATCACAGCGCAAGCGCTGGACAGCATGTACGGCCGGCCGGCTGCCGGAGTGCGGGCACTGCTGGAGCGCGCGGAGGACCCGGGCTGGCGGGCCGTCGCGTCGGCGGAGACCGACAGCGACGGCGACATTCTGGAATGGCAGGGCGCGAATTTCGAGCGGGGGTTGTACCGCCTCGTGTTCGACAGCGACCACTATTTCGCCGGCCTGGGTATCAGCGCTGCCTATCCGGAAATAGCCGTGATGTTCCGGGTCCTCGACGAGGCGGAATCATACAAGATCCAGGTGACCCTTTCTCCTTACTCGTACTCGACGTATTTCGGTACGGCGAACTGATGGCGTGTGTCGTTTTTTTCCGGCGTTGTGACGTGTGGCGGGAACGAGGGGCCTGGCGGTGAACCGGGACGGTGAAATGGAAGGGGAAGAATCGTGATGGAGAAGACGAACGCGCTGGGTCGCTATCGCGCGCCCGCACCCGTGCCGCTGCCCGGCCGCCGCTGGCCCGACAACGCCGTCACCCACGCGCCGCGCTGGTTGTCCACCGACCTGCGTGACGGCAACCAGTCGCTCGCCAGCCCGATGTCCCCCGCCCGCAAGGCCGCGATGTTCGACCTGCTCGTCCGCATGGGCTACAAGGAGATCGAGGTCGGCTTCCCCGCGGCGAGCCAGGACGACCACGACTTCGTGCGCCGGCTCATCGAAGGGGACCGGATCCCCGACGACGTGCGGATCTCCGTGCTCACCCAGGCCCGCGCGGACCTGATCACCGCTACCGTGAAGAGCCTGGCCGGGGCGGCGCGCGCCAACGTGCACATCTACAACGCCACCTCGCCGCTGTTCCGCCGGCTGGTGTTCAGGATGGGCAGGGACGAGTGCAGGGACCTCGCGGTCCAGGCCACCCGCCTCCTGCTGGGCCACGCCGAGGGCGCCCTGGCCGATTGCGACCTGGGCCTGCAGTACTCCCCGGAGATGTTCAACGACACCGAGCTGGACTTCTCCCTGGAGGTCTGCGAGGCCGTCATGGACGTCTGGCAGCCGGGGCCCGGCCGCGAGGTCATCCTGAACTTCCCGACGACCGTCGAGCGGACCACCCCCAATGTCTTCGCCGACCAGATCGAATGGCTCGACCGAAACCTGTCGCGCCGCGAGCACGTCTGCCTGTCGGTGCACCCGCACAACGATCGGGGCACCGGCGTCGCCTCGGCCGAGCTGGCGCTGATGGCGGGCGCGCAGCGCATCGAGGGCTGCCTGCTCGGCAACGGCGAGAGGGCCGGCAACGTGGACCTGGTGACGCTGGGCATGAACCTGTTCAGCCACGGTGTCGACCCCGGCATCGACTTCTCCGACCTCAACACGGTCCGGCGCACCGTAGAGCTGTGCACCGGGCTGCCCGTCCATCCCCGTCACCCCTACGCCGGCGACCTCGTCTACACCGCCTTCTCCGGCTCCCACCAGGACGCCATCAAGAAGGGGTTCGACGCGCTGGAACTGGCGGCCGCGCAGGCCGGGGCCGATCTGTCCGAGCTGCCGTGGGAGGTCCCGTACCTGCCCGTCGACCCCGCCGACGTCGGGCGGACGTACGAGGCGCTCGTGCGCGTCAACAGCCAGTCGGGCAAGGGGGGCGTGGCCTACGTGCTGAGCGCGAAGCACGGCCTGCACCTGCCTCGGGACCTGCAGATCGACTTCGCCCGGGTGGTGCAGCGGCACTCCGACGCCACGGGCACCGAGATCCCCGCCGAGCGGATCGCCGAGCTGTTCGAGCAGTCCTACGTCGGGGCGAGCGGGCTTCCCGTGCCGCTCTCCTTCGGCGGGCGGGTGATCGCCCACCTGCACGTCGACGGCCAGGGCTTCGACACCGGCGGCGACCGCGTCGACGTCGTCGAGGCGCTGCGGGCCACTCTCGCGGCCCGCGGCGTGGACGTGCGCACCGTCAACCGCACCGGGGTGGGGGCACGCGGCGGCGATCGCGTGGCCGTGTACGCCGAGTGCCATGTCGGTTCCGTCCCCTCGGGAGCGCCGGTCTGGGGCGTGGGGTTCGCCGACGACGTCGAGATCGCCGCACTCCGCGCGGTCAGCGCGGCCGCCGACCGGGCCGCCGCCGGAAGCATCACCCTCGACCCCGCCGCGGATGCGCAGTGCGAGGCTCCGCTCAGGTCGCCGAAGGGCCGACGCCGGCTGGCCGTGATCCGCTGACGCTTCACCAGGCGCAACGCGCCGCACCGCAGGCCGGGCCGCCCGGGCCGTCCGGCACGACCGTCCTTCCGGCCGCGCCCCGGGGAACTGCCCTCGTGATCACGCAGGCCGGACCCGTGACTCTCGAAGGAAGACGACCATGACGTTCTCTGGAAACTCAGCCGACGACCTGTGGGTCCGGCGCCTCATCCCCGCGCCGGACGCCGCGGCCCGCCTCGTCTGCCTCCCGCACGCGGGCGGCTCCGCGAGCTACTACCACCCCGTCTCGCGGGCGCTGTCGCCCGCCGTGGAGGTGCTGGCGGTGCAGTATCCCGGCCGCCAGGACCGCAGGGGCGAGCCGTTCGTGGAGGACATCGCGACCCTCGCCGACCGGGTCCACGAGGCCCTGCGGCCCTGGACCGACCGGCCGCTGGCGCTGTTCGGGCACAGCATGGGCGCCGTGCTCGCCTTCGAGGTGACCCTGCGCATGGAGCGCGAGGGCGTGCGGCCCCTGGCTCTGTACGCCTCCGGCCGCCGGGCCCCCTCGACCCATCGGGCGGAAGACGTGCACCTGCGCAACGACGCGGGGATCATCTCCGAGCTGAAGAAGCTGAACGGCACGGCCGACAGCCTCCTGGACGACGACGAGCTGCTGCACATGGTGCTTCCGGCGACCCGTGCCGACTACCGCGCCATCGAGACCTACCGGTGCGAGCCGGGTGCCGTCGTCCGTACCCCGATCATCGCGCTGACCGGCGACGACGACCCCAAGACCACGCTGGAGGAGGCCCGGGCGTGGTCCGCCCACACCACGGGCGGCTTCGATCTGCGTGTCTTCCCCGGCGGCCACTTCTTCCTCAACGACCACGCCCACAAGATCAACATGGACATCCGGTCCCACCTCGCCTCGACAGCCGCTGCCGGCCGTGTCTGAGCAGCGGCCCACGCGCCTCCCAACGGCCGTCTCGCGGGGGCGGAGGACCCGCGTCCTCGCCCGACGTGGCGTACCAAGGAGAGACAAATGATCATTGAAGCGCACGAGCTGCGCAAGACGTTCGTCGTCGGACGCGGCAGAGGCAAAGCCCGGGAGATCGAGGCCGTTCGCGGCATCGACATGGAGGTCGAACGCGGCGAGGTCTTCGCCGTGCTCGGCCCGAACGGCGCGGGCAAGACCACCACGGTCCGGATGCTCGCCACCTTCACCCAGCCCACCGCGGGGCAGGCCCGCGTCAACGGCTACGACGTCGTGAAGGAAGCCGGCAAGGTCAGGGCCAGCATCGGCTACGTCGGCCAGCTGGGCGGCGTCGACGAGATGACGCCCGCGATCGAGAACCTGATGCTCGCCGGACGCCTCGCCGGAATGTCGAAGAAGCAGGCCAAGGCGCGCGCCGAGGAGCTGATGGCCGCCTTCGCGCTCACCGAGATCGGCAACCGCCCGGCCAGGACCCTGTCCGGAGGGCAGAAGCGCCGCTTCGCCATCGCGGTCGGGCTGGTCACCGCCCCTCCGCTGATCTTCCTGGACGAGCCCACCACGGGCCTGGACCCGCAAAACCGCGCGAACCTCTGGGAGGAGGTGCGCAAGCTGCGCGACCAGGGCACCAGCGTCCTGCTGACCACGCACTACCTGGACGAGGCCGACGCCCTGTGCGACCGGCTCGTCATCGTGGACCACGGAAAGGTCGTCGTCGAGGGCACTCCGGAGGCGCTCAAGAAGGAGGTCGCGGGCGACATCGTCACCGTGCGGCTGGCGGACGGGCCGGCCGAGGGGCTGGAACAGGCCCGTCTCCTGCTGACGGCTGAGCCGTACGTCAGGGAGGTCGTCCAGGAGGACGAACTGCTGCGCGCCTATCTGGACGACGGAGAGCGCGGTCTGCCGTCCGTGCTCCGCGCCCTGGACCGCGACGGCCTGGCGATCCAGTCGATCACGCTTGAGCGGGCCACCCTGGACGACGTCTTCCTCAAGCACACCGGCCGCTCGCTGCGCGACGCCGCCTGATCGGAGCCCGACATGTTCAAGCACGCCACGCTCATCCTCGGATACGAGGTACGCGGACTGCTGCGCAACCCCATCTGGCCGCTTTTCGGCATCGTGCAGCCGGTCCTCTATCTGGTCTTCTTCGCCCCCCTGCTGGGGAGCACCGTGCCGGGCGGCAGTGATTCGGCGGTCCTGGCCATGTTGACGCCGGGCATGATGCTGATGATCGCCCTGTTCGGCTCGATGTTCGCCGGATTCAGCATCATGAACGACACCCGCAACGGCGTGCTGGAGCGACTCATCGTCAGCCAGATCTGGCGGCCGGCCATCGTTCTCGGCCGGGTGCTGAAGGACGCCCTCGCCCTCGTGATCCAGGCCGCTCTCATCATCGCCATATCGATGGCGATGGGACTGCGGGTGGGAGCGCTTCAGGCGCTGCTCATGCTGGCGCTGATGGCGATGACCGGCCTGCTGGCAGGCAGCCTTTCCTACGGCCTGGCCATCAACATCCGCGACGAGAACGCCATGTCGCAGATCGTGCAGTTCATGGCCATGCCGCTGACTCTGATCGCCGGCCTCTTCCTGCCTGTCTCGCTGGGCCCCGAATGGCTGCAGAGCGTCGCGAAGTTCAACCCGCTGTACTACGCGGTGGAGGCTGGACGGTCCCTGTTCCGGGGCGACCTGGGGGCGAGCACGATCCCCATGGCCTTCGCCCTCTTCACGGCGCTGTGCGTGCTCACGGTGACCTGGTCGGTTCGCTCGCTGCGCAAGCTGGCGGGCTGAGCAGCCGCCTGAAAATCCTGATCCACAGGTGTCGGCTATCGCTCTATTACGGAACGTCCGGGGTTCGCGGTAAGTGCGTCTGGGGTTTGCGGTAAGCACCTCTGGGGTTGTTGGGGATAGTGGAGGAACATAGCCTGGGCGATGCAACGCCATTGAAAGACTTCTGTTGGGAAATCCATGAAGTCTGACGGTTCTTTCGCATAAAGCGATATCGCCTGATCCCGATAGGTGAAGCGCGCGGTATCGGGACGGTGGGGCGGCCTGGTCGGGGACGCGGGGGAGTCCTTCGACGTGAATCGGTCACATGTGGACATTCGGATTGAGATCCGTTCCAGGGCGCCGTCGAGTCGCCATCCGTCGGCCGGCACCGGCTGGTGGAGGTCCGCAACCTCCTGATTTACTCGCGCTGCTGTGAGGAGAAGACTCTCATGAAGGCTCTCGTCCTGCCTGGGGAGGCCGAGCCGGCCGGAAGGGCCCGCCGCGACGCGCGCGGCGGCACGGCCATCGCGCTGCTGAGCCGCGAGAACCGCTCCGTCGCCGAAGGGCTCGCCCGATCCGCGTCCATCACGTTCGCGGACGCGGGGAAGACGACTGCCGGTTTCGCCGACTGGCTCGCATGCCGCGGCCGAGCGCACCGCTTCCGGGTGGACCGCATTCCGTTGGCCGACCTGGACGGCTGGGAGTTCGCGCCGGACACGGGGAATCTGGTGCATCGCAGCGGACGGTTCTTCACCGTCGAGGGCCTCCACGTCACCCGGGACGAGTGGCCGTTCCAGGAGTGGCAGCAGCCGATCATCAAGCAGCCCGAAATCGGGATCCTCGGCCTGCTGACGAAGGAGTTCGACGGGGTCCTGCATTTCCTGATGCAAGCCAAGATGGAGCCGGGAAACACCAACCTGCTTCAACTGTCACCGACGGTTCAGGCGACCCGTAGCAACTACACCAGGGCCCACAAGGGTGCGGACGTGAAGTACATCGACTACTTCATCCGCCCCTCCGCGCGGCGCCAGACGCTCGCGGACTCGCTGCAGTCCGAACACGGTTCGTGGTTCTTCCGCAAGTCCAACAGAAACATGATCATCAAGACGGACGAGGACGTGCCGCATGATGACGACTTCTGCTGGCTCACCCTCGGCCAGATCGGCGAACTACTCCATGCCGACAATGTCGTGAACATGGACGCCCGTACGGTGCTGGCCTGTGCGCCGGTCCGATACGACGAGCCCGGTGCGCTGTGGTCCGACACCCAGCTGCTGTCCCGGTTCACCGGAGAACGCGCCCGCCACGAAGTCCGCGCCGAGCGCATCCCGCTGAAAGACGTGGCTGGATGGAAGAGAAGCGATACATCCATAGACCACGACAGCGGCGGCTACTTCAGCGTCGTCGCGCTCTCGGTGGCCGCGGGAAACCGGGAGGTCACCGGCTGGAGCCAGCCGCTGTTCGAGATCCACGGCCTTGGGGTGACGGCGTTCGTGACCCGCTCCTTCGGAGGTGTGCCGCACCTGCTGGCACATGCCCGAGTGGAGGGCGGCTTCCTCGACACCGTCGAACTCGGGCCCACCGTCCAGTGCACACCGGACAATTACCGGAACCTGCCCAGCCACGACCTGCCCCCGTTCCTCGACCTGGTGCTCAACGCCGATCCGTCGCGCATCCGGTACCAGGCGGTGCATTCGGAGGAAGGCGGCCGATTCCTCAACGCCCAGAGCCGCTATCTGTTCGTCGAGGCGGACGAGACCCAGGCGCCCACCGAGCCGCCACCCGGCTATCTGTGGGCCACCCCGGGTCAGCTGACGTCACTGACCCGGCACGGCCACTACGTCAATGTGCAGGCGCGGACCCTGCTGGCCGTCCTCAATTCGGGATGTGTCCGGCTGTGACGGTGACCGGACACCAGCCAGTACGCATCGCTGTCCTGGGTTGCGCCTCCATCGCACGCCGCCGCATGCTGCCCGCGTTCGATGCCTCGCGGCACACCCGGGTGACCTGCGTGGCGGCCCGGGACGGCCGGCGAGCCGAGGAGTGCGCCGCGCAGTACGGCTGCAGAGCGGCGGACGACTACGCGAAGCCCCTGGCCGACACCGATGTCGACGCGGTCTACATACCGCTGCCCGCCGCGCTGCACGCCACCTGGGTGGAGAAGGCCCTGCTCGCGGGCAAGCACGTACTCGCTGAGAAGCCGTTGACGCTCGACCGCCGGCGGACGGCGGAGCTCGCGGCACTGGCGCGCGATCGGAGACTGGCCCTGATGGAGAACATCATGTTCGTCCATCACCCCCAGCACGAACGCGTGAAGCGGCTGCTCGCCGAGGGCGTCATCGGCGAATTGCGCACCTTCCATGCCTCGTTCACGGTGCCCCGGATGGCCGATGGGGACATCCGCTTCGATCCGGCACTGGGTGGCGGTGCTCTGACGGACACCGGCGTATACCCGGTGCGGGCCGCCCTGCATTTCCTCGGCAACGGTCTCGAAGTGATCGGTTCGTCCCTCACCAGGGGGGCCGGCTTCGACGTGGACACCGGCGGCGCGGCGCTGCTCCGCTCACCCGGAGGGGGCACCGCCCAGCTGACCTTCGGTCTCGATCACGGTTACCGGAGCGGCTACGAACTGGGAGGCTCCGAAGGGAGGGTCGTGCTCGATCACGCCTTCACCCCGCCGGCCGGTCACCGGCCGGTCATCCGGGTCGAGAACCGTGATGGAGCCACCGAAGTGGTGTCGGCCCCTGCCGACCAGGTGGCGAGAACCGTGGCCGCCTTCGCGGCGGCGGTGCGTGCCGCCGCGCCCCTGGGTGAGGCATCACTGGAACAGGCGCGGCTCCTCGATGAGATACGCCGCAAGGCAGGCGGAAACGCGCCCTGAGGCGCATGCCCTGAAAACGCATTGTCTGCTCAAGGACGTCGAGATTTCGGGAGATGTTGGCGTGAAAGGAATAATCCTGGCCGGAGGTCGCGGAACGCGCCTGTATCCGAGCACTCTTGGGGTCTCCAAGCAGATGTTGCCCGTTTACGACAAGCCGATGATCTACTACCCGCTCTCGGTGCTCATGCTCGCCGGCATAAGGGAGATCCAGATCATTTCCTCGCCGACGGACCTGGAGAATTTCCGCAGGTTGTTGGGGGACGGCGGAGAGCTGGGCCTGACGCTGACCTACGCGGAACAGGCCGAACCGCGCGGTCTCGCCGAGGCGTTCCTCATCTCGGCGGACCATATCGGGGATGACCGGGTCGCCCTGATCCTCGGCGACAACATCTTCCACGGCTCCGGATTCGCCCCGCTGCTCCAGCGTCACGCGCAGTCCGTGGATGGCTGCGTCCTGTTCGGCTACCCGGTTCCGGACCCGGAGCGCTACGGGGTCGGGGAGGTGGACGAGCACGGCAACCTGGTCTCTCTGGAGGAGAAGCCCGAGCGGCCGCGCTCCAATCTGGCGATCACCGGACTCTACTTCTACGAAAACGATGTCATCGATATCGCGAAGAATCTGCGGCCATCGCGACGCGGTGAGCTGGAGATAACCGATGTCAATCGAATCTATCTGAATCGAGGAAAAGCCCGGCTCGTCTCGCTGGGGCGCGGCTTCGTATGGCTCGACGCCGGCACGCACGACGCGCTCAACGAGGCGAGTCAGTACGTCCAGATCCTCGAGCACCGTCAGGGGGTCCGTATCGCCTGCATCGAGGAGATCGCCTTGCGTATGGGATTCATCGACCGGGACGCGTGCCGCAGGCTTGGCGGCAGAATGGCGAAATCCCCGTACGGGCAGTATGTGCTGGAAGTAGCCGCGAGTGGCTGACCGCAGAGAGAAGGCGACGCGATATCCGTTCACCGCTGCTCCCGGAACTTCGCGCATGTTTTCGCCGGCGCACGTTACCCCCGGCGGCCGGCCACGAGGTGGCCGAGGAGATGCGCGGCGTGTCCGCACCGAGCACGGTGATCGGCCGACTCGCCACACGCTTGGAGGAAATCCTTGAAGCTCCTGGTCACCGGCGGGGCCGGATTCATCGGCTCCCACTACGTACGCTCCCTGCTCAACGGCGAGTTGGAGGCGGGGGGAAACGTTGACGTAACCGTCGTCGACAAGCTGACATATGCCGGAAATTACGACAATCTGCCCATTGCGCACGACCGTCTCACGTTCGTCCGAGGGGACATCTGCGACCTTCCACTCCTGCTGGAAGTGCTGCCCGGCCACGACGCGATCGTGCACTTCGCCGCCGAATCGCATGTGGACCGATCCCTGGATGCCGCCGGGGACTTCATCCGGACCAACGTGCTGGGCACCCAGTGCCTGCTCGACGCCGCCGTGCGCACCGGTGTCGGACGCCTCGTGCACGTCTCCACCGACGAGGTCTACGGCACGATCGAGCGTGGCGCGTGGACCGAGGAGTGGCCGCTGCTGCCGAACTCTCCGTACGCCGCGTCCAAGGCGAGTTCGGACCTTGTCGCCCGATCGTACTGGCGCACCCACGGCCTCGACCTGTCCGTCACCCGTTGCTCCAACAACTACGGCCCCTACCAGCACCCCGAGAAGCTCATCCCGCGCTTCGTCACCAACCTGCTGGAAGGCGTCCACGTCCCGGTCTACGGAGACGGCCGCAACGTACGCGAATGGCTGCACGTCGACGACCACTGCCGGGCCATCCACCTGGTCCTGCGCAGGGGCCGCGCGGGCCGGACCTACAACATCGGCGGCGGCCGGGAGCTGACGAACCTCGAGTTGACGCAGCGCATCCTGGAGCTCACCGGCGCCGACAGTCGCATGATCGAGTACGTGCCCGACCGCAAGGGCCACGACCTGCGCTACGCCGTCGACAGCAGCAGGATCCGTGAGGAACTGGGTTATGAACCCCGCGTCGCGTTCGACGACGGCCTCGCCGCCACGGTCGCCTGGTATCGGGACCACGTCGAGTGGTGGAAGGCGGCCAAGTACGGACGCATGCCCCACCTCCAACCCGCGTGACCGGAAACGGGACCCGAAGCAGGCGAAGCGAAAGTGAGCGTGACACACCCATGCAGGTACGCCGGTTGGGCATCGAAGGTGCCTTCGAGTTCACGCCGACGGTGTTCAAGGACCGCCGGGGCCTGTTCGCCGCGCCCTTCCAGGGAGAGTTCTTCAGCGAACATCTGGGCAAACCCCTGTTCCAGGTCGAGCAGGTGAGCCACAACCTGTCCACGCGCGGAACGCTGCGCGGCATCCATTACACCGCGACCCCACCGGGAATGGCCAAGTATGTCTACTGCCCCTACGGGCAGGTGCAGGACTACCTGATCGATCTCCGGGTGGGCTCGCCCACGTTCGGCGAATGGGCCACCACCCGGCTCGACGCCGACGGCTGCCGCGCACTGTACATCCCGGTGGGTGTCGGCCACGCGTTCCTTTCCCTGGCCGACGATTCCATGGTCGTCTACCTGATGTCGCAGGGATACGTCGCTCACAACGAACTCGCGATCAATCCACTCGACCCCGAGATCGGTCTGCCGATCACCGACGGCATCGAAATCGTCCAGTCCGACCGGGACATGCTCGCGCCCACACTGGCCGAGGCGATGGACGCCGGACTGCTTCCGGAACTCAGGACCGCCGAAGAAGCGGAGGCAACGCTGTGGCGATGAAACGACCGCACGTCGTGGTGCTCGGCGCCGCGGGCTTCGTCGGATCCGCTGTGCTTCGGGAACTCGCGCACCATCGGCTCCGGGTGCGCGCCGTCTCCCGCAGGCGAACCCCGATCCCCGGAGGGGCGCGCGCCGAGATCGAGGTGTGCGCCGCGGATCTGACCGAGCCCGGCGCGATGGCCGCCGCCGTCGCGGACGCCGACGTGGTGATCCACTCGCTCGCGTACATCGCCGGATCCTCGACATGGCGGATAGCCGACGGTGACACGGCCGCAGAACGCGTCAACGTGGGCCTGATGCGCGATCTGCTGTCCGTACTGGGCGATCGCGAGGACGGCGGGGTCCGCCCGGCCGTACTGTTCGCCGGATCGGCGTCGGCGGCCGGACCCTCGGACAAGGAGGTCCTCGACGGCACCGAGCCCGACCGGCCGAAGGGCGAGTACGACCGCCAGAAGCTCGCCGCGGAACGACTGTTGCTGGCCGCCGACGCGGCCGGCGCCGTACGCGGAGCCGTCCTGCGGCTTCCCACGGTGTTCGGCTACAGCTCCGGCTCGAGTACCCGGGACAAGGGCATCGTCTCCATGATGGTGCGCCGCGCGGTGGCCGGTGAGCCCCTGACGATGTGGCATGACGGCACGGTCCGCCGGGACCTGCTCCACGTGGACGACGTCGCCCGTGCCTTCTCGACCGCGATCGACCATATAGACGAATTGGCGGGATCCCGCTGGCTGCTCGGTACCGGCCACGGCGCCCCGCTCGGCGCCGTGTTCGCCAGGATCTCCGAACTGGTCGCTGAACAGACCGGAAAGGCGGAGGTCCCGGTCGTCTCCGTGGACCCGCCTTCGAACGCGGAGGCCCGCGACTTCCGGAGTGTGACGATCGACTCCACGGCATTCCGCGATGCGACCGGCTGGCGACCCGAGGTGTCACTTGAGGAGGGCCTGCGCATGACGACCTCGTTCTGCACCGGCGGCCGGGAGGCGGAGCTCCATTGATTCCGTGACCCCGCGCACGACGCTCCGGTCGCCCGGACGCCGGGCAGGACGCTCGGATGTGTCGGCTCGGCGGCGTCGGACCTCGGGTCTCGCTCGTTTACGGCCGGCTCACCGGCGGTGCTCGGTGGCGAGTTTCTCCAGAAGAGGCACAACCTCGTTCGGGCTCGGCGTCGCGAGCGTCTGGTCCCGCAGCCGGGTCGCGGCCTCGGCGAACGACGGCTCCTTCAGCAGCCGTTCCAGGTCGGTACGCAGGCCCTCGGCGGTCAGTTCGTGACGTTCGACGGCAAGTCCGGCGCCCACCTCGCGCAACATGCGGGCCTTCAGCACCGAGTCGAACTGCCAGGGGAGCATCAGCTGTGGCACGCCGTTGAGCACCGCCGTCCACTGTGTGCCCGCTCCACCGTGATGGACGATCGCCGAGCACTGCTGCAGAAGGGGGTTCAGCGGCACGAACCCGCTCAGCCGGACGTTTCCCGGCACCGTGCGCAACTCCTCCTGAAGGCGCTCGGGCACGGTGGCCACCATCTCGACGTCGAGGTCCGCGGTCGCCTCCAGCACCTCGCCGAAGCTGACCGGGAACGCCCCCGTCTGGCTCGAGGTTATGCCCATCGACAGGCACACCCGGGTCTTCTCGGAAGGGGCGAGCAGCCAATCCGGCAGCAGGGCCGGCCCGTTGTACGGCACATAACGGGTGTTGACGACCGGACGCCGGTCGTACGCGGGAAGGCGGAACGCGGGTGGCACGATGTCGATGTCGAACGCGCCGGTGGTCAGTTCTTCGTCGAACTCGCCGCCGAACAGCTCCATCGCCCAGGTCAGCCACTCGGCGAGCGGATCGTCGCGCAGGTCGGGCTCCTGCCGCGCCAGCAGATCACGGAACCGGGCGCGTCTGACGCCGAGCACGTCCGGCATCCAGAGCAGCCGGGCGTGCGCCGCACCGGTCAGGCGGGCGGCGACCGCCCCGGAGAAGCTGAACGGCTCCCAGACGACCAGGTCGGGCCGCCAGTACCGGGCGTAGGCCACCAGATCGGTGAGCATGGACAGGGAGTTGGCGATGGCGAAGTACTGCGGCACCCGGACCGTGTACGAACCGAGCATGGACTCCCAGGTCAGCTTCTCCGGGTCGGTCTCGGCGAGGTCGGTCACCGGGTCGGTGAACTGGATTCCGCCTTCACCGGCCTGCTCGGCGATCCGGTGGAAGTCGGACGTGCCGACCGGGACCGCGGCGAGTCCGGACCCGGTGATGGTTTCGGCCAGCTCCACCTGGCTGGCCACCCGCACCTCGTGTCCGGCGGTCTGCATGGCCCATGCCAGCGGAACCATCATGTGGTAGTGGGTCTTCTCGGCGTAGGTCACGAAAAGCACACGCATGCGGGATGCCCTTTCGTACGTGTCAGGAGGGAACGGCTGCGAGGTCCGGCCGGCGCGCGGCGACCGGGAGACGCAGAACCGCGCGGACGTTCGCCTCCCACCGGCGCCGCTTCACCGGGCCCGCGCAGGCGATCGCGGGCATCCGGGCCGCCAGGGCGGTCAACGCGGCTCCGGCGAGCATGGCGCTCAGGTCCGCGCCGGGGATGTCGCCCGGCAGCGGGGCGGGCTCGCCGCGGCGGTCCGGATCGAAGGAGCCGGGGTCGGCGTAGACCTCGGGGTCGCGGTTGGTCGCTCCGGTCACCACCGCCACCTGTGTGCCGGCGGGCACCGGCTGTCCCGCGATCTCGGCGCCGGCCATGGCGACCCGGTACGCGAGCTGGACCGGCGGGTCGTAGCGCGACGTCTCGGCCACCACACGGGCGGCGAGATCGGGTTCGGCCGCCAGTCGTGCCCAGAGGTCGGGCCGATCGCACAGCGCCAGTACGGTGTTGGCGATCAGGGCGGTGGTGATCTCGGCGACGACAGCGGCGATCATGACAGAGGCGCCGACCGCCTCGTCGCGGTCGATGACGCCCGAGCGGTGCGCCGCGGCGAGGCGGCCGAGCAGGCCGGGTGCGGGTGCCTCCGGCCAGGCCTGGTCGAGCAGGGCGCGAAGCGCGGCGGTGTGCACGACCTGCGCGCGGGCGTCGGCCAGCAGCAAGGGGTCGCGTAGCGCACTGACATGCGGGCAGTGCTCGGCGAACGCGGGCCGGTGGGCGTCGGGCACCCCCAGGAACTCCGCCAACACGGCCGGTGCCAACCGGTCGGCGAACCCGCTCACCACGTCGAACCCGGCCGCGACGTCGACGTTGTCGAGCAGCCTGCCGCAGAGCTCCTCGGCCCGCGGCCGCATCGCGGCCACCCTGTCCGGGGCCAGCTCCGGCGTCACCACGGCTCGGACGCGCGTGTCGCCCGGCGACCGCAGCCCGAGGTAGGAGTTCTCCGGCGGGACCACCCGGCGCAGCATGTCCTCCGCGTTGACCCGTGGTCCGAAGGCCGGGTCTCCCAGCACCTGCGCGCCGATGGAGTGGTCGACCACGACCGCGAAGCCGAGGCCGCTGAACGACACGCCGCCCGCGGCCTCGCGGATCCGCTCGTAGAACGGGTAGAGCGGCTCGGCCGCGCCGCGCCGGAGCAACGCGAACGGGTCGCCCGTCCACCCGGCGCTCCAGACGAAGCCGCGGATGGCGAGCAGGTGTGGAACTATCTCCGCGTCCGGTGTGTCCGTCATTCCCAGCCCTCTCTGGCCCGAGCGGCGTGTGGCTCCTGTGCAACGATTCTCGGGACTTCGGGGTCTCTGTAGAACCCGGATCGCACCCTTAGGATCGCCCGATCCTCGGCTGGGGTCCCCCGCCCGGCCACTCCGGGCCGATCCGCCTCGCGGTGACGCGAGCCCCGCCGGGCTTCCGCTCCGAGGCCCGCCGGTTGCGCGGTGGCGGCGCTCCCGCTCACGGATCAGGCCGCCGTCAAGGCCGTGGCAACCGGTGTGAAAGTGATCGGCCGTACCCATGAGACCTCACACCGAACCGGGTCCGGTCCGGACACGACAATCATCAGGAGAAGCGATGCCCATTCGCCTGAGGACCATGGCGGCCGTCACGCTGGTCCTGGCCGCTGTCTCGGTGGCCGCCCCATCGGCGTCCGCGAGTGCTCGCGCCTCCGGCCCCTCCTATGAATACCGGGGCCACCACGGCCTGAATCGCTCGGACATGCGCATGTTCGTCTCACTCTGGAAGGCCAGAAGGATGGAACCGGTGAGCTTCTCGGTGGGGCTGCAGGGGGCGCAGGACAGGTACGCGATGTTCTGGGACAACAGGCGCGGCCCCCACCGGATACTGCGGACAACGCTGACCGCCGCTCGGTATCAGGAGCTTGTCGACGCCTCAAGCGTGGGGAGCTACCAGCCCGTCATGGTGAGCGCGACGGGCAGCGGGCAGGACACCACATTCAACGCGATCTTGGAGTACAAGGCGGGCAGGTTCTTGGCCCGCCACGGCATCACCATCCCCGAATTCCTCTCGGCCAACACCGACGCGAGCCGTAGCGGCTACATCCTCACCTCGGTCAACCTGTACGGCACGGCATCGGACCAGCGGGTGGCGGCGGTCTGGACCGCCAAGCCGTCGGGCGTCGACTGGCACTTCACGCTCTCCGACTCCGCGTCCGAGTACCAGCGCGTTTTCGACACCTATGTCAAGCGCGGATACCGGCCGTCCGCCATCGCGGTCACCCCGGACGGCAAGGGCTATCTCACCGTCTGGCGCAACGACCGGATCGGCACCTGGTACGCCTTCCACGGGATGAGCGCCGCCCAGTACCAGGCGCGGTACGACGAGATGACGGCCAAGGGCCTGTACCCGACCTGGATCGACATGGAGAACGGCGTCTACGCCGCCATCTTCACCGCCAGGTGAGCGAGCTTCCGGTGGCGCCGCGAGCGGGGCGTCGCCTCCCGCGCCGCCGGGCGCGTGCCGGAGTTCGTCGCCGACCGGCCGGCGAGCCGGGCCCGGGGGCCGAGCATGCCGACATGCTCCGCCCCCGGCCCCGATCGGGTCGAACCTGGGGAGTCCGCCGTCAGAAGCGGAGCCAGGTGGCTCCCGTCCTCTGCTGGGACACCCCCGGCCTGGAATAGTCGCACACCCCGTCAGGGAAGATCGTCCGCAACCGGTTCCATTGCTCGTCGGTCCACGTCACCGCGTAGCCGTCGCGCTTCGGCGGTGTCAGGCGGCAGGGGATGACGTCGGCGGTGACGTCCTCTCCCGCCACCTCCCTGGGGAAGGACGCGGTCGGATACACGCGCTGGACGCAGGAGTGGTATGTGCGGGAGGAGACGCTGCGCGAGGCCAACACCTGCCTGGTCAACCACCGTCACGCCCTAGGCCTGTCCAAGATCTTCGGCGGGGCACCATGTCGAGCTCGGGTCATACCTGCTAACGCAGAGCGCTTTGCGCCGCAAAGCGCTCTGCGTTACCGTGGAGGTCGATGTCGTCGAGAACGGAGGCACGCGTGCAAAGCCACTCCATGCCCGATCTGGAACGAGTCCGCTTCGTCACTGCGCATTACGAGATGCTCCAAGGACTCGTCGTCCTGCCCTTGCTGACGGTCCTCGGCGTTCTGTTCGTAGTGGACCCCCGCTCCGGCAGCCAAGGCGATGCGGTGATCTGGTGGGGCATGGCCACGGCGGGGCTGATGGCGGCACTCGCCGCCATACCTGTGCTGAGCGGTTATTACCGGCGCAGGTACGGTGCGGTCCGGGCTCAACGGGAGCAGGGGCGCTCGGCCTTGGTGACCACGGGCGTGGTGTTTGCCGCGGTCGCCGTCCTGCACAAGTTCACGCCCGCCTTGCCGTTCAGCCCGGAGGCGGTAGCCGTGGGGGCGGGAGTACTGATGGCGGGCCGGCGGCTGCGTCCGCTCGCACCTCCGTTCCTCCTGACGGGCGTCGCCCTCATCGTGGGTGGGTTGCTCCCTTTCCAGGGTGTCGGCCATCCCCTGTCCGATTTGTCGATCTTGCTGGGAGTGTGCTGTGGCGCTGCCGTTCTGCTGGGGGTGTGGAGCCACCTGCTGCTCAGGCGAGTGCTAGGCGGGAACGAGTCCGGTGAGTGAGCCCTTTCAGGAGTTGGCCAACCTGGACAAGCTCGTCCATGAACCTGCCAGGCTGGCCATCACCGCCGCCCTGGAATCCTGCGGGGAGGCCGATTTCCTCTACCTGCAGCGTGTCACGGGCCTGTCGCCGGGCAATCTCTCCTCCCATCTGACCAAGCTCGAGAACGGCGGGATCGTCCAGGTGCGCAAGGAACTTGCCGGCAAGCGGACTGAGACCTGGATCCAGCTGACCGCCAAGGGAAGAGAAGCGGTGATGGAGCACTGGCGCCTCCTGGAACGGTTGCGCCCCAGAGGCGGCCCGGGCCGGCCTTCCAGGTAATCCGTCGACTGAACGTCTCTTCGGCGGACACCGCACGCTGGGTGGTCCGATCGGTGCCGGTGAACACGAACACGACCAGGCGCCTGTGTACCTGGTCGGCGCCGATCTTCCCGTGCGCCGGGCGAAGCCGACGTAGCGGGGCACGGTATGCTGATCGCAGCCGGCCAGGGCCGCGGCTCTGCGGTAACTGCCGGTCAGATCGAAGGCGGTCAGAATCTTCATTTCCTCTCCGTCTTCACTACGAGTCGCCGACCGGCCTGACCACCTCCGCAGGGCGTTACTTCTCCAGTTGCGCTTGGAAGATCGCTCGGTTGAAGTAGGCCCCGGCCTCGCGGATGGGCCCATCTTGGTCCAGGTCGTCGATGTTGATATCGGACCAATTGACCGGAGTGCCGTCGGCGGCGATGGCGGCGCCGCTCCAGGCAACGGCAACCGACTCGCCGACGGTGTGCGCCTCGCGCGGGGTCATTCCGAGGAACATCACCGACCACCATGTCGAGATCGGCACCCAGCCGGCGATGACCCTCAGGCCCATCCGCCGCCCTCCGCGATGGTGCCTTGGGCTACGGCCTCCAGTTCGGGCCCGACTCCGGAACGCCGGCGTTCTTGGCCGACCTCGTACAGCTGATCGGCCGCCATTACGGCGACGGGGAGTCTGGCCCGACGCCCTGACACATGGCGATGTTCGCAACATGCTCACCGACAAGGACATGACGGCCGGTGCCGTATGTCCTGCTACCGTGCGCTGACCCTGTGAGACAAAGACCAACCTATCGCCCCTGCCTCACCTGGTCAGCGCGTCATCGCCGCATCTGCGGAATGTCAGTTCACTCCGAAGGATGCACCCATGAACGATGCCTCTGCCCTGACCGCGCTGACCGACGAAGCGCGGTCGGTGCTGCCACGGGAGGACCCGCGACCAGGACCTCATCCAGCGCGACGTTGGTTCGCGGCTCGCCATCGAAGGCCGGCAGCCACCCCCTGCAGGGACCCAGCCCTCAGCGCTGATAGAGGGCTGACCAGGGTGTCTCGGCGAACTCGCGGTTGCGGGCGTGGCTCATCCGGTGGTGGCGCCCAGGTCGTGGACGGTCTGGGCGAGGGCGCGGACAAGGTCGTTCTCGGTGTCGGTCCGCCACACCGGGGCGTACGTCAGGGGCGGCATGTCGGGGATGGGCAGCCAGCGGAGGTGGGGCATCGACCAATACCGGGTGACGTGGGCGGGAAAGGTGTGGACGATCTCGCCGGTGCCGACGAGATCGATCAGTTCGTCGGTGCTGGTGATGGGGGCGACGCGTTCGATCGTCTGCCCGCGCGGGGTGTGGAAGGGCAGGTAGCTGTCCTGCCAGTAGTCCGGCATGTCGGTTGCGGTGGCGTGCCGGAAGTCACCGAGCGCCTCCAGCGGAATCGAGGACCATCCGGCCGGTCCGTGGGTGGCGGAGACGGCGAGCACCCGGCGGTCGGTGAGCAGCGACGGGCCTACGGTCAGGTCGGGTTCCTCCACGGGCAGCCAGGCGATCAGGACGTCCGTCTCACCGTCGCGGAGGGCGGCGAACGGGTCGATGAAGGGGGCGCGGCGCAGCTGAAGTTCCCATTGCGGGTGCCGCGCGCGGAATGCCTGCCAGTACGGGTGGAAGTCGTGCACGTTGAAGGGCAGCATGCCCACGCGCAGGCGCGCTGTGATGCCTCGGGAGGCCATCCGGGCGCGTTCGAGGCTTTCCTGCAGCCCTGAGTAGACCGTTCGCAGGTCGTCGCGCAACTGCCGTCCGACCGGGGTCAGGCGGACCTGGCGGCGGTTGGAGCGGTCGAACAAGGGGCTGCCGATGCGGCGTTCCTGCTGGCTGATGGCCTGGCTGACCCGGGCCTGGGACACGTGGAGCCGGGTGGCGGTACGGCCGAAGTGCAACTCCTCGGCCAGAGTCAGGAAGATCTCGATATCCCGGATCTCCACTTAAGTCCTCATTTGCCTCATAAGTTCCACGTTATCGAATCATACGGAATCTCGCGTTGATGCAGACGTGCGACCGCTCCAAGGTAGGAGACGTCCACAACCACGCGCGAGGGCGGCGCCGCAGCTGACCGCTCGAAGGAGAAGGCCGTGAGCACGACGCTCGACCCGACGACGATGTATGCGATGCATGACGCGCTGCGTCGCGAGGCCGAGTACCTAGCCAGGGTCACCGCTCGGGTCGACGGCGCCCCCCGCGCCATCCCGCGCACCGCGGCCGGCTGGGACCTGTTCAAGACATCCCTGCATGTCCGGCCACACCGCCGAGGACCACGCTCTGTGGCCCGTGCCAGGTCAGGCCCTGGCCGACAGGCCCGCCGACCTGACGCTGCCGGAGGCGACGGAGCCCGAGCACGCCGCCATCAACCAGGTCATCGAGGCGATCGGCGCGGCACTGGCCCACTCCGAGAGTGGCATGGACCGGCTCGGCGACCTTACCGACTGCCTGGTTCCCGGTCTCACTGGCCACCTCAGACACGAGGAGGACCAGACGCTGCCAGGCAGTCATGACCCAAGAGCAGTGGGCACACTTCGGGCAGATCCACACCCAGTGGATCGGCGGCGATGTGTCCCGGATCCTGTCGTGGCTCCTGGATCGTGCGAGCGAGCAGGTCATCACCACGATCCTCGTTCCACTCCCCGAACCGACATGCCGGGCCTACCAGACAGTGGCGACCCGCCTACCTAGCCCTGGCGCGGCCCGCCGACGAACCTCGCACATCCGTCTCATACCTCAGACCAGACCCCAGCAGGAACGACGAGAAAGAGGAAGAACGATGGAAGCTCGCATGAAGAACCCGGCCTACGTCCTCCCCGATGTCATGACCGGCATTCAGGCGATCTTCAAGGGCATCAACAGCAGCGGGATCTCCCAGGAACTGCAGGAGATCGTCGGCCTGCGCACGAGCCAGATCAACGGCTGCAGCGCCTGCGTGGTCAGCCACGCCAAGAGTATGCGGAAGACCGGCGCCGACGAGGACAAGATCGCGGCCGTGGCCGCCTGGCAAGAGGCCCCGTACTTCTCCAGCGCCGAGCGGGCCGCCCTGTCCTTGGCCGAGCACGTCACCCGGGTCGCCGATCGCTCCGGCGAGGCCGTCCCCGACACCCTCTGGGACGAGATCGCCGATCACTTCTCCGAGGCGGAGATCTCCGGCCTCCTCATGAGCATCGGCATCACCAACCTCTTCAACCGCCTCAACGCCACCATCAAGGAGCCGGCCGGCCAGAGATGGGGCTAGGACCGTCCTCAGGCAGGGCGAGGAGTGGTGAGCATCGCGCTCGCGACCGGTTTCAGCGGCGCACACCCGTGCCCGCGTGGCGTCCGGGCACATGATCACCCTGCACCGCACAACCTTCCATACATAAGGAGTAAGACATGAAGGCACACGTCAGCTCGATCCTTCTTGGCGTCCGGGACATGGACCGGGCCAAGCAGTTCTACACCGAGGGGCTCGGCTGGAAGGTCAAGCAGGACTACGGCATCTCGGTGTTCTTCGAGTCGGACGGCGCCTCGCCCGTCGGCTTCTACGGCCGCGAGGGTCTGGCCGGCCTCGCGGGCACGAGCCCGGAGGGCAGCGGCTTCAGCGGGCTGGTGCTCACCTACGTCGTACGGAGTGAGGCGCGGGTGGACGAGGTGATGGCGGAGGCGGAGAAGGCCGGCGCCACGATCCTCAAGCCCGCCGGCGCCCTGCCGTGGGGCGGGTACGGCGGCACGTTCGCCGACCCGGACGGCTACATCTGGAGTCTCGGCTACAGCGAGCAGGCCAAGGACCAGCCCTACGCGGAGTAGAGGAGCACGTTGTGAAGTTTCGCACCATCGTGGAGCCTCCCGGGCCCATGCGGGGATTGGAAGTTCCGCCCGAGGTGGTCGAGGCGCTCGGCGGGGGCGCGCGACCGCCGGTGACGATCACCGTCAACGGGCATCGCTGGAAGAGCCGCGTCGCCATCTTGCGCGGCCGTCATCTGCTCGGCCTCAGCAACGCCAACCGGCAGGCCGCCGGTGTCGCGACAGGCGAGGAGGTCGAGGTCGAGCTGGAACTCGACACCGAGCCGCGCGTCGTCGTCGAACCCGTGGACTTCGCCCGAGCCCTCGACGACGACCCGGCCGCCCGCGCCGCTTACGACGATCTCACCGACAGCCGTAAGCGTGAACACGTGCGCGCCATCGAGAGCGCGAAGAAGCCCGAAACACGCCGGCGGCGCATCGAGAAGGCCATCGCCACTCTGCGGGACTGAACCCGAAACTCCATCGGCTTGCCGTGCCATCCTGAGCTGGATCACCTGCACTGGGGGGCACCTTGAATCGCCCCGGGTTCGGTGGAGACTGGATCTCTCCAGAGGATCGAGTCCATGCCAGGCAAGTCTCCCTACGCCACCGAACTGCGCCGCCGAGCGGTGCGGATGGTCGCCCAGGTGCGGCCGGACTACCCGGCCGAGTGGGCCACGATCAACGCGGTCGCGACCAAGCTCGGCATCGGCACCGCTGAGCCTGAATGCACCGCGTGATTTCTTGTGATCGATTCCTGGTCCGATTCGGTCGCGAGGGCCGTTTCGGCAGGTGAAGCGCTGTTACCGGGCGTGCGGGGTGCGCGCGGATCGCAGCTTGTCCACGTGTCCAAAGGCTCGGGGTGGGGGTTCATGCGCCGGCGGCGCGGGTGACCCTTGGGGTCGCGGTGGTGCGGGCGGTGACCGAGAGTGTTCAGGGCTGGTCAGACCGCTTGCGCGGGCGGTGGGTCATGGACGGCGTCGAAGACGTTCATCCACGCCTGCTGCCAGCGCCAATGCTGCGGTAGGTGGAGGGTGAGGTGACCACGTCCGTGCCGGGCCAGGCGGGCGGGGACAGCGACCAACCGGCGGCGGAGTGTGGCACCCGTGCCTTGGCATGGACGGGACCGGCCAGGCAGCCGGTCGCGCGCAGCAGGTTGTGGGTGATCGCCGCGCAGGTCAGCCACGCGGCGTTCGCGGCGAAGTCACCCGAGGGAAGATGCGCGAGCGGGCCGCAGCCCAGGTCGGCGAAGACCTGCTCCACGATCGCGTGGTCACGATGCTGTTCTTCGGCCTGGGCCAGGTGGAACGGGCTGTCGCTGAAGACCGCGTGATACCGGTACACGCTGAACAGTTCGTCCTGGCCGCTCGCGGCCTTGGGGTTGAGCCGCTTGACCCGGCGCGCGATCAGCCGTGCCGCGACCGCCTGACCCTTCTTCGACGCGAACGCCGTATAGCGGGTCTCGGCGATCTCAGCATCGGACACCCAGCAGCCGGCCTGCTCATCGAAGATCGCGTTCGGATACTCGATCGCCGTCCAGGCGTCATCGTCGATGGCGGCGATCGCGGTCTTGATCTTGGGATCGACAGGGTCGAGGCCAGCACGTTCAACCCGCGCACCAGCACACTCTTGCCCTGGATCTTCGTGTGCCCGAATCCGGCGCCTTGCTTGGCGTATCCGTAGGTGCGTTTCTGCATCGAGTCCACATCCAGGAAGGCGACCGTGCCGGCTGCGGGCAGTAGCGGCGTGTGCGCGGGGTCGGAGGGCACCTCCTCTCATTTCACGGCAATCAAGTCAGATTCCGCGCGGTGCATCCAGGCTGAGGACATCCGCCCATACTCCCATTGGCGCGAAAGGTGCACGAGTGTCGAGTTCGGGAAGAGTCGCGGCCTGCTCCGGGAGCGCCCAGGCCGACGCCCGGGTCCAGGAAACGGGAATGCCGCACGTTGATCTGGATTCGGATCGACCTTCCCGAGTTTTCGGCGAGATCAGATTTCAGCGGAAACTCATCCTCGGTGACAGTGATCAAATCACTGCCTCCGTTCAAGCGTGCGGGTAGGCCCCACTGTGCGTTACCTCGAATCAGTACAAAACGGATAATGTCGGATGTCGGATGATAGGCTGGGAGTATCGGCGATGGCCGAAACCGGCCTGACGCGAATCCGTAATCTGGAACGGTCCGGCGCTACTGACAGGTAAACATGCACTCTGTGTAATTACCATTGATAATGTCCAGGCCCGGAAGTCCGGAAAACCGCAGTCGAAATCTCCCGGTCCGCGCCCGCGCCGGCCGGGGAGGAGTCGCCGGCGGCCGCGGTCGCGGCTCTCCTGCGGGCACGTGGCGGCCGCCTTCGAGACCTCTTGGCCGCCTGCTCACCGGGCTCGCCCCCGTCGGTCGCCGATGATTGTTCGCCGCGGCGAACACATGACGTCATCGGGCGATGACGGAGTCGCGAATCGTCTTGACGGAAACGAAAGAAACTGCGCCGCGTAACGTTATTGGGCTCGGTTTTTCTGTTATTGACAGCTCTGGCGCGTCATGATTATGGTGATCCTCGTCACGGTTGGTCGACTCAGATGACCAGACGTTCGGGTGACGAAGTTTTTCTCTGCAATTCCCCTGACCAGGGGTTTCGCATGATCAATGCCATCCAAAGGGGCTTGGGACCGACGAGGAGGGGGTTTCGTCACGCCTCGGTAAAACGCGATCAATGATGCGCGAAAACCGGACGGCGCGGGCTGGGGAAAACATATCGGAAAGGTGATTCCGATCGTGCAAGAAAAGGCACCTGTTCCTGGCGGCGACTATTTTCGTTGTATCGGCGTGGGTGTGGGACCGGCGAACCTGAGTCTCGCCTCGCTGTTGTACGGGCACCCCGAAGTGACGAATCGCTTCATAGAAAAGCGGCCCTGTTTCGGGTGGCATGACGGCCAGCAGCTCGAGGACGCCGCACTACAAGTATCGACTCTCAAGGATCTGGTGACCCTCACCGATCCGACGAACGCGTTCTCGTTCCTGTCGTATCTGCGTGCCCACGGTCGGCTGTACCACTTCATCAACGCCCAGTTCGACTCGGTCCCCCGTCAGGAGTTCCGTAACTACTTGGAGTGGGCCAGCCGCATGAACCACAACGTGGTTTTCGGCGAAGAGGTGCTGTCGATCGACTTCGACGGGCTGTTCCACATCAGGACCACCCGCAACACCCTGCGCGCCGAGAACGTCGTGCTCGGCGTCGGCACGGAGCCCTGGCTGCCCACGCACGCCCGCGACGCTGTGGGCGGCGACCAGTTCCACGTCAGCGAGTTCATCGGCAAGGCGGGCGACCTCGGCGGTAAGCGGGTCGCCGTGGTCGGCGGCGGACAGTCCGGCGCGGAGGCGTTCCTCAACCTCATCTCACGCCCCAAGCGCCAGTTGCCGCGCCGCGTCGTGTGGATCTCGCGCCGGCCGAACTTCCTGCCCATCGACGACTCGCCGTTCACCAACGACTACTACACGCCGTCGTTCTCCGACTACTTCTCCCGGCTGGAGCGTTCCGTCCGCGAGGCGTTCAACCAGCGCCACATCCTGACCAGCGACGGCATCTCCGAGGGGACGCTGCGCGAGATCTACCAGCGCGCGTACGTGCATCGGTTCGTCGACGGCGCGGTCGACCTGTTCGCGCTCTACCCCAACCGGGAGGTGCTGCACGTGACCGGAGACGACGGCGGCGGATGGGATCTGGCGATCGCTCACAACGACCTCCGCCACGTCACCGAGCACATCGACGTCGACGTCATCGTCTGGGCGACCGGTTTCCGTCCGGCGCGGATGGACTTCCTCGCCCCGATCGCGCACCGCCTGGAGCGTGAGGGCGACGAGTATCGGATCGACGACAACTTCGCGGTCGTGTGGGACGGCCCGCAGGACCGCAACATCTTCGTACAGAACGGCGCGCGGCAGCAGCGCGGCCTCGCGGACCCGAACCTGAGCCTGAACGCCTGGCGGGCCCAGCGCATCCTCGACCGCCTGCGCGGCGTGAACACCGAGAGTCAGACCGCCTCGTTCATCGAGTGGTCGGCCAAGCTCCCACCCGACGATCCGGCAGGCCGGGAGCGCCAGGGCCAGGAGATCCACCGGTGAGCCGGCCGACGGTCGTGGTGGTGGGCGCGGGCATCATCGGATGTCTCGTCGCACGGGAGATCACGGATCGCGGCGCCGACGCCGAGGTCGTCGTCGTCGACCGGGACGGCGTGGGCACTGGTGCGTCGCGGCGCTCGGCCGGGCTGCACTTCCCGCGTGGCGCCTCCGAGCGGGTGCGCCGGATGACCGCCTACAGCGAGGACTGGTACGGGCGGCTGCTCGGCGCCGACCCGGGCGCGCCGATCCACCCGCTCCCGATGGCCGTGGTCGCCTCATCCGATCGGGCCGCCGAGGTGCACGAGGCGTACCTGCCCAGCGCAAAGCTGACACCGGTCGCGGCGCCGGGCGACGACCGGGTCGTGCTGCCCGCGGGCGCGGTGGCGTGGACCGGCGACGGCTGCCAGCACGCCGACGTCCACGCCCTGTCGCTGCGCCTGGCACGCGGGCTGCGCCCCGCCGTTCCGTTCCGGGAGGGCATCGCCGTCACCGGGCTCGTGCCCCGGGCGGACGGCGTCACGCTGCGGCTGGGGTCGGGGGAGGACCTCACGGCCGACCATGTGGTGCTCGCCCCCGGGCCCTGGATTCACGCGCCGGCCTGGCGCGACCTGCTCGCCCCGCACGGGGCGCGGGTCAAGAAGGTGGTCGCCCTGCACATCGAGGACCGGCCGGGCCCGGGAGCCCCCTGCGTCGTCTTCCACGACGAGGACGCGTTCCTGCTCCCGCTGGCCGACCGCGGCCACTGGTTGTTCAGCTACACCTGCCAGGAATGGGACGTCGACCCCGACCGGCCGACGGACGGCCTGCACGCCGAGCACCTCGCCGAGGCCCGCGGCACGCTCGCGCGGTACGCGCCGGAGCTCGCCGCCCGCTGCACGTCGGGCCGGGTGTTCTGCGACGCCTACACCCCCGACCGGCGGCCGCTGGTGCGGGCCCTCGATCCGGCCGGCCGGATCGTGTTCGCCGGCGGCGCCAACGGATCCGGATACCGCCTCGCCCCGGCGATCGCCGCCGAGGCGGTCGACCTCCTCGACCTGACGTCCAGCCGTAGGAGCCAATGGTGATCATCAATGCGTACGACGCCGGCGCGCTGCATGAGCTGTTCGGCATCGACATGAGTTCGATCGACGGGCTGGGGGTCGGCGCCGGATGGGGCCGCGTGGTGCCGGGCGGACGGTCCGACGCCCACCAGCACGACGAGACCGAGACCTTCGTGATCGTCCAGGGCGCCGGCGACCTGATCGTGGACGCTCGCAGGTATCCCGTGCACGCGGGCGTCGTGGCCCAGTTCGAGCCGTTCGAGACGCACGTCATCGAGAACACCGGCGACGAGGACCTGCTGTTCGCGACGCTGTACTGGCGGGATCCGGAGCGGGCCGGCCGGCAGGCGGCGCAGGTCGAGCGCGGCCGGCTGCGGGACCGTCCGGTCTTCGTCTTCTCCACCCCGCCCACCCCGAACGGCGACCTGCACCTCGGCCACCTCTCCGGCCCGTACCTCGGCGCGGACGTCTTCGTACGGTTCCAGCGCCTCAACGGCGCCCAGGCCTGGCACCTCACCGGCAGCGACGACTACCAGAGCTATGTGACCGAGTGCGCCCGGCGTGAGGGCCGCACCCCGGCCGAGACGGCGGCGCACTACAGCGCGGAGATCGCCGAGACGCTCCGGATGATGGACATCCCGCTCGACCAGTACACGGTGACCGACGCGGACCCGGCCTACCGCGCCGGACTGCAGGCGTTCTTCTCCCGGCTGGTCGCCTCCGGCGCGGTCGCCCCCGCCGAGGCGCCCGCACTGGTCGGGCCGGACGGCCGCTACCTCTACGAGGTCGACGTGTCCGGCGGCTGTCCCACCTGCGGCGGGCCCACCGGCGGCAACATCTGCGAGGAGTGCGGCGAGCCCAATTTCTGCCACGACCTGGTCGACCCGGCCATCCGGCACTCCGACGCGGTCCCACGGGTCGCCGAGGTGACCCGCTTCATGCTGCCGCTGCACCGGTTCGCCCCCGACGTGGCCCTGCACCACCACCTCGGCCGCGTACCGGCGCGCCTGCGCGAGCTCGCCGAGCGCCTGTTCGCCCGACCCGGCGTCGACGTGGCGATGACCCACCCGTCGGACTGGGGCGTGCCACCGCTGGAGGACGGCGCACCGGGTCAGGTCATCTGGGTCTGGCCGGAGATGTCGTACGGGTTCCTGCACGGCATCGCCGAGCTCGGGCGGCGACTGGGCCGGGACTGGCGCGCCGACGCGCCCCGGGCGGACTGGAAGATCGTGCACTTCTTCGGGTACGACAACAGCTTCTACCACGCGATCCTCTACCCGGTGCTCTACAAGCTCGCCTTCCCGGACTGGGCGCCGGACATCGACTACAACGTCAACGAGTTCCTGCTGCTCGACGGCGCCAAGTTCAGCACCAGCCGTCGGCACGCCGTCTGGGGCAAGGAGATCCTCACCCCGGACACGGTCGACGCGGTGCGCTACTACCTGTCCCGGATCCGCTCCGAGGGGCGGCGCACCAACTTCGAGGTCGGCGCGTACGAGAGCGCGGTGCGCGACAGGCTGGTCGGGACCTGGCAGGACTGGCTGCACGACCTGGGGCGGCGGATGGCGGAGCGGTACGACGGCCTGGTCCCCGACGCCGGGAACTGGACGCCGGAGCACACCGCCTTCCTGGCCCGGCTCGACACCCGCCGCGCCGCAGTCGCCGGGGCGCTCGGCCCCGACGGGTTCTCGCTCAACCAGGCCGTGGCCGAGCTCGACGGGCTGGTGGACGACGTACGGCGGTTCGCCTCGCTGGAGGCGAGGGTGTCGACGTCCCCGGCCTGGCGCGACGAGGCCCGCACCGCCATCGCGCTCGAGCTGGCGGCGGCCAAGCTGCTGGCGGTCTGCGCGGCCCCGGTGATGCCCAGGTTCGCCGCGAAGCTCGCCGCCGCGCTGGGCGGCGGCGAGATCGACACCTGGCCGCAGACGGTGACGCTGGTCGCCCCCGGATCCCGGGTCACCCTCGCCGACCGGACCTTCTTCACCGATCCGCGTCCTGCCGTCGACGCCGAGCTGGCCGGCTGGCTCACCGCCACCGTGGCCGAGACGCTGCAGCTCGAAGACGGACCGCCGGCCGCCGACCTGAGCCTGGTCTCCCTCGGCGCGGCGTCGCTGCACGCGGTCACCCTGCAGTACCGGATCCTCGAACACACCGACGTCGAGGTCTCGGTCGAGGAGCTGCTCGGGTCCACCATCACGGAGCTGGCCGGTCTGATCGGCCAACGGACGCAGGCGGGGATGGAGGTGGCTCTGGCGTGAGTGTCGCCGAGCTGCTGCACGACGTCACCTCGCGCGGCTTGACGATCACCGCCGTCGGCGGCGACCTGCGGCTCCAGGGGCCGACCGACAGGATGGACGCCGAGCTGGTGGCCCGCATCCGGGCGGCCAAGCCCGACCTCCTCACGCACCTCACCGCGCGGGCCGGCCTCGCGCTGACCCCGCTCCAGGGCGCCTACCTGTACGGCCGGAGCGAGCTGGTCGAGGTCGGCAACGTCGCCAGCCACGTCTACCACGAGATCGAGGGCGTCTGGGACGTCGAACGGCTGGAGCGGGCGCTGCGTGCGGTGGTGCACCGCCACGACGCCCTGCGCGTCTCGTTCACCCAGGACGGCCGTCAGATCGTGCACGACCGGGTGCCGGTGCACATCCGGGTGCGCGACCTGCGGGCCCTGCCGGAGCACGCCAGGCTGAGCAGCCTCGAGTCGTATCGGGAGCGCTGCTCGCACCGGATGTCGCCCGTCGACCGGCCGCCCCTGGTCAGGGCGGAGGTCAGCGTCCTCGCCGACGACCGGATGGTGCTGCACGTCGGCCATGACGGACTGGTCATGGACGGGATCAGCATGTTCCTGTTCTTCCGCGAGTGGTGGCGCGCGTACCAGGACGACGGGGCCGAGCGGGACGGCCGGGACGACCCCGGCGTGCCGCTCGCGGACTACGTGGCGGAGCTGCGCCGGGCCCGCGACCGGGCGCCCGCGCGGCGCTCGCAGCGCTACTGGACCGACCGGGTCGACGACCTCGCGCCCATGCCGGACCTTCCACTGGCCGCCAGCCCGTCCTCGATCGCCCGGCCCCGGTTCACCCAGCGGCTGGTCCGGCTCGACGCCTCCCCGTGGAGCGAGCTGAAGCGGCGGGCCGCCGCCGGCGGCATCACCCCACCGGCGCTGCTGCTGGCCGGCTACGCGCGGACGCTCCACTACTGGGGGGCCGGAGACCGGTTCACGCTGAACACGACCTTCGCGAACCGGCCGCCGATCCACCCTCGGATGGCCGACGCCATCGGGCAGTTCTCCGACGTCATGCTGGTCGAGGTCGGGTTCGGGAACGGCGCCACCTTCGAGGAGTGGGCGCGGTCCCTGCAGGGACGGCTGCACCGCGCCATCGAGAACCGGCACCACTCCGGCATCGAGGTGCTGCGGGAGCTGGGACGGCGCGGTGGCGCCGCCCGGGCGCCGTACACCTTCAACTGCGCGATCGGCCACGTCCAGGCGGACGTGGACGGGACGGCGCTGGAGCTGTTCGGCCGGGAGACCTTCACGGTGAGCCAGACCCCGCAGGTGTGGCTGAACGTGTTCGCGATGGAGCAGCACGGCGGGCTCGTCATCCAGATCGACGGGGTGGACGAGCTGTTCCCCGACGGGCTGCTCGACGCGCTGGCCACCGGTTACCAGCGGCTGCTGGACGGGCTGTGCGCCGGAGAGGGCTGGACCGCCGTGGCCCCCGACCTGCTGCCGCCCGAGCAGCGGCGGCGGCGCGACGAGGCCAACGACACAGCTGCGCCGCGGTCCGACCGGCTGCTCGCCGACGCGTTCGCCGAGCACGCCCGCCGGCGGCCGGACGCCCCGGCCGTCATCGCCGGCGGCGTGGCGATGAGCTACGGCGAGCTGCACCGGCGCGCCCGCCGCGTCGCCGCCTGGCTGCGGCGGCACCAGGTGGGCCGGGACGAGCTGGTCGGCCTGGTGATGGCGCGCGGGCCCGAGCAGATCGTCGGCATCCTGGGCACCGTGCTGGCCGGCGCGGCCTACCTGCCGGTCGACGCGGGGCTGCCGGCGGCGCGCCGGACGTACATGCTCCGCGACGGGCGGGTGCGGTGCGTGCTCAGCAACGTCGGCGTCCCCGACGGCATCCCGGACGGCGTGGAGGTGCTGCGGCTGCCCGGCGACGCCGACGCCGCCGCGGAGGAGCCGGCCGACCCGTCCCCGCCGCCGGGTGCGTGCCTGGACGACCTCGCCTACGTGCTCTACACCTCCGGCACCACCGGAGACCCCAAGGGCGTCATGGTCAGCGGGCGCAGCGTGGCCAACGTCGTGGCCGACTGCAACGCCCGTTTCGGCGTGGACGCGAGCGACCGGTTCTTCGGGATCAGCGCGTTCAACTTCGACCTGTCGGTCTACGACGTCTTCGGCGCCCTCAGCGCCGGGGCGGCGATCGTGCTGCCGGACGCCGACCGGGCGGCCGACCCGGACCACTGGCTCGACCTGTGCGAGTCGGCCGGGGTGACGGTGTGGAACTCCGTGCCGGCGATCGTCGGCCTGCTGCACGAGGAGGCGGCCGGCCGTCCGGAGCGGCTGCCCGACCTGCGGCTCGTCATGATGAGCGGCGACCGGATCCCGCCGGGGCTGCCCGCCCGGCTCCTGCGGCTCAAGCCCGACCTGGAGATCTGCTCGCTGGGCGGTCCCACCGAAACCACGATCTGGAACATCCTGCACCCTGTCGAGGTCGCCGACGACGGCGGCCGGAGCATCCCGTACGGCCGCCCCAACGCCAACAACCGCGCGTACGTGCTCGACGCCGCCGGTCGGGAGACACCCGACTGGGTGACCGGCGAGATCTGCGCCGCCGGGGTCGGGCTGGCCCGCGGCTACTGGGGCGACCCGGAGCGCACCGCGGAGCGGTTCCGCGTCGACGAACGGCAGCAGGGCGAAGGGCAGGGCGAGCGGATCTACCGCACCGGCGACCTCGGCCGATACCTGCCGAACGGCGAGATCGAGATCCTCGGTCGCGGCGATTTCCAGATCAAGGTGAACGGCTACCGCATCGAGGCCGGCGAGGTCGAGACGCGGCTGGTCGGCCTGGAGACGGTGAAAGAGGCGGCGGTCGTCCGCCAGGAAGGCGCGCGGGGCGACCGGCTGGTGGCCCACCTCGCCGCCGCCGGCGAAGCCAGGCCGGACGCCGAGGAGATCCGGGGACGGCTGCGCGTGCACCTGCCGGACTACATGATCCCGTCGGCGGTGGTCTGGCACGACGCGCTCCCGCTGACCCGCAACGGCAAGGTGGACCGGGCGCGGCTGACCGCCGTCGCGTCACCGGCGACCGCGTCACCGGCGACCGCGTCACCGGAGGCGGTGTCATCGGAGGCGGTGTCGGCGGAGGCGGTGTCATCGGAGGCGGTGTCGGCGGAGGCCGGGACGCGGCCACCGGACGGGATCGCCGGCGAGATAGCCATGATGTGGCGGAAGGTGCTGGACGTGCCCGACGTCCCGTACGACGCGACCTTCTACGAGCTCGGCGGTGACTCGCTGGCCGCCGCGCGGGTGCTCGTCGAGGTGCGCAGGCGGTTCCACGTGACGATCCCGCTCGACCAGCTCCACGAGGTGCGCACGGTGCCCGCGATGGCCGCCAGGGTCGCCGCCGCCCGGCGCGAGGAGGGCGCGCGATGACCGACTCGATCGTCAACCGGATCGTCGGCACCCCACCGGCTCCGGGTCACCACCTCCGCATCGCCCGGCTCGGCGGAGGCCCGACCGTCGAGCTGACCGAGGTGTACGCGGCGGCGTGCCGGGTCGCGGCCGGGCTGCGCCGGTTGGGCCTGAAGCCGGGCGACCGGATCGGCATCCTCGCGGCGAACTGCCTGGAGTGGGTGCTGCTGGACCTCGCCGCCCTCCGGTGCGGCGTGGTGACCGCGGGTTTCGAGCCGGGGAAGTTCGCTCCGGACCCGGCGTTGCTCGACCGGTACGACCTGGCCCTGCTGTTCACCGACCGGCCGGAAGCGGCCGGCCCGGAGGCCGGGACGGAAGCGGCCGGCCCGGATCCGAGGCTGCGGCCGATCGACGAGGTGAACGCGCTGGCCGCGGACACCGGCGCGGTGCCGGAACCGGTCGGCTATCCGCCGGACGCGATCACCACGATCAAGTTCACCTCGGGCAGCACCGGCGAGCCGAAGGGCCTGGGGGCCTCGGTCGGCAGCATCGACTCCTCGCTGCGCGCCGTGCAGCAGATGTTCACCCACGGCCCCGGCGACGACATCTTCGTCTTCCTGCCGCTCTCCCTGCTGCAGCAGCGGTACTGGATCTACTCGGCGCTGGCGTACGGCCACGACGTCACCCTGAGCAGCTACGAGGCCGCGTTCGCCACGATGCGCCGCGTCCGGCCCACGGTGGTCATGGGCGTCCCGGGCTTCTTCGAGGCGGCGAAGCGGCACATCGAGAGCGAGGCCGCGCGCGGCGGGCTCGACCTCGCCGAAGCCGGGCGGCGGCTGTTCGGCGACCGCATCCGCTACCTGTGGACCGGGTCGGCTCCGGCGAGCTCGGCGATGCTGCGGTTCTTCACCGACAACGAGCTGCCCATCTACGAGGGATACGGTCTCAACGAGACCTGCATCGTCACCAAGAACCATCCGGGCGCCAGCCGGGAGGGCAGCGTCGGACGGGTGCTGCCGGGCAAGCGGGTGCTGATCGGTCCCGACGGAGTGGTCAGCATCGCCGCCGACCATCCCGTGAACGTGCGCTACGAGTACGCCGCGCCCGGCGAGACGGAACGGGTCTTCGGGCCCGGCGGCCTGGTGCGCACCGGCGACCTCGGCTACCTCGACGAGGACGGCTACCTGTTCATCCTCGGCCGCGCCGACGACGTGATCGTGCTCGACAACGGCAAGAAGGTGATCGTGCGGCCGATCGAGGAGCGGCTGCGCGCCAGCCCGGAGATCGAGCAGTGCGTGGTCTTCTGCCCGACGCAGACGCATCTGGTGGCGGTGGTGTCGCCGGCCCGGCGGCCCGCCGACGCCGAGGCGATCGCGGCGCACCTGGCCGAGGCCAACGAGGTGCTCGCGCCCGACGAGCGGATCCGCGGGGTGGTGGTGGCCGAGACTCCGTTCAGCATCGGAAACGGCCTGCTCACCTCGCAGTACAAGCCGCGGCGCAAGGAGATCTTCAACACGTACCGGTCGGAAATCATGGCGATTGGGGAGGGTGTCCATGTCTGCTGAGGTTGAGGCGGCCGTCCGCGACCGGGTGGCACAGGTGGTCGAGGACGTGGCCGCGGACGAGATCGACCTCGACGTCGACCTGGCCGACGAGTACGGCCTGACGTCGTTGAACAAGGTGCTGCTGCTCACGGCCGTGTGCGACGACACGGCGGTCGACCTGTCCAACTTCACCGAGCACGACCTGGCGGCGATGCGGACCGCGCGCCAGATCGTCACCGCGCTGTCCGCGCACAAGGAACGGATCACGCACGTATGAGCAAGGGAGCGACGATGACCTGGCGGCAACTGGCGCCGGCACTGCTGGAGAACGAGCACGCGCTGCTGCGCCCGGTCACCGAGGCCGACCGCGAGTCCATCCACGAGATCGCGATGGACCCGGATATCTGGAGATACTTCGTGTCCCGGGTGGAGACCGAAGACGACTTCACCGTGTTCTTCGACACGATGCTCGCCGACCTGGAGGCCGGCCGCCGGGTCGTCTTCGTCGTCGTCGACAAGCGCACGGGGCGCGTCGCCGGCAGCATGAGCTACGGCAACCTGTCCGAACCGGACCGGCGGCTGGAGATCGGCTGGTCCTGGCTGGGCCGTGACTTCCGCGGCCAGGGCGTCAACCGCTGGGCGAAGTACCTGCTGCTGGAGCACGCGTTCGAGGTGCTGCACGCCGAGCGGGTCGAGTTCAAGACCGACGTGCTCAACCTGCAGGCGCGGGCCGGGCTGCGCAACATCGGCGCCGTCGAGGAGGGCGTGCTGCGCAGCTTCAACCCGATGCCGGGCGGCCGCCGCCGGGACGCCGTCTACTACAGCGTGCTGCGCGCCGAGTGGCCCGAGGTCAAGGCGCAGCTCGCCAGTGGGCCCAAGGTGGCGGTCCGGAGCGGAGCCTCCTGATGGTCGCGACGTCCGTCGTGCCGTTCCTGTCCCTTGCCGGCAGCCCGTACGAGATCGGGCTGCGGCACGGGCGGGAACGGGCCCCGGCCCTGCGCGCGTTCCTCGACGACGGGCTCTGCCGGCTCAACCGGCTCCTGCCCGCGCCGGTGACGCGCGACGCGCTCGCCCCCGTGCTCGCCGCGTACGGCGACGCCATCGCGGCCACCACCCCGGACCTGGCCGAGGAGATCCGGGGACTGGCCGACGGGGCCGGCATCGCGTGGTCCGAGGCGGTCATGCTCCAGGTGCGCCGGGAGATCCTCGGCTACCGGAAGGTGCCCACGATGGGCGACTGCACCACCTACGCCCGCAGCGGCGACGTGCCCGTACTGGCGCAGACCGTCGACCTCAACGGCGACCTCGACGACCAGATCGCGGTGCTGCGGGTGGCGGTCTCCGGTTCGCCGCGCCGGACCCTGGTGCTGAGCTTCGGCGGCCTGCTCGGTTACCTCGGGGTGAACAGCAGCGGTCTCGCCATCGGCCTGAACCTGGTGCTCGGGGGCGAGTGGCGGCCCGGGCTGCCGCCGTACCTCGCGATCCGGCACCTGCTGGAGGTCTGCGACAGCGTGGAGCAGGCCGTGGCGGAGCTGCGCGCCCTGCGGCTGGCCAGCTCCAGGTCGATCATGCTCTGCGACCGGCGCCAGGCCGGGTACGTCGAGATCCTGGGCGATGAGACACGCCTGCGGACGGCCGCCCGGCCGGTGCACACCAACCACTACCTCGAGCCCGAGTTCGCTCCCCACGACGAGGTGAACGTGTTCGCACGCAACTCCTCGCGGCGCCGTCTCGCCGCCGCGGAGGAGGCGCTGGAGCGGCTGCCGGCCGACGCCGGCGCCGAGCGCCACTTCGAGATCCTGTCCGCGCCGCCGATCTGCGTCGGCGACACCGGCGACATCCGCCGCGAACGCACCGTGGCGGCCGTCGTCGCGTTCCCGGACCGGGGGGAGCTCCACGTCCGACCGGGTGATCCGTCGCGGTCCCGGACGAGTGTGTTCACCGTAGGGTGATCGGATCGCTACGAGAAGGGAAGACCCGATGACCCTGGACCACGTCGACCAGCGCCGCCGCGCCGAGGCGTTCGCCTCACTGCACGAAGGCCCGGCGTTCGTCATCCCGAACCCGTGGGACGCCGGCACCGCGCGACTGTTCACCCGGATGGGATTCTCCGCGCTGGCCACCACGAGCTGCGGCCTCGCCCTCGTCCTCGGCCGGCCGGACGGCGCCAACGAGGTCACGCGTGAGGAGACGCTGGCCAACATCGGCGCCATCGCCTCGGCCACGCACCTGCCGGTGTCGGCCGACCTGGAGAGCGGGTTCGGGGCCGGCCCCGAGGACGTGGCCGACACGATCCGCCTCGCGGCCGAGGCCGGCGCCGTGGGCGGCTCGATCGAGGACGCCACCGGGGATCCGTCCCGGCCCGTCGCCGAGCTGGACGAGGCGGTACGCCGGGTCGAGGCCGCGGTGGAGGCCGCGCGGGCGCTGCCGTTCCGCTTCACACTCACCGCCCGTGCGGAGAACTTCCTCTACGGACGGCCCGACCTGGATGACACGATCGCCCGGCTGAAGGCGTACGAGGCGGCCGGCGCGGACGTGCTCTACGCCCCGGGCCTGCCCGACCTCGACGCGATCCGGGCCGTCTGCGCCGCGGTCGGCAGGCCGGTCAACGTGCTCGCCGGCAGCTCGTCCGGGGTGACCGTCGCCCAGCTCGCCGCCGCGGGCGCCCGGCGCATCAGCCTCGGGTCCTCGCTGGCGCGGGTCGCGGTCAGCGCCGCGGTCGCCGCGGCGCGAGAGCTCGCCGAGCACGGCACGTTCGGTTTCTCCCGAGGGGTGCTCGGCTACGCCGAGGCGAACGCGCTGTGGACGGAGGACGACGGATGATCGCGCCGCCGGTGTTCCTGAGCGCGCCGCGCTACGTCCTCGGCGAGACCGAGGTCGACCACGCCGAGCTTCCCGGCCTGGCGGAGCGGGCGCGGGCGTACCGGATGCAGATGTCGCCGGGCCTGTGGGGCTGGGGCAAGGTGCGGCGCACCGACCGGAGCCTCGCCGAGCTGGCCGTCGAGACCGGCCGGGCCACCCTGGCGGAGGCCGGTCTCGACCCGGCGGCGGTGTCCGCGCTCGTGCTGTGCTCGACGCGGTTCCCGGGCGGCCCCGCCACGCACGGGCGGTTCGTGGCGGAGATCACCGAGGGGATCGGGCTGCGCGAGGCGGCGTTCACCGGGCTCACGCTCAACCGATGCACCAACCTGCTGGCCGGCGTCGACCTGGCCGCCGCCCTGGTGGCCGGCGGGCGCCGGCGCACCGTGCTGGTCATCACGACCGACCGCGTCGAGGACGAGGCGGAGCGGGTGGAGCGGTTCGCGCTGTTCAGCGACGGCGCGGCGAGCTGCCTGGTGGGGGCCGACCCGTACGGCTCGCCGTACTACGAGATCGTCTCGTGCGCCTCGGCGCAGGACAACGCGGACCTCGACTGGTCGCACGAGATCAGCTCGGACCTGTCGCGCAGGGTCAACGAGGCGCTGCTCAAGCCCGGCGGGCTGACGCTCGGCGACGTCGACGCCCTGCTGCACGCGAACCTGTACATACCGATCCTGACCATGAAGGAGCACATGGCGGGCTTCTCCGCCGGCCAGCTCGACACCCGCAACGTCGCCCGGGTCGGCCACTGTTTCGCGGCGGACCCGTTGATCAATCTGGTCGACCGGGCGGCCGAAGGGCGGGTCGCCGCCGACGCGGCGTTCATCCTCGCCGTCAGCGTGCCCGGTGTGCGGCACGGCATCCTGCTGCGCGCCGTCCGGTAGCGGCCGCCACGACTCTGGGGAGGTAACAGTGCCAGGCTTCGAACTTCCGGATCGGATGACGTCGCTGCCGGTCGCCAGGGCCGAGTTCGACCCGGACGTGCGCCAGGGCGCCCGCGACCTGCTCGCCGCGCCGCCGGCGCACATCCTCACCCGCCTGCTGCACGACCAGGAGTCGCAGGTCGTGCTGCTGGTGGCACGCCACGTCATCGAAGGATTCCGCGCGGCGGCCGCCCACGACGCCCCCGTCGGCGATCCCGTCGACGGGCTCACCGACGGGCTCGCCGACGACGTCGCCGGCCGGGTTCTCGGGCTGCGGGCCGACCTGGTGCGGAAGCTGGCCGCGCTGCCGGGCACTCCCGCCGAGGCCACCGCCGCCGTACTCCGGGAACGCGCGGCGGTGGCGCTCATCGGCGGCTGCTGGCTCGACGTCGTGTCGCAGCCGGCCACCCAGCCCGCCGTGGCGGTGAACCGGCTGTTCGCGCAACACTTCCGGCTGCAGGGCGAGGGCGACCCGCGGAAGGGCGTGCATCACCTGCGCCGCAGGGCGCTGGAGCAGGCCGGCGTCCATCTGCCGGACGTCGGCGCCGAGGACTTCGCGGCCAAGGCGGGGACCCGGCCGCTCACCGCGCTGCACGCGCTGTTCTACCTGAGCCTGTCGCGGCTGCCGGCGAGCTTCCTGCCCGAGGTCGTCGCGGTGCACTACGTGTGCCACGCCCTGGGCGTCGACGAGGCGCTGCTGGGCCTGCCCGCCCCGCTGGACGAGGCGGAGCTGCGCGCCGGGCTGGCCGAGTACGTCGAACTGACCCGCGGCTCGCCCACCGGGCAGGCGGACCGGCGCCGGCTGCTGGCCGCCGTCGAGCTCGCGATGACCCTGGAGCGGGAGCAGGTCGACCTGCTTGGCGAGGTCGCCCGGCGGGAGGCGGACCTGCCGCTGGAGGCGAGGGTCGCCGCGATCATCGAACGGCACCGGGCGTTCGCCGGGCGCCAGCATCGCGACGTACGGGTGGCCGGACGGCGGCTGACCGAGGTGTTCGACGACCCCGGCTTCGACGTGGCCGCGTTCGTCCGCACCTTCCGCGACTCCCGCCAGCTCAAGCGGATTCACGGCGGCGACGGCCGCTTCCTGCGGGCGATCAAGTTCGGCGGGCCGATGTTCGGCGTGTTCGACGAGCGCGAGGCGGCGGTGTTCGCCGAGTGGGCGGACCGGGCGGCGGCCGGCGACCTGCCCGACGTGGAGATCCCCGCCGACAGGTGCGGCGAGGCGGCGGCGGCGCGCTGGGCGGCGGCGGTCGCCGCGAGCGAGCCGGCGGGCGTCAGGTTCGCCGAGGCGCGGCCGGCGGACGACCGGGAGCTGTTCCACCGGCTGGTCAACATCGAGGCGTTCCCCAACACGCTGCCGATCGCACGGGCCAAGGCCCTGGCGAACCTGGACGCGGCGGAGGTGCTGTTCGACCGCGGCGCCGCCGGCCGGTACACGGACGCGAGCTGGCTCGACTACACGCCGCAGTCCCTGCTGGACCGGGTCGACCGCATCTACTGGGACAAGCTGGTCGACCCCTACCGTCCGCTGACCGAGATCCCGGACCGGGACGAGGTCGTCTTCGTCCAGAAGACGTTCGCGCTCGGCAGTCTGATCGACGGCACCTGGGCGCACCGGATCGGCAACGTCGGCCGGTACCGGCGGACCAGCGACGGCATGCTCGCCGCGATCTACGCCGATGAGATGGGCCGCGGCGACCTGCGGAAGAACCACATCACGCTGATCCACCAGGTGCTGCACAGCATGGACATCCAGGTGCCGCACATACGCGAGGACGCCTTCCTCGACCAGGACGAGCTGCCCGACCACCTCTACGGGTTCTCCATCCACCAGATCTGCCTGGCGCTGTTCCCGGACACCTTCTACAACGAGATCCTCGGCTACAACCTCGGCATCGAGATGTTCGGGCTGGGCGAGATGCGGCTGCACGAGGCGCAGAAACTCCGGCACCACGGCTTCGACCCGATCTACGAGGAGGCCCACCTGTCCATCGACAACTTCTCCAGCGGCCACGCCCGGCAGTCGGCCGAGATCATCGTCGCGTACCTGGACGAGGTGAGCCGCACCGTCGGCGACCACGTCGTGCAGGAGGAATGGCGGCGGATCTGGCGCGGCTACGCCTCCTTCGCGTACTTCGTCGAGCACGCGCTCGTTCGCGAGGCCACCACGCCCCGCACCGCCGAGCTGCTGATCTGATGACGATCGACGCGACCACGGCGCCGCCCCGGCTCGGCGGCCCCGACCCGGCGGTCCTCGCCCTTCCCTTCTTCGAGCCGCGGCACGCCGAGCTCGCCGCGCGCGTCACCGGCTGGTGCCTGGACCACGCCGAGCTGCTCCGGCACGCCGAGGACGCCCCGGACGAGGGCGGCCGCCGCATCCTGCGCGGCCTCGGGGAGGCGGGGCTGCTGGCGTTCCTCGACCCCGGCTCCGATCCCGGCGCCGGATCCGGCGCCGAGCACGCGGGCGACGGCGACCTGCGCAGCCTGTGCGTCGCCCGGGAGGTGCTGGCCTACGCGGGCGACCTGGCCGACTTCGCGCTGGCGATCCAGGCGCTGGCCGCCACCCCGATCCTGCGGTACGGCACGGCCGCGCAGCGGCGGCGCTACCTGCCGGGCCTCGCCGCCGGCACGCTGCAGGCCGCGTTCGCGGTCTCCGAGCCGCAGGCCGGCTCCGACGTCGCCGCGATCACCACCACCGCCGAGCGGGACGGCGACGGCTACACGCTGCACGGTGTCAAGGCGTGGATCGCGGGCGGCGGCACCGCCGACGTCTACTGCGTGATCGCGCGTACCGGCGAGGGGGCCGGGTCGCTCGGCCTCAGCGCCCTGCTCGTGCCGGCCGGCACCCCGGGGTTCACGGTGGAACCGGTCGCGGTGACCGCGCCGCGGGCGTTCGCCCACCTGCGCTTCGACGGCGTCCGGCTGCCCGCCGACGCGCTGCTCGGCCGGGCGGGCGGCGGCTTCCCCCTGGCGATGGAGGTGCTCGACCGGTTCCGCATGACCGTGGGCGCCGCCGCGCTCGGCTTCGCCCGCCGGGCCGCCGACGCGGCACTCGCGCACGCCCGGCGGCGGCGCATCTACGGCGGACCGCTGCTCGACCTGGCCACCACGCGGGCGGCGCTCGCCGACATCGAGGTGAAGCTGAACGCCGCGGCGCTGCTCGTCGCGCGCGCCGCCTGGGAGGCCGACCAGGGCAACCGCCGCTACCCACGGCACTCCAGCATCGCCAAGCTCTACGCGACCGAGGTCGCGCAGGAGATCGTCGACGCCTGCGTGCAGATGCACGGCGCGGCCGGCCTGGTGGCCGGCAGTTTGCCGGAACGCCTCTACCGGCAGATCAGGTCTCTGCGAATCTACGAGGGCACGTCGGAGGTGCAGCGCTCCGTCATCGCCGGCTCACTGGACGTCCGGCGGGCGGAGAAGAGCCACGACCTGTTCGCCGACGACGCGAGCCACGTCCGAGACCGCTGAAGGAGCGACAATGACGAGCCCGTCCGAGCTCACCCCGATCACCGCGGTGACCGCCGCGGACCCCTACCCCTGGTACGCCGACCTCGTCCGGAACCGGCCGTTCGGCTGGGACGACGGGCTGCGCATGTGGGTCGCCGCGAGCGCCGAGGCGGTCACCGCCGTCCTCGGCGAGCCGGGACTGCGGGTCCGCCCGCCGGCCGAGCCGGTGCCCGCGGGCATCGCCGGCACCCCGGCGGGGGACGTGTTCGGGCACCTCGTCCGGATGACCGACGGGCCGGTGCAGCAGCGGCACAAGCGGGCCGTACGCGCGGCGCTCGGCCACCCGCGCACCGAGGAGATCACCGCGCTGGCCGCCGAGCGCACGTCCCGCGCGCTCAAGCACTCCGGCCCGCCGCCGCTGCGCGACCTGATGTTCTCGGTGCCGGCGCGGGTCGTCGCCGCCCTGTGCGGGCTGGACGACGAGGCGGCCGACGAGGCCGGCCGGCTCATCGCCGACTTCGTGCAGTGCATTCCGGCGTCGGCCACCCCGGAACAGCAGGCGGCCGCCGCCCGGGCCGCCGCCGTGCTGCAGGGCCTGCTCACGCCGTACCTGGACGAGCACGGGACCGGAGTGCTGGGCGAGCTGGTTCGCGCCGCCCGCCGCGACGGATCGCCGGCCACCGCCCACGAGGGCGTCGCGCCGCTGCTGGCCAACGGCGTCGGCCTGCTGTCACAGACCTACGACGCGACCGCCGGCCTGATCGGCAACATGCTGGTCGCCCTGGCGACGGGCGTCGCCGAGGCCCCGCGCGAGCCCGGGCGCTGGCGGGCGTTCGCCCGCGAGGTGGCCCGGTTCGACGCCCCCGTGCAGAACACCCGGAGGTTCGCCGCGGCGCCGGTCACCGTGGCCGGCGCCGCCGTGCCGGAGGGCGCCGCGGTGCTCGTGGTGCTGGCCGCCGCCAACCGCGACCCGGCGGCGAACGCCGAACCCGACGAGTTCCACGCGGACCGCTCCGACGCGGCGATCTTCACATTCGGTGCGGCCACGCACCGCTGCCCGGGTGAGGAGGTGGCCGTCGCGATCGCCGCGGCCGTGGTCGCCGAACTGCTCGCGCAGGGCTTCGACCCGGCCTCGCTGAGGCGGCCGGTGAGCTATCTGCCGCTGGCCAACGCCAGGATCCCGGTCCTGTGACCCACCCCGGGTCCCGACCGTACCGATTACCGACACAACGGCACCGGAGGGCCGCATGTCCGAGGTGGTGAAGACTCCAGGCGCGTTACGCAACCCGGAGTTCCTGAAGTTCTGGATCGGCGAGACGGTCTCGCTGATGGGCGCGGAGCTGACACGCTTCGCGCTGCCGCTGGTGGCCGTGCTCAGCCTCAGCGCCTCGGCCTTCGAGGTCGGCGTCGTCAACGCGATGCGGTACGGGCCCATCGTCGTGGTGTCGCTGTTCGCGGGTGTCTGGCTGGACCGGCGCCGGCGCCGGCCGGTGCTGATCGCGAGCAACCTGGGCCGTGCGCTGTTCATCGCCCTGGTGCCGATCGCCGCGCTCTCGGGCTTCCTGTCGATCTGGCTGCTCTGCGTCGTCGCCGTCGCGATCGGCACGCTCACCGTCATCTTCGACGTCGGGTCGTTGTCGTTCGTGCCCAGCGTGGTCGACCGCTCGCAACTCGCCGACGCCAACGGCCGGCTGCAGACCTCCTTCTCGCTCGCGATGATCGCCGGGCCCAGCCTGGGCGGCCTCCTCGTCGGCCTGCTCACCGCGCCGGTGACGCTGACGGTCAACGCCGTCTCGTACCTGTTCTCGGTCGTGATGATCCGCTCGATGCGGGTCACCGAGCCCGAGCCCGAGCCGCCGGCCGAGCACGTGACCCTGCGCGACCGGATCGCCGAGGGCCTGCGGGCCGTGTACGGCAGCGCGGTGCTGCGCAACCTGCTCACCCAGTCGGCCACCTTCAACCTCGCGCAGAACGCGATGTTCACCGTCTTCGTGGTGTACGCGGTGCGGACCGTCGGGCTCAGCGCCAAACAACTGGGCCTGGTGCTCGGCATCGGGGCCTTCGGCTCGTTGTTCGGCGCGCTGACGGCCAACCGGGTGACCAAATCGCTCGGCCTCGGCCGTACCCTGCGGGCCGCGACGTTCACCGCCGCTCTGGCCCCGCTGCTGATCCTCACCGCCCGGGGAGACGGCATCCCGTCCGTCGCGGTCCTCACCGTGGCGCACGCGCTCGCCGGCTACATGCTCGTGATCTACAACGTCAACACGGTGACGCTGCGCCAGGTGGTGACCCCGAACCGGCTGCTCGGCCGGATGAACGCCAGCTACCGGATGGTCCTGTTCGGCACCATCCCGCTCGGGGCGCTGCTCGGCGGCGCGCTCGGCCAGTACCTCGGCCTGCGCCCCGCCATGGTGATCACGGTGTTGCTGCTGACCACGCCGATCGTGTGGACGTTCTTCTCACCCGTGTTCCGGTTGCCCGAGATGCCCACCGGCCCGGTGGACGACATCGCGGTGTTCACCGAGCCCCGACCTGAGACCGAGCCGGACACCGCGTCCGCCTGACCTATCCCACCCTCCAGGAGGTTGCGATGTTGAGCGAGACCCAGAGAGCCGCGCTGGCCGCCCGGCTGCGCAAAGGACGCGGCGCCACGGCCATTCCGCGGCGCAGCCCCGACCTCACCGAACTGCCGCTGTCGTACGGCCAGGAGCAGCTCTGGTTCATCGACCAGTTCGCCCCCGGCCTGCCGACGTACAACATCGCCGGCAGCCTCCGGATCACCGGCCCCCTCGACGCCGACGCGCTCGGCCGGGCCGTCGACGCGGTGGTCGCCCGGCACGAGACGTTGCGCACCCGCCTGATCTCCACCGAGGGGCGGCCGGTTCAGGTCGTCGACCCGCCGGAACCGACGGTGTGGACGGTGCTCGACCTGTCCGGGGCGGCTCCCGCCGAGCGCGAGGCGCGCTTCGCCAAGGAGGCGGTCTCCTACGGGCTGCTGCCGTTCGACCTGGCCAAGGGGCCGCTGTTCCGGATCCGGCTGGTCAGGCTGGACGAGCGGGAGCACGCCCTGCTGATCAATGTCCACCACAGCGTGTTCGACGGCTGGTCGTTCGCGGTGTTCTTCCGTGAGCTCGCCGAGTGCTACGACGCGGAGGTGGCCGGCCGGCCGGCCGACCTGCCGGAGATGCCGATCCAGTTCGCCGACTACGCGATCTGGGAGCGCGACCGGCTGGAGGGCGGCATCGACGAGCTGGTCTCCTACTGGAGCGAGAACCTGCGCGGCGTCGGGTCGGTGCAGATGCCCACCGACCGGCCCCGGCCGGTGCTCCAGTCGTTCGACGGCGACGTGGCCCGGCTGCCGATGGGCGCCGACGTCCTGGACGGGCTGCGCGCGCTGGCCCGCGGCGAGGGCACGACCATGTTCGTCACGCTGCTGACCCTGCTCCAGGTGCTGCTGCACCGCTACAGCGGCCAGGACGACATCGTCGTCGGTACGGCGAGCGCCAACCGGGGCCGGCCGGAGCTCGCGCCGCTGATCGGCTACCTGGTGAACACGCTGCCGATCCGCACCGACGTGTCCGGCGACCCGACCTTCCTCGAACTGCTGGCCCGGGTCAAGGAGACGACGCTCGCCGCGTACGCGCACCAGGACCTGCCGTTCCCCAAACTGGTCGAGGCGCTCAAGGTGGAGCGGGACGCCAGCCGGGCGCCGCTGTTCCAGATCGGCTTCACCATCGGGGAGGACCCCGACGGGCCGATCACGGCCGGCGGAGCCGTGATGCGGCCGGAGGCGGTCGACGCACCGACGGCCAAGTTCGACCTCAACTTCTTCATGCAGGCGCACGACGACCTCGTCGTGGAGATCGCGTACGCGACCGCGCTGTTCGAGGCGGCGACCGTGCACCGCCTGCTGGAGTCGCTCCGGGTGCTGATGGCCGGCGTGGTCGCCGATCCGGCGCGGCGGCTGTCGCAGCTCCCCGTCATGACCGAGGAGGACCTGCACCGCGAGCTGGTCGAGTGGAACTCCAACACGATGGAGTTCCCGACGATGTGCCTGCACGAGCTGTTCGAGGCGCAGGCCGCCCGGGTGCCCGACGCGCCGGCCGCCATCATGGGCGACGAGGTGCTGAGCTACGCCGAGCTGAACGCCCGCGCCAACCGGGCCGCCCGGCACCTGCGCGGGCTCGGTGTGGGGCCGGAGACGCTGGTCGGTGTGCACATGCGGCCGTCGCTGGAACGGCTCGTGGGCATTCTCGGCATCCTCAAGTCAGGCGGCGCCTACGTTCCGCTCGACCCCGAGTATCCGCAGGACCGGCTGCGCTTCATGCTCGAGGACGCGGCGGTCACCGTGGTGCTCGCCGACGCCGACGGTGAGGAGCCCATGCGCGCGCTGGGCGCCACGGCCGTCGTGCCGGAGCGGGACTGGTCGCTCGCGGCCGACGCCGACACCGACGACGGTGCGGCGGACGGCGCGGCCGGCCTCGGCGTGCCCGTCCAGCCGTCCAACGCGGCGTACGCGATCTACACGTCGGGCTCCACCGGCCGCCCGAAGGGGGTCGTCGTCGAGCACCGCAACGTGGTCAACTTCGTGCAGGGTATGGTGGTGCACTGGCCGCTGACCGAACACGACCGGTTCCTGCAGTTCGCGTCGCTCAACTTCGACGTGTCCGCGATGGACATGTTCCTCGCGGTCTGCTCCGGCGGTGCGGCCGTGTTCGGGGACCGGCAGACCCTGCTGTCCCCGCCCCGGCTGGCCGAGCTGATGCGCCGGCACCGGGTGACGTTCGCCTGTCTCCCGCCGGCGGTGCTCAACCTGCTGACCGGCGAGGAGTTCCCCGACCAGCGGGTGCTGATCTCGGCGGGCGAGGAGCTCTCCTCCGAGCTCGTACGCAAGTGGCTGCGGCCCGGACTGCGCATGTGCAACGGGTACGGCCCGACCGAGGTCACCATCGGCGCCACCATGATGGAGCTGCGGCCGGACGACATCTCGCCGCCGCCGATCGGCATGCCCAAGCCGAACTACCTGGCCTACGTCCTCGACGCGCACCTGAACCCGGTGCCGGTCGGCGTCGCGGGGGAGCTGCACCTCGGCGGCCCCGGGGTGGCGCGCGGCTACCTCAACCGTCCGGAGCTGACCGCCGAGAAGTTCGTCGAGGACCCGTTCGCGGGAGCGCCCGGCGCCCGGATGTACAAGACCGGCGACCTGGTACGGCGGCGCCCCGACGGCAACATCGTGTTCCTGGGCCGCATCGACGGGCAGGTCAAGATCCGCGGCCTGCGGGTCGAGCTCGGCGAGATCGAGACGGCGATGGCGGCGCACGAGGCGGTGGCGCAGGCCGTGGTGGTGGTCCGCGACGACCCCGCCGGTGACAAGCAGCTCGTCGGGTATGCCCGGCTCGAGCCGGACGGAGCCGGGGTGAGCGTGGCCGACCTGCGCCAGCACCTGTCCCAGCGGCTGCCCGCCTACATGGTGCCGGCGCACATCATGATGCTGGAGGAGTTCCCGCTCAACGCCAGCGGCAAGGTCGACCGTGCCGCGCTGCCCGAGCCCGACGCCGCCGGAACGGCCGCCGCCTTCGTCGCCCCGCGCACGCTCATCGAGACCGTGGTCGCCGACATGTACGCCACGCTGCTCAAGGTCGAGCAGGTCAGCGTCGAGGACAGCTTCTTCGACCTCGGCGGCAACTCGCTGCAGGCGATGCGCCTGATCGCCAAACTGCGCACCGAGCTGGCGGTGGACGCCGACGTCACCGCCATCTTCCTCGCCCCGACCCCGGGCCAGCTGACCGTGCTGCTGCGGGACAAGTTCGGCCTCGAGGACGTCGAACTGGGCGAGGACGGGCTGGCCGGCCTGGAGGGGCTGGAGTAGCCGGGACGCGGGCGGGGGAGAGGAGTCCGAATGTTGACCGACGCGCAACGCGCCGCCCTGGCCGCCCGGCTGCGCCAGGGCCGCCGGAACGGGCCCGCATCGCCGGCCGCGGGCCCGGCTGTGGGCTCGGCCGCGGGCCCAGTCGTGGATCTCGCCACGAGCGGGACGACGCCGGCGTTCCTGCTGCACGCCGTCGGCGGGTCGGTGTTCGAGTACGCCGCCCTCGCCCGCGAGCTCGCCACCGCGTTCCGCCTCTACGGTCTGGAGGCGGCCGGGCTGCGGCCGGGCACCCGGCCCGGGACGTCGCTGGCCGAGATGGCGGGCCGGTACGCCGATGCCGTACGGGCGGCCCAGCCGGCCGGGCCGTACCGGCTCATCGGATGGTCGATGGGCGGTGTCCTGGCGTTCGAGACCGCCCGGAGGCTCGAAGACGACGGCGCGGACGTCGGGCTGGTGGTGCTCATCGACGCCCCCTATCGCACCGTCCCGTCGTACGCCGAGCACGAGGAGGGCCTCGCCGCGCTGTTCGCCGCCGAGGTCATGCCGTCCGGCCGCGGGGCGGCCGCGGACCCCGGCGAGCCGGTCGAGGTGCAGCTCGACCGGCTCGCCGACGCCCTCACCGCGGACGGCGACGACCGCGCCGTGGTGCGCGAGGAGCTCGACCGCCGGTACGCCGTCTTCGTCGCGCACATCTCCGCGCTCGCGGGCTACCAGCCGGCCGCGTCGGTCGGCGCCGACGCCGTCCTGGTCGGCGCGGCCGGCACCCCCGACTCGGTGCCCGAATGGGCGGGGATGTTCCGCGGCCGGGTGCGCACCCTGTACACCGAGGCGGGGCACCACGCCTGCCTGCGCCCCCCGGCGGTCACCGAGATCGCCCGGCTCGTCCGCGCCGCCGAGGCGGAGTGGGGGCGCCCCGTCGACGTCCTGGGAGGATGAAGTGCTCGCCGGTCACCGTGAAAGCTGGTTCGTCGCCGATCGCGAAGGTGCGGGTGACCTGCCCCGCGTCTACTGCTTCGCCCACGCGGGCGGCAACGTCCGGACGTTCCTGCGCTGGCAGGCGGAGCTGGACGGGACGGCGCAGGTCACCGGCGTGGTCATGCCGGGCCGCGCGCACCGGTTCGAGGAGCCGCTGCCCGCCGGCATCGGCGAGTACGCCGACGGCGCCGCGGCGGCGATCGTCGAGGCGAGCGCGGGGCGGCCGTTCGTCCTCTTCGGTCACAGCCTGGGCGCGCTGGTGGCCTTCGAGGTGGCCCGGCGCCTGGCCGGGGCGGCCGAGCTGCGGCATCTGGTCGCGTCCGGGGCGTCGGCGCCGTCCCTGCTGCCGTCGGCCCGGGTCGTCGAGGCCGCCGCGCTGGAGGGGCGCGCGTTCGCCGAGGCCGTCGGATTCTTCGGCGGTCTCCCGCCGGAGATCCTGGCCAACGAGGAGCTGCACCACCTGCTGCTGCCGGTGGTGCAGGCCGACTTCCGGTTGGTGGCGCGGTACCGCTACCGGCCCGCCGCCCCGCTGCCGGTGGGCATCTCGCTGGTCAACGGGCTCGACGACCCGCACATCGGGGCGGCCGGTCTCGGTCCGTGGGAGGCGGAGACCGTACAGCCGGTGCGTCGGCACTGGTCACCGGGCGGTCACTTCTACTTCGAGGACCACCCCCGGGCGGTCACCGACGTGCTGCGGGAGCTGGTCGCCGGGGAGGTCGCCGCGCCGGCCTCGCCCGGCCACTCCGAGCTGATGATCTGACGGGTGTCGCGCCGGTCAGATCATCAGCGCGGCGGCGCTGACGACCGGCTCGCACCGGACCGGAAAGGCGACCGATTTGGCGATGTAGCAGTTTCGGTGGGCTTCGTCGTGCAGCCGGACGGCCTCGTCGGTCATCGCGGAATCGGTCACCGTGACCTGCGGGCGCAACACGACCTCGATGAAGCGTCCCCCGTCGGCATGGGTGGCCATGCTGCCGGTCGCCCGATCGAGGTAGGCGGTGACGACGACACCCGCGCGGGCGCACAGGGACAGGTACCACAGCATGTGGCACTGCGACAACGACGCGACGAGGAGCTGTTCGGGGTTCCACCGGGCCGGGTCGCCGCCGAACACGGGGTCGGAGCTGCCCGTGATGACGCCCGGGCCGTCGGCCGCGATCTCGACGTCGGGGCTGTAGTCGCGGGGGCCGCTGGTGCCGGTGCCGCGATCGCCGGTCCAGGTCACGATCGTCTCGTAGGTGTGCGGTCGCGCCACAGGTGGTCAACCTCCCCGGCATGGTGCGGATCTTCAGCCCATCGTCGCACGTCGCCCGGCGTCGCGGACCGGAATCCTCGTCATGGGCCGGCGTCGTGGGCCGCGCGCGCGGCGAGCAGCTCGGGCAGGTGCGCGCTGGTCCAGGCGCAGGCGGCGGCCAGGGGGTCGAACAGCGTACGGCCGAGGGAGGTGAGCGCGTACTCCACGCGAGGCGGGTTCTCGGCGTAGGCGGTGCGGGAGACCAGGCCGTCGCGCTCCATCGAGCGCAGCGACGCGGTCAGCGTCTTCGGCGTGATGTCCCGCAGCGGCACCAGGAGCTCCGAGAAGCGCCGGGGGCCTCCGGCGAGACAGGCGATGATCTTCACGGTCCACTTGCCGCCGATCTGGATCGGCGGTCTGACAGGGGCACATCCCGCGAACATGTCGGGATCCAGCGGCCGGGTCACCGGTCCATCGTAGGCGGGTATCGTTGCGGAAACCGGCACCCCCGGATCTACCGTCTGCGCAGCGGCCGGCGGCTTCACCGCCCGCCCCTGTCGAACGGAGCATCCGTGATGAACGTCGATGTGATCGTTGTCGGAGCCGGACCGACCGGGCTCCTGCTCGCCGCCGAGCTCGGCCTCGCCGGAGTGCGCGCCGTGGTCGTCGAACGGCTGGCGCGGCGCAGCGGACAGTCCAAGGCGCTCGGCATCCAGCCCCGCTCCGCGGAGGCGCTCGAACTGCGCGGCCTCCTGGAACCGCTCATGGACCGGGCCGTCCAGCGGGTGCCCGGCGGGCACTTCGCCGGGTTGCGGCTGGACTTCACCGCCTGGGACACCCGGCACCCGTACATGATCGGCATCCCCCAGGGGCGCGTCGAGGCGCTGCTCGAGGAACGGCTCGGCGAGCTGGGCGTCCAGGTCCTGCGCGGGCACGAGGTGACCGCACTGTCGCAGGATCCCGACGGGGTCGAGGCGACCCTGCTCGGCCCCGGGGGCGAGTCGCCGCTCTCGGCCCGGTTCCTGGTGGGCTGCGACGGCGGGCGCAGCACCGTCCGCGAGCTGCTCGGCATCGGCTTTCCCGGTCTGGACGGGAAGCTCTCCTCAGTGGTCTGCGACATCACGATCTCCGACCCGGACGGGGCCGTGTCGGAGACCTGGAACCTGCCCGTCATGACACCCGACAGGGCCGGCAAGGGCTACATCGCCCCCATCGGCGACGGTGTCCACCGGTTCCTGTTCTACGGGCCGGAGCAGCAGGGCCTCTCCCGGTACACCCCGATCACCGAGGAGGAGGTGGGCCGGGCCCTGCGCAACACGTTCGGTCCGGGGGTACGGCTCACCGGCATCCGGTGGGCCTCCCGGTTCACCGACGCCTCGCGGCAGGTCGAGCGGTACCGCCACGGGCGGGTCCTGCTCGCGGGAGACGCCGCGCACATCCACTCGCCCATGGGCGGGCAGGGCCTCAACCTCGGCCTGCAGGACGCGTTCAATCTGGGGTGGAAACTCGCGGCCGAGATCGGTGGGTGGGCGCACGAGGGCCTGCTCGACACCTACCACGCCGAGCGTCACCCGGTCGCCGCGCGTGTCCTCGCCAACACCCGCGCCCAGGCCGTCCTCCTCGTCCACGACGAGGAGAACCTCGCCCTGCGCGACATCGTCGACGAGCTTCTGCGGGTCCCGGAGGCCAACCGGATCGTCGCCGGGATGATCTCGGGGCTGGACATCCGCTACGATCTGCCCGGCCGCTGCCATCCCCTGCTGGGGCGCCACGTCCCCGACCTCGACCTGGTGACGCCGTACGGGCCCGACCGTGTGGCGCGGCTGCTGCGCGACGGCCGCGGCCTGCTGCTGACCACGGCCGACGAGGCGGTGTTCGCCGAGGCCGCCGAGCCGTGGTCGGTCAGGATCGGCCGGGCGCACGTGAAGGGCGAGCTCGGTGCGGACGCGGTGCTGGTACGGCCCGACGGCTATGTCGGCTGGGCCGGTTCCTCCGCCGACGTCGCCGGTCTCACCGACGCCTTGGCGCTGTGGGCGGGCGCGCTCATGCGGTGACAGGCCTGCTCGGCGCCGTGGGCATCATGTGGTGCGACGGTCAGAGGTCCGCGGGGGCGAGGGGGTTTCCGCGGCCGGTTCGATCATCCGCCGTGAAATCGCCGCGTGCGGTGTCGTGCGCCAGTGCTGGGAAGGCGCCGATCAGCGAGGATGCCTGGGGATCGGCCCCGGTGCCCGGTTGTCCGGGCACCGGTGCGCGCTCAGGCCTCGAGGGTGCTCATGTCCGCGTAGCGCGCGCCGCGCACCGCGTCGGCGGGTACGGCCGACTCCAGCGCGGCGAGCTGGTCCGGCGTCAGCGTGATGCCGGCGGCCGCGGCGTTCTCCTCCAGATAGCGGAGCCGCTTGGTGCCCGGGATCGGCACGATGTCGTCACCCTGCGCGAGCAGCCACGCCAGGGACAACTGCGCCGGGGTGATCCCGGCCGCCTCGGCGATCTTCCGGACCTCGGCGACCAGGGCGGCGTTGTGCGCGGCGTTCTCGCCCTGGTTACGCGGTGCCCACTTGCGGAAGTCGTCGTCGGGAAGCTGATCGGCAGGAGGGACGGTGCCGGTGAGGATGCCGCGGCTGATCGGGGAGTAGGCCACGAGCCCGACGCCCAACTCGCGCGCGGTGGGCAGGATCTCCTCCTCCAAACCCCGGGTGAACAGGGAGTACTCGCTCTGCAGGGCGGCGATCGGGTGGACGCCGTTCGCCCTGCGCAGCGTCTCCGCGTTCACCTCGGACAGGCCGAGGTGCCTGACCTTGCCCTGTCGTACGAGCTCGGACATGGCGCCGACGGACTCCTCGACGGGCACGTCGGGGTTGCGGCGGTGCATGTAGTACAGGTCGATGTGGTCGACGCCGAGCCGCCGGAGGGAGGCGTCGCACGCGGCCCTGATGTACTCGGGTGTGTTGTCGATGGAGCGGACGTTTCCGTCACGCCTGACGCCGAACTTGGTGGCCAGCACGACCTCGTCCCTGCGGTCCCCGACCGCCCGGCCGACGAGGTCCTCGTTGTGTCCGGTGCCGTACATGTCGGCTGTGTCCAGGAAGTTCATGCCCAGGTCGAGCGCCCGGTGGATGACGGCGATCGACTCCTTCTCGTCGGCCGGGCCGTAGAACTCCGACATGCCCATGCAGCCGAGGCCAAGTGCCGAGACCTCCAGGCCGCCCTTTCCGAGGGTCCGCTTGATCATGCTGTCTCCCGGTAAATCGTGATCTTGTAGTCCAGGGCCGACAGGTCCTGGGTGAGTTCGGCGATCCTGGCCGCGACCTTCTCGCGGTGCCGTTCCAGCATGCGGCGGCGCTCCTCGGCGGTGTGCGCGCCCGCGCGGAGCAACTGGGCATAGCGGCACATGTCGGCGATCGGCATGCCGGTGGAGCGCAACCTGGTGAGGAAGGCGAGCCACTCGAGGTCCTGCTCGTCGTAGTCGCGGTGCCCGCTGCCGTTCCTGCCGACGGTGTGGATGAGCCCGATCCGCTCGTAGTAGCGCAGCGTGTGCGCGCTCAGCCCCGACCTGCGTGCGGCCTCCTGGATCGTCATGTCTCCAGGGTCGCCCTTAGAGTGCGCTCGAAGTCAAACCGGCACGGCTCGGAGACCGCACGCCTGCGACCTGGCCCGGTGACGCATGGCGGTCCCGGCGCCGGTACGGGCTATCCCAGATCGGTGTCGGAGTGACGCGACCCGGGAGTGGCCAGGCCGGATTCGTACGCGAAGACCACGGCCTGGACACGGTCCCGCAGGCCCAGCTTGGTCAGGACCCGTCCCACATGGGTCTTGACCGTGGCCTCGCTGAGGAACAGCGCCTGCCCTATCTCGGCGTTCGACATGCCTCGGGCGAGGTGGGTGAGCACCTCGGTCTCCCTTCCGGTGAGGTCGGCCAGGCGGGAGTCGGGTCTGTGTCGCGCCGGTTGAAGGGCCACGAGCTTGTCGACCATGCGTGCGAGCACCGGCGGTGAGAGCATCGTCTCGCCCGCCGCGCATCGCCGTACGGCGTCGCATAGTTGGTCCGGTGGGGTGTCCTTGAGCAGGAACCCGGCGGAGCCGGCCCGCAGGGCGTCGTAGACGTGCTCGTCGAGGTCGAAGGTGGTCAGCATGACCACGCGGGTGTGTTCGGTCGTCGCGAGAATGCGCCGGGTCGCCTCGACTCCGTTGACGCCGGGCATGCGCACGTCCATGAAGACCACGTCCGGGTGGAGCCGCTGGGCGAGGAGTACCGCCTCGTCGCCGTCGGACGCCTGCCCGACGATCTCGATGTCCGGCTCCTCCGCGAGGATCGCCGCGAGCCCGCTCCTGGCGAGAGGGTGATCGTCCGCGATCAGCAGGGTGATCGTCGTGCGGGTCATAGCGGGCGCTCCTCGGCGGGGAACCGTGCGGTCACGGTGAACGCGGCGTCGTCCTGCAGGATGTCGAGTGATCCGCCGTGCAGCCCGACGCGCTCGCGCATTCCGGTGAGTCCTCTGCCGGCACGGAACGGGATCGATCCCCGGGACGGATCCGGGTTGGACACGGTGACCCTGGTGTCCGGGTCCGAATAGGCGATGGTCACCCGGGCCTGTCCCGTCCGACCATGACGCCGGGCGTTCGTCAGGGCTTCCTGTACGACGCGGTAGATCGACAGCTCCAAACCCGGGGCGAGCGAGGGGCGTTCGCCGACTTCGACGAACTCCACACCGGTGCCTGACTCGCGCGCCTCGTCGATCAACGTGGTGAGATCCGACAGGCCGGGCACCGGATGGTACTCGGCCGTCTCGTGCAGGACGTCGAGCAGACGACGCATTTCCATCAACGCTTCGCGGGCGCTGCGCCGGACCGTACGGGCATGCTCCTCGGCGGCCTGGGGGCGGGTGTGGACGAGGCGTTCGGCCGCACCCGCCTGCATGGCGATGATCGAGAGCGAATGCGCGACGACATCGTGCAGTTCCCTGGCGATGCGTGCCCGTTCGGTGGCGGCGGCCTCGGCGACGGACCGGGCGGCGTCCTCGTCCTTCCTGCGGGCCGCCTCCTCGGCCTGCGCCACCCGCATCCGGATGACCCGCCCCCCGGCCCAGCTACCGAAGCAGAAGAACGACAGCAGGGCGTAGTCACCGGGCCCGGGGGTGCCGGTGTAGTAGTCGAGATAGGTGGCCGCGACGATCGCGCCCGCTCCGACCGGGGCACTGCCCCATGCCAGCCAGGCCGGTCGCGCGTACAGGCCGCACGAGAACGTGGCGACGAGCAGCGCCGGGAACGGCGTGGCCCCGGGCTCCAACGTGGTCGCGAAGTACGCCCGCACCACCAGCGCGGCCGCGATCGCGAGCAGAGCCGGCACCGGAAACCCGCGGCGCAGCACCAGGGGTGCCGACACCACCAGGGCGAACAGCACCCGTACCGCGACAGGGCCGGGGCCGGGCAGAGCGACCGCCTCCACCAGCGCCCACACGCCGAGAAGCGCGGCGAGCCAGTAGTCCGACCGTGGGGGACGGGCCGGGACGTGTGCCAGCCGGGAGAGGGGATCCACGCGGCCACCGTAGCCGCCGCCGTCACCCGCGACGTCCCCCGCCGGACGTGGCCGGGGTCATCCTCAGGTCGCGCCGGCTCGAGCCGTGAGGATGAGATCCGCGCGCCGTGACGGCGATGTGCGCGACATCGCGTCCGAGGACGCTGGAGGCATGACTTCTCCAACCTCCGCTTCCGACTCCCCCGCTTCCCAGGATCCGGCGGGGAACCCTCGGGCACTGGCCCTGTGCTCCGCGGGAACGGCGATCGCCTCCCTCATCGCGGGCACGCTGCAGGTCGTGCACACCCCCTCCGGAGAGGAGACGGTGGTCGGGATCGAGCATCTGATGCTCGTCTGCCTCGCCGCGCTGATGCTCCTGCAGATCCCCATCGTCCTCGCGCTCGGCCGATCAGCGGGATCTCGGTGGGGGGCGCTCGTCGCCGCCGCGGGGATGATGCTGCTGACCGTGGTCACCACCGTTTCCAACGTCCGTGGACGCGATGCCTCCTTCTTCGCCGCGATCGCCATCCCGGCGAACCTGCTCTGGTTCGCCGGACTCGTCGCCGTCGCCGTCCACACGTACCGTCGGCGGTGCCTCCCCCTCGCGCTCGCCGTACTGCTTCCGCTGACCTGGGTGTTCACCCTTCCGCTGTCCAGCCTCGGCGGCGGCCTGCTCGCCGCCGCGTACTGGGGGGTGCTGGGGTGGATGTTGTGGACCCGCTCCCTGCCGCTCGCGGGATCCGCGGCGCCGATCGTGCCGGGCCAGAAGGCGTCGGCCTGAACTCTGTCGGTCAGCGGTGGCGGGTCGACGGCCGGATCTCCGTCCTTCGGCGTCCTGACCGCCGTCCACGGGGTGGTCACACGGTGCGGACGAAGGCCTCGAGGATGTCGTTGAAGACGTCCGGGCGCTCCATGTTGGGGTAGTGCGCGGTCCCGTCGATCGAGATCGCGCGGCCGTCGGCGACGGTGCCGGCGATACGTTCGGCCATGCCGATGTGGTCGGGGGAGTCGATGGCGCCGTTGACGGCCAGCACGGGCACGTCGATCCCGGCGACGCGGTCCCAGGTGTCGCGTACGGGGACGAGCGGGACGGCCTCTCCGGCGGTGTGCTTCGACATGGTGGCCCTGGCCATGCGGCGTAGGCGGCCGGTGACGTCGGGGTCGACATCGTCCAGGCTTCGGTGCGGGCCCGCGGCGAAGAGCATGAACCTCTCGATCGAGGCCTCCAGGTCACCGGCCGCCATTGCCGAGTGCCACGTGGCCAGGACCTGGGTGGTCCATGGGTCGGTGAAGTACGGCTCGCTGGTGCCGGCGCCGCTGACGACCAAAGCGCTGACCAGGTCCGGGTGCTCCAGCGCGGTGTCGACCGCGGTGCTCGCGCCCATGGAGACTCCCACCAGGATCGCGGGCCCGGTGTCCAGGTGGCGCAGCAGCGCGGCGAGGTCGTCGGTGAGCCGGTACGGCTCGGTGGAGTTGGCGGAGCGGCCGTGACCGCGGGCGTCGGGCGCGATGACGCGGTGGTGTGCGGCGAGGACCTTGATCTGGTCGTCCCACATGGTGTGGTCCAGGAAGCCGCCGTGCAGCAGGACGAGGGGCCGACCCGTGCCGGTGTCGAGCCAGTGCATGCCGTTCATGACAACCAGGGTGTCATTGTTTCACCATAATGACAACCTAGGTGTCATTATGGTGAGGTGAGTGAGAGTGAACGCAGTCTGGCGTCAGAAGAACTGGCCGATCGGCTCGCCGAGGTGTTCGACCTCGTGGGGCCGCTGTATCGACGTGCCTTCCGCAAGGTGGAGCAGGACGCGACCATCGAGGGGCTGTCGGTAGGGGTGCGGGCCGTGCTCACCATGCTCCGCGACCACGGGCCGATGACCGTCCCTCAGATGGGACGGGCCCTGGCGTTGAGTCGCCAGTTCGTCCAGCGCATGATCAACGACGCGGCCGCGCGCGGCCTGGTCGAGTTCGTCCCCAATCCGGCGCACAAGAGGTCCTCGCTCATCCGGCTGACCCGGGAGGGCCGGACCGCCATCACAGCCGTGGTCGACCGCGAGCGCGCGGTGCTCCGCCAGGTCGGCGGCGACCTGTCGGGTGCCGAGGTCGACGCCTGCATCCGGGTCCTCTCACGCCTGCTGCGGTCCCTCGACAACGTCGAAATCGAATGAGCCGGACGGCACGAGGAGCGGCGGTGGCCGCCGCCCAGCCCGGCGCGCGGCGTTCCGGCGGGAGGGCGGCGTTACATGGTGAGGCCGTGGGGTAGGCCTGTCATTGTCCGCGCTGTCAGGGGTGATGTGGCGCGCCCATGCCCGATGCGGAGTGTGGCATCGGGTCGCTCACCGGGGGTTGGGTCTCGATCAGCGCGGCACAGTCTGCCTGTTTTTCGGCGGCGCCGGCGGCCCTGATCTGCGCGTCGGATGCCCGCACGGTCCAGGGCGCCGCTCCGTGCGGCTCTCCGGCGGTGCGCCGTACGACAGAAGAGGAACGTGGCATGCTCGATCCCGATCCGTCATTCCGCCCGGTCCGCCGACGGGAGGGCTACCTGCCCCTGGAGGATCTCGGTCTCATCGGGGATGGCACAACCGCGGCACTGGTCGGCCTGGACGGCTCGATCCCATGGTTGTGCCTGCCTCGCTTCGACAGCGAACCATTGTTGTGCGGCCTGCTGGATCACGCGCGAGGCGGGCACTTCACCCTGACGGTGGAGGACCTGCAAGAGGCCCGGCAGCGCTACGAGCCCGACACCGCGGTGCTGGTGACCGAGTTGCGCAGCCCGACCGGCATGGTCAGGATCACCGACGCGCTGGCCCTGCGCGCCGGCGCGGACCTCACCGACGACGCCGGGGCGAGCCGGGCCGAACTCGTCCGCTCCGCCCGGGTTCTGGATGGGACCGTCCGTATGCGGGCGGAGCTGCGCCCCCGCGGTGGCGGACAGACCCGGCTCCTGGGCAGCGGCCTGGAAGTGCAGGCGTCCCGGCGGCCGGACCTGCGCCTGCATCTGCGTTCCAACCGTCCCCTGACCGGCCTGCACACCGTCCACGACCTGGAACAGGGCGATCGCCTCGATCTCGTGCTGTCCTGGGGCCGAATCCACCGCCACCGCCGGTTCGACCCCGAGGCCATGCTGCGCGAGACCGCCGAGGCGTGGCGCCGCTGGATGCGGAGCTGCAGCTACAGCGGCCCGGAAGAGCCGCTGGTCCGCCGCGCCGCGATCACGCTCAAGCTGTGCGACGACTGGGTCAACGGCTCGCTGGTCGCCGCCCCCACGTCCTCGTTGCCCGCGCCGATCGGCGGTGTACGCAACTGGGATTACCGCTACACCTGGATCCGGGACGCCGCCTTCGCCGTGTTCGCACTGCGCCGCATCGGCTTCGACGGCGAGGCCGACGCCTTCCTCGGCTGGGTCCTCGACGCCTTCGAACAGAGCCGCGGGCTGCGGATCATGTACAGCCTCCGCGGCGATCCCGTACCCGAGGAGATCCAGGACGCCGACCTGGAAGGCTATCGGCGTTCCGCTCCGGTGCGATGGGGCAACGGCGCGGCTGACCAGCGCCAGCACGACGTCTACGGTGAGGTGCTGGACTGCGCCGACCAGTGGCTGCGCTCCGGTGGTGAGATCCAGCCCGCGCTGTGGTCCGGCCTGGCGGAGCTGGCCGAGACCGCCGCGAGCGCGTGGCGGCACCCGGACCAGGGCATCTGGGAGATACGCAGCGCGGGCCGCGTCTTCACCTACTCGGCCGGAATGTGCCAGGTCGCCCTCGACCGGGCCGCGGAGATCGGTGAGCGGCTCGGCCTGCCCGGACAGGTCGCAACGTGGCGCGCCACCGCCGGCAAACTGCGTCAGCTCATCGTGGACCAGTCGTGGAACGAGGCCGCGCAGTCCCTGAGCGAACACCTCGACGGCGGCGGCGGGCTGGACGCCAGTCTGCTCGCGCTCCCGCTCCGGAAGGTCATCCCGGCCGATCATCCGCGGATGGTGGCCACAACCGCGGCCATCGCCGAACGTCTGTCCGCCGGCGACGGGCTGCTCTACCGCTACCTGCACGATCATTCGCCCGACGGCCTGCCCGGCGACGAGGGCGCCTTCATGTTGTGCAGCTTCTGGCTGGTCGAGAACCTTGCCCAGCAGGGCCGGATCGAACAGGCCGGGGAACTGTACGCCTCACTGTGCGGCCGGGCCAGCCCGCTCGGGCTGCTGCCGGAGCAGATCGACCCGTCGACGGGCACGTTCATGGGCAACTTTCCCCAGGCGTTCAGCCACATCGGAATCATCGCCGCCGGCGTTGGCCTCGCACGAGCGAAGGGGGGCACGACATGATCGACCGGCTCGTCATCTTCGGCGCCACCGGCGACCTCAACGCGCGCTACCTGTTGCCGGCGCTGGCCGCCCTGCGGGCGGCCGGGCATCTCGACGACCGCTTCCAGCTGACCTGCGTGGACCGGGCGGACTGGAGCGACGAGGGGTTCCGGCGCTGGGCGGCCGATCAGCTCGGCCGTCATGGCTTCTCCTCGCCTGCGGACGCCAGGAAGGCGATCGCGGAGCGCGCCCGCTACCTGCGGGCCGACGCCACGGACGTCACCGACGTCGCGTCGGCCATCGCCGGCGACGGTCCCGTCGCCGTCTACCTCGCCCTCCCTCCAGCGATCTTCCCGGGCACGGTGGCCGCCCTGCGCGGCGCGGACCTGGCACCGGGCAGCCTGATCGTGCTGGAAAAGCCGTTCGGTGAAGATCTGGACAGCGCTGTGGCGCTGAACCGGCTGCTGTCGGAGGTCGTGCCGGAGCAGGCGGTGTTCCGGGTCGACCACTTCCTGGCCATGACGACCGTCCAGAACGTGCTCGGCAGCCGGCTGGCCAACCGCGTGCTGGAGCCCATCTGGAACAGCGCGCACATCGCCGAGGTGGAGATCGTCTGGGACGAGTCCCTGACGCTGGAAGGCAGGGCGGGCTACTACGACGGCGTCGGAGCCCTCAAGGACATGGTGCAGAACCACCTGCTGCAGTTGCTGTGCCTGGTGGCCATGGAACCACCGCTCAGCCTCGGCGAGCGTGACCTGCGCGATCGGAAGATCGACGTGCTGCGCTCGGTGTGCCCTCTCACGGACGACGACGTCGTGCGCCGCACCCGCCGTGCCCGGTATCTGGCCGGTCGCATCGGCGACCGTGACGTTCCCGCCTATGCCAAGGAGGAGGGCGTGGACCCACGGCACCGTACCGAGACCTTCGCCGAGGTTGAGCTGGAACTCGAAAGCTGGCGCTGGTCCGGCACGACGTTCCGGCTCCGCAGCGGCAAAGCGCTCGGGGCCGACCGCAAAGAGGTCGCGGTACGTTTCCGGCCCGTACCCCACCTGCCCTTCGGCCGCGGCGAGCAGGCCCCGCCCAACGTGCTGCGCTTCGGTCTGGAGCCGGAAGGCATGACCCTGGCACTGACCGGCATCGGCCCCGGCGCCCGCACCCTCGCCCCGCTCACCCTCACCGCGCGGTTGGGGGGCCCCGACCTGCCTGCCTACGGCCGACTGCTGCTGGACGTCCTGCACGGCAACGCCGCCCTGTCCATCCGCGGTGACGAGGCCGAAGAGGCCTGGCGGGTCCTCGCACCTGTCATGTCGGCCTGGTCCACGGACCTGGTTCCGCTTCTTGAGTATCCGGCCGGATCGGACGGGCCTGCCCCGCGAACGTAGGTTGGGCGGTTGAGCTGTGGGTAGAGGGGCGCTGTGATGCGCGGGGACTCCTCCTACGCCACGGCAGCGCCCGGCCGGCGGGAGTCCTGGTAGGCCGGTGAGGAGTGTCTGATGCCATCGACGAAGCGCACCGCAGACGGCCTGCGCAGCCAGGCATGGTGGGACAACGCGGGCAATCCGGAGATGACGGCTCTGTATCTCGAGCGCTTTCTCAACTTCGGACTGACCCCGTCGGAGCTCCAGTCGGGCCGGCCGATCATCGGCATCGCACAAACAGGGAGCGACCTCGTTCCCTGCAACCGCCACCACCTCGCCCTCGCCGACCGGGTCAAGGACGGGATCCGCGACGGCGGTGGCATTCCATTCGAGTTTCCCGTCCATCCGCTGCAGGAGACCGGTAAACGCCCGACCGCCGCGCTGGATCGCAACCTCGCCTACCTCGGGCTGGTCGAGGTGCTCTACGGGTATCCACTCGACGGAGTCGTCCTGACGACAGGCTGCGACAAGACCACGCCCGCGTGCCTGACCGCGGCGGCGACGGTGAACATCCCGGCGATAGTCCTGTCCGGAGGGCCGATGCTCAACGGCTATCACCATGGCGAGCGGACAGGCTCATCAGGCTCGGGGCTGGTGATCTGGCAGTCGAAGCGGCTGCTCGCCGGCGGGCAGATCGACTACGACGAATTCATGGCGCGCGTGGCCGCCTCCGCGCCCAGCATCGGTCACTGCAACACGATGGGTACCGCGCTGTCGATGAACAGCCTGGCCGAGGCCTTGGGGATGTCCCTGCCGGGCTGCGCCGCGATCCCGGCCCCTTATCGCCGGCGAGGGCAGATGGCCTACGACACAGGCCGCCGGGCGGTGGCCCTCGTGCGTGAGGACCTCACCCCGCGCGAGATCATGACGCGGCAGGCTTTCGAGAACGCGATCGTGGTCGCCTCGGCCATCGCCGCCTCGACCAACGCGCCCATCCACATCAACGCCATCGCGCGTCACGTCGGGGTGCCGCTGTCCATGCAGGACTGGCAACGAGTCGGAGCCGACATCCCGGTACTGGCGAACGTCGCCCCCGCCGGTGAGTTCCTCGGCGAGGACTTCTACCGCGCCGGCGGCGTCCCCGCCATCATGCGGTCGTTGCTGACGGCAGGGCGCCTGCACGGCGACGCCGTGACCGTCTCCGGCCGCACCGTGGCCGAGAACCTGGCCGATGTTCCTCCCGCCGACCCGACCGTCATCCGTCCCTTCGACGAGCCTCTCGCCACGCGGGGCGGACTTCTCATCATGAGCGGCAACCTGTTCGACTCCGCGGTCATGAAGACCTCGGTCATCACCGACGACTTCCGCGCCCGCTACCTGCCACATCCCGGTGATCCGCAGGTGTTCGACCTTCGCGCCGTCGTCTTCGACGGGCCCGAGGACTACCACGCCCGCATCGAGGATCCCGAGCTGGGCATAGACGGGAACTGCATCCTCGTCATCCGCTACACCGGGCCGATCGGCTATCCGGGTTCGGCCGAGGTGGTGAACATGGAGGTGCCCGCCGCGCTGCTCCAGTTGGGCGTCACCGCGCTGCCCACGCTCGGTGACGGCCGCCAGAGCGGCACCTCGGACGCGCCGTCCATTCTCAACGCCAGCCCCGAGGCCGCGGTCGGCGGCAATCTCGCCATCCTGCGCACCGGCGACCGCATTCGCATCGACATGGACAACCAGCGTGTCGACGTCCTCCTGTCGGACGAGGAGATCGCCGCGCGGTGGACCCGATACACACCGCCGGTATTCGAAAACCAGACACCGTGGCAGGAGATCTACCGCTCCACGGTCGGACAGTTGGACACCGGAGGCTGCCTGGAGCTCGCGGTGTCGTACCAGGATCTCGTACGCACCAAGGGGATTCCCCGTGACTCGCACTGAGGCCAGAGGCACGATCCTGATCGCCGACTTCGACTTCGGCGATGTGGACATCGAGCGCGCGATCGCCGAGGGCGCCGGATTCGAGCTCCTCGCCGCACAGTGCAAGAGCGAGGACGAGGTGATCGAGAAGGGCCGGGACGTCGACGGCGTCCTGACCCAGTACGCGCGGGTCGGTTCCCGCGCCATCGACGCGTTCACCCGTTGCCGGGTGATCGCCCGCTACGGCACGGGCGTGGACATCGTCGACGTCGCCGCCGCCACCCGGCGGGGCATCCAGGTCACGAACGCCCCGAACGAGTGGTGCGCCGACGAGGTCGCCGATCACGCCGTCGCGCTCTGGCTCGCCGCCGCCCGCAAGATCTGCGTGTACGACCGGGCGACCCGGCAGGGCACGTGGCGGTGGCAGAGCGGAGAGCCGATCTGGCGGCTGAGGGGACGGGTGTTCGGGCTGCTGTCCTTCGGCTTCATCGCACGGCTGATCGCCGAGCGCGCGCGAGTGTTCGGTGTCGAGGTCTGGGCGCACGATCCGTTCCTCGACGAGTCCGAGATCCGATCATGCCAGGTGCGGCCGGTGTCCTTCGACGAGCTCGTGGAGGGTGCCGACTACCTGGTGATCCAGGCGCCGCTCACCCCGCAGACACACCACACCTTCGACCGTGCGACGTTCCGCCGGATGAAGCCGACCGCCATCCTCATCAACACCGGGCGCGGCCCGATAGTGGAGGATACGGCGATCTACCAGGCGCTCACCGAGGGATGGATCGCCGGCGCGGCGCTGGACGACCTTGAGGAGGAGCCCGCGAAGCAACGCGGCTGGCTCCCACGTAGCCCCCTCTTCACGCTGCCCAACGTGATCGTCACCCCCCACGCCGCCTACTACTCCGAGCAGGCCATCAGAACGGTGCGGCGCTTCGCCGCCGAAGAGGCGGTGCGGGTCCTGACCGGGCAACCGGCCCGTTGCCCGGTCAACGATGTGACGGCCGGCTCCCGTCCCTGAGTGACCGGCACCTCGAAGAGCCTGCGCAGCGGTGCGAGCCAACCCCCGCCGCGACGGGTCCGCAACGACCGCGCCGGCAGGCCGGTCGCCTTGCCGGCGTCCCGCTGCGGCTTCCGCCGGGCCGGAAGAGTGCGGAGCTAGAAGGTGATCAGCACTTTCACGACGTCGTCGAGTTTCCTGTCGGCGATCTCGAAGGCCCGCTCCATGTCATCGAAGCGGAACTCGTGAGTCGTCATGTGGGTGGGGTCGACCCGCTTCGTCTCCAGGACCCGCAGCAGTCGCTCCATGCGCAGCCTTCCTCCGGGGCAGAGCCCGGTCGCGATCGTCTTGTCGGCCATTCCGACCCCCCACTCGACGCGGGGAATGCGCACGAACTCCCCTGCGCCGAAATAGCCGACGTTGGATATCGTGCCGCCGGGCTTGGTCACCTTGACCGCGGTCTGGAACGTCACATCCGCGCCCAGTGCCTCGATGGCGGTGTCGACTCCCTCACCACCCGTCAGCTCCAGGATCCGCCCGAGGACGTCCTCGTCGGTGAAATCCACGATCTCGTCCGCGCCGTACGTGCGCGAGAGCCGCTGCCGGCGTGGGACGGATTCGACCCCGATGACGAGGCCGGCACCGCGGAGCCTGGCCCCTGCCGTCGCCATCAGGCCCACCGGGCCCTGCGCGAGGACGGCGACGGTCCCGCCGATCGGGATGCTCCCCTTCTCGGCCCCCATGAACCCGGTCGAGAGCATGTCGGCGCAGTAGACCGCCATCTCGTCGGGAATGCCGTCCGGGATTCGGGCGAGATTGGCGTCGGCCTCGTTCACGTGGAAATAGTCGGCGAACACGCCGTCCTTGGAGTTCGCGAACTTGAAGCCCCCGAGCGGCCCGCCGGACTGCGACGGGTACCCATTCTGTGAGGACGGGTCGCCCCAGTCGGGGGTGATGGCGCCGACCAGGACGCGGTCGCCGGGCCGGAAGTACGCCACCTCGCTTCCGACGGAGTCCACGATGCCCACCGCTTCGTGCCCCAGTGTCAGGTTCTCGCGAGGACCGATGCCGCCGCTGACCGTGTGGGAGTCCGATGTACAGATGAGGGCCCTTGTCGTCCGTATGACGGCGTCCCCCGGGCCCGGCCGCGGAACGGGCTTCTCCATGAAGCCGACGCGCCCGATCTCCTTCATCACGAACGCCTTCATTTGATCCGTCCCTCCTGCCGGCGCTCACCGTCCGGGGGACGGCGGCACGCCGGCCGTATCGGCCCCTGGTGGTGGCGGGCCACGCCGCATCCGTGCGGTCATGTCCGGTGAGGTTGCCGGCACGCCGCCACCATGTGATCCGTTTCCGCAGGTCACGGGTGGGCGCCCCGTAGCCGGTTCATGCCCCGCCGCGCCGCCGGCAACCAGGAAGCCCGGCGTCGGCGACCGCGAACAGGTCCTCGGGGGCTCAGATGGGCCGGACGCCTCCGGGGCGTCACGTCAGGTCGTGCCGCACCCAGACGTTCGGCTCGGCGTAGGTGGCGTAACCGTGTTCCGGCACGCAGTGCACCGGCACCAGCGCGCCCGGCACCTCCACCCAGCCGTCCGTGTCGAACGGCAGGCCGGTCCACTCCCGCCACTGGTCCAGCGACCCCGCGACCGCCATCGAGACGGGGGCGACCGAGACGATCACTCCACCGGCGCGCGCATGGGTGCGCAGCCACGGGTCGACCGGCAGCCCGTCCTCGCGGGTTCGCCGGGCGTACTCCGCCATCGGCGTCGCGGGTTCGCGGTGCTTCCCGTTCGGGCGTACGGGCGCGACCAGCGACGCGAAGCCGAGGGAGCGCGTGTTCGCCCGCATCGCGGCCAGCATCGTCCCGGAGAGGCCCTTGCCCCGAAGGTCGGGCCGCACCGTGATTTCGAGGGCGCTCACCGTGTCCGGCGGAACGCCGCGACGATGGTCCGAGAAGGCCCACATCAGCACCTGGTCCCACCCGCCGGCGGGCAGCTCTCCGCGTCCGGGCGCGTCGAGCCGGAACGGCACCGAGTACGCGCGGGCGACGACCTCGCCCCCCTCGGTCGCGACGAACGTGAACTCCGGGAAGGTGTCGGCGAGCCGGCCGAAGTGCGACCAGCCGACCGGGTCGTTCAGGACGAACAGCGGCCAGTCGTCGGCCATCTCCCGCAGCCCGGCGCAGAGCTCCGGACGCTCCGCGAGCGTCGTGACGATCGTGTCCATCGCGGAAGGCTATCCGACCCCTGTCGCCCGCCCAACCGGTTTTCGGCCCGCCCGCTCAACCGGTTTTCGGCCCGCCCATCGAACGGCTCGCAGCATTTGTCAGACACTCCCTAGCGGTCGCGCCACGACAGCCTGGGATCAGCCGCGCCCGAGCGTTCACGGCTCGGGCGCACGCTGCTCGCACTCCTCGCTCGGCGCGGCGGAGATGGGCTTCGCCCTCGGTGATGAGGCGATGGTCCCACTGTCGTCCCGTGCCCCAGAAGGTCGTCGTACGTCCGCCCCCCGAAGAGCCGGCCGCCGTGCACCGTTCACCGGATCGTCAGTCGAGGCGCGTCCGGCGCACGAGCAATGTCCGTACGCGGGCCCAGAGGGCGTACTCCCTGGCTGTCAGGTAGATGGCGAGGGCTACCGGGCCGAGCAGCAGGGCCGTGCACAGCAGTGAGTACCAGAACCGGAGGTCGAACGGTCCGAGGAGGAGACCGTCCGCCGCCCACCGGAGCACGGTCACGGCGACGGGGACCACGAAGAAGACGAACCAGGCCAGCACGCCGACGAATCCGGCCAGCCACAGCCAACGGAACCAGCGGCCGGCCCGCAGGTCGGCGGGGGCGGCCCCGGCCAGTTCCTCGGCCTGCTCGGGTGTGAGGCGGCCGAACGCCCGCCGCAGCAGCAGCGTCTTGACCCGCCACAGATCGCGGCAGCCGAGGGCGTTGACCAGCACCGCGTACAGGTCGGTGCGCAGGAAGATCATGCACTGCCACAGCAAGCCGGCCAGCTTCACGAACACCCACACCGCGAGCGTCGCGTCCACCGGCTGCGGCGGCGCCCACAGTCCCTGCTGGATCAGCAGGCGGGCCCCCAGCAGCAGGCTGAGCACGGCCGCATCCGTCGCCATGCCGCCGAGCAGTGGGCCGTACCTCTGGCGGCGGGGCACCGTCCACACCTGGGTGAGGTCGGTTTCGAAGACGAGCAGCATCATCCGCCGGTCTATGCCGAAGCGGGACTTGACGCCGATCGCTCGCGCGGCGAGCCAGTGCCCGCACTCGTGCAGGGCCGTCGAGACCATGACGAACGGCATGAGCAGCAGGGCGCTCAGCCCGATGTCGTCGAACAGGAACGCGTCCCGCGCCGGGCTCGGGAACAGGGACGGCGAGGTGATGAAGACGGCGAGGCAGAACGACGCGAGGACGACGTAGCCGGTCCAGGCCACCGGGCCGAAGAAAGGGCGGGCCATCCGCTGGCTCACCCAGCCCATCCAGCGGCGCATCTGGATGGGTGCGGTGCGAGCGGCCTGACGTTCCTCGCCGGGCCGATCGTCCACGAAGCCGAGTTCGGCGAGGGTCGCCACGAACGACGGCATGTCGACCGGCTCCCCGGCGAACGCCTCGGCCTCGGCGGCGGCCTCCTCCGCGGTCGCGCCGCGCAGCAGTGCGGAGATCACCACTCCGCCCACGGCGGGCATGGTCACGAACGTGCCGGTGTCGGGATCGCCGACCAGTACCTCATCGCCCTCCTCCACCAGGGTGAGCGGGCGCAGCGGGACCGTGGTGCCGTTCATCCCGTCACCGCCGGGCCAGAGCGCACGCCGGGCAGTCGGGGTCGCGGGGGAACGGCTCCCAGGTGGGGATGAGCCCGTTGCGCAGGTCGAGGATGACACGGGACCCGGCGGCCCGCGGCGGTTCGATGCCGGTCAGGTAGCGCATGACCTCGTAGGCGACCAGCGAGCCGACCTGCATGGCCATCGGCCCGGTGAGCCCGTTGGCGAGCCGGAGCCCGCGGGTGAGCCGGTGGGCGACCCCCGCCGAGGAGTGTTCGTCCGGGTCGGGCAGGTCCGACTCGTCGCATCGCAGGCACGCGCTCTTGCCCGGATCGACGGAGAAGTAGATGAGCTGCGTGCGGGTCATTCCGCCGGCGACGAGAGGGACCCCCGCGCGCAGTGCGGCCTCGTTCACCCACAGGTTGGCGTCCGGAGCGCCGTCCAGGCCGCCGGCCACCACGTGGACGTCCTCGGTGAGGTCCTTCAGGTCCTCGGGGCCGGAGATCCACCGGTCGACGGCACGGACCTCGATGCCGGGGTCGTATTCGCGCACCCATTCGGCGGCGCGGTCGACCTTCGACCGGCCGATGTCGACATGCCGGTACAGGAACTGTCGGGCGAAGTTGCGCGGCGCGATGTCGTCGCGGTCCACCAGCGTCAGCGCGCCGACGCCGAGCCCCGCCAGGCACTGCACGAGAGAGGAGCCGCCGCCGCCGGCGCCGAGCACGAGGACGTGCGAGTCGCGCAACCGCCGGACGAATTCCGCGCGCGAGGTGTGCAGTCCGGCGAAGGAGCCGAAGAAGGTCAGGTTGGAGAAGTGGCGCTCGTCGGCGTCGGGCGCGCCCAGCCACCGTTCGTCCGCGTTCTCGACCAGGCCGAGGGAGTCGAGTCCGTCCAGCCCGTCCCGGACGTCCGCGACCGTGGCGGCGAAGCCCCGCGCGGTCAGCGCGGCGCTCAGCTTCTCCGCCGTCGCGGGCCCGCGGCCGAGCTCGTCGAGGAGCGCCGCGATCCGGCCTTCGGGGTCGGCCAGGGTGAACGCCTCACGCGGGTCGTGGACCACGATGAGGTCGTCACCGAGGGCTTCCCAGGCGCACTCTTTCAATATCACTCGCATCGCCACTCCAGAGGGTCGATCGGACGAAACGGGCGGGGGACGGTCGCGCCGTCCCCCGCCGATCTACTGACAGGCGGCGCGTCAGGTCATGAACTGGGTCGCCTTGACCGCCTCGACCTTGCGAACCTCGATCTTCACTGAGCCCACCTCCTTTCGGATGTCTTCGATCAAGCTCCTATGCGCGCCCACAGAATCCCCATAAAGTCGCTACAGAAGGTCAAAAGGGTCCTCGTCGGGGGTTTTCGCTGAGCGGATTCGGGAGGCGAAAGTGGACTTTGCGATCCTCGGACCGGTCCGTATCGCTGAGGCTGGGCGGCCCGTGCGATTAGCGGCCAAGCCGCGCGCGGTGCTCAGCTCCTTCCTGCTCCATCCGAACGCCGTCGTCTCCAGAGACCGGCTGATCGCCTCGGTCTGGGACGACCCGCCCAGATCTGCCCTGGCCAACCTGCAGACCTATGTGGCGGTGCTCCGCAAGGCCGCGATCGAGGTGGAGACACAGGGGCAGGGCTACCTCCTCACGCTCGATCCCGACCGGCTCGATCTCCTCGCCTTCGACGAGGCCGTACGGCAGGCACGTCTGGAGTCGGCGCGCGGCGACCTGGCCGAGGCCCACCGCCTGTTCGCGCGGGCGTTGTCGCTGTGGCGCGGCAGGCCCGCCGAGGACGTGCCGCTGGCCGGGCCGGTGACCGCGCGCATCGCCGAACTCGAGGAGAGGAGGGAGAGCGCCAGGCTCGACTGGATCGACGTGCGCCTGCGGCTCGGCCTGCACGACGAACTCGTTGCCGAACTGACCCCGCTGGTGGAGACCGCCCCGCTCAGCGAACGGCTGTGGCATCGGCTCATGGTGGCGCTGCACCGGGCGGGGCGGCGCGCCGAGGCGCTGGAGGCGTACCGGCGGGCGCGGTCGGTGCTCGTCGCCGAGTTGGGCGTGGAGCCGGGGCAGGAGTTACGGAACCTGCACGCGGCGATCCTGAACGACGCTCCCGTCGAACCGGCCGCACCGGCGGCCGTCTTGGACGCATCCGCCCCGAACGCGGCTGAGCGGCGGGAGCCCGCGTGGAGGGGGATCTGCCTGCTCCCCGCGGACATCGCCGACTTCGTCGGGCGCGAGTCCGAGACGCGCAAGGTGATCGCCGCGCTGCGCGCAACAGCCGGCCGTACCGACCGGGGCAGCGCGGCGCCCGCGATCGCGGTCGTGTCCGGCCCGCCCGGCGTCGGCAAGAGCACGCTGGCCGTGCACGTCGCCCACCAACTGCGGGAGGAATTCGCCGACGGACAGCTGTTCGTCCGGCTGGGCGGCGCCTCGCCGTCCCCCCGCGACCCGGCCGACCTACTCGCCGAACTGCTGCGGGCGCTCGGCGTGGACGCCGCTGTCATGCCCGCCTCCATGGAGGAGCAGGCGGCGATGTACCGGGCCCGGATCGCCGACCGTGCGGTCCTGGTGCTGCTCGACGACGCGGGCGGCGAGGCCCAGGTGCGGCCGCTTGTCCCGGGGACACCGAGGTCGGCGGTCATCGTCACCTCCCGCGGGCCCCTTCCCACGATGCCGGGCGCGGTCGCGCTCACCCTGGACGTGCCGCCACCCGCCGACGCCCGCAACCTGCTCGCGGGTGTGGCCGGCACCGATCGGGTGGAGAGCGACCCGGAGTCGGCGGAGGCGATCCTGCGCGCCTGCGGACGGCTCCCACTCGCGCTGCGCATCGCCGGAGCACGCCTCGTCACGCGTCCCGCGTGGCCGCTGGCCGAGTTCGCCCGGCGGCTCACCGACACGCCGGCGCGCCTGAACGAGCTGCATTCCGGACAGCTGGACGTGCGGACCACGTTCGCGATGAGCTATGCGACGCTGTCCCCGCAGGCCCGGCAGGCGTTCCGGATGTTCGGACCGATCACGGCCGACAGCGTGGCGGCGTGGACCGTGGCCGCGCTCGTGGGCGCGTCCGCGCACGACGTCGACCACTCCCTGGAGGAGCTCGCCGCCGCCGGTCTGATCAGTGGGAGCGACATCGACGCGGCGGCACAGCCCCGATACCGAATGCACGACCTGCTGCGGAGCTTCGCCTCCGAGCTCTTCGCCGCCGAGGAGAGCGAAGGGTGCCGGGAGGCGGCGCTGCGCCGGGTCGCCGCCGAGGCGCGGGTCCGGGTCACCGACGCCGCGCGCGAGTTGCCCCTCGCCTTCGCGCCGCCGCCTTCCGGCGTCCCGGCGCGGACGCCGCCCTCGGCCGAGGGCGGCGCCTGGCTGTCGGCGGAGCGCAGTTTGCTCATCGCGGTGGTGGTGACGGCGGCCAGGGCGGGCCTGGTGACGGTGTCGGCCGACCTCGCCCACGCCCTGGCGCCGTTCCTCATCCTGCGCGGTTTCCACGACGACGCCGTGTACCTGCTGGGGGAGGCGATCGAGGCCGCCGCGAGGGCAGGCGACGCCTCCGCCGAGACGCGCCTGCGGCTGGTGCGCGCCGACGCCGAAGTGGACCGCAGGCGCGCCCACACCGTCGCCGTGGAGTTCCGCCGGCTGCTGGATCGTTGTGAAGGGGCGGGGGACCGGCACTCGGCCGCGTACGCGCTGCTCGGGGTCGCCGCCACTATGGAGGACGATCTGCGGTCCGCGCTGGCCGTCGCCACCCGGGCGGCCGACCGCTTCATCACCCTCGGCGACACGCACGGCCTGCTGACCGCGTGGACCGAGGTCGCCGCAGTTCAGCTGTACCTGGGCCGTTACGACGACGCCGTCACGACCTCCCGGCGCGCTCTTGCGCTCGCCGACGGCGAGAGCGTCGTCCACAGCGCCCGCATATGGCGCGGCATGGGGATCGCCTGCTACGAGATGGGCCGGGTCGAGGAGGCCGTCGGCCACTACCGGATGAGCTTCGACCTCAGCCGCGAGCTGCGATGGAACAACGGCGAGCGGATCGCGCTGCGCCGGCTGGCGGAGGCCGAGGGCGCGCTGGGCCGTTTCGACCGCGCCGCGCGCATGCTCGCCGACTGCAGGGAGATGTGCGCCCGTGCCGGCGACGCCCTAGGGGAGGCCATAACCGCGTATGCCCTGGGGGAGATCTGCCGGTGGCGGGGTGACGAACGCGCGGCCCTTGATCACTTCACTGCCTGCTATGCCCTGCTCAGCCGGCTCAACGAACCCGTCTGGTCCGCCCGCACTCGCGAGCAGATCGCCCGCTCCCGCGCAGCCCTCGGCGAACTCGGGGCCTGAGGAGCCAAGGCCGGCGGAGGACGAGCGCGTCGTCGAACCCGACGAGCGGCCCATACGCTCCGTGCTCCAGGCGGGCGATGCCCCGCACCGCCGGCAGGAACTTCGCCTCGTCGCCGCCGCCCGTCTCCGTGGCCACCGCCGACACCACCAGCGCCCGGCCGGGCCCCTGCATGACGCCGTCCACACAGACGCTCACGAAAACGCTGATCGTGCCCACCTCGTACTCCTCATCTCGTCATCGTCCAGGCCGCGGTAGTGCCTGGCACAGTGATGACGAGATCGGGAGGGGCGGACAGACACCTGCCGGTCCACATGTGGACACCCTTGGAACCTGACCACGCAGACGTGCACCCGGGTCGCGGCGCACAACCCGTACTGGGACGAGTGGGGCGTCACACTCCAGGACCCCGACGGCTACCGCCTGGTTCTGTCGACACGGTCGTGGAGCAACTCCTAGGACCGGCGTCACCGGGCCGGATTCCCGGCTCCCCGTGCTCGTACGGCGGCCCCGTGGGCCGCGAGAAGCGCACGTTCCCGCCCGTTGTGGGTGAGCGGTGTCGGTGGTGGGGGACGGCGCGCTCGGGTTCCGGGCCGCGCCGGGTCGCGACCGGCGAATGGCTCTGACCGGCTTCGATACAGGCCCACCACCCGGCGACACGTCCTGGGAGGTCGCCGAGGGTGAGGACCAATGGGGTGACGCGGAGTGCACCGTCACGGCGGGCGACTGGCGGCTGACCGCCACCGTGATGAAGACGCCGCTCAAGGCACATCTGTGGTGGAGGCTCGGCATCGTCCCGCTGGGCCACGGCCTGCCGGGGATGATCAGGCCCAGCGGCGACCGCATCGACGGCTGGCTCTACCTGCCCCCCTGTGGGAACGAACTCGTGAACGTCAACCTCCCCGGCGCGGCGTCGGAGCGGCGCGGCGCGGCGGATTCCGCCGCGAAGATCCTGCTCGCCGTCGGCAACGCGAAGATCGTCAGGTGTGGCGGCGAGCCGTTCCCCGACCCCGGAACCTTCGACTGGTCCGGGATGGAGGCCGTACACCTCGCCCCGGGCGAATCACCCTGCGGTGTGGAGCTGCCCGCGACCGTACGGAAGAAGAACAGCGATCTGGCACAGCTCGGCGCCTTCGGCGCGGGCCCTGTCGCCAGGTGCACAGCCCTCCGCGAAGGCGACGACGAGCACGGCCTTGGTTTGTTCTCGGCTGTCGTCCTGCACGATGAGGCGATTCTGAACGCTCTCTCGCCGGACGGCGTTCGAGCCACGGTGCGGGTATCGCCCGGCAAGCCCCTGGATCTGATGCGCGAGGACCTCCGCTACGACGGTGACGCCGCGACACGCCTGGTGTGCGGCGACGGCGGCGCCGCAAGGTTCGTGCACGTATTCGCCGCAGATTCCGACGCCGAGTACGCGGCGATCAAACGCGCCGTCCTGACCAAGGTCGCGGGCGACATGGAGTGCCGCTGACGGCAGCGGCGACGAATCCTGGACGCCCTCCCCGACCTCCGCAGCGGTCGCGGGCGCCGGTGCCGACCCGGCCCGCGTCGGCGTCGAGAACGCGGGTCGTCCTGCGCACGGAAACGCGGCGCGAGGAACACTGGCCGGGATTCACCATGACGGCGGTGAAGTGGGTGGCGTTGTCGAGGCGGCCGTAGAAGGCCTGCCGGCGTTGGTCATTCCGACGAAGAGCGCCGGGAATTGGTCGGAATCATCCATGGACCAGTAGACCGAGCTTCCCTACCTTGCCTCAAGCACATCTGGCGGAGGTAAGTCATGTCCATACCCGAACAGCGTCGCATCGTCACGACGGTGATACCGGGACCGAAGTCCGTCAAGCTCCACGAGCGGCGACGGGCCGAGATCGCAGACGGCCTCGGTACGACGATGCCCGTCTTCATCGACCGCGCGGGAGGGGGAGTCCTCGTCGACGTCGACGGCAACCACATCATCGACCTCGCCTCCGGCATCGCGGTCACCAGCGTCGGCGCGTCCCACCCCGCGGTGGTGCGGCGGCTCACCGAGCAGGCGGAGCGCTTCACCCACACGTGTTTCCTCGTCACCGAGTACGACGGATTCGTCGATGTCGCGGCGGCGCTCAACCGCCTGACGCCGGGCGACCACGCCAAGAAGACGGCGTTGTTCAGCACGGGCGCCGAGGCCGTCGAGAACGCGATCAAGATCGCCCGGACGGCTACCGGGCGCCCGGCGGTCGTCGTCCTGGGCCACGCCTACCACGGGCGCACCCTGCTCACGATGTCGATGACCGCGAAGAACGTGCCCTACAAGCAGGGCTTCGGCCCGTTCGCACCCGAGATCTACCGGGCGCCGTCTCCCTACCCGTATCGCTGGCCGTCCGGGCCCGAGAATGCGGCGGCAGAGGGTCTCGAGGCCCTCAGAGAGATCGTGACGACGCAGATCGGCGCGAACAACGTCGCGGCGATCGTCGCCGAGCCGATCCAGGGTGAGGGCGGATTCATCGTGCCGCCCCCGGGCTATCTGAAGGGCGTCCAGGAGTTCGCGAACGAGCACGGCATCGTCTTCGTCGCCGACGAGATCCAGACCGGTCTGGCGCGCACCGGCGCGATGTTCGCCTGCGAGCACGAGGGCGTCGTCCCCGATCTCATCACCACGGCGAAGGCGCTCGGAGGTGGTCTGCCGCTGGCCGCCGTGACCGGACGGGCCGACCTCATGGACGCCGTGCCCGCCGGCGGTCTCGGCGGTACCTACGCCGGCAACCCGGTCGCCTGCGCCGCCGCCCTGGGCGCCATCGAGGCCATCGAGAGCGAGGGGCTGGTCGACCGGGCCCGGGAGATCGAGCGGCGCGTGTTGCCGCGGCTGGCGGCGCTCGTCGGTCCCGACTCCGTCGTCGGTGAGGTCCGTGGACGCGGCGCCATGCTTGCGCTCGAGTTCGTCAGGCCCGGCACCAGACGGCCCGCGCCCGACGTCGCCCGAGCCGTGGTCGCACGCTGTCACGAGGCGGGCGTCCTCACCCTCCAGTGCGGCACGTTCGGGAACGTCATCCGGCTACTGCCACCACTGGTCATCCCCATGGAACTGCTGGACGAGGGCGTGGACGTCCTCGTGGAGGCCGTGAGGAGCATCCGATGACCGTCACCTCCTTCGATCCCCGGACGGGCGGTGTGGTCGCCACCGTCGCAGAGACCGGCCCCGAGCTGCTCGCCTCGGTGCTGGCGAGCGCGGACGCCGCCGCGCCGTCGCTGGCGGCGACCAGCCCCGCCGAGCGCCGTCGCTGGCTGCACGCGATGGCGGACGCCCTGGAGCTCCACCGCGACGAGCTGGCCACGCTCGCCGACCGCGAGACCGCGCTGGGGCTCGAGCGGCTCACCGGCGAGGTCACCAGGACGGCAGGCCAGCTCCGCTTCTACGGCGACGTCGCGGCCGAGGGCTCCTACCTCGAGGTCACGATCGACGACCCCACGCCCACCACCCCCGGCCTCGTCCGGGTCAACCGCCCCATGGGGCCGGTGGCGGTCTTCGGCGCCGGCAACTTTCCGTTCGCCTTCAGCGTGCTGGGCAACGACACCGCAGCGGCGCTCGCCGCGGGCTGTCCGGTCGTGGTCAAGGCGCATCCCGCCCACGTCGGCCTGACCATGCGGCAGGCGGAGATCGCCCAGGAGGCGCTCGCCGCGCAGGGCGCGCCGCCCGGCGCCTTCGCGGTGGTCAACGGTCATCAGGTCGGCGTCGACCTGGTACGCGCCCCGGAGATCGCGGCCGTGGCCTTCACCGGCTCGCAAGCCGGTGGCCTGGCTCTCTGGCGCATCGCCAACGAGCGCGAGGTCGTGATCCCGGTGTACGCCGAGATGGGGACGGTCAACCCGGTCGTCCTCACCCGCGCCGGAGCCGCCGATGTCGATGCGGTCGCTCGCGGCTTCGTCGGCTCCTTCACGCTCGGCCACGGCCAGTTCTGCACCAAGCCCGGCCTGCTGCTCGCGCCGGCCGGGTCGGGGGCCGCGGACGCCGTCGCCACCGCGCTGCGAGCGTCTGCCCCCACCCCGGTGATGTTGACCCGAGGCATCGCGGACGCCGTGGTCGCCGGACTCGGGGCGATGGTCGAGGCGGGAGCCGAGCTCGTCGCGGAGATCCCGTCCTCCGGCGCGGGGTGGGCCGCGCCGGCCGCCGTCCTGCGCGCCGACATCACCGCCCTGAGACACGGCAGCCGCCTGCTCGAGGAGTGCTTCGGCGCCGTCGTCCTCGTGTGCGAGTACGACGACGACCGGCAGCTCGCGGAGGTCATCGAGCGACTCCAGTCCTCGCTGGCGGCCGGCGTCTTCGTCGGCACCGGGGCTGACGAGCAGGCGCCGGGACTGGTGGCGCAGCTGAGCGGCAAGGCGGGGCGGGTCACGGTGAACGAGTGGCCCACCGGCGTCGCCTTCACCTGGGCGCAGCAGCACGGGGGCCCCTGGCCGTCGACGTCGGTGCCGTCGGCGACCTCGGTGGGTGCGCATGGCCTGGCCCGGTTCGTCCGACCGGTGGCCTACCAGTCCGTGCGCGACGACTGGCTCCCGCCCGAGGCGCGGGCGGCCAACCCCTGGCGCCTGCCGCGGCGCGTGAACGGCCGGCTCGCGGCCACGAGCACGCCGTGACCCGCCCTCTCGACGGCGTCCTGGTGGCGGACTTCAGCCGGGTGCTCGCCGGCCCGCTCGCCGCCGCGACGCTCGCCGACCTCGGTGCCGAGGTCATCAAGGTGGAACGCCCCGGCGTGGGCGATGACACCCGGCAGTGGGGTCCGCCGTGGACGGGGAGCGCGAGCTCGTACTTCGAGTGCGCGAACCGCTCGAAGAAGTCGGTCGAGCTCGACCTCGCCGATCCCGGCGACCTCGAGCTCGCGCAGGAGCTCGCCGCCCGCTGCGACGTCCTCATCGAGAACTTCCGGGCCGGCTCGCTGGCCCGCCACGGCCTCGGGTACGACGCCGTCGCCGCGCGCAACCCCGGCGTCGTCTACGCGTCGGTGACCGGGTTCGGCAGTCGCGGCGGTGCGGAGCTGGCCGGCTACGACTTCCTCGTCCAGGCGGTCGGTGGTCTGATGAGCATCACCGGTCATCCGGACGACCCGATGAAGGTCGGCGTCGCCCTGGTCGACGTCCTCACCTCGAGGGACGCGGTCATCGGCATTCTCGCCGCGCTCCGCGCGCGCGAGGCCGACGGCCGCGGACAGCACGTCGAGGTGAACCTGCTGTCGAGCCTGCTCGGATCGCTGGCGAACCAGGCGTCGGCGTACCTGACGACCGGGGAGGCGCCCGGGCCGATGAGCAATCGGCACCCCTCGATCGCACCGTACGAGACCTTGCGGGCGAAGGACGGTCATGTGGCGATCTGCTGCGGCAACGACGGACAGTTCGGCAGGCTGGCCGAGGTCCTGGGCGTCCCCGCCCTGGCCGACGATCGGAGGTTCGCGACGAACGCCGACCGGGTGGCACACCGAGCCGAGCTCGTCGAGCTGATCGAGGACCTCCTGGCGGCGGACACGGTCGCATCGTGGGTCCGGAGACTGTCGGCCGTCGGGGTGCCGGCCGGCAAGGTCGGCACCATCGCCGACGGCTTCCGGCTGGCCGAGCGGCTCGGCCTGGAGCCGACCGTGTCTGTCGGCGCCGATCGGCCTCGGCAGGTGCGCAGCCCGATCACCTTCTCGGCCACACCCGTGACCGGCTACGCGGCGCCGCCGCGACTGGGCCAGCACAACGACGAGGTACGCAGGATGCTGACCGAGGAGACTTCCCAAGGAAGTTGACAAGAGCGATCGGTGTGGCGGCTGGTCGGGCGCGCGTGTCCCGATCAGCGGTCGAGTCGCCGCGAGGACTCCGGGCGGCCCGAGTCCCCTCAGCCATCCGGCGGCGAAACGATGACAGCCATACCGAGAGTCCCCGGGCCGACCGATCTCACGAATGACCACTTCAGACCCGTACTCGAAAGGTAGGACACAGTGATGAGCGCTACGACCACCTTGCCGCCGTTCAAGCCCTTGGACCCGGTGGGCATCGACGACCTCCTGTCCGACGACGAGAAGGCCGTGCGCGCGTCGGTGCGCCGGCTGTGCGCGGAGCGCATCGAGCCGCACGTCGCCGACTGGTTCGAGCGCGGGACCATCGACGACGTCCGCGGACTGGCCAAGGAACTCGGCGCCCTCGGCGTCCTCGGCATGCACCTCGAGGGCTACGGCTGCGCCGGGATGTCGGCCACCGAGTACGGCCTGGCGTGCCTGGAGCTCGAGGCCGCCGACTCGGGCATCCGCTCGCTGGTGTCGGTGCAGGGGTCGCTGGCGATGTTCGCGATCTGGCGTTGGGGAAGCGAGGAGCAGAAAAGCGAGTGGCTCCCTCGGATGGCGGCAGGCGAGGCGATCGGCTGCTTCGGCCTGACCGAGCCCGACATCGGCTCCGACCCGGGCGGTATGCGGACCCGCGCACGCCGGGACGGGAGCGACTGGGTCCTCGACGGCCGGAAGATGTGGATCACCAACGGGACGATCGCCGACGTGGCCGTCGTGTGGGCGAGCACCGAGGACGGCATCCGCGGCTTCGTGGTGCCGACGGCCACGCCCGGCTTCAGCGCTCCGGAGATCAAGCACAAGCAGTCGCTGCGGGCCTCGGTCACCAGCGAACTCGTCCTCGACGGCGTCCGCCTGCCGGAGTCGGCCGCCTTCCCGGACGTCCGCGGCCTCAAGGGCCCGCTGAGCTGCCTCAACGAGGCGCGCTACGGGATCGTGTGGGGCGCCCTGGGCGCTGCCCGCTCGTCTCTCCAAGCCGCCCTGGACTACGCCAACGAGCGGGTCCAGTTCGGGAAGCCGATCTCGGCCTTCCAACTGACCCAGCAGAAGCTGGTGGAGATGAACCTCGAGTACACCAAGGGCCTGCTCCTCGCGCTCCACCTCGGCCGACGCAAGGACGCCGGCCGGCTCCGGCCGGAGCAGGTCAGCATCGGCAAGCTCAGCAACGTCCGGGGAGCGCTCGAGATCTGCCGTACCGCGCGCTCCGTGCTCGGGGCGAACGGCATCTCGCTCGAGTACCCCGTGATCCGGCACATGAACAACCTGGAATCGGTCCTGACCTACGAGGGCACGGTCGAGATGCACACTCTCGTGGTCGGCCAGGCGATGACCGGCCACGCAGCCTTCCGCTGAGGAGGAGGCGTGGTGGGCGGCGACAGTCCGGGCACCCGCCTCTCAGCCGTAGGTACGGAACGCCGCCCCGCGATTTCTGGTTTTTGTCTGAAGATCGGCACGACGTCTCGCACCTAGCCTTCTCGAAGTCGAGGAGGCAAAGGTGAAGAAGACAGTACTGGTGACCGGAGGGGCGCGCGGCATCGGCCGCGCCGTGTGCGAGCGGTTCCGCGACAGCGGCTACGACGTCGTGGTGTGGGACGTGCTCGAGACGGACATCCCGGGCGTGTGCTGGCGACCGGTCGACGTCACCGACGAGGACGCCGCCGCGGCGGCCGGCCGCGAGCTCGGCGCGCCCGACGTCCTCGTCGCCAACGCCGGCGTCAACCACGCGGGGGATCTGCTGACGACGCCCTCGGCGATCCGCCGGCAGCTCTTCGAGGTCAATGTGCACGGCGTCTACAACACGTGTCAGGCCGTGCTGCCGCAGATGGTCGAGCGCGGCGCGGGCACCATCGTCGTCACCGCGTCGGTCGGTGCCATGATCGGGTTCCCGACGAACACGGTCTACACGATGACCAAGTCGGCCCTGCTCGGCCTGGTCCGAGGTGTCGCCGTCGACTACGGCCGGCGGGGCATCCGGATCAACGCGGTGTGCCCGGGCCTCACCGAGACCGAGATGGGTCTGGAGACCATCGAGTCGCGCGAGGATCCGGAGGCGTTCCGGACGGCGTACGGGCTCCTGGGACGAGCGGGCCGGCCGGAGGAGATCGCCGAGGCCGTCTACTTCCTCGGCTCCCCGCGGAGCTCCTTCGTCCATGGCACGACCCTGGTCGTCGACGGAGGTCAAAGTGCTCGCTGACCCGCGCGGCGCGCGTGCCCTTCGCGTCGGGATCCTCGGACTCGGATTCGGCCTCACCCACCACCTGCCGGTGTGGCGCGGGACGGCCGGATGCGACGTCGTCGCGGTGTGCTCCAGCCGGCCGGGCGGCGGCCAGGAGGCCGCCTCCACCCACGCCGTGCCCGAGGGATACGACGACTGGCGGCTGATGCTCGACCGGGCCGACCTCGACCTCGTCGTGATCGCGACGAAGCCGCAAGACCACCTGGCGCCGGCGATCGCGGCGATGGAGAAGGGACTCCACGTCGTCTGTGAGAAGCCGCTGAGCCCGGCACCCGCCGACGCGTGGCGGCTGGTGAAGGTCGCGGAGAGCGCCGCCGGGGTCAGCGCCGTGAACTTCGAGTTCAGGCTCTCCGAGGGCCGGCTGGCACTTAAGCGGGCCCTGGAGTCGGGCGTGGTCGGCACGATCCGCAGCGTCGCCTGGAGCGTCCGGCACCCGTCGGTGGGTCGTCTCGCGGGCTTCCCCCACTCCTGGCTCTGGGAGCGCGAGGGCGGCGGTCTGCTCCTCGCCCTCGGATCGCACTACCTCGACACCGTCAACTGGCTCGCCGGCCCCTTCGCATCCGGCGGGAGCGGTACGACGTGGTCCGTCGTCGACGCGCACGGCGGCGTCCGGACCGATGCCGACGACGCGTTCGAGGTCAGCGTCGGGCTCGAAGCCGGCGGCGTGGCCGGCATCGCGTTCACGCCCACGCACGGGTTCTTCGAGAGCTCGCTGTGCGTCGTCGGATCGTCGGGCACGCTTCTTCTCGACGACAGGGCCGGCGTCCTGCGGCTGCACGACGGCCGGGCCGAGCGCGTGCTGCACGCGCCGGGCCCCGATGCCGGGCCCGCCGACATCGATGATCTGATCCCTCGCCTCGCGCGATTCGCCGAGCTCTTCGTCCGTTCGGTCGACGGCGAGCGGTCGAGGGATCTCGCGACCTTCCGGGAAGCGGCGGCCGTGCAGGACGTTCTGGCCCGAGCCGCGTACCGCCCCCTCGAACCGGCGACCGTCTGGCCTGCCACGGCGCCGTCACACCCTGAGCGCATGGAGGACATTTGAGATGAGTGGAGTCCGAATTGGCGTCGACGTCGGCGGAACCTTCACCGACGTCGTCCTGATGGACGAGAAGACGGCGGAGCTCTCGCTCACCAAGGTGCCGTCGACGCCGTCGAACCCGTCGGTGGGGCTGCTCAACGGCATCGACCGGATCCTCGCCAACACCGGCCATTCCATCGAGGCGGTCCGGTCCATCGTGCACGGCACGACGGTCGTGACGAACCTGCTGCTGGAACGCAACGGATCGTCGACGGCGCTGATCACCACCCGCGGCTTCCGCGACGTGCTCGAGATCGGCAGGCAGCGGCGGCCGAAGCTCTACGACCTGTTCCAGGACAAGCCGCAGATCCTCGTGCCCGGTCGCTGGCGGTGGGAGGTCAGCGAGCGGATGGCCTACGACGGGACCGTCGTCCAGCCGCTGGACGAGCAGGAGGTCGTCGAGCTGGCGCGGCGCGCGGTCTCGGAGAGCGTGGAGTCGATCGCCGTCGTCCTGCTCCACGCCTACGCCAACCCCGATCACGAGCGCCGCGTCGCCGAGATCATCAAGTCGGTGAGCCCCGAGCTCCACGTGTCGCTCTCGAGCGAGGTGAGCCCGGAGTTCCGAGAGTTCGAGCGGACCAGTACGACGGTCGCCAACGCCTACGCCATGCCGCGCGTCGCCCGATACATGGCGGACGTACGCCGCGGCCTGGTCGAACGCGGGTCGAACGTGACCTTCCACGTCATCCAGTCCAACGGCGGGATCGCGACGCCGGAGGTGGTGGAGGGGCGCCCGATCACGACCGCCCTCTCCGGCCCGAGCGGCGGGGTCATCGGCAGCGCGTTCACGGCATCGCTGGCGGGTGAGTCCGAGCTCATCACGCTCGACATGGGCGGCACCTCCTGCGACGTCTCGCTGATCACGGGCGGGACGCCGCGGATGACCGCCGAGGGGGAGATCGACGGCCGTCCCCTCCGGGTCCGCATGGTCGACATCCACACCGTGGGGGCCGGAGGCGGCTCCATCGGATGGGTCGACTCCGGCGGGGCCCTGCGCGTCGGGCCGCAGAGCGCCGGAGCGATGCCCGGCCCCGCGTGCTACGGCCACGGCGGTACGAGCGCCACGGTGACCGACGCGAACCTGCTGCTGGGGAGGATCGATCCGGCCACCTTCCTCGGCGGTCGGATGAAGCTCGACGCGAGAGCCGCGGCCGCGGCCGTCGACGCGCTCGCCCGCGAGCTCCAGCTCGATCGCGAGACGGTGGCGCTGGGCGTCATCCGGATCGCCGAGGCCAGCATGCTCAACGCGGTGCGGATGGTCTCCCTCCAGCGGGGATACGACCCCCGGGAGTTCACCCTCATGGCCTTCGGCGGCGCCGGCCCGCTGCACGCCGCCACGATGGCGCGCGAGCTCGGTGTGCCGAAGGTGCTGGTCCCGCTCGGGTCCTCGGCACTGTCCGCTCTGGGCTGTCTGGTGGCCGACATCCGGCACGACTTCTCCGTGACACGCCGGTTCATCAGCGACGACATTGACCTCACCGCCCTGAACAAGGCGTACGAGGAGCTCGAGGCCGAGGGACAGGACGCGCTGGCACGCCAGGCGGTCCCCGTCGAGAGCCGAGTGCTCAGGCGCCACGCCGACATGCGCTACGTCGGGCAGGCCTATGAGATCACGGTGGACCTGCCGCCGGAGCGGATCGACGACGGCGCGTACGCCGATGTCCTGACGCGCTTCCACCAGGAGCACGAGCGCGCCTACGGGCACAGTGCGCCGGGGGAGCCGGTCGAGATCGTCAATGTCCGCCTCACCGCGCTCGGCCCGGTGAGCCCGCCCGTCGTGCGGCAGACCGTCGGGCACGCGACGCCGGACGCGTCCGCGCGGCTGGGGGAGCGCGAGGTCCTCTTCGAGAGCGGCGTTCGCGTGACCGAGGTCTGGCGTCGGGAGCTCCTGCGCGGCGGCAACGTCGTCGCGGGGCCGGCCCTGATCGAGGCCGAGGACACGTCCGTCCTGGTACCGCCCGGAGACGTCGCCCGCATCGACGAGTTCGGCAACGTCATCATCCACATCAACGCGGAAGGGGAACTGACGTGACGACGATCGACACCGTCACGACCGAAGTGGTTCATGCGGCACTGGTCTCCATCGCCGAGGAGATGATGGCGACGCTGCAGCGCTCCGCCTACTCCGTCGTGATCCGTGAGGCAGCCGACTGCTCGGCCGCGCTCTACGACACATCCGGGCAGCTGATCGCCCAGTCGGAGTCGATCCCGGCGCACCTCGGATTCGCCGGCGGCGCCCTGCGCTCGACCTTGGCGAACCGCTACCCGCTGGAGTCCCTGCGCGAGGGTGACTCGATCATCTTCAACGACCCCTACGCGGGCGGCAGCCACCTGCCGGACATCGCGCTGTTCACGCCGGTGTTCTTCGAGGGACGCCCGGTCGCGTTCTCCGTGACGGTGGCGCACCACCTCGACGTCGGTGGGCGCTCGCCCGGGTCGATCGGCAACGACGTGACCGAGATCTACCAGGAGGGCGTGCGCCTGCCGCCCATTCTCTTCGAGCGCGACGGCGAGCTGAACGACACGCTCATCGCCCTCCTGCGTACCAACACCCGTCAGCCCGACAAGCTGCTCGGCGATCTGCGGGCCCAGCTCGCCGCGAACAAGACAGGTGTCCGCCGGATCCAGGAGCTGTGCCGGCGTCACGGCGCCGACCTCGTCGCCGCTGTCGCGCAGGATCGTCTCGACTACACCGAGCGGCGCCTGCGCAACTGCATCGAGGAGATCCCCGACGGCGAGTACTTCGCCGAGGGCTTCTTGGACGAGGACGGCATCGACCGCGACACCAAGGTGTGGCTGCGGTGCACGGTCAAGGTCAGCGGCAGCGACATGGTGTTCGACTTCGCGGGCTCCTCGCCCCAGACCGCGGGGCCCTACAACGCGGTGCCCGCGGCCATCTGCGCCGCCGCGTATCTGATCACGAAGTGCGTGACGGATCCGGACATCCCGCAGAACGAGGGGGCGTTCCGGCCGGTCAGGATCGTGACGCCGCCCGGGAGCGTCGTGAACCCGCAGTTCCCGGCACCCTGCGGCGCCCGGCACTTCACCGTCATGCGAGCGGCGGACGTCATCCTGTCGGCCTTCGCGCAGGCGCTCCCCGGCCGCATCCCGGCGCAGTCGAACGCCCACACGACGGCGATCTCGATCTCCGGTGTGCATCCGGAGACCTGTCGCTACGGCGTGTACTTCGACCTGCTCGGCGGGCCGATCGGGGCGCGCCCCAACAAGGACGGGCTCGATGCCGTCGACGACTACGTGGGCAACGTGATGAACGTCCCGGTCGAGGCGGCCGAGATCGAGTATCCGCTGCAGTTCACCGAGTACTCGCTGATTCCCGACTCCGGTGGTCCGGGCACACACCGCGGCGGACTCGCCTTCCGGCGCTCCTATCGGATCACGGCGGACGGGCAGTCGCTCACGATCCGGTCCGACGGAGAGGAGCACCGTCCGCAGGGCCTGGAGGGGGGTGGATCCGGCACGCCGGGCCGCAAGGTTCTGATCCGCGACGGCGAGCCGGCGCGCCTGTACCAGAAGGAGACCGGCTTCCCGCTGCGGGACGGCGACGTGATCTCCGTGGACACGCCCGGGTCGGGAGGGTACGGCGACCCGTATCGCAGGCCGGTCGAGCTCGTGCTGGAGGACGTGGCGAACGGGAAGGTGAGCATCCAGGCCGCCTGGGAGTCCTACGGCGTCCGGATCGATCCCGACACGCTGCAGGTGATCGAGCGCGTGAGCGGCGCTCATGAGTAGGCCGGTCGTCGTCTTCACCGACAGAGAGCATCCGGACCTGGACGTCGAGCGGGAGATCCTGTCGAGCATCGACGCCGAGGTGATCGACCTCGACGGCGACGTCGACGCGCTGGCCGACGCCCTGGGACGCGCCGACGCGGTCTGCAACCAGTACACCAAGCTGAGTGCTCGGACCATCGACCTGTTCTCTCCGCACTGCCGGGTGATCGCCCACTACGGCATCGGGACGAACACGATCGACATCGAGGCGGCGAGCAGGCGGGGGATCCACGTCGCGAACGCGCCGCACTACTGCACGGAAGAGGTCGCCGTCCACGCCGTCGCCCTGCTGCTGGCCCTCGAACGCGGTGTGGTGATGTACGACCGCGCCTTCCGCGGCGGGAGCTGGACGTACAAGGGGGAGTATCCGCTCCACCGCCTGTCCGGTCGCCGGCTCGGGCTCGTCGGCTACGGGCGCATCGCCCGAGAGGTCGGGCGCGTGGCGAGGACCCTCGGCTATCAGGTGCTCGTCCACGATCCGCTCGTGCCCGCGGAGGCCGTGGCGGCCGACGGCGCCTCGCCGGTGGACGACCTCGCCGAGCTGTTCGCACGGGTGGACGCCGTGTCGATCCATGTTCCCCTGACGGACTCGACCCGGGGCATGGTCTCCGCCGACGTCCTCGGCCGGTCACGACCGGGCCTGCGCCTGGTCAACACGAGCCGGGGCGGCGTGATCGACGAGCGGGCGCTCGCAGCCCGTCTCGAGGACGGAAGCGTCGTCGCCGCCCTCGACGTCCTGGCTGTGGAGCCGCCGGCGGCCGACGACCCGATGCTCGACGTGCCCGGGGCGGTCCTCACTCCGCACGTCGGCTTCTACTCCGAGGAGGCGTACGTGGAGCTGCGCGAGACTGTGGCCCGCAACGTCGTGGCGACGCTCCGGGACGGGGCGCCGCTGTACTCCGTCAACAAGATCCACCTGGAGGGAGACTCCCATGTTCGATGCCCGCAGCCTGCTGACTGAGCTCGGCTACGGGGCCGGCGACGCCTACGATCTGCCGACCAGCGAGAAGCGGTTCCCGGACGGGGCCCAGTACCGCATCGAGATCGCCAGCGTGGAGGGGCCCGCCGCGGTCGACGCCACCCTGGAGGCCGCGGCCGCCGCGGAACTCACCGTGCACCGGATCAGTCAGGGCTCCGGAATCCAGATGAGCACCGATGCCGAGCTCGGGAGGATGCTCGGCGCGGCGCGGTCCGCGGGTGTCGAGCTGTCCTGTTTCCCGGGGCCGCGCGGCAGTTGGGCACCCTCGCCGTCGAACCTCACCGGCGCCGGTCACAACCTCGCGTACCAGTCCGAAGGCCTCGACCGGCTGGTGCACCTGCTCGACGACGTCGCCCGTGGCCTGGAGCTCGGTGTCAGGGGCCTGACCATCGCCGATCGTGCGGCCATCAAGGTGCTCCACCAGGCCCGGCAACGTGCCATCGTGCCGGCGGATCTGGTGCTGAAGGCGTCGGCGCTCGCGGGGCTCGGTGCCAATCCCCTGTCGGCCGTCGACGCCGTGGAGATGGGCGTCGACTCGCTGAACGTGCCCAGCGCGCTCACGCTGCCCCAACTGGCGGCCATCCGTGCGGCTGTCGACGTTCCCATCGATCTCTACATCGAGGCGCCCGACTCCTTCGGTGGCTTCATCCGCACGTATGAGATCCCTGAGATCATCCGGGTCGCGGCGCCGGTGTACCTGAAGGTGGGGCTCCGGAACAGCCCCGACCTCTATCCCTCGGGCCTCCACACCGAATCCCTCTCGGTGGCCGCCGCACGCGAGAAGGTGCATCGGCTCCAGACGATCCATCAGGTCATCGACCGCTTCTGTCCGGAAGCGACTCAGTCGGCACCCGGCGCCGCCGGGCTCGGCGTGCCGGCCGCGGCACTCTGACGGGCGTCCGCGCGGAGACGGTCCATATCCATTTGCACGAGATTCCGTGGACCGGGTCCAGGAGATTCCCGACGGTTGGCTGAAGCCACCTGTACGGCGAGTTACCTAGCCTCGATCAGCATCCAGCCCGAGGCCGGCCGATCAGGAGCCACCACTCGAACCATCCTCCGATCGACAAGGAGAGCAAGTGTCGTCGATCCGTATTAGCCGCGCATGTCGAAGCTACGGCTCCGTCCAGGCTGTCAACGACGTCACGCTGGACATCCACGACGGTGAGTTCTTCACGTTGCTCGGCCCCAGCGGATGCGGCAAGACGACGCTGCTGCGCAGCATCGCCGGCCTGGAGCGTCTCGACAGCGGGCGGATCGTCGTCGGCGACCAGGACCTGGCCCGGGTTCCCGTCCACCGGCGGCCTCTCGGGATGGTCTTCCAGAACCTCGCCCTGTTCCCGCACATGAACGTCGACCAGAACGTCGCCTACGGGTTGCGGGCTCGCGGGGTGTCGCGGGCCGAGAGCAGGGCACGGACGGCGGACGCCTTGGACATGGTCGCGCTGGGAGGCCTGGGGCGCCGTCAGGTCGCCGAGCTCTCCGGTGGCCAGCAGCAGCGTGTGGCGCTCGCCCGGGCCCTGGTCACCGAGCCCCGCGTCCTCCTGCTGGACGAGCCGCTTAGCGCCCTCGACCTGCAGCTCCGTCAGCAGATGCAGGTGGAGCTCAAGAGGCTCCAGCAGCGTGTCGGCACCACGTTCGTCTTCGTCACCCATGACCAGGACGAGGCCATGGCGATGTCGGATCGCATCGCGGTCATGAACGGCGGCCGGGTCGAGCAGGTGGGCACCCCCGACGAGCTGTATCAGCGCCCAGCGTCGAGGTTCGTCGCGGACTTCGTCGGCGACTCGAACCTGCTCGACGGCGTGGCGGACGCCCAGAACGGGAAGCCGACGCTCGTCGGCGCCGGGCTGTCGGCATGTCTCCCGCGCAGTGTCCCGCCGGGGCAGCAGGTCACTCTCTGCGTGCGGCCCGAGTCGATCAGCGTCGACGCGGCCGCACCGGACCACGACTGCCGAGTCCGCGGCCTCGTCACCGCCAGCGTGTACCGGGGTTCGAGCGTTCGGCTCTTCGTCGCCTCGGAGGCCGACTTCGAGTTCCTGGTCGACGTCGCCACCGCCCACGGCGGCGTCCCGGTCGGCAGCACGGTCGAGCTGTCGTGGCGAAGCCGCGACTCATGGGCGGTCACCGAGAACGTTCCGTCGGACGACGGAATGGCACTTCACTAAGGAGTTGGAGCGATGCGTCTGAAACTAAGGGCATCGGTTGCTCTCGGCGGGCTGCTGATCACATCACTGCTCGCCGCCTGTGGATCCGGCGGCGGGTCGGCCGGCGGCGGAGTCGTGCTCGGCGTGTGGGGCGGAGGCGTCGACGCCGTCTGGACCGAGAGCTTCCTCGATCCGTACGCGAAGTCCACCGGTGCCGACGTCTCCCTCGAGACGATCATCGACCCCGAGGCGACCATCACGTCGCAGGCCGGCAACCCGAAGTTCAACGTCCTCGTCTTCCCCTACTGGCAGGCCGCGAAGGTAGCCCAGGAGAAGCACCTGATCTCGACGGTCGACGCCGCGAACCTTCCCGCCCTCAAGGAGGTCGACGACCGGTATCTGCCGGTCGACGAGAAGGGTGAGCTGGTCGGCGTCCCGGTCTACTTCCTCTACTTCGGGATCGGATACAACACGAAGAACGTCGACCCCTCCGAGATCGACTCGTGGCTCGACCTGACCGATCGCAAGTGGAAGGGCCGGGCGAGTATGCAGCTGCCGGGCTTCGTCGCCGCGAACGACCTCGTCGCGCTCAACCACGCGGCGGGAGGGAGCGACGACGACCTCGGTCGCGGGCTCGGCGTGCTCAAGGACATCGCCCCCAACCTCCTGACGCTGTACCAGTCGTTGGCCGACGCCAACCAGCTGTTCTCGCGTGGGGAGATCGACGTGGCCCCGTGGTACTCCGGCCGGGCCTGGGCACTCAAGGCGGAAGGCGCCCCGGTCGACATCGTACGGCCGAAGGAGGGGGCGCTCGTGCTGCCCTACGTCGCGGTGATCCCGAAGGACGCGCCGAACCGGGAGGAGGCGCTGAAGTTCCTGAACTTCATCCTCGAACGCGACCAGCAGCAGGCGGTGGCCGAGGCGGGCTACATCCCGTTCAACAAGAACGCGGTGTTCCCGGCGAGCCTCAAGGAGAACCTCGGGGCGTCGTCGGTGAAGGAGATCGAGGACGAGCTCTACGTCCCCGATTGGAACGCCGTCGTGTCGCAGCTGTCCGGCAACACCGCGAAGATCGAAGAGATCATCAGCAAGTAGCGGGCCGAGGGTGGGGGCCGAGTTGAGTTCGGCCCCCACCCGTCGACAAGTCTAGGAGCCCTCTCCCATGAGCAAACTCAAGCCGGCCTTGCTGCTGTTGCCCGCACTTGTCCTGCTAGGCGTGTTCTTCTACGGCTTCGTCCGTCTCTTCGGCGTCTCGGTGGGGCTGGGACCGACGGGCCGGGGCTTCGACCTGGCCGGCTACGTCGACTTCGCGATGTCGGAGACCAACCGGCTGATCCTCGTCCGTACGCTCCGCGTGTCGGCGATCACGACGCTCGCCGCGATCGTCGTCGCGTACCCGATCGCGTACGCCATCGCTCGTGTCTCGTCACCGGGCCTGAAGTACACCCTTCTCGTACTGTCCCTGTCGCCGTGGCTCATCAGCCTGGTGATCTCCACGTACGGGTGGTCGGTGCTGCTGTCGCCACGCGGAACGATCAACTCCGTCCTGCTCGACCTGGGCATCATCGACGCCCCTCTCGGCATCCTCTACAACTCGTTCAGCGTGATCGTCGGCATGGTCCACGTCTTCGTGCCGTTCTTGATCATGTCGATCTACAGCTCTCTCGCGCGGCTCGACTGGCGGCTTCTCGAGGCCGCCTCGGTGCTCGGCTCCGGACCGGTCGGACGCTTCGTCAAGGTGACGCTGCCGATGACGGCGCGGGGGGTGGTGTCGGGAGCGACCATCGTGTTCCTGCTCGCGACGGGTGCCGTCGTCACACCGGTCCTCCTGGGCGGCCTGAAGGATCGCATGCTCGCCACGCTCATCTACCAGGACGTCATCGGCAACTCGAACACCGAACGAGCAGCCGTGGCCACGTTCTGCTTGATTCTCTTTACCCTCCCCGTCGTCGCTCTCCTGGGTTGGATCGAGCGCCGGGTCGGGCCGAAGGCAGGTCGCTGATGCTGCTCAAGATCCTCGGCCGCGGCTGGCTCGTCGCGAGCTTCGGGTTCCTCCTGGCGCCGATCCTGGTCGTCGTCGGAGCGTCCTTCACGTCGGGATCCCTGCTGACCTTCCCGCCCGAAGGGTTCTCCTTCAGGTGGTACCAGGAGATCGTCGGCGACGAGAAGTGGATGGCCGGGCTCACCACCAGCCTGAATCTCGCGTTCGTCAGCGCCCTGGGCTCGACCGCCGCCGCCACCGCAGCGGCTCTCGGCATCCGGCGACTGCGTCGGGGCGGGACGGCGACCGGCTTCCTCCTGACGCTGCCGCTCGCGGTGCCGAAGGTCGCCGTCGGTCTCGCGTTGCTCGGCCTCGTGGTCGCCTTCGCCCTGAACGGCACGATGTCAGGCCTGATGACGGCGCACCTCATCATCACGATGCCCTATGCCTTCGTCGCCGTGAGCGCCGGCGTCGCCCAGCTCGATCGGTTCCAGGAGGAGGCGTCCCGCACGCTGGGGGCCGGCCCCGTCAGGACCTTCGTCATGGTGACGTTGCCCCAGCTCGCGCCGGGGATCGCGGCCGCCTTCCTCTTCTCAACCATCGTCTCCTTCCAGGAGGTGTCCGTGACACTCTTCCTCGTCGGCCCGGGAACCAACACCCTGCCGGTGCGCATGTTCAGCCACATCCTCGACAGCGCGGATCCCGCGGTGGCCTCGATCTCGGCGCTCGTCGTCATCGCGACGTACGTGCTTCTCGCGCTGTTCGTCGTGGTCACCCGCCGGCGTGAGGCGGCGGGTCGCAAGGGGGTGGCACTGTGACGCCGCGGTGTGTCCGAGACGCCGTCTTCGACGTGCTGGCGCAGGCCGGAGTGACGGATGTGTTCGGCAACCCGGGCACGACCGAGATCCCGTTCCTGGTCGGCATGGGGGACCGGTTCCGGTTCGTCCACGCCCTCCAGGAGACCGTGGTCATCGGAGCGGCCGCGGGTTACGGCCTGGCCAGTGGCCGGCCCGGCGTCGCCGTCGTTCATGCCGTGCCCGGCCTGGGCAACGGCATGGGCGCACTCAGCGGGGCCGCGTACGGCCGAGCGCCGGTCGTGGTGCTGGTCGGCCAGCAGGACTCGCGGATGCTCTTCGACCGTCCTCTCCTCAGCGGACCGATCGCCGAGATGGCGGGGCCCCTGGTCAAGTACGTCCACGAGCCGGTGCGGCCTCAGGACGTGCCGCGGGCGGTGGCGACCGCCCTGCGCATGGCGACGTCGGGCGTGCCGGGGCCGACGATGGTGGTGCTGCCCTGCGACTTCGCGGACGTCCCGGGCGGTGACGTCCCGGCTGAGGGGCTTGTCGCGGCAGGCGGCGGACTGGCCGACGCCGCGGGCGACGAACTGGTCGCGGCCGTGCGGTCGGCGCGGAACCCGGCCATCGTCGCCGGCACGGAGCTGGTGAGCTCCGGTGGCTGGCACGAGCTCGTCGAGCTCGCTTCAGCGCTCGACGTGGCCGTGTACTCCGGCGGCATGGAGGCACTGCTCGGATTCCCCACCTCGCATCCCGCCTACCGCGGTGAGCTCCCGCTGCAGACCTCGGCGCTGCTGCGGACCCTCGGCGACCACGACCTGGTGCTTCTGCTGGGCAACGGCGGCTACCTGCTCTACACCTATGACCCCGAGCCGCTCGACGGCCTGCTGGCACGGACGGTGCTGGTGACCGAGGATCCCGAGCCCGCGGCGCGGTTCGCGGGCCGGGGGAGCGTGCTCGCACCGCCGGCGGCCGCGGTCCGTCGTCTGCTGTCCTCCGTTGCGCTCGACGGCGACGGACCGGGGGAGCGGATCACGACTGCCCGGAGCGTCGTCGCCGATCGTCCCGACGCACGTCCGTCGGCGCCGGGGGCGTTCACGGCCGAGGCGGTGCTGGCGCGCTGCGCCGCGGCGCTGACCTTCGATCGCGTCGTGGTCGACGAAGCCATCTCCAACAGCGGGCTCGTGCGCGCCACGATGAGACCCGACGCGCCGCGGTCCTATCTGCGCGCGGCGAATGCGGCGCTCGGCTTCGGGATCTCGGCCGCCGTCGGGGCCCAGGTGGCGCGTCCCGACTCCCGGGTGGTCGCCATACTCGGGGACGGAGCGTTCCAGTATGCTCCCCAGACCCTCTGGACCGCAGCCAGGTCGGGGCTGCCGGTCGTCTTCATCGTTCTGAACAATGGTGGTTACAAGATCCTGCACGACTATGCCGAGGTCTACTACGACGCTGCCCAGGTACCGGGGCTGGCGATCGACGGCGTCCGGATCGCTGAGATCGCGGCCGCGTACGGAGTCGACGCGTGGGCGGTCGGGTCGATGGACGAGCTGGACGCCGCTCTGGAGCGGGCGCTCTCGGCGTCCGGGCCCGTGCTCCTCGACGTCGCCGTGGCAGCCGACGGCCGATCGGCGTTCTGAGAGGTGCGCTGACCGGTGAGACTGAGTGACCTTTACACGAGCCGGACGCTCGGGCTGCGCGGGCTGACGGGAACTCCCGCCGCACTCAGCCGGCCGGTGAAGTGGATCCATGTCGGAGAGATCATCTCCGTCGACGAGTGGCTGGCGGGAGGCGAGGTCCTCCTGACGACGGGCGTCGCGTTCGCTCCGGACGATCCGCGCTGGGCCGACTTCGTCGACCGGCTCGTCCGCTGTGACTGCACGGCCCTGGGCTTCGGCGTCGGAGTGCACCACGACACCGTGCCGCCCCTCCTGCTCGAGGCCGCGAGGGCACGGGACCTGCCCGTCTTCGAGGTTCCGCTCGAGGTGCCCTTCATCGCGGTGACGCGCACCGTCTTCGACACCCTGTACCGGGAGAAGTACGCCTCGCTTCGTGAGGCGATCGGACTCAGCCGGCGCCTGCTGCCACTCGTCGCCAACAATCGCGACCCCAAGGAGATCGTCCACATCCTCGGCGGCGCGCTGCAGCGGTGCAAGCTCTCCCTCTTCGACTACTACGGGTTCCAAATCGCCTTCTCCGGTCTGCAGGAGAGCGAGGCGCTCGAGTTGTGGCACCAGGTGCGGGAGAACTGGCCGTGCCGGTCGTCCGTCTCGTACCACCGGCCCGAAGGACACATCGCCATCGTCCCGATCCCGGGGGCCTCGGACACCATCGCCTTCCTGGTCGTCGTCCAGCCCACGGAGCCCTCCGAGCGCGAGATCCTGCTGGTCGAGCAAGGGGTGACGGCACTGGGGCTGACACTCGGCCGGCTCGCATCGCTTCGGGACGAGCGCCGCGAGCGGGCGAGCGACCTCATCGCGCGAGCCTCGAAGCGCGACATCACCAAGGACGACCTCGTCGCGGAGTTCGCCGCGCTGGGCATCGACTCCACGGCAGACCACGTCGTCATCGCCTGCCGGCAGCGCGCGGAAGGCACGCGTGAGAGTGCCGAGCTCATCTCCCGTGTCGAGGACCACGCCGTCCGAATGGGGAAGAGCCAGCTCGTCGGCTGGATCGGTGACGTCCTCTTCATCGTGGTCTCCGAACCGCACGCGGGTGCCGCCGAGGAGCTGTGGGCGGCCCTGCGGACCCGCGGCTGGGACGTCGCGGTGGGGCGCAGCGAGACCCGGCCGGGAATCGAGCACGTGGACGAGTCGATCTTCGAGGCGCGGACGGTCGCGCTGGAGGGCCGGCGGGGTGTGGGGGAGCTCAGCGCCATGGCGATCGACTCCCTCATCGGCCAGATCGCCGACGCGAACGGCGTGGACAACTTCCTCGCCCAGACGTTCGGCGACATGGAGGACAGCGAGCGCAATGACGCGCTCTTCGCGACCTTGGAGGCCTATCTCCGGAACGGCGGGCGCCCGGGGCCGACGGCCGCCGAGCTCCACGTGCACCGGCAGACGCTGGCCTATCGAGTCGACCGTATCCAGCAGCTCACGGGCCGGAACCTCCGCACCGGGCCCGACATGCTGGACCTGCTGCTCGCCCTCAAGTTGCGTCAGTACAGGCGCAACCGATGAGCGACACTCGACCGGCGGCTCGGAGGCGCGGCCGGCGGCCGGCCCACTGCCGGAACGCGCGACGTCCCGGGCCGCGCTCGTGACCCTCCCGACGGTCGAGTCGCTCTGCTCGATGCTCGGCCGCCACCTCAGTCCCGCGGACGGCTTCGTCGCGCCCGGACGTGAGGTCGAGGCGGTCCACATCAGCGAGCTCACGGACCCGGCGGCCTACCTCGGGGGAGGGGAGCTGCTGATGACGACGGGACTGTCGTTGCCCGGCAGCGACGCCGGGTGTCGTTCCTACGTACAGCGCCTGATGGCGGCGGACGTCCGTGCCCTCGCGCTCGGACTGGGGCCGGTGTTCAGCCGGCCGCCCACGCGACTGGTTCGCGCCTGCCACGCGGCCAACCTGCCGCTCCTCGTGGTGCCCGCGAGCACGCCGTTCCTCACGGTGTCGCAGGCCTACTGGCGCGCTCGAGCGAGAGCGACCGAGCGGAAGCTGGCCGACGCGCTCGCGGCCCATCGGACACTGGTCGACGCCGCGGCCGGGTTCGACGCCGGCCCGACGATCCTCCGCAGACTCTCCCAGTTGGTGGACGGGTGGGCCGCGACATTGGACACCGGGGGAGCGGTCATCGACCTGTACCCGCCAGGCGTCCACGATCTCGGGGTGCTCAGGGACTCGGCCGAGCGCCTCCGGGCGGCCGACACGCTCTCGTCCCTGTCCTTGAGCACCGACGACGGGGCGGTGGTCGCCTACCCACTTCGGACGTCCGAGCGTGTGGTGGGCTTCCTCGCGGTCGGCACCCCGCGCCCCCTCGAAGCGCCGATGAGACACGTCGTACTGACCGCGGTCGCGCTTCTCAGCGTGCACGCTCTGCACGCGGAGACTGCGCTCTCGGCGGATGACGTCACCAGACGATGCCTTGCGACACTGGTCGACCGCGGTCATCTGGAGGCCGCACGCAGCCTCGCGGCGGACAACGGACTCGGGCCCGTCTGGGATGCCGGATGCGTCGCGGCGATCGAGGGGCGTGAGGTCGGCGGGCTCGCGCGTGTCGTGTCCCAGTGGTGCCCGGAGGCGCTCGGCGTCACGCTCGGTGCGACTCGGGCGTGGTTCCTCCTGCCGGGCGACCATCCGCCGCCGGAAGCGCTCTGGGGCCGGCTCGTGTCCGTCGACCCGCTGGTGAAGCTCGCGATCTCCGAGCTGGTCGGCATGGCGATGGCGGGCGCGGCGAGGGCGGGCGTGCAGCGGCGGCTCGTCGCCATGCGGCCGGGAGACTCCTGGTGGCCGCGTCGTGTCGATCCGGTGGATGTCCGTCGTGCGGTCGACCGATTCGTGACGCAGGGGTCGCGGGATCTCCAGGAAGCGATGGTCGAGCACCTTCGCTGCCGGGGCAACTGGGAGCGAATGGCGCGGGTGACGGGTCTACATCGCAACACGCTGCGCTATCGGGTCGCCCGCGCTCGTGAGGAGCTGGGGGTCGACCTCGACGATCCGGACGTCTTCGCTGAAGTCTGGCTCGCTCTGCGCGCACGCGGAGTGGCCTGATCGGGTGCGCGGCCGCTCCAGCGAGCGGCCATCATGAGCCATCGGTCAGGGCTTGGCCTGTCGCTTTCTCCGGCCACATGGCCGGAGAAAGCGAGAGGCCGTCCCCGTCAGGGGACAGAGGAGCCGCACAGGGCGGCTGTTCTACCGGCCGGACCCGATCACGATGAGGGCGGCGGCGCGGTGCCACCGCCACCCTGCCCCGGCCACTTCGGCCGGCTGAGGTCCGCGATCAGCGCGGCGGGGGCGGAGTCGCCCTTCCCGACGGCGATCACCAGCGCGTTGTCACCGGTCGTGATCTCCGTCAGCCCCTTGCGGCCGGTGGAGACACGGCTGGAGTCGGTGATGGCGTACTTCTGCGCGAAGCCATCCAGGCTCTTGATCTCGATGGAACCCTGGTCGACGGATGTCACGGCGCCGCTGTGCACGGTGAGGGTCTGCTGGCCGCCGCCCTCCTTCGTGATGGTCAGTTCGCCGTGGACGGAGCCCCTCGAGCCCTCCGCCGGCCGGCCGCCGGGCGTCTCCTCGCTCGGTGACGGCATCTTCTGGGTGGCGGGGGCGCCGCCACCGGCCGCCGCGGCCACGCCCGTACCCGTGGCGAACAGCAGCACGGTGGCGGCTCCGAGAAGGAGTCCGCGACGGGCCGTGCCTCGGGCCGGTCTCGTGGCGGGGAGGTCGGTTCGGATGATCTCGGGATCGGTCATAAGGCTTCCAGGGCGGAGAACCCCGCCCCCGTATGCAAGGCGGGGAAGGTCGCCCCTCCTCCTTTCGGTTCCCGATGTGCGGTGTCCGTCGTGTTCGGGTCCGCACGCGGTGTGCCTGCCCAGCTACCCCGCCGAGGACGATGTTGACTGCCGTGTCGGTAAAGCCCTCGTCGAGGGGGAGCTGCCGGAACTGGAAGGCGTCACCGAACACGAAGACGCCCGCTCACCCTCCTGTGAGGTGAGCGGGCGTCCCCACTTCCGGCCGGATTCGTACCCGCCGCCTACGGCCAGAGATGCCGTTGCCCCGAAGAGGGCGGGCTTCGATCCCCGCTCGGACCGCACTCCCTACAGCCAGGGAGAGGGGCGAGCCGGCGGGCCGACATGACCAGCCCTCGCCGGCGACGCGGGGTTATCGGACCGCGGGCGTTCCTGGCCGCGCTGAGCGACTACCGGCAAGCGGAGGTCGCACCCGTGTGCCGCAGCCGCCGGTGCTCGACGGTCGCCTGCTTGACGAAGTGCCTGCGGAGTACCGGGCGCTCGACGAACGCACGGCGTTCCACGATGGCGCGCCGCATCTTCTTGGGGTGGACGGTGACTCGCCGCTCGACGAATGCTCGCCGCATCTTCTTGGGGTGGACGGTGACTTGCCGCTCGACGAATGCTCGCCGCATCTTCTTGGGGTGGACGGTGACTTGCCGCTCGACGAATGCTCGCCGCATCTTCTTG
>NZ_BBYM01000031.1 GCF_001570405.1 Microtetraspora niveoalba | reverse complement strand
GTCCGGGTGACCGGCCCCGGGGCCGGACCGCGTACGAGCGCGCCGGCGGTGACCGGGCCGGCCGCACGGCCTGATGTCCCGCCCTGCTTCTGAGGCAGGACCTTTCGCATTGTGCTGGACGTTCTCGTTCTCCCCTTGTTCCGGCTCCCCTTGTTCCGGGCGTTCCCGGCGGCGGCTCGATATCGCGCGCATATACCGGAGATATACCGAACCTCTGTACTTTTACGGAGAAGGGGTGATGCCGCCCGGTCGAGCAGCGGGTCTGCGGTTCCATGCCCGGCTCACTCGGTGCGACAAAGAAAAGAGAAAGAAGGCCGCATTGCGCTTGAGGAAGAAAATCGGAGCCCTGGCGACCACCGTGATCGCCGTGCTGTCCGTCGCCTCCATATCGCCGGCCGCCCGGGCCTCCGCCGCCGGTGAACGAGTGGATCGAGCGGGTTCGGAGGCGTCGGCCGCCGTCGATTGCTCGTGGGAGTACCCGCGGTTTCGCCTGCGCTCCCGGGGGACGGGGAAATACGTCGCCATTGAGTACGGATACACCGGAGACCGTTATGCGATGTTGCGGGCCCGCGCTGATTACGGCCAAGCCTCCGTGTTCGTCATGTGTACGCATGATGGTTTGTGGACCGGGCTGTGGACGATAGACGGAGGATTCGTCGCGGCGGAAGTGAACTATACGGGCGCGAATGACGGCATGCTTCGCGCCCGGTCGGCCGGCGTCGGCTCATGGGAGCAGTTCGACGTCAGGTGCGTGGTTTCGAACGGCCCGGACCTGTGCAACATCCGGTCCAGGGGCACGGGCCTTTACGTCGCGGCCGAGGTGAATTATTCGGGGGGCGACGACGGCATGCTTCGCGCCCGGTCGTCCAGCGTCGGCTCATGGGAACAGTTCTATGCCGAAGGGATGTGACGGCGATCAGGCCGGACGCACGGTGAGATCGTTCGCGTACTGCTGACGCCGCGCCGCACTCCGGACCCGCCCGCCGCCGTTTCCCGTCGCGGCCGTCCCCGGATGCCCGCCGCGGCCACGTCGGCGGGCACCGGCTCCTCCGGGGGCGGCGGCGAGGTTCGTATCGTCGCCCACCTGCCCGTCGTGGTGTCTAGCCGTGCAGCAGGGCCGCGACGGCGTCGGCGGTGCCGGGATGGCGGGCCAGCAGCGCGGCCGCCTCCCCCGGGTCGCCGCCGGCGTCGGCGATCTCCTGCCATCCGCCGTCGCATCCGAGCAGGGCGGCGACGGCGTCGCACGCCGCCCGGTGGCCGGACAGCAGCTCGGCAGCCGGGCCGCCGCCGCCCCGGACGGCCCCCGGGCGCGGACCCGGTCCCGCCTTCGCCGCCGCGCCCGCCGGCCGGGCCGACCACGGCGGCACGAACGCGTCCAGGGACGGCAGGGCCGCCGGGAACGTGCGGCCCGCCTCGCGTACGAGCACGGGCACCAGCTCGCCCGCCTGGTCGCGCAGCGTGGTGATCAGCTTGGGCAGCCACGGGAGCAGGACGGCGTCGGGCAACCGCGCGAACGCCTTGGACATCAGCTCGACCACGAACGGCGCCAGCGCGGGAGCGGGTTCGAGCGCCTGCACGAACCCGCTGAGGTACATCGGGAACGACGGGACCACGAGCGGGTTGGCGAGCAGCGCGTCGCACCGCTCCCGCAGCTCGGCCATCGTCAGCACGCCGAGCTGGGACCTGGCCGCCCACAGCAGCGCGACCTTGGCGGGCGCCTCGGGGTGCGACTGCAGCACGGCGATCTCGAGCTGGGCGCGGTCGCAGCCCAGGGACAGCGCCAGGCTCTCCATGCTGAACAGGAAGCCGAGCATCGCGGCCACCTGGCGTACGCCGGTCTCCTCGTCCACGAAGGCCGTCGGCAGCAGGGTGCAGTAATGCGCGTACCCGGTGGTGACGAACGCCTCGCACCACTCCGGCAGCGCCGGCTGCGCGGCGCGATAGTAGGCGAGCAGGCGGCGGATCCGGCGCAGCACGTCCGGGGCGTCGTCCACCGTGCGCTCGGCGGACAGCAGCTCGACCGCCCGCGCGCCCAGCTCGTCGGCGATCCGGCCGCCGCCCAGGTAGAGGATGGCGTCCTCGACGGCGCCGAGCGCGACGGCCGCGGTCGCCTTGGCGTCCCACGCCGTACGGCGGAGCCGCTGTTCGAGCACCTGCTCGACGGTGACGCCCTCGTAGCCCAGCTCGATGATCGACCGCTGGTGGCGTCCGATCGCGAGGTCCCAGCTCTCCTGGACGGACCGCTCGCCCAGCCGCCGCTCGCCCATGACCGGACGCACCGCGTCCTCCGGCAGCAGGCGGCGCAGGATCCACAGCAGGTCCGAGCAGCGGGCCAGCTCCGGCTTCGTGGTGAGGTCGAGCAGCGCCCGCTGGAGCGTGCGCTTCTCCAGGTCCACGCCGAGCGGCTCCAGCCGGTCGTACACGTCGCGGGCCAGCGGCGGGAGGGCCTCGTACCCCACCTGGCCGATCCGGTCGCCGCCGAGGAGGATCTCGCACAGGCGGCGCACGTCGCGGCGGCCCGGCACCACGTCCTTCTCGATGCAGGTGACCGCCGCGTCCTGGAAGTCGTACGGCGTGGGCCTGGCCCGGTTGCGCATCCCGGCGAGCAGGACGGACGTCTCGAAGACGGCGATGGCGTCCGCCGTGCTGGCGAGGTAGCCGTTGCGCCGCGCCAGCCGGACGATGTCCACGCACCAGGCGAGCAGCTCGGCCTCGTCGAGCCCGTCCAGCGCCGGAGGACTCGACAGGAAGCCGGACAGCCGGTCGGCCACCGGCGCGGCCGCCGAGGTCGCGGGCGGCGGCAGCGCGCGCTTGGCCCGCTTCGCGGCCCCCTTCTGACCGTCCAGCCGGAACGGCGTGTCACGGAAGCGGGTGACCGCCTTGCTCCAGGTGGCCGCGGCGATCGACACCGAGCCGGGCGCGAGGCCGAACTGCGCCTCGATCGCGGAGTGGCTGGACGGGATCAGCCCGTACAGCCAGCGCGTCCCGGTCCGGGGGCCGATCTCATACGGCGCGTCCGACGCCAGCCCGAACTGCTCGACCCGGCTCGCGGCGTGGTAGGCGCCGCACACGTACAGGCAGTCGGCCGGGTCCGCGCCGGACGCGGCGAGGTGCTCGCGCATCCGGGTCCACATGTAGCGCTCGCGCTCCTCGTCGCGCGACGTCCGCTCGTCCTCCGACGGCCGCAGCCGCCGGAACAGGCTGCCGATCAGCACCATGACCTGGCGGTAGGTGTCGTAGTCCGCGCCGGTGAGCGGCTGCTCGACGTACTGGTCCCACCACTCGGACCAGTGCCGCACCTTGCCGTGGTGCAGCAGGTGGGCCTCCAGTTCGGCGAAGCGCGGGCGCAGGTCGCCGATCTCGATGCCCACGGCGTCGCCGTGCAGGGCGGCCTCCTCGCCGCGTTCGGCCGCGTCCTCGTCGCCGCCGGACGGCGCGGGCCGAGCGGGCTCGGCGGGCTCGTCCGGCAGCCACTGGAAGACGTGGTCGGTCGAGCGGTCCACCAGCACCAGCTCGACGCCCGGCGTGTCCAGCGCGTACGCGATGGCCTGGTACTCGGCGGACGCCTCCGTGATGGGGGCGACGACGCTGAGCGGCCCCGCGCCGGGCGGGAAGCCGTCGAGGTCGGACGCGAAGGCCTGCAACGCCACGGGCAGGCGGCAGTTGCGCAGCTCGTCGAGCAGCGGACGCAGGTCCTCGCACAGCTCCAGGTAGACGACCTTGGGCTGCTTCTCGCGCAGGCGGCGCACCATCGCGAGCGCCGATGCCGGCGAGTGGTGGCAGACCGGGAAGATCTCCAGTTCCTCGGCCAGCGCCCGGTCGACGTCGTCCACCATGCCGGACAGGATGCGGGCCAGCGCGTCGGACGCGTCCGCGGCCTCGTCGGTCCCGGTCGTGGGGGCGAAGGCCCTGGCGGCGTCGAGGAGCTGCCCGCGGAGCGCGCCGAAGGTGTCCGGAGTCATCGAATCTCCTTGAGCGTGGAGACCCCCGGCCTCGGCCCCGGAGGCGGGAGACCGCCCGCCTCCGGCCTCGGCCGCGGGAAGGGGGTCACGAGAGCGTCGCGATCGCCTTGCGGCCGCCTTCGAGGAACTCCTGCCACTCCCCGCCGTCCTTCTTGCCGCGCGGCTCGACCACGCCGTGCCAGTACTTGTTCAGGATGGCCAGGTCCTCGGGGCTGCGGCGGGCGAGCGATCCCACGAGCGAGCCGGCGAGCGTCTCCGCCCGCAGCGTGCGGTCGCCGAAGAACTGGCTGTGCAGGATCGCGTCCTCCAGCACGCCGATCTGCTCGGCGGTGGACAGCGCCGACTCCAGCTTCTCGTCGTCGCTGGTCGCGGAGGCCGCGGCGGCGCGCAGGTCGGCGAAGCTCTGCAGCAGGATGTCCAGCAGCGTGGGCGGCAGGTCCAGGTCGATGCGGTGCCGGCGGAGCAGCTCGGTGGTGCGGAACCGTACGATCTCCGCCTCGCTGCGCTTGCTGGTCACCACCGGGATGCGGACGAAGTTGAACCGCCGCTTCAACGCCGATGAGAGGTCGTTCACCCCGCGGTCCCGGCTGTTGGCCGTCGCGATGATCGAGAAGCCCGGCTTGGCGAAGACGATGTTGTCGTCGTCCAGCTCGGGGATCGACACGTACTTCTCGGAGAGGATCGAGATCAGCGCGTCCTGCACGTCGCTGGTCGAGCGGGTCAGCTCCTCGAAGCGCCCGATCACGCCCCGCTCCATCGCCGTCATGATCGGCGACGGGATCATCGACTCCCGGGACTGCCCCTTGGCGATCACCATCGAGACGTTCCACGAGTACTTGATGTGGTCCTCGGTGGTGCCCGCCGTGCCCTGCACGACCAGGGTCGAGTTACGGCAGATGGCCGCCGAGAGCAGCTCGGCGAGCCAGCTCTTCCCGGTGCCCGGGTCGCCGATCAGCAGCAGCCCCCGGTCGGACGCCAGGGTCACGATGCTGCGCTCGACGAAGCTGCGGTCGCCGAACCACTTCTGGGAGATCTCGCGGTCGAGCCCGTCCGAGCGCTCCGAGCCGAGCACGAACAGCCGCACCATGCGCGGGCTCAGCCGCCACGAGAACGGCTTGGGGCCGTCGTCGATCGACTCCAGCCAGTCGAGCTCTTCTGCGTACTTGACCTCGGCGGGGGCACGCAACATGTCGTCGGTCATCGCGGTCTCCTAGGTGAGGAAGCTCTTGAGCTCGAACACGAGCTTGCGGATATGGCCCGAGATCACGGGCGTGCCAAGGTCTTTGAACCGCTGGCGGAACCACGGATCCACGCTCTGGTGGCCGGAGCTGTTGACCGAACCGACCGGGATGAACCGCACGCCGGACTGGTGCACCGCCCGGATACCGTCGAACAGCGGCTGGGACCGGTCGAACTCGTAGAAATCGGAGATCCACACCATCACCGTGTTGTGCGGATCGGCGATCTTCGGCCGGGCCAGGGCCATCGCGACCGGGCCGTCGTTGCCGCCGCCGAGGTTCGTTCGCAGCAGCACCTCGAACGGGTCGTGCACCCACGGGGTCAGGTCGAGCGCCCGGGTGTCGTACGCGATGAGATGCACGTCCACCTTCGGCAGCCCGGCGAAGATCGATGCCAGGATGGTGCAGTTCACCATCGAGTCGACCATCGACCCCGACTGGTCGACGACCACGATCAGCCGGGCCGGCGTGGTGCGCCGGGCGGTGTGCCGGTAGTACAGCCGGTCCACGTAGAGCCGCTCGTCCTCGGGGCTCCAGTTGGTGAGGTTCTTCCAGATCGTGCGTTCGATGTCGAGGTTGCGGAACACCCGCTTCGGCGGCACGGACTTGTCGATCGAGCCGACGGTCGTCTTCTCGACCTGGGTGCGCAGCACCTCGGCGACCTCGTCCACGTACCTGCGGATCAGCGCCTTGGCGTTGGCGAGCGCGACGCCGGACAGGTTGGACTTGTCGCGGAGGAGCTGCTCGATGAGCGACATGCTCGGCGTGAGCTGCCGGGCGAGAGCCGGGTCGGCCAGCACCTCGCGCAGCCGCATCCGGCGGACCAGGTCGCCCTCCAGGCCGGCCAGCACGCCGGCCAGCTCCTCGCCGCCGGGGCGGGACCGCAGTTGCCCGGGCTCGCAACCGAGCGCCCGCTGGAACCAGGCGGCGTCCTGCTGCCAGCCGGCGAGCTGGGTGGCGGTGACGCTGCCCGATCCGGTCGAGAACACGTTGAGCAGCAGCTTCGACACCAGGGCGGCCCGGCGGACCTCCTCCGCGCCGACCGTTTCAGGCACGGGAGCGCCGGGGGCGGCCGCGGGGGCGTCCGGCTCCGCCAGCAGGCCCCGCATCTGCTCGCCCAGCTCGGGGAAGCGCTGCACGAGGTTGTCGACCGACACCGAGGGGTCGAGCAGCGCGGGCGGCAGGCCGAGATCCCCGACGACGGCCACGCTCGCCGCCTCGAGCGTCGGCTGCTCCTCCGGGTCGAACAGCCGGGCCAGCAGCCGCCAGTAGAGCACCTGCCGCCGGTTCTCGTCGGCGTTGACCCGCGGCGCGGCAGGCGGGTGCGCGTCGGTGGCCGCGGCGGGCGAGCCGGCGGCCGAAGAGGGCGGCGGGTCGGCCGGGGGCGTGGTCAAGGGGTCGCTCATCGCCGCAGCAGCCGTCCGGCACGCTCGCGCAGCACGGCGACCGAGTCGCCGGCCTTGGCCTCCGCCTTCACGACCTTCGGGTCCGTCGGGCCGAGCGCCCAGTCGCCGTTGTGCGCCGTGACCGGCTTGCGCTTCACCGTCGCCTGTACGGCGAGGGGCTGCAGGGCCCACCCGCCGCCGTCCCAGCGGACCAGGCCGATGCACGCCGTGGAGGCGGCCACCAGCTCGGGCGTGAGCGGCCCGCAGGTCGGCAGCCGTTCGACGTCGACGGCGAGCGACCGCCCGCCGAGGTCGAACGTGACCGCCCCGCCGTCGGCCGTCGCCGTGTACCCCTCGACCAGCACGGGTTCGGAGATCCGCACCGGATGGCGGTCGAGCGGCGGCACGGCCGGGGCGAGCGCGCCGCCGAGCAGGACGCGCGCGGTGGCGAACGGGTCGGCCGGCTCGCCCGCCTCGGCGTGGTCGTCGTGCCACACCAGGTCGCCGCTGTCGAGGAGCGGCAGGTCGGTGATGTTCAGGCCGCGGTGCTCGGCCAGCGCGCCCAGCAGCACCGGGTGCCACTGGAGCAGCCGCCACAGGGCCGGGCCGACGATGGTGTCCACCTTCGGCGCGGCCACGCTCGCCCGCACCAGCCGGGCCGTCCCGCCGTCCGCGGGCTCCAGCACGGCGTGGACCTGGATCTGCACCGCGGTGCCATGCTCGTGGACGTCCACGCCGAGGACGAGCAGCCGTCCAGAGACCGTCGCCGCCGGCTGCGGGGTGCCCGCCGGGGCGCCGGGCTGCGACAGCAGCAGGGCGCGCGCCCAGAGGTCGGCCCACCGCCGGGCGGGCAGCCGCTCCATCGTGGCGGTCGGGCACGACGCCCGCAGCTCGGCCGCCAGGCCATCGAGCAGCACCGCCGTACGGCGCAGGTCCGGTGCGGCGAGCAGCGCCTCGATCGTCTGGTCGGCGGCGGAGACGAGATCGTGGTCCACGCCGCGCCAGCCGGCGATGGCCAGCTCGTGCAGCCACGACCGGCATCCGGCGAGCAGGTTGTCCGCGACGGGGGAGTCCGCGGACGGCGACGCCTCCCACGGAGCCCTGGTCCGCCCCAGCGCCGCGTCGAGGCGGTCGAGCAGGGCGTCGTGCACCGCGCCGAACAGTGCCGCGCGGCCTCCGGCCAGCACGCTCAGGTGCTCGGCCGCGACCGAACCCGCGGCGATCTTCTCGGCCGCCTCGCCCGCCCGTACGCCGAGCGGACCGGCCGCCAGCGCGCCGGCCAGGGCGGACAGCGCGGCCGCGCGGTCCTCGCCCAGCCGGCCCAGCCCGTGGACGAGGGCGTCGTCGAAGCCCGCGATCAGGTCGAGAGCCTCCTCGACCCCGGGGATGGGGCCGTCGAGCAGTTCGGAAAGGTTCACGGCGAGCATCAGCGGACCGCCCCCAGGGCCGGGAACCAGTGCATCTCGGGGATGGGCGTGGTCGTGTCCGGGATCTCGAGATAGTTCAGGTGCCGGAGGAACCGGCTGAACACCGTGGCCGCCGGGGCGCGCTCGACCTGGCCGTTCATGCCGCCCACCAGGTCGGCGCCCGAGGAGGCGCCGTCATCCAGGTCGACGCGGAGATAGCGGGCGACGCGGTCGACTCCGTACTGCAGGACGGCCTCGGCGGCGAGCGCGTGCAGGTGCTTGCACGGCGAGCTGCCCGACGGCAGGGCGCCGCACGGCCGGTTGTTGTTGGTGCTGCAGCTGTACGAGTGGGTCCCGGCGGTGAACGACGAGACGTACACCCGCTCGATGTCCGAGCCGCTCGACACGACGCCCTGCAACCGCCCGTCGGCCAGCTCGACGAAGGGGACCTTCGCCAGCTTGCGCGGCCGTACGGGCGGGACGACCCGCACCGCGCTGCGCCGCTCCCATGCGGAACTCTCCGCGTTCACGCCCCTCGACCTCCCGCCCGGCGGCTCGCGGACGTCGGCCGGTACGGCGGCACGTGCGCGAACGGCCGATCCATGATCGGCCAACTTACCCCATCGCTGACCTGCTGCCGTCAATCGCCATACATCCGCATATATGGCGGGAAGTGCCCCGCTCGCCGACCAGAGGGACGGGCAGGGGCCGGACCATCCCCGGCTGTCCTACGAGCCGGGGCGGGCCGCCGCCCGGGGGCGTTCGGGTGGGACGTGATTGCCGGAAGGGATTTTTAGACGGCCCGTGCGGCCGATCCGGTGCCGCAAAATCGGTGTGATTCGCGTCACACTCTGAACGGTTCCTGACAGCTCGCCGAACGTCGGGTCCAGGTTGCCGGAAACCGGGTGTGACCTGGACGCGCCCCGGCTCCCGGGGGGCGCGCACCCTTGATCACGAAAAGATAACGGCCTTTTACCTGGGAAAACGCTGTGGATCACGACCCTTACGAACCCCCGCACCCCTCTGTAGGTTCTTGACCCGTCCTTTACTGACGGATGGGACGCAGGTGACGTCCCACGACAGCGCAAGGAGCATCCCCCTTGAAGCGCACCCTCGCCATCGGCGGAACCCTCGCCGCCGCCGGCATGCTCGCCACCGCCATGGTGTCCACCCCGGCCCAGGCGGCGAACAACTACAAGGTCAAGGAGACCCTCGCCGGAACCTCCAACGCGGCACAGCAGGTCGCGTTCTTCTGGTCCTCCAAGACCCTCCAGGAGGCGACGCCGTACAACGTCGAGCCCGTCGTCTCGGCCAAGCACGTCTCCACCGGCGGCTTCGCCGGCAACACGAAGCCGGGCGTCGTCCCGGCCATCGGCGACGAGAAGAAGACCGTCTCGAAGTCGAAGAACGTCAACCTCCCGATGAACATCGGCAAGGTGTTCTTCCTCGGCGCCGACGGCAAGCCGCACTGGTGCACCGGCACCTCCGTGCAGTCGAAGTACCGCAACCTGGTCGCCACCGCCGGCCACTGCGCGTACGACACGAAGAGCAGCAAGGCCACGCTCGACAAGTGGGTCTTCGTCCCCGGCTACTACAAGGGCAAGGCGCCCTGGGGCATCTACGTCGGCAAGCAGGCCTTCACGCACTACGACTTCGACGTGTACGAGGACGGCGACCGCGACTACGCGTTCGTCACCGTGTACAACGGCATCAACATCGGTGGCGACAAGGCGGTCGACAAGAAGACCTACGACGCCTACACCGGCGACAAGCAGACCATCTCCGAAGAGGTGACCGCCGCCGAGTTCGCCGAGAAGTACACCGAGGGCGGGCCGTACTGGAAGGAGACCGTCCCCGGCGGCACCCAGGTGGACCCGCCGGCCGACGCCTTCGCCAAGCGCTGGGAGTACATCAGGAAGGGCGTCGACGGCGTCAAGCTGACCGCCGACGAGGTCACCGGCGCCCAGTACAAGGCCGCCCCGAACGCCTCCACCGCCATGAAGAACGGCGAGAAGTGGGGCTTCCGCGGCGACGACTGGGTCCGCATCTCCCTGCGTGAGTACCACGAGCTGTCCAAGGCCAAGAAGGCCGGCAAGTTCAAGGGCGACCTGCAGCTCAAGCGCGGCAAGCGCGTCGTCGAGGCGTTCAAGAAGCAGTACTTCGTGAAGAAGTGGGTCAAGGACGCCGCGGAGAAGTACTACAAGGACACCTACATCATCCGCGACATCAGCGACGCGGGCCGCCTGGGCGACCGGGTCGGCGGCCAGGGCATGGCCTACAACCAGAAGCTCGGCAAGAACGTGTTCATGTTCGGCTACCCGAGCGGCTCGCACCCCGACGGCACCAAGCCGTTCACCGGGCAGGTGGCGAAGTGGAGCTACGGCAAGACCTTCGGCGCCACCGCGCCCTCGATGAAGGCCGAGGAGCTGCAGGGCCTGAAGTCCTCCTTCACCGGTGAGGGCTCCATGGGCTCGGCGTGGCTGCTCAACTACAGCAACGCCCGCCGCCTCGGCTACCTGAACGGCGTCACCATCGCCATCGCCGACCGCGACGGCAACAACCGCATCGACACCAGCCTCTCGCCGTACTTCGACGGTGAGACGTACGGCGTGTACGCGCAGGCCGCGAACGTCTGGTCCGGCTCGATCCTTTAGCGGGACCAGCGACCGGGGAAACGAGAGGTCCGGCCTCTCTGGGGAACACCCTTGGTCAGGGCCCGGCGCGCTCGCGCCGGGCCCTCTTGCCGTGTCAGGTCGTTCCGCGCCGGTTTGAGCCGATCGGCCGTCGGATACGTCCAACTGAGTATGAGGATTTGGCGAATCGCGCTTCTGGCGGCACTCGTCCTGATCTTGGGTGTCACGACCGTCGCCCCCGAGCCGTCGGCACAGGCGGCGACCGCGCGGAAGAAAGTGCTGGTACAGCTCCGCGAGCGGGGCGGCTTCGCGGGTCTCGACGACCGCGTCACCGTGTACACCGACGGATGCGCCCGGCTGAGCCGCCGTACCGGACCGGTCGTGCGCAGGTGCCTCACCGACGCGGAGATGCGCGGGCTGCGCCGCGACCTCACGCACCTGCGGCTGGGCCGCTCGGAATCGCAGCCACCGGGAGCCGACTTCATCGGCTACACGCTGACCTACCGCGGCCACCGCGCACTCCGCTACACGCTCTCCTCCTCCTGGAGCCCCGTGGTGCGGCGGCTGGAGAAGATCCTCCACAAATACTGGGCGCCGGCCTGACGGCCGTGCAACAGACCGGGACGGCCGGACGTCCCTGGTTTCGTGGACGACACCTTCGACGAATTCGTCCGGGCACGGGGCGGCGCGCTCTTCCGCTACGGCATCGTGCTGACGGGCAACGCGGACGACGCGGCCGACCTCGTGCAGGAGGCGTTGCTGCGCCTCGGCGACGCCTGGAAGCGCGTCGTCCGTAAGGACGACCCCGAAGGCTACGTCCGGACGGTCATGGCCCGCCAGCACATCAGCTGGTGGCGGCGCAGGCGGCGCGAGCACCTGGTGGCCGACACCCCCGAGCACGGCTACACCGACCCGCTGCTCGACGGCGACGCCGGGCTGTGGAAGGAGATCGCCGGGCTGCCGCCGAAGCAGCGGGCGGTGCTCGTGCTGCGCTACTACGAGGACCTTCCCGACGCCGAGATCGCGCGGATCCTCGGCGTCTCCCGGGGCACCGTACGCAGCCAGGCCTCGCGCGCCCTCGACAAGCTGCGGATCCAGCGCCGCGCGACCCGGATGGAGGAAGTATGAGAACGGAACACGATCTCGTCGAGGCGCTCAGGAACGCCGCGAACGGCGCGTCCGTCCCGGCCGATCTCGACCGGGGCGTATCGGACCGCCGCAGGCGCAGGACGCGTCGCCGCCGCCACCAGTCGCTCCTGGCCGCCGCCGGGGTCGTCGCCGTCGTCCTCGGCGGCACGGCCGTCACGCGCGGAGGCCAACCCGCGGACGTCGCAGGGCCGGTGACCACGGCCGCCCCCGGCGCCTCCGACGCGGCGGGCGAAGAGGGCGCGGAGGGAGCGCGGGGGCCGCGGGCCCGTGAGGTGTGGCCGGAGGCGGTGTCGACGATCCCGAAGAAGGCCGCGGACGGCTTCAGGTACCGGCCGGTCACCGCGCTCGGCCCCACGGAGATCCTGCTCACCGCCGAGGGGTCGTTCGAGAAGGCCGGCCGGATCGAGGTGTACGACACAGGGACGCGCACGTCCCGGGTGCTCGCCACGCTGGCCTCCGGCCGGAAGGGCTACTACACGCAGGACGTCGAAGCCGGCCGCGACTACATCGCCTGGTACGGCACCACGCCCAACGACGACGACAAGTGGGCCGACTTCTGGGTCGTCCCCCGGCAGGGCGGGGACCCGGTCCGGGTCGGCGAGGTGACCGGGGACGTGGCTCTGGTGGACCGCATCGGGGTCACCGGCGACCACATCGTCTGGTCGCCCCGGTCGGGCGGGGTGTACCGGATGCCGATCGGCGGAGGGGCCCCGGAGAAGATCGAGGGAACCGACGGGTTGTGGCTGGACTCCTGGCCGTGGGCGCGCGACGTGCCGGGCGACTCCTTCGACGAGAAGGCGCGGAACGCCGACCAGTCCCTGCTGGTCGACCTGGAGAACGGCACCCGGCGGACGATCACCCCGCCTCCCGGCGTGACCGGCCTGCGCTGCTCCACCGAGTGGTGCCTCGGCAGGGCGGACCGGACACCGGTCTCCATGCGCGTCGACGGCGCCGACGTCCGCCGCCTGACCGGGTTCTCGCACACGGGGGAGATCTACGGAGGCCGCTTCACCGAGGTGAGCGGCAGGGGGCTGTCTCCCGTCATCTACGACCTCGCCACGGGGAAGGCGGGCGCCGTCGGCGCCACCAGCGCGGACGGGAGCAATGGAGGATGGGGGCGGGGCGTCTCGTCGTCGCCCACCCAGGTCTTCTACTGGAACGCCCAGCAGGTCGAGAGCAAGGAGACCTGCCGCCCGATGTCGGAACGGGAGCGCAAGGACCTGCCCGGGGAGGCCGGCGCCCCCTCACCGGGTGCCACGATGTGCACCACGGAGATCGTCGAGCCGGGGGACGAGAACGAGATCCTCAACCTGGCCGCCGTCCCGCCCGCCGGCTGACGCGGCGGGTCCGCTCAGCCGGGCACGCGGTGGGCGGCGAGATGGGCGAGGACCGCCTGGTTGGCCTCCCAGCCGTCCGGGAACTTGACCGGCTCGTTCAGCCGTACCCGCCCGGTGCTCGGGTGGGCGTCCAGGAGCTCGGGGATCCCGGCGCGGGCCACGACGACGCAGGCGTGCCGGTGGCGCGAGGTCAGCACGCACAGGCGGCCCGATTCGAGGTGGAACGCGGTGGCGTCGCGCCGCCCGGACAGCGGGTGCAGGACGATCGTCACGTCGTACTCGCGGCCCTGGAGCCGGTTGGCGGTGTCCACGGTGACACCGTCCGGGACGCCGGCGGCCCGGATGGCGGCCACCTGGTCGTTGTGGGCGGCCCCGATGGCGACGCGGGCGGCGTCCACGCCATGGGAGCCGTGCTCGTCGTGGGCGACCGCGCCGCGTTCCACCAGCCGGGCGGCCAGCCCGGCGCACGCCCGCACCGCGTCGGCGTCGGTCCGTATGGTGTGGCGGCTGGGCAGCTCGTGCAGCGCCCAGCCGGTCGCCGCGGCCTCCTCAAGGGCGCGGTCCCAGGCGGCGGGGGTCCCGGTGACGGGCGATCCGGGGCCGGCGAGTTCGAGGACGCGCTCGCCCGGCCCGGTGCCCGACCGGAACGGCGTGAACGGATAGAACGCCTCCGAGACGAGCGGGGCGGCCGAGGCCGGAAGCCGCCAGGAGACGGGCAGCCGGTGGACCGGCAGGTCGTTGAGCCGGGCGGTGACGGCCACCGCGCTCTGCATCGGGTCCCAGGCGAGGCCCGCCCAGCGCTCGGTCTCCACGACGGAGAACGGGTCGAGCTGGCCCGGGTCGCCGACGAACAGCGCCCGCTCGAACAGCGCGGCGATGGCCAGCAGTTTGTCCGAGCGCATCTGGTACGCCTCGTCGATGATCGCCCACTGCCAGGTGTGGCCGGACACGTACGCCCACTTGTCGGCGGTGGCCAGGACCACCGCGCAGGACGCCACGTCGTCGACCTTCTTGGACGCCCGGACGCCGGGATGCCGCGTCACCCGCTCGGGCACCAGGAAGCCGTCCTTGTGCAGGCGGCCGATCGTGAGCGCCGGATTCCGCGTGGCGATCTTGTCGGCCAGGTCGTCCACCTGCTCGTTGGTCTGCGCGACGATCATCAGGCGCTCGCCGGCCCCGGCCAGCTCCAGCGTCGTCGCCACGACCAGCGTGGACTTGCCCGCCCCCGGCGGCGAGTCGACGATGACGCCCCGATGCCGCCCGCCAGTGAAGTCGGCGAGGATCGCGGCGGTGGCGCGGTCGGCCGCCACCCCCGGGTCCTCCTCCGGCCAGGGGGCGGCGGGTACGAGGCCGAGCGGGTCGGGGAAACGGGTGACGGTCAAGACCACGCCTCCTCGGCGTCCTCGTCGGTCGGCTCGTACGCGGCGGGCGGCCCGCCGTGGGTCCAGGGCGTCTCCTCGGCGGCCGGGAAGCCGGGCCGGATCCGCCCGCCGAGGTCCAGCTCGGTGAAGCAGACCGCGTCGCCGGCGGCGGGCACGCCCGCGCCCTTGGCGAGCTGGTCGTTGAGCTGGACCACGACGAGGTCGCCGTCGACCTCGACGATCTCGCCCGACTGCCGGCGGCGGTGTGCCGAGAAGACCTTCTTCCCGGGAGCGAGCCGCACAGGGTCGGCGGAGCGCACGGTGACCAGCGGGCGCAGGACCGGCTTGCGCCCGCCGGGCAGCAGGATCATCCGGTCCGCCTCGACGTGGACCACCTCGCCGGCGAACGCCTTCCCGGTCGCGCGGTGCTCCGCCATCACCAGCGGGTCGTCGTAGGCGCGCTGCGCGTCGTAGGACTGCCGGGCCGACTCCATGTCCCACAGCCGGGCCGCGGCGGACCCCGCCTGGTCGCGGCGGCCCCGGGGCGGCCCGCCCTCGGCCAGCCGGGCGATCTCGCGCGTGTACCGATCGCGGTCGAGGGCCCACCGGTCGACGACGCTCGCCGCCTCCGGCAGGCCGCGCAGCAGGTCGACGGCCTGCCACATGAGCCGCCAGGTCGGTTCGAGCTGGGTGCGCAGGGCCTCCCGCACCTGCTCCGGCGAGCCGGAGGCGTCGTACGCCTCGATCGCGGGCCGCAACACCTGCGCGTCGAAGCCGGGGTCGGTGTCCGGCCCGGCCGGGGGCCGGTGGGCGGGATCCTCGGCGGCGGCCGCGGCCTCCCGGGCGTCCAGCCCCGGCGGCGGGCAGATCCACGCCAGCAGCGTGGCCAGGTTGGCGTCCTCCATCGGGCTCTGCCCGGTCGCCCAGTGCAGGGTCAGCGCCTCGGTCATCGGGACCAGCGCCGACGACCCGGCGAACTCGGCGCGCTCGTACAGGAAGGTCAGCCACTGGCCGAGGACGGGCACGGCGGGGTCGACGGGATAGGGGCCGTCGGTGCGGCGGAACCGGGTGGAGCGGCCGAGCAGCCGGACGAACTCGACCGCTCCCCGTCCGGGCACGATGACCTGCGGCGCGTCCAGGTAGCGCTCGCGCTCGTTCTTCCCGGTGACCGTCTCGGTCGCGGTGGCCCGGCTCTCGATGTACGGAAGCACGATCCGGGCCAGCTCGGCCATGAAGGCGAACCGCAGGTCGCGGTTGCGCGGCTGCGGGACGACCAGCAGCCGCGGACGCGCGGGATCGTTGCCCACCATGGCACCGAGCGGCGCCGCCGCCTCACCGGCCAGCCGGAGCGGGATGAGGACCATGGGGTCGGCCGCCAGGTGCAGGTGCCGTACGGTCGCGATCGGCTGGGCGCGGCCCTCGCGGACGGCCAGCGCGCGGGCGTAGGACGTGACGACGCTCATGCGCCCACCTCGCTGACGCCCGCCGGGACCGTGGGCAGGCCGGTTCGCCCGCTCATGCCACGACCGCCGCGGCGTGCTCGCGATAGATGGAGTGGACGTGGCGGAGCTGCTCGGCGATCTCGGCGTGCCCGGCCGGCGCGCCGTGCTCGCCGGAGGCGAGGTCGAGCACCGCGTCGACCGAGCCGAGGCCGCCGAGGTCGTCGCGGGTGACCCGGCCGAGCACGTCGAGCGAGCCCGCGGCGCGGGCGTCGGAACGGCAGAAGTACGCCATCTCGCAGGTGGACAGGCACTCGGGCGCGTACCGGGCCTCGACCGTGCGCACCGCGCGGGCCAGCTCGTCGGTGGACTGCTCCAGGCTGAACGTGAGGTCGGCCGGGAGCCGGTCGAGGATCCGGTCGACGCGGGTGAGCCGGGAAAGTTGCCGCCGCAGCGCGGCGAGCTGCAGGCGCACGTCGAGCAGCGTCGCGGTCGGGTGGTTGGCGAAGTCCTTGGGGCAGACCAGCACGACCTCGTGCGACACCAGCCCCGGGTCGACGCCCTCGGCCGCGAACATCGCCTTCAGCGCGTACACGTAGACGGCGGAGAGGCGGGAGGCGGCGGCGACCTGCGCCGGGTCGGCGGCCCCGTCGATGACCGCGAACGACTTGATCTCCACGATGTGGAACCGGCCGCCGGCCCGGACGACGACGACGGCCGGCTCCAGGTAGACCTCGTGGCCCGCGACCGGCAGCCGGAGCAGCGGGCGCTCCACGAGCGCGGCCTCGCCGCCGCCCGCGCGCTCGCCGTCCGCGCGCTCACCCTCCTCCAGGGCCCGCCGCAGCTCCTCGCGGGTGCGGGCGTGCCGCGGCTCGCGGGTGGCGTCACCGCCGGCGCCGATGTCGACGCAGGAGATCCCGGAGATCGGCAGGCCGAGCGTCTCACGCAGCAGCCGCCGCAGGTGCGCCCAGCGGTCGGCCTTCACCAGTTCCTCGAAGGACCTCGCCCGCGCCAGGGCGAACGGCGACTGCCCGAAAGGAGCGGGGTGGCCGAGGTGGACGGCGGTGTTCCGCTTGCTGATCCCGGCCGCGTCGAGCACGGCCCGGCGGTCGCACCCCGGGTTGCCGGCCAGGGCGGCGACGGTGCGGGCGCTGTGGTCGACGGGCGCGGCGCCCCCTCGCAGGGCGTCGAGCCGGTGGGTGGAGCTGCTCACTCGGTCCTCGCGGTTTTTCGGATCGGTCGTTCCCGGCGGCCGCGGCGGGGTGGTCGCGGGGGTCGGCAGCCTAACAGCGACCTCCGTCAAAACCGAGCGTTCCGCATGGTCACCGGTACGGGACCGGCGAGCCGGCCGGCGGCGTGTTCCCGCCGCGATCTTTGGCAGGGGATTACCTCCCCGGGATGGTGCGGGGGAACGCCGCCCGGCGACCGTGATCTAGGCTGCCGACGACCATGACCGGAACCCCGTGGCTCGGCCGTGCGCCCGTTCCGGCCGGAGGCCCTGCCCGCGAGAGCCGGGCGCCGCATCCGGACGGTTCCCCCGCCGCCCGAGGCCCCGCCGTACGCCGGGTGGCAGGGCCGACGAGACATGTGAGGAATCGAAATGAGGAAGGTCCGTACGGGCGTCTTCGTTGCGCGCACCCCCTTGTCGACGCCGGTCGCGGCCGCCCTGTCACTCGCCCTGTCGCTCGCCGTGTCACTCGTCCTGTCGCTCGTCCTGCGGGCTCCGCCCGCCTCGGCCTCCGCCCCCGAGACCGGATGGAACGCCATGGTCGCGCTGCGCCAGGATCCGCTGGAGATCACCGTGCCCGGCACGGCGAACCTCGGCAGCGGCACGCTCGGCGGCTCGATCAGCGCGTCCATGGGCACGGTGACCGTGACGGACACCCGAGCGGGCAACCCGACCTGGACCGCGACCGTGTCGGCCACGAACTTCACCACCGGGACCGGGCTGCCGACGCAGACGATCCCCAAGAGCGACGTGTCGTACTGGTCAGGGCCGACCACCGCCTCGGCGGGCGGCGGGACCCGCGTCCCCGGCCAGGCCACCGCCGCGCAGGCGGTCGCCCTCTCCGGCACCGTGACCGCGTTCAGCGGACGCAAGCTGGCCGGGATCAGCTACTCCAGCAGTTGGGCGCCGACACTCGTCGTCACCATCCCGGCCGTCGTCCTCCCGGGCGTCTACACCGGCGTCGTCACCCACTCCGTCGCCTGACCGTTGCGGGCAGGAGTTGGTCCCGTCCTGACCGGCCACGGACCGCGGGCGGCGGGACCCCGCGCGGCAGGCGAGAGAGAGTGGGCCTTCCCCGGCTCTTTCCGAACGTCCGTTGGAAGGGATGATATTGCGTCACCGCACCCGACGCCTGGGGTACCCGCTCATCGCCCTGGCCCTGGTCCTGACCGCGTCCGCCCCGCTGTCGGCGTGGGCGTCCGGGTGGGCGTCCGCCGCCCGGCCGCCCGGCCCGCCGTCGCTTCGCCCGTGGGTGAAGATCTGCCTCATGCTCGAGCGGAGGCCGCAACACCGGCGGATCCGCTGCCACTTCCCGCCCCCGCCCCGTCCCCGGCGTACGGCGGAGGCGTCGCGGGCGGCGACGATCAACGAGATCTCGATCCCGACCAGCCCGGCGGCTCCGGTCGGGATCACCGCCGGGCCGGACGGCGCGCTCTGGTTCGCCCGAGAACTACGCCGACAAGATCGGCCGGGTCACCACGGGCGGCGCGTTCACCGAATACTCCGTTCCCACCACCGACGCCCAGCCGGCCCACGTCGCCGTCGGCTCCGACGGAGCCCTGTGGTTCACGGAGTCGAACACCGACAAGATCGGGCGGATCACCACGTCCGGGACGATCAGCGAGTACGCGCTGCCGACGTCCGGTGCGTTCCCCTGGGGCATCACCGCCGGCCCGGACGACAACCTGTGGTTCGCCGAGCAGGCCGCCGGCGACATCGCCAGTGTCACGACGACGGGGACGATCAGCGAGTATCCCGTGCCCACGAGCGTGGCCGGGCCGTTCGACATCACACCGGGGCCGGACGACAACCTGTGGGCCACCGAGGACTACGTGGACAAGCTCGCCGTGGTCACCCCCTGACCGGGGTCCCGCTCGCGACGGAAGGGGCCGCCGCACCCGTTCGGGTGCGGCGGCCCGCGCGTGCCGGGCAGATCCTCCCGATCAGCTGATGGAGAAGTCGTCGGCGTGGACGTCGTCCTGGCCGTACCAGCCGTTCACGGTGACGGTCACCGTGCCCGACGAGCCGGTGGTGAAGGGCAGGGACAGCTCCTTCCAGCCGCTCGACGACGTCCAGGTGCTGGCGGTCGCGCCGCCGGAGACGCCGACGAAGGCGTAGTTCCCCTGGACCCAGGCCTTCAGCGTGTACGCGTGGTTGGGCGCGAGCGTCACCGACTGCGCGCACTGGCCGGTCTGGCTCTGCGTCGGCGAGACCCGCAGCGCGTGCACGCCGGAGTGGGCCGGGGAGCCGACGACGGCGCTGCCGGTCTGGCAGGTCCACGGGCTGAGCGCGCCGGACTCGAATCCGGGGTTGCCCATCGTGCCGCCCGTCGATCCGTTGATCGTCAGGGTGAAGGTCGCCGTGTGGCTGCCCGACGGGGAGGTGCCGGTGACCGTGATCGGATAGCTGCCGGGCTGGGCGGCCGAGGTGGTGGCCAGCGTCAGCGTCGAACTGCCGCCGGTCGTGACCGAGGCCGGGCTGAGGGTCGCGGTGACCCCGGTGGGCGCGCCGGTCGCGGCGAGCGTGACGGTCTGCGCGTTTCCGCCGGTCAGCGTGGTGCTGACGGTCGCCGTCGTGGTCGCGCCCGGATCGACCGAGCCGGACGCGGGCGAGACGTCGAGCGAGAAGCCGTCGCCGGGAGGCTGCCCGTCGCCCGAGAACGGCGCGAACGCGCGGCTGAAGTACCAGGTGCTCTGGTCGAGGCCGGAGCAACTGTCGGAGCCGCCGACGCCGGGGCAGCCGCCGTTGTCACGCTGGAGCGCCCAGAAGGAGATCATGGCGAGCCCCTTGGAGGTCGCCCAGTCCAGCACGGGAGCCGCGTCGGCGGTCCTGAACGTCTCGGCCGGGCCGTAGTCGTCGATGCCGATCATCTCGGTGACGCCGATCATGTTCCAGATCTGTGCCGGCGTCTTGTCCGGGTAGAGCGCGGAGAGCTGGGCGTGCAGCCCGGTCGTCGCGGTCCGGGTGTCGTCCGCCATGTTGTGGGCCGCGCCGTCGTAGTAGTCGAACGTCATGATGTTGACGACGTCGATCCTGGCGTTGTTGGCCTTGGCGTTCCGCAGCACGGCGAGGCCGCTGTCGGCGAGGCCGTGCGTGGTCGTCGGCAGCGTGTACGAGAACTGCACGGTCCTGCCGTTGGCGGCGGCCCAGTCCTGGGTGAGCTTGATCGCCTTGTTGCGGCGGTCGATCCCGGCGCTGTTGTTCAGCGAGTTGTCCTCGATGTCCAGATCGATCCGGGTGACCCCGTACGTGGTGATCACGCTCTGGAAGACCGCGGCGATCGAGTTCACGTTGGAGCAACTGTCCGCGATCTCGGTGCCGGTGTTGGTGGCCGTGTAGCCGCCGAAGGACGGGATGACGTCGCCGCCCGCGTTGCGGATCTTGGTGATGGACGCGCCGAACGTGGAGGCGGCGATCGGCATCTCGGTGTCGCCGTTCCAGTAGGCCGTGCACGATCCGCGGGTCGCGGCCTGGAGGAACGCCATGGTCAGGTACTTGGCGCCGGACTGCTCGGAGAGCGTCGCCGGGTCCTCGCCGGTCCACGCCTCGAAGTACGGCGCGAACACGTGCGGGGGCAGGGCGGCCGCCGAGCTCGCGGCGGCCGGCTGGGCCGGGGAGAGGGTGAGCGCCGCGGCGGCGGTGGCGAGCAAGGCCAGTGCCGCGCGCAGCAGTGTGCGTGGTCGCATGAAGGTCTCCTGCACCAGGAGCGATCGGAGCCGACGGCGCCGATCGAGGGGGGTGATGGTGCACCGGCGACATCGCCGGTGAGCTTCCTCAGCAGCGGGCTGCTGGACGAGCGCACGGATCCGCGTGCCTCTATCGTTGGGATCGCGGTCTCATCTGTCAAGTTTCTTAACAGATGAGTTCGCCATCAGCGAGGATGGTGCGGCCGTCGCTCCGCGGGCGTTCCGCCCCTGCGATACGGGGCGGTAAGGCAGGGGTGCCCGCCGCGCCCCTCGTCCTCGTACGGTGGAAGGCCCGGCCGCGCGTGACGGCCGAGGCGGGGGCGTCGGATCGCGAGGCTGCGATGGAGGCTGACATGGAGCTGCGGCAGATGGACCACTTCCTCGCGGTCACCGATCACCTGAGTTTCACGAAGGCCGCCGAGGCCGTCGGGTTGTCGCAGTCGGCGCTCAGCTCGTCCATCCGCAGCCTGGAGCGCGAGCTGGGCGGCGAGCTGTTCAGCCGCAGCACGCGGCGGGTCACGCTCACGGTCGCGGGAGAGGCGCTGCTGCCCCTGGCCCGCCAGTTGGTCAACCAGGCCAGGCGGGCGAGGGAGGCGGTGACCGCCGTCTCGGAGCTGACCGTCGGCCGGCTCGCCGTCGGCACGGTGCAGACGCTCGCCTCGGTGGATCTTCCCGCGATGCTGGCCGGGTTCCAGCGTGCCCATCCCGGCGTGCAGATCACGCTGCTCGAGGCGCCGACCGCGCAGCTCCTCGACCAGGTCCGCGCCGGAGACCTCCACCTGGCGTACCTGGCACGCGACGCGACCCCGCTGCCGCCGGACGTGCGGGTCGTCGAGGAGCGCACGGAGGAGCTCGTGCTGATCGCCGCCCCCGGGCACCGGCTCGCGACGGTCGGCCGGGTCGCGCTCGCCGACCTGCACGCCGAGCCGTTCGTCGACTTCCAGGCGGGGATGGGCCTGCAGACCGTGGTGCGCGAGTTGTGCGCGCGGGAGGGACTGACCCGGCTCATCACCTGCCGGGTCAGCCAGATGGACCAGCTCCTGGCCCTCGTCGGGCACGGGCTCGGGGTGGCGATCGTGCCCGAGCCGGTCGCCCTGCGCAGCGGGTTGCCGATGGCCCGGCTCGGCGACCCCGCGCCCACCCGCACGATCGCGCTGGTGACCCGGCCGCCGGTCAACCCGGCCGCGCGCGCCTTCCTGGCCGAGCTCGCGCGTATGCCGCCGGTCGACGGGCGAGATTAAGCGATCAGATCGATCGGTGTGACAAGAAAGATGCGTTGGACAGCTTAATCGGGTCCGCCACATGATGGACCGATGCGCAGCTCGACGACGGAAGCGGGAACCGGACGGCGGATGGACCGGGGCCTCGTGCTGGTCATGGCCCTGGCCTCCGGCATGGTGGTGGCCAACAGCTACTACGCCCAGCCGCTCGTCGGGGCGATCGCCGACGCCTTCCACACGTCCACGACCAGCGTCGGGCTGGTGGTCACCGCGAGCCAGGTCGGCTACGCCGTCGGCCTCGCGCTCCTGGTGCCGCTCGGCGACCTGATCGAGCGCCGCCGCCTGCTGGTCGTCATCCTCGGCGCGACCACGTTGTCGCTGGCCGGGATGGCCCTGGCGCCGAGCTGGCCCGTCCTGGGCGTGGCCGCCCTGCTCGTCGGCGTCACGTCCGTGGTCGGCCAGGTGCTGGTGCCGTTCGCCGCGTCCCTCGCCCGGGCCGACGAACGCGGCCGGGTCATCGGCGGCGTCATGACCGGGCTGCTCCTCGGCATCCTGCTGTCCCGCGTGGTGGCCGGCCTGGTCGCCGAGGTCGCCGGCTGGCGCGCGGTGTTCTGGCTGGCCGCCGCGCTCATGGTGGCGACCTCGCTGCTGCTGCACCGCAGGCTGCCGGTGGTCGCGCCGAGCACCGGCCTGGGCTACCGCGCCCTGCTGCGTTCGGTCGTACGGCTGGTCGCCGAGGAACCGGTGCTGCGCCTGCGCATGGCCTACGGCGCGTTGACGTACGCGTCGTTCGGCGTGTTCTGGACCAGCGTCGGCTTCCTGCTCGCCGGGCCCGGCTACGGCTGGAGCGACGCGCGGATCGGCCTGTTCACCCTCGTCGGCGTGGCCGGGGCGCTGGCCGCGCGGTTCGCCGGGACCCTCGCCGACCGGGGCCACGCCCGCGCCCAGACCGGCGCGTTCGTCGCCGCGACCGCGCTCAGCTTCGTGCTGCTCGCGATGGGCCGGGCGAACGTGGCGGCCCTGGCCGCCGGGGTGGCCCTGCTCGACCTCGGCATCCAGGGCACCCACATCAGCAACCAGAGCCTGTTCTATCCGCTGCGGCCCGACGCCCGCAGCAGGCTGAACACCGCCTACATGACGAGCTACTTCGCCGCCGGGTCGCTCGGCAGCGGCCTGTCCGCCGTCGTCTACTCCGCCTGGGGATGGACCGCCGTGTGCGTGCTCGGCGCGATCTTCCCCACCGCCGGACTGCTCGTGTGGGTCGTGGAGACCGTCTCCCGGCGCCGGGGCGCCGGCGCAGCCGGGCGGGAGGACGTCACCTCTCGTCGAGCACGAACATGATGTGCTCGTTCTCGCCGTGCATCAGGGTGCCGGACCGGCGGAAGCCGCACTTCTCCAGCAGCCGCACTGAGCCGGTGTTCCCCTGGTAGGGGTCGGCGTACAGCGGGCGGTTCGTCTCCTCCTCCAGGAAGAGGGTCAGCGCCCGGGTGCCGACGCCCCGGCCCCAGAACCGGCGGTCGAAGGCGTACCCGATGAAGCGCCGGTCCTGTTCCCACCAGGCCACGACGTTGCCCGCCGTCTCGCCGTTCACCGTGACCGTGCGCACCAGGATCGTGGGGTCGCCCAGCACCCTCGTGGCCCAGTGGGTCATGAACCGGTCCCGCTCGCGTGGGGTGAACTTCGACCGGCGCACCGTCTCGGGGTCGTGCTCCTGCTGGAAGAACAGCTCCAGGTCCGCTTCCTCGACCGGCCGCAACCGCATGACGTCGTCCATGGGACGGCAGTCTGGCAGCCGCCACCGACAGAACCGCCCGCCCGCCTCCGAACGAGCCGCGGCCGTCTCCGGCGCGGTTCCCCCGTCCGGCCCAGAAGCGGGAGAATGGGCATGGTCCCGCGGCGTGTATGGTCGCGGGTTGACACGGATCGCGGGTGCAGGGAGAGCTGATGGGCAGGCGGACGCCCCACGCCACGCTCCAGATGATCGCGGATGAGACGGGCGTCACCCCCTCCACGGTCTCCCGGGTGCTGAACTCGGCCTCCGAGGCGTCGGCGCGCCGCTGGGCGTCCATGGGGACGATCCTGCGGATCAGGGCCGCGGCGGCCTCGCACGGGTACACGCCGAACCCGCAGGCGGTCGGGCTGCGCACGCGGCGCTCGCGGCTGATCGGCGTGATCGTGCCCCGGCTGCAGGACTACGTCCTCGCCACCATCTACGAGGGGATCGACGAGGCGGCCACCGAGAACGGCTTCGCCACCTTCGTCACCAACTCGCTGGACGATCCGCGGAAGCGGGCGCAGGCGACCGAGACGCTGCTGTCGCGCCGGGTCGAAGGGATGATCTTCGGGGACGCGCAGTTCGACGGCGAGTTCCTGGAGGGGGTCGCCGAGCGCGGCACGAAGTTCGTCCTCGTCTCCAGGCGTTCCCGCGACTATCCGTCGGTGACCTGCGACGACCATCTCGGCGGCCGGCTGGTGGGCGAGCACCTCGTGTCCATCGGCCGCAGGGACGTCGCGATCCTTGCGGGGGAGCCGTACGCCGCGACCGGTCTCGACCGGACCCAGGGGGCCGTCGACGCGCTGCGCGAGGCGGGCGTGGACGTCCCGCCGCACCGCATCGTCCACGGCCACTTCGACGCCCAGGGCGGGCGCGCGGCGGCGGAGCGGATCCTCGACTCGCACCCGCTGCCGGACGCCATCTTCGCCACCAACGACTTCGCGGCGATCGGCGTGATGGGCGCGCTGCGCGACAGGAAGTTGTCGATGCCCGACGACGTCGCGCTGGTCGGCTACAACGACACGGCGCTGGCGGCCGAGTTGCCCACGCCGCTGACCACCGTGCGCTCGCCGATGCACGAGATCGGACGGCTGGGGCTGCGGATGCTGCTCGACCTGCTGCAGGGCGACGACGTCGAACCGCTGCGCCTGCCGCCCACGCTCGTCGTCCGCGAGTCCACGGTGTCCTCCGAGGCGTCCTCCGAGGCGTCCTCGGAGACGCCTTCGGAGGCGGCCCGGGTGGACGCCGTCCATCCCGGTTCCGGTCGAACCTGACCCTTGACATGCGCGGATGCCGGACTTTAACCTGCCTGCAGCTTACACAAAGGTTTGGGTAGCGGCTTGGGTTGCGACTGCCTCCCAGGTGCGGCCCGTCCGGCCGGGCGCGTGGAGTGAACAGTTCCGCCGCCGGTCGGCGTCAGGGCCGGTGAACGCACACGTGACGTCCGCGCGACAGGCGGCGGCCACGTCTTCATCGCACTCGTGATCCCACTCGAAATCACCCCGAAAAAGGTCATGTCTCTCGTCTCTGCCATTCACACAAACCTTTGTGTAGCGTTGCACAAACCTTTGTGTGCGTTCCAGAGCACCAAGTAGGAGGAGTCCCCCCCAATGGGAGCTGTCCCACCGCAGGGAGCGCCGGGCGCGTCCCTCGAAGCGCCCGCGCACGAACCCTGGAACCGGCCGGTGACGAAGCGGACGGTCGGCTACGTCAGCGTCATCGCCTTCCTGGCCTGGGTCGCCTCCGTGTACGACTACACGCTCTTCGGCACCCTCCTGCCGGTGATCGGTGAGCATTTCGGCTGGTCGACGAGCCAGTCGACGATGGTCAACACCTTCGCCACCGTCGGCGTCTTCATCGTCTCCCTCGTCGTCGGGCCGGTCCTGGACAAGATGGGCCGCAAGAAGGCGCTGGTCCTGCTGATGACCGGCGGTGCGCTCGCCTCGGGGCTCACCGGACTCGCGGCCGGGGCCATGAGCGTGGTCGTCATCCGGGCGTTCACCGGCCTCTCGCTCTCCGAAGAGGTGGTCAACGCCGTCTACCTCAACGAGATGTTCAAGAAGGTGAAGAACCGGGGCTTCGTCTTCAGCCTGGTGCAGGCGGGGTGGCCGGTGGGCGCCCTGCTCTCGGCCGGCATCACGGCGGTGCTCCTGCCGCTCGCCGGATGGCGGTGGTCGTTCCTCTTCGCCCTCGTCTTCTCCATCCCGATCATCCTGCTCGCGCTCAAGCTGCCCGAGTCCCCGACGTTCCTCGCGATGAAGGAGGTCAAGCGCCGCCAGGAGCAGGGCGACCACGCCGGGGCGCGTGTGCTCGCCGAGGAGCACGACGTCACCGAACTCGTGGACGGCGGCACGAGGGGCGGCCTGAAGGACGTCCTGGCCCCGGGGCTGCGGCGGCACACCATCAGCCTGTCGCTCGCCTGGCTGACCAACTGGATGGGCATCCAGGTCTTCTCCGTCCTCGGCACCACGGTCCTGGTCGAGGCGAAGGGCGTCTCGTTCGAGAGCGCGCTCATCGTCCTGGTCCTGTCCAACATCGCCGGATTCGCCGGATACCTCTTCCACGGCTGGATCGGCGACCGGATCGGGCGCAAGCTGACCATCACCCTCGGATGGTTCATCGGCGGCTCCGTCAGCTTCCTCATGCTCGTCCTGCCCACCGGGCAGGGGCTGACCATCGCGCTCTACGCGCTGACGCTTTTCTTCCTCAACGGCCCCTACGCCGCGATGTTGTTCTACATGGGTGAGTCGTTCCCGGCGCACGTGCGGGGAACGGGAGCCAACGTGGCGCACGTCATGGCTCCGCTGGGCGGCATCGCCGGATCGGCGCTGCTCAGCGTGCTGCTCGCGGCGGGCCTGTCCATGACCGTCGCCGCGATCACCGCCGGCTCCGCGTTCATGCTGATCTCGGGTCTCCTGATGCTCGGTGCGAACACCACCAACCGGTTCGGCGACCACGCGGCTGAGAAGAAGGAGGTTCTCGCATGACCAGGGACGACGGGCTCGACGGCAAGGTCGCCGTCATCTCGGGAGGGGCCAGCGGCATCGGCCGCGCCCTGGCCGTCGCGTACGCCCGGGCCGGGGCGCACTCGGTCGTCGGCTACTACCCCGGAGACCCGCACGACGCGGGCGAGACCGTCGCCGCCGTCGAGGCGGCCGGCGGGCGCTGCGCGGCGGTGGAGCTCGACGTCCGGTCGTTCGAGCAGACCGAACGCTTCGCGCAGGCGGCCGTGGACGCCTTCGGCCGGCTCGACATCGCCGTGGCCGCGGCGGGCGTCCTGCGCCGCCAGCCGCTGGAGGAGATGACCGACCGCGCGTGGGACGACATGTTGTCGGTCGACCTCGGCGGCGTCCTGCGGATCTTCCGCTCCTGCGCGGCCCGCATGGAGCACGGCGGCGCGATGGTGGCCACCTCCTCCATCGCCGGCGGCGTGTACGGCTGGGAGGAGCACAGCCACTACGCGGCGGCGAAGGCCGGCGTGCTCGGGCTCTGCCGCTCCCTGGCCGTCGAGCTGGCGCCGCGCGGCATCCGCGTCAACGCGGTGATCCCCGGACTGATCGAGAGCCCCCAGTCGCTGGACGAGGTGAACTCGCTCGGGCCGCAGGGCCTGCGGGAGGCCGGGAAGATCATCCCGGCCGGACGGGTCGGCACGGTCGACGAGGCGGCCCGGGTCATCCGGTTCCTCACCTCCGACGACGCCGCGTACGTGACCGGGCAGAGCGTCATCGTGGACGGCGGGCTCACCGTCCGCTGGCCGAGCTGAGAGAGGACGGGACATGGGAAAGCTCACCGGCCAGGTCGCCGTCATCACCGGCGCGTCGAGCGGGATCGGGGCCGCGACGGCCCGGTTGTTCGCCGCCGAAGGCGCCTCACTCGCCCTGTTCGACGTCAGGCCCGTCCCCGAGGAGCTGCTGAGCCTCGGCCGGGTCACCGGCCACGTCGTCGACATCACCGACGCCGCCGCGGTCGAGCGCGCGACCGCCGAGGTCGTGGAACGGCACGGCCGCATCGACGTCCTGGTCAGCGCCGCCGGCATCCTGGACGAGGTCCCCTTCCTGGAGATGACGCCGGAGCGCTTCGACCGGACCGTCGCGGTGGACCTGCGCGGGGTCTTCCTCGCGGCCCGCTTCGCCGCGCCGTACATGGTGGAGGCGGGGCGGGGGCGCATCGTCAACATCGCCTCCCAGCTCGGGATCAAGGGCGGCACGGGGCTCGCCCACTACGTCGCCGCCAAGGCGGGCGTGATCGGCCTGACGAAGGCCCTCGCCCTCGAACTCGCGCCGAAGGGCGTCCTCGTCAACGCGATCGCCCCCGGCCCGATCGTGACGCCGCTCATCGACGGGCTTTCGGAGGAGTGGAAGCGGAGCAAGGCCGCCGAGCTGCCGCTGGGCAGGTTCGGGCGTCCCGAGGAGGTCGCGCCGACCGCGCTGCTGCTGGCCTGCTCGCCCGACGGCGACATCTACGTCGGGCAGACGCTCGGCCCCAACTGCGGCGACGTCATGCCGTGAACGACATGGCCGGCAGCAAGACAGACGCCCCTCCGAGGGCACGCGTGGTCGTCATCGCGACCGGCGGGACGATCGCCTCAAGCAGCGAGCCCGGCGGCGCGGCGGTGGCGCGCAGGACCGCCGCGCAGCTTCTCGGCTCCGCCGGGTACGGGGACGTCGAGGTCGAGGGGCGCGACCTGCTCAACCTCGGCTCCTACCTCCTCGGCCACCACGAACTCCGCCTCATCGCGGACGCCGTCGCCGAGGAGGTCGCCAGGGACGAGGTGACCGGCGTCGTGGTGAGCCACGGCACCGACACCATGGAGGAGACGGCGTTCCTCCTGGACCTCGTCCACGACAGCGACAAGCCCGTCGTCCTCACCGGAGCGCAGCGGGCGGCCGACCAGCCCGACAGCGACGGGCCCCGCAACCTGCGGGAGGCCGTCGCCGTGGCCGCGTCCCCCGAAGCGCGCGGATGCGGCGCGCTCATCTCCTTCGCCGGGCGGATCTTCGCCGCGCGGGGCACCCGCAAGCACCACACCGTCGCCGCCGAGCCGTTCAGGACCCTGGACGGCGGCCCCATCGGGCGGGTCGGCCCGGCGGGGGTCCGGATCACCGCGCGGCCGGTGCGCCCGGCGCCGCTGGAGCGGCCCGGTCCGCGCTTCGACGACACCCGCGTGGACGTCGTGGCGCTCCACCCCGGCGCCGACGCCGCGCTCGCCCGGGCCGCCGTACAAGCCGGAGCGCGGGCGGTCGTGCTCGCCGGCACCGGCGTCGGCAACGCCAACCACGCCCTGCTGGAGTGGGTTTCCGAGGCGGTGGCCGCGGGAACGGTCGTGGGACTGTCCACGCGGGTCGCCGAGGGGCCGGTCGTGCCCACGTACGGCAACGGCGGCGGGGTGGACCTCGTACGCGCCGGGGCGCTGAGCATGGGCGGGCTGCCTCTCTACCAGGCGAGGCTGCTGCTGGCGCTGCTGCTCTCCGAGGGGGTTCCCGTCGATCGGGCGACCCTCGCACCCCATGTCTGACCAGATCCGTACCAAACCGGAAGAGAGGATGCGCTGTGGCCAAGGAAATCTTCGTGGCGTTCGGGATCGACGTCGACGCCGTCGGCGGCTGGCTCGGCTCGTACGGCGGTGAGGACTCGCCGGACGACATCTCGCGCGGCATGTTCGCCGGCGAGGTGGGCGTCCCGCGGCTCAACGCGCTGATGAAGAAGTACGACCTGCCGTCGACCTGGTTCTGGCCCGGTCACTCGATCGAGACGTTCCCCGAGCAGTTCGACGAGGTCGTGGCCGCCGGGCACGAGATCGGCGTGCATGGGTACAGCCACGAGAACCCGATCGCGATGAGCCGCGAGCAGGAGTCCACCATCCTCGACTACTGCATCGACCTCATCGAGACGCGCACCGGCCGGCGCCCCACCGGGTACGTCGCGCCGTGGTGGGAGTTCTCGCCGGTCACCAACGAGCTGCTGCTCGAACGCGGCATCAAGTACGACCACTCGCTCATGCACCGCGACTTCGAGCCGTACTACGTCCGGGTCGGGGACACCTGGTCGAAGATCGACTACGGCAAGGACGCCCGCGAGTGGATGAAGCCGCTCGTGCGCGGGCGGGAGACCGACCTCATCGAGATCCCGGCGAGCTGGTACCTCGACGACCTCCCTCCGATGATGTTCATCAAGACCAGCCCGAACAGCCACGGCTTCGTCAACCCGCGCGACATCGAGGAGATGTGGCGCGACCAGTTCGACTGGGTCTACCGCGAGTCGGACTACGCCGTCTTCACCATGACGATCCACCCGGACGTCTCGGGCCGCCCGCAGGTCCTCCTCATGCTGGAGCGCCTCATCGAGCACATCAACAAGCACGAGGGCGTCCGGTGGTCCACGTTCGACGGCATCGCGGACGACTTCAGGGCCCGCCGCCCCCGGGCGTAGCCGTACGGCGAGGGGCGCGACGAGGAAGGAGGGTGCCGGATGTGCGGTGCCTGCGGAGGGCCGCCCGCCGACTGGGCCGGGCCGCTCGTCTCCGGCCTCCGGCGGCGGTCGGCCGTCGCCCGGTTCGTCGGAGCGGTGTGCGCGGGGGTGACCGTCCGGCCCGTCCCGCAGGGCTGGCTGGCCTCCGGCAGCACCGGCGGCGCCCTCGTCGCGCCGACCCTCGACCGGCTGCTGGACGGCGTGGCGCACCGGCTGGCGGCGGCGGGATGGGACGAGCTCGAAGCGTCGCTGCGCGACCACGAGCGCGGGACCGGCCCCGAGGACGACGCCTTTCCCGGCTATCGCCCGCCCGTCGTGCCGCACCCGCCGGCGGCCGTCACGGTGATGAGCGTGCCGCCGGACGGCGGCCTGCATCTGCGGCTCGCCGCGTTCGGGCTCGGGGTCCGCGCGTTCGACCGGCGCGCGGTCGCCCTGGACGCGCCCGAGCGGGTGGCGCCGTTCCGGCTGCTCGCGGCGGACGGGAGGATCCTGGGCGCCGCCGCGGCGTGACCAGGGTGATGATCGCGCGATCCCGCAGGCCCCTCGCCACTCGCCCGCACAACCGATCCGCGATCGGAAGCATCAAAGAGAGCGCCGTACCCAGGGATCGAACAACCGCAGGGCCACCCGGCCACAACCAACGGTTGTCTCCATAGGGTGTCCGCATGGACCTCGACATCCTCCGGACCTTCGTCGCCGCCGCCGACGCGGGGCAGTTCCAGGAGGCCGCCGCCGAGCTGGCGGTCACCCAGCAGGCCGTCTCCAAGCGCATCGCCGCGCTGGAGCGCGACGTCGGCGTGCGGCTGTTCACCCGCACGCCGCGCGGCGCCGAGCTCACCATCGACGGGCAGGCGTTCCTGCCCCACGCCCGGGAGCTGCTGCGCGTCGCCGAGCGCGCGGTCGCGTCCGTGCGCACCGGCCGCCGTCCGCTGCGCGTCGACATGATCGCCTCGCGCAGCGCGGCGTCGGGCCTGATGCGCGCCTTCCACCGCGCGTACCCCGAGATCGACCTCGACGTGGTGATGCTGTTCGACATCGAGAAGGCCGTCGCCGCCATTCGGTCCGGTGCGATCGACGCGTCCTTCCGCGCCGTCGCCATGCCCGGCCGGCCCCTTCCCGAGGACATCGAGTCGGTCCGGGTGCTCGACGAGCCGCTCCAGCTCCTCATCGGCCCCGCCCACGCGCTGGCGTCCGCCCGGTCGGTGACCATCGCTCAGCTCACCGGGCACCGGATCTGGATGCCCGGCCTCGCCCCCGGAACCGAGTGGGCCGCCTACTATGACGACCTCGTCGCCGAGTTCGGCCTCACCATCGAGGCGACCGGCCCCAACTTCGGCTCCGACGCGCTCCTCGACACCATCGCCGACACCCCGGCCCTGGCCACCTTCATGGGCGGGAAGACCCGCCTGGTCTGGCCCGCCGACCACGGCCTGCGCCGCATCCCGGTGACCGACCCCGTGCCCGTCTACCCGCACTCGCTCCTGTGGCACCGCGACAATCCCCACCCCGCGCTGGCCACCCTCCGCGCCCACCTCGCCGCCACGGCGGCCGGCCACGGCGCCGCTGGGACCTGGACGCCGGACTGGGTGATCCCGCGCTGAACGCCGCCGCCTCGGCGGGCCGGACCGGAAGAGCGCGCGGCCACCCGGGATCAGGCGGCCGCGCACTCCGTACGCAGCGGCGGGGCGGGCAGGGGCGGGCGGAAAACCGGCGGCGGGCGGAAAACTCGGACGCCGGTACGGGCGGGCCGCCCCTATGATCCGGCGGAGTACCTGTGATCCGCCGATTTCCCGGAGTGAGGCGAAGAGACGATGTGGCCGCGAGTCGACGGGATGCGCTCCCTTGAGCTGGGCACACCGGGCGCGGTGCGGGGGGAGCTGAACGCTCTCGTCCTGGCCGGGAAGAAGACCGCCACGACCAGCCTGCTGGTCGAGGACTACACCAGGGAGGCCGAGGGGCTGGAGTACCCCGGCGAACGGCTGGCGCTGCTGGACGACGAGGGCCGGTCCGTCGCCGTCATCGAGGTCACCGGCGTGGCGGTGACGCCCTTCGTCGACGTGCCGTGGGAGCACGCCGAGGCCGAGGGCGAAGGCGATGCCTCCCTTGAGGAGTGGCGCGACGTCCACCGCCGCTTCTGGAGCCGCGTCGGCACCCCGGTCGACGATCGCACCCTCGTCGTCTGCCTGGCCTTCCGCGTCGTCGAGACCCGCTGACGGGCGTCCCGGCACGCGGCGGGCCGCTCCCGGTCAGGCAGGAGCGGCCCGTGCGTACGATCAGCGGCCCTGCAGCGACCTGACGTTGTCGCCGAAGGTCCAGCCCTTCGACCCGTCCCAGTTGATGGACCAGGTCATCAGGCCCTTGAGGTTGCCGCCGAAGCTGTTCCAGCTCTGGCTCACCAGCGAGGGCGCCATGTGGCCGCCGCCGGCTCCGGGCTGGGCGGGCAGCCCCGGGACCTGCTTGTCGTACGGAACCCTGATCGTGGTGCCCTGGATGACCAGGCCCTTGTCCAGGCAGGTGGTCTGGGCGGTGAAGCCCTGCACCGTCCCCGCGGAGTAGGAGTCACCGGAGCAGCCGTACATGCTGCCGTTGTAGTACTGCATGTTCAGCCACCACAGGCGGCCGTTGTCGGCGTACTTCTTGATGATCGGCAGGTACGCGCCCCAGATCGAGCCGTAGGTCACGCTGCCGCCGGTGACGTACGCCGTCTCGGGGGCCATGGTCAGGCCGAAGTTCGACGGCATCTGGGCGAGCACGCCGTCGATGATCCGGATGAGGTTGGCCTGCGACGCGGAGAGCTGGTTGATGTTGCCGCTGCCGCTCAGCCCGGTCTCGATGTCGATGTCGATGCCGTCGAAGTTGTACCGCTTGAGGATCGGCACGATGGTCGCGACGAAGCGGTCGGCGACCGTGCTGGAGCTGAGATCGATGCCCGCGGTCGCTCCGCCGATCGACATGAGGATCGTCGCGCCGGCGGCCTTGGCCGCGCACATCTCCGCCGGGGTGGCCACCTTGACCGTGGAGTCCATGCCGTCCTCCCACAGGGCGGTGCCGTCGGAGCGGATGACCGGGAACGCCGCGTTGATCACGTTGTAGCCGTGGGCCTGGATGCGGGAGTCGGTGATCGGGATCCAGCCGAGCGGCGGGTGCACGCCGTTCGAGGCGCCGTCCCAGTTCTCCCAGTATCCCTGCAGGACCTTGCCGGTCGGCCTCGACTTCACCGCGCACGTCACGTCCGACGGCGAGGCCGAGGGGGAGGGCGAGGGGGAGGCCGACGGCGACGGCGACGCGGACGGGGACGGCGACGGCGAGGCCGAGGGAGACGGCGAGGCGGAGGCCGACGGGGAGGGGGAGGGGCCGCCGGGGCCGTCGAAGTTCAGGTCGTCGGCGTAGTAGGTGCCCTGGCCGTACCAGCCGTGCAGGTAGATCACCGCGGTGGTCTGGCCGGCCGCGGTGGTGAAGGGGACGGTGAGCTGCGTGTACGCCGTCGGCGAGGAGGTCCAGGTGGACCCGCCGCCGTTCACGCCCAGGTACACGTAGCTGCCCCGGACCCAGGCGGACAGCGTGTACGCGGTGCTGGGCCGTACGGACACGGTCTGGCTGCACTGGGCGGTGTCGGAGCCGCTCGCCGCGCCGGCGAGCGCCTTGGTGCCGGAGTGGACCGGGGAGCCGACCACCGACCCCAGTCCGCCGGTGCAGGTCCACGGCGAGAGGGTTCCGGTCTCGAAGTCCGGATTCGCGAGCAGGTTGGCCGCGCTGGCCGAGGTCTGGGTGACGAGGGCACCCAGGGCCGCCAGCAGCACTGCCACCGCCAGCGTCAGCAGGCGTGGTGTTCGATTTCGCATGAAGGTCTCCCGAACCAGGAGCGATCGGAGCCTTCGCGCCGATCGAGGGGGGTGAGGGCACGGGTGATGGCGCACCGGCGACGTCGCCGGAGGGCTTCCTCGCCGGCAGGCGCTGGATGGGTACACGGATCCGAGTGGTTACATCGTCGGGACCAACCGGCTCATCTGTCAAGTTTCTTAACTGATAACTCTCTTACCAGCGACAATGCTCGGGGTGTACGGCATCGGGCCGGGTCGGAGGCACGACGCGCCGCGCGCCGCCGGGGCGCGGCCTTCCGGGGGTCCGCAGGACAGTGCAGGTCCGCGGCGCTCCGGACCTCCCCGACGGAGGCTCCGTGATGACGGCGGGCGAGATAAAAGCGGCACCGCCGGGAGGCCGCGATCGGCGACTCCCGGCGGTGCCGGCTGGGACGTGTTCGGTTGTGTCGGCGAGGGTCAGGCGGGGACCGGCTTCCAGTGCCAGGTGCCGCTGGGGTACCGGACGCACTTGTACCGCTTGGTGTGGGCGGCGGCCCGCATGGAGTATCCGTACGTGTTGTGCTGGGCTTGGGCGCAGAAGGCGCCGGGCGAGACGCAGTCCCAGTGCTTCTGGTGCCGGTAGTAGTACTTGCCCGAGGGCTGCCTCTTCGCGCACCAGCCGGCCGAGGCCGTGTGGGAGTGGGCGTCGGTAGCCGCGAAGGCGGCGGCTCCGGGGGTGAGCAGCAGCGTTGCCGCGGTGAGGGCGGCGATGATCGGTTTCCGCACGCCGGTCACATTAGGGGTGTGCGATCACTTTTGTGACACCTTATGGGGCGTGACGGACCTGTCACGTACGGACCGATCGAGGGTGCTGTGAACCCTTGATCGCTCAGGTCCGTCTCAGGTGCATGAGAGGCATCTGGTCTGTGGCCGCGCTCGTGACGCTCGCCGCCTGTGGGACGGCCCCGGCCGTGACCGCTCACCCGGAGAGGTACCAGGCCGACGCGACCGTGCTGTCCGACGCGCGGCACGGTCCCCAGCTCTGCTCTTTCGTCGCGCAATCCATGCCGCCGCAGTGCGGTGGGCCCGACGTCGTCGGGTGGGACTGGAACGCGGTCGAGCACTCCGCTCGCAATGGCGTGCGCTGGGGCGAGTACCACGTGGTCGGCACCTGGGACGGCACGAGGCTGACGCTCACCGAGCCGCCGCGCCCCGCCGAGCGTCCCGACGCCCCGCCGGACCGGTCCGGCCCCACCACTCCCTGCCCGGAGCCCGCGGGCGGCTGGCGGCCGGTCGACCCCGCGAAGGCCACCTCCCGGGCGATGGAGGCCGCGATCGAGAAGGCCCGGACGCTTCCCGGGTACGCGCAGGCCGTGCTGGACCAGAGCTACCTGGAAGAGATCGAGGAGTACCGGCCCGATGACGTGCGATCCGTGGAGCGCTACGCCAACGACCCCAAGCGGCTCGTGCTGAACCTGTGGTTCACCGGCGACGCGTCGGCGCGCGAGCCCGAGATCCGTGAGATCTGGGGCGGTGCGCTGTGCCTGAACAGCGCTCAGCGCAGCGAGGCCGAGCTGAGCGAGATCCAGGAGCGGGTGTTGAAGGAGATGAAGGGGGTGCAGTCGGCCTCGGCGGACGGGCGCACGGGCCAGGTCTCGATCGGCGTCTGGGTGGTCACGCCGGAACTCCAGCGCGAGGTCGACGAGAAGTACGGGGAGGGCGTGGTGGTCCTCGAAGGTTTCCTCGAACCGGTGGGCTCGTAGCCCGCGCCGACCTCGTGTCCCTGTCCGGGGCGGAACGGATACCCGGAGTCGTCTGGGAGAGTCCAGCCGGCACATGGGCGGTCGGCGGCGGCCAGGCGGCGGTGGGACGCCGCGAGCGGCGGGGGACCGGTCCCCGGCTCCGTGCGCGGATCAGGGCGGCGCAACCCCGCAGCGGCTCCGGGAACCCCGAGGTCAGGCGTTCGCGCAGGTCAACCTGGGTGGCGTAACTCTGGCGTAACAGTGCCCGGATAGCGTGACCGGTGGCGGACAGCGGTGTCGGCACCCGGACGGGGGATTCGATGAGCGACGGCTGGGTGTCGTCACAGCCGAGGGCCCAGCGGGCGCGGCGGGTGGCCGACCTGCTGCGGCAGCAGATCACGGCCGGCGCGTTCGGCGACGGGGTGCTGCCCGACGAGCGCACCCTTGGAGATCGGCTCGGCGCCTCGCGCAACGCGGTCCGGGAGGCGCTCGGCCTGCTCCGGGGCGAGGGCCTGATCACCCGGCGGCGCGGGGTGGGCACCACCGTCGTGACGCCGAAGTACGGCCACGGGCTGGACCGGCTGGCGGGACTGGCCGAGGCCCTGACCGGCTACGGAACGGTCACCAACGAGGTCCGCGTCGCCGAGGTCGTCGCCGGCCCGCCCGCGGCGATCGCCGAGCGGTTGAACCTGCCGGCCGGGGCCGCGGCGGTCCACATCGAACGGCTGCGCAGGCTGGACGGGCTGCCGCTGTCACTGGACACGTCGTACCTCACGGCCGATGTGGGGCGGGGCGTCCTGGGCGGCGACCTCGCCGGACGGGACGTCTTCGCACTGATCGAGGAGACGACGGGTCTCCTGCTCGGCCGTGCGGAGGTGGCGGTGCACGCGGTCACCGCCGATCCCGGCACCGCGGCGCTGCTGGAGATCCCGGTCGGCGCGGCGGTGTTCGCGATCGAACGGCTCACCTTCCTGTCCGACGGGCGGCCGGTCGACGTCGAGTCGATCCGCGTCCGCGCCGACCGGTTCACACTGTGCGCGACCGTGCACCGCGGCCGGTCGGCCTCGGATCCGTCCACGTTCCCGCCGACCGGCTGACGTTCTACGTGACCGACCGACCACCGGGGCCGACCCCGGCGGTCGGCCGACCTCCCCACATCCCCGGGGCCGGGCGGTTCGTCCGGCTCGACTCTCGCCTGAAGGTGGCCCATGACTTTCGCCCGCCCGGACACGCCGCGATCCCGCCGTACGGAGGCGTGCTGATGGAGGACCTGTCGCTTCCGCTGCTGGTGCTGCTGGGACTGTTCGGCTTCGCCGGAGGGGTCGGGATCACCGCGCTCGGGCCCGGCGGCGTCCTGCCCACGATCGGGCTGTTCGCCCTGACGGGGCTGTCCCCGGCCGAGGTGGCCGGCACCGCGATCGTCACCCACGTCGCGACGGGCGCGCTCGCCACGGCCGCGTACACCCGCTCCGGGCAGTTGCGCGACCCCGCGACCCGCCGTACGGCGCTGCTGCTGGCCGGCACCGCGGTGGTCGGCACTCCGCTCGGTGTGCTGGTCAACACCATGGTGTCCACGCGGGCGTTCGGGCTGACGCTCGGGCTGCTCCTGGTCCTGGTGGCCGCGCTGGTGTGGATCCGCGAGCGGCGCGGCCCGGCCGCGGGAGCGGTCCCGCCGACCCCGCTGGTGGCCGGGCTCGGCCTCGCGGTGGCCGTCGCCGCCGGTGTCGTCGGGATCGGAGGGCCGATGCTGACCGTGCCCCTGCTGATCGTTCTCGGCGTCCCCGTGCTGGAATCGCTCGCGTCGGCGCAGGTGCAGTCGGTCGTCGTCGCCGCGGTGGGCACCCTCGGCTATCTGGCGCACGACGCCGTCGACTGGCCGCTGGCCGCCCTGGTCGGCGTCCCCGAGCTCGCCGGCGTGCTCATCGGCTGGAAGATCGCGCACGCCCTGCCGGCCCGGGGGCTGAAGTACGGGCTCATCGTCGCGCTGCTCGCCCTGGCCCCTTATCTGGCCCTGCACGGCTGAGGCGACGCTCCCGCCGATGACCGCTCCCCGGGGGAGTGGTCAGAGGCCGAAGGCCTCGGTCACTCGCGTGGTCAGTTCGTCCTCGGTCATCGGGGTGTCGACCTCTACGGCGGGCAGTTCGAGGCGCTTCACATCGCCGGCGAGGCGTTCCGTGAACATCCGATCGCGTTCGAGCAGGTTGTTCAGGGCTCTCTCGGGGTCGCTGGTGAGCCCTGCGATCTGCCACGTCGAACCTCGGTTGGCGAACGCCGCTTCTCGGAAGCCGGGTGTCGGGAGGAGCCAGACGGCGTGCCCCGGCGCCGCGAGGAGAGGCTCGACCAGGTGCGGCAGCAGCCGGAAGCCCTCGACGACGACCCCCGGTCGCCTCGGCAGGCGGAGGAGATCCTCGATGATCAGGTCGAAGCCCTCCCCCCGAAACCAGTGGAAGGTCTCGAGCATGGTTTCCGGAGATCGGTTCACCCATCGCTCGTCCATGTCCATGGCCACGAAGCCGCTGAGGTACGGGCATTCCTCGGGGGTGCTGCGGCCGGCGTGATCCGACATCACATCGTCGGTCGCGTAGAGACGCAGACCGTGCCTGGACGCTATGCGACGGGCGATCGTCGACTTGCCCGCGCCGCTCCCGCCGCCGATCCAGTACACATGCTGGAGCCGGTCCCGCAATGCGGCAACCGATTTCTCCCCATGTCGGTCGTATCGCATCCTTCATCCATCCGAATCGGTACGCGCGTCTGATGCGGGCCGGTGTGTCGGCGAGCCTCCACCGTTCCAGTTGTATGTCGTCCGCGCCGGTGCCGGTATGGCGTGCCCGTCTGACCAGTATTCGTACTGAAACCGATATCGATCGCCTCCGAATATCGCTGTTAGACATCTCCTGATCACATCTGGTTTGCTCCTCCTTTCTGACAGACGAGAAGCGAGGATTCGACATGCGACACTTCGCCGCCCGCCGGCTCGCGGCCGTGTTGCCCGCGGCAGCCTTGTCGATCTCCCTCCTGTCCGGCGGCGCTCTCGGAACGGGCACGGCCCCGGCCGCGACGACGATGCCGGTGCCGGTGCCGGTGCCGGTGGCGCCGGCGGCGGTCGCGGGAGAGGCCAAGGTCAGGAAGGACCTGCGCAAGCTGGAGGCGTCCTTCAAGGGGCGCATCGGCGCGTACGCGCTCGACACGTCCACCGGGAAGACGGTGACGTACCGGGCGGGCGAGCGCTTCCCGCTCCTGTCCACGTTCAAGGCGCCTCTGTGCGCGGCCGTGCTGCACAAGGCGCGCACCGCCAAGCCCGGACTGATGGACACGGTCGTCAAGTGGACGGCGGCCGACATGAAGCCCAACTCGCCGGTCACCGAGAAGCACATCAAGGACGGCCTGACCGTCGCCCAGTTGTGCGAGGCGGCCATGACCCAGAGCGACGGCACCGCGTCCAATCTGCTGCTCAAGCAGATCGGCGGGCCGGCCGGCCTGACGAGGTACTTCCGTACGCTGAACGACCGGACCTCCCGCATGGACCGGTGGCATCCGGGGCTCAATAACTGGGCTCCCGGCGAGAAGCGCGACACCACCACGCCCGCGGCCATCGGCCGCGACCTGCGCGCGCTCACGACCGGGACGGCGCTGCACGCCAAGGACCGGCAGCAGCTCATCACCTGGCTGCTGGCGAACAAGGTCGGCGGTGAGCGCATCCGCGCCGGGTTGCCCACGACCTGGACGATCGGCGACAGGACCGGCACCAACTCCGACGGATTCGGCGGCGGGAACGACATCGCCGTCATCTGGCCCGCGAAGGGCGCCGCTCCCGTCATCATGGCGATCTACACCAACCGCACCCCGGGCCTCGCCACCGACAACAGGACCATCGCCAAGACCGCCGCCATCCTGGCCCGCGGCGTCGGCAAGCTCTGAGCTCACGCCCGGCACCGGGCCGTGCGTGTCGCCTGTTCCGGACCGGTGCGCATGCACCGGACGGAGCGGGCGGGTGGATCCGCTCGGGGGTTCAGGTCACCGGCAGGCCCGGATCTACTGGGCGGACAATACGGGGAGCAAGGTTCCGACTGTACGGCGGGAGAGGGAACCGGACGACAACGTCATCGACTGCTTCTTGCCGGTACCGAGGTCCTTGGCACTGACGGTGACGATGCCGTTCGGGTCGATGTCGAAGGTGACCTCTATCTGCGGCACGCCGCGCGGCACGGGCGGGATGCCGGTCAGCTCCAAGGTGGCCAGTTTCTTGTTGTACGTCGCGATCTCGCGCTCACCCTGGAAGATCTGGATCTGCACCGACGGCTGGTCGTCCTCGGCGGTGGTGAAGAACTCCGACCGCTTCGTGGGGATCGTGGTGTTCCGCTCGATGATCTTGGTGAAGATGCCGTCCTTGGTCTCGATGCCCAGCGACAGTGGGGTCACATCCATCAGCAGGACGTCCATGGTCTCACCCTTGAGCACACCGGCCTGGAGCGCGGCGCCGAGCGCCACGACCTCGTCAGGGTTGACGCCCCTGTACGGCTCCTTGCCGCCGGTCAGCTCCTTGACCAGGTCGGTCACAGCCGGCATACGAGTCGAGCCGCCGACGAGCACCACGTGGGAGATGTCGGAGACCTTGATGCCGGCGTCCTTGATGCCGGCGTCCTTCATGAGCCTATGGAACACGTACTTGCAGCGCTCGAGCAGGTCGGCGGTGATCCGCTGGAACTCGGCGCAGGTCAGCTTCTCCTCAAGGTGCAGCGGGCCCTCGGCCGAGGCGGTGATGTAGGGCAGGCTGACCGTGCTCTCGGTCTGGCTCGACAGCTCGATCTTGGCCTTCTCCGCCGCCTCACGCAGACGGTGGAGGGCCGTCCTGTCCTTGGACAGGTCGACGCTGTGCGCGTTCCTGAAGCGCTTGACGAGTTCGTCGACGACGCCCCGGTCCCAGTCGTCACCACCCAGGTGGGGGTCTCCGGTCGTGGCGCACACCTCGACCACGCCATCGCCGACGAAAAGCAGCGACACGTCGAGGGTGCCACCGCCCAGGTCGAAGACGAGGATGGTCCGCTCTTCCTCCTCCTTGTCCAGGCCGAGGGCCAGCGCGGCGGAGACGGGTGCGGCGATGACCCGCAGCACGTTGAGGCCCGCGATGGCGCCGGCCTCCCTGATGGCCTGCCGCCGCGCCTCATCGAAGTAGGCGGGCACGGTCATCACCACGTCGGTGACCCTCTCGCCAAGGTAGGCCTCGGCGTCCTGCTTGAGCTTCTGCAGGACGAAGGCGCTGATCTGCTGCGGCGTGAACTTCCTGCCGTCGATCTCGACGGTCCAGCCGGTGCCCATCTCTCGCTTGACCGAACGGACCGTCCGCTCGACGTTGGTGACCGCCTGCCGCTCGGCGGCCTCGCCGACCAGGACCTCGCCGTCCTTCGCGAAGGCGACCACGGACGGCGTGCTCCGGGAGCCCTGCGCGTTGGCGACGACGGTGGGTCTGCCACCCTGGAGGATCGCGACGACCGCGTCGGTCGTCCCGAAGTCGATCCCCACTGCCCGGTTCGAGGACGGGCTTCGGGACCGGGCCGTTCGCAGATCACGGGCGATATCGGCGGCGGAGGCGGGTCGCTGATCGGGGAGTTTGGCGAGCAGCGCGCAGACGAGGCGGTCGACGTCGGGACCGATGCCGGGCCGGAGTGTGCTCGGCGGGGCGGGGGTTCTGGTGGCGTGCATGTAGGCCAGGACCCGCAGGTCCGTGGCGGCGAAGACGGGCCGGCCGGTGAGCAGGTGGTACAGGGTGGCGCCGAAGGCGTACAGGTCGGCACGATGGTCGACCCGTCGGCCCTCGAGCTGTTCGGGCGGCATGTACAGCACGGTGCCGATCACCATCCCGGTCGCCGACAGGCCGGCGGTCGCATCATGCAGACGAGCGATGCCGAAGTCGCAGATCTTGATGGTGCCGTCGTCCAGCAGCATGAGGTTGGCCGGTTTGATGTCGCGATGCACGATCCCGGCCGCGTGCGCGGCGGCCAGCGCGTCGGCGATCTGAGCGCCGTAGTCCAGGACACGGTCGACCGGCAGGCCATCGAGGTGGTCGTCGAGAACGGATCTCAGATCGCGGCCCCGCAGGAACTCCAGCACCAGGAACGGGAAAACCGTTTCGATGCCGTCGCGGGTTTCCCGGTGTTCACCCCAGTCGTAGACGGCGGTGATGTTGGGGTGGTTCAGGCGCGCGGCCGCCTTGCCCTCGCGCCGGAAGCGTGCCAGAGCCTCATCGCGCTGCCGGTCGTCGCCCAGCAGGTTGGCCGGCAACAGCTTGATCGCCACCGGCCGCTCCAGCGTCTGGTCGATGGCCCGCCACACCTCGCCCATCCCGCCTCGGCCGAGCAACCGCTCCAGCAGGTAGCGGCCGGCCATCTCAGTACCGGCCTCCACATCCCACCTCCGCACGTCGTGGCCGACTTTCCCGGGCCCCCGCCGGGCCGGTGGCAAAGGGTGACCCACACGCGCGAGGCGTTGACGCCTCGGGACATGAGCGGACCGGCATGCCGATCACCGTAATGCCGGCACCATCGTTGTGAAAGGGAAGCTCGATCACCTGTCACATGGACATCGGCTCGCCAAATCCGCCCGGCCGACGTCGGAGGAGCAGGAACGGCTCCGGCGCCTGCTGTGCGGGTTCGTCGCCGCGCCCTCCTGAGCTCAGGTGCCTCACCCACACGAAGTCGCCGGAGGAGCAGGAACGCGTCATCGAGATCAGGCGTGGCCGCCGACGGTGACCGGACCGATGGTGAGCCGTGGTGTGCCTTCGAGGATCTCCCCGATCCTGTCGACCTGGTCGTCGAGGTCGCGGCGTCGGGCGGCGGTGAGCGCGTCGAGCGGTTCGACGGTGATGCTGATCTGCCGGCCGGAGCGGCGCTGGTGCCACAGGCCCGCGACGACGCCGTCCACGAGGAGGGCCTGGAAGTTGCCGGGCAGGACACGTTCGGCGGCACGGCCCGGATAGAGCGACGCGGGCGGCTGGTTGCCGACGCGGTACGCGTAGCCGTCGAAGTAGGGAAGGAGCCGCACGCCCTGGGGCCGGTCCGCCGGTACATCGAGATCTCCGGCGGCGACCCAGGCGCGTTCGCCTTCGACGTCGACCTCCTGGAGTGCCTCGCCCAGCGAGCCGAACAGCTCCTTGGCCCATGTCACCGGGACGTTCAGCCAGTGCGCGAACCGCTGGGGTGTGGACGGCCCATACGCGTACAGATAGCTCGTCACCAGCCAGGACAGAGCCGTCTCCGCGTCGGCGGGCTCGAAGCCCGGCAGCCACCGCCGCGGATTGGTGTAGGTGACCTTGCGGCCCCTGTTGGGGGCGAAGCACAGGACGCCGCGCATCCCGGTCAGGTGCATGGCCTGACGCCAGCGCGGCCATTTGCCCTGGAACGCCTCCATCACCAGGTCGCCCGCCCAGGAGCCCGTACGCTCGACGACCGCCTCGGTGAGCTCGTCGATCGTCAGCTCGGTGTCGTCCAGCGCTGTGGCGACGGCCGCCACGACCGCCTCGACCTGGTCGGGGGCGAGCCGGATGCCGGGCGGCATGGCCGACGGCGCGGACGGGAGAGCCGACAACGCGCCGACCCACAACGACAGATCCCGGGCCGGTATGAGGTGCACCGTCCCGCGCAGCCCATAGGTCTTGACGAGGCTGCGCTCGTTCCACAGCGCCTCCCGTACGTCCAGGCGGGTGGCGCCGTCGGCGCGCATCGCGATGCCCAGCTCGGCGGCCGACATGACCTGGGCGTGGGTGCTCGCCATCGCGGCCACGATGTCGGCGGGCCGGGCGGTCTTCGAAGGGGTGGTCAGCGCATGCCGGTCCAGGCGTCGGGCACGCACGTCGGACCAGGAGAAACGCGGCAGGTCGTTCATCGGTGGTGGCTCCCCGGCTCGTGGTCAGCGGACTTTGTCGAAGAAGGCGCGCAGGTCGCGGGCGAGGGCCTCCGGCTCGTCCATGGCGACGAAGTGCCCGCCGGGGTTGCTGTCCGGCCAGTGGATGATCGTGTTGTTCCGATCGGCGAGACGGCGGATGGCGGGCGGGCCGCAGTAGACGCCGGTCGGCACCCGGTCCTGTCCCACGGGCCAGCGGAACTCGGTGCTCTCGTACATGAACCACGACGACGAGCCCGAGGTCCCGGTCAGCCAGTACAGCGTCACGTTGGCGAGCAGCAGATCGCGGTCGATGGCCTGGTCCGGTTCGTCGACGTTGATCGCGAACTCCTTGTTCTTCTGCATCATCCACGCGAGCAGCCCGGCGGGGGAGTCGTGCCAGGCGAAAGCGAAGGTCTGCGGTGCGGCACGCAGCAGCCGGTGGTGGTCCACGCCACCGCCCACCCACCGCCGCATCTCCTCGTACTGCGCGCGCTCCTCGGCGTTCATGTCCGGGACGTCCTCGTCGGTCGGGAACCCGATGCCTCCGGTGATGTGCACGCCGACGACGTGCTCGGGGTCGGCCTGGGCGACCGCGGGGGTGATGTACGCGCCCAGGTCACCGCCGTGCGCGCCGTACCGCTCGTAACCCAGGCGGCTCATCAGCTCCGCCCACATCCGCCCCACGTCCGCCGCGCCGAACCCGGTCGTGCGCGGTGCGGCGGAGAATCCGAAACCCGGAACCGACGGCGCCACCACATGGAACGCCTGCGACGGGTCGCCGCCGTGGGCGCGTGGATCGGTCAGCGGGCCGATGAGGTCCGTGAACTCCACGACCGAGTTCGGCCAGCCGTGCGTCAGGATCAGCGGCAGCGCGTCGGGCTCGGGTGACCGGACGTGCAGGAAGTGCACGTCCAGCCCGTCGATCTCGGTGACGAACTGCGGGAACGCGTTGAGCCGCGCTTCCTGTTCCCGCCAGTCGAAGCCGTCGCGCCAATAGCCGGCCATCTCCTTGAGGTAGGCCACCGGGACGCCGCGACTCCAGCCCTCCCCGGGCAGTTGCTCGGGCCAGCGGGTCCGGGTCAGCCGGTCGATCAGGTCGTCCAGGTCACGCTGGGGAACGTCGATGCGGAATGGGCGGATCTCGGTGCTCATGGCGCTCCTCGATTGCGGGCCGACCGCGATCTGCGGCGACGTCGTCGACACTAGAAGCGATCTAGGTCAGTTCATGACCTAGATGTCCCGCATGATGGATGACGTGAGCGACACCCCGGCCCGGCTGCTGAACCTGCTGTCCCTGCTGCAGACACCGCGTGAATGGCCCGGCAGCGAGCTGGCCGAACGGCTGAAGGTGAGCCCGCGCACGATCCGCCGCGACATCGATCGGCTCCGGGATCTCGGTTATCCGGTGGAGGCCACCATGGGCGCCGTGGGCGGCTACCGCCTGGTCGCCGGCACCGCGATGCCGCCGCTCCTGCTGGACGACGAGGAGGCGGTGGCGATCGCGGTCGGCCTGCGTACGGCGGCCGGGCATCCGGTGGACGGCATCGGCGAGGCGTCCGTACGCGCGATGGCCAAGCTGGAGCAGGTGTTGCCGTCCCGCCTGCGCCACCGGGTCAGGGCGCTCAGCGCCGCGACGGTGCCGATGGCGCCGAACCCGGGCCGGTCGAGCGTCGACCCGGAGGATCTGACCGCGCTCGCCGCGGCCGCCGCCGGCCACGAGCGGCTGCGATTCACGTACGAGGCGGCCGACGGCGGCGAGACCCGTCGGCTGGTGGAGCCCTACCACCTCGTTCCCGTCGGCAAGCGCTGGTATCTGGTGGCCTACGACCTCGAACGCGACGGCTGGCGCATCTTCCGGGTCGACCGTGTGCGGGGGCCGCGCCCCACCGGGCAGCCGTACGCGCCGCGCGAGCTCCCGGCCGAGGACGCGACCGAGTTCGTGACCAGCAAGATCTACTCGCTCGTCCCGACCTACAGAGCGGTCGCCACCGTATACGCGCCGGCGGCGCGGGTCGCCGGACGCCTGGGCGACAGGCCGGGCGACGTCGAACCCCTCGACGACCACACCTGCCGGGTGCGCAGCCACACCGACACGCTGCCGTGGCTCGCCCAGTCGTTGATGATGCTCGGACATGAGTTCGAGGTGCACGAACCCCCGGAGCTCATCGACCACCTCGGGGAGCTCAGCGCACGGGCCGCCCGGGGCGCGGGGCGGTCGTAAGAGCCCGCGGCCGGGAAATGGGTTTCAGACCCGTTCCCACACCCACAGGCGCTCGCCGTCCTCGACGAGGTCCGTGGGCCGCAGCCCGACCCGGGCCGCCACCTTCATGGACGCCTCGTGATCCGGACGGATGTGGGCCTGGAGGAGGCCGACCCCCCGGCCGCGCAACCATCCGGCCAGCGCCTCGGCGGCCTCCGAGGCGTATCCGCGCCCTTGCCAGGCGGTCCCGACCACCCACGCGATCTCGGCCCGCGCCCCTCCGCCGGTCACGGTCGCCTGGACGGTGCCCACCGCCCGGCCGTCCGGCCTGAGCCGCAGGATCCAGTTGAGCCAGTCCTGCCGGCCGTCCGGGGAGTGTCCCGCGGCCAGCCTGGCGTACCGGGCCCGCAGGGAGTCCAGGTCCGGCGGCTCGCCTCCGATGAAGGCGTAAAGGCCGTCACCGGCGAGGACGCCCACCATGTCGTCGGCGTCCTCCACCGAGAGAGGCGTCAGCGTGAGCCGGCCGGCCTCGATGTCGTCGGCGGTCATACGGCGGCCGCCCCCGCTGTGCTGGTCCACGTACGGGAGTCTTCCGCGAACCCGGGGCGGCCGGGTAGTCGTGCCGCTCCTCGACGGGCCCGTTCCCGCGGCCGGGAACACCTTCACCGCCCGCGGCCCGGTCCCGGGCGGACGGAGGCCGTGCGGCGACCTTCGCCAATGGATCGAATCAGAAGAATCCAGGGCAAATGTGATCCCAATGTCATAAAGATTCGCCATGGTGGAAGGGTGCGGACGTGGCTCAGTGATCATGTCAGGAACCGGCTGGGTACGTTCGGTCTCATCGTGCCCTCCATCGCGCAGTCTGCCGTGGGCGCTGCGCTGGCCTGGATCGTCGCCGTTCATCTGCTCGGCCACGCCCACCCCCTCTTCGCGCCCATCTCCGTGATGACCTGCGTGGGTCTGGGACACGGGCATCGGCTGCGCAGGGTGGTCGAGCTGGTGGTCGGCGTCAGCCTGGGCGTGGGCATCGGCGACCTGCTGGTGTCCTGGATCGGCTCGGGCCCCTGGCAGATGGCGCTCGTGATCGCGCTGGCGATGGCCGTCGCGGGGCTGCTGACCAGTGGCGAGCTGTTCGTGTCGCAGGTCGGGTCGTCCGCGGTGCTGGTCGCCATGGTGGTGCCGGGCGCGGACGTCGGCGGGCTGGACCGGATGGCCGACGCGCTCACCGGAGGCGTCATCGGCATCGCCGCGGTCGCGCTACTGCCCGCCCACCCGCTCAGCATCGCGGGCAAGCACCTGTCCGGCGTGCTCGACGCCCTCTCCACCGTGCTGGAGCAGGCGGCGGAGGCGATCGAGAAGGGGGACATGGACCTCGCCGCCGAGGCCCTGGAGTGCGGACGCAGGACCCAGACGGCGGTCGAGGAGTTCGGGGCGGCGCTGGAGAACAGCAAGGAGATCATCATGATCTCCCCGCTGCGCTGGCATCACCGGGCCCGGCTGGCCAGGTACCAGACCGCCGCCGTACCGGTGGACCTGGCGCTGCGCAACGCACGGGTGCTGGTCCGCCGCACGCTCGCGGCGCTGGGGGAGGCCAACCCGCCGCCGCCCGCGCTGGCCGAGTCGCTGCGCGAGGTCTCGGAGGCGGCGCTGCTGCTCCAGCTCGAACTGGGCGCGGGACGCGAGCCGATGCTGGCCAGGCAGGCGTTGCTCGCCGTCGCCGCACGGGAGCGGCCCAAGAATCTGGGCTTCTCCGCGAACGTCGCCCTCGCGCAGCTCCGCTCCATCGCCGTCGACCTGCTCCAGGCGACCGGGATGGATCACGACACCGCCTCGGCCGCGCTGACGCCGCTGGACGAGCCGAGCGACGAGAGCGTACGCGGCTGAGGCGCTCATCGTGTCGCGCCGTCTCCCGAGACTCCAGACCATCGTCTGCTGGTGGACCCGCCCGCCGCCGTGCCTGAGTCCGGGCACCAGTCCGGTCGGGCCGTGCCGGGTGAAGCCCACCCGTTCGAAGAACCGTACGGCCCGCGATCCGCGCCGCCGCGCCACCCCCGGCCCGGGGGGCCGGTCAAGCCCCGGCGAACGCCTCGGCGACCGCGACGCTGTCCTCGTACATGCGGTGCCACGGCCGGCGGGTCTTCCGGTACGGCGGCGGCCGGTAGCTTCTGGACGTGCTCACGCGAACCGCCCTGGAGGCCCTCGCCCGGCGGCCGGCGGCGTTCCTGGCGTCCGGCTGGCCGTGGAGGTCCTTGGCGTACCTGCTGTCGAGCACGGTGCCCGGCCTCGTGGTCGCGGTCACGGCGCTGTCGATCTCGCTCGTGGGCCGGGTGCCGCTCATGGTGCCGGCCGGGATCGCCGCCGCCGGTCTGGCGGTGCCGCCGTTGGCGCGGTTCGAGCGGTGGCGGCTGCGGCTGGTCGACTCCACGCCGACGCCTCGCGCGTCCGCCGGACGGCGGAGGGACGCCGCGGTGGCGCTGTTCTCGCTCTTCGTGTTCTGGTGGATCGATCTGCTGGTGGTGGGCGCGACGGTCGGCGGGCCCGTCGTGCTGATCCTCTCGCCGGTGCTCCAGCCGACGGACGGGGCGTGGGCGCTCGCGGCCGCGTTCACGGCCTCCGCGATGGGGCTCCTCCTCCTGCTGGTCGCCCCCTACACCTTCACCGCCTGGGCGGGGGCGCGCGGAGCCCTCGTCAGGACGCTGCTCGCTCCCCGAGAGACCGAGCTGGCCGAGGTCCTGCGCTCACGGGCCCGGCTCGTGGACGCGTTCGAGACGGAACGCCGCAGGATCGAGCGCGATCTGCATGACGGCACCCAGCAGCGGCTCGTCGCGTTGAGCATGCGGCTGGGGCTGGCCAGGCTCGACCTGCCACCGGACTCGCCGCTCGCCGAGCAGCTCGCGCAGGCCCACGAGGAGGCCAAGCTCGCGCTCGTCGAGTTGCGGGAGCTGGTCCGCGGGGTGCATCCGCAGGTGCTCACCGACCGCGGCCTCGCCGCCGCCGTCCGCAACGTGGCGGCGCGTTCGCCGGTCCCGGTGGACGTGGACCTCTCCCTGCCGCGGCGGCCGCCCCAGTCCGTGGAGGTGGCCGCGTACTACGTCGTGTCCGAGGCTCTGGCGAACGTCGCCAAGCACAGCCGGGCGAGCCGGGCCGCCGTCCGCGGCCGGCTGGCCGGCGGCGTGCTGACCATGGAGATCCGCGATGACGGAGTCGGCGGCGCCGACCCGGCTCGCGGCACCGGTCTGACCGGGCTGGCCGACAGGGTGGCCGTCGTCGACGGCAGACTGTCGCTGTCCAGCCCGGCAGGCGGGCCGACGACGATGAGAGTGGAGATCCCGTGCGCGTTGTGATCGCGGAGGACGCCGTCCTGCTCCGCGAGGGCCTGGTCGGCCTGCTCGAACGCTTCGGGCACACGGTCGTCGCCTCCGTCGGTGACGCCGCCTCGCTCGTCGCGGCGGTGGAGGAGCAGCGGCCGGACATCGTCGTCGCCGACGTGCGCATGCCCCCCGGCTTCACCGACGAGGGGCTGCGCGCCGCGTTCGCCCTCCGCGCGGCGCACCCGGGTCTCGCCGTGCTGCTGCTCAGCCAGTACGTCGAGCAGACGTACGCCGCCGAGCTGCTCGGCTCCGCCGGCGGCGCGGGCATCGGCTATCTGCTGAAGGAGCGGATCGGGGACGTCCGCGAATTCGCCGACGCGCTCGTCCGGGTGGCCGAAGGCGGCACGGTCATCGATCCCGAGGTGGTACGGCAACTGCTCGGCTGGCGGCGTGACCCGCTGCGGCGCCTCACTCCGAGAGAGCTGGAGGTGCTCGCCCTGATCGCGGAGGGGCGGTCCAACGGCTCGATAGCCCGGGCTCTCTTCGTCAGCGACGCGGCGGTCGCCAAGCACATCGCGAGCATCTTCGCCAAGCTCGACCTCCCGCCGACCGCCGACGGGCACCGCCGCGTGCTGGCCGTCCTGGCCTACCTCCAGGCCGAGTCGAGGTAGTGCCAGGTCTACCCCGGGGCTCCACCGCACGCCAATGTGCGGCGGGTGCCGCGCCGGTTGGATCGACGGCATGACAACGACCTCGTTCGAATTCCCCGGCCGCTGGGTGGAGGGTGTCGCACTCGTCCTCGGACCGGTCCTGATGCTCGCCGGAGTGCTGCTCCGCGTCGACGTCGACGCCTTCTTCCCCGGACAGCTCGCCGCGTTCGCCGGGAACCCGGGCCGGATGACCGCGTCCTACAGCGCCTTCGCCGCGGGGAACGTCCTGCTGTGGCCCGCGGTCATCGCGCTCGTCCGGCGTGTGTGGCCGGCCCGGCCGCGGTGGGCGTTGTGGGGAGGCGTCATGGTGCTTTCCGGGTTGTTCGCCCGCGTCTTCCACGCCGGGGTCGACCACCTCGCCTTCCAGCTCGTCGACGTCCGGGGCGTGGAGGCGGCGCGTACCGTGATCGCCGACTCCTACGGCGCCTTCCACGTCTTCCACAGCCTGTCGATCGCGATCTTCTTCGGCTGGATCGTGCTGGCCGTGGGAGCGTGGCGTGCGGGCGTCCTCGGGACGGTCAGGTCGATCGCCCTCGCGTCGGTGTCCGCGCTGCCGATCGGCGTCCTCAAGGGCACATGGCCCATGTCGATCGTCGCCACCGCGTGCCTGTGCGTGGCGCTGGTGCCGCTCGGGGTGCGCGTCCTGCGGGACGGGCCGGCGCCCAGGTGGTGGGCCTATCCGCTCACCCTGGTCCTGGGCGCCGTCGCCGTGCTCAGCGGCACGCTCGGCTGAGCCGGAGCGGCTCCGCGCCGCGGGACGTGACAAGCCGCGGGTCGTGACACGACGTGCCCGAGCCCGTACGGCAGGGGCCGGCGCGGTGAAGAACGGAACGCCGCCGTCGGCCCGGCCCCGCCCGCTGACCCCGCCCGCTGACCCCGACCTCTGTGCCTCGCTACCTCTCGTGGCCGAGCACGCGCCGTACGCCCGCCGCCACCCAGATCGTGGCCAGCCCGGCGTACACGCAGAGCAGCGCCGTGGTCGGCGCGGTGAGAACCATCGACACGGCGACGGCCAGGCCGAGAAGGGCCGTCCAGGCGTACAGGACCGTCCGCGCCCGGGCGGAGCCGGTGTGCACGGCCTCCTGGACGGGGGTGACCAGGGCCATGACGCCCACGCCCGCGGTGCCGACCGCGCTCAGGCCGAGCGTCCCTCCCAGCGCGAGCAGCGCCGCGCCCGCGGCCACCAGGCAACAGCACAGCACGGCCACGCGGGCCTCGACGTCCGAGAAGAGCAGCCGGGTCGCCTTCGCACGGGCCAGGCGCAGCGTGGTCCATGCCTCGGCGACCCACGCCGCCCAGTGCAGCACCGCGACGAGGATGAAGAACACGACAAGGGGCGGCGCGGCGGGCAGCAGGAACACGAGCCGCCGCCCGCCGCGGAACACGCCGCGCAGCCGCGCGAGCCTCCGGTAAAGAGGATTGCGGTCCTTCAGCGCGGCCACGAGGAGGTCCCTGGCCTCGTCGAAGCCGGGGGCGAGACGGAGCACCTCGCGGAAGGCGTCCGCCGCTCGCCGGGGATCACCGAAGGCCAGCGCCGCACGGCCGTACGCCAGGTGCGCGGTGGGGCTCTCCGGGTCCAGCCGCACGGCGTGCGCGGCCGCGGCTGTGGCCTGCTCCTCGTCTCCCATCTTGGTGAGGGCCAGCGCCAGCAGGCTCACCAGATCGGAGTCCTGCGGATCCAGGGCCAGCCCGCGGCGCGCCGCCTCGGCGGTCTGGGGCCACTCGCCCTTCCCGAGGTGCGCCCGGGCCAGCAGCTCCCAGGCCGGCGCGTACTCGGGCTCGAGGGCCAGGGACACGTTGATCGCGGCCATCGCCTCGTCGGGCCGGCCGGCGTGTTGGTACACCTGTCCGGCCATGTAGTGGGTGAGCCACTGGTCGGGCGCCAGCCGTACCGCCTCGTGCGCTTCCGCGACGCCTTCGGCCACGTCGCCCTGCTGGACCAGGGCGAGAGCCAGGAAGGAATGCGCGGTGACGTGCTGCGGCTCCTGGGCGAGCACGCCGCGCAGCTCCCGCTCGGCGTCGGCCGGACGCCGCATCTCCAGGAGCATGCGCGCCCGCTGCACCGAGTCGGAGACGGCTACCACTTGGCCTTGACCCAGGGCAGCAGCTCGTCCCAGGCGCCGGAGTCGTTGGCGTGCATCACGTAGTTGCGCGCGGTGGCCATCCACTCGCGCACGGCGGTCGGCCGCACGGTCTGAGCGGCGGCCAGCAGGTCGGGCGTCGACAGCGGGAGGGGACGACCGGCGCTGATCGACTGCTGGAGCTTGGCCTCCACCGCCCGGTCCACCACGCCCTTCAGGTCCGCGCCGACGAAATGCTCGGTCACCCGCGCCACCGCGTCGAAGTCCATCTCGGCCAGAGGCTTGTCCCGGCACAGGATGCGCAGGATGGCCGCGCGCGCCGCGGCGTCGGGCGGCGGCACGAGCACCGGCTGGTCGAACCGGCCGGGACGGCGGAACGCCGCGTCCACGTACCACGGGGCGTTCGTGGCGGCCAGCACCAGGACGCCCTCGTTGGCCTTCTGGTCCACGCCGTCCAGCTCGGCCAGGAACTGGTTGACGAGCTGCCGCGTGTGCGCCTGGCGCATGTCGGAGCGGCGGGCCGCCAGCGCGTCGACCTCGTCGAAGAACAGCACGCACGGCCGGTTGCGGCGGGCCAGATCGAAGGTGGCGCGCAGGTTGCGCTCGCTCGACCCGATGTACATGTCGAGGATGTCGGCCAGTCCCACGTTGACGAAGGCGGCGCCCAGCTCGCCGGCGGCGGCCCTGGCCAGGTGGGTCTTCCCCGCTCCCGGAGGCCCGTACAGCAGCACCCCGCCGCCGGCGCGCTTGCCGTACGCGGCGAACAGCTCCGGCTGCTGGATCGGCAGCAGCAGCTTGATGCGCAGGGCCTCCTTGACCGCCTCCATGCCCGCCACATCGGCGAAGGACAGGCCGGAGCGCTCGACCTCGGCGCTCTCCGTCGGCGTGGGGCCCGCCGCCGGGTACGCCGGTGCGGGGGCGGGCGGCGGATACAGCGGGTGGGCCGGTGCGGAGCCCGCTGCGACGTTCGCCGGAGCGGGAGCGGGAGCGGGCGCCGGGTGGTGGGCCGGTGCGGATCCTGGCGCCGGATACGCCGGATACGCGGGGGTGGGCGCGGGCGCCGGGTACGGCGACGCGGGCGCGGGAGGGACCGACAGGCGGGCGGCGAGATCGGGGTCGCCCACGGACGGATCACGGGACACGGCCTCGTGGTAGCGGTGGGCCGCCCGCGCCGCGTCCCCTTCGGCCAGCAGCGCCCGAGCCGCCAGCACGCCCAGCTTGGGTGGGTAGCCGGGTGAGGCCAGCAGCGGTTCGAGCGCCGCCAGCGCGGCGCCGTGGGCGCTCTGCCGGACGAACGCCTCCGCCAGACCCGCCGTGATGTCCGCGTTCTTGGGGGCGAGCACGAGAGCGGCCCGATATTCGGCCTCGGCCTCGGCGAGGTACCCCCGGGCCAGGAGCTGTCCGGCGAGGTGTTGCCGCAGGGGGAGATTCTCCGGAGAAAGACGCGCCGCTTCGCGGAGCGCCTGTAGGCCAGCATCGTCGAGCACGTGCCGTTCCCTTCTGTCACAGGTTTCGGTCGGCCACGAACTATGCAAGATATCGAAATCGGCCTACATGCACCGGTACGGCTCCGCCGCCGGCCCCCATCACCGCTCCGCCGTCCGACGGGAGTGCCGGGCCTGCACCGGCGGCGACCGGAGGCGGAGATCGCCGAGTGTTGAAAACAAATCTCCAATCTGGTTTTATGGATGCATGGCCGGGAGGTGCCCGACCGATTCCCTCTTCGAGGAGCGACGATGAAGCTCACCCAGGCCGCCGCGGCGACGTTCGGGCTCGACGACGACTCGTGGAAGCGGCACGCCAACGCGTGGAGCGTGTGGACCCGGATGGCCGGGCTGGCGCCGATCCTGCTGCCGATCTACTTCCGCGACGTCTTCGGCTGGTGGGCGCTGGTCCCGATCGCGGCGGGCGTGATCTGGATGTGGATCAACCCCCACGCGTTCAAACCGGTCCACGAGCCGCGCAGTTGGGCGGAGAAGGGCATCTACGGCGAGAAGATGTACGCCGCCGACCGTTCACTGGCGGCAGAGGCACACCGGCCCGCGGTTCGGTGGCTGATCGCCATGGCCGCCGTCGGCGCCCTGATCATGGTGTACGGCCTGGTCCGCGTCGAGGCCTGGCCCGCCGTCTTCGGATGGGCACTCGTCTTCATCTCCCAGTTGTGGCAGATCGACCGCTTCGTCGCCATCTACGAAGAGGGCCTGCGACGGGCGCTCGGCCACGTCCGCACGGAACAGTGAAAACATATGAACAAAGCGTTCGCTTGAAGGAAGGTTGCCCCCGATGCCGCCCGCGTTCACCGCCGAGGAGAAGGCCCACATCACGGCCCTGCTCCTGGAGACCGGAGAGAAGCTGTTCACCGCCCAAGGGCTGCGCAAGACCTCGTTGGAGGAGCTGATGGCCCCCACCGGAGTGGCCAAGAGCAGCTTCTACGTCTTCTTCGACTCCAAGGAAGCGCTGTATCTGGAACTGATGATCCGCCAGTCGGGCGAGGTCAAGCGCCGGGTCATCGACGGCGCCCTGCTGAGCGCCGACGACCCGCGCGAGGGGCTGCGCCGCTTCCTGCACGCCACCCTCGCCGAGCTGTCGGCCAACCCGCTGTGGCGCCGCCTGATGACCCACCCGGAAGAGATGCAGGCCGTGGCGCGCAAGCTCGACCCGGCACGTGTCACCGCCCTGGGCGACAACCCCGTCACGGCGTTGACGGAGTTCGTCGCCGACCGCTCCGGCCGCGGTGAGCTCGTCCACGCCGACCCGGCCGTGATCATCGGCGTGCTGCAGTGCGTGCTGCTGGTGCCGATGTTCGCCGACCGGCTCGGCGACCCCGATCTCCACGGCAAGATCCTCGACCTGCTCGTCGACATCGTCGCCTCAGGTCTCACCGGGCGGAAGTGACCCGCAGGTGAACCTGCCGGCCGGAAGATCGGTGCCGGACAGCACCGGCAGGACGGCCGGCGAGGCGGAGCGGATCCAGCAGCGCATCGACCGCCTCACCCGCAACCGCGACGCCATCCATGCCTATCTCGCCGCCGTCCACCGGCAGGACGGAGTGCCGGAGCAGGACGGAACGCCGGACGCCTGACGGCCGCCCCCGGTGGCGCACGCCGCGGGGCCAGGGCGCCGTACCGCGCGGCCCGCGGCGTACCATCGCGACACCGGGAATCGATCAAGATGGGTCCCCGGCGGGTGCCGCGTCTACGCGGACGGGGCCCCGGGCACTCCCATCAGCGGCAGCCACACCTCGTCCACGATCTCGACGATCGACTCGTCCGGCACCGCGCGCATCGTCATGAGCATGTCGTGGCGCAACAGGTCCAGCGGCAGGTTCACCACGCGGGACGAGCGCGGCACGTCGGGCAGTTCGCCGCGCTCGACCGCGCGGGTGACGATCATCTCGAACGCGGTCGCCAGGCCCGGCGTGAGGAGGGTGTCGCGTAGGTCGCCGAGGCCGGTGCCGGTGTCGCGGAAGTAGCCCACCAGCTGCACGCTCATCAATGTGATCATGCCCGCCCGGTCGGCGTCGGCGTTGCGCAGGAAGCCGATCGCGTCGTCGCGGAGGTTGCCGGTGTCGGGCACCGCGATCGGCTGCCAGAACTTGGCGAGGGTGGCCAGCAGCAGGTCGTCGCGCCGCGGCCAGCGCCGGTAGAGAACGGGACGACTCGTGCCGGCGCGGGCGGCGACGGCTTCGTAGGTGAAGCCGTGGTACCCGTGCTCGACCAGCACGTCCCACGCGGCGTCGAGGATCGCGCCTTCGAGTTCGGTGCCGCGTCGACGGGATGCGCCGCCGTCGCGGGGCGTGCCCCCGTCGCCGGTCGCGCCGCCGTCGGCACGACGTTCCGCCGTCCGCGCCCCGCCCGCCCCGATCGCCCCGCGGTCACCGGCGATCCGCTCGTGCTTAGGATCCACTTGCGTATCTTATCTCGGTGATCTACGGTGTCCGCCGTTAGATACAGTCGCGTATCCTAAGGAAGCGTCAGTGATGTTCGACGTCATCATCGTCGGCGGTGGACCCACCGGCCTCTTTCTGGCCTGCGAGCTCCGCCTCGCGGGAGTCCGGCCCCTGGTGCTGGAACGACGGGCTGAGCCGGACCTGTCAGACAAGGCGCACGGCCTCGCCGGCCAGGTCGTGCGGCTGCTGGACAACCGCGGTCTCTTCGAACGCTGCGGGGGCCGAGGGGCGCCGGCGCCCGCGCCGGGGTTGTTCTTCGGCGGGATGCCGCTGCCGCTGCGCGTGCTCGGCGAGGAGAACCCGATGTATCTCCTGCCGGTCAACCAGCGCGATCTCGAACGTGTGCTCCACGAGCGCGCGGCGGAACTCGGCGCGGAGGTCCGGCGAGGTTGGGACGTGTTGTCCTTCGACCAGACCGATGACCGGGTCGATGTCGTGGCACGCGGTTCGGACGGCACCGAGACGACATTCACGGCCCGGTACCTCGTCGGCTGCGACGGCGGCCGCAGCCTGATCCGCAAGCGGGCGGGGATCGCCTTCTCCGGCGTCAGCGACGACAACGTCGTCGACCGGACCGCCCTGATCGGCCCGAGCGACCGCTTCCGTTTCACGCCGGGGGGACGTGTCGTGATCGACGGCCTCGGCGAGATCCCGGCCATGTTCCACCGCACCGAGCGGGGCGTCTTCACCCTTCTCGCGCACGACCCGGAGCGGCCGCTGGTCAACACGGCCGAATGGGAGGATCACCCGGCGGGCGACTTCCCGGGGACGGGCGCGCCGATGACGCTGACCGAGATGGAGGAGAGCGTCGAACGGGTCCTCGGAGTGCGCCTGCCCCTGGCTCCGCCGCCCGAGGGCGCGCCCACGTTGCTTCGCCGCCTGTGCGGCCGGAACTTCCGGCTCGCCGACCGCTACCGCGCCGGTCGGGTCTTCATCGCCGGCGACGCCGCGCACGTGAGCCACGGGCCGACCCTCAACGAGGCGCTGCAGGACGCGGCCAACCTCGCCTGGAAACTCGCCGCCGCACTGCGGGGGTGGGCCCCGGAGGGCCTGCTGGACAGCTACGAGACCGAACGCCGCGCGAGCGGTGAACGTGTGCTCATGCACACCCGGGCCGCGACCGCTCTGATGGCGCCCGGCGGCGATGTCACCGCACTGCGCCGGCTCTTCGCGGAACTCCTGGAGCGCGCCGAGAACGTGCACATGGTCGCCGCCCTGATGGCGGGCGCCGCTGTCCGCCACGACATGGGCGAGGAACACCCCGCCGCGCCCACCGGCTGGTTCGTGCCACCCGTCGACCTGACCACCGGCGACGGACGCACACGGCGCCTGGCCGAGCTCCTGCGCGACGCCCGTCCCCTGCTCCTCGACCTCACCGGCGGGAACGACCTCGCCGCCACCGCGGCGTCCTGGAGCGACCGGGTGCGCCGCGTGACCGCGACCGCCGACGACTCCCCGGCGCCCGCGTTGCTCATCCGTCCCGACGGCTACGTCGCCTGGGCGGGCGGCGACCCCGACAGCCTGAAGTCGGCCCTCACCCGCTGGTTCAGCCCGGGCTGAGGCTCCGCCACGCCCGCGCCGCGGGACCCTTAGGCGTCCGTCATGCGCTCGGCGTTGGCGTTGATCGCGTCATGGATGTATCGCGACAGGCCCGGGGCCACGTCGTCGAAGTTGAGCCCGATCCGCTCATTGGCGAGGTAGGACTCGGCGAGCGATCGATGAGTGCCGTAGTCGCAGTCGTGAAACCGCCGGTGGAGGTGGAGCCGATGCTCCTCGGCCACGTCCATGACGGTCGGGTCGGTGGCGGGGATCCCGGCGTTCATGGAGTCGAGAAAGCGTTGATGGATGCGGGACTGCTCCGAGCGGATCTCCCGCCAGTCTTCGGCCGAGTAGGCCGAGGCGCGGAGCTTCCGCTGCTCCCAGAGGTCGGACCCGCTCCACTGCTCCTCGGCGCGCGTGGCGTTGTCCTCCAAGACGGAGCTTCCGAAGACCTCCAGCCGCTCTTGCGGGGTGAGGGTGATGCCGAGCGTGCGCGCGTTCAACTCTTTGTCGATCAGGGCGACCATGGCCTGGTGTCGTGCCACCCGTTCGGTGAGAAGGCGCCGTTGCCGGTGGAGCAGGTCGACGTCGGTGGACGCCGGGTCGGCCAGGATCGCCCGGATCGCTTCCAGGTCGAAGTCCAGCTCCCGGTAGAACAGGATGCGTTGCAGCGTGCGAATGTCGTCGCCGGTGTAGAGCCGGTAGCCGGTGGAACTGCGCCCCTCCGGCTCCAGCAGGCCGATCTCGTCGTAGTGGTGCAGCGTGCGTACGGACACTCCGGCCATCTTGGCGACGACGCCGACGGTGTACTCCTCTGCGTTCATGCCACCACCGTGCCGCCTCACGCCACGTAGGGGTCAAGCCGTCTCGCACACCGGCGTCGAACGTATGCGGGGTGAGGCGCGCGGAGGCGCAGCACCCGTTCAGGCGGAGCGGGCGAGATCGGCCTCGACGGCGCCCGCGGTACGGGAGAGGGCGTCGACCAGTGACGGCAACCGGTGCCGGTCGTAGCGTGCGCTCGGCATCGACACCGACAGGCCGGCGAGGGCGGTCCCGTCCGGGGCCCGGACCGGCACGCCGAGCGCCACCACGCCGCGCTCCGAGCGGCCCTGGTTGAGCGCGAAACCGTTGCGCCGCACCCGGGCCAGCTCGGTCCGCAGCCGGTCCAGGTCGGGCCGCTCGGCGGGCCGGTCGGCGTACCGCTCGGCCGGATAGACCGCCTCGAGTTCCTCGCCGCTCAGCTCCGCCAGCAGCAGCAGCCCCGCCGTGGTGTGGTGGGCCGGGAACACCATGCCCTCGCGGGAGCCCACCCGCAGGCTCTGGAAACACTCGACGCTGGCGATGAACCGGACCGTGTCCCCGGTGCGCACCGTCAGGTTGGCGGACTCGTCGAGCACGCCGACCATCCGGTGCATGTGCGGCAGGGCCGCCGCCCGCAGGCGGGACGCGGCCGAGGGCGAGTGGGCCGCGAGCTCCAGGACCGGGCCGGCCCGGTAGAGGCGCCGTTCGTCCTGGACCGCGAAGTCCCGGTAGACCAGCATCGCGAGCAGCCGGTGCGCGGTGGAGCGGGCCACGCCCAGCCGATCGGCGACCTCCGAGACGGTCAGCTCGCCCTCCAACTGCAGCATCGCGGCGATCCGCAGCGCGTGGTCGACACTGTTGATCATGTAGGTCGGCGGATTCTTCAGCGGCTTGCCCATGGCCCCTCGATTCTGCAGAGCAGAATTACGCGTTCTTCATAGTGATGCGGCAGCAACATTAGCCGTATGAGCACCCCTGTGACCTCGCCAGACTCCCCGGTGCGGCTCCGCGCGGTCGACGCGCCGGACCAGCCCGACGTCACCCCCGCGCTCGAAGACCTCTACCGCGGGTTCGAGCGGGAGCTGCTCGTGCCGTTGTGGACGGAGATCGGCGACCTGATGCCGGCGCGTCCCCGTTCGCGCGCGGTGCCGCACGTGTGGCGCTGGGAGAACCTGCGGCGGCTCGCCGAGCAGGCCGGCGACCTGGTCCCGGTCGGCCGCGGTGGAGAGCGGCGGGCGATCGCGCTGGCCAACCCCGCGCTGGGCGGACGGCCCTTCGCGACGCCCACGCTGTGGGCCGCGATCCAGTACCTGATGCCCGGGGAGGACGCTCCCGAGCACCGCCACACCCAGCACGCCTTCCGCTTCGTCGTCGAGGGCGAGGGCGTCTGGACGGTCGTCGGCGGCGACGCGGTCCCGATGCGCCGCGGTGACTTCCTCCCGCAGGCCGGCTGGAACTGGCACGCCCACCACAACGCGGCCGGCGAGCCGATGGCCTGGCTCGACGGCCTGGACATCCCCTTCCAGTACGTCACCGAGACGCAGTTCTTCGAGTTCGGCCGCGACGCGATCAGCGACGCCGAGCGGATCACCCCCGAGCGGTCCCGCTCCGAGCGGCTGTGGGGCCACCCCGGCCTGCGCCCGTTGTCGGTCGGCGAGCTCGCCCCGGGCAGCCCGCTGCTGTCGTACAAGTGGGAGTTCACCGACCGCGCCCTGGCCGACCAGCTCGCCCTGGAGGCGGAGGGCTTCGGCGGCACCGTCGAGCCCGGCCACGCCGCCGTCCGCTACACCGACCCCGCCACCGGCGCCGACGTGCTGCCCACGCTCCGCGCCGAGATGCACCGCATCGCGCGCGGAGCCGAGACCGCCCCGGTACGCGAGACCGGCTCGTCGGTCTACCAGGTCTTCGACGGCTCCGGCACCGTGACCGTGGGCGACAGGACCTGGACGGTCACCCGCGGCGACCTGTTCGCCGTCCCGTCCTGGCAGCCGTTCTCGGCCCGGTCCGAGGCCGGCTCCACCGACTCCGACTCCGGCGCGCTGGACCTGTTCCGGTTCAGCGACGCCCCCGTCTTCGAGGCTCTCCGGCTCGACCGCACCCAGCACGACACCCGTATCGAAGGGACCACCCGATGAAGCTCGCCACCCTCCGCGTCGACGACTCGACCCGCGCCGTACGGCTCGACGGCGACCGGCTGGTCGACCTCGGCGCCGCCGACCTCGGCGAACTCCTCTCCCGGGACGACTGGGCCGCCGAGGCCGCCGCCGTCGACGCGGGCACGGCCACGACCTACCCCGTCGAGAGCGCCGACTTCGCGCCGGTCGTCCCGCGGCCCTCGAAGGTCGTCTGCGTGGGCCTGAACTACAAGAACCACATCCAGGAGATGGGCCGCGACCTGCCGCAGTACCCCACCCTGTTCGCCAAGTTCGCCGACTGCCTCATCGGCGCCGCCGACGACATCGCCCGCCCCGACGAGACCGCGGAGTTCGACTGGGAGGTCGAACTCGCCGTCGTGATCGGCAAGCCGGTCCGCCGTGCCGAGGGCGCCGAGGCCGAAGCCGCGATCGCCGGCTTCACCGTCCTCAACGACGTCACCTGCCGCGACTGGCAGTTCCGCACCCGCGAGTGGCTGCAGGGCAAGATCTGGGACTCCTCGACCCCCGTCGGCCCCTACCTCGTCACCCCCGACGAACTGCCCGGCGGCGTACGCCCCGAGCTCGACGTCACCCTCAGCGTCGACGGTGAGATCATGCAGCACGACAACACCGGCGACCTGCTCTTCGACCCGGTCGCACTGGTCGAGTACGTCTCGACCATCGTGCGCCTCAACCCCGGCGACATCATCGCCACCGGCACCCCCGGCGGCGTCGGCCACGCCCGCACCCCCAAGCGCTACCTGACCGGCGGCGAGCGCGTCGTCACCGAGATCCAGGGCATCGGCCGGCTCGAGAACACCGTGGCCAAGGACGGGGCGGCCTGATGCGCCGCACCTTCGACGACACCCTGAGCTGGAGCGAGACGGGCACCGAGCTGCTCCTCGGCGCCGCCACCGGGTGGGGCGAGGAGCAGTTCCTCGCCCCCTCCGGGCTCCCCGGCTGGACCCGCAAGCACCTGGTGGCGCACGTGGCGGCGAACGCCGACGCGCTCAGCAACCTGGTGCGCTGGGCCGCCACCGGCGAGAGGACCCCGATGTACTCCTCGCCCCGGCAGCGCGACGCCGACATCGAGGCCGGCTCCCGCAGGCCGGCCGCCGAGCTGGCCGCCTGGCTGAGCTCGTCCGCCGAACGGCTCGCCGCGGGCATCGCCGGGCTGGACGACGACCAGTGGAACGCCGAGGTCGTCACCGCCCAGGGCCGTACCGTCCCCGCGACCGAGATCCCGTGGCTGCGCGCCCGCGAGGTCTGCGTCCACGCCGTCGACCTGGCCTCCGGCATCGCCTTCGGCGACCTGCCCGCCGGTTTCCTGACCGCCCTCGCCGACGACATCGCCGCCAAGCGCGGTGGGGCCGCGGGTCTCGCGGTCGTCCTGGCCGCCACCGACACCGGCGACCGCTGGGAGCTGCCCGGTGAGGGCGAGCCCGCCACCGTCGGCGGCCCGCTCGCCGACGTCGCGGCCTACCTCGCCGGACGCCCGCACGCCCTGACCACCCCCGACGGCTCCCTCGCGCCGACCCTGCCGGCGTGGCTGTGAGCGTCCCGGCCTTCGAGGAGAGCAGCGTGACGACATCCACCACCTCGGCCGACCCCGTCGACGTCCTGATCGTCGGGGGCGGCATCGGCGGCCTGAGCGCGGCCTTCGCCCTGGCCCGCGAGGGCCTGCGGGTGCGCGTGCTGGAGCAGGCCCGCGAGTTCGGCGAGGTCGGCGCCGGCCTCCAGATCGCGCCCAACTGCACCCGGATCCTGCACGACTACGGTCTGCTGGAGGAGGCCAAGAGCCTCGGCGTCGTGCCGAAGAGCATGGTGATGCGCGACGCCGTCGACGGCGGCGAGCTGACCCGCCTGGACCTGGTGGACCTGGAACGCGCCTACGGGTTCCCGTACATGGTCATCCACCGCAGCGACCTGCACGGCATCTTCCTGCGCGCCTGCCGTCGCGCGGGAGTCGACCTGGTCACCGACGCCCGCGTCAGCGGCTACGAGAACACCGCGTCCGGCGCCCGGGCGCTGCGGGCGGACGGCCGCGCCGACGAGGCCCGGATCGTCGTCGCCGCCGACGGCCTGCACTCGGTCGCGCGCCGGCTCCTCGTCGAGGACGAGCCGGTCAGCTCGTCCTACGTCGCCTACCGCGCCGCGGTGCCCATCGAGCAGGCCGGTCGGGACGTCGACCTCAGCGAGGTCTCGGTCCACGTCGGCCCGCGCTGCCACTTCGTCCAATACGGGCTGCGCGGCGGCGAGATGCTCAACCAGGTCGCGGTCTTCGAGTCCCCGAAGGCCCTCGCCGGGGAGGAGGACTGGGGCACGCCCGACGAACTGGACGCCGCCTTCGCCACGACCTGCCCGGAGGTCCGGGCCGGCATCCCGCTGATGTGGCGCGACCGCTGGTGGCGGATGTTCGACCGCGACCCGATCATGACCTGGGTCGACGGCAACATCGCGCTGCTCGGCGACGCCGCCCACCCGCCGCTGCAGTACATGGCGCAGGGCGCGATCATGGCCATCGAGGACGGCTGGGTGCTCGCCAAGCACGTCGCCGCACGCCGCGCCGAGGACGGCGCGATCGACTGGCAGGGCGCCCTGGCGGCCTACGAAGCCGTCCGCCCCGAGCACTGCCGGCGCGTCCTGACCACGGCCCGCGCCTGGGGCGAGCTGTGGCACCTGGACGGGGTCGCCCGCCTCCAGCGCAACACGCTCCTGCGGGCGCGCGACACCTACGACTACTCCTTCACGGAGTGGATCTACGGCCCCACGGCGCTGACGCCGGAGGAGGAGCCGCCGATGTTCTCACCGATCCCACTGGACTCCGCCGACGTGGCCGGCGCGGCTTAGGTCGTGTCTGACGAATCACGGGCCCCGGCCCGTGCTGCCGTCACGAAGCGCATCGCGGGGGAGAACGGGTAGCCGATCACGGCATTCGTCTGCGCGCGGCCGGGTTCGGGGCGAACCAACGTGACTTAAGGTCTTAGCGTGCGCGTGGCACGGACCTTCATGAAGATCGTGCGTTTCTTCGGACGCCCCCGGGTCTTCGACACGACGCTGGTGATCGTGCTCTCCGTCCCGATGCTCCTCGGCGTGAACTCCTTGATCCTCCAAGGGGAGACGCGGGCGACGCTGACCGCCGGACTCCATGTGGCGGGTTCCCTGTGCCTGCTCATGAGGCGTGGCCGGCCGACCCTGACCGCCGGGCTGGTGGCCGCGCTGGACGTCGTGGGCATCACGACGCAGTTGCTGTTCTTCCCCACCCCGCCCTCGATCATCGCGTACTACAGCCTGGGCCGCTACACCACCGGCCGCGCGACACTGATCACCTCGGCGACGGTCTTCGTCGTCTACGCGATCGGTACGGAGCTGTTCCCTACGGAGCAGTTCCTCGCCGTGGCGGGCGGCTGGTCGACGTTCTTGTTCACCGTCTTCGTGCCCGTGGGCATCGGCCAGTTCGTCCGGCTCAGGACCGAGCTCAACGAGCGCGGCAGGCAGGAGGCCGCCGACGCCGCCGTGCGCGCCGAGCGGCGGCGGATCGCCAGGGAACTGCACGACGTGGTCGCCCACCACATCACCGGGATCAACGCCCTGGTGGGTGGTGCGCGGGCCACGCTCCCACCCGGGCAGGCCGTCACCAAGAACGCTCTGGAGAGCGCCGAGCAGACCGCCCGCCAGGCGATGTCGGAGATGCGCCACCTGCTCGACGTGCTCAGGGTCGACGGCAACGAAGGACCGGACGCCGCGACGGGGGTGAGCGCGGATCGGCTGCCCGTACTGATCAAGGAGGCCAGGTCGTCGGGACTGCCCGCCGGCCTGACGGTGACCGGCGAGCCCGTCGAGCTGCCCGCCGCCGTGGACCACGCCGTCTACCGCATCGTGCAGGAGGCGCTGACCAACACCCGCAAGCACGCCGTCGGCGCCAGGGCCAGCGTGCGGCTGGCGTACGAGCCGGCCGCGGTGGAGGTCGAGGTGATCGACGACGGCGTGGTGAAGGAGGCCGGCGCGCCGGGGTTCGGGCTCGGCGGCATGGCCGAGCGGGTGGCGTTGTGCGGCGGCCGGCTGTCCACGGGCCCGCGCCCGGAAGGCGGTTTCCGGGTGCACGCCCGCATCCCCTTGGAGAAACCATGATCAGAGTTCTGCTGGCCGACGATCACGAGCTGGTACGCAAGGGCTTCACGCTGATGCTGGACGCCCAGCCCGACCTGAGCGTGGTCGCCGAGGCCGCCGACGGCGCGGAGGCGGTGGAGCTGAGCAGGAAGCTCCGGCCGGATGTGGTGCTCATGGACCTGCACATGCCCGGCCTGGACGGCGTACGCGCCACCGAGCTGATCACCGCGGAGCTGCCGGGGGTGCGGGTGCTCGCGCTGAGCACGTTCGACCTGGACGAGAACGTGGTCGCGGCGCTCAGGGCGGGTGCCGACGGCTTCCTGCCCAAGGACATCTCCCCCGAGGAGCTGATCGAGGGGGTACGCGTGGTGCACCGCGGTGATTCGGCCGTCGCGCCGCGCCTGCTGACCAGGCTCATCGGCACGTTCGTCCGCGCCGCGCGCCCGAAGGCGGTGCCCGCGGAGCTTTCCGGGCTGACCGGCCGGGAGCGGGAGATCCTCGTCCTGATCGCCCGTGGCCGCTCGAACCCGGAGATCGCCGCCGACCTCTCCGTCTCTCCCTCGACGGTCAAGAACCACGTGACGAGCCTGTTCGCCAAGATAGGCGTCAGAGATCGGGCGCAGGCCGTGATCGTCGCGTACGAAGCGGGATTGATCCGACCGGGAGAGTAGGACCAGGCTCCCAGAGTCCTCGCCGGAGAACTGTTCCCAGGCATGACGAAAACGGCCGTCCTTGACGACACCGTTGGATCATGACCGCGATCCGAGCAAGGAACCTGAGCAAACGCTACGGCGGCACCACCGCGGTAGCCGATCTGTCGTTCGACGTCGAGCCCGGTCGGGTGACCGGGTTCCTGGGGCCCAACGGGGCCGGAAAGTCCACGACCATGCGCATGATCCTCGGGCTCGACCGGCCCTCGGGCGGGTCGGTGCTCGTGGACGGGCGGCCGTACCACGAGCTGTCGCACCCCCTGCGCAAGGTCGGCGCGCTGCTGGACGCCAAGGCCGTGCACGGCGGGCGCAGCGCGTACGACCACCTGCTGGCCATCGCCCAGAGCAACGGCATCCCCGCGAGCCGGGTGAACGAGGTGCTGGAGACGGTGGGCCTGCGCGAGGTGGCCAAGCGGCGGGTCGGCGGCTTCTCCCTCGGCATGTCACAGCGGCTGGGCATCGCCGCGGCGCTGCTCGGCGAGCCGGAGATCCTGCTCTTCGACGAGCCCGTCAACGGGCTCGACCCGGACGGCATCCTGTGGATCCGCACGCTCATGCGCACGCTCGCGGCCGAAGGGCGGACGGTGTTCGTCTCCAGCCACCTCATGAGCGAGATGGCCCTGACCGCCGACCACCTGATCGTGATCGGCAAGGGCAGCCTCATCGCCGACACGAGCGTGACCGAGTTCATCGCGCGCAGCTCGCAGGGGTACGTACGGGTGCGCTCGCCCCGGCTGGCCGAGGTGGCCGAGCTGATCAAGGTGAGCGAGCGGCATCCCGACCACCTGCGGGTGACCGCGATGAGCACGCTCGAGATAGGCACGATCACCGCGCGGGCCGGGATCCCGCTGGAGGAGCTGACGTGCGTGCGGCCCTCGCTGGAAGCGGCCTACATGGAGCTCACCAAGGACAGCCTGGAGTTCACATCATGATCGACATCCTCAGGTCCGAATGGACCAAGATCCGTTCGGTCCGCTCCACGGTGTGGACGCTGACCGTCACCGCCGTACTGATGCTGGGCTTCTCCGCCCTCCTCAGCGCCGCAGCCAACAGCACGGCCGACGGGCCGATCCCGGGCGACCAGGCGATCAAGTCGAGCCTGAGCGGCGGCATGTTGGCGTCGCTGTCCATGGCCACCCTGGGCGTTCTGGTGATCTCCAGCGAGTACCGCACCGGGGGCATCCGCACCTCGCTCATGGCCGTGCCCAAGCGCATGAGCCTGCTCACCGGCAAGATCATGGCGTTCGTCGCGGTCTCGATGGTCGTCTGCGCGGTCGCGGCGGCCGGCGCGATCGGCATCGGCGTGGCGATCTCCCGGCCGCCGTCGATCGAGATGGGCGAGGTGGCGCGGGCGTCGATCGGCTCCGGTCTCTACCTGACCGCGTGCGGGCTGTTCGGGCTGGGACTGGGCACGCTGATCAGGCACACGCCGGGCGCGATCGTGGCGGTCATCGCGCTGATCCTGGTGCTGCCCACGGTGGCGAACCAGCTCCCGGGCGCGTGGGGCAGGACCGTGGCCGCATACTTCACCACGAACGCCGGCTCGCTGGTCGTGTCCGGCCAGGGCAACGACTCCCTGGGCCCGTGGAGCGGGTTCGCCGTCTACCTCGCCTGGGTGGCGGCAGCCGTGATCTCTGGCGCGGTGCTGATGCGACGCCGCGACGCGTGAGCAGTCGAATGAATTGAACGCCCGCCGATAAATCATGGGCAGCTATGGTGACCGCATGAACCCACCGCCGGACCGCGGAAACCGGCGGCGCGAGGTTGCCGCCGGCCGATTATCGCGCCTGATCGAGCATGCCCGATCGGGCGCGCTCGTCGGAGAAGTGCGTGGGCGTCCCGCCGTGCTCGTCGAAGTGATCGTTCTGCTGCTCGGGTTCCTGCTTTTCACGCACTTTCACGGCCTCGCCGGCAAGGACGTCGTGTCCGCCACCGCAAACGCTCTTGCCCTGCAGTCCGTGGAACGCGCCCTCCACCTGGACATCGAGCGGACGGCGAACGAGTGGCTCACCGAACATCCGGCCCTGATCCAGCCGGCGGTGTACTACTACCGCTTGTACTACGTCGTGCTCGTCGGTGTGCTGCTGTGGATTTTCGTCCGGCACGCCGATATCTACATCAAGGTCCGCCGGACCCTGCTCGCGATGATCGCCCTCGTTCTGCCGGTCTTCTGGGCGCTGCCCATGTCACCCCCGCGGTTCGCCCTGCCGGGTGTCGTCGACATCGTCGCCGGATACGACATCCTGGGGAGTCACGCCTCACGAGGGGCCGGGAACGGCCAGAATCTCTACTCGGCCATGCCCAGTCTGCACGTGGGGTGGTCGGCGTGGTGCGCGTATGCCGTGTGGTCCGCGCTCAGGGACTCCCACCCGCGATCGGCGCTGCTGTCGTGGCTGTTCCCGCTCGCCATGGCGGCGAACGTGCTCGTCACGGGGAACCACTACGTGCTCGACATCGTCGGAAGCGGCGTGTTGCTCGTCGTCTCCATCGCCGCCGCGTCGATGTGGGGCCGCCTCGCCGAACGCCGGCGCGGCAGGGTACGAGTGATCAGGTGAAGCGGACGAGGAACACGGTGCGCCCTGCCAGTGCCGGCACGCCGATTCGGGGACGAGGACGTGAGGGCCACCCAAGGTGGTCACCCAGCTGAGGGCGGCCGCGTCCAGCCACCCCGGGCTGTTTCCCATCACAACCTCACTCACGTCGTCGTCCCAGACGTGCTCACACATGCGGACACGTCACCGTCAGTCGTCCAGGAACCGCGGGGGTCAGGACGGGGACGTCGCAGTGAGCTTCGCGATATCAGGGGCGTAGACGGTCATCCAGCGTGGATGCAGCCGGTAGTAGACCACGTCGTTGTCCCAGTCGAAGGCGTCGTCGCCGTAGAAGTCCTTGAAGTAGGCGAGCAGGTCCGGCCAGTCCGGGGCCGGCTCGCCGTCCAGGGGGTTGAGGATCTCCACCGTGCCGTGCGTGAACACGCCCAGGTCCTCCCCGCGCATGTGCGCGGCGCTGGCGGCGGGGCGGGCGGCGAGATGGCGGGCCTTGGCGGCGCCGCGCGCCGTGCCGAAGTACCACTTTCCGTGCAGGAAATGCCCGTCCGCACCGCTGATCCGCGGCTCGCCCTTCGCCGTCACGGTGGACAGGGCGAGAGTGCACATGCCGGTCAGGATCCGGGTGAGTTGCTCCGCGGTCACGGTGTTCCCGGTGACGATCGAGCGGAGGTGCGAGGTGGAGCGGGAGAGGGAGGCTTCGAGGAGGGCCTGGAGCTCTTTGAGCTCTTCTGGTGTTTCGCGCATTGAGGTCCTTGTCTGTCCGTGAGCCCGGTCCGCGTCCGTCATCGACGCTGCCGGGGAACCCATACTCAACGCGAAACCCGACACCTTGTGTCGTATTTCCGCACCCTCGATGAGGCCGTGCTTTCGCTGGCCGCGCACCTGCGCGAGCAGGTGATGAGCCTGCGCGACATCGCCTCCCGCCTGGCGCAAGGGCACGCCGGGCTCGAAGGAGGTGAGGGCGCCGCTCAGACGGAGATGACGACCTTGCCGGGGGCGTGGCCCTCCTCCAGGTAGCCGATCGCCCTGGGGATCTCTTCGAAGGGGTAGTGGCGGTCGATGACCGGGACCACTCGTTTGTCGTCCAGGAATGCGCTCAACGTCTGCAGGTTCTGCTTGGGGCTGGGGCACTTGAGGGCGTCCGCCACCGATATCCGCTGGCCTGCGAAGCGGGATACCGCCAGGGCGGAGAGCACATGGCCCATGGGCTGTATCCAGCGACCGGGCCGGCCGCCGACCACCACGTAGGCCCCCTTGGGGCGCAGGGTGCGGCGGGAGACGGAGACCGGTCGGCTTCCGGCGATGTCCAGGAAAAGGTCGTAGCGCTGGGTCTCGCGGGTGAAGTCCTGGGTGGTGTAGTCGATGACCTTGGCCGCGCCAAGGGAGTGGACCAGGTCCACGTTCCGGGCGCTGCAGACGCCGGTGACCTCGGCGCCGAGGGCGCGGGCGAGTTGCACGGCGAACGTGCCGACCCCACCGGACGCGCCGTTGATGAGGACACGCTGGCCGGGCAGGACATGCCCCTCGTCACGCAGGGCGAGGAGGGCGGTGTTGGCGGCCATGGGAACCGCGGCGGCCTCCTCGTACGAGAGGTTCTCCGGCTTCGGGGCGAGGTCGGATTCGCGGACGCAGACATATTCGGCGAAGCCGCCACCGCTGACGACGGCGAAGACGTCGTCGCCGGGACGGAATTCCGTGACGTTTCCGCCGACGGATTCGACCCGGCCGGAGATGTCGGCGCCCAGAATGGTGATCTTGGGGGTGCGGAGCGCGAGGCCGCCGGGCATCAGGCGGGCCAGGTACGGCTCGCCGCGCATGTTGTGCCAGTCGTACGGATTGACGGAGCCGGCACGCACCCGGACCAGGACCTCGTCGTCGCGAGGAACGGGAACGGGGATCTCGGTGAGCGTCAGGACATCGGGCGGCCCGTACGAGCGTGAGACGAACGCCTTCATCGCCATCTCCTTATGCAGTCGATGCGGGTGCGGAGGTAGTCGAAAGGCTAAAAAACCCGGCCGGCCACCGAATCGGCCGAAAGTACGCCTGATCGCTGGATGATCGGCTGACCTGAATCGGGCCGTTCGTGCGATGAGCAGACACGGGCGAAGAAGTCACGATCCCCTCATGACCGAAAGCAGCGTGAGGGGCGCCAAGCCCCGGAAGGTACAGCCCGGCGGACGGGACGCCAAAGTCCCCGGATGGATGGGGCCCACCGGCCTGATCATGCTCAGCGTGATTCCGGTGGTCGCCGGCGCGCTGCGCTTGGGGGAATTGGCAGGTGGCGCGGCGGTCACCCCCGCCAACGCGCGATTCTTCGCGACACCGCCACCCGTGGTGTCGCACATCATCGGAGCGTCGCTCTACGGCATCGTGGGCGCCTTCCAGTTCGCGAAGACGTTCCGTCGCCGGAGGCCGGGCTGGCACCGCATGGCGGGACGGATTCTCGTCGTGTGCGGACTTGTCGCCGCACTCTCCGGCCTGTGGATGACCGTGTTCTATCCTCGCCCGGAAGGCGACGGCGATCTCCTCGCGGTGTTCCGGCTCGTGTTCGGCACGGCGATGGCGGCCTCCCTCGTGCTCGGCTTCGCCGCCATCCGGCGGAGAGATGTCCGCCGCCACCGCGCCTGGATGATTCGCGCCTACGCGATCGGCGTGGCCGCGGGCACCCAGGCGTTCACCCAGCTCCCCTGGATGCTCCTCGTCGGCCCCCTCGGTGAGACCCCCAGAGCCCTGCTCGTGGCCGCCGGATGGATCATCAACCTCGCCGTGGCCGAGTGGATCATCCGCAGACGCTAGTTCCTGACCCGATGGGTCTCGTACGCCCACATGGCGATCTCCACCCGGTTCCGGGCGCCGAGTTTGGCCATCAGGCTGGCGATATGGGTCTTGACGGTGCTGAGCGAGATGTGAAGTTCGTCGGCGATCTCACTGTTGGTACGCCCTCGGGCCACCGTGGCGAGAATCTGCTCCTCACGCTCGGTGAGCGCCTCGAAGGGACGGACCGACGGCGCGGCGGGCCCGGCGTGCGCGAAGGCGGTGAGCAGGCGGGCGGTGACGCTCGGAGCGATGAGGGCGTCACCGGCCGCCGCGGCGTGAACGGCCTGGGAGAGCAACTCGGCGCCGGCGTTCTTCAGCAGGAACCCCCGCGCTCCCGCGCGCAGCGCCGCGTAGACGTACTCGTCGAGGTCGAAGGTGGTGATGACCACGACGGCGAGGGGGTCGTCGACGGTGGGCCCGGCGAGCATCCGGGTGGCCTCGATGCCGTTGAGCACGGGCATCCGGATGTCGAAAAGGCACACATCCGGCCGAAGCCGCCGGGCGAGGTCGACCGCTCGCCGCCCGTCGGCGGCCTCGCCGACCACCTCGATCCCCGGCTGCGCGTCGAGGATCATCGCCAGTCCGGTACGGACGATCTCCTGGTCGTCGGCGACCAGCACCCGGATGCTCACCTGGCCACTCCGGTACGCGGTAGCACGGCGGTGACACTCCATCCCCGGTCGGGATTGGGGCCCGCCGCACAGGTCCCCCCGAGGAGATCAGCCCGTTCGATCATGCCGGTGATCCCGTAGCCGGGTGTCTCCGCGGGGCGAACGGGATCGCCGTCATCGCTCACGTACAGACGGACCGACGTGTCGTCGGCGCTGATCCGAACCAGGACGCGGGTGGCGTGCCGCGCGTGGCGCCGGGCGTTGGTGACCGACTCCTGGGCGAGGCGGTAGATCGCGGCCTCGACGGAAGGGGAGAGGCCGGCGGTGTCACCCTCGATCTCCACCTGGACGGACGGGCCGGACTGTCCCGGGCTTTCGAGCTGGGAGAGATCGGCGATGCTCCGCCCGGGCGCCAGGTCCGCGGGCGCGTTCCGGCGGAGGACGTGAACCATGGCGCGCATCTCGGCGAGCGCCTGGGCCGCCTCGGCCTCGATCACCTGCAACGCCTCCGTGGCGGCGTCCGGCCGCGACGCCGCCGTCGCCAACCCTGCCTGCGCCCGGATCGCCATCGCCGAGACGTGATGGGCGACGGTGTCATGCAGATCTCGGGCCAGTTGCTCGCGTTCGAGCAGTTTGACCTGGTCAAGCTCCCGCATCCGCGCCCTCGTGCGGTACCGGAACGCCGCTCCCACGGCGATCACCGAGAACACGACGGCGAAGGCGGCGGCGGTGTCGGCGGGACCGGGATAGTCCACGACCACGGAGAACGTGGCTTTGACGAGAATGATCATCAGGCCGATGATCGCCTCTCGCCCGGACCCCCACCGGAACAGCGCATAGGGCAGGAGAAGCAGATAGATCATGGTGTTGGACTCGGGGGAGTCGCCACCCGCCAGTACCTGGGCCACACCCGACACGCCGAACGCGATGACGACCATCAGCAGCGGCCGGGTGCGGCGCCACAACAAGGTGGGCACCAGCCCGACCGCGAGGCTCACCGAAATGACCCGTGAGGGCATGTCCGGCCGCACCACTCCTTCGAGCAGCGCGACCGGCAGCAACACCCCCACGAGCACCCAGTCTCGCCACACCCGCCGTGGTGCGTCGGGGGAACGGGGCTCGTACCACACGGAGCGAATGAGGCCGTGCACGAAGTCATGGTACGAGAGCCCCCACCACTCACAATCAGCCCAAAGTACGAGACATTTCACTCACCGGATGTCCTCCACGCGTACTCGCGTACCGCTTGAACCGCATGGAGGAGTTTCCGGCAGGCGCGGTGTCAGCATCGTCCTCGGCTCGGTGGCCTCCGCGGCCACGCTGTTCCCGTACAGCGTGGCCAAGTTGGGCCGAGTGGTGCCCGCCGTGCCGCTGTGGATCTATCTCGTGATCGTGGCGGCAGCGCTGGTCGTCACCTTCGCGGCGACCTTGCCGCCGACCTGGCGGGCCACGCGGTTCCGCCCGGTGGAAGCCGCGACCGCGGCGGCCTGCCCAACACCGAGATCATGGTGCTCCGGAGTCAGCTCGCTCGCCCGAAGGTGGACCGGGCCGATCGGGCGGTCCAAGGTGATCAACCCGGAGCCGGAGGCGCCTGGATCCAGTTAGCCTGCGAACCTGCGGTCGCCTCGAAATCGTCGGTTGCAGCAAGGCGCGTGATGATTCTGGCTCCTCTGCACGTCTCCGCGCCCTTGCCAAGAGGCCTGATAGGGAGGACATCACGTGCGTTGGCTGGACGTGCGCCGGCACAGTCTGACGAAGAAGGGGGCCACACGTGGTCGCGGCTCGCATCTGTCGGCGGATGGCGTCGCTCTCGCTCGGTTCATCGGCTCGCGAGTCGGTCCCTATGACAGGGTGGTGACCAGTTCATCCCCCCGTGCCATCGAAACCGCCATCGCCATGGGTTTCGGCGTCGATGACACCATTGAAATGCCGTCAGGGTACGTGGACGGTGAGATCCCCCGGCATGCGCAATGGGGCTGGGCCGAGCCCTACCGGCAGTTAAGGGAAATCATCCGGCAGGGCCGGGCTGCGGCGGCCGTGGCCGAGGCCCATCGTGCGATCTGGGCGGAGACGGTCAGCGGTGTCGCGGAAGGTGGCTCGGGGCTCCTGATCGGACATGGAGGGGCGATCGAACTGGCGTTGGTCGCCTGCTTGCCGGACGCTCCACACGGTTCTTGGGGGACGCCGTTCGCGCACGGCGATGGGGTACGCCTCAGCTTCCATGAAGGGCGCTTCACCGACGTCGAGTTCCATCGCGCGCCGCAAAGCCCTCTCCACACGCGCTGAGATGCCGTTCGGCTCGACCGGCGCCCACTGAGCGTCGGTCAGGTCTCTCTGAGTCATCTTCTCGACACTTCGCATCGGGTTTAGGCTTACCGGCGCTGCGGAGTGGATGGTCCAGCTTGCATAGGGCTTTGTCTCGGCAATGTTTACGCGCACTTACTGTCGGCTATTGTGGTAAAACACGGTATTTGATTACCCGGAACCGCAGGTCGTGGTGAGTGCCCTGCGGTGGTCGATGGGCAGAAAATTCTCGCCGCAGCACCCTGTCGGGAAATGTCTTCGCTCAAAAGAGATTCTTGCGTTGAATATTCGAACCGGCGAGCAATATTGACGAAGGGGCGCCGTTCTCCATGAAGAGAACAACGAGATCACAGCTTTCGATCGTGTCCTCTCGCTGCGGTGCTTTCCGCCATGACCGGAGCGGCTTCCGCTACCGGACCAGCGATGCACCGGGCAATTCCTGACGACGCGAGCTCTACGAACCGGGCGGAAAGCCCGACTGGGTTGTGGTCCCTGAAACGGGGGCGCTGCTCGGCGCAGGGACGCTGAAGCGGCCTGTCATCCTTCCTCAACCTCCGCTACCCGACAGGAGGAGGATCGTGAGAATTTGCGCGCTTCCAGAGCCTGGCAGAACCCAGCGGCGGCCTGTGCTCGCGCTCGCGGTGGCCTTCCTGACACTCGGAGCCGAGCACGCAGCACCCGCCGCGCATGCCGCCCCGCTCGCGACCGCGCATGTTGTCGCACGGCCGGCCCAGGGCAACGTGGTGATCGAGTGGAACCGGACGCTGCTCGACATCGTGCGCAGTCCGCACGCAGAGCCGACCACCGTCCACCCCACGCGCAACTTCGCCATCATGAGCGCGGCCGTCTATGACGCGGTCAACGCGATCAGCCGCGCTCGTCCCCTCTACGGCCCCAGCCTCACCGCACCGCGGGACGCCTCACGCCCCGCCGCGGCCGCGGCGGCCGCGCACGACACCCTCACCGCCCTGTACCCGGCGCACAAGGCCGACCTGGACCGGCGGCTGTCCTCCGATCTCGCCGGGATTCCCGAAGGCCGCGCCAAGCAGGAGGGCATCAAGGTCGGCGCTCAGGCGGCCCGTGCCATCATCGCCCTGCGCGCGCACGACGGCTCCGACGCCACCCCGCCGCCCTACTCCACGACCGGCAAACCCGGCGACTACCGGTCGACCCCGCCCGCCTTCAAAACGCCGGAGTTCACCCACTGGGGCAAAGTCACCCCGTTCCTGCTCCGTACCGGCCACCAGTTCCGTCCCACCGCCCCTCCGCCGCTCGCCAGCTCGGCTTACGCGGACGCCATCAACGAGGTCAAGGCCATCGGCGCCGCCCGCATCACCACGCGCACGGCGGAACAGACCACGCTCGCCAAGCTCTGGAGCGGCCCCGCCCAGAACTACTGGTACGACATCGCCCAGCAGGTCGCCCTCGCGCGCCACAGCGACCTCGATCAGTCGGCGGACATGTTCGCCCTGCTCAACCTCACCGTCGCCGATGCCACCATCGCCATCTACGACGCCAAGTACACATACCGGTTCTGGCGGCCGATCACCGCCATCCGCCTCGCCGCCGGCAACCCGCGCGTCAAACGAGACCCGGCATGGACGCCGCTTGTCGTCACCCCTCCCGACCCGTCCTACCCGGGCATGCACAGCGACATCAGTACGGCCGCCGCCACGGTACTCGCCGGCTTCTACGGCGACCGCAACACCTTCACCCTCACCTCACCGGCCGCCACCGGCAGCCCCCGGCCGTACACCAAGCCCTATACCAGCCTGAACGCCACCGCGACCGAAGCGGGGCTCAGCCGCGTCTGGGGCGGCGTGCACACCCGGCTCGACCATAAGTCCGGCAACGAACTCGGCGCCGCCATCGCCCGCTACGCGCTCCGCCAGTCGAAGCTCGCCCCAGCCGTCCCGAGCTCGCCGACCGGAAAGACCCCGGGCAGCGCCAGCCCCGCCGGCGCCACCGTCGCGGTCGCGAACGCCACCGTCGCGCGAGCCCTGGGCCACGGACGGTAGCCGCCATGCGTACAACGTCGAGCGGGCTGTCGCGACGGCACCGGCGGTCGGGATCACGGGAGGGAACGGACGGACGTGGAAGACCCGCCGAGGATGTCACCTCACCCGGCCCGGCTGCGGCTCGCGACAGCCGCCGGGCTCGCCTTGGCCGTGACGGCGGCGTTGTACGCCTTCGGCCGGATACACACCCCGGACTTCGCCAGCAGCCTGCTCGGACGCCGCGGCGACGACGCGAACCTCCTGAAGGCGCAAGTAGGCACCGCCCTGCTGGGGCTGGCCTTCTACCAGCTCATACTCGCGCTGTGGATCTACCAACGGCTCCCCGGGGCCGGTGCCGCCCCCCGCCCGGTACACCTCGCCCACCGCATCGGCGGAGCCGTGCTGTTCGTGCTCTCCCTCCCCATCGCCTACCACTGCATCACCGCCTACGGAGTGCAGACGGACACCGCCCGGGTCGCCCTGCACTCCCTCGCAGGCTGCTTCTTCTACGGCGCGTTCGCGGCGAAGGTACTCATCGTCCGCAGCCGGCGCCTACCCGGCTGGGCGTTGCCGCTCGCCGGCGGCACCCTGGTCACCCTCATCGCGATCCTGTGGTCCTCAGCGGCGCTCTGGCAACTGGCCCAGCCATAGCACCGGAGCGCGCGAGTCAGGTGGGCTTGTCCGCCGACGTGACCGGCGGGAGGGGCAGCGGGCGGTCGAGAAGGAACGTCATGAGCAGGTCGCGGTAGAGGTCAGGACGGCCGTTGGCGATCGAATGCCCCGCGCCGCGCACGTAGACGAGGGTCGACTCGGGAAGCGTGCGCCGGTACTCGTAGGTGACCGCCCACTTCAGGTAGTCGCACTCGCCGCGCACGATGAGCGTGGGCACATGGACGGTCCGCAGCGTCGGACGCGGGTCGGGGACGGTGCCGGCGTCGGCGGACGTCATCTGGTTGGAGTAGAAGCCGGACGGGTTGTCGTGGACGGGGGCGGCAGGGCTCCCCGGGCATCCGGTGGCGTCCTTGGCTGTGACCAGCAGCTCGCGGAAGTACGCGTCGGCTTCGGCGTCGGGCACGAGTGCGTGCGCGGCGGCCGGGTTGAGCTGGAGCAGGAGCGCCTGGAGGAGGAATCGGGGATCGGAGGTCAGCTCGTCGGCGCGTTCGGCCTGGGCCGGGGGGAGACGGTCCCAGGGACCGCCCGGTCCGCCGGGGAAGGCCGGTTCCCAGATCGCGCCCGGTGAGGTGAGCACGGCTTTGGCGACGTGGCCGGGATGGGCGGCCATGTAGGCCGCCGACAGGGTCCCGCCCCATGACCTGCCCACGAGGACGACCTTCTCGGCGTGTATCGCGCGGCGGATCGCCTCCAGGTCGGCGACGTGCCGGGCGACGGTGTAGCCGGTCACGTCGGCCAGCCGGGTGGAGCGGCCGGCGCCGACCTGGTCATAGGCGTAGACGTCGAAACCGGCCGCGGCCAGCTCCCGTCCCCCCTCGGGGACACCCTCTCCCGGCGTCCCCGGCCCGCCGTGCAGGAAGATCACCGGCGTCGGCCGGGCCCGCCCGGACGCGGGGATCTTCACGTACGCGATGCGGGAGCCCGTGGGCAGGTCCCAGTGGGAGACCCCGGGCGGGGCCGCGGCCACTGGCGGCACGGGGAAGGGGCGCATCACCGTGAGGGCCGCGAGCCCGGCCGTCACGAGCACGACGCCGGCGACGTACGGCCACAGCGCCCGCGGGCGGCCGAGCCGCCTCGTCGCGGCCCGCCCGAACACCCAGGCGGTTCCCGCCGCCGCGACGAGGCCGGCCGCGGAGAACACCATCACGGCCGGGACGGCGGCGGCCGTCCCGACGAAGGCCGCCGTCCCGGCCACGGCCGCCGCGATCACTCCGGCGAGCGACAACGCGCCGCCGGACAACAGGTTGGATCTCATGCGAGCCACGCTAGGAAGCCGAACCCGCGTCGACCTCCTCCCGCGGAACCGTCGTCACCCCCGCCGTGCGGCGGGGGTCAGCGGCTGCCCGGGCGGATCAGGCCGGTCTCGTACGCCGTGATGGTCGCCTGGAGGCGGTCGCGGACGCCGAGCTTGGCGAGGATCATCGCGACGTGGTCCTTGACGGTCGAGGGGCTGATCCGGAGAACCTCGCCGATCTCGGCGTTGGTGAGACCGCGGGCGACGTGCGTCAGCACCTCGGTCTCGCGCCGGGTGAGCGTGCCGAGGACGGCGGCGTCACGAGGTTCCGGCTCGGACGCGAACCGATCGACGAGGCGACGCGTGACCCCCGGATCGAGGAGGGCGTCCCCCGAGGCCACCACCCGGACCGCTTCGGCGACCCGCTCCGGCTCGGCGTCCTTGAGCAGGAATCCGCCGGCGCCGGCCCTCAGTGCCGAGAACACGTACTCGTCGAGGCCGAACGTCGTCAGCACCACCACCCGGGTGCCCGGCGCTTCCGCTCCGATCCGGGCGGTCGCCCGCAACCCGTCCAGGCCCGGCATCCGGATGTCCATGAGGGCCACATCGGGCCGCAGCGACACAGCCAGCGCCACGGCGGCCTCCCCATCCGCGGCCTGGCCCACGACGCTCAGATCGGGTTCGGCGTCCAGGACCGCCGCGATGCCCGCCCGCACCACCGCCTGGTCGTCGGCGACCGTCACCCTGATCAAGGGAGCACCTCCGGAAGCCACACCGTCACCATCCCGTCCCCGGCGTCCGAAAAGCTACCTCCCGCCGCGTCGGCCAGCGCGCGAACCCGCCGGTCCCCGCTCACGGCGGAAGGCCCGGAGACCGCGACGCCGTCGGCGCGGCAGGCCACCGTGATCTCCCGCCCATCCCCTGTACAGCCGCGCAGGAGCAACTCGGCCACCCTGAACGCGGCGACCTCCACGCTGGGGGACGCTTCGCGGCGGGCTCCGGCGTACCGGACGGTGCCCTGGTGCCGCACGGCGAGCAGGGCGATTCCGGCGATGGTCGGGGGCGGCTCGTCGCCGCTTTGGCGGCGCAGCTCGCTGAGCGACTCCCTGAGCGCGGCCAGCCCGGCCCTCGCCTCGGCCAGCACGGTGTCCAGCCGCCCCGCGTCCGCCGCGACCACGATGGCCCTGGCATGTCGCAGGGCCGTACGGCGCAGGCCCGCCGCCAGCCGGCTCCGCTCCGCCAGCACGACCGTCGCCGTCTCGCGGCCGAGCAGGTCCCGCTCCCAAGCCACGGCCGCATGGCGCCGCGCACGCCTTGCCCCCACCATCAGGCCGAGCGCCCACGCCACCGACGACGGGACCGCGACGCCCACGGCCAGCACCGCCCACGCGGCCGCCCGGTCTCCCACGATCCCCGGCCCGCACGCCAGGGCAAGGCCGCCCGTCGCCCCCACAGCCGCCGTGGCGACGGCCCCCCACCGCCGGCGTGCGCGAGAGCCGTACGCGCCCAGCGCGTAGAGCAGCGCCAGCTCAACCCACAGGCACCACAGGAACACGTCCCCTGCGGGCTGCTTCGTCCAGCCGGCGAGTCCGGCGGCGAGCAGGACCGGATAGACCGACAACGCCGCCGTCAGGCTGAAAAGCGGCGCCCGCCTGCGCAGGCCGAGCGGCAGGGCGTGCGCGAAGAAGAGCGGCACCAGCAGGGCGGCCTCTCCGGGGAGGCTCTCGGGCGTGTCGGTCGTCAACAGGCTCGTTCCGATGGACAGCGCCACCGCGAGGATCGCAAGCGCGGCGTCGGACGCCTGCCGGCCACGCCATTCGTACGGCGTCGATGCCGGGCCCTCGTCAGGGGTGAGCGGGAGTTCGGCGCGCACGGCCCAACCCCGATCGTCCGGCCCCGCGGACAGGAACCCTCCGCAGGCGGCCACCGCCGTCCTGAGCCCGGCGAGCCCGTATCCACCACCCAGCCCACGTGCCGCGTCCGCGTTGTCCACGACCGGCTCGCCGGGGTCGTTGACGATCGTGACGACCAGGCGGCCGGGTTCGCGGTCGACGCCGACCCGCACGGCGCCTCCCGGCGCGTACCGCAGGGCGTTGGTCAGCGCCTCGCGAACCACCCGGCACGCGAGGGCGGCGATCTCGGGCGGGGCGCTCCGAGCTGTTCTGACGTAGGTGAGACGCGGCTCCGGCCACGTGGCGGCCAACGTGTCCACGTCGGCGAGATCGGCCGAGCCGGTACCGGTGGTGGTCAGCCGCTCCAGTTCCCGGGTGGCGAGGCGGCCGGTCTCAGCGGCATACCGGGCTGCCTCCGCCACGAGAGCCGGGTCGGCGAGACGCAAGGCGGAGGCGGCGCCGACCGCGATGCCGGTGAGTCTGTGGGCGGCGGTGTCGTGAAGTTCGGCGGCGAGCCGGTGCCGCTCGGCCTCGGCGGCCACGCCCGGCACATCGGGTGCGGCCGCGCGGAAGACGGCCGCGGCCCGGCGTGTCGCCCGGGCGCGCCGCCGCGCCCTGCCCAGGGCCCAGGTGACCGCGGCGAGTCCGGCGGCCAGCAGTGTCACGCCGGTGACGGACCTGGGTGACTCCCCGAGGACGCTCGACGTCCCCGCGGTCAGCGACACCGTGACCACGACGCCCCCGGCCGCCACCCCTGCCGTCTGCCGCAGGGCCAGGCCGTACAGCGCCACGGTCACGATGAGCGGCACAACCCACCACAGCCAGCCCGACAGCACGCCGAGCAAGCCTAACGATTCCGCACGTGACAGCACAGATGGGGCTACCGGCTGCCGGATGCCGTCTTCGCCCAGCCCGCCCGGTTCCGGCCGGACCCGGGCGACGGCGGATCGTGCCGGAGCCGGTCCACGGTCGCCGTCGGCGCGGTCGCGCGATCTGCGCGGTGGTGCCGGCCGCGGTCCACGTCCTGGGAAACGGTGTGCGGGGGACGCGGGGCTGATCCTCCGAGTGGGACGATCGTGCTCGTCGGCGTTGTCCGGAGAGTATGTGAAGATCTCCGCCGTGTTGCCGGTCTCGGGCCGATCTGCGGCCACTTCGACGGATAGCTTGGAGACACCGAGGACTTTTCGTGCGTTGGCATCAGGGTCGGCGTCGCCCGAGGCGATAGAAAACACGGTCCGAAGACCGAGATAGACCGGTCGATCATGATGCCGAAACTCCTGTACCGCGTCCAACCGCCCACGCTGTTCTCCACCGTCGCGATCACGGACTCATGCGTCGTGCTGCCGAATCGCGATTCCGTTCCCGACGGCCGCCGCATCATGGGCGGCATGTGGTGGCCGAGCTCGCGGCACGCCGCCGCGGAACCGCCTCCTCTCGTCGCGGCCGTGGACCGGCGACTGGGCGAGGTGACCCTCTGAGGGACCTCGACCCCGGCGCCTGGGACGACATCCCGCGCGATTCTCCGGCCCGGGGCCGCCTTCTCGAGGTGAACCGCTCGCGGGACATCGACTCCCACCTGGTCGAACCGACCACAACAATTGCCGGCCACATCAGTCCGTCGCTGGTGGCTCCCGGCGCCGCAAAGGCGTCAGCAGCCCCGGACGCACTCGATCACAGCGGGGCTCCACCACACCGTAGGTCACTGGCACGCCCATCTTCGGCTTCTCGTCATCGGGAGACCTCATGACCGCCACCGCCCATTCCAGGGCCCGTACGCACGCGCGCCTGCTGGCCGCGTGCCGGCCCGCTCACACCGTCATCGGAATTCACGGCGAGATCGATATCGCCACGAGTCCGGCGCTGCGGATGCGCCTACGCAATGCGCTCCAATGGTCCGAGGATGTGCTCATCCTCGATCTGTCCGGAGTGTCCTTCTGCGACGCCTCCGGACTGGCCGTACTGGTCGGTATCCGGAACCGCACCAGGCAGTTCGGCATCACGCTCCGGCTCGTCGCACCGAGTCCCCGAATGGTCGACCTGCTGCGGATCACGGGTCTGGAGCACGGCTTCACGATCCACCCGACGCTGTCGAGCGCGATCGCGTCCAGACACCGCGATCCGGTCAGCCGGCCTGACGCACCGCACCGCGGAGGACGGGGAGGCGTCTGAGAACGTCGATGCCCCTCGTGTGATCAGCGGAGGATGGCACCGCCCGATGACTCGCATCAGGCCGCGGCGTAGTCGCGCAGGGCGGGCTCCAGCAGGTCGAAGGCTTGGGTGGCTTCGGCGGCAATGGTGTGGGTGATCTGGTCGTCGGGGTGTCCGGCGAGGGTGAGGGTCTGGATGCGGTGGAACAGCACGCGGTGGACGGTGCCCAGCAGGGCGGCGGCGGTCTGGACGGTGATGTCGTCGGACCGAGCACCGGTGGCGTCGGCGAGCGCCTGGGCGAGGTGGTGTTCACGCTGATCGTGCAGGCCGCGCAGGCAGGCGGTCAGAGTGGGGCTGTCGGCGATCATGCGAGCGAACTCCTGGCCGGAGAATCCGGCGACCGGGTCCTGGGCGGCCACGGCGTCGGCGAACGCGCGGCGCAGTGCGGTCAGCGCTGATTCCCCCTGGTGTCGGGCGGCGACGGCGGCGGCCAGGGAGGCGGCGAACTCCTCCTGGTGATCCAGGGCCAGGTCTTCCTTGCGCGGGAAGTAGTTGGTGACCGTCTTTTTGGCGACGCGGGCGGCGGCGGCGATCTCGGCGATGGTCGTCTGCTCGAAGCCCTGGGCAATGAACAGCCGGGTCGCGTGGTCGGAGATGAGCTGCCGGGTCTCGTGCTTCTTGGTCTCGCGCAGCCCGGCGGCCGGGGCGGGAGTCTGGGTAGCCATGGCGCAATCTTACCCTCGTAGCATCTTTATGTTGACACCCCTGGAAGCCTTGGGCTAAATTTACCTCCGTCGCAAGTTTGCGACGATGGAATGCCGAGTCCGAAAGAGGGACACCCATGCGCAAGCGCACCCACGACCCCGCCGCGAACGTGGTCGCGTTCGCTCCTGTGCCCCAGTCGCAGCAGCCCGAGCCGCCCCCGCTGCGCGGCGCGGAACTACGTCGTCCGCCGTCCGACCACAGCGTCCGTGCGCGGCAGCCGGCCCGGGGCGTCCGCCTCGTCCCCCGCCGCCGCGGCTACTGACCCGCCCCCCACCGCACCCCGAGGAGACCCCGTGCAGTTCACCGCCTCCACCGTCTCGCTGACCGTCGACGACGTCACCGCCTCCCAAGGGTTCTTCACCACCTACCTGGGCTACACCGTCCAGCAGGCCGCCGACGGCTTCGCCTCCCTGTCACGCGACGACGCGGTCGACATCGTCCTGCTCGCCCGCGGCATCCCAGTGCTGCCGCCCGAGCAGCGCGACCAGCGTGCCGGCGGCCTGATCCTCGCCTTCACCCTCGCCGACGGCCTGGCCGAGCAGGAAAAGCGGCTGCGCGACGCCGGGGCCCAGATCACCATGCCGCTGCGCGAGGAGCCCTGGGGTGAGCGCCTGTTCCAGGTGACCGACCCCAACGGAGTGATCGTCCAGTTCGTCGAATGGGCCGCCCCCTAACAGCGCTGACCCGCCCGCACGCCATCACCCCCGGCCCCGACAGCGAGCAGTGGTTCACGCCTCCAACCACCGGATCGCCGGAAGGATCCCATGACAACAATCGACGCAGGCGCAGAATTCGACCGCCAGGTCCACAACCTGATCGAACTGGAATATCCGGCGATGGGAGGCCTGGCGCCTGAGCAGTTCCGGTCTCTGGTCGCACCTCTGCGCGACCTTGCCGCGAAGACGGGGAGCATCACCTGCGAGCCCGACACCGGCCGGCTTCCGTTCGTGCTCGTGGTCCCCCGTCAGGTCGTCCCGATCGAGCAGATGATGCCGCGCACGACCCTGCACAGAAAGGCCAAACCGGGTTTCGTCGACCATTCCTTCGAGCCCGGCTCCCTGGAACGGTTCGTCGCCACCAAGGAGACCGAGCTTCCGGACCAGCGGGTCTACCTGCTGCTGGACATCGAACGCGGCGAGGAGTTCTGCGGGGCCGTACCCCGCGACGCCATGGACACCATCACCGCCCGTGGGCGCACCCTGCTCACCATCGAGGAGGGCATCGCGATGATCACCCAATTCCCGGAGATCCTGGTCAAGAACAAGTGCTTCTCCCTCGGCGGCTCCCGCTCCGGCGACCGCCGCGTCCCAGCGCTCTGGATCAGCCAGAACGCCCCCAAACTCGGCTGGTGCTGGGAAGGCAATCCGCACACCTGGCTCGGCATGGCCTCCGCCGGCAGCCGCGGCGCGACCGCATAGCCGACGACCGGGACCCGGAGTCCCACCACGCCGGTGACCGGCAACGGCGCCGCCGTCAAGCCCCCGTTCCGGCGGGCCGGAGTGCCGCCTCCGGCAGCCCTGCCGGAGGCGGCGAGGTCGCATCACGCGACGGCGGTCCCCTCAAGCTCGACCATCAGGTCGGGAATCGCCAGCCGTGTCACCCCGAGCATCGTGGTGGACGGTGCCACCCCGGCTGCGCCCAACCGCGACGCCAGCACGCCGTAGTGCTCGAAGAGCCGATCGACGTCGGTGGTGTAGACGTTGAGCCGGACGAGGTTCGCGAGGGACATGCCGGCCTCGCCGAGCACGGCCTCCAGGTTGTCGAGGCTCAGCGCCAACTGCGCCGCCATGTCATCACTATGCTGGGGCTTGCCGTCGCCGCTCATCGCGGCCTGCCCGGCGCAGTACAGGGTCCGCGTGTGCCCGGAGACGATCTCACCCTGGTTGTACCCCAGCTCCGCCGACCACGCCCACGGGTTGACCGCCGTTCGCTCCATTGCCACATCAGCTCCATTCGATTCGTCGACGTTACGTACGTCGATCGGCTCGGTGCCGCCGTCTTTTCGGTCGCGTCGATGAGCCTCGCAAACAAATCACGACATCCTGTGTCATGTATTCCGATAGCGTTTTTCGTATGCGCGCCGACCGGTTGGTATCGCTGGTGTTGCTGCTGCGGCAGCACGGTCGGCTGTCCGCAACCGCGCTGGCCCGCGAGCTGGAGGTATCCACCCGCACCGTGCTGCGGGATATCGAGGCGCTGTCCGCGGCCGGCGTCCCGGTCTACGCCGAACGCGGGCGGCACGGCGGTTTCGCGTTGTTGCCCGGGTTCCGGACCGAGCTCACCGGACTGAACCACGACGAGGCTCTTGCCCTGCTGGTCGCCGGATCGCGGCGCGGCGCGCAGGCGTTCGGCCTCGGCTCGGCGCTCGCTTCGGCGATGCTCAAGGTGGTTGACGCGCTACCGGAAAGCTATCGGGACACCGCGGCCAGCGCGTCCGAGCGATTGCTCATCGACCCGGAGACCGACCTCCTCTCGCGTCGACTGGTCGATGAGGAGGTGCCTGACGCCATAGTGGCCAAGGTCCTGCGCGCCGTGTTCGCCGGACACAAGCTGCAGATCCACTACGCGGCTGTGGACCAGACCCCGAAGTGGCGCACGGTTGACCCGATCGGCCTGGTCACCGTACGCGACCGGGGCTATTTGCTGGCCACGAGGTCTGGCGCGGACCGCACCTACCGGCTGTCCCGGATCCTGGCCGCCAAGGAACTCGCCGAACCCGCGCAGCGACCGGACCGGGTCGATCTGGACCGGGCCTGGCAGGAACGCAGCACACAGTTCCGGGCCGGCGGCGACCAAGTCACCGTGCTGGTACGGGTGGACCCGGCCCGGCGGGAGGACCTGGTGAGCACAGCGCTGGCCGTCCTCGCCGAGGAATCCGACTCGGACGGCTGGTTGCGGCTGGAGGTGACCTTCCAAGATCCGAGACACGCCGAATGGGCGCTGTGGCAGCTCGCCACGAACGCGGAAGCCCTGGCCCCGCAGTGGTTGCGCGACTCCCTGCGCGACCGCGCCGCCGCGATCGCCACCCGCTACGGAACGTCATCCTGAGAGTCGCCGCCTGCTGCGGGCCGCCGCCGAGGCGCTTCGGACCGCTCCCCATCGTGGCGAGCGCCGTCCACCCGCCGTGTGCCGTTCGGGGACCTCATCGAACACGAGTCGGGTACACCACTCTCACCGGTGAGCGTGGCAGGCCGCCTCAGCGGGTCGAGGTCCAGGTGGAGCCGGGCTCTGACACTGGAGCTGCTTGCCTGAGCAGCCACTGCTCGACCGCCGCGCTCATCCTCCCGCCCGCCTCCAGCGCCGCCGCCTTGGCGGCGACCGGGTTGGTGCCCGCCGCCTGGCCGAGGATCACCCCGAGCACCAGGCGGCCCCGCACGCGGGAGGCCCACATCAGGTTGCCGCCCGCGGCGGTGCCGGAGCCGGTCTTGATGCCGATGACGCCGTGCCTGTTCAGCAGTGTGTTGGTGTTGGGCAGCTTTCTCGCGTCGCCGGGGACGGCGGTGTCCGCCTGCGCCACCACCTCGCGGAAGACCGGGTCGCGCATCGCCTCCTTGGCCAGCTTGAGCTGGTCGGCCGCGATGCTGACGGTGCTGTCCTCGTTGCCGCTGGCACCCGTGTACCTGGTGTTGGACATACCTAGACGGTGGGCGGTGGCGTTCATCCGTTCGACGAAGCGCTCCTGGGAACCCGCGTCCCAGCGGGCCAGGAGGCGGGCCACGTTGTTTCCCGACGGCACCATCATCAACTCCAGCATGCGGCGCAGCCGTACCCGCTGGCCCTCCCTGACCGGGGCGGTGGACTCCTGCGGCAGGTAGGACTCGTCGGCGGCTGTGCGGTCCACGTTGATCAGCGGGCCGTCGTCGCCCGGCCGGAGCGGGTGGCGGCGCAGGATCACGTAGGCGGTCATGACCTTCGTCACGCTGGCGATGGGCACCGGGTTCGGCTCGCCGCTGACGCCCGGGCTGCCTATGCCCTCCACCTCGACCGCCGCCTGGCCCTCGGGTGGCCACGGCAGAGGCATGCCGGAAACGGCGCCGGAGACGGGCGGCACCGCTCCGCAGCCGGACAGGGTGCTCGTCAGCAGGAGGAACATCAAACAACGTCGCATACCGGACACGGTGGGCTACCCACGTGTCCGTCCGGCCGTGGCCGTGTCTCCACCCGCGCTTGGCCGGGTATCACCTGTGTATCAGCCCGACGGCTGACGGGGGAGGCGGAGGACGGCGACGGCGCCGCCGGGGGCGTTGGCCAGGGTCAGGTCGGCGCCTATGACATGGGCCTGCCCCAGCGCGATCGTCAGCCCGAGGCCATGACCGCGGCCGCGTTCGGCGGCACCCGTGCGGAAGCGTTTCGGGCCGTCGGCAAGGAGCTCTGGAGGGAAGCCCGGTCCCCGGTCGCGGACCTCGATCACGTGGTCCCGGACCATGATCTCCACCGGGGGCGCACCGTGGCGGTGGGCGTTGAGCAGGAGGTTGGCGAGGATCCGGTCCAGGCGACGCGGGTCGGTCTCGGCCACCGGATCCCCCGAAGCCAGCACCCGCACCTCGACCCCCACCCGGGCCGCGGACTCCTCGGCCAACTCGGCCAGCGGCACCCGTACCCGCTCGGCGACCTCGGCGCCCGCGTCCAGCCTGGAGACCTCCAGCAGGTCCTCCACCAGCGAGCGCAGCACCCGCACCCGGTCGCGTACCAGATCGGTCGTCTCGCCCTCCTCCAGCAGTTCGACCACGGCGACCAGGCCCATCAGCGGGGTACGCAGGTCATGGGCGACATCGGCGGTGAACCGCTGCTCGGCCAGCAGCCGGTGCTGCAGGCTCGCCGCCATGGAGTCCACGGCGGCGGAGATGTCGGCGATCTCGTCACGCCCGCCCCAGCGCGCCAAGCCGCCGCCCCGGTGCGGGGGCGGGGCGATGCGGGCGTCCAGGTCGCCGTTCGCGATCCTGCGGGCGGTGCGGGCGACCCGCCGCAGCCGCCGGTTCGCCAGCTCGGCCAGACACACCGAGACCGGCACCACCACGGCGAGTGCGGTCAGCGCGGCCCGGACCATGGCTCGGTCGAGGGCACGCAGCCGGAGCATGTCCGACCCCATTTCCATCTTGGAGGTGGCCACGAGCCCCTCGCCCACCCATCGCGCCGCCCACATCCACGGCTGATCGGGCTTCCGGTCGTCATACCAGGTGGCGGGCGACTCCATGGCCAGCCGTTCGCGCAGGGGCGAGGGCAGCTCGTCCGGATTCTTGATCCATTCGGTCCACGAGTCAGGCCCCTCGGGGGGAGTGTCCGCGCGGTACTCCTTGGCAGCCATCGCGGCCGACTCCAGCGCCCGCCCCTCACCCTGCCACATCGTGCGCTCAAGAGTCGTGCGGTGGACCAGGATCCCGACCACGGCCACGACCGCGCAGCAGGCCAGTGTGATCAGTGCCGCGACCTTCCATCGCAGCGAGCCCACCATCATGACGGGCGCAACTTGTAGCCGAACCCGCGCACCGTCTCGATCCGGTCCGTGCCGATCTTCTTGCGCAGCCGCTGCACGCAGAGGTCGACGACGCGGCTGTCGCCGTCCCAGCCGTAGTCCCAGACGGTGCGCAGCAGCGTGGCGCGTTCCAGCACGATGCCGGGGTGGGCGGCGAACTCCAGCAGCAGCCGCAGCTCGGTCGGGGTCAGTTCGACGCGTCGCCCGGCCCGCCGTACCTCCAGCGCGCCGGTGTCGATGCTCAGCTCGCCGAAGTGCAGCACGGCGAGTGCGACGGCCTGCCCCGCCGTGGGTTCGGCGGGAACCGGCCGGGCGAAGGCGGCCCTGCGCAGCAGTGACCGGATCCTGGCCACCAGCACCGGCAGGTCGACTGGTTTGACCACGTAGTCGTCGGCGCCGCCCTCCAGCCCCGCGACGATGTCCAGTCCGTCACCGCGGGCCGACATCATCAGGATCGGCACCTGACTGGTTTCCCGGATCCTGCGGCACAAGCTGATGCCGTCCAGGTTGGGCAGCATCACATCCAGCAGCAGGAGGTCGTGGCCGCCCGCCCGGGCCGCCTCCAGGCCGCTCAGCCCGTCAGCGGCGGTGGTCGTTCGATAGCCGTAGCGTTCCAGGGCCAGGCTGACCGACGTGCGGATCACCGCGTCGTCTTCGACGAGCAGCAGGGATGTCATGAAAATGCACCATATCTACCGAAGTGCGTTGACTGGTTCCATGCGAGCGGCACGCAGGGCCGGGTACAGGCCCGCGAGCAGCCCGACGACGGCGCCGGCGGCAGGTGCCATGACGGCCAGCCGTACGTCCAGGACCGGAGTCCACTGCTTGGCGGCGCAGACCGCGACGACCACGACGATCCCCACGGAAGCGCCGACGATGCCGCCGGTCAGACCGGTGAGGGTGGACTCCAGCAGGAACTGCGCGGCGACGTGGCGGCGGGCGGCGCCCAGGGCGCGGCGCAAGCCGATCTCGGCGATGCGCTCCATCACGGTCACCAGGGTGACATTGGCGATGCCGACCGCGCCGACGACCAGGGAGACCAGCCCGAGGATCAGGAAGAGGGCGTTGACGTCGCCTTCCACCGCATCGCGCGCTCTGGTGGGGCTCGACGGCGAGATGACCTGGAGGAGGGCCTCGTTGCCGGGGCTGAGTGCGGCCGGCGCCTGCTTGGCGATCAGTTCGGCGGCGCCGAGGCCGGTGTTGACCAGGACCCGGGTCACAGTGCCCAGGCCGTAGCGCCCGCCGACGGCCGGTGGCAGCATGACGGCGCTCGCCAGGCTCTTTTCGCGTTTCAGGTCGCCGAGCACGCCGATGACGGTGTACGCCTGGGTGCCGATGAAGACGGCCGGAGCCCGTTCCAGCCGGGTGATGCCCAGCATCTTGGCCGCGTGCTGGCCCAGCACGACGACCTTGTCCCCACGGGCGATGTGCCCGGCGTCGAAGTAGCGGCCCTCGACCATCCTGCCTTTGACCGCGGCGGGCAGGCCGGGGCTGCTGGCGACCACCGTAAGAGTCTGGTCGGTGACCCGGGTGGGGTCCACCATGTCGTTGGAGCGGACACTGAGGTTGGCGCTCTGGTTCGACTCGGCGAGGGCGGCGGCGGAGACCACCCCGCGCAGTCGGGTCACCCGGCCGACGTCGGCCCAATCGACCAGGGGGAACGGGTTCTCCGGGACTTCGACCGTGACGGAGGTGGCGGTCAGCTCGTCGAAGCGGCCGACGATCTGGTTGCCCGCCGTCGCGGCGACGCCCAGGGTGACCACGAGGGTGGTGATGCCCAGCACGGTGCCCAGCGTGGTCAGCACCGAGCGCACCGGGCGGGCCAGCAGGCCCGCCATGGCCTCGTTCAGCAGGTCGCGCGGGTGCACATCTACTCCTCAGCCAAGGTGCCGTCGGTGATGCGCACCCGGCGCGCGGCGCGCTCGCTCACCTCGTTCTCGTGGGTGATGACCACGATGGTCATGCCCTGGGCGCGCAGTTCGTCGAACAGGTCGAGCACGGCGTCGGTGTTCTTGCTGTCGAGGTTGCCGGTGGGCTCGTCGCACAGCAGCAGCGCGGGCTCGCCCATCAGGGCGCGGGCGATGGCGGCGCGCTGCCGCTCGCCGCCGGACATCCTGCCGGGCAGGAACTCCACCCGGTGTGACAGCCGTACCCGCTCCAGAGCCCGCAGCGCGCGCTCGCGCCGCCCCTTGCGCGACCCCCTGCCGTAGACCTCGGCCAGCATCACGTTCTCCAGCACGCTGCGGTGGGGCAGCAGGTGGAAGGACTGGAAGACGAAGCCGATACGGCTGCCGCGCACCGTGGTCCGCGCGCTGTCCTTCAGCATGGTGGTCTCGATGCCGTCGAGCCGGTAGCTGCCGCTGGTCGGCCGGTCGAGCAGGCCGAGCATGTTGAGCAGGGTGGACTTGCCGGACCCTGAGGGGCCGACTACGGCGACATAGTCCGACCTCTCGACTCTCAGGTTGATGGCGGAGAGCGCTCTGACGGGGGGATCGGTGGGGAACTCCTTGGTCAGGTCGTCGAGCAGGATGACCGGCTCAGGCACCGTTGATCACCACCATGTCGCCCGGCTTGAGGTCGCCGGTCACCTCCACGGCTCCGTCGGCGGACAGGCCGGTGCGCACCTCGACCTCCTTGGTCTGGTCGGGCGCGGTCTCCACCTGCACCCGCGCCCTGCCGTCCGCGGCGGTGACGACCGCCGCGGCGGGGACCACGAGCACCTCCTGATCGGTGGCTCCGATGGTGACGCGAACCGTGACGGGTGCGCCGGCGAGCTTCTTGAGGCCCCTCATCGAGGCAGGAGTGATGGTCACCGGCGCGGCGCCTTTCGCGTCGCGCCCGCCGAGGGAGGTCACCGCGCCGGGGACGATCGTGCCGGCCTCGGTTTCGATGCTCGCGTTCAGACCCGTCTTCAGCCGCTCGGCCTCGGCCACGTCCACCGAGCCTGAGACCACGAAGGTGGAGCTGGTCACCGTGGCGATCGACTTGTCCACCAGATCGCCCGCCTTGACGGTCGGCTTGTGCAGTCGGGCGGGCAGTTTGGGCAGGAAGACGACCTCTCCCGGCGGAACGGTGGTGCCGTAGGTCCGGGAGAACTCGGCCAGCAGCGCCCGTGCCGCGGCCAGGTCGCTCTGGGCGTTGGCCACCCTCAGCCTGACGGGCGAGAGCTGCCTGGCCTGCCTGAGCGCCTGCTCGGCGGTGACGACGGCCTCGCGAGCCACCCGGACGTTCTTCGTCAGCTCAGTCAGCCGCTTGGCCCGCGCGTTCTCGACCTCTTCCAGTACGCGCTCCAGCGCCGACCTGGCGGCGGCCAGATCGGCTCTGGCGTTGGTGACCCGGAGTTCGAGCAGGCGGGTGTCGGTAGGCGGCCCGGCCGTGGGACCCGCGGTGGGGCTGGGGTTGAGGGTGGGCGCGGGGGTGGGCGTCGCGATGGCCTGGGCGAGCTCCTGCTGGGCCGCCAGCAGGTTCTCCTCGGCCGACCGTACGGTGCTTTCGGCGGCCTCGACCTTGGCCTCGTCCTCGGTGGTGTGGTCCTGCGCCCGCGCGCTCTTCAGCGTCTGTTCGGCCTCCCGCAGATCGTGCCGGGCGTTGGCGAGCCTGACTTTCAGCGGGAGCACATCCTTGCCCTGGTCAAGGGCCTTACGCTCGGTCGCGAGCACTTCCTGTGCGGTCCGCACGGCCCGGAGCAGGTCGTCGCGGCTCTGCCGCAGTTCCAAGGTGGGTTGCTGCGCCTCATAGCCCCGCTTGGCGTAGAAGCGCGACACCGCGGCGATGGTCGCCTGGTCGAACACGCCGGTCGCGGGTGCGCGGTAGCCGAGCCTGCGCAGCGCCTTCTGCAACTGCTGGACATCGGCCCCCTTGGCGCCGGGGACAATGCTGCGGTGCATCGGCACCGTGCCGGAGAAGACGAACACCGGGCGCCCGTTCACCTCCATCAGCACCGCGCCCTCCGCGAGGGTGCCCCGCCGGGGAGCTCGGGTGGCGCGCTGAGCGGATTCGCTGCCGCCCACCACCCCGGCCAGCGACACCGGATACGGCGAGCCGTACTCCAGCGTGCCGCTGACCACGACGGTGGCGACCAGCTTGCGCCGCTCGACCGCGACGGTGACCAGCGACGGTTTGGGCGGCTTGCGCGCCGCCGCCTCGTCGGCCGGGGAGCGCAGCAGGGTGCCCACTCCCCAGCCGGTCCCCGCGACCACCAAGACCACGGCCAGCACGAGCAGCAGCTTGCCGCGACGGGTACGCATCACTGCTCTTGGAACCCGTACTTCACCCTGGCCTCGTTGGTGAGCCGCTTTTGCAGGGGGATGAAGGCGGCGTAGAAGTCCTTGCCGCACTCCAGGTCGACCAGCGCCGACGTGATCTCCTTGGCGAGGTACGGCCTGGCCGCCTCCGCCGTGACGGTGCCCGCCTTGCCGAGCCGGTCGGCCTGCTCGCCCCACACATCCATGCCGCGGACGCTCAGCGCGAGCGGCTTCGCGGAGGTCACCCGCTCGCCTTTCGACTTCAGGCACTCGGCGAAGGACGCGGCGAGCTCCAGCAGCTTGGGGTCGCCGTCGAGCTCCTTGTCGATGTTCTCGATCTCCGTGCTCATCTGGTCCTGATAGTCCGCGAGTGAGGTGACCTTCAGGCCGTTCACCTGCTGGAGGGCGGTGACCCGGCACTCGTTCAGGGTCTTGAGGTAGGCGTCCCGTTTGGCGCCGGAGAGGCTGTCGATCGTCGCCTGGTTGGGGTCCGGCGCCAGCGATTCCGACGGCTTCGGATAGACGACAGCGGAGAAGACGCCGAAGCCGTTCTTGCTGCGGTCCGCCTTCATCGCCGCGTAGTCGGCGGGGTTCGCATCGGACTGCTTGGGCCGGCTGACCGAGGGGGTGTAGGAGAAACCCTTCCGCTTCATGCAGGTGGCGATGACGTTCTCCCGCTCGCGGGCCTTGTCCATCGAGGCATTCCCGCCGCCGGCCACGGGAACGGCGTTCGCCCCGCACCCGGTCAACACCGCAAGACCGAGCAGACCGTACATCAGCACACGCATGGAGTAGTCCTTCACCGTGACATGGGGGAATCGCGCCGCCCCTCGCGGCGCCGTGGCCACCTTGGCGGCCGTTTTCCTCCACTTGGTGTTGGCCGGGTATCCATCCGCGCTCAGCCGTGTATCCGCCAGGTATCAACACCTATTGCTGCTTCTTCAAGGAGGCGAACGCTCCGGCCCTCGCGGCTGACCTCGTCACGTTGGATGAGTACGCCGCGTTCGAAGTGGGCTCCGGCACGTACGAGTGCCACCAGGTGAGGTGCGTTGACCGCGCGCCAGCGGGCCTGGGCCGAATCGATCAGCTTGAACGCCATGGCCAACCCGGCCGCCCGCGAGCCCGGCCCCTTGGTTACCTTGGTGCCGTGCCGGACGGTTGCGAACATCGACTCGATCGGATTCGTCGTGCGCAGATGGATCCAGTGCTCGGCCGGGAAGTCGTAAAACGCCAGCGACTCCTGTTTCTTCGTCTGCGGCTGTTCGGACATCTACTACTGCCCGCGAGCCGGTGAAGTCGACTGCCCCCGGATCGGTGGTTTCGATGTTTGCTGCGACGCGCTTGAGCAGCACATTTCGATTCGTGCCACCACCAGCCATCAGGAGGCTCCGTGACAGAGGAAAAGGAAGTACCCGTAGGCCAGGCTCTGAATGGCCTCAACGTCTACCCGCTTCCCCAAGGATGGACCGCTCTGGGCGCGATAGTTCTCGTGAAGTGCCTTGATGAGGAAGGTCACTCCTCATGGGCCTTCAGGACCACGGACGGGCTGAGCGATGAGGAACTTCTCGGTGCCCTGACCGTCCGAACCGATCTCCTCCGCCACAAGCTATACGACGCATACACGAGTGACGACGATGATGAATAAGACCAGGCGCTCTTCCAGCGACAACGTCAGCTTGGGAAGTCTCTAACGCATCTGGTCGCTGAGCTGGGGAGACGCCGACCTGCGAGCAAGTGCTATGAGTACACGTGGTTCCCCACGGGTCCCCCTTGATCACCCCCTAACGGGCACGCCACGGGCACGCCGTCTGGGCTGGAGCTCTGGCGTGCAGGCGTTGTTCGGCGCTGTTGCCGTCAGTAGGCATCTTGACCAGTCGCCTCGGCGTTACGGCGCGATCTCGACTTTAGGTGATCGCTGGCGCGAGCTATAAGTGTTCGCTGTAGACGCCGGTCGCTGTCACCATGTTGAGCATGGGAGATCTTGCTCGTTCAGATTGCGTTTTCTGCGCGATCCTTCGTGGCGAGGCTGAGGCGAGTGTTCCTTACGCCGACGATCGCGTAGTGGTAATTATGGACGTAGGGGCTGTCACTCCGGGCCACCTCCTCGTGATTCCGCGCGTCCACGCCGTCGGACTGGAAGACCTTGATGAGGAGACGAGCGCGCACGTATGGAGGGTCGGCCACCGGATGGGCCGGGCTCTGCGGCGTTCTGGTTTGCGCTGTGAAGGCGTGAACGTTTTCCTCGCGGACGGGAAGGCTGCATTTCAGGAGGTCTTCCACTTTCACCTGCATGTGTTCCCCAGGTTCGAGGGGGACAGCTTCCGAATAGACGCCGACTGGGGCACCAGGGCGCGGAGTCTGCTCGATCAGGAATCTGCGGCGGTCGAGTCCGGCTTGGCAGCGCTGGGATCACTTACAGCGGACACAGGCGCTACGCGTGATCTGCCTGCCTGACATCAGCACTCTGCTCGGCGGTCACCATCGCAGCCTGTTGGACTGGGGCTGAGGTACGAAGTCCCAGTTGGCTGAGACTGCATGATCTCCATCACGCCTGCGCGTCCTACCTGCTCACGGCCTCGGCCGCGGCGCCTGCCGGTCTGCCCCATCTAGGGTGGGCGCATGGCCGAACGGCGTCCCTTGATCGCGCGCAGGCTGCGACCGGGACACTGGGTCGCCGTCGACGCGTTCGCGGCCGTTGCCCTGGCCGCCGGGTTCTCGGTGCCGGCGGTTCTGGTGCCGGAGTCCGCCGGAGTGTCGCCGTATGCGGCCGTGCCGATGATCGCGCTGGCCTGCCTGCCGCTGGCAGGGCGGCGCCGGTGGCCGGTCCCGGTCTGCGCGCTGGTCCTGGTGGCGGCGGTGTTCGCGCCGTTCGTCCGGTGGGAGGAGGCGTTCGTGCCCTTGGCGGTCGCGCTGCACGCGGTGGCGCTGCTGGAAGCACGCCGGACGGCGGTAGCGGCGCTGGTGGCCGCGCTGGCCGTGACCGCCGCCGGTGCCGCGATCGACTCACCCTCGTGGGCCGAGGCGGCGTCGGCGTGCGGATTCGCCTGGCTGGTGCTCGGTCTGGCGTGGACGATCGGGCTTGCCGTACGGGAACAGCGCGCGTACGCCGCGCAGGCCGTCGCACGGTCGGCGCAGGCCGCGGCCGCGGCGGAACGGCTGCGCATGGCTCGTGACGTGCACGACAGCGTCGCCCACAGCATGAGCCTGATTTCCATGCGGGCCGGCATCGCCAACCACGTCGCCGCCACGCACCCCGAGGAGGCGGGTGAGGCCCTGTCGATCATCGAGGAGACCAGCCGGAAGGCGCTGGCGGACCTGCGCCGCCTCCTCGGTCTGCTGCGCGATGCCTCCGGGGACCGGGACGGTCCGCCGTACACGCTGGACTCGCTGCGCGAGCTGGTCGCGGCGATTCCGGCCGGCGACGTTCGGGTGGAGCTCGACGTCGAGCCCGGCCCCGCGCTGGGCGACGAGGTGGCCCTCGTCGTCTATCGCCTCGTGCAGGAGTCGCTGACCAACGTGCTCAAACACGCCGGCCCGGCCCGATGTCGGGTGGTGGTCGGCACCCGTGCGGAGCGCGAGCTGGTGGTCGAGGTCGTCGACGACGGTCGCGGGGGTGCTGCGCCGCGTGAGGGGGGCCACGGGCTGGCCGGGCTGGAAGAGCGGGTGACCCTGTACGGCGGAACGTTCTCGGCGGGACCGGAGCCCGGAGGCGGCTTCGCCGTTCGCGCGAGGCTGCTGTTGCCAGGCGGTTCCGGGGAGGATGAGAGGTGAGCACGTTCACGGTGCTGGTCGCCGAGGACCAGGCGTTGCTGCGCGCGGGGCTGCGCAGGCTGATCGACAGCGCCCCCGACCTGGAGGCCGTCGGCGAGGCCGGGACGGGGGAGCAGGCGGTGGAACTGGCCCGCGGCCTCCGGCCCGACCTGGTGCTCATGGACGTCCGTATGCCCGGCCTCGACGGGATCAAGGCCACTGAGCTGATCCGGGCCGACCCGATGACCGCCGCGACGCGGGTGGTGATGCTGACCACGTTCGATCTCGACGAGTACGTCTACGGGGCGTTGCGGGCCGGAGCCAGCGGATTCCTGCTGAAGGACACCCGGCCGGGCGACCTGCTGGAGGCGCTGCGCATCGTGGGGGAGGGGCAGGCGCTGCTGGCCCCGTCGGTCACCACACGGCTGATCGGGGAGTTCGCCCGGCGCGAGCCCACCGGAATCCCGGCCCGACTGGCGGCGGGGCTGACCCGGTTGTCCGGCCGGGAGCGGGAGGTGCTCTCGCTGGTGGCTCGAGGGTTGACCAACCCGCAGATCGCCGAGCGGCTCGGCATCGGGCCGGCGACGGTCAAGACCCATATCCGCAGCCTGCTGGCCAAGCTCGCCGCGCACGACCGGGCGCAGCTCGTCATCGCCGCCTACGAGGGCGGCGTGGTCACGGCCGGCGGGCAGGGGCCATCAGCGGCGGTAGGAGACCTCGGGGAAGGCGGGTGACGGGCCCTGCAGCAACGCCTGCGGACGGCCGCGCAGGTTCTGCTCGAAGAAGGCCAGCGGGTAGGCGCGCTGGAAGGCCAGCGCGCGCTCGGCCGGGATCGTGCCGACGACCTCCTGGAGCTGCTCCTTGCTCAGCCCCAGCGGCCCGGCCGACATGGGGATGAGCAGGACGTCGTCGCCGAAGGAGTTGTGCGCCGCCCCCTTGAGCGTCACGTTGAGCCGCCAGCCGCGCAGGCCGTCCCAGAAGGTGCGCAGCGTCGGATTGGTCGCCATGCCGCCCTTCCCGTCGGTGTCGACCACCATGTACGGCCGGTCGAGGCTGGACTGCGCGACCTTGCCGAAGACGGCGCCATCCAGGCCGAGCCCGGCCTTGATCCGCGGGTCGGCGTACATGGCGGAGGAGGTGGCCGCGCCGCCGAGCGAATGCCCGAACATTCCGATCCGCGCGAGGTCGAAGAGCGGCTTCCCGTTACGGCCGGGCAGCTTCTCCTCCAGGGAGGGCAGGCTGTCCAGGACGAAGCGCACGTCGGCCACCCGGACGTCGACCGCCTTGGCGAAGCCGGTCAGCTCGCCGCCCGTCTCCACCCGGCCGCCGGGAAACTCCACCACCGCCGCGTCATAGGGGTGATCGACGGTGACCACCGCGTACCCCTTGCTGGCCAGCTCCTCGACGACGCCGGTCCCGTACGCGCGCGAGGCGTTGGCGCCCGGCGAGTACAGGACGACCGGCAGCCTGCCCAGGCTCGCGTCGACGGGCGCGCCCTCGTGGCCGTCGGTCCTGTCCAGTAGCAGCGAGCCCGGCTCCAGGTCGTTCATCTCCAAGTACCGATCCGCCGCCGCCTTCGGCATCCAGGGGGCGACCGGGTGGGCCCGCACGTCCCGGGCCGGGTACCACAGGCTGACCATCAGCTCCCGCTTCCGGCCGGAGCCGTTCCAGGGATCCGGGCGGGACCGGTCGACCAGGTGGACCGAAACGGTCCCCACCGGATGCGGGCCCGTCGGCTTCGGGACGGTCAGGCGCTGCGGTGGGGTGAAGCCGCATCCGGCCAGCGTGAGGGCCAGGGCGGTGATGATGAGTGCACGTTTCACCCTGTTCACGGTGCCGGTCGGGTACGGCTGCCGCCTCTGGCGTGGGTAGGATCTCCGGCTCAACCCAGGAGGGTAGAGCTCGACGAAGACTCCACCACCCCGGCCTGGTGTCCCTCGGCCCCGGCCACCTGGTTGACTGCGGCACCATCAGTCGCCCGCTCGTACAGGACGACCCGGCACTCGGTGTCGTCGCCGTCGCCTACGCCCTCATACGCCGGTCCGATGCCACGGCCCCGGCTGCCGGCACCGTCGCCGTCAACCCCGGTGGGCCTGTCAGGTGGCCTCACCCAACTGCTCGGCCGGCCGCTCCAGGCCACCCTTGATGAGCTGCCCATACTCGTCGTCGCCGAGCGCGCGGTCCTCTAGCCAACGTCGAGCCATACGGCCTGCGCGTGCTTGGGATCGCCGGCCCACCAGGCTGAGCGCTTGCAGGCGCTGGCAGGTAGCTCCTCGCCGATGACGCGGGCGACCTGAGCGAAGCTCGTTGTGACGTGCCCGCATCCGCCCTGCTGGAGATGATGGGCCAGGCGTTCGTCCTGTTCTCGGGCGACCACGCCGTCAGTGTGAAGGCCAATTCGGCGCTTGTCATGAGCGGCCTGGATGCAGGGGAGCGGACATGTCCAGCGATCACGCTGCTCGACATTCGCCGATGCGATTGATTAGACGCGCACGCCGCACAGGCTGTCGGCCTCGGCCGAGATCAACGCCTCGGCCATGGTCTTCACCGTGGCGCCGACGAACGCCGCCGCCTGGCCTACCGTGAGCCCGTCCGTCATTGGCTCGACGAACCGTCCCGGTCATGGGCCGCTGCCGTCTCGCGTACGGCCTCGGCCACAGCCCGGAAGTCCTTGCGCAGAATGTGGGAGTGGCTGCTCGCGACCTTCGCGCTGACCCGGAGGTTCGGGTTGCGGGCGAGCACCGGATCGAGTGAGGCGCGTGCCTGCTCCATCTCCTCCTGGCTCCCGCCAAGGCCGGCACCCGTGGCCAGGACGTACCGCACCGGGTAGGTCACGCGGTCGAGGACCGTCGCGAGGGCGGCCGCGATCTCGTTGAGCTCGATGTTGACCTCGGCGTGCTGGTCGGCGGTCATCTGCGCGGTCAGGCCCAGCGTGCGCACCAGCGGCATCAACAACCGCATCCGGCGGAACAAGCGCCGGATGCGCTCACGGCCATCCTCGCCGGTCAAGCCGTACGGAACAGCGCCGGCCACGGACACCGCCCCCAGGACGCGGTCCGGATTCCGGTCGGCCCAGTGCACCGCGACCACCGCGCCGTAGGACCAGCCGACCAGCAGCGGCCGGTCCACACCTCTCGCCGCAAGGACGGCATCGACATCACGGACGCACGCCTCGAAGGAGTAATCCGCCGACCGCTTCGATCGGCCGCGGGCCCGCTCGTCGTAGGTGATGTGCCGCCAGCCGCTGCCGAGTTCAGAGATCACAGGCCGCCAGGGCCGCTGGTCGGCGTAGGCGCCGTTCAGATAGACGACGGGACGGCCGGGGCCGCCGGTGTCGGTCACGGCCAGCGCCGTGTCGTCGACCGGCACCATGCCGGTCCAGGCCGAGTCGGCCGGTTTCGAGATAGCCATGCGATGAGTGTGAACCCTGCCCCAAGGCCAAGGGCAAACATGCGGTGAGCTGCTGTGGTGCTCAGTCGGGAGGGGAGGCGGCGACAGAGGGACGCTGGAACGCGGTGGAACGGATTGGAACGCCTTCCAGGTGAGTGCCGCCGGGCACTCGAAACGGAAGGTGAATCAGATGAACAGACGCGTTCTGACCACCGCGCTCGTGGTGGCCACGATGATGGCCTTCGGCGGTGCCGCACAGGCCGCCACCACAGCCACCGCCACCGGCAAGCTGGGCAAGGACCCCGGGCCGTTGACCCAGTCCCGGTGCGACGCCATGGCGTACTCGATCGATCTGCTCAATCAGTGGGCGGAGGGCAGCAAGGATCCCGCCGCGGCCAAGCGGTTCCTGACCTCGGCGGACACCGTTCGCACCGTAGGCGAGTGGCGGGGGTGCAAGATCACCACGACCGGCAGCGGATCCAACGCACGTACGGTTGCCACCGCCACGGGCAGGTCGAACTTCCCAGGCATGAAACCGGCAACTCAGGCTGAGTGCGATGGTTTCGCCTCCGTGCTCGACTCCATGGAGGAAGGGGCGAACGCGGTCAAGGAAGACTTCGGAAAGAAGGCGATCGCATCCGCGCAGTTCGTCGTCATGTCCACCGGCGAAGCCAAGGGGTGCACGTTCCAGTCCGCTTGACGGGTGACGGCGGCCGACAGGCCGCCGTCAGGGACGGTAACAGCAGCGGGCGCCGGTCTGTACGGTGGCACGAAGCTCATCGCCGATGACCGGGTCCGCCTCGCTGATCCGATCGAGGGCGCGCCGGATCGCCTTCCCAACGGAGACCCGGGCCCGCTCCCGGTCACCGGTGAATCCGCGTGCCCGGCCCCCCAGACCGGTCGCCCGGCCGAGTTCGGCGATCAGCCAATCCTGCTCGGCGCGCAACGCGGAGGCGCGTTCGCTCCCGCCGGTCGGGCCGAGTTCGTCGAGTTCGGCTGCCAGCCGTACCAACCGCTCCCGGTACGCCTGCCTGGCCGTGTTGTCCAGCAGCGGCTGGGCCGGGGTGACATCCCCGGCGGTCAGCACCTTCATGCCCGCGGCCAGGTCGATGGCGGAAACCTCGTGTCCGGGGTTGGCGAGCAGCACCGCCAGGTGCCGCATGCCGACGCAGTGGCCCACCAGCACGGCCCGCGTGCCCATCTCGACCCGCCACCGCCCGCCCCGGCGCTGGATCACCACCTGGGCCGCCCCGCCGGAAACGCCGGAACCGCCCGCGTGGATCACCGGACGCCGCCCCGCCTCGGAAGGCAGTACCACGCCGAGCTCCGCCGCATCACGTACGGCGATGGCGTGTTCCTCCCGGGCCGCCTCGTCCCGGGGCCCGTCACGCAGCCGCAGTGCCTGGCCCAGACGCCATCGCGACAGAGTCACCGCCGGCCAGTGCCCCAGCGCCGAGTTGTCGCGGATGGCCGCGCCCAGATGCGCCACCGCGTTCCCGGCGTCGCCGCAGGTCAGCGAGGCCACCCCGAGCGTATGGTGTACCGAACCGAAGCAGGCGGCCCCGAGGCTGACCATGACCGGTAGGCGCGCGAAGGGGCGGAGCAACGCGTACGCCTGTGCCGAGATCTCCGCGTCGCCGACCAGGTGGGCGGCCTCCACGGCCCCGTACATCGCCACCAGCCAGCTACTGGATCTGGACAGGCCCGCCAGGCCGGGGCCGCGCAATCTGGCCAGCGCGCCCACCGCCTGACGGCGATCTCCCGCCGAGGCCGCGGCGACCGCCAGTGCGGCGAAGCCGGAGTTGTCCACGGCGCTGAGCTTGGGCGAGTTCACCAGCTCAGACAACATCGGAAGCAGTTCGGCGACACGGCCCTGGTACCAGCGGATCGCGACCAACTGCCCGGCGTGCCACACCGCCCCGTCGACGTCGCCGGCCGTCGTGCCTCGCTCGGCACAGGCGGCCGCCCGGGCTTCGGCCTGCCCGAACCCGCCGCCCCGGATGGCGAGCATCACCTCGATCGCGTCGGCCACGAACCCGGCGGCCAGATGGTCTCGATCTGCCAGCAGGCCGCGAAGTTCGGCCAGGCCGCGACCGGCGTGCGGATCCGCGTCCAGGAACAGATCGACGGTTCGCCACAGCAACCCCATCAGCAGATCGCTGCGGCGAGCCGTCCTGGACGCGGTGGCGATCAGCTCCTGGGCGAGTTCGAGCCGCAGGGCTCCGTCTCCGGGGCCGAGCACGCAGTGATGAGCCAAGTTCAGGGCCTCCGCCAGGGCGACGGAGTCACCCCGGCTCCTCGCCTCCTCGACCATGGCGAGGACCGCGGCATGCCCGCCGGTACGGTAGTCCTCCTCAGCGGCCAGCCGCGTGCGCAGCCGGAGCGCCAGCACGGAATCCGGGGCGATGATCGACAGAGCGTGGCGCTGTCGTGCCCGGACGGCGGCCGCGTCCGCGGCCGTCCGATGTTCGTGCACCCACAGCCCGCCGAGCCCGAGAGCGGCACGCGCCATCGCGGGTCCGTCATCGCACCGCTCTGCTTCCCGGTAGGCCGAGTCGAAGCAGCGCCGGGCGGTGCACAGGTCGCCCTCGCCGTACAGTGCGCGTTCCCCCGCCAGGAGCGACGATCCGATGCCGTGCTCCGATGGCGTCGGGCTCCCCGTCAGACTCCGCACCCTGTTCCGGGCTCCTTCGTGATCGGGCCCCGTGTCCGCTGTCGCGACCGTAGGCAGCGTTGCTTGCAGGACCCTTGATTACGGCTTACGTCGCCGCCGGAGAGCGTGAAGCCGGCCCTACCGGCCGAGGCGTCCCGATCAGGCGTTCTGAGCCGGCCCCGCAGGCGCAGGCCGAGGTCGCTTCCAGGTCCTCGGCCCGAAGGAGGTGTGGCGGGCTCCGACCGTGTAGCGGCGCAGCCGCGCCCGTACCGGGCCGTCGGTGTTCGGGGCGATCGTCGGCCTGGCCGAGCAGGCGATGTGTCCGGCGACCCGGGGAACGGTCAGAAGATCGTCGCGGATGCCTCGGCGGCTACTTCAACAGCTTCGTCGTCGTGGGGCTCCACTGTGAGCGGCCCTTTCTGCAGCGCGCTGACCGGTTGCGCCTTCGCCAAGGGCGGTTTCTCCGGCAAGTCGCGGGGACACGTACTCGCGCGTCAGATACGACGAAGAGCCCGCCTATCCCCGTGGAACGCCGTGGAACGCCATGGAACGCCTCCCTTTTGAGAGACGCCTCAGAGAAGGGAACGGCAGCACATGTCGCTCAGAAGAATCATGATCGGAGTGGTCCTGGCCATCGTGGCACTGGCCGGTGCCACCGCCCCGGCCTCGGCCGCCGTCCAGTCCGTCGTCGGCGTCCAGGAGACCCAGGAGTTCCAGGGGGACGGGGTCGGTACCAACCGGGCCGCAGCGATCACGATGGCCCGGGCCGACGCCAACGCGCAGGCCGTCGCCGCGGGGTTCCGCAGCACCCGATGCCGGACGGTCAGCTCGAACGCCTTCCCCGACGGACTGGGCTTCTACCTGGCCACGGTCACCATCTCGTGTAGCCGCTGAGCGCTGTCGAAAAGGGGACGGGGTCGACCCGTCCGCTTTCACACCACCGGACCTGAACTGCGCCGGGTTTCGTGGAGGCCGGCCTCCACGAAACCCGGCGCAGTTCGGCCTGGTGCGCTCCAGGAAGCGGGAGCGAACCGGGGCGCCGTCAACGAGGCAGCCGAGATCAGAGCCAGAACCACTCGATCTTCGCCTTGGCCCGCCGCTCCGCCATGAAGGCGGAGAAGGCGGCCCGTCCCGCGGCGGCGAGCGTGGCATTGTCGGGCTGAGCGGGGCGGCGCCGACGTACCACACCGAAGAGAAAGGCATCACGGTAGGGCACCGGACCGACCGCCACCCCCTCGGCGGCGTCACGCAACGGCTCGGGCAGCTCGGCAGCCACCCGGTCGGCCACATGGACGGTGAGGTCTCCGCCAGGACAGGTCACCGCCGCGCCCAGCGCCGCGACGGCGTCATTCTGGCCGGCCAGCTCACCGAGGACGGCTTCCGGCCCGATGGCCCACACGGCCGACACCCGGGCGAAGTCCGCGGCGTGGTCGGTGAAGTAGGCCATGGCCGATTCGGCCTGTATGCGTCTTGTGAACCTGTTCATCCTGGCCAGGGTGAACAGGTGGTTCTGGTACGCCTGCGGGGTGAGACCCACCTGGTCCAGCCAGCGCATCGTGTCGGCGCGGCTGTGCAGCCCGCGCCGCCGCCGGAAGTCGTCGGAGGCCCGCTGCAGCTCGTCCTCCGACGGCTCCTCGTCCTCCTGGGTCTCCAAGGAAAGGATGCAGTAGTCGATCAGATCATCATGCAGGGTCCTGTCCCGCTCGCCGTAGGCCCGCATCGAAAGCAGCGCCGTCTGTACGGACAGGTCCCGGCCATCCACGCGCAACACCTTGCTCGCGGCCCAGTGCGTGGAGTGGTCGACCGCCCACGGCACGCCGTCCTCGGCGGAGGCGGTGAGCGCGACGGTGCCGCCGTCCGGGTGGTCGATGAGCAGGTCGTAGTCGACCTGCGGGGTGCCCGGCCGTTCGTCCACGACGAGCTGGGCGCGGCAACCGGGGTCGGCGGCACGCCAGGCCGCCACGGTCCTGCGCGCCTCGGGCACGGCGTCGCGGTGGCGCGGCAGCCCACGCAGCAGTTCGACCGCCCCGGCGAGCGTCTGCGGGTAGCCGGTCACGCGGGCACCTCCTGACCGGCCGGGCGCTCTCCGGCCGCCAGCCAGTCGGCGATCGCCTCGGAGATGGGCAGGTCGATGAACTCCTCCAGCCATCCCCACTGACCGTTGGGGTTCAACTCCAGGTACACGTACTCGCCTTCCGGGGTGAGGATCATGTCGAGGCAGCCGAAGGCCAGGCCCAACGATCTGACCAGTTCGACACAGCGCCGTTCCACGTCCTTCGGCAGGTCGTGGATGGCGTAGCTGATGAAGGTGCCTTCGTAGTGGCGGAAATCGTCCCGGGTCATCCGCGACGCCTGGGAGTCCATCGCGACGGCGAACACCCGGTCGCCGACGACGGTGATGCGCAGCTCGACCGCCTTTTCGATCTTCGGCTGGAGGATCACCGGCGCGTGCGCCAGGCGGTGGCGGCTGGTGAGGTGCCGCCGGGTCACCGAGGTGGTGTAGAAGCCGTGCTCCTCCCCGTGGAGTTCGTAGGGCACCAACTCGACCTCCTTGGCGATCAACCGGCCGCCCGTCGCCGTCCAGCCGTCGGCCAGTTCCTCGGGATCGTTGGTCATGGTCGTCGCCGGTACGGTGAAGCCCATCCGGGCGCCGGCCGCGAGGTTGACCAGCTTGTTCTGGGTACGCCGCAGCGTGTTCAGGTCGGCGGGGAACCACCGGGCGTCGTAGGTGTCGCTCCAGCCGTCGATGAAGATCCGGCCGAGCTTCGCCACATGCTCACGGTGTCCGGGGTCGGCCACGGCGGGCGCCGCCTCCGGCGGCTGCGGGCGGCGCACCCAGACGGTGCTGACGGCCGACGAGTCGATCTCGGCGTCGTCCGTGATCAGCGTGTGCCGCCAGGCACCGCCGACCAGGCGGGAGGTGATCCGGGCGGTGGCGGGATAGTCGCCGGGGTCCCACCAGTACACCTCGACGCCACGCTCGACGAGCTTGGGCAGGACGAGGTTGACGCCAATGTCGTCCTTGCTGCTGAGTATCAGGATCACCGGATGCTCCTAGAAGGAGAGCGGCGCTCCGCGGAGCGCCGCTCCGCTCGATCGTTAGCTGAGGTCCCAGCAGGTGTCCGGCTGACCGTTGTTGATCGAGGTGCAGACCTTCGGGCTCGGACCAATCATGTCGCGACCGCCGATGACCGCGTCCAGCACGTCGTCAGGCAGCTCGGCGCCGTTTTCCAGATCATCGATTCGAATGGTCATTCTCAACTCCTCATCGTGTCGCGGACGTTCGCCCGTCCGCGTTCGTGAACAGAACAGAGCAGAAAGACGTCCTCGGGAGGCTCCGATGGAGCCGGTTCGGCTGCCTCGCTCGGATCGTCGATGTGCATCGTCGTGGAACGCCTCCCTGCTCACTGAACTGGATCGTGCGAGGGCCGTCTTGCAGGCGGCTGCAATGTGGGTGGGAAGCGGGTCCTGACTCGCGCGGACCCCAGGCCGGCAAGCCGACCGAGGATGCCGTCACGCCGTGCGGACCGCAAGACGGCGACCTCAGCCACTCACAAGTCCCTTCCAACCGCACAGCCCTAGCGTTCGTCAGCGACCGGTTCTCAGATTCGGCCACCAGAGAGAGGACCATGTCGAAGATCACGGCCGGCGATCCGAACGACGCCACCCTCCCGGTCCGGCGCCCCCGGGTGGCGCCGGCGCAACAGCAGGAGCGACCGAGGATCTATCGGGAGGAGGCCCTGCGCGAGCACGCCGCACCCCGCCCGGTCCGACTCCTGTCGCCGGTGATCAGCGGCCCGTCGTTCCTCGTGCTGTGGCTGGTCGTGGCGGCGATTCTGGCGGCAGGCACCGTCTTGACCGTGCTGGCGCTGCGCGCGGGAGCGGCCGGATGATTCGCCGCATGCCCGTCATCCTGCAGAACACCGACACCGAGTGCGGTGCCGCCTGCCTGGCCATGGTGCTGTGCAACCATGGCCGGCGCACGACGCTGCACCAGGTCACCGAACGCCTCCAAATCGGCAGGGACGGCCTGAGCGCCAGGGCGCTCCTGGACGGCGCGCGCGAGCACGGCCTCAAGGCCCGCGCGTTCTCCCTGGCCCCCGAGGACCTTGCCCGCGTGCCGCTCCCGGCCGTGGCGCACTGGGAGTTCAACCACTTCCTGGTGGTGGAACGCTGGTCGCCGGACCGCGTGGACGTCGTGGACCCGGCTGCCGGTCGCCGCAGGCTGACCGCCGAGGAGTTCGGCGCCGGGTTCACCGGCGTGCTTCTGGTGTTCGAGCCGGGCGAGGGCTTCCAGCGCGGCACGACCTCGATCGCGAGCGCCTGGCGCAGGGAGTTCGTACGCACGCTGCTTCGGCGGCGTAAGGGCATGCTCGCGCAGATCGTGGCCGCCTCGCTGCTGCTGCAGCTGCTCGGGCTGGCCCTGCCGATGTTCTCCCAGCTCCTGCTGGACAGGATCGTCCCCGCGTACGGCGTGGAGGTGCTCACTCTGCTGGGCGGCTCCGTGCTGCTGGCCGGCGCGGCCCAGTTCGTCATCGGCTACCTCCGCAGCGCGCTGCTGGTGGCCGTGCGGGTCCGCGCCGACCAGCAGCTCACCGAGGGCGTGGTGAGCCATCTCGTGACGCTGCCGTATCGGTACTTCACCCGGCGCGGCACGGGCGACCTGGTCACCCGTGCGGCCAGCGTGTCCACCCTCGGCGCCATCCTCACCGGCCAGATCGTGGCCGCGCTGCTGGACGGGCCGCTGGCCGTCGGCTACCTCGTGGTCGTCTACTTCTGGGACCCCGTCTTCGGGCTGGCGCTAACCGGTGTGGCCGTGCTGCAGACCCTCCTCATGCTGGGCACCACCAACCGCATCGCCACGCTCACCAGGCAGGAGCTGGCAGCGCTGTCGGCGTCGCAGACCAGCCTCATCCAGGCGATCTCCGGCATCGAGACGTTGAAGGCGTCCGGCGCCGAGCAGCGCGCGGTGGAGAAGTGGTCGGCCCACTTCAGCCGGCAACTCGACGCGGACGTGCGGATGGGGCTGGCCCGAGGGCTGCTGGAGTCGGCGTTGTCGGGGATCCGGGTGGCGGCGCCGCTCGGGCTGCTGTGGTTGGGTGCCTGGCGGGTGCTCGACGGGCAGCTCACGGTGGGTGCGCTGATCGCGCTCAACGCCATCGCGCTGGCCGCGCTCACCCCGCTCGGCTCACTTATGACCGGGCTGCAGAGCTTGCAGCAGGCGGGCGCGCACTTCGACCGGCTGTCGGACATCCTGGCCTCCGAGCCGGAGCCGAGCGAGGGCATCGAGGTGCTGCGCCTGCGCGGCGCGATCGAGGTGCGCGGCGTGAGCTTCAGACACGACCCCCGCGCCCCGTGGACGGTGCGGGACGTGTCGGTCGTCATCCGCCCGGGCCAGAAGGTAGCACTGGTGGGTGCGTCCGGGTCGGGCAAGACCACGCTGGCCAGACTGCTGCTGGCGTTGCACGCGCCGGTGCTGGGCGAGATCCGCTACGACGGGGTGCCGGCAGGGGAGCTGAGTCTGCGTACGCTGCGCCGCCAGTTCGGCGTGGTCACCCAGGACCCGTCCCTGTTCAACGGCTCGATCAGGGAGAACATCGGGCTGAACGACCCCGGTGCGCCGCTGGAGCGCGTGATGGCGGCGGCGCGCGTGGCCGCGCTGCACGACGAGATCATGGCCATGCCGATGGGGTACGAGACGATGCTGACTGACGGCGGTGGCCTGTCCGGCGGGCAGCGCCAGCGCCTGGCACTGGCCCGCGCCCTCCTGGGCCGCCCCAAGGTGCTGCTGCTGGACGAGGCCACCAGCAACCTTGACAGCGCTACCGAGTCGGTCATCGAGGCGAACCTGAGCCACCTCGTCCAGACCAGGATCGTCATCGCCCATCGGCTGAGCACGGTCAGGGACGCCGACCTCATCCTCGTCGTCGACAGCGGGCGCATCGTCGAGCGTGGCACGCACGAGGAGCTGATGGCCATGAGCGGCAAGTACGCCGAACTGGTCGCGACGCAGCACGAGCTTCCTGGAAAATCGGCCAGTTACTAAACCGGAGTCCCTTCTCGATCGTCAACGAGAACACCACGGAGCGGCTGCTCACCGGCGGCGACTTCGACGTCGAGTCGGTGACCCGGGTCCCCGACGGGTCGATGTGGATCGGGGATGAGTTCGGCCCGTTCCTCCTGCACGTCGACGGCACCGGCAGGCTGCTGCAGGCTCCGGTCTCGCATCCCGTGCTCAAAGCGCCCCAGAGTCCGGAACTGGCGAGTGGGGAGACGCCAACGGTGGAGAGCAGCCGCGGTTTCGAGGCGCCCGCCTCCTCCCCGGACGGGCGCTACCTCTATCCGGCCGGCGACGGCAACCGGTTCCGGCGCTGCATCCACGAGTTCGACACCCGCGCGAACCGCTACACCGGACGCAGCTGGCAGTACCGGACAGACGGTGCGGACCACCGCATCGCCGACATGCATTCCCTCGACGCCAACCGGGCCATCCTGATCGAGCGGGAGGACGACGAGGGCCCGGCGGCCACCTTCGCCACTGCCGAGGACGCGGCCGGGGCCGGATCCATGTCGCCTTCACCGGCGGCGTGGGAGCGGGTGCGGGTGGGCGCGGTACGCGGGTCACCGGGAACGGCAGCGCGAGCTGCTGCCCCTGGCGAGCGCGGCGCGCCGTACGGGGGGACGGTGTGGGGGTGACCTGGAGTGGTAGCGGGAGCTGCTGCGGAGGGCGGGAACTCCCCGCTGAGGAGGAGGTGGATGGGCTGGGGCGGGTGGGCGGGTTCATCGCGTGACTGACTCCCGAGGTAGAGGTGGTGACACCCGTCGATGACGTAGAGGGGCCGGAGCGAGAGGTGGCTTTGCTTGCCGGGCTGGGCCGCGCGATGCGGGAAGCTGCGCCCTGGTGATGGGCGGCGACTTTCTGACCGGAGGAGGGGGCCGTTCGGGTTTTGCGGAACGCGCCGCCGAGCGCGCCGAGGGTCTTGTAGACGACGACGGCCTTGACCATCCGCATCAGCAGTTGCGGTTTGGCCTGCTGCCAGACGCTCCGCGCCACCCAGCCTGGGATCTTGATCAGCACATACAGCAGGCCGATCAGGATCAGCACGTCCAACGCGCCCCCGGCAGCAGACGACTGCCCGGCCGTCGAAGCAGCGGGGGTGAACAGGTCGCGTGAGTCGGTGAGGTGGACCTTGAAGGCCAACAAGAGCACCAGGGCCTGCAGAACCTGCATCAGCAGCACCCCTGTGAAGCCGCGCCACCACAGCCGGGCGATGCCTTCGGTCTGGGGCAGCGCGTGACACAGCAGCGCGAGCGGAGCGCAGATGATCAGGAACAGCAGCAGGGTGATGCGGATGATGGCGATGAAGGCCAGGATCAGGCCCATCAGCACGCTGCCTCCGGCGAGCAGCACCAGATAAAGCGCGGCATTGACCGGATCGGTGAGGATGGCGGCGACCTTGCCGGCCAGCAGGTCCCCGGCCCGCTGCGCGTCCACGCCTTCCCCGACCAGGCTGCTGGCCAGGCCGTTGGCGAGCTGGACGGCGTACTCGCAGACGGTCAGCGACCCGTTGGACAGGATCGTCGCCAGCACCAGCCGCGGGGCGACCTCCTTGACGGTGGTGGAGGTCTGCGTGCTGCCGTAGGCCATGACGATGATGCCGCCCGCGAGGACGAACAGCACGAGCAGGGCGTTGGAGACGACCATCACCTGGCCGGTCAGCTCCCGCACCCGGGACAGCAGCGACGGCGGCGGTGAGGAGAGCAGGGTCCGCCCGACCATGGCGAAGGCCGGGTTGATCGCGTCCTTCACCAGGTCGGTGAACCAGCCGTTGACAGCCTTGTTCACCTTGCAGCCGACGTCCATCCAGCCGCACTCACCCTTCCCCGCTCCCTTCCCAGCCGGGGCCGGGGAGGGCGGGGCGATCCAGCTCACCTGCGGAGACGGTGAAGGCGCCGGATGTGGGGCCGCAGGAGTTGCGGATGCCGCAGGGACCAGGAAGGCGAGCACGGCGCCAAGGAGAATGAGTGCTGCGGCCAGGCCGCTTGCGGCACTTGCGGTGAGGTGACGGCGCGGGTGTTGACGGGGGGTCACCGTCAGCCTCCGACGATGCCCTTGAGGATGCTGACCAGCAGCGGCGCCAGCGTCGCGATGCCGTACCCAAGGCCGGCGTAGCGCAGGGTCTTCTTGGCCGCCTCGACCTCGCTCGGGTCGCCGCCGGCGAGGATGTAGCGGACCCCGCCGATCGTCAGGAACAGCGTGGCGAGGGCGACGAGCAGACCGACGATGACGTTGCGCAGATTGTCGATCACCTGATTCAGCGACGACGGCGCAGCCAGCGCGGTGGACGCGGTGGCGGTGCTGGGGTCGCTGATCAACCACGTGATACCGGTTCCGATGATGAAGCCGAGCGCTGCACCGGCCGCGACGGTACCGACGTTGGTGAGAACCTGGCGGGTGGTGCCGGGGTTGGATCTCACTGGGTGCCTCCCGAGTCATTGCCCGTGATGCGGTGGAGACGATGGGGCAGGAGTACGGGCGCCTTCGGCTTGCCGTGGCCGGGTGGGCGTCCTCCTTCGAATGGGCTGTGGGTTTGCCGATGCCGGTGGGTGACAGGGACCGGTGGCCGGAGTGCGGCTCGGCAAGCTGGGAAGGAAGCGCCCGTACTGCCCTTGCACCTGTTGAAAGACTTGGCTCAACGCCCCTGTTGGGACATGACCCGACGGAAAATTGATCAGAGGCTTGCCGCCGACAGCTCGCCGTCGATGAGGGCCTTGGCCAGCCGGGCCTCGGCCCGCTGGCGGCGCTTGAGCACCGCGCAGTAGAGCAGGCCGCGGCGGCGGCAGTAGACCGACAGCGGGACGCCCTCCAGCCGAGTCATCCCGATCACCTCGGCCGCCTCCGCCGTGATGATCTCCTGACGGACCGCATCCATCAGGAGCAGATCCGGGTGCCCGGCCGGGTAGGACAGGCTCCTGTCCCCGACCGGGTCAGGGTCTGCCAGCAGGTGGGGCGGCTCGACGGCATGAGCGCGAAGGACCGCGAACCGGGTCAGCCGGAACAGCCGCAGCAGCGGCTGCGTCCAGGTCAGGTTCACCCGCTCCAGGGCCTCCAGGTAGCAGGTGAGTACCTCGGCTTCGAGGTCCTCCCGTTCGACGGTGACCTGCTCTGCCATGGTCCTGACCAGGCGGCGCAGCATTGGCAGTGCGAGCGCGACAGCGGTGACGGTCCACGCGCCGCGATGCGTTCGGGACTGGCTGATGAGGTGCCGCCAGACCTCGTCCCGGATGGTCCGCGCGCAGAGCGGGTGAAGCAGGATCGTCCGCAGTTCATCCAGCGGGATCTCCCGCTTGGGAAGGCCGAAGCACAGCTTGGCGCCGTTGACGGAGAGCGGCTGAGGTCCTTCCATCAGCAGCCGGAATGCGTTCTCCGCGACGTCCAGCGGGAGGCGGGAGGCGGTGGCGGTGGTACGGGGTGTGGTTCCGGGACGGTGCGGTTCGGTACCGGAGCCCTGGTGGTCGTCGCGGGTGGTGACGGTGCCGATGGTGTCGATGCTTGTCATGGTGGCCCCCGAATGGTGATCGGTTCGGACACCGCCGGTCTCCCACCGGCCCCGTACATGAACGGGACACCTTCGGTACGGACACCGAGCACCGCAAACACCCAGCAAAGAGACCGCCATCGTCCGGAACATGATCTGAGCTGGGGAAACAGGAAAAGACAGCGTCATGGAGTGTGCCGCCTCATCTCCCAATGACGTCCCAAAAACGCGCTGACCAGCGACAATCGAAGTCACTGAGCGATTCGGGTCAAGCTTTCGTCACCTCGTAATCGCTTCTCTGTCCCGGCTTGCGGTCGGGGCTCCCCTGGGCCGGCTTATGGGCGAAGCGGCGAAGATGTTCGTGCTGAAGACGTGACGTAGCGTGAGGCGCATGGGGTTCTTCGATGTCCCGCCGCCTCGCCGTATGGAATTCGAAGGCGAGGAAACGGTGCCGCCCGCGTGGAGCGGCCCTCGGAAAGACGTGCTCGGCGCCCTGGTGCCCATCGAGCGGGTGCTGTTCCGCGGTGAGACTCTGGTTCTGGTGCTCACCAGCGCCACTGTCTTTCCCGAAGGTGTTGACTTCGAGGTCACGATGGGGGCACGCCGCAGCGAAGGCGTGGACGATGAGACCTGGTGGAGCCAGCGTGAACTACTGATGGGCAGCCACTTCCATCTCGGGCCCGACCGTCCCCTCCCTGAGGAGATCGAGCGTTTCGGGGTCCGCTTCTCGGATGGAAGCAAGGCGACCATCTTCGACGGGATGCGCCAGACGCCGGAGTGGCCTCCATCTCAACCGGATAGCCCGGTTCTCCTGTCCTTGCACGGAAAGAGCGAGCCGGGCGGCCGCGGGTTTGTGTGCCGGAGCTGGCATCTGTGGCTATGGCCACTGCCGCCGCCTGAGCCGTTCGAGTTCGTCGTGGAGTGGCCAGCCTTCGACGTCCCGTTGACATTCACCGAGATCGACGCGGCCCCGCTGGTCTCAGCCGCCACCCGCGCGCAGCCGTTCTGGCCCTGACATCAGATGCTGGCAACGTCAGTCAGCGCCGCGAGGTGAGGAGCCGTACGAGAAACGTCGTCGGCCGCTAGGCGTCGAACTCGCCATCCTTCACGCCGCCGATGAAGGCTCGCCACTCGGCAGGAGTGAAGAGCAGCTTGGGGCCATCGGGGTTCTTGCTGTCACGGACCGCGATGACGCCCGGAAGGTTGCTGGCGACCTCGACACAGTTGCCGCCGCTGGAGCCGCTCCGGGAGCTCTTCTTCCACGCGGCTGTGGAGAGGTCCACATGGGTCACGTCTTTGACTTCCATTGCTCTCTTACTTCCTTGATCATTTCCAGTGAATGACCGGGACGAAGGGCTTCGGCACGAATCCTGTCATAGGTGTCCCACATGAGGCTCACCAATTCATGCTCGGCGGACACCTCACCTGCTCCTGCTGACTCTATGGACGCCGTGGTCGGCGCATCCGGCAGTTCGGCGAGTGCGAACCCCGACATCAGCCTGACGGTGCAGGGCGCGTCATGCGGAACGATCTGGACCTTTACGTTCTGCCGAGCCGCTACGTCGGTCAGATGGTCGAGTTGCTCATACATGACTTTCGGGCTGCCGATAGGGCGTAGCAGGCTCCACTCGTCCAGCAGGACCCACAAGATGGGGGGATTCTCGCGATCGAGGATGATCTGGCGAGTCATGCGGGCATCTACCTGCTCTTCGATCTCCTGTTCCGAAGCTGCCAGGCCACCACGGAAGACGGCCCTTGCGTAGTCCTCGGTCTGGAGTAGTCCGGGGATCAGTAGCGGGTCCCAGCTCCGTAGTACCCGTGCCCGGGGCTCGATCTCCTCTGACCATCTGAGGAACCAGTGGGGCGCCGACGGGGAGGTGATGTTCTTGCAGAGCCGGGCGAAGAAGTCACCCGTTCCGAACACCTCATCGCATCGGGCTGCAAGGTCCGGTTTGGGGGTCCGGTTGCCGATCTCGATGTGTCCCACGAGCGATCCAGAGACGCCCAGGCGTGTGCCGAGCCGCTCCTGAGATAGACCCGCCTCCTTGCGGGCCCGTGCGAGCTCACGGCCGAAACGCTGAACCGGCGTCAGCCGCGGGTCAAGATCGTTCGCCATTGTTCTCCTTGGTATCTCCTGGCGGAACCATGACGCTTTGCTCCAGGGCTATGACACATCCCTACAACGCGCGGGAGTTTCCGTCGCCCAATTGTCGACGGAATATGTCTACACGGCCACCGGAACTGAGGGCAATCTAAACCCAGATCTTCGTCCCACGACTGAGCAATGACAATCAGCGGACAAACTTCCCCGCCTGCCTGTCCTTGCACAGGCCGTGATCGAAACCGTTTGGGACATGTCATAGGGAGGTGATCACGTGGCTTTGAGAGTGGCGCCGCACGCGCAGGAGCAGCTCATCCATCTGGTGCGACTGGCCTGGGACCTGCGGAGTCTTGGGGGCGCTACCTCGCTTGTGCTGCTTCCGAGTGAATTCCCTGCCCTGGACGTTATGCGACCGAGCGGCAGGCCCCTGCGTGTCGAGATGATTCGCCGGCCGCACGGGTGGGTGTTCACCTGGAGGCCTTCATGGTCGCGTCTATGGCGGCGAGGCGAATGGGCGTGGGCACTCGATGAGAATGCCGCCACAAAGGTCAAAGCGGCGGTGAATCAATGAAAACGCAGAAACTGAGACCTGCGCGAGAGCGCCGCCGGACTGCATATGCGGCCGTCTCGCGCGATCGGAACCTATGCGCTCTTGGCCAAGCCGACTTCGCCGGAAAGGCCGTATCCGTCGGCGCTGCCAGAGCATGGGCCGATGGCCTGCTGGCCGGACATGTCGCGGACGAGGTCCGGGAAGACGCCGTTCTCCTGCTCAGCGAACTGGTTACGAACTCCATCGTGCATTCAGACTCCGGCCGCAAGGCGGGCGGGCTGGTCACGGTCTTCCTGGCGGCCGGGGACGGCGTCGCGCACTGCGAGGTCATCGATGACGGGTCGGCCGCCAGCGTTCCCGTCATCCGTGAGGCATGCCCGGAAGACGGCAGCGGGCGAGGCCTGTGGATGGTGAACGTCATGGCCGACGCCTGGGGAGTCCATCACGATGACGAGGCAGGCAATGCCGTCTGGTTCCGCATAGGCGGACAACCCATGTCAACCCATCTCGTGCCGCTTTCGTCACCTTGTGCGGGAGGTGCAGCGTGAGCGTGTTCCCCATGCCCGACTTCAGTAGCCGGCAAGAGCTCTCCGGCGAGGAACTGCGCGGGATGCGCGAGACGGTCGCCCGAGCGTTGGAGGTGACGGCAGAGATAGCCCGCCGGGAGCAGCGCCACCCACAAGGACTGATCAGCGATGGCCGCCTTACCCGGGGCGGGATGGACGTGGCGACCCAGCTGATGGGTATCCCGCCGGTCTCCGACGAGGAGTGGCGGGACATCACCGGCCCGCCGGGCGGCATCAGCTGGCATCTCCACTAGCAATGATCGAAAAGCTCCGTGCCGCTTGATGCGGTCCCTGATGGCGGCACGGGAGAGCGGTCCCCTCTCTGGGGTGGGCGGGGACCGCTATGTGGGCCTGATGGCGCGTGTGACGCTCCGCGCGTGGACAGGCCGGGCGCGACGGTACGGGCAGCCCCCGACACCTCCGTACCGTCGCGCCCCTTCCGAACCCCGACCGGTCCCTGAAACGCCGTCATGGGCCCACGTCCCCGCCGCTCACGGACACCGCGTATGGGGCGCTCGTAGCCGCAGCGGGCCCGCCGTCATGCGGCGTCGAGACGCGGCAATAGTACGGACCCTCACGCGCATTCGCGTGGAGGCTGTCCCAACCGGCATCTCGCCGCAGGTATTTGAGTAAGTGACAGGGATCAGGTGGCCGGGGTGACCGGGCCACACCATCGTGACGACCTCGCCGCACTCCTTCCAGGACTTCTCCGCTCACTCCTGCCAGCCGCGGCATCTGCCGCTCAGCGTCTGGCTCACCGCACCGGAGGGCCAATCACCCGCCGTCTGCCGCAGCGGCTGCTGCATGCCGGTCACCGGACGACTGGCCCGCCAGCTCATCACGACCTGCACCCGCCCCGGTGATCTGGTCGTCGACATCCACCCCGCCGACCACACGCTGGTGGCCAACGCGATGATCCTCGGCCGCCGCGCCACGGCTGTCATCAGCGACCCCCGCGAGGCGGGTGTCACGTGGACACGGGCAACCACCGGCCGCGACGAAGGCCCGGTGCGCAGGGCGGAGGTTCGCGTCGCCCGAGCCGAGGCCATCTATCCGGCGCTTGCCCACCGGCGCGGCGAAGCAGCCCTCGTCGTCCTCCGGCGGACCTGCGAACCGCCGAACGCGACTGCTGCCGGAGTGCCTCTCCACGAGAGCATCCTGACCGAGCCCGCCGCGCTGCTCACCTGCGGCGGCCACCTGGTCGTCGTCACTGGCCTGCACCTGATGGAAGGCCGTCCGTATGACCCGGTGCCCGGCCTCATACGTGAGGCGCGCCGTGCAGGGCTGGTCTATCTGCAGCACATCGTCGCTATACACGGCCCGGTCCGCCGGAAGCGGATCGTCTTGTCCCTCCTTCCGGCCACCGTCGCTGCCACGCGGGCGAAGGCTGGCCCGCCGCACGTTCCAACGGTGCTGCGGGCGCACGCGGACGTGCTGATCTTCACCAAACCCGCCCGGCCACCGGTCTCGGCCGAGCCGTACCCGAACGAAGGAGGAGAGGAGCGGTGATGAGGGAACCGATCGGATCGGTGTGGGCCACGGGGCAGCAACCCTCCCGGACTCAGCGACGGGGCCGCTACCTGCCCGAGTCGATGAAGCATCCGGGCAAGATGCTGCCCGCCATCGCCGCGAAGGTGATCTCCACCTACACACGGCCGGGCGAGCTGGTGATCGACCCGATGTGCGGGATCGGCACCACTCTGGTCGAGGCGATCCACCACGGCCGGCACGCGGCCGGCATCGAGTACGAGCCCCAGTGGGCCAAACTCGCCGCCGAGAACGTCGCTCACGCCCGCTGGAACGGCGCCCCCGGGACAGCGCAGGTCGTGATCGGGGACTCCCGGAACGCATCCCGCCTCCTGCCGGGCCTGGCCGGAATGGCGGCGCTGATGCTCACCTCCCCGCCCTATGGCTCCTACACGCACGGGCATATCCGCTCCACCCGCGATACCGGCGAGCCGGGCATCCGCAAGTGGAACCACCACTAGGTCCTGTTTCCCGGATCTCCTGATGTGATCAGGGTGTCGCCCCCACCCTGGTCGGCATGGGAGGCCGAGGAGATTTAACCAACGCGGAGTGGGAGCGGCTGAAGCCATTGCTCCCACCCGCGGGAACACGCGGTGGCCGGTGGAGTGAGCACCGCATGGTCATCAACGGGGTGTTGTACCGGGCCCGGACCGGGCTGCCGTGGCGAGACCTGCCGGAACGCTTCGGGCCATGGCTCACGGTGTACAAACGGCATCGCCGCTGGTCTGCCGACGGCACCTGGGAACGTCTGCTCGCGCAGGTGCAGGCCGCCCAGGACGCTGAGGGCGGGATCGACTGGGAGGTGTCGGTCGACTCCACGACGGCTCGAGCGCACCAGCACGCGGCCGGAGCACGGAACGCGCCTCCGCCTATGGCTTCTCCGTTAAAGGGGGGACGAGCTGGGACAAAGCGGTGCGATCTGGTGCTGCAGAGCCTGTCCGCCCGCCTGGCGGAGGTGGTCAAGCAGGTGAATGTCTAGGGCGTTCACGCGGAGGCTTCACCACGAAGATCCACCTGTCCGCCGACGGGCGTTGCCGACCGCTGTCTGTGGTTCTCACCCCTGGACAGCATGGCGACAGCCCGCAGTTCCAGGCCGTGATGGAGAAGATCTCGGTGCCTAGGATCGGGCCTGGACGTCCTCGTAGCCGGCCGGACAGTGTCAGCGCGGACAAGGCCTACAGCTCGCGCAAGAACCGCTCCTACCTGCGGCGACGCAAGATTCGGCATACCATTCCTGAGCCTCGTGACCAACGGGCCAACCGTCGCAGGCGCGGCTCGGCCGGTGGACGGCCTACCGGGTTTGACAAGGAGCGCTACAAGAAGCGCAACGTTGTCGAGCGGGCGATCAACCGGCTGAAGAACTTTCGAGCTGTTGCCACCCGCTACGACAAGCGCGCTTACATCTACCTCGGCACCGTCACCGTGGCAGCTCTGGTGATCTGGCTCCGCACGTGATCCAAGAAACAGGCCCTA
>NZ_BBYM01000030.1 GCF_001570405.1 Microtetraspora niveoalba | reverse complement strand
TGGATGCGTATGCGAGGCCGAGGGTGGAGGGGGATGAGCGTCCGCTTCGGGTGCGGAACGCGGATGTGGTGATCGCGTTGTTGGAGCAGCGGATCGGGACTGAGCTTCTGGTGTTGATCAACGCGGAGTCCCTGCCGGATGACCCGCCCGCCCAGACTCACGACAGCGGGGACATCCGGGGCACGTCCAACACGTTCGCCGCGACCGGTACCTTCGACGTGACCGATACCTCGGACACGTCCAAGGCCGCCGAGGCGGCCGACACTACCGACGCGGCCGACGCGGCGGATGTCTCCGACACCCTCGAGGACACCGAGACCACCGAGGCTGTCGACATATTCGCCGCGGCGTATACCTCCAACATCCCCGAGGCCACCAAGACCGCCGAGGCTGTCGACATATTCGCCACAGCGGACAGCGACGACACCGTCGACTCCCTCGGCTCCTTCGACGTGGCGGGCATGGACGACACCACCGCCCCGATAAACACCCCCAACCCCGCTGCCGCCGGCGAGACATCCGAGGCGGACGACACCGCCTCCCCGGATCAAGCGCCCGAAGCCACGCCCGCGTCCCGCGCCGACCGGGCAGCCGACGCTTCGCCTGCACTCCCAGCCGACGAGGCCCACGGCCCGACATCCGAGACCGCGCCCACATCCCCTGCCCGGGAGACGGCGGCGTCCGAGGTCGGCCGCCCGGACGCCCATGCCCAGGACAGGCGCACGAAGGAGAAAGGCAGTCTGCGGGTGGGTGTCCAGGGCGGCGGCCGGGGTGTTCAGGACGGTGCCCGAGATCACCAGACCGATGGCCGGGATGACCGAGCGGGCATGCCGAACGCCGGCGGCGACATCCGGCAGGGCCGGGGCGACCAGGACGGCGAGCGACACGGCCGGGGCGACCAGGTCGATGGCCGAGGTGCCCACACTCAGGAGGGCGTGCACAGCCCAGGCGCTTACGACGGCGGCCAGGGGGACCGGGCCGGCGGCCGGGGCGCTGACAACCGCGACCGGGACGGCCGGAATGAGGTCAGGCAGCGCCGGGACCACCGCGGCGACCGAGAGGGCATGCGGGGCCGGGGTGACCGAGGCGCGCCAGAGGGCATGCGGGGCCGGGATGATTCGGAGGGTCTCCGTGGTCGCGGCGACCGGGGCGCCAGAGAAGGTAGGCGGGGCCAGGGTGGCGTGCAAGACGGCCGTCGAGAGAGCGGACGGCGGGGTGCCGACTGGGCCACGCCGGGTGGGATCGTCTCCGGACGTACCCTGCCCGGGCTGCTGCTGGCCACCGGACAGTTCCTCCCCGTCACCGACATCCATCGCCTGGCCCGGACCTCCAGCCTCACCCGCCTGGTCATGAACTCCGACGGCGAAGTCCTCGACGTCGGACGCAAAGCCCGCCAAGCCACCAGAAGGCAACGCCGGGCCATCCTCGCCCGCTACACCAAGTGCATGGTCGACGATTGTGCTCTGCCCGCCCACCTCTGCCAGATCGACCACGTCACCAACTGGTCTGACGGAGGCGCAACCGACCTGCGCAACCTCGGACCCACCTGCCAGTTCCACAACCGCGACCGCTACCGCAACCCCCAGAACTACCGGCTCCACCGGGTGGGCAAGGACCGATGGGGATTCACCTACATCGGCCCCCGAGCCCAGCGCCTACGGGCCGGATGACCCCGAACCGTGCGAGGGATCTCACCGATCAGCCGCCGTGCGCTCCGTGGAACGGGGTCGTGACCCCTTCGTAGGCGAGATGCAGGGCCATGCCCATGTCGGCGTGGCTGAGGTTGTGGCAGTGGTTCATCCACATGCCCGGGTTGGTGGCGCGGAAGGCCACCTCCCAGACCTCGCCGGGGCGTACGTCGAAGGTATCGACGAACACGGGGCTACCGGTCGGTGCGCGGCCGTCGCGGCTCAGCACGAGCACGCGGTGCCCGTGGAGGTGCCAGGGGTGGGTCTCTCGTCCCCGGTTCACGACCTTGATCCGGACGAGGTCCCCTTCCGTCACCATCTGTGTGGGGATGGACGGGTACGCCTGCCCGTTGACCGTATGCGCGTACATCGGCCGGCCGTTCACCATGGCGAGGCCCTGGTCGAGGACGAGTGTGAAGTTCCGGTCGGCCGGCGCGCTCGCGTCGAACGGCGGAGCAGCGGGTCTCCCGTATGCGAGGGGGTCGAGTTCCGGCCAGCTCGCGGTGTCCGCCGCCTGACCCGTCATCTGGCCCGTCGTCTGGTTCGGCACCTGGCCGGTCGGCCCGGCCGAGGGCGTTCCTGCAGCCTCTTCGGTTTGCACAGCCTCGCCGATCTGGGCCGCTCCATCGTCAGTCCTCGCGGCCTCGCCGGTCCGTGCGTCACCGGTCCTCGTGGTCTCGCCGGTCCGTGTGTCACCGGTCCTCGTGGTCTCGCCGGTCCGTGTGTCACCGGTCCTCGTGGTCTCGCCGGTCCGTGTGTCACCGGTCCTTGCGGTCTCGCCGGTCCTCGTTGCCCCGGCGGGCTTCACAGCCTCGCTGGTTTCGGTGGCTCCGTCGGTCCTTGCGGTCTCGCCGGTCCGTGTGTCACCGGTCCGTGTGTCGCCGGTCCTTGCGGTCTCGCCGGTCTTCAGCGGCCGGGGGGCGGCAGGATCGCCGGTCGTGGCTTGGCCGGTTCGTGTGGCTCCGCCGGTTCGGGCGGCATCGCCGGGCTCGGTGGTTCCGCCGGTCCTCGCGGGCCTGCCGCCGATCTGCGGGGTCCTGTCGGTCTCCGCGTTTCCCGAGGATGACCTGGCCTGGGACGCGCTGGCGCCGGTGGGAACCAGCCGGAGCCCTTCCGTACGGTCGTCCACGATGAGCCGCACACCGCCCGAGGCCGCGCCGGAGGTTCCGGTTGTGGACCCGGGCGTCGGCCCAGTGGTGGGCTCGTTGGCCGGCCCAGTGGTGGGCCCGGCGGTGGGCTCGGCGGTCGGCCCAGTGGTGGGCTCGTTGGCCAGCCCGGCGGTCGGCCCAGTGGCGGGCTCGGTGGTCGGCATGGTGAAGGCGAGGTCGTATCGGCTGCCCGCGGGCAGCCGCAGGCCCACTGCGCTGACCTCGCCGGGCTCGTTGACGTCGTTGCCGTCGATCGCCACCAGCCGGTACGGCGTGCCGGTCAGGGCGAACCGGTGCGGCGTGTTGTCGGTGTTGACCAGGCGCAGGCGCACCGGCATCCCGGGGGCGGCCCGCTGCTCGATGGGCTGGTCGTGGTTGCCGAGGACGGTCCTCCCGGAGAACGTGTGCACGGGAAGGGTGAGGTCCAGGCCCTCGGCCCTGGGCGCGGTGCGCGGGCGGACCACGAGGGTGCCGTACAGTCCCATCCGCACGCCGAGGTCGGACACCTCGTGGGTGTGATACCAGTACGTTCCGACCTGGTTGGCGAGGAAGCGGTAGACGAACTCCTCGCCGGGCAGAACGGCGTCCTGGGTGAGCCCGGGGACGCCGTCTTCGCCCGAGGGCACGTCGTAGCCGTGCCAGTGGAGTGTCACGCCCGACTCGATGTCGGCGTTGCGCAGCCGTACCTCGATCAGGTCGCCCTCGACGGCGGTGATCGGCGGCCCGGGGACCTGGCCGTTGAAGGTCCAGGCGGAGACCTGCTGACCGGACGACAACGCGATGGTGGAGGTGCGTGCCGTCAGCATGAAGCGGCGTACTCTGCCGCCTTCGGCGGGGGTGGTGGGGCCGCGCAGCTCGGTCACCGGCCGGGCCTGCTGTCCCTGCTGTCCCTGCGCCTGCCGATCGTGTTGCGCGTGCTGGCCGCGTTGCTCGTCGGACACGCCGCCGAGGTCAGTTGTCTCTCCGGGGGCGAGCGCCAGCCCGGTCCCGAGCAGGCCGACCGCGAGGATCGCCGACATGCCGGGCCGCAGGCCGCGTACGGGTGGGCAGGCGATCCGCCAGCTCAGCAGGAGGGCGACTCCCAGGAACGCCACCGTGAGCAGGCCGGTGCTCCAGGTCGCCGGGTAGCCGAGGAGGAGCGTGTGCACCAGTCCCGCCGCCGCGACGAAACCGGCGCCGAACAGGGGCATGACCACGACGGGCCGCGCCGCCGGGGCTCCGCGCCCGCGTGCGGCCTCGACCAGGCGCGGTCCGGCGAGCACGGCCGCGACCAGGACCGCGAGGCCGAGAAGGGGCACCGCGATGATGACCTTCTCCTGGACGAACCACCAGCCGGCGCGGGCGAGCACGATCACGCACCCGACCCGGGCCAGCGTCAGCAGTACGGCCACGGGGAACACGGCCAGCGCCGTTTTCGGACGCCGGAGGGCGGCCGCCGCCCCGGCCCCCAACCACGCGAGCGTGGTCAGGGCCGAGGCGAGCAGGTCGAGCGCGAGCAGCGCCGAAACGGTCATGACACCTGCGCCGTCACAGTCCTCGTGGCTGCCCCGTCCGCCGAGGCGAGCTTGCGGGCTCCGGCGAGCACCTTCCCGGCGACCCCCATGATCGCCAGGCCGTTGACGGCGTGCAGGCCGAACACGGCCAGCGACGCCGCTGTGGTGTTGCCGGTGCCGTCGTCCAGCGCGCGGCCCAGGATGATGATCAGCATCTGGACGACGACCAGGCCGAGCGGCAGGATGCTCAGGCCGATCAGGCGGCCGGGAGCCTTGGCGAGCGTGGCCACGACGGTGATCACCAGGGACAGGACCGGGATGATCATCATTCCGTTGGTGGCGTGCGGCCCGTACGAGCCGTCGGTCTGCGGCCTGTCGAAGGCGCCGACCCCCGCGAAGTAGAACTGCGCGAGTACGGCGAGCAGTTGCAGGCCGGCCAGCGCGACGTAGACCCTGCGCACGGTGCGCTCCCTTCAATTACGTGGGTTAGGGAGATCCTGTCCCATCACGCCCGCGCGGTCGTCGTCTGGTCAGAGACATGTGGAGTACGACCAGGGGAGTACGCGAGGGGGTGCGGCGTCTCACCGGGGAGGCACGCCCCCTCCCTGATGATCCATCCGGCTCGAATCCTGATCAAATCCGCTCAAACCATGCTTAGGTCCCGCTGAGATCCCGCTCGAAACGGGCCGCCCACATCCTGGCAGATCAGGCGGCACAGATCCGCTGCCCGGTTCGGGCCACCGATCGGGCTGCCAGATCCGACCGGCCAGAGAGGGCTGTCAGGATCAGACCGCACAGATCAGGCTGCACAGATCAGACCGCACAGATCAGGCTGCACAGATCAGACCGCACAGATCAGACCGCACAGATCAGCCTGCACAAATCAGGCCGTCCGGATCGGGCTGCACAGGTCAGGTCGCCCAGATCATGCAACACAGGTCATGCAGCACAGATCACGCAGCACAAATCAGGTTGCCCGGACCCGGGCCGCACACGGCCGGCCGCACAGATCCGCCGGCCTGGATCGGGCCGCACAGGTCAGGTTGGCCGGAGCGGGCTGCGCGATCGCGGGACCGTCGGGGCTCAGATCAGGCCGAGCGCGAGCATGGCGTCGGCGACTCGCTTGAAGCCGTCGATGTTGGCGCCAGCCACGTAGTTGCCGGCCATGCCGTACTCGTCCGCGGTGCGCAGGCAGCGGTCGTGGATGTCGCGCATGATCTCGCGCAGCCGGCGCTCGGAGAACTCGAACGTCCACGAGTCGCGGCTCGCGTTCTGCTGCATCTCCAGCGCGCTGGTGGCCACGCCGCCCGCGTTGGCGGCCTTGCCCGGCCCGAAGGCGATGCCCGCGTCCTGGAACACCCGGATGGCCTCGGGCATGGTCGGCATGTTGGCGCCCTCGCCGACGGCGATGCAGCCGCCGCGGACCAGCCGCTCCGCGTCCTTGCCGGTGATCTCGTTCTGCGTGGCGGACGGCATGGCCACCTCGCAGTTCACCTCCCAGACGCTGCGGCCGGGCACGAAGACGGCGCCCTCGCCGCTGCGCTTGGCGGCGTACGCGCTGAGCCGCTGGCGCTCGACCTCCTTGACCTGCTTGAGCAGGTCGAGGTCGATGCCCTTCTCGTCGACGACGTAGCCGGACGAGTCGGAGCAGGCGACCACGACGCCGCCGAGCTGGCGCACCTTCTCGATCGTGTAGATGGCGACGTTGCCCGAGCCGGACACCACGACGCGCTTGCCGTCGAAGGACGTGCCGCGCGCCTTGAGCATCTCCTCGACGAAGAAGGCGCAGCCGTACCCGGTGGCCTCGGTGCGGACCTGGGCGCCGCCGAAGCTCAGCCCCTTGCCCGTGATCACGCCGGACTCGTACCGGTTCGTGATGCGCTTGTACTGCCCGAACAGGTAGCCGACCTCACGGCCGCCGACCCCGATGTCACCGGCGGGCACGTCGGTGTACTCGCCGATGTGGCGGTAGAGCTCGGTCATGAAGCTCTGGCAGAAACGCATGATCTCGCGCTGGGACCTGCCCTTGGGGTCGAAGTCCGAGCCGCCCTTGCCGCCGCCGATGGGCAGGCCGGTCAGGCTGTTCTTGAAGATCTGCTCGAAACCGAGGAACTTGACGATCCCCAGATAGACGGAGGGGTGGAAGCGGAGCCCGCCCTTGTACGGCCCGAGGGCGCTGTTGAACTCCACCCGGAATCCGCGGTTGATCTGCACCTCGCCCTGGTCGTCCTCCCAGGGAACACGGAAGATGATCTGCCGCTCGGGTTCGCAGATCCGCTCAATGATCTTCGATTCGGCGTACTCGGGGTGCTTGCCGAGAACCGGGCCGATGCTCTCCAGCACCTCGCGCACAGCCTGGTGGAACTCGATTTCCCCGGGATTACGGCGCAAAACGTTGTCGTAGATGGTCGACAGCTTCTCGTGTAGCACCCGGTACCCCGTTCGTTCAGGTCTGCTGGTCCATGCCCAATCTTATGAGTCCCTAGTTGACGCCTGTTATGCCGGATCGGCACGTCAGTGCCGCTTTGCGTCCATATTTCGGACAAAGGTGGTCGACGTCGGCTTTTACGTGCGGGTCCTGTTACCGTGGGGCGCTTACGTGGTCTCTCTCATGGCCTCTCTGCCATGCTCTCTTGTTGGTCCCTTGATGGTCTCTTGACGGAGGCGTTCGGTGATGCGGCGGTCTTTCCCCATGGCGCCGGCGAGATGAAGACGAAGGGGCGGCAGGCCGGATGGGGCTCGGCCGTACTCGACCGCTTCCAGAACCCGACACAGGTCCTGGCGACGGTGTTCGGCAGCGTGATCCTGGTCGGCACCCTTCTCCTGCGGCTCCCGATCGCCACCACCTCGGGTGAGGCCGCCGACTGGGGTGCCGCGCTGTTCACCGCGACCTCCGCCGTCTGCGTGACCGGGCTGGCCGTGGTCGACACCGGCGGGCACTGGTCGACCTTCGGTGAGGGAGTGATCGCCGGGCTCGTCCAGGTCGGCGGGTTCGGGATCATGATGCTGGCCACCCTGTTCACCATGCTCGTCTCGAACCGCATGGGGTTGCGCGCCCGCCTCATGGCCCAGGCCCAGACCAGCACGCTCACCGTGGCGGACGCTCGCCGGGTGGTCCGCAACGTCATCGTCTTCAGCCTCGTCTCCGAGACGATCGTGGCGGTGATCCTCACCGGCAGGCTGATGATCGGGTACGGCGAGTCGTTCGGCGAGGCGGTCTACCACGGCGTCTTCCACGCCATCTCCGCGTTCAACAACGCCGGATTCGCGCTGTGGCCGGACAGCCTGACGCGGTTCGTGTCCGACCCGTGGATCTGCCTGACCGTCGCCGGCGCGGTGATCGTCGGCGGGCTGGGCGTCCCCGTGGTGTTCGAGCTGCTGCGCTCATGGCGACGGCCCAGCCGCTGGACGGTGCTCACCCGGGTCACGGTGTTCGTCACCGCGCTGCTGCTCTCCGTCGGCACCATGGTGTTCCTGATGACAGAGTGGCGCAATCCGGGCACGTTGGGGCCCCTCGACGACTCCGACAAGCTGCTGGCCAGCTTCTTCACCGCCGTCATGCCGCGTTCCTCCGGCTTCAACACCATCGACGTGTCGCAGATGGCGCCGTCGAGCTGGCTGGTCACCGACGTCCTGATGTTCATCGGCGCGGGCAGCGCCGGCACCGGGGGCGGGATCAAGGTCACCACGCTCGGGTTGCTGGCGTTCGTCATCTGGGCGGAGATGCGGGGCGAGCCCCAGGTCAACATCGGACACCGCAGGCTCACCGAGTCCGCGCAGCGCCAGGCGGTCGCCATCTGCATGCTCGGCGTCGCCCTGGTCGCCGTGTCCACCTACGTGCTGCTCGTCCTGACCCCGCACAGCCTGGACCGTGTGCTGTTCGAGGCGGTCTCGGCGTTCAGTACGACCGGCCTGTCCACCGGGATCACCGCCGACGTGCCCCCGGCCGGGCACCTGCTGCTGGTGGTGCTCATGTTCATCGGCCGGATCGGCCCCCTGACGCTCGGGTCGGCGCTCGCCCTCAAGGAGCGCACCCGGCGATACGAACTACCCGAGGAGCGAGTGATCGTTGGCTGAGAAGAGGAACGACCCCGTCGTGGTCATCGGGCTCGGCCGTTTCGGCAGCTCCCTCGCGCTTGAGCTGGCGCGCAGGGGCACCGAGGTGCTGGCCATCGACAACCGTCCCAAGGTGGTGCAGAGCCTGGCGGGGCGGATCACGAACATCGCGACCGCGGACGCCACCGACATCGAGGCGCTGCGCCAGCTCGGCGTGCCTGACTTCTACCGGGCGGTGGTCGCCATCGGCAGCGATCTGGAGGCGAGCATCCTCGCCACCTCGCTGCTCGTGGAGCTGGAGCTCGACGCCATCTGGGCCAAGGCCGTCAGCCGCCAGCACGGCCAGATCCTGCGCCGCATCGGCGCCCACCACGTCGTCTTCCCCGAGCACGACATGGGCGAGCGGGTCGCCCACCTGGTCAGCGGCCGGATGCTGGACTACGTCGAGGTGGACGAGGGCTTCGCCCTGGTCAAGACCCATCCGCCCAAGGAGTTCGTGGGCGTCCCGCTGGGGCAGTCCAAGCTGCGCCGCAAGTACGGCGTGACGATCGTCGCGGTGAAGAGCCCCGGCGAGGAGTTCACCTACACCACGGCCGACACGGAGCTGTCGTACGGCGACATCGTGCTCGTCTCCGGCAAGAGCGACAACGTCGAGCGCTTCGCCGAGCTCCCCTGAGGCACGAGCTCCCCTGAGGCACGAGCGTTCCGAGGTGTGGGCTTCCTGAGGCACGAACTCCTCTGAGGCACGAGCGTTCCGAGGTGTGGGCTTCCTGAGGCGCGAGCCCTCTGAGTCAGGAGCTCCCCTGAGGCGTGGGCTTCCTGAAGTGCGAGCTTCCTGATACGGGCGGGCTTCCCGACGGCGCGGGGCCCTTGGCCTTGCGCGGTTCCCGCGCGGTGCAATCTTGCGGCGGTCCCGGGAATGCCCAGGTCGCGGCGCCGGAGGTTGCACCGCAACTGCCCGCTCCTCCCGTCTCTGGTGGCGGCCCCGGCGGCCGGGTCAGTCTGATCCCAGGCGCCCTCGGACCGACCCGGCAGGGCGCCGGATCTCGCCCCCCCTCACTCTCTGGAGGAGACATGCGCGCACTTCTCGCCGCGGCCCTCGGCGCCGGTCTGGTCGCGGCTCCCCTCGCCCTCTCGACCGCCACCGCCGCTTCCGCCGCCACCGCCGCGTCGGCTCCCTCGACCGCCGCCCTGTCCGCCCCCCTGGCCGCCGCCTCCGCGCGGGCCCTGCCCACCTGCTCGGGCAGGCGGGTCCTCAGGGCGGAGGTGTGGGCCGGCAAGCCGGGCCACGCCCGCCAGAAGGCCGCCTACATCCACGTCTTCTACAACGGCTCCACCCGTACGGCGTGCGCGTTCGTGAACTCGACGGAGGCCACCTGGGGCATCGCCAAGAGCTTCTCGCTGAAGCTGTGGAACTGCGTCTCGACCACCGCCTCCGGTGGCTGCGTCTCCGCGCTCAGGAACGCGGTCGTCAGGGACAGCGCGCCGGGCCGGAGCAGGACCGCCGTGCTGCCGTTCTCCCGCGGCTGCCTGAAGATCGAGGCGTCGGTCTCCTACAACGGCTTCCAGGGCAGCCGGACGATCCCGAGCGGCCAACTGTGCATCGCGTCCGACAACCGCGCCTGAGGCCGGCGTCCGCCCTCTCTCGCGATGCTCGTACGGCCCGTCCACTCTCATCATTGATCTCTTTTTTGGCGTCGATCGAACCCACTCGCACCACGCGAGTGGGTTCGTCGCTTTGCATGACATTTGTCGGGGCTTGTGGAGTTCGTTGAGCTGACTCCGGAGCCGTCCGGGCATAATCCGCCCTGGTCAGGCGTTTGCTTAGCTGTACTAACTTCTTCCACGAGGGGGCAGAGAAGATGTGCGGTATAGCCGGCTGGGTCGACTACGACCGTGACCTGAGAACCGAGCGCGACGCCGCGCGGGCCATGACCGAGACCATGGCGTGCCGGGGGCCGGACGCCGAGGGGCTGTTGGCGGAGCCGCACGCGGTGCTCGGTCACCGCAGACTCGCCATCATCGACATCGAGGGCGGCCGCCAGCCGATGGCCGTCGAGCTGGACGGACGGCTGATCGCCGCCATGACCTACAGCGGCGAGGTCTACAACTTCCGCGAGCTGCGTGCCGAGCTGGCCGCCCGCGGCCACCGCTTCCGTACGGAGAGCGACACCGAGGTCGTCCTCGAGGCGTACCTGGAGTGGGGCGAGGACTTCGTCGACCGCCTCAACGGCATGTACGCCTTCGCCATCTGGGACGCGCGGCGCGAGGAGCTGCTCCTGGTCCGCGACCGGATGGGCATCAAGCCGCTGTACTACTACCCGACGCCGTCCGGCGTGCTCTTCGGCTCCGAGCCCAAGGCGATCCTCGCCAACCCGCTCGCCGAGCGCGTGGTCGACGCCGACGGGCTGCGCGAGCTGCTCGCCTTCGTCAAGACTCCCGAGCGCGCCGTCTACCGCGGCATGTTCGAGGTCCGGCCCGGCCAGATCGTCCGGATCCGCCGCGAGGGTCTGACCAAGCGCCGCTACTGGCGGCTGGAGTCCCGCGAGCACACCGACGACCTCCCCACCACGATCGCGACCGTGCGGGAGCTGCTCGACGACATCGTCACCCGCCAGCTCATCTCGGACGTGCCGCTGTGCACGCTGCTGTCCGGCGGTCTGGACTCCAGCGCCGTCACCGCCCTGGCCGCCCGGTCCCTGGGGGCGACCAAGGTCCGGTCGTTCTCCGTCGACTTCGCCGGATACACCGAGAACTTCCAGCCCGACGCCATGCGCGACACCCCGGACGGGCCGTACGTCAAGGACGTGGTCGAGCACATCGGCGCCGACCACACGGACATCCTGCTGAACTCCGCCGACCTGATGGACCCCGCCGTACGCGCCGCGGCTCTGCGGGCGCGGGACATCCCCGCGGGTCTGGGCGACATGGACACGTCGCTCTACCTGCTGTTCAAGGCGATCAGGCAGCGCTCCACGGTGGCGCTGTCCGGTGAGTCGGCGGACGAGGTGTTCGGCGGCTACCGCTGGTTCCACGACCCGGACGCGGTGAACGCGGGCACCTTCCCCTGGCTGGCCACCCCCGGCGTCGGCCACCGCAACGGCTTCGACACGCTGTTCGACGAGCCGCTGCTGCGCAAGCTGGACATCCCCGCCTACCGCGCCGACGCGTACCAGCAGGCGCTCGCCGAGGTGGAGGCGGTGCCGGGCGAGACCGGCCTGCAGAAGCGGATGCGCGAGGTGAGCCACATGCACCTCACCCGCTTCGTGCAGATCCTGCTCGACCGCAAGGACCGGATGAGCATGGCCGTCGGGCTCGAGGTGCGCGTCCCGTTCTGCGACCACCGCCTGGTGGAGTACGTCTTCAACACCCCGTGGGCGATGAAGACGTACGACGGCCGGGAGAAGAGCCTGCTGCGCGCGGCCACCGCGGACGTCCTGCCGCGCTCCGTGGTCGAGCGCCGCAAGAGCCCGTACCCCTCGACCCAGGACCCCGCGTACGAGCGGGCGCTCCAGGCGGAGGCGGGGCGGCTCATCGGCCGGGACGACCTCGCGGTCGCGCCGCTGCTCGACATGTCCAAGGCGCGGACCCTCCTCGACCACGAGGTGGGGACCACCAGCCTCCAGGAGAACCGGACCGCGATGGAGCAGCTCATCCAGTTCAACGCCTGGCTGGAGGAGTACGGGGTGCGGGTCACCATCTGAGCCGCCGCTCCCGGCCTTCCGGCCGGCCTCCGGCGGAACGGCGTCGTCCACTTGGACGGCGCCGTTCGCGTCTAAGGCCGAGATTCTCGAAAATAATCGACGCCGGATGTCGAGGGTCCCGCGCCCGCTCCGACTGAAGGGTGACAGCGGGCCGACGGGGCACGCGGGACCGAGAGGAAACCCGAGATGAAGTACGTTGCGATGATCTACGGCAACCAGGCCAAGTGGGACTCCTTCCCGGCGGAGGCATGGCCCGAGGCGCTCGCCAAGCAGGAGGCGTTCAACCGGAAGTACCGGGAGACCGGCGAGCTGCTCGGCGCGTACGGCCTGGCGGACGCCGCGAACGCCCAGCTCGTCCGCCGCGAGGGCGGGGCCCCGGTGGTGACCGACGGACCCTACCTGGAGACCAAGGAGTACCTGGCCAGCTTCTATCTGCTCGACTGCGAGAGCCTGGAGCGCGCGCAGGCGATCGCGGCCGACATGCCCTTCGCCGACGTGGACCCGGTGGAGCTGTGGCCGATCATGCACGAGTCCGCGGCGGACATGTGAGCGAGGAGTACGACGTCGAGGACCTGCTGCGCGAGCTGGCGCCGCAGGTCCTCGGCGCTCTCGTCCGCCGGTACGGCGTCTTCGACGCGTGCGAGGACGCCGTCCAGGAGGCGCTGCTGGCCGCCGCGCTGCGGTGGCCTGAGGAGGGGGTGCCGGAGAACCCGCGGGCCTGGCTGGTGACCGTCGCCTCGCGCCGGCTGGTGGACGAGGTGCGCAGCGAGCAGGCGCGCCGGCGGCGTGAGGACCGCATCGCGCTGGCCACCCCGCAGGCGGAGCTGTTAAGCCGCCCGGCCGACGCCGACCGGGAGGCGGACCGGGACGACTCGCTCGCGCTGCTGTTCCTGTGCTGTCACCCGGCGCTGTCCGCGCCGAGCCGGATCGCGCTGACGCTGCGCGCGGTCGGCGGCCTGACCACCGCGCAGATCGCGGCGGCCTTCCTGGTGCCCGAGGCGACCATGGCCCAGCGCATCAGCCGCGCCAAGCAGACGCTCAAGGCACTCGGCACGCCGTTCGGCTCACCGGGGCCCGACGGCCACAACGAGCGGCTGGACGCGGTGCTGCACGTGCTGTACCTGATCTTCAACGAGGGCTACACGGCCACGGGAGGCGCCGACCTGACCGCGCCGGAGCTGTCGCGGGAGGCGATCCGGCTCACCCGGCTGCTGCGCCGCCTGGTGCCCGACGACGGCGAGGCCGCGGGCCTGCTGGCGCTGATGTTGCTCACCGACGCCCGGCGCGCCGCGCGCACCGGACCGGACGGCGACCTGGTGCCGCTGGCGGAGCAGGACCGCGCCCTGTGGGACCCGGCCCTCATCGCGGAGGGCGTCGAGCTGATCAGCCGTACGCTGCCCCGGGGGCAGGTCGGCCCGTACCAGCTCCAGGCCGCGATCGCGGCCGTCCACGCCGAGGCGGAGCACGTCGACGCCACCGACTGGCCGCAGATCCTCACGCTGTACGGACTGCTGGAGCGGGTCGCGCCGAACCCGATGGTCACCCTCAACCGCGCGGTCGCCGTCGCGATGGTGGGCGGCCCGGCCGCCGGGCTGGAGCTGCTCGCCGCCCTCGCGGCGGACAAGCGGATGGCGCGCCACCACCGACTGCTCGCCACCCGCGCCCACCTGCTCGAACTACTCGGCGAGGACGAGGCGGCGGCGGAGGCGTACCGGGAGGCGGCCCGGCGGACCGGCAGCGCCCCCGAGCGGCGCCACCTGACCTCGCGCGCGGCGCGTCTCACCTCGGGCCGCCGCTGATCCGGACCCGTCCCCGCCCTTCCGGCGCCCTCTTCGGGCGCCGGCCGGGGGCGGGCGAGGGTCCGTACCGAGATCACGCCTGCTCGGCGGCCCGCCGGTGCCGGAGCAGCACGACCTGGTCGTCGAACACGCGCGACTCGACGAGTTCGAGGCCGGCCCTGGGGATCCCCTCCTTGAAGACCGGCCTGCCCCCGCCCAGGACCACCGGGTGGACGAAGACCTGGTACTCGTCGATCACGCCGTGCTCGCTGAGGTGGGAGGCCAGTTCGGAGCCGCCGAACAGCAGCAGCGTCGCGCCCGACTCCTTGAGCGCGGTCAGCTCCTTGACCGCGTTCTCGCGGATGATCCGGGTGTTCCACCCGGCTTCCTCCAGCGTGCGGGAGACGACGACCTTGGACGCCTCACGCCAGATCGGGGCGTAGGCCAGGACGTGCTCGTGCGTCGAGTACTGCTCGGCCCGAGGCCAGAAGTTGGACATCATCTCCCAGACCACGCGCCCGTAGAGGAAGGTCTTTCCCCCGCCGGACAGCTCCTGGGAGTAGGCGGACAGTTCCGGTCCCATCAGCGGCCAGTCGAACTCGCCGTTCGGGCCCTCGATGAACCCGTCGAGGGACTGGTGCACGAAGTGGATGAGCTCGCCCATGGCGGTGGCCTCCCGTCTCTGCGGATCTCCCGCGCCCTACGGGCGCGTCGTCACCGTGGAGTCGGAGCGGCCACCGGGTTCTCGACATCCGGCCGGGCGGAATTCGCAAGATTTTTCCGGCGCGCGTGATGGCCGGCCGCGGGATGTGGCTACCGCGGCCAGTTGGCGACGGTCTCGGCCTTGATCGGGTCGATGTAGCAGCTCAGCGTCGTACGGCGGGCCCGGTCGAACACGCAGACCTTCACGTCCACCCGGGTGATCTCACCGTCCGAGGAGAGGCGGAAGGAACTGCGCGGCGCGCAGCTCGTCTTCGGCCAGGCCCATCCGGTGCCGCCGCTCGCGTAGTGGAACCGGGCCCGGATGTACGCGCAGTGGTCGCGGTGCCCGTCGCGGTCGCGCAGCGTGCCCGACACGACGAACCTCTCGGCGCTGAAGTCCGTGATCCAGACGTCGGCCTCGGCGCGGCCGCCGTGCCCGCCCCGGGACAGGACCGGCCCCCAGTGCAGTCTGGCGGCGGCCGCGCTCGCGGTGGTCCCCGTCGGGGCGGCGGCGCCGGCCGGGGTGGCGACAGCGGCGGCGATCGTGAGCGGCGCCGCGAGCAGTGCGGCCAGTCCGGCCCCGCGCACGGCTTTGAGGGCGGTTCGGGTGGTGCTGTTCTTCATGGTCCCTATGAGTAGTGCCGCCGACTTGGAGAAACCTTGCATTCGGCTGGGGCATCACCCGACGGGGTGACCGGAGGGGGAGAGGAATGGTCATTCCGGGTGCGGCGATTATCATCTCTGCGTAATGTCATAGTGACTCATTGTGATCGAAGCGGGGGTTCGTCGTTGTTGACTCGCGCGCAGATCCGGCTCGTCATGGCCGGACTCATGCTCGCCATGCTGCTCGCCGCGCTGGACCAGATGATCGTGGCCACCGCGCTGCCGATGATCGCGCAGGAGCTCGGCGGGCTCGACCAGCTCTCCTGGGTGGTCACGTCGTACCTGCTCGCCTCGACCGCCGGGACCCCGCTGTACGGCAAGCTCTCCGACCTGTACGGCCGCAAGCAGATCTTCCAGAGCGCGATCGTCATCTTCCTGGTCGGCTCCATCCTGTGCGGCGTGGCGCAGAACATGGCCCAGTTGATCGTGTTCCGGGGCGTCCAGGGAGTGGGCGGCGGCGGTCTCATGGCGCTCGCCATGGCCATCATCGCGGACGTCGTCCCGCCCAGGGACCGGGGCCGCTACCAGGGCCTCTTCGGCGGTGTCTTCGGTCTGGCCAGCGTCGCCGGGCCGCTCGTCGGCGGGTTCTTCACCGACCACGCCACCTGGCGGTGGATCTTCTGGATCAACCTCCCGCTGGGAGTGGCCGCGCTCGCCGTGACCGCGGTCGCGCTGCACCTGCCCCGCGCCACGGTGCGGCACCGCATCGACTATCCGGGGGCCGTCCTCCTGGTCGCCGCCGTGTGCTCCATCCTGATGGTCACCGTGTGGGGCGGCCGGACGTACGACTGGGTCTCGCCGCAGATCATCGGGCTCGCGGTGGCGGGCGTCGTCCTGACGGTCGCCTTCGCCGTCCGCCAGCGCAGCGCGGCCGAGCCGATCCTGCCGCCGCGGGTCATCGCCGACCCGGTGGTCGCGGTCAGCGCCGGACTGTCGCTGCTGTCGGGCGCGGCGCTGTTCGGCGCGGTCGTCTACCTGCCCACCTATCTCCAGATCGTGCGCGGACAGTCGGCGACGGAGTCCGGTCTCGCCCTGGTCCCGCTGACCGGCGGCGTGATCCTCGCCTCGGTGCTGAGCGGTGTGATGGTCTCCAGGACCGGCCGTTACAAGGCGATGCCCGTCATCGGCGCCGCGGTCCTGGCGGCCGGGCTCTACCTGCTCAGCCTGGTCGAGGTCGACACGTCGATGGGGCTGCTCCTCGCCTTCACGGTCGTGGTCGGCCTGGGGGTGGGCGCGTTCATGCAGGTCCCGCTGGTGGCGACGCAGAACGCGGTGCGCCCGGGGGACATCGGCACCGCCTCCAGCGCCATCGCGTTCTTCCGCACCCTCGGAGGGTCGCTGGGCACCGCGCTGTTCGGCACGATCCAGATCCGCACCCTGGAGGAGGAGCTGGCGCGGGCGGGCCTGCCGACCGAGGCCGCGCAGCTCGATCCCGCCCTGCTCACGCGGCTGCCCGCCGGACAGCTCCACCATCTGCTCGAAGCGTTCACCACGGCGGTCCAGGCCGTCTATCTGTGGTCGATCCCGTTCGCCGCCGCCAGCCTGCTGCTCGCGCTCTTCCTGAAGGAGGTGCCGCTGCGCGGGGAGGCGTCCGCGCGGCCGAGCGCGGTGACGCTGGCGGTGACCGGCGTCGCGCTCGCCTGGCTCGCCGACCGGCTCGAGCGCGGGCACTCGCCCCGGCTCGTCGCGGCCGCCGCCCGGCTCGTCCCGGACCAGGCGCCGGACGGGGGAGCGGGCGGCGCGGGCGCGGCCGCGGACGACACCACGCGGGCCCGCCTGGCCTCGCGCCGGCTGCTCAGACCGCTGGCCGGCCAGGTGCTGCTCGCGGCATTGACGGAAAAGGAGAGGAAATGACGCGCTATCTGGCCGGCTTGATCACGGCGACCGCCGCTCTCGCCGCCGGTGTCTGGCTGATGCTCGCGCCGTACGGGCTGGACTATCCCTCGGGTGGCACGGCGCTCCAGGTGGACATGTGGACGGGAGCGGGGGTGTGCGCGGTCGCCCTCGCCACCATCGTGGTGTGGGCGCGGGCCTGGCGGGGGCAGCTCCGCGCCGACGGCCTCCTCCCCGAGCGGCCCGCCGCGCAGGCCGTCGAGCAGGCCGAGCCTGAGCAGCCGGCCGCACCCGCGCCGGCCGTGCCGACGACCGAAGACCTGCACAGCCTGCTCAAGCCGCTGGTGGCGGCGCTCGCCGCCGACCAGCTTGAGCGGACCGCCAAGAGGCACACCGAGGAGGACTGGTGAGCAGATGGGGGATCGCCGGCGTCGGCCTGCTCTTCGTGATCGGAGTCTGGCTGGTCGCCGCGCCGTTCGTGACCGGCGAGCAGCCGGACAGCGCGACCTGGACCGCGGCCACGCGCAACGACGTGATCGTCGGGGCGGTGCTGGCGTTGCTCGGCTTCACCGGCTTCTTCACGGTGCTCGCCGGTCACATCGCCGACATGTACGCCAAGGGGCCGCAGCCCCCGGCGCAACGGTGAAGCACGCGCGACCACGTGTCGGACCGCGCGTGCCGAACCATCGGGGCCACCGGGTCCTCCCGGCGGGACGCGCCCGTCGTGCGGGCATGTCCCTCGCCGTCCCCGCCGGGAGGACCGTCGTTTCCTGAAATCTCCCGATAAGGGTTACTTCAGGCCGGCGTCCACGGCGCTGGTCAGCGTGCCGGGGTCACCGGACATCTCCCAGATCATCACGCCGAGCAGCCCCTTGGAGCGGAGCCACGCGGTCTTCTTGCCGATCGACCACGTGTCGTCGAAGGTCCACCACTGGCCCGGCTGGCTCGCGCTGCCGGTGTAGCAGAAGGTGGCCACCGCCTGCTCGTCGTGCCGTACGGTGCAGCCGGGCACGCTCGCCAGCAGGTTGCTGTAGCCGCGGGTGCCCGCCTCCTCCTGGAACTGGCCCGGCGCCGCGCCGGTCGCGGACTGCCACTCGCCGGACTTGCCGCCGTCGGCGACGCCCTGCCAGCCGCGGCCGTAGTACGCGAGCCCGATGGTGAGCTTGCGCGGGTTCACCCCGGCCTGGAGGTACGCGTTGACCGCGTTCTCCACGCTGAAGTGGAACGAGTAGGGGTCGTCGGTGTCGGCGTACAGGTTGCCCTGGTGGCCGGTCCGGTTCGGCTCCCACGAGTTGTCGCTGCCCGCGCCGTGGAAGTCGTAGCCCTGGATGTTGAAGATGTCCAGGGACTTGGCGACCTCCGGCAGGTCCCAGCCGGCGTCGATCTTCGCCGGGTCGGCCGGCGTGAACGCGGTGAGCTGGTAGCGCTTGCCGGTCTCTGCGGTCAGCGCGTCGAGCTGCTTGCGGAACTCGGCGATCAGCGCGGTGTTGTTCGCCTTGTCGTTCGGGCCGATGTGGTTGCCCGCGTGCCCCTCGGCGCCCGGCCACTCCCAGTCCAGGTCGATGCCGTCGAAGATCCCGGCGGCGCTGCCCGGCCCGCCCGCGCTGTTGTACTCGGGCAGGTTGCCCTTGATGTACATGTCGATGCACGAGCTGACGAACTTCTTCCTGGACGCGTCGGTGGCGGCGACGTCCGAGAAGTACTTCGAGTACGTCCAGCCGCCGAGCGAGATCAGGACCTTCAGGTTCGGGTACTTCGCCTTGAGCTTGCGGAGCTGGTTGTAGTTGCCGCGCAGCTTCTCCCAGCCGGTGTCGGCGACGCCGTCCACGGACTGCGCCGCGCTCATCGGCCGGCCGTAGTCGGCGTCGGCGTCGCCCGAGCCGTCACCCTGGTTCGGGTCCTGCGGGTCGGACGAGGTGCCCTTGGTGACGCCGTTGAGGCAGGTCAGCTTGACCGGGTCGATGTTGGCGAAGGCGTAGTTGAGGTGGGTCAGCTTCGCCGCCGCCCCGGTCGTGTCGAGGTTCTTCACGAAGTACTGCCGGCCGTAGATGCCCCACTGGACGAAGTAGCCGACCCGGGCGTACCCGTTCTCGACGATGTCGGCGGTGGTCGCCTTGACGACCGCGCTCGCGGCGGACGTGTTGTCGTACAGGTCGCGGGCCTTCACCGTGAAGGAGTACTCGGTGGACGGGGACAGGCCGGTGACCGTGGCGGTCGTGCCGAGGACGCTGGTGGCCAGGGTCGTGCCGACGTACACGTCGTATCCGGCGACGCCCTTGTTGTCGGTGGACGCGTCCCAGGCGAGGGAGACGCTGGACGAGGTCTTCCCGGTGCTCCGGACGTTCCCGGGAACGGTCGGGGCCTGGGTGTCGTCCGCCGGGTTGTTGGTGGTCGCCTTCAGCGGCGCGCTCGCCGGGGAGAGGGTGCCCTTGCGGTCCTTGGCCTTCACCGTGAACGTGTACTCGGTGTTCGGGGTGAGGCCGGTGACCGTCGCGCTGGTGCCGCTGACGGTCGTGGCGAGCTCGCCGCCCCGGTAGACCTCGTACGCGGTGATGGGCAGGGTGCCGGGGGTCGCCGCGTCCCAGGCGAGGGAGACCGTCTTGGTGGTCTTGACCGGCGAGCGCAGGTTGCCCGGCGCCGACGGCGGGGTGTCGGCAGAGCCGTCACACGGCACGTCGTTGACCCGGCAGCTCGTCGGCTCGACGGGCGAGCTGAGCGTGAACGTCGGGCTGTACGGCTCGGTGGTCGCGTGCGCGTTCACCTTGGTGTTGTAGAAGGCCGGGCTGAGCGTGACCTGGCGCCCGCTCTGGCTCAGCGAGCCGTTCTGGGCGTTGCTCGCGGTGACCCCGGCGGGCAGCTCGAACTGGATGGACCAGCCGTCGAGGGCGGTGTCGCCGTTGTTCTCGACGACGAACTTCCCCTGGTTGCCGCTGAGCGAGAAGCTCGCCACGACCGGCGCGGCCGGAGGCGGCGGGTCGCCGCTGCCGTCGCACTGGGCGTTGTTGATCAGGCAGCTCGTGGGCTGCACGGGGGAGCTGAGGGTGAAGGTCGGGCTGTACGGCTCGGTGTTCCCGTTCGCCCGGACGGTGTTGATGTAGAACGCCGGCGTCAGCTTGACCCGCGTGCCGGTCTGCGTGGTGGTGGCGTTCTGGGCGCTGCTGACGGTGACCCCGGCGGGCAGCTCGAACTGGATGGACCAGCCGGTGACGGGCGAGCTGTCGGGGTTGCTCACCACGAACTTGCCCTGGTTGCCGGTCAGGGTGAAGGCGGCGGTGAGGCGGCCGGCGGCGTGTGCGGGGGCGGCCGCGAACGCGACCAGCATGGCGATCGGGAGCAACAGAACGGCTAATCGGCGCATGTGAGAGCTCTTTCCTTAAGGAAAGTTTCCTAATTAATTAGCCGGATCGTAACTCCGGGCCGGGGCCTCGACAAGGCCCAAAACATCCAGGCGCGGCAAATATCCGACTTGCGCGCTTGAGCTAGCTTTGGGCTATCGTGGTGATATCACTTCAATAGCAAGGAGGAACGATGGAGCGTCGAGCGTTCCGTCTGAACGGCTTCGCCGTGCTGGTCGGGCTGCTGGTTCTCGGTGGCGCGATCGCCGTGATCGCGGTGAACCACTGGTCGGGAGGCGGGATGGACGGTGGATCCTTCGGCGACGACCCCGGCGACTTCGGGCTCCCGGGCCTGGCCGTGATCGCGTGGATCGTGGTCTTCTTCGTCGCGGCCAGCGGCTTCACCGTGATCAACCCCAACGAGGCCAAGGTCGTGCAGTTCCTCGGCCGGTACGTCGGCTCCGTGAGCGAGGCCGGCTTCCAGTGGGTGCTCCCGCTGACCACCAAGCAGCGTGTGAGCCGGCGTGTGCGCAACTTCGAGACCGCCAAGCTCAAGGTCAACGACGCCGACGGCAACCCGGTCGAGATCGCCGCCGTCGTCGTCTACAAGGTCGTCGACACCGGCCGGGCCGCGTTCGCGGTGGACGACTACGAGGAGTACGTGGCCATCCAGTCCGAGGCCGCGGTGCGCCACCTGGCCACCAGCCACCCGTACGACTCGCACGTCGAGGGCCGGACCAGCCTGCGGGACGGCGCCGAGGTGGCCGAGGAGCTCACGGCCGAGCTGCGCGAGCGCACCGGCCTCGCGGGGATCGAGGTGCTGGAGGCCCGCATCACCCACCTGGCGTACGCCCCCGAGATCGCCCAGGCCATGCTGGTCCGGCAGCAGGCCGCTCAGGTGGTCGCCGCGCGTGCCCACATCGTCGAGGGCGCGGTCGGTATGGTGGGTCTCGCCCTGGACCGGCTGGCCGCGCAGGGCGTGGTCGAACTCGACGAGGAGCGCAAGGCCCAGATGGTGTCCAACCTCCTGGTCGTCCTCTGCGGCGACCGGGCGACCCAGCCGGTGGTCAACGCCGGAAGCCTCTATGCCTGATCCGTCCTGATCATGGTCGAACGCAAGAAGCTGCTGCTCCGGCTCGACCCCGCCGTCTACGAGGCGGTCGCCAAATGGGCCGCCGACGACCTGCGCAGCGTCAACGCCCAGATCGAGTACGCGCTGCGCCTGGCGCTCAGGCACGCGGGCCGCGACACCCGGCGTGACGGACGGGGCGACGGCCGGAGCGAACGGAACGACGACGGCCGGAACGACGACGGGCGGGACGAGGACGGATAGCCGCCGGGCGCCGCGGGGCCCGGCGGCGCCGTCCGCGGCGGGCGCCGGGTGTGCTATGGAGGTGTCGTGACGAATCCCCAGGCCATCCCCGAGGCCGTCTCCCCGACCGATCTCCCGTCCAGTGCCCCGGCCGGTGTCCCCTCCGGTGCGGACGTCGCCTCCGGAGACGGCCCCCGGGCCGTGGACGCCAGGCCCTTCGACGCCGTCCTGTGCGACCTCGACGGCGTGATCCGCTTCTATGACATGACCGACTTGACCCGGATGGAACGTGCCGCCGGGATCGCGGAGGGCACGACCGCCGCGATCGCGCTCGCGCCGGAGAACGACCTGCCGGTGCTCCGCGGCGAGCAGACCGTCGAGCAGTGGACCGACGCCATCGCCTCCGCGCTCACCGGGCACGTTCCGGCCGAGTCGGCCCGCGAGCTGGCCACCGCGTTCGCCCGGACCTCGTTCCGCGCCGACGAGGACGTGGTGGAGCTGCTCCGCCGCGCCCAGGCGCACGTGCCCGTCGTGCTGGTGACCAACGCGACCCTTGAGGTGGAGGACGACCTCGCCCGGCTCGGGCTCGCGTACTTCGCGGACGACGTCGTGAACAGCGCCAGGGTCGGCGTGGCCAAGCCGGACCGGGCGATCTACGAGATCGCCGCCGAGCGGGCCGGCGTCCCGATGGAACGGTGCCTGTTCGTGGACGACCGGACGGAGAACGTCGAGGCCGCCGTGGCGCTCGGCATGACCGGCGTGGTGTACGGCGGCATCGCGGACCTGGAGGCGGCGCTGGCCCCGCTGCTGGACGCGGCCCCGCGGTACTGACGGGCGTCCGGGGAAAACCCCGTTCCAGGCAAACGAACCCGGAGGTTACGTCGGCGACCGGCCGGGAAGTACGCGAGCACCGGCGTGGAGGGCTCGTCCCGTCGCCGCGCTCCCCCCTCGCCGCCATATCAGCGAAGGAGCGCCGTACCGATGCGGCAACGTCCGCCTGTCACGAAGCCATCCGAGCCCGGCCCGGTCTCCGCGACCGGGACGCCGGGTCACGGCGGGAGCCGGGTGGTCCTCACCGTGCTCCACGCCGACGATCCGCCGCCGTCGCGGGATCTGCTGCGTGAGCTGGCCGGTGAGGTGAGATACGCCCGAGCGCAGGACCTGGGCGACGCCCTGCCGGGCAGTGACGCGCTGCTGCTGTGGGACGCGTTCTCGCCCGCGCTGCGTCCGGTCTGGCATCGGGCCGACGCCCTGCGCTGGATCCATGTGGCGGCGGCGGGCGTGGACCGGTTGATGTTCGACGAGCTGCGCGCGTCCGACGTGGTCGTCACGAACTCGCGCGGTGTCTTCGACCGGCCCATCGCCGAGTACGTCCTGGCCTGCGTCCTGGCCTTCGCCAAGGACCTGCCGGGATCGTGGCGGCTGCAGCGGGCGCGCCGCTGGGAACACCGCGTGACCGAGCGGATCGACGGCCGGACCGCCATGATCGTCGGAACCGGCGCCATCGGGCGGGAGATCGCGCGGATGCTCCGAGCGGTCGGCCTCACGATCCTCGGCGCGGGGCGCACCACGCGGGAGGGCGACGCCGACTTCGACGCGGTGTACGACTCGTCGCGGCTGGCGGCGGTGGTCGGGGACGTCGACTACCTGGTGAACGTGGCGCCGCTGACCCCCGAGACCCGCGGGCTCATCGGCGCCGACGTGTTCGCGGCGCTCCGGCCGTCCGCTCGGCTGATCAACGTCGGCAGGGGGGAGACGGTCGACACCGGCGCCCTCGTCGAGGCGCTGCGTTCGGGACGACTCGCCGGGGCGGCGCTCGACGTCTTCGAGGAGGAGCCGCTGCCCGCCGGGCATCCGCTGTGGTCGTTCCCGCAGGTGCTGATCTCCCCGCACATGAGCGGCGACGCGGCGGGCTGGCGGGGCGCTCTCGCGGACGTGTTCCTGGACAACCTGCGCCGGTACGCCACGGGCGCGCCGCTGGCCAACGTGGTGGACAAGCGGCTCGGGTTCGTCCCCTCGCACTGACGACCCTGCCCGTACCGCACGGCACAGCACAGCACAGCACGGCCACGCACAGCACGGCACGGCACGGCACGGCGATGGCAGGCGCGGGACGGGACGGGTGAACAGGCGCCCGCGCTCATTCGCGCAGCGGGAGGCGGAGCACGAACCTCGCGCCGCGCGGGCAGTCGGCGATCCTGAGCGTGCCGCCGTGGTTCTCGGCGATCTGCCGGGCGATCGGCAGGCCGAGCCCGGTGCCCCCGGCGTCCTTCTTCCGCGAGGAGTCGAGGCGTACGAACCGCTGGAAGACGGCCTCCCGCTGCTCGGGAGGGATGCCGTCGCCGTCGTCGAGGACTTCGAGCACTCCGGTCCCGCCCTCCCGGATGACCGTGACCGTCACGGTGCTCTCGGCGTGGCGCTCCGCGTTGTCGAGGAGGTTGCCGAGCAGGCGGGCCAGATGGAGCCGGTCGCCGCTGACCGTCACGCCGGGCGTGAGCCGTTCGGCGATCGCGACGCCGCGCGGGCGCAGCGCCAGTTCGGAGGTCACCAGCTCGGCCAGATCGACGGGGTCGCGCCGGGCGGGGGCGCCCGCGTCCAGCCGGGCGACCTGGAGGAGGGAGGTGACGAGGGACTGCAGCCGTTCCACGCTGTCCAGCAGGGTCTGCGCGGTGTTCTCCCAGTCGGTGTCCTCGGGGTGGAGGAGGGCCTCCTCGATCTCGGTGTGGATGGCGGTCAGCGGGCTGCGCAGGTCGTGGGAGGCGTCGGAGGCGAAGCGGCGCTGCCGTTCGACCGCCGTCTCGGCCCGGTCGAGCGTCTGGTTCGCGCGTTCGGCGAGCCGCCGCAGCTCGTCGTGGAACCAGGGGACGGGGACGCGCTGGCTCAGGTCGCCGACCGTGATCTCGGCCAGCTTGGACGTCATGGCGTCGACCGGGGCGAGGGTCCTGCTCACGATGCGGTAGGCGGCCAGGGCGGTCGCTCCCACGAGGAGGATCCAGCCGGCGAGGAGTGCTCCCAGCAGCCTGAGGTTGACGTACCAGGGGACGTCGGGCACCACCATGTGGAGCCGCCACATCCCGTCGGTCATGTGGAAGGGGAAGTAGATGCCGATCTTGCACTCGCCGGGGAAAGCGCGCAGGTCGCAGATGTTCCTGGTGGCGTAGACGGTGGCCCGGGAGACCAGCCTGTTCATCGGCGGGGCGTGCGCCACGTTGGGGGTGGCGGCGACGAGCACGCCGGACGGGTTGAACACCTGGATCGCGCTGCCGGGGCTGTCGGGCAGCGGCGGGACGTGCCCGTTCTCGCGGACCTGCTGGCTGATCTCCACGGCCCGGCCGACCAGGTTCTTCGCGCGGTACTCCCTGACGTTCTGCCGGATGGCGATCACGGCGAGGACGACGATGACAGTGCAGATCAGCGCCATGACAGCGCTCGTGATCACTGTCAGGCGGGTTCTTATCGAGCAGCGCTGCCACATGCTCACGGGGGCTCTGCCGTCGCCCACGTGATCACACTAGGCCAAAACTTTCCGACAAAAGGAAGATTGCGCACCAAAACTGGTCAAGATGGCAAGAATGTCGCATCGGGGATCGGGTCCGGTCCGGTTCCCGAAATCCGGACCCGGCCCCGATCCGACATCGGCCTGACACGGCGAGACGCCCGGCCCGAGCCGAATGCCGGGGGGCGCCGATCGGCACGGGTCAGGACTTGCCGCACCACGCCTTCACCGCGACGATCACCTTGAAGGCCTGTACCCGGGTGATCGCCGTGTCGCCCTTGGACAGCTCCGCGACCGTGTACTGGGGGAGGCTCATGCCGCCCTCGTCGGGCTTGAGGATGCGCTGGCAGACCAGGCCGCCCTGCCGGATCGCCCGGTCCTCGTTCGCGGCGAGTTCGGGCGAGATCGCCCGGAGGGACTCCAGGTAGACCGCGCGTTCTCCGGCGTTCGGGGTGGGGAGGGTCTCGGCCGTACGGGCGGCCGCGCTCTTGGCCGGCTTGGCCTCCGGGGCGGTGTCGTCGCCCCCGGTCAGGAAGAAGACGGCGGCGCCGATCGCGGCGAGGACCACGATCGCGATGACGATGAACAGCGGAGCCTTGCTGCCGGGCTTGCGGCGCGAGGGCGGCGGCGTCGGCGCGGGAGGCGTGGGGTGCGTGGGGGGCGTGAAGGTGGGGGGCTGCGGCTGCGGCGGCGGTTGCTGCTGCCATTGCGGCTGCGGCGGGTGGTCGTACGGCTGCTGCTGATAGCCAGGCGTTTGGTGCATGATTTGGAACGTAGAGCCCCCGGCTCCGACTTGTCCCGGCCAAACGTCTAAATGTCCACTTTTGGTCGGCGCTAATCCTGTTTTTGATCTTTTAAACGCGACATAAAGCGCGATCGGCCGCCCAAAGGTGAAAAAGCGTCAAAGGGTGATTTAGGGCGGCTTGTTCGCTCGGGGAGCGGAGAGACCCGAGGAAGGCCCCACGTGTCTCGCGAAGGGAGACCCCTCATGTCCGGACTCCCTCGGCTGCCGTTCCCGCGGAACGACGTCCTGGAGATCTCCCCCGAGTTCGGGCAGCTCAGAGCCACCGAGCCGATCAGCAGGGTACGCACCGAGATCGGCGACGAAGCCTGGCTGGTGAGCGGCTGGGAGGAGATCAGGCGGATCTTCGCCGACGACCGGTTCGGCCGGTCGCACCCCGCCCCCGAGTCGGCGCCCCGGCTCTCCCACAGCGCGTTCGCCGGAGGCCCGACCGGCGACCACGCCACCGAACACGAGGTCCACGACTCCATGCGGCGGTTGCTCGCCCCCGCGTTCTCGGCGCGGCGGATGCGGCGCCTCTCCGCCCACGTCGAGCACCTCGTGGACCAGCTGCTCGACCGGATGGCCGGACAGGGGCCGCCCGCGGACCTGCACGCGTGCCTGTCCGTCCCGCTCCCGATCCAGGTGATCTGCGAGCTGCTGGGCGTGCCGTACGCGGACAGGGAACGGTTCCGGGCGATCGCGGAGGAGATGACGGACCTGTCCGATCCGAAACGGTCCGCCGCCGCCCAGGCGGAGATGAACGCGTACAGCTACGCGATCGTGCGGGCCAAGCGGGAGCGGCCCGGCGAGGACGTGTACACCGACCTCGCCACCGCGGAGCTGCCCGAGCAGGAGATCGCCAGGATCGCGGGCGGCCTCCTGTTCGCCGGGCACGAGACGACCGTCAACCAGATCGACCACGGCGTGCTGCTCCTCCTACGCGACCCGGCGCAGCGGGACGCCCTGGCCCGCGACCCCGGGCGGGCCGGCGCGGCGGTGGAGGAGATCCTGCGGATGGCCGCGCCCAGCCAGCACGGGCTGGTCCGGTACGCGCACGAGGACGTCGAGATCGGCGGCGTCACGATCCGGGCCGGTGAGCTGGTGGTGCTGGCGACCTTCGCCGCGAACCGGGACGAGCGCGCCTACCCCGACCCCGACCGGTTCGACATCGGGCGCGAGAGCGAGAACCCGCACGTCGGCTTCGGCTACGCGGGCCGCTACTGCCTGGGGGCGAGTCTCGCCAGGGTGGAGCTGCGGGCCGTCTTCCAGGCGCTCTTCCCGCGCTTCCCCGCGCTGCGCCTGGCCGTGCCGCGGGAGCGCCTGGAGGCGCGCGCCCACCGCCTCACCGGAGGGTTCGCCGCGCTCCCCGTCACCTGGTGACGCCCCCCAGCCGGTCGCGCCGCTCACGGAGCGCTCAGGCCAGGGGCAGCATCGAGCCGGGCAGCCGCCCGCCGCGGGCGTAGACGGCGCACATCACGTCCCGGTCGCCGTCGGCCCACGTCTCCTCCGTGGGCATGATCGGATAGAAGTCCAGCCCGGAGGCCGCCCCACCCGGCCAGTTCCGGTCGAACATCGCCGCGCACCTGCGCCACGAGAACGACGCGAGCGCCGCGCGGTCCCAGGGGCCGTCCTGCGCCTCGGCGAAGCCGTACGACTGGTTGTCCGCCCCTTCGGCGCACGGTGTGTACACCACCACCGGCTCTCCGGCGGACCGCGAGTAGGTCGGGTCGGTGAAGCACTCGCCGCCCTCGATGGTGAGGATGCCGGTGGTCCGCGCCGTGACGAAGGAGTCGTCCTTCACGACGGCCGGCGCGGGCGGCACGACGAAGAGCAGGCCGAGCGCGGCGGCGCCCGGAAGCAGTGTCCAGCGCCGGGCGGCGGTCCGCCGGGCGGCACGGATGGGCATCGCCGTCACCTGTCCGTCGTGTCGTTCGGGGATCGTTCCGGTCAAGCCGGGTGTTTTCGGTCGCGTCGCTTCGCCGCGATCGTAGACGGCCCCCGGTGAACGCCGGGCCAACGGCGCATGACGCCAAAACGGGGGATCATCAGTTCATCTCCCGGCCAGCCGGAAGACGATCAGCGGTCAGCCGCTCCTGGATGAATTTCGGACGTCCGCCCGCAGCCGACGGGCGGGCACAGCCCCCTCATCCAATGGAGTGAAGCGAACGTGAGTGACGTCAGGAGACCGTGGCCGCTCGGGTCCCGGCCGGGCAAGCTGGCGACGGCCGGAGCCGGCGCGCTGCTCGTCGCCGGACTGTCCGTCGGCCCCATGGCCTTCGGCGCGGCGACTCCGCCCGTCCATCCCGCCTCCGAGGTGCACAAGCCGTCCCCCGTCCCGGACCGGATCATCCTCACCCCGACCACCACACCGTCCAGCAGCCAGAAGGTGACCTGGCGCGCCGAGGCGACCGCCGAGAACGCCCAGGCGCAGATCCTGGAGGCGCCGCGCGCGCTCGGCCAGGTCCTCCCGGCCGCGGGCGCGGTGAAGACCGTCATGGCCGGCTCCACCACACCGGTGAACACGACCCTGGGATACGCCTCGACCTACCACACCGTCGAGTTCACCGGCCTGAAGCCGAACACCCGGTACACGTACCGGGTGGGCGACGGCGCCAACTGGAGCGCGTGGACGGACTTCACCACGGCGGCCGCCGGGTTCGAGCCGTTCTCGTTCGTCTACTACGGCGACGCGCAGAACTACCTCGACTCCGCGGTGCCGCGTGTCTTCCGCCAGGCGTTCGCCGACCGGCCGCAGGCCAGGGCGATCGTCAACGCCGGCGACCTCATCGACTCCGCGAACAGCGAGGAGCAGTGGGGTCAGTGGTTCCGGGCCGGCGGGTTCATCGACAGCCAGGTCAACAACATCTCGATCCCCGGCAACCACGAGTACAGCAACGGGTTGTCGGCCTTCTGGCGGCCGCAGTTCCCGTATCCCGACAACGGGCCGGGCAACGCCGAACTGAAGCAGACCGCGTACACCGTCGACTACCAGGGCGTGCGCTTCATCGGCCTCGACTCCAACTACCAGAGCAACGCCACGCTGATGGCGGACCAGACGCGCTGGCTGGAGGGCCTGCTCAAGGACAACCCCAACAAGTGGACCGTCGTCACGTTCCACCACCCCGTCTACTCGACCACCGGCACCCGGAACAACGCGCAGGTCCGCGACCAGTGGGGGCCGCTGTTCGAGAAGTACGGCGTGGACCTGGTCCTGCAGGGCCACGACCACTCGTACGGCCGGGGCAACGTCCAGACCGCGCGGAAGACCGCCGCCGTCCACAACGGCGTCGTCTACGTCGTGTCCGTGTCCGGGGGCAAGATGTACGCCCTCAACAAGGGCGAGAACTGGACCGGCAACGGCGCCGAGGTCGTGAGCACCAGCGAGAACACGCAGCTCTACCAGCTCATCGACGTCGAGGCGGACAGCATCCGGTTCGAGTCGCGGTACGCCAACGGCGAGCACCACGACGGCTTCCTCGTCCGCAAGAACGACAAGGGCGAGCGCACGGTCAACGAGATCCGCACCGCGGAGAACACGGCCGGCGAGCAGGTGGCGGTCGACAGGACCACGGTCGAGAAGAAGGGCTCCCTCCAGGTCACGGCGTACGGCTACGACCCGGGCGAGCAGGTGACCGTCCGGCTGCGCGCGGCCGCCGCCGAGGACAGGGGCAGGGGCGAGGGCCACGGCGACGTCGAGATCGGCCGGGCGCAGGCCGACGAGCTGGGCCGGCTGACCTACGACCTCCGCCTCCCGGCCAACGTCAAGGACGGAACGTACGTGGTCGCCCTGGACAGCCAGAACCAGCGGATCACCAGCCCCGTCGTCACCGTCACCAAGAAGTGACCGCGACCGTGCCGGGGGCCGGATCCCGCCGGGTTTCCCGGGTTCTCTCCGGGGCCCGGCCCCTGGCACGGCTCCGTCCGGGAGAACACATGCCCCTGCCCCTCCTGCGGGCGCTCCTCTGCCCGCTCCTCGCCGCCGTCGTCGTCGGGGGTCTCGCCCCGGCGGCGGCCGCCCACCCCTTCGGCCCGCCCTCGACCGCCAGGGTCAGCGTGGAAGGCGCGACCGTGGCCGTCGCCTGGCACGCCGCCGAGGACGACTGGGTCGCCCTCGGCCAGTCGCTCGGCGCCTTCGAGGACCCGTCCGCCGGCGCGGTCTCCGTGGAGCTGACGGGGGAGCAGAAGCTCCAGCGCTCCACGGCCGTACGCGACTACCTGCTCGCCCGCGTGGCGGTCGCGCGGGACGGCCGGCGTTGCCCCGGACGGCTGGAGCCCCTGGAGCGGCTGCTCGCCGACGGCGCGCGGTTCACGTTCGAGTGCCCGGGACCGGTGGTCGACGCCGACGTCACGGTCGAGGCGCTCACCGACCTCAACGCGTCCTATCGCACGGTGATCGTCGCGGACACGCCCGCCACGCCGGATCGTGCGCTCCTCACCGCCGCGCACCCCACCGAGCGGCTGCGCTTCACATCCTCGGCGGAGGGGGCCGGCGCCCTGCCCGGCGGCCTGGCCGGCGGGTTGGCGGGCGGTCTGGCCGCGGCCGGCGCGGCCGTGCTCGGCGCGCTCCTGTGGCGGCGCCGCCGGGCCGGGGGTGTCCGGGCATGACGGCCGGCACGCAGTCGGAGAACTATCTGATCGGCCTCTTCGACGGCGCCGGTGCGGCGTGGCTGGTCCTGGCCGTGGCGTTCGGCGTGGGGGCGCTGCACGCGGTCGCGCCCGGGCACGGCAAGAGTGTGACGGCCGCCTACCTCGTCGGCACGCGGGGCCGTTACCGGCACGCGGTCCGGTTGGGGGTGATCGTGGCGCTGATGCACACGTTCTCGGTGCTGGTCCTCGCGCTGGCCTGGGTCGGCCTGTCGAGCGCCGCCTTCGACACCAAGACGGTCACCGCGTGGCTGCAGGTGCCCGCCGGGCTGGTCGTGATCGCCGTCGGCGTCCACCTCGTCCGCCGGCACCTGGCCGCCCGATCCCAGGAGCGGCAGCACGGCCACGGGCACGGGCACGGGCACGGGCATGGACACGGGCACGGGCACGGCGGGGAGGGGCCGGTCGATCCGTGGTCGCGGCGCGGGCTCACCGCGCTGGCGGTCTCCGGCGGGCTGGTCCCCTCGCCGTCGGCGTTCATCGTCCTGGTGAGCGGGCTGCTCACGGGGCGCGCGCTCGTCGCCGTCCTCGTCGTCGTCGCGTTCGGCGTGGGGATGGCGGTCACGCTGACCGCCGTCGGCGTCCTGACGATCAGGGGGTCGGCGCTGCTCGCGGGCCGTACGAGAGGGGCGCGGCTCGCCCTCGCCGTGTCCTCGTGGAGTCCCGCGCTCGCGGGGGTCGCCGTCTCGGCCAGCGGCTGCCTCTACGTCGCCACCGCCATCGGCGCGCTCACGTCCTGAACCGCCCGGTCACGTGACCGCCCGGCGGGCTCGCGTCCGCGGGTGCGGGCGCTGACGCGAGCCGTACCGGCCGGAGGCGGACCGTGGACCCGCGAGGCGACGCGGGTCCACGGAGACCGCCGTCAGAAACCGGCCGTGATCTTGGTGAACTCCCAGTTGTCCTGCGCGATGCCGCTGCAGTTCTCGGACACGCCGCCGCCCGGGCACGGACGGTCGCGGTTGGCGGACCAGAAGGCGAGGCGGGTCAGGCCCTTGGACAGCGCCCAGTCACGGATCTGGGTCCAGGTCGCCGGGCTGGTCAGCTCCTGCTGGTCGGACAGGCCGTTCATGCCCGAGATGCCCATGTGCGCGTACGCCTGCGCGTCGGTCCAGCCGTTGGCGGACTTGAGCGCGTTCTTCAGGCCCTCGGCCGCGTTGACCGTGTTCTGGTACATGTTGGCGCCGCCGCCGAAGTCGAACGGCATGATCGTGTAGTTGTCGATCGGGACCGCCAGCGCCTTGGCCTGGTTGATCAGGCGGACGCCGTGCGAGTTCGGGCCCGTGGTGGTGGTGCCGAAGGTGACCACGATCTTGACGTTCGGGTTGTTCTGCTTGACGATCTTCAGCGCGTTCAGGATGCGGTCCTGCACGGTGTAGTTCTCGAACTCGTCGGTGTTCTCGATGTCGAAGTCGACCACCGCCGGGCCCACCGCGTCGATGACCTGCTGCACCGCGCCCGCGAACGCGGCCGGGGTGGAGCAGTTCGGGCCGAGCTTGTTGCCCTGCCAGCCGCCGAAGGAGATCTGGACGCTGCCGCCCTTGGACTTGATCGTCGAGATCGCCTGGGCGTCGGTGCCGCCGGAGAGCGGGCGCTGCCCGTCCCACGCCGGGGTGCAGCCGCCGCTGGACAGGATGAACGCCATGGTGAAGGACTTGATCCCGGTCGCGTCCATGACCGTCGCCGGGCTCGGCGGGTTGCCCCAGCCCATGTAGAGGTACGGCGCGCCCGGAAGGCGGCCGCCGGTCTGGCAGCCGGTGGTGCTGCCGCTGACCGAGCCGCTCGCCGCCGACTCGCCGTTCGCGTTGTACGCCTTGACGGTGTAGGTGTGCGACGAGCAGGCGCCCAGATTGGAGACCGTGGCGGTGGTCCCGGTCACCTGGGCGACCTGGGTGCCGCCCTCGTAGACGCGGTAGCCCGTCACGGTGCCGCTCGACGCCGACCAGGACAACGAGATCGACGAGTTGGTGCTCCCGGTGACCGTGGGCGTGCCCGGGACCCCCGGCGCTCCGTTGCCGGCCTGGGTGCTGGCGGTCAGCGTGTTGCTCGGGTCGGAGAGGTTGCCCGCCGCGTCCGTGGCGCGGACCGTGTAGCTGTACGAGGTGCCCGCGGCCAGGCCGCCGTCGGTGTACGTCGTGCCGGTGACGGTCGTCACCAGGCTGCCGCCCCGGTAGATCTGGTAGCCGGTGACGCCGACGTTGTCGGTGGAGGCGTTCCAGGCCAGCGAGATGCTGCTGGTCGTGCTGCCCGTGCTGCGCAGGTTCCCCGGGACGGTGGGCGGCGTGGGGTCGCCGGTCCCGCCGCCGGCCACCTTCCACAGGGCCGGCACGTTCGACGGCTCCCAGCCGGGAAGGGAGGTGTGCGCCTGGATGCACTCGTAGTCGACGCCGTTGTACGTCACCCGGGCGCCGACGCTGTACGCGGTCCACGCCTGCCAGGCCGGGTACGCGGCGACCGTGGCGGAGGCTCCGTACGTCACCGAGGTGGTGACGGTGGCGCCGACGGTGGCCATCGCGAGGGCGGCGAGCGCCGCCGTCGCCGTGCGACGTAATCTCATCCGCGTTCTCATTCGCGCTCCTTGGGGGGTTAGGGGAGGGTGGCGAGGTGAGGCTTGACGGTCTTGGAGAAGTTCCAGTTGTTGCCGGCGTCCCAGTTGATGGACCAGGTCATCGCGCCCCTGATCTCGGGATAGGCGCGCGGCGGGACGAAGGTGCCGCAGTTGGTGCGGGTCGCCAGGCAGGTGAGGGCCTGGTTGACGAGGGACGGTGACACGACGCCGCCTCCGGCCGCGCCGGGACCGGCGGGCAGGCCGAGGGCGACCTGGTCGGGGCGCAGCCCGTTCTCCAACTGGATGCAGGCGAGCGCGGTCATGAAGTTGACCGTCCCCTGCGAGTAGGCGGCCGCCTGGTCGCAGCCGAGCATGGAGCCCGAGTTGTAGTACTGCGTGTGGACGACGGTGAGGATGTCCTTGATGCTCAGCGCGAGCTTGAAGTACTCCATCCCGGTCGACTGCATGTCGATGGTCTGCGGCGCCATCGTGATGATCAGTCCGGCGCCGACCTTGGCGCGCAGGGAGCGCAGCGCCTGGGCCATGTAGGTGGCGTTGAGGCCGTTCTCCAGGTCGATGTCCACCCCGTCGAAGCCGTAGCTCTGGATCAGGGCGTACATGGAGTCGGCGAACTTCGTCGCGGCGGCGGCGCTGCCCACCTGGACCCGCCCGGCCTCGCCGCCGACCGAGAGGATGACCTTCTTGCCGCGCGCGTGCAGGGTCTGCAGGTCGGCCTTGAACTCCGCGTCCGTGTATCCCCCGAGCGAGCGGGACAGGCCGGGGTCGACGGCGAAGGAGACCTCGCCGGGCGTCGAGGTGGCCTCGCCGAACGCGACGGCGACCAGGTCGTACTCGTTCGGCACGGCCGACAGCTTCAGCTCGACGGTCGGGTTGTCGAAGTTGTGCCAGTACCCGGTGAGGAAGTGCTTGGGCAGCGGCCCGATCGGGCAGCCGGTCGTGGTGACGGACACCGGGTCGCTCGCCGGGCCCTCGCCGACGGAGTTGTACGCGGTGACCGTGTAGGAGTAGGCCGTGCAGGCGGTCAGGCCGGTGATCGGGTGGGAGGTGCCGGTGACGGTGGCCACGAGCGTGCCGCCGGAGCGGATCCGATAGCCGGTGACCGTCCCGGTGGCCGCCGGCCAGTTCAGGGTGAGGCCCGTGTCGCCGACCTGCCCGGCGGTGACCGTCCCCACCTTGCCGGGCACGCCGCTGGAGCAGCCGGTGGTCGAGCCCGAGACGGAGTCGCTCGCCGCCGACTCGCCCGCCGCGTTGTACGCCTTGACGGTGAAGGTGTGCGACGAGCAGGTGGCGAGGCCGGTGACCGTGGCGGTGGTGCCGGTCACGGAGGCCCGCTGGGTGGATCCCTCGTAGACGCGGTAGCCGGTCACGGTGCCGGTGGCCGCGCCCCAGCTCAGGGAGATCGAGCCGTCGGTGGCCCCGGTGACGCTCGGGGCGCCGGGCTTGCCGGGGACCTGGACGTCCGAGCCGCCGCAGGCGCCGCCGTTCACGGTGCAGTTGGAGATGCCGGAGAAGTTGCCGGGCGTGCCGTTGAAGCCGAAGCTCTGGCTGGCCCCGGCGGCGAGCGCCCCGGCCCAGGAGGGCGGGGTGAAGGTGTAGTGCTGGCCGCTGCGGGCCATGGTCGCGTCCCAGGCGGACGGGATGGAGAACCCGGCCGGCAGGTCGAACTGGACGGACCAGTTCACGGGGGAGGACGTGCCGTTGGTCACGGTCACCCGGCCCTCGAACCCGGAGCCCCAGTCCTGGGTCTTGGTGAAGGTGGCGGTGACCGACGCGGCGGCCTGGGCGGGCAGCGCGACGAGGCTCAGGAACAGGGTCGCCAGGGCGACCAGGGTGGCGCGTAACTTCATGTTCACCTCGGGTCGGGGGTGGGGGGTGCCGTACGGCCCGCGCCCGAGGAGGCGGCGGACGCGAGCCGTACGGGGAGGACCGCGACGGGAGAGCGCGTCGCGGCCGGGGGCCGGCCTGCGGGTGGCGGCTCCGCCCGTCTCGCGTCGCTGGAGAGAGCGGGCGGAGCCGCGAATCTTTTAAGAAAGTTTCCTAAGAGTTGTGGCGATCGTAGCTTTGACACCGCGTCGTTACAAGGCCCAAAACTCCTGCCGCGCCACCGCTGCCGCCCGGGGCGGGTCGCCCGCGGCGGTCCCCGTCACCTGGGCGCGAAATCCACCAGGGCGTCGGGCTTGCGCGCCAGGTCGGGCACCTCCGCGTCCGCCGCCGCGTACCCCACCGGGAACAGGATGTACGGCCGCTCGTTGGCCGGCCGCTCACAGATCTCGCCGAGGAACGCCATCGGATTCGGCGTGTGGGTGAGCGTGGACAGGCCCATCTCGTGCAGCGCCGCGATGAACAGGCCGCAGGCGATGCCGACGCTCTCGTTGACGTAGTAGTGCTTGACCCGGGTGCCGTCGGGCCGCAGGCCGTACTTCTCGGCGAAGCAGACCACCAGCCAGGGCGCCACCTCCAGATAACCCTTGTCCGAGGTGGTCTCCAGCGGGGCGAGCGCCGCGCGCCACTCGGGGGTGAGCCGGCCGCCCTCGTAGTTCTGCCGCTCCTCGGCCTCGGCGGCCTCCCTGATCCGCCGCTTGGTCGCGGCGTCGCCGACCAGGACGAACTTCCACGGCTGCTGGTGCGCCCCCGACGGCGCGGTGTTCGCCGCCCGCACCGCGAGCTCCAGGCACTCGCGCGGCACCGGCTCGTCGCTGAAGAAGCGCACGCTCCTGCGCCGGTCGAGGTGCTCGTAGAACGCCCGTCCCCGGGCGATCATCTCCTGCTCGCCGTACCGCGCCGGACGGTACGGGACGAACGGGTGGGAATGCTCACGTGACATCACAACCTCCGCTGCTGTCAGATACGCAGGCGTAGTTTGGTTTGTCGTGTCAGACCGGGCAACAGGCGCCCCGATTCACTGCCAGATCGGCAGTTTCCGGGCCGGCTCGCGTCGCGGAGGTGGGCAGATTGGCGAGAGCCGAGCGCGACAGGCCGCTCCGGGACCCACCCGGATGGGGCGCGGCGGCCGGGCCGGTGCGCTGTCCGCCGGACGTTCACCGGGACCGAGGGAACGGAGCGAGGACCGCGGGCTCCTTCCGGCGAAGCGAGCGACCCGGCCGAGGTCCGCGGACGCCTAGGTGCGCGGCTCGAACCGGGAGGGAACCCATATCGCCACCAGGAGGGCCAGGAAGCCGAAGACGGCCCCGCCGGCGATCAGGGCGAGGGCCTGCCAGAACGAGCCCCGCCCCTGGTCGCTCTCCTGCTCACCGGCCTTCGAGACGGCGGGCGGACGGCTCGGCGGCAGGACCGCGCCGACCACGCGGGCGGCCGCCTCCTTGGGCGAGTCGAAGTCGGCCGACGCCAGAACGCCCGGATCGACGGAAGCGGCCACCCTGCCCAGGTCGTCGTGGAGCACGTCGAGGGCGGCCACGTTGCAGAAAACGAAGAGTGTACGGCTCGGCAGCCCGTCGGGCCCGTCCAACCGCGCGTAGCCGTCGTCGCCGGCGGCGGAGCGGGGCACGACGGCGGCCTGCACCGTCTTGTCCCGGAGGGCGCGCAGCGGGTCCTGTCCCGGGGCGGGCTCCAGCCGCAGGGAGGGGTAGCGCCGCTTCAGGGTCTCCGCCAGCTCCCTCGGGGCGGTGTCCGGCAGCGAGACGCGGACCTCCTTGTCCTGTCCCTGGAAGGCCGCGCGCAACTTCTCCGGCGTGATCAGCCCGATGTCGTAGACCAGGACGTCCGGGTTCGGCACCGGGATCGAGCCGACCTGGACGAACCCCGGCGCCGCCGTCGGGGCTCCCGCGAGCGCGGAGTCCGGGCCTTCGGCGAGGATCACGGCCGGCTTCTCGGCGGGCGCGCCGACGGCGGGGGTGTCGCTCCGCCGGATGTCGTCCCGATGGCCCGCGCGCCGGACGACCTCCGCCACCACGTTCGTCGCGAACGCATCCTCCGGCCGTTTCGGCGCCTGGATGACGACGGTGCCCGGCTCCGCCCCGGCGACGTCCGGGCCGGTGGGGGGATCCCCGCCGGGGGAGCGCACCAACACCAGCACGCCGATGCAGATCAAGGTGATGCCCGCCGTCGCGAAGGCCACCGTCAGCATGACCTTGGCGTGCGGGCCCCGGCCGGACCGGGCCCGCTTCCCGTGGTCGGCCTGTTCCAGCCCGCCGAGCGCGGCCCGCATCGACAGCGGCACGGCGCTCGGGCCCTCGTCCGCGGCCCGCCGGTAGGGCGTGGTGGGCGCGGCCGTGCCCCCGGTCGTCGCGCCGGGCGCGGGCTCTCTGCCGTGGCCGCGGCCCAGCCGGTTCAACACGCTCCGGACGGGCAGGGTCAGCCGCCGCGCGTTCCGGGCGGGCGGGGGCGTTCCGGCCGGCCCGAGGACGCCGCCGGTCCGCTCCGGACCCGGCTCGTGTGCCGGGCGGGCGGGCGCGCCGGAGGCGGGCGCCACCGCTCCGCGCTCCGTCGCGGGGCCCGGTTCCCCGCTGTCCGACGGCTCCTCCGGTCCGAGAGGAACCGGCTCCCGCTCCGGCTCCGCTTCGTTCCCGGAGCCGGACAGCAACTCGGGATAGCCGGAGTGTTCGAGCAGCCGTACGGCCACCGGCCGGTCGGCGGGGCCGAACGACAGCGGCTCGGTCTGCCCGGCCAGCCCCCGGAGCATGTCCGCGAGCCGGACCTCGGACCGGGTCAGCAGGTCCAGGCACACGTGGGCCGGGCTGTCCCGCCGGGTGATCTCCGCGCCGTACCCCCACCGCACCTCGTGGGCGTCCTCCGGCGCGTGCCGCGCGAACGACAGCCTGATCTTGTGCCGGGCCGTGCTGCTGGTCCAGGTCGCCGCGGTCAGCCGCGACCGCATGCCGTACGGCAGGAGCGCGGCGACGGTGTCGAGGAACCGCAGCCGCTCGATCATGGGGGCGGCGTCGGCGCCCACCACGCAGACGGGCCGCCCGGTCAGCAGCAGCGCGGCGGCGGACAACGCGTCCGGCCCGGGGACGACGGCCGCGGGGTCGAACCCCGGCACGCGTACGGCCAGCGGAGGGGACGGGGTCGCCGGCAGGCCGGCGAGGGCGTGGTAGAGCGCCTCGTAGGACACCCGGTGGGCGGCCAGCTCGTCGTACGGGACGTAGAACCAGCGGGTGTAGGCGATCTTGCGGTTGGTCGCGTCGCGGTGCCCGGACCACTCCTGGATCGCGAGCACGACGTGGCGGGTCACCCGCTCGTTCTCCCTGGTCGCCGCGACCGCGATCGTCACCTGGGGCAGATCCGCCGAGATGCCGGTGGCGTACCTGCTCCTGATCTCCTCGAAGACCTCGGGGCCGAGCCGCGCGTCGCTCCAGGAGAGCAGCTCGTAGTCGTCGTGGCCGCCGGGCCGTTTCCCCTCCAGCGCCCACTCGAACCCGATCTCACCGATCGTCACGACACCTCCGTCGCCGGTCTGATCGCGGCGAGCCGCTGCCCCAGCCAGAGCATGGGCTCGACCACGTTGATCGGATGGAGCTGCCCCCTGATGCGCGAGTCCTCGTCCGCCTCACCGGGGAGCATGTTCTGGAAGTCGTCCCAGTCGAACATCTTGGTGCGCCGGTCGATGTAGAAGCCGATCGAGGACGTGGCGAAGAACCGGATCCGGTCCGCGTGGAAGAACTGGTCGAGCGCGTTGAGCACCATGTCGGCGTTGCCGCTGGCCGACACCTGGCACAGCTCGCGGAACAGCTCCTTGGCGTCCTCGCTGGTCACCCGCGGCACCCCGTGCGGGTCGTCGATGTCCGTGGTGAGCAGCCGCCGCTTCTCGGCCGTCTCCAGCACCCGGGGGTCGTCGAACTTGGTGACGCACACCGCGATGTGGTGCGGCAGCTTCCCGTCGAGGAACTCGCCGGCGGCGAGCATGCGTTCGGCGAGCCGGGTGAGCGGAGCGTGCATGTGGTCGAAGGCGTCGCCGAGGGTGAACTCCCTGATCGGGTCGAAGAGGAAGACGATGCCCCGGCTCTGTTCGAGGTTGTCCAGCAGTTCCTGCCTGCGCGGGTCTCCCGCGCCGTCCGCGGCGGCCGCGACGCCCGAGGGCGCGCCCGCCGGACGCCGTCCCGTGCCGAACAACCCTCCGGGCGCGTCGATCATGCTGATGCCGATCCGGGTCGGCGGGCCCGGCTTGGCCTTCCTGCCCCAGAACCCGGACCGCCGGGGCGCCGGGCCGATCAGCGTCCAGTGGTAGCGCTCCAGGGTCATGCTCGCCTCGGGGAACACCTTGCCCCGCGACAGCGCGTTGGTCTTCTCGATCAGATAGTCCGACGAGGCCGGATCGGAGCCGATGATCTTCCAGTCGTCGTTCCTCCGGGCCAGGGCGATGAACAACGCCGCGAGCAGCGTCGTCTTGCCGCTGCCGGGTGCGCCCCACATGGAGATGTTGTGACCGGGACGGCCCCGGGCCGGTTCGGGCTGCATGCGCTCTGTCACTCCGTCTCGTCGAGCAGGGGGAACGGGAGGTGGCCGGGGGAGGGGGCGACGAGGCCGAGATCGGCGGCCAGCCCGTGCACGTCCACCGCCTCCAGGTGGGCCAGGGCCGCCGCGCCGAGCCGGTGCCACGCCGGGTGCGCCCGGTCGCCCGCCTGGTCGCAGATCGCGCCCAGCACCGTGCCCGGCCGCTGCTCCAGGGCGGCGAGCGGCCTGCGCCAGTCGTGCCGGTGCGGGCAGGGCAGGACCCCGGACAGGTCGGTGCGGGGCGGATGGGGCGACCGGCCGCCGACGGTGAGGAGGACGACCGGCGTCGGATCGTCCCAGTCCAGCCGTCGGACGACCAGGGCGAGCATGTCCTCGAGCTGCGCCGCGTGCGGGTGGTACGGGTATCCCCTCGCGATCGCGCCCTGCTCCTCCAGCTCGCCGAGCGCGTCCAGGGCCTCCCCGGCGTCCGCCTGCCAGGTCATGGCCCGTACGGGGAACTCCCGGGCCGACCCGTCGTACGAGTGGGCCGCGTAGGCGACGAGGGAGACCCGGAGCGGCCCGCCCAGCTCGCCCGCCGAGCGGTTGATCACCTGGCGCGCCCGGCTCAGCCGTTCCGCGACCAGGTCGTCCGTTCCGCAGACCTCGACCGCGCAGACGAGGTGGGCCGGGCCGGTCCCGCCTGGCAGCCGGTCCGGGAGGGCGGCGACGAGCCGGTCCCAGTCGCGCGGGTCGGGCGACAGCTCGGGCAGGCCGGTGAACCGCACCCGGCCGGGGCGTACCAGCTCGGCGGTCACCTCGTACCGGCCGGGCGGGATCGGGGCGGACTGGACGGACAGCAGCCGCGGCTCCGGCCCCTGCCAGGTGACCACGGCGAACGCGGTGCCGTACGCGCCGCCGGGCTCGCAGCGGACGGCGACGCGGGTGCGGGCTCCGGGGCGGGCGCCGATGGGGAAGAGCCGCCTGCTGGTCAGCCGCAGCCGGTCGGTGCCGGGGTCGGCGAGCATGACGACCAGCTCGTACGACCTGGTGAGCGGGTCGTCCACCATGACCTCGCGGACGAGCGCGGCGATCGGGGCCCCGGCCCGCAGCACCTGCGCGCCGGGATGCGCGGCGCGCAACCAGTCGAGGGCCTGCTCGGCCCTGGGACCGCCGGGGGACGCGGCCGCGAGGATCACCTCGGCGGTGGGCGGGGAGACGCGGGCCGCGCGCAGCACGGCCTCCCGGATCCCGTCCGGGTCGGCGTCCCATCCGCGCTCTCCGGCGAGGTCCGTCCAGGTCGCCGACCAGCTCCGGCCGCGCGGGCATCCGTTGGCGTCCCGATGGATCCGGAACGCGGTGACACCGTCGGCGGCGACCTCCACCAGGGAGAGGTGGCCGGTGTCGCCGAGGCTCGCCAGAGCCTGCGCGACGGCCTTCCTGTTCAGATCCCCGTCGGGCTCCGGCACGAGGAGTCCTCCATAGGTTTGTCGTGTTCGTTGCGCTACGTCCCCGATATCCAGATTAGTTAGCACATATAACGTTAAGATGAGTTATCTGGGTGGGGTGTTGTCGCGCTTGCGCGGCGAAATCCTATTGGCGGTCCGGAAATGCGGCATTGGGCGCCTATGATAACCGGTCCGGGGGGACCGGCGGCGTTCCAATCGTCACCGAGCGGTGGGACTCCCATTCCCGAGGAGGAGCATGAGACGTTTCCTGTCCGCGCTGTCCGCGGTTTTGATCGCGCTGTCGGGAGCCCGCCCCGAGGTTCTGCGGACGTGCCCGACCGAGCGCGGCAAGTTCGAGGGGATCGGGGGCGCCGTCCTCACCACGAGCGTGCTCGCCGTGGTCTCCATGACGTTCGCCCTCAGCAGCGCGCTCGGGGTCAACGTCGTCCTCTCCGTCGCCGCCGCGCTGCTGTGGGGCCTGGCGATCCTCAGCCTGGACCGGTGGCTCGTCTCCACCATCAGGGCGGACGCGCCGAACCGCTGGGCGCTGGCCATCCCCCGGATCGTCATCGCCGTCGTGCTCGGTCTGGTGATCTCCACTCCTCTGGTGCTCCAGGTCTTCAAGGCCGAGATCGACACCCAGATCGTCGAGATGAAGCAGCGGCGCGCCGACGCGTTCGCCGTGCAGCAGGAGCAGGGCGCGGTGGGGAAGGGCGTCGACGAGCTCCGCAAGGAGGTGGCCGACCTGCGGCAGGTGATTTCCTCCGGCGGCGACGTTCCTCTTGACATCGAACAGGACGCGAAGATAAAGGCCCTGACAGGGCAGCGGTCCGATGAGCAGAAGCAGGCCGACAAACACTACAAAGAGTGGCAGTGCCAGCTCTACGGTGGAGCGAACTGCCCTAAAAAGGGCAATGGCCCGCTCGCTCAGGAGAGCCAGCGGGCGTACGAAAAGGACAAGGAGCGCATCGAGCTGCTCACCCGGCAGATAGAGGCCCGGAAGCGGGAACTCAACGCGTCCGGTGAACAGGCCAAGGAGACGCGGCTGGCCGCCGCGAAGGAGGCCCTGCCGAAGGCCCAGCGGCAGCTCGACAACGCCCTTGAGCAGCAGGCCCGGATGCAGCGGTCCTTCGACGACGACAACATGGCGACCGACGGCCTGCTCACCCGCCTGCGCGCGCTCAACGAGCTGACCGGCAAGGACCTCACGCTCAGCATGGCCCGGCTGCTGCTGTTCGCGCTGTTCCTGCTCATCGAATGCCTGCCGGTCGCGGTCAAGCTCATGCAGCGGCCGGGCATCTACGAGAAGGCGCTCGCGCTCGCCGAGCGCCGGGATCTGGACGGCGTCCGCGAGGAGTTCGGCGTCCGCGCCGCGCCCCGGTCCCGCTCGACGGAGCCCGGAGGCTCGGGGAGCGTGTGGCGCATCTGGTCGCCGCAGGAGGACGAGCCGCGCCGGCGCGCCGCCCCCTTTGACGAGGAGGCGCGGTCCTCGCGCGGGCCGAACGGCACCCGCGTCGAGCGGGCCGACCGCGACCCCGGCCCCGGGTACGACGAGTACGGGTCGCTGGAGGACGAGGCTCTGCGCGGCATGACGGACACCCGCACCCTCCGCATGCCGGGGCCGGGCGCGGAGCGGTCGGGCGGGGTCGAACTGCTCCCCGACGAGGACTGAGGTCGCCGGGGTGACGGCGCGGATCGTCCAGGGGCGGTACGAGCTGATGTCCCGGCTCGGCAGGGGCGGCATGGGGACGGTGTGGCTCGCCTGGGACAGGACGCTGCGGCGGTCCGTCGCCCTCAAGGAGGTCGTGCTGTCGCCGTACGGCGAGGACGTGGCGGTCCGGCGGGAGCGCGCGCTGCGAGAGGCGCGGGCCGCCGCCCGGATCAGGCACCCGGCGGTCGTCGACATCCACGACGCCTTCCTCGACGACGGCTCGCCGTGGATCGTCATGGCGTACATCGACGGAGCGTCCCTGGACCGCCGCATCGGGAGGCAGGCCCTCTCCGAGCGGGAGATCGCCCGGGTGGGGCGCGACGTGCTGAGCGGGCTGGTCGCCGTACACGGCGCGGGGGTGCTGCATCGGGACGTCAAACCGGCCAACATCGTCGTCGACCCCGACGACCGGGTCTTCCTGGTCGATTTCGGCATCGCCCGGATCTCCGGCGAGAGCGGCCTCACCTCGCAGAACATGCTGCTCGGAACCATCGAGTTCATGGCGCCCGAACGCGTCGACGGGCACACGACCGGCCCGGCGTCCGACCTGTGGTCGCTCGGGGTGACCCTGTTCTACGCGCTGGAGGGCTACTCGCCCTTCCTGCGGGACGGCCCGCTCGAAACCGCGCGAGCGGTCACGGCGGGACGTCTCCCGCGTTTCCGGCGAACCGGTCCGCTCGCCGACGCCATAGCGGGCCTGCTCGTCACCGATCCCGCCAGGCGGATGGGTGCGGCCGAGTTCGGGCGGCGACTGGACGGCGTCCTCGCCCCCGTGTCCCGCCCCCCGGTCGTACGCGGCCCGGACCGTCGCCCTCCGGGGGGACACGTTCCCGGTGGCCCCGGCGCGGGGGGACGGGGCGGGGGCGGCCCGGAGAGACGCGGCGCCGGTGGTCACGGTTCCGGTGGTCATGGTGCCGGTGGTCATGTCGCGGGTGGTCATGTCGCGGGTGGTCATGTCGCGGGTGGTCACGGTGCGGGTGGTCACGGTGCGGGCGGTCCGGGTTCCCGACCGGGTGCGGCCGGTTCGGGGGCGGGCCGGAAGGACGACCGGGACGGCGTTCGGAAGGACGGCCGGGAGGGGGAGCGTCCTCTGCTCGAACGGCCCAGGCAGGAGGCCGCCGAGCTGCTCGCCTCGACGGACCCGAGGGCGGCGGGACGACTCATGGACGGCATGGCCGGCGACCCGCCCGCGGCGGCCGAGGTGCTGGCGCTGCTGCCGGCCTGGCGGGCCGGACGGATCGCCGACCACATGGCCCCGGACCTGGTGGCCGGGCTGGTGCGCGTGATGTCGCCAAGCCGGAGCGCGAGCATGCTGGCCCACACGGACGACCGGGTCGCGGCCGCCGTCCTCGGCGCGCTCGGCGTCGTCCCCGCCGCGGTCCGCCTGGTGGAGGCGATGACGCTGCGCCGTGCCTGCCGGGTGCTCGAATACGTGCCGCCCGCCGTCGTGGCCGGGCTGCTGTCCGCGACCTCGGACGGTCGCGCCGACCGGCTCCTCGGCGGGCTCAGCCGCGCCGTACGCGACGAGATCGTCCGCCTGACCGAGCCCGGTCCTCACCTCCGGTAGTGAACCTCGGACAGCGTGACACCGGACATCTCGCTCGTCTGCGTCAGCCCGGCCGGCCCTCTCGTAGAAATGGCGCGCCCGCGCGTTGGCCTCGAACACCCAGAGCCCGACCTCGTCGTGCCCCAGCTCCGTCAACCGGGCCAGCGAGAACGCCATGAGCGCCCGCCCGAGCCCGGTCGACCAGCACCCCTTCAGCGTGTAGATCGCGTAGATCTCCCCGCCGGGAACCCCGTCCTCGGCCGGGCCGTACGCGCTGAGCCCGACGATCCGGCCCCCGGCCTCGCCGACGGCGACGCCGCGCGCGGGATCGGCCATCATCCGCCGCCAGTGCCCGGCCGCCCGGGGAGTGACGCCCAGCCCGTCGAGATGGTCGTCCGGCACCAGCCCCCGGTACGCCTCCCGCCACGAGGCGTTCTTGACCCGCAGCACTTCCTCGGCCTCACCGGGCTCGCCCCGCCGTACGGAGAAATCCATGCGGCGATTATCGGGTTCCGCGGCGTGGCGCGGGGCGGGCCCCTTCGACACCGGGATCGGGCGGCGGGCATCATTGTGCCCGTGGCCGGCCCTCCCCAAGATCTCCGAGACGTGCTGGAAGAGGCACTCGGACGCTTCGCCGTACCGGATCTGACGCGATCCGTGCAGAGCCTCATCCAGCAGTACCGGGAGGGCTTCGACCGGGCCGCCCCCGTGCTGGGGTCCGAGGTCGCGGTCGCCGCGTACGCCGCGTACCGGATGCCGGCGACGTACGCGGCCGTGCACACGGCGCTGCGCCACGTCGCCGCGCTGGCGCCCGGGTTCGAGCCGAGGACGCACGCGGACGTGGGCGGTGGCACCGGCAGCGCGGTGTGGGCCGCGAGCGCCGTCTGGCCGACGCTCCGGGAGGTCACCGTGCTGGAGCAGTCGCCGTCGGCCATCGCCTTCGGCAGGCGGCTGGCGCGGCGGTCGGGCGCGGCCGCCGTGCGGGAGGCGCGCTGGCAGCAGGTCGTCGTCGACCGGACCGTTCCCAAGCCCCCGGCCGACCTGGTCACCATGTCGTACGCGCTCGGGGAGCTGTCGCCCGCCGCCCAGGAGGACGTGGTCCGCTCGCTGGCCCGCGACGCCCGGGTCCTCGTGCTCGTCGAGCCCGGAACCCCGGCCGGTCACGCCCGGATCGTCGCGGCCCGGGAGCTGCTGGTCGGGCTGGGGTTGCACGTGTTGGCACCGTGCCCGCACGACTCGGCGTGCTCGATCCGCGCGAAGCAGGATTGGTGCCACTTCTCGGTGCGACTCAACCGCGGCGCGCTGCATCGGCAGATCAAGGACGGCACGCTGAGCTTCGAGGACGAGAAGTTCTCCTACATCGCGGTGTCGGCCGAGCGGTGGCCGCGGGCGGAGAGCCGGGTCCTGCGCCACCCGCAGAAGCGCAAGGGGCTGGTGATGCTCCGCCTCTGCACGGAGGAGGGGGAGATCGCCGACCTGACCGTCTCCAAGCGGCAGGGGGAGACGTACCGCGACGCGCGGGAGATCGTGTGGGGCGACGAGTGGCCCCCGCGCGAGCCGCGATGAGGCGGCCGCGATCCCGGACGCGTCCCGGGCACGGCCCCGTCGGGGAGGCGAGCCGACACCCTGCGGCGAGCCGATAACATGATCGTTCCAGTGGGGCACCAGTAGGATGCCACGGTCCAGACAGACGGAGATCGAACCCGGAAAGGGCTGCACGTGGCGCAGAAGGTGATACTGGTTGACGACCTCGACCACTCCGAGGGCGAAGATGTGGCACGACGGGAGTTCCCGCTGCTGAACCGGACCTTCGCCATCGACCTGTCCGACGCCAACCAGCAGCGGCTCGACGAGGCTCTCGCGTTCATCGAAACGGTCCTGGAGAACTCCCGCGAGGTGAAGCAGGCGTCGCGGTCGAAGAAGGCGGCGGCGGATGTCTCCCCCCGGCTGCGCGGCTACACCGCCACCGACGTCCGTGAATGGGCCCGCGAGCAGGGGCTGGAGGTCCCCGTACGGGGCAAGGTGCCCGACGAGGTCGTGGAACGGTTCATCGTGGCCCACCCCGACGCCGACGCAAGGGAGCCCGCGGCCGAGGCCGGGACCGGAGCGGCGGACGGCGCGGCGGAAAGCGTGCCGGAAAGCGTGCCGGAAAGCGTGTCGGACGGCGCGGAGCAGGGCGACGCGGAGCCGAAGCCGGAGCAGCCGGCCGCCTGAGCCCGGTCCCCCAGGAAAGGCCGGGAAGACGCCAAGAGCGGTCTATACACAGCGGGTCTGACAACGGTAAGAACCAACCGTGGCGGATCTCCGTGCGAACTATGGTGTGGACGCTCCAGGGGTGCTGGCCGGGCTGACGGCGGGCGGGATCGCGGAGCCGGCCGTCGCCGCCGTGCTCTTCGGGGTCGGCTGGCCGATCCCCGCGGTGGTGCTGCTGATCGGCGGCGTCATGCTGGCGGCCGGTGCGGCGCTGTTCGCGCACACCACGCTCCGGGGGAAGTTCCGGGTCTGGGACGCGGAGCTGGACCGGCTCGATCTCAGGGGTGACGAGCAGGTCCTCGACGTCGGCTGCGGTCGCGGGCTGGTCCTTCTCAAGGCGGCGGCGAGGGTGCCCCGGGGCAGGGCCGTCGGCCTCGACTTGTGGACCCGGGACCAGTCGGGCAACAGCCAGGAGGCCGCGTCGGCCAACGCCCGCGCCGAGAAGGTGGCCGACCGGGTCGAGCTGGTCACCGACGACATGCGCGCCCTGCCGTTCGAGGATGGGACGTTCGACCTGGTGGTGTCCAGCCTGGCCGTCCACAACATCCCCGACGCGGACGGGCGCGCGGCGGCGGTCCGCGAGGCGTTCCGGGTGCTCGGGCCCGGGGGCAGGCTCCGGCTGGCGGACTTCCGGAACGTCCGCGACTACGCCGCCGTGCTGCGCGAGTGCGGGGCCGCCGACGTCCAGGTCTACGACCTGGGCTGGCGGTTCTGGTACGGCGGCCCCCACGCGCGGACGTCGATGGTCGCCGCCGCCCGGCGCCCCTGACCGGCCGCGAGGGCGACCAGGTCGCGGCCGACGAGGTCGTGCAGGTCGCGGGACAGCCGTTCGCGTTCGCGCTCGGTCGCCGGCCGTTCGGAGTCCCTCCGCGTCTCCCACTGGGTCACCGCGAAGTCCACCATCGTGGACGCCGCTCAGCGTGAGAGTGAAGACGCCGAGCTGTACGGCGAGCACGCCGACCCCGGGCGCGGGGATCCCCCGGGCGGACCCGAGGCCCGCCATCATGAGCACGAACCCGGCCCCGGACAACAATCCGGCGTACGGCCTCTGCGCGATGACAATGCAGGTCAGGACGTAAACGGCAGACGCGAGGCGGTGCTCGCCGCGAGAAGGTCGCCGCCCATGAAGCCCGATCCGCAGGGAAAGGGCTGTAAGCCAAAGTGATCGAAAGCCCGAGCGGCGTCCGCGCCTTGTGGTGAAATATGCCGAATGGAGCGGGTGAGGCAGCTAGTCGGCGAGATGCTGCTCCTGTGTTTTCTGGCCGTCCTGCTCTCCGGCGGTGTGCTGGCGTTCTTCTACACCCCGAGCGGTGAGGTGGTCGCCTACGACGGCGCCTACGAGCCACTCCGGGGCACCCCGATGAGCGCCGCCTACGCCTCGATCCTGAAGATCGGCTTCGACGTTCGCGGCGGCCTGTTCATGCGGCAGCTTCACCACGGCCTCTCCGTCATGCTCGTCATGGGGACCGTCGTCTGGGCGCTGCTCGGCCGGTTCCGGTACGCGGTCGCGGTGCTCGGCCTGGGCGCGCTGGGCATGCTCGCCGGCTACGGAGCCGTCGACGACCTGCTGTCCGGGACCGCCCTGGCGAAGGTGCCCGTTCCCTGGTGGTACGGCCTGCACCTGCTGGCCGCCGTGGCCGTGGGCGTCCTGCTGGTGATCTCCTCGCGGCGGGAGGCCGCCAGGAACCCCAGAAGCCTTCGTTTCGTGATGCTGAGCGTCGGCCTCACCGTTCTGGCGTTCTTCTGTCTTTGACCCGCTATGCCGCAGTCCTCCAGAAAGACCACAAGAACAAGGACGAATGCCCTATGAGACGATGGGTAGCTCTGGCGGCCGCCGTACTGGCCGTGTCCGTGCCGGTCGCCGCGAGTCCCGCCGCCGCGCAGGCGGGTCCGCCCGACCCGGCGAACGCGATCAAGCGGCAGCTCCGGAACGAGCACGGCGTCCGTACGGCTGAGACCGTGCGGCTGATCTCCGGCAAGAAGTCCGAGGACGCGTTCCGGATCAGAGCCGCCGTGCGACTCGGCCCGTCGGGGGCGGCGGCCACCGATTTCACCTGGCGCGACGTCCCTAAGGGGGGAGCCGGGAAGCCGGAGTCCCACCGGGTGATCCGCGTCGGCAAGGACGTGTACTTCGACCGTGGCCAGTATCGCGGGCCGGTTCCCGACGGAAAGACGTGGATCCGGAGAACCAGCTCGGGAGGATTCATCCGGTACATCGCCCCGACCGGCAGCCTCCAGCCGATCAACGTGTACGACCAGTCCGTGATGAAGGCCGTGCTGAAGCGGTCGACGACCGAACGCGTCTCCGGCGGGTTCCTTTACCGGGGCACCATCAGCTACCGGGAGCTGAGCAAGGCCTCCAGGAGCCCGCACATCGACCGGTTCTCGGGCAGGACCACGGATGAGAAGAGCAAGGGGAAGATCTCCTGGCGGCTCTGGGCCGACCGCGCCGGTCTGCCCACGCGCCTGATCACCACCGACGCCATGGGCGAAGGGAAGTCGGCGATGGTCATGTGGATCGACACGCGCTACACCGACTGGGGAACCCCCCTGGTCATCGACGCCCCGCCCGCCGACGAGGTCATCGACGAGAACGACCTGCCGACGGAGCTCCCCGAGCCGCCGACCGTGACCCCGGCCCTGGCGCCCGTACGTTGACACCCGCGTTCCTCTGGCGCGGCCGGTCACCCGCGGCCGGTGCCCTGATCGCCGCAACCGGCTGTTCGCCGTCGAACTCGCTCTGGGCGGAGGAACCGGTCATCGCCTGCTGAGATCGGCGTGCCCCCGATGCCCCGCGAGTTTGACGGCGAGGCTGATGACCGCGGCCCCGACGGCGGCGATGCCCACGGCGATCAGGTTGTCGTAGAGGTCGCCGGGGTCGAAGGCGAAGAAGACCTGGACGAGGGGGAGGGCGAGCGCGAGCACGAAAAGCCCCGCCATGGCCGCGACGAGCCCGATCCGCCAGGCGGTCACGGGACGTACGACCAGCACGAGCACCCACCAGGTGACCAGGAACAGGGTGATGACGGCGGAGGTGCGGTCCTGCTCCAGGGTGGAGTCGGGGATGTGCGCGGCCCAGAAGGACAGGAGCACCGCGGCCGCGCACGCGACCCCGGCCGGTACGGCGAAACGCAGCACCCTGGGCACGAACCCCGGCTCGGCCCGCTGAAGGGTGGGCGCCAGCGCGAGGAAGAAGGCGGGGACGCCGATGGTGAGCGCGTTGACCAGGGTGGAGTGCCGCGGCGCGAAGGGGAAGGCCAGCCCGATCACACCGGTGAGCAGCGACAGCGTGATCGCGTAGAAGGTCTTGGTGAGGAAGAGGTTGGAGACGCGCTCGATGTTGGCCAGGACTCTGCGCCCTTCGCCCACCAGATAGGGGAGTGTGGCGAAGCGGTTCTCCAGGAGGACCACCTGGGCGACCGCCTTGGTCGCCGGGCTGCCCGCGCCCATCGCGATGCCGAGGTCGGCGTCCTTGAGCGCGAGCACGTCGTTGACGCCGTCGCCGGTCATCGCCACCACGTGGCCGCGCGACTGGAGCGCGCCGACGAACATCCGCTTCTGGTGCGGGGTGACCCGCCCGAAGACGGTGTTGGCGTCGAGGATCTCGGCGATCTTGTCTGGATCGTCCTCCGGGAGGGTGCGTGAGTCGACGGCCTTGTCACCCCCGGGGATGCCGAGGGACGTGGCGATGGCGGAGACGGCACGCGGGTTGTCGCCGGAGATGACCTTGACGGTGACACCCTGCTTGGCGAAGTACGCCAGGGTCTCCCGGGCGTCGGGGCGCAGACGCTGCAAGAGCGTGACGAGCGCGACGGGCTCCCCTGCCTGCCCGTCGAGGCCGGGGGCGCGACAGAGCGCGAGCACACGGGCGCCGGTGGAGGCGAGGGCGCTCGCCTCGGCGTACGCGGGGCTGCCCGGGTCGATGAGGACGTCCGGAGCGCCGAGCATCCACGCCCCGTGGTGGTCGAAGTCCGCGCCGCTCCACTTGCGGGCGGAGGAGAACGGCACCCGCCGCCCGGCCGTCCAGCCGGGCGGTGCGGACGGGTAGCGGGCCCGGATGGCCTGAGCCGTGGGGTTGGGGCGCGGGTCGGCGTTGGCCAGGGCGGCGAGGGCGTCCTCGACCGGCTCGCCCTCGCGCAGCGGCAGCACCTCGCCGAGGTCCATCCCGCCCGCCGTGAGGGTGCCGGTCTTGTCCAGGCACAGGACATCCACCCTGGCCAGGCCCTCGATCGCGGGGAGCTCCTGCACCAGGCACTTGCGACGTCCCAGGCGTACGACGCCGACCGCGAAGGCGATGCTGGTCATCAGCACCAGGCCTTCGGGGATCATGGTGACGATGCCGGCCACGGCGCCGGTGATGGCGGTGCCGAAGTCCGCGTGCCGGCCGACCTGGCTGTAGATCAGCAACGCGCCGATCGGGACGACCAGCCAGGTGATGTACTTGATGAAGCGCGCGACGCCGTCGCGCAACTCGGAGCGGGCCAGGGCGAACTTGCTCGCCGCGGCGGTCAGGCGCGCGGCGTAGGCGTCCTCGCCGACCTTCGTGGCGGTGAACGCGCCCGAGCCCGCGACGACGAAGCTGCCCGAAAGCACCGTGTCGCCCGGCTCCTTGTGAACGGGATCGGCCTCGCCGTTCAGCAGCGACTCGTCGACCTCCAGCCCCTCGGAGGCCACGACCTCGCCGTCGACCAGCATCCGGTCACCGGAGCCGACGAGGATGAGATCGCCGAGCACGACGTCGCGTGGCGCGATCTCCTGCTCCACGCCGTCCCTGCGCACTCTGACGGAAGCCTCGTTGACCACGGCCAGGCGGTCGAGGGTGCGTTTGGCGCGCAGTTCCTGCACGATCCCGATCAGCGAGTTGGCCACGATGACCAGGCCGAACAGCCCGTCCTGCCACTCGCCGAAGATCATGATGAGCAGCCACAGGACGGCGATCACCAGGTTGAACAGCGTGAGGACGTTGGCTCTGACGATCGCGCCGAAAGACCTGCTCGACCTGCGCGGTACGTCGTTGCGTTTGGACACGGCCACTTGCGCTGACGTCAGCCCGTCCACTCAACCCCCAGATCCCCCGAACTCAGCGGATCTTCAGACTAAACGGTCGGCGTCCCGAGCTTTCGGGGATTGTGCATAGCACCTGATTGCGGCGGCCCGGGAGCACCGGAAGAGACGCGTCAGCACCTTATCTGTCAACCGCGGTGTTACGGGGGCCGCGGGTTCCGGAGCGCCGGCGAGAACTGACCGTCACCGTCGCGACGCCCGTCCGGCGGCCCCGGTTCGTCCGTGGAAGCCGGACCGGGCCCGCCGGACCGCTGGTCAGTGTTTCCAGGGGAAGCCGAGGCGGTCGGCATGGTCTTGGCAGCCGCCGACGACCTCGGCATGGGTCTTGGGATCGACGCGGCGGAGCTGATCGGCCAGCCGCCCGGCCTGGTCACCGGGATCGGTGTCGTCGACCGCGATGACCCATTCGAACTGGAGCCACGGATCGTCGTGTCCCAGGCTGGAAGGACGGCCCGGATGCCAGAAGGTCATCCTGACCGTGTCCCGCTCATCGGCCCGCGCGAACACCCCACCGATTTCGCACTGCCAGGTGGTGAGCAGGCCGGGATCCTCCAGCAGGATCCTGTTGAGCTCGCGCGCCAGGCTGCGGGCGGTCCACTCCCATCTGTGGTCGTGTATGGCCTGGGCGACCGTTTCGTCGTACTCCTCCGCCTGGAAGTGGAAGGGCTGCGGCGTGGTGTCATCCCTGGAGCCGCGCCAGTCGCGCCAGGCGACGGTGTCCCCGTCTCGGGCGATCGTGACATAGAGAGCTCCGCAGCAGAATTCGGTGCAGTACGCCTCGGCCAGCCGCACTTCACGCGGCTCGTCCGTGGCTCGCAGAGCACCGAGCAGGTGCTCCGGCCCGAACGGCGCCCCTTTGCGGAAGGCCTCGGCGATGACGGGCCGCCCGTCCACCAGCAGCCGGGTCTCGACCCGCTCGTCCAGGACGGGGTCGGGGACGACGACCCGGACGGTGAGCCGGTTGAGCCCTCCTGTGCCCGGCCGTACAGGGGCGGGGGGCACGTCGCGCATGGCCTTCGCCGCCCAGCCCGCCCGCCACCGGGTCGTCTGGTCGGGTGAGGACGACGCTTCCACAAGAGACCGCGCCCAGCGCGGGGAGGCGACCAGCCGTTCCAGCCGCTCAAGCGTGGCCGCGCGTTCGCCGGGTGGCCAGGGGAGACAGGCGGCGTGGCCGGTACGCAGATCCTCGGCCAGGGTGATGGCCGCGGCCAGCAGGTCCAGCGCCGGGCTCGCGTTCTCGGCCCGTACGGCGAAGCCGGCGACGGCTCGGCAACAGTCGGCGTACTCGTGCAGTTGGACGGAATAGCCACGGGAGGAGAGCAGCGCCCGCAGGAGCCTGCCCGTGTGGACGATGATCTCGTCGTCGGGGTCGCCGCTTTCGAGCGTGTCCGCCAGGGACACGGTCTCGGCGACCCGGCGGGCGTAGCCGCCGGTCATGCCGCGATCGTCGATGGCTCTACGGAGCAGCCAGGGGAAGGTCGCGGGGTCGCCCAGCCGGCACATGGCGGCGACGGCCTGGCTACGGGGGCGGCCCGTCGACCGCTCCGCCAGCCATATCAGCGTGCCTGCCGCGCCAGGGATCGTCTCCAGCACGTTCATGGCCGTGGAGCCGAAGCAGTGCAGCAGGCCGAGGGTTCGGATGAGCGGGATGTCCTCCGGGCGGGCTCTCCCTGCCAGCAGGCACAGGCCGACCATCGCCGGCAGACGGTCGGTGGCGTGACGCGCCAGCCAGAGGCCCGTCTCGCGGGCCGGATCCGGATGGAGCCACGGCAGGTCGTCCAGCGCCTTCGGCCTGATCGCCCAAAAGGGCATCCGTAGTGCGCTGATGCGGTCGTGCAGTGCTCGGACGGACCGATCGGGGGCGGAGAAGAACGCTTCCAGCGCGGCGAGCAGCGCAGTTCTGTTCTCGCCCAGAGGGGCGGTGTCACCCCGCCGAACGTGGTCGGCGACCTCGTCGGGGTAGGGACGGCCGCCGTCGGGAAGCGGGTGGTCAGGCGTCAGCTCTTGGAGACGGGACGCGTGGTCGAACAGGGAGGGGCGGTGGTCGAGCGCCCAGCGCTCGTCGGCCACGTTCACCGCTGGATGGGGGACTCGATTCTCTCGATCATGGCCGACACCATCCCATTTCAGGTGATCGGTCCGCAAGGGCGTTGATCTGGATCGCTGGATGGCGACCCGATCGGTGCGGTGGCGGCCATGGCACAGCACCGGGCGGACAGCAGGGCGATGCGGCGCCGCGCTCCTGTCATCCGCCCACTTCGGCCGAGCGAGTCAGGCCACGTCCGGCACGTAGCCCAGGTTGAGCACGCCGGTCTGGTACGTCTCGGACCTGACCAGCTTCAGCGGGTGGGTCGGGGTGTCCTCGAACAGCCGCTGACCACGACCGACGACGATCGGGTGGACGAGCAGGTTCAGCTCGTCGAGCAGTCCGTTGGCGAGGAGCCACCGCACGGTCGTCGCTGAGCCGCTCATCTGGATGTCGCCGTCGATCTCCTTCTTCAGTGCGCGCAGCCCCGCCGCGACGTCACCGGAGATCACGGTGGTGTTGTCCCAGTCCGCCTTCTCCAGCGTGCTCGAGACGACGTACTTCCGGGCATTGTTGAGGGCCATGGCCGCGTCCTGGTCGTTGTCCGTCGTCGTCCAGTACGCGGACCACTCCTCGTACAGCTTGCGGCCCATCAGGAACGCGCCGGCGCTCTGCATGCCCGCCCCGACGAAAGCGCCCATCTCGTCGTTCCAGTACGGGAAGTGCCACTTGTCCGGCGACTCGACCACGCCGTCGAGCGAGATGAAGAAGCTCGAGATAATCTTGGCCACCGCTGTGCTCCTGAATCGTCTGGGTTCCGGTTTCCGCGACTGCGAGGTTAGGCGGGGCCCGGCGCTCAGGTCTTGTACAGAAGCGACAGCGGCTCCGGCCGATCCCGATCCGCCAGCTGCGTGGCGGTTCGCCCGATGTACCGGGACAACGACCGCGCCAGGTGCGGCTGGTCGAAATATCCGAGCCTGTGGATCACGTCGTGCGTCGGCACACCCTCCTGGATCAGGGCCGCCGCCTGCCTGGCACGATCGATCTGCCGGACCGCGCCCCGGGTGAGTCCGGTCGCCGCCAGGAAGCGCCGCTGAACAGTGCGTTCTGACACGTCCGGCCGCGCCCCGCCGAGCACCGCGTCCACGATCGGGTCGCGGACCAGAACATCCTCACGCACCATCCGCCGTACGAACGCCTCGGCGTTGTCGTAGTCGGGAAGCCGCCACGCGGAGCCCTTCAGCCAGAACGACCTGCGTGTCGCGTCGGGAATCTCCGCGGAACCGTCGACGAGCTGATTGACCGGAAGATGAGGCATCGACGTGCCGAGGGAGAAGACGATCCCGAAGAACGTGGCGCCATCGGGAACGTGCGCCTGGCTCGCCCTCGACTCCGGTCCCTGAACAGCCACGTTCACCCGGCCGCGATGCTCCCAGAAGACCAGATCCCAGTGGGCCATCGCGATCGACGTCATCTGCGCGACGCCGGAGCTGCTGCTCCGCCACACCCGTTCGACGTACGGCGAGTCGGACGGGCGGCTCTCGATCTCCAAGCCCATCAGAGTGGCTCCGTTCGCCTTTCGACGCCCTTCCGCGGATATACCCGGGACGATCTTCCACGTCCACCGATATCAGCCAGACGCCCACTCCTGCGATGAAAAACCGTGTGACAGGGCCGGGTCGGCCGCGCGCCCGATAACGCCGCGGCCGAGGCGTTCACAGCATGTTCCCTGGCAGCACCCTGGAACCTTACAGGTTCTCAAGATCCCAGCCAGGCGGTGATCATCACCTAGGTCCCGCACACCCGCGGTCCATCTGAGAAAGGTTCCACGAATGATCACTCGTCGTCGAATCAGTGCCATTGCGATCGCGGCAGTGTGCGCCGCGGTGCCGCTGACCACCTTCTCCGCGTCCGCGGCCCAGGCCGGCGCAGCCGGTTTCGGCCCGACGAAGTGCAGCTATCTCACGAACGGTGACCTGTGCGCGACCGGCATTTCCGGCTCTCCCGCCGGTTACGACGCGGCCTACGCCAAGCACTCGGGTTCCACGATCACCGTGCGGTTCCGCCTGATGTGCATCAATGGTTTCCAGAAAGACGATAACGGCGCCTTCTCCATCTCGGCAGGTCAGAGAAGAAGTTTCGTCTTCTCGGTCGGCAACCAGGGGTCTTGCCGGGTGCGAATGAGCGACCTGACCAATGGGGGGTACTTCTACAGCCCTTACGTGGTGATCCCCTGACGCCGGTCAATGGTGGGCCAGGCCGAGACGGCGATCGGTGTGCGCCCTGGCCGGGGCCGCCCTCGCCGCCCCGGCCGGCCGCAACGGCGGGGCCTCTCGCTCTGGCCGAATGCGGGAGTTCCGGCGCCCGAGGTCGCCAAGTGCGCCGGTCTCAGCGTTGATGTCCTGCTCCGCGTCTACGCCGAGTGCATCGACGGGCAGCGGGATCACATCAACGGAAAGATCGACAGAGCGCCGGTGGATGCGGCTGAGAGCCAACCGCGCGACTTTGCCTCACCCGGCCACTGCCCGCCCGCCGACGCCTTGCCGCAGCCGACCCGGACAGCCGAATTCGATCACGTAGGGTAAGGCATGGTCACCCTACGATGTTTAGGTGAACCATTCCAGTCGATTGTGGCATCGTGCGGACATTCTCTGGAAGGAGCCGGTGCTCCTGGCGCCCCTGGCGCTGACCGCCGTCGTCACCGTGGTGTCCGTTCTGACTCCGAGCCACCTCTACTTCAGCCGCTTTCTCGTGGTCGCCCCCGCTTTCGCCGCCTCGATGTGGCCGGTGCTCGAAACGGTGGCCCTCGGCCTGCTGGCCCTGGCCATCGACGCCCTGATCGCCGTAACCATCGGCAATCCGTCGGAGTCACGCACCCACCTGTTCACCATCGCGGTGATCGCGGGTGTGACCGCCGCGGCAGCCTACGCCAGCCATGTGCGCCAGCAGCGGGAGGAGACCCTCGCCCAGGTCCGCTCTGTCGCCGAGACGACACAGAAGGTCCTGCTGCGCCCTATGCCCCACCGCCTCGGCCGGTTGGACATCGACGCGCTCTACCTCGCCGCCGCGGCCCAGGCCCGTGTCGGCGGTGACTTCTACGAAGCGCTGGAGACGCCCCACGGCGTCCGCCTGATCATTGGAGACGTTCGCGGCAAGGGACTCCCGGCGGTCGGCGTGGCCTCGGCGATCGTCGGAAGCTTCCGGGAGGCCGCGTACGACGAGCCGGACCTGGCGCGGCTGGCCCGCCGACTGGACGTGAGCATGAACCGCTACACGATGCTGTTGTCCGGCGACGACCTGGAGTACTTCGCCACGGTCCTGCTCGCCGAGTTCCCCGACGACGGATCGGTGGTCGAAATCGTCAACTGCGGCCACCCCTCGCCGCTGCTGCTCCGCGCGGGAGCGGTCCGCGAGGTCACTCCCACGGCTCCCTCGCCGCCCATCAACATGGGTGCCCTGCTCGGGCAGGAGTATCACATCGACCCCCTCCCCTTCGCCGCCGGCGATCAACTGCTGCTGTACACCGACGGCGTCACCGAGACCCGCGACCACACTGGCGCGTTCTTCCCGCTGGCGCAGCGCGCGGGCCAGTGGGACGCGCACTCCCCTTCCCGGTTGCTCGAGCAGCTGCACAGGGACCTGGTCCACTACAGCCACGGCCGACTCGACGACGACATCGCGGCCGTCGCCGTCCGCGCGACGGACGACCGGCCGGGCGGCCCGTCCTCGCCGGGCCGCCCGTGACGGTCGCCCTCGGCGACGGCCGCCTTATTGCCGGACGCGCGTAGGCCGATCAGCCCATCGAAGAGCCTGTAGGCCGTCAGACGGAACACGCCTAATAGGGGCGCGCAGGCAGGCGGTTGGTCAGCGTCGGCAGGGGGGCGAGTATCCCAGCGGTAGGGAGTCCAGGCCCTGCGGATGAGGCTGCGCACGGAGTTGATCGTGCCGGCGAGGTCGAAGAACGCTTCGATGACGGTTATGCGGCGCTCGTAGCAGCGGGCGAGCCGATGGAAGGCGTCCCGCATCCGCCCATCGGAGCCGCGCGGTTGACAGGCAGCCATTCGGCTGCCTAAATTAAGGTAGCCGAATGGCTGCATATCGACAGGCGGCGACCGGGTACGAGGGCGGGCATGGACAAGGTGTTCAAGGCGTTGGCCGATCCGAGCCGGCGCGCGCTGCTCGACTCGCTCAACGCCCGCAACGGGCAGACGTTGCGCGAGCTGTGCGCCGGACTCGACATGGCCAGGCAGTCCGTCAGCAAGCACCTCGCGGTGTTGGAGGAGGCCGGGCTCGTCGCCACCGTGCGGCGGGGCCGGGAGAAGCTGCACTACCTCAACGCCGCGCCCGTGCACGAGATCGCCCACCGGTGGATCAGCCGCTACGACCGGGCCAGGGTCCAAGCCCTGGCGGACCTGAAACTCGCCCTGGAGGAGACCCCGATGGACACGCCGACCTTCGTCTACACCACCTACATCCGCACCACTCCAGAGAAGCTCTGGCAGGCGCTGACCGAGCCCGCCTTCACCCGCCGCTACTGGGCCACGGAGTTCACTACGGACTGGTCCGTCGGCTCGCCGATGACCTGGGACAACCACGGCGTGCTGATCAGCGACCCCGAGCAGGTCGTGCTGGAGGCCGAACCCTACAGTCGGCTCTCCTACACCTGGCACGCCATCACCCCGGAGCTCGCCAAGCGCTTCGAGTGGGACGAGGAGTTGCTCGCCCGGCTGTCCGGCGAGGCCCGCTCGAAGGTCACCTTCACGATTGAGGAGGCCGCCGCGCAGGTCGTGAAGCTCACCGTCGTGCACGACGGCTTCGAGCCCGGATCGACCCTGGCCGAGATGGTCAGCCACGGCTGGCCGAACGTGGTGGCGAGCCTGAAGTCGCTGCTGGAGACCGGCGAACCGCTGCCGGACGACGCGTGACCTCCCGGGTCAGGGCTCGACGACGTCGCGAGGTGCCGCCCGCCCAGGCGACCGCCCAGAGGAAGGCGAGCAGCCCGAAGAGCGCCGCGGTCCCGCCGGGCACCATCCGGAAGCCGCCGTGCCTGCGGTGGGCGCGCACGGAGTTGTGCCCGTGCGCCTCCTCGCGGCCGCGCGCCGCCCGGGCCATATGTGGTGCACCCGGTGCCTGCGAGTGAACCACCACGGACGAGGAACGAGCGAGACCGCGCCTACGGTCTCCCGCTGTGTTCGTGGAGCAGAGCGATGGCCTGCATGATGCCGGAGACCACGTGGTCGGCCCGGTGCTCCTTTCCGGGCCGTACCGCCTGGTCGATCCACACGGTGCGCAGGCCGGCCGCGCGGCCTCCTTCGATGTCGGCGACGAGGTCGTCGCCGATCATCCACCCGCCCTCGCCCGGCGTCATCCCGCACCGCTGTGCGGCGATCTCGAACAGCCCGGCATCGGGCTTGCGGATGCCCTCGATGCCCGACACCGCGTAGCCGTCGACTGCTTCCGCCAGTCCGGTCCGTTGGAGCTTGCCGAGTTGGTTGTCCGCTGTGCCGTTCGTGATGATCCCCACGCGCCATCCGGCCGCCCGTAGCTCCGCGAGTCCGGTCATCACCTCGGGGCGGCACTCGACGAGATGCGGCATCCGCCGGCGGTAGGCGGCCCACAGGTTCACCGCGGGAGTGGACAGCGTGAACCGCTCTCGGACCTTGGCGAAGAACAGCTCGCGATGTGGGATGCCGTTGCGATTCAGCTTGATCAGGTGGTCGACGCCTTTGCGGCCGAGCCGGTGCTGTTCGGCGAACTCCTCCGCCCACAACGCGAACGCGGCATCAAGGTCGATGAGCGTCTTATCAAGGTCGAAGAGGGCAAGGCGCTGCACGACGCCACTTTAGAAGTGATCGTCTTGGCCGTACATCAGGTGGGAGCGCTTGGCGGTGCGGTATCGAGAACCGGCCCGCGTAGTGCAGAACCGGCACCACGATCGGTTCGCGTATGGTTCGCGATCATTGGCCTACGGCCGCCTGGCGCTGCTTTCGGCTACCTCTGCCCTGTCGTCTGGTCCTGTCGACAAGCGCAGGTCGGACGGTGAATCACAGGTCAAAGAAGTGCCCCCGGCAGGATTCGAACCTGCGGCACCCGCTTTAGGAGAGCGGTGCTCTATCCCCTGAGCTACGGAGGCGGGACGTGCCCTGTAAGCCTAGCGAAAGGTTGGCACCACGTGCGCCGCCGGGGCGGATAAGTCGTCGGAGTTCATGGTCAGCACTGAGCTGACGGGCGGTAAAGCCATGGCAAGCGCGCAGGCCACGGCCAGCCTACCCGATTACCGTCACGCTTCGTGACGACACGGCGACGCGGACGGAATTCCGGCATTCGCTTGTTCCTCGCGGCGATGCTCGCTCCGGCGATCCTCGCCCTCGGCCTGCTCGCGGGCGAACTCGCCGGGTACGGGGATCCGGTTCCCGGCTCACGCGCCGTCGCGGCGGGACGGCGACCGCCACCGCAGCCGCACACCACTCGCCGTACGCCTCCCGCCTTGCTCTATCAGGCGCTCGTGCCGCTCTATCAGGGGCTCGTGCCGCGCCCGCTGGTCCAGCGTGGACCGCGCCGTCCACTCTCGCCCGAGGCACCCTCGGTACGGCAGAGAGCGCGCTCGTCGAAGAAAGTGCCGCCACGCGTACGGATCCGTCCGCCCGCCAGAACCGGCGAGCGGAAGTCGGGAGAGCTCTCCTGCGAGCGGGAATGGCAGGACACCTGGCTGTGGGAGCTGTGCCAGGAACGGGCGCAACGGTCCGCCTGACCGCTCGACTCCGCGACCCCGGGCATCCATCTCGCTGTAGTAACGTGCGTCCCTGACCCGGGTCATGAATTCGCAATGGAGGAGTCATCGTGCCATCTCCTCGATCGGCGGGCCTGATCGCGGTTGTCACGGCGATGACGTCCCTCGTCGGCGGGACCGCCGCCGGCCCCGCGCACGCGACCGATGCCACGCCCGCCGCCGCGGCCGTCGTTCCACTCAAGGAGCCGACCAACCTCACCGAGCTGCGGCGTGAGGCACAGAAGGCGTTCAAAGGCATCGAGGACGCCAACAGGACGCTCAAAGCCCGGCAGAAGCAGTTCGACACGCTGCAGAAACAAGTCGTCGGCAAGCTGGCCCAACTCCAGGTCGCCGACCAGGAACTGGCCAAGGTCCGGGGCCCCCTGTCCGAGATCGTCGAGTACATCTACCAGGACCCCTCGGTCAACAGCATGGGGTCGTTCTTCCCGAGTGGAGACGGCACGCCCACCCTCCGTGCGCTCAGCGACGTGAACCACATGGTCGCGGAACAGAACAACGTCGTCTCCGACGCGGCCAAACTCCTCCAGGACCGCGAACGGCTGGCCACGGAGGCCCAGGAGCTGCGCGCGGAGAACCTCCTCCAGGAGGCCCAGCTCGACGCCGAGATCGACGCCCTGCGCAAACGATCGGCCAGCCTCGTCAAATCGCTCACCCGGGCGCTGGTCAAACTGGGCGTGAAGGTCAACGCCAACAATCGCGGCACGGGGGCCTGTGACCCGACGCGGGTCGACCTCGCGGCGCAGTACCCCAACGGCCTGCTCCCGAGGGGGTTTCTCTGCCCGCTTCCGCAGAAGGGGGAGGAACTGCGCGCCGACGCCGCGATCGCCTTCGCCGACCTCAACGTCGCGTACCAGAAGCGGTTCGGTACGCCCATGTGCATCTCTGACAGCTATCGCAGCCTCGGGGAGCAGCAGGCCGTCTACTACCAGCGCCCCGGGCTGGCCGCGACGCCGGGCAAGAGCAACCACGGTCTCGGCATGGCCGTCGATCTCTGCGGCGGTGTGCAGATCTTCCGCTCCGCGCAGTTCAACTGGCTTGAGGCCAATTCGAAGCGGTTCGGTTTCATCCACCCCGACTGGGCGTATCACAGCCCCTTCGAGCCATGGCACTGGGAGTACGACCCCAAGGTGGGTTCCCTTCTCTGACCGGCCTCCTCTGACCGGCCTTCTCTGACCGGCCTCCTCTGACCGGCCTTCCGCCGTCTCGGCGATCCGCCGGATCGCCGCCGTCTTCGGGCGCCCGCGCCACGCCGATCGCGTACGGCTGCGCCCGCGTCGACAGGCCGCCGTACGCGCCGGTCCGTCGACGCCCGACCGGGCCCGGAGCGGGACCGACGGCGTTTCCTACGCTCTGATCTGCGGTTTCCCGGCTTAGCATCGGATCTCGTCCGGGTGGCGTCCCGATCCTGCGGCGGTCGAGCCGTCGTCCAGGTCCCTCTCTCGCTCAGTGCGCTGGACGGTGGGCCGGACGCCCGCGAGGGCACGAGGCCCGGACCCGGCGCCCTTTCGGGACGGGCACCGATGTGACCGCGGGGAGAGGGGACGATGGCGACCAGAGCGACCGGACCGGTCGATACGACGCCGGACATCGCGCTGCCCGGGGTGATCCTCGGCGTGGGGCTCGGCGGATTCGTCGACGGCATCATGCTCCATCAGGTCCTGCAGTGGCACCACATGCTGAGCGGCACCGACAGCGACAACATCGGGGTGCGCTACTACCCGGTGGACACCGTGCCCGGTCTGCAGATGAACACCATGTGGGACGGGTTCTTCCACGTGTTCACCTGGACGGCGGTGCTCGTGGGCCTGGCCATGCTGTACGCGCGGATGTCCCACCGCCGCAGGAGCATCTGGACGTCGCGCGCGCTGTGGGGCTGGCTCCTGGTCGGCTGGGGCCTGTTCAACCTCGTCGAAGGCATCGTCGACCACCACATCCTGTCCATCCACCACGTCCGCGGCGGGCCGTACCAGATGTGGTGGGACATCGGCTTCCTCGTGCTGGGCGCGCTGCTGATCGCCGGAGGATGGCTCCTGCAACGGGGCGCCCGCCGCATTCACACCGCGCCGGCCCGCTCCGCGGCCTGACCGCGCATGAGGGCACGGCGGGGTGAACATGTCCGGGCATGAGGGCCACGGCGGTACGAGTGTGGGCTTCCTGTCGCCGGCGGTCGTCGCGCTCGTGCTCGCCGGGTACCTGGTGCTCGCGCTGGGCCGTCGACGCGAGCCGCGGGGGTGGAGCCGCCGGCGCGTGGCGAGTGTCGTCGCCGGCGCGGGGCTGCTGATCGTCGCGATGCTCCCGCCTGTCGCGACCTTCGCCGAGCGTGATTTCCGCGGCCACATGCTGCAACATCTCCTCGTCGGGATGGTGGCGCCGACGGCGCTCGTGCTGGGCGCTCCGCTGACCCTTCTGCTGCGGTCGCTCCCCACGACCGGCCGTCGTCGCGTCGCGCGGCTGCTCCACAGCCGCCCGGCACGGGTGCTCGCCGATCCATGGCTCGCCCTGGTGCTCAACGTCGGCGGCATGGCAGCGTTGTACTTCACCCCGCTGTACGGGCTGGTGGCGTCCGGGCGGGTGCCGCATCACCTTGTGCACCTCCACTTCGTGCTGGCCGGTTACCTGTTCGCCTGGGCCATCGCGGGGCCGGACCCGGCGCCCCGGCGGCCGTCCGTGCGGACCAGGCTGGTGGTCCTGGGCGTGGCGATCACCGCCCACGCCGCGATGGCCCAGCTCATGTACGCCGGGTTCCTGGTCGGCGTACGGGTGCCCGCGGCGGAACTGCGCGGCGCGGCCGAGATCATGTATTACGGCGGCGACATAGCGGAACTCCTGCTGGCCCTGGCCCTGCTCTCGACCTGGCGCCCCGCTCCCCGAACGGCGAGGCGCCGGACGGCGCCCGCCGCCACATAGCCGTCCGATCCCGACCACCACAGGAACGTTCGGGAGGGAGCTATCGCGCGTGGATGGTCACCGAGAGGCGGCTGGCCGACTGGGCCCGGGCGAGGGCGAGCGCCTGCTCGCCGGTGGTGGCGAGCACCAGCAGCGCGCCCTCGACGGCCCCCGTCGCCGGTCGCGTCACGACGGTGACGTCCCGGGCGACGGTGATCGCCTGGGCGGTCTCCTGCCCGAAGGCGGCGAGGACGTCGACCACGTCTCCCGGTGAGAGCAGCGTCGCCGCGTCCGGGTCCGCGATCCGCACCGGGGTGGCCACCAGGCCGGCCCCCAGGGCCGAGAGGAACCCGCGCCCGAGCAGCCGGACGTCGGTGAGGAGCTCTCCCCGGCGCACCGGCCCGGACAGGACGCCGCCGACGACCGAGGCCCGGTCGCTGAACGCGCCGTCGGGCACCGCCTCCGGCGGCAGCCGTACGACGGTGACGTCGGGCGCGGACACCCGCCCGCCGGGAAGGTCGCGGGCGGCGGCGAGTACGGCCACGCCCGGCGGCTGCCGCACGGAGAGCAGCGCGCACGCCACGCAGACGGCGGCGAGCACCGCGGCGACGAGACGGCGATGCCGGGCGAGCCGGCGGCTCAGGGCGCGCATGAGATCACGGGAGGGTGATCGGAAGCGGGACGCCGTCCAGGACGCTGCCGCACGGGCAGTCACGCTCATCGGGCAGGGCGGTCACGACCTGCCCGATGAGCGTCCGCATCCGCTCGACGTTGGCGGCGAAGACGGCGAGGACCTCCTCATGGGTGACGCCCTCGCCCGCCATCACCCCGGCGTCGTGGTCGGTCACCAGCGAGATCGAGGTGTAGCAGAGGGCGAGCTCCCGGGCGAGCACGGCCTCGGGCATCGCCGTCATGCCGATGATCGACCAGCCCGCTCCCGCGTACCACTGGGACTCGGCCCTGGTGGAGAAGCGCGGGCCCTCGATCACGACGAGGGCGCCGCCGTCGACCGTGGGCCAGCCGCTCTCGCGGGCCGCGTCGACGGCGAGCGCGCGGCCGGTGGGGCAGTAGGGATCGGCGAACGACACGTGGACGGCGGCGCCGGACTCGTAGTACGTCCGCTCGCGGCTGATCGTCCGGTCCACGAGCTGGTCGGGGACCACCAGGGTGCCCGGACCGTACTCGGCGCGAAGGGAGCCGACGGCGGACGGCGCGATGACCTGGCGGACGCCGAGGGAGCGCAGCGCCCACATGTTGGCGCGATAAGGGATGCGGTGGGGCGGGTGCACGTGCCCGCGGCCGTGTCGAGGGAGGAACGCCACGGAGCGCCCGCCGATGCGACCGAGCGTGATCGTGTCGCTGGGCGGCCCGTACGGCGTGGCGACCTGGATCTCTTCGGCGTCGTCGAGCAGCGAGTAGAGCCCCGAACCGCCGATGACGCCGATGTCTGCGCGAGTGACCATGGGCCGACCCTAGGCGAAAGAGCGGAGGGAGCGGATCCGGGCTGTGGATAACCGCCGCCCTCGCCCGCCGCCTGGAGCCGGTACGGCCTGGCCGATGATCGCCCGTGGTGAGACGCGGCGAACCGGCCGATGAGGGCTCAGGCCGCGGAGGTGCTCGACGCGGGCGCGGCGGCGGGCGCCGAGGCGGCGGAGTCGGTCTTCGCGGCGGAGGCGGACTCCGGCTTCGACGAGTCGCCGGACGTCGAGGTCGTCGACGTCGTGGACTTCGACGAGCTGGAGGACCGGTTGTCGGTGCGGTAGAAACCGGAACCCTTGAACACGATGCCGACTGCGGAGAACACCTTGCGCAGCTGGCCGGCGCATTGCGGACAGTCGGTGAGCGGGGCGTCAGAGAACTTCTGGACGGCCTCCAGCTGCTCACCGCAAGCGGTACAGGCGTACTGGTAGGTGGGCACGCGCTCCTCCTGAAACTGGCACTCAACCGGTGCGACTGCTAATGGTACGCAGCCGAGAAGCATAAACGCCACTCAGGCCCTGTTTATTGCCTGCCCGCCGCCGGGACGGCCTTCCGACCTGCCGGAACGCCCGCACCGCTTGGCCGGACGTCCCGTTCCGGCCCGCTCGTACGGCGTCCGCCGCGTCGGGAGGGCCGCTGCGCGAGAGGCCGAGCGCCACATCCCGGAACGCTCCCAGTCCAGCATCTGGGACGGTCGCGCCGAACGGTCAGGTGGCGCCGCGTTCGCCGTACCAGCCGGCCAGCTTGCCCTTGCGGCTCACGGCGCGCAGGCGCTGCTCGACGACCTGCCGCTGCGCGGCCGTGGTCACGACGAGGAGCTGGTCCCCGGACTCCAGTTGGGTGGTGGCCGACGGGACGAAGGAGCGCCCGTCGCGCACGATCATCGTCACCGCCGCGTTCGCCGGAAGCCGCAGCTCGAAGATCTCCACGCCGTGCATCATCGAGCCGGGAGGTATCCGCACCTGGAGCAGGTCGGCCTTCAGCTCCTCCAGCGGCGCGGCCTCGACGTCGATGTCCCGCGCCTCCCCCTCGGCGGTGATGCCGAGGATCTTGGCCAGGAACGGCAGTGTGGGGCCCTGCACCAGCGTGAACACGATCACGATGATGAAGACCTCGTTGAACACTCCCTTCGCCCCGAGCATGCCGTCGGCCCACGGGATCGTGGCCAGGACGATCGGGACGGCCCCCCGCAGACCGGCCCAGGAGAGGAAGACCTGGTCGCGCCAGGAGATCCGGTCGATCCGCGCGAGCCGTACGAGAAGCGAGCAGGCGACGACGGACAGCGGGCGGGCGAGCAGCACGAGGACCACGCCGGCCAGCAGGCCGGGGACGATCGTGCTCGGCAGCTCGGCCGGGCTGGCGAGCATGCCGAGCATGACGAAGAGCCCGATCTGCGCCAGCCACGCCGCGCCTTCCGCGAACCCTCTCGTGGCCGAGCGGTGCGGCAGCCGGCTGTTCCCGATGATCAGGGTCGCGAGATAGACGGCGAGGAAGCCGCTCGCGTGGAGCTGCACGGCCCCCGCGTACGCGAGGAACGCGGCGGCCATGACGGCGATCGGATAGAGGCCGGAGGCGGGCAGCGCCACCCTGCGCAGCAGGTACGCCGACAGGGGGCCGATCGCCAGCCCGACCGCGGCCCCCACCGCCAGCTCGTACGCCGCGTTGACCAGGATGTCCCACCCGGACGGCATGGGCGCGGAGGGCAGGCTGAGCATCGTCACGACGATCACGGTCGGCGCGTCGTTGAAACCGGACTCCGCCTCAAGGACGCCGGCGAGCCGCGGCGGCAGCGGAAGCCGCCGCAGCACGGAGAACACGGCCGCCGCGTCGGTCGAGGCGAGCACGGCGCCGAGCAGCAGCGACAACCGCCAGCTCATGTCGAGCAGGCTGTGTACGGCCACCGCGAACACGGCGATGCTGACGGTGACGCCGAGCGTGGCCAGGACCAGCGCCGATGGCACGGCGCGCCGCACGTTCTGCCAGTTGGTGGTGAGACCGCCTTCGGCCAGGATGACGGCGAGCGCCACGAGACCGAGCTGCTGGGCGAGCCCGGCGTTCTCGAAGTGGATGTGCGCGAACCCCGCCTCACCCAGCAGCAGCCCGAGGCCGAGGTAGATCAGCAGGCTGGGAAGGCCGGTGCGGTGGGCGATGCGGACGGAGACGATTGCCGTGATGACGACGATGGCGGACAGGAGCAGCCATACGTTCAGCCCCACCTGCCCCCCTTTCGCATCTCACGCCACTGTCGTCACACTCCGCGCAAACGGATAATACCGGTCGGTAAAGCGCCAAACATGACGCTCTGATCGTGCGGTTCGGCGGGAATCCCCTCGATCAGCTCGCCTTCGTGCAGCAGCGCCACGGTCGGGACGTTGGGTCCCACTCTGGCCAGTGCGCGGTCGTAGGACCCGCCGCCACGCCCGAGACGCACGCCCGTCACGGGATCCACCGCGAGCGCGGGGACGAGGACCAGCGCGGCCGTCCTGATCGCGTCCACGCCGCGGCGCGTGTCCACCGGCTCCATGATCCCGTACGGCCCCGGGGCGAGGGAGTCGGGACCGTCGTACACCGCCCAGTCGAGATCGTGGTCCGGCCGCAGCACCGGCAGCATGACCGTCGCGCCGTGTTTCCAGAGGGCGAAGACCAGGCCGTGCGTCGACGGCTCGGACCCGATCGACCAGTAACAGGCGACCAGCCCAGCCATCTGGACCCACGGCTCCTGGAGCAGATGCTCCCTGATCGCTCCGGACGACTCGCGCAGGACCCGCTCGTCCAGTCCTGACCGTGTGTTAAGAATCCGTCGCCGCAGGTTCATCTTGTCCATAGCCTGCTCCATTAGTGTTCCACCATGGCTGACTTTGAGAACGTGACCAAAGCCGTTGTGCCGGCGGCGGGCCTCGGCACCCGATTCCTGCCTGCGACGAAGGCGACGCCCAAGGAGATGCTGCCGATTGTCGACAAGCCGGCCATTCAGTATGTCGTCGAAGAGGCGGTCTCCGCTGGCCTGCTCGACGTTCTGATGGTGACCGGACGTAACAAGCGCTCGATCGAGGACCACTTCGACGTCGCGTACGAGCTCGAGGACGCGCTGCGGGCCAAGGGCGACGAGGAGCGCCTCTCCCAGGTCCAGGAGCCGGTCGACCTCGCCACCATGCACTATGTCCGTCAGGGTGAGCCCAAGGGCCTCGGCCACGCCGTGCTGTGCGCCAAGCAGCACGTCGGCGACGAGCCGTTCGCCTGCCTCCTGGGTGACGACCTGATCGACCCCCGCGACCCCTTGCTCAAGCGCATGATCGAAGTGCGGGCCACCTACGGCGGCAGCGTCATCGCCCTCATGGAGGTGCCGCGCGAGCAGGTCTCCCTGTACGGCTGCGCCGCCATCGAGGCGACCGACCAGGACGACGTCGTACGCGTGACCGACCTGGTGGAGAAGCCCCCGGCCGACGAGGCCCCGTCCAACTGGGCGGTCATCGGCCGTTACGTGATCGACCCGGCCGTCTTCGAGGTGCTGGAGAACACCCCGCCCGGCCGCGGCGGCGAGATCCAGCTCACCGACGCCCTGCGCACGCTGGCCTCCCGCGGCCCCGACGAGGGCGGGCCGGTCCACGGCGTGCTGTTCCGCGGCCGCCGCTACGACACCGGCAACAAGCTCGACTACCTGCGCACGGTCGTCCAGTTCGCGGCCGACCGCGAGGACCTCGCGCCGGAGTTCATCCCGTGGCTGCGCGAGTTCCTCGACCAGGCGGGATCCTAGAGGCATGAAATCCGTCGATCGGCACCTCGCCGACATCCTCGCGACCATCCGGCCGCTGGCCCCGCTCGAGATCGATCTCGAACGGGCGCACGGCACCGTGCTCGCCGAGGACGTCGCGTCGCCCGTGGCTCTTCCCCCTTTCGACAACTCGGCCATGGACGGCTACGCCGTACGCGCCGAGGACGTGGCCGGCGCGCCGGTCGTGCTCCCGGTGATCGAGGATGTGGCGGCGGGGGACACCGAGCTGCGCGCGATGGGGCCCGGCATGGTCACGCGCATCATGACCGGCGCGCCCGTGCCCGCGGGTGCCGACGCCGTCGTCCCCGTCGAGTGGACCGACGGCGGCACGGCCCGCGTCACCGTCCACCGGGCGGTGCCCGCGGGCAACGCCATCCGCCGCTCCGGCGAGGACGTGCGCGCGGGGGAGATCGTGCTGCGTGAAGGCAGCGTGATCGGCCCCGCGCAGCTCGGCATCCTCGCCGGGGCCGGCCGGCGCCGGGTCCTCGTACGGCCCCGGCCCCGCGTCGTCGTGATCTCCACCGGGGCGGAGCTGGCCGAGCCGGGCACGCCGCTCGGGCACGGCCAGATCTGGGAGTCCAACAGCTTCATGCTCGCGGCCGCCGTACAGGAGGCGGGGGGAGAGGTCTTCCGCGCCGGCGCCGTCGGCGACGACCCGCAGCGCTTCCTCCGCTCGCTGGAGGCCCAGCTCGTCCGGGCCGACGTCGTGATCACCAGCGGCGGCGTCTCCATGGGGGCGTACGAGCCGGTCAAGGAGGCCCTGGCGCCGCTGGGCAAGGTCGTCTTCGAGAAGGTCGCCATGCAGCCGGGGATGCCCCAGGGGTTCGGCGTGGTGGGCGACGACGACGTGCCGATCTTCACGCTGCCCGGCAACCCGGTCTCGTCCTTCGTGTCGTTCGTGCTCTTCGTCGAGCCGGCCCTGCGCAAGATGCGCGGCCTGCCCGAGGGGCCGGCCGCGACCGTCAGGGCGACCACCACGGCCTACCTGCGCTCGCCCGCCCGCAAGCGGTCCTACCTGCGGGCGGTGCTGTCGCCGGACGCCGCAGGGAACACCGTGGCCCCGGTCGTCGGGCAGGGCTCGCACCAGCTCGCGGCGCTCGCGTCCGCCAACGCCCTCGTCGTCGTGCCGGAGGACGTGACCGAGCTGCCCGAGGGAGCCGAAGTGGACGTGATCCCGCTGTGAGCGAGCACGGCCTGATCCGCGTACGCGACGCCGTACCACTGGGCGAGGAGGAGAGATGAGCGACCCCACCCGCGAGCCGACGCACGATCTGACCCATATCGACGAGACGGGCGCCGCCCGCATGGTGGACGTCTCGGCCAAGGACGTCACCGTGCGCACCGCGACCGCCACCGGGCGCGTCCTGCTCGCCGCGCCCGCCGTGGCCGCGCTCCGCGCGGGCGACGTCCCCAAGGGGGACGCGGTCGGCGTGGCCAGGATCGCCGGGATCATGGGCGCGAAACGCACCCCCGACCTCATCCCGCTCTGCCACCCGATCGCCGTGCAGGGCGTCGAGGTCGTGCTCGACGTCGTCGACACCGGCGTGGAGATCACCGCGAAGGTCAAGACGGCCGACCGCACCGGCGTCGAGATGGAGGCCCTGACCGCCGTCACCGTCGCGGCGCTCGCCCTGGTCGACATGGTCAAGGCCGTCGATCCGGCCGCCGTCATCACGGGGGTGCGGGTCGAGGAGAAGACCGGCGGCAAGACCGGCGTCTGGACCCGCCCGTGAGAGCGCTCGTGATCACCGTCTCGAACCGGGCGTCCGCCGGGGTCTACGAGGACACCTCGGGGCCGCTCCTGGCGAGGCTGCTCGCCGAGGCGGGCTGCGACGCCGTGGACGGCCCCGCCGTCGTCCCCGACGGCGAGCCGGTCGAGGCGGCCCTGCGCAAGGGCGTCGGCGACGGCTACGACGTCATCGTGACGACCGGCGGCACCGGCCTCACCCCCCTCGACCTCACGCCCGAGATGACGCGCCGCGTCCTCGACCGCGAGATCCCCGGCATCGCCGAGGCCGTACGGCAGGCCAACCGCGAGAAGGTGCCCGCGTCGATCCTGTCGCGCGGGCTCGCCGGACAGGCGGGGTCCACACTGGTCGTCAACCTGCCCGGCTCCTCCGGAGGCGTACGGGACGGGATGGCGATCCTCGCCCCGATCCTGGCGCACGCCGTTGACCAGATCCGGGGCGGCGACCACCGTCGGTGACCGGTTCCGGCACCGGCATGGCGCCCCGGCGGGCTTCCGGGAGATGATTGACGCGTGGATCGACTTCGCGGCTGGCCGGCGGCCCTGACCGAGGGGCCCGTCGGGCTCCGGCCCCTGCGGCTGCGTGACGTCCGGGCCTGGCGTGAGACCCGGCTGCGGAACGCCGACTGGCTGCGGCCATGGGAGCCGAGCAACCCCGAGACCCCGCTCTTCCGGACCGGCCTCGGGCCGTACGTCTCGATGGTGGGCACCCTGCGGCGCGAGGCGCGGCAGGGGCTCGCCCTGCCCTGGGTGGTCACCTACCAGGGGCAGTTCGCCGGGCAGCTCACCGTGGGCGCCATCGTCTGGGGCTCCGCCCGTTCCGCGCAGGTCGGCTACTGGGTGGACGGCGCGCTCGCCGGGCGCGGCATCATCCCGACCGCGCTCGCCATGGCCGTCGACCACTGCTTCTTCACCACCGGGTTGCACCGCCTGGAGGCCAACATCCGGCCGGAGAACCACGCCAGCCGCAGAGTGGTCGAGAAGCTCGGCTTCCGTGAGGAGGGCATCCGCAGGCGCCAGCTCCACATCGACGGCGCGTGGCGGGACCACATCTGCTACGCGCTGACGGTCGAGGACGCCCCGCGCGGCCTCCTCGTCCAGTGGCGGCGCGCCCGCGAGGCGGCGGCGTCCAGGCGCACGGAGACGACCCCGGGACAGTGAGCGTTCCCGGTGATCACACACCGGGATCGAATTACATGAAGAGCTTTGACGATCTCGCGACACACCGCATCGAATGCTCGTCAATCAGTGACACGCAGTCTTACGGTGCGTGACGTGAGCACATCTCCGACGCCCAGAGTCCGCAGGTGTGCTCGGCATCTCCGGAGGTGGTCGCATGGGTAGCGTCCTCCTCTACCTCGCCATCGTCGTCATGTGGCTCGGGGTCCTGCTGCCGATGTGGCTGCGCAGGGACAAGCACGCCATCGACGACCTGTACGAGGACGAGCCCGCCGAGCCCGCGGCCGACGCGGACACGGTCATCGAGAGCCCGCGTACGGCGTCCGTGGAGGGCGAGGGCTCGGCCTCCGCTCCGCTCACCGTCCCGCTGCCCGCTCCGGTCCCGGAGGGGGCCGGACAGGCCGCCGCCACGGCCACCACAGGCGCGTCCGCGGACTCCGCGGACGACGGCGGCGTCCCGTCCGGCGCGGGCACCCAGCGTGACGACGCGTCCGCCGACGAGGCGTCCACCGGCAGTGAGGAGGCGGCCGCCGAGGGCGCCTCCCGGCCCCGGGAGGACAGGGTGGCACGGGCGCGCCGGGCGGCACGGCGCCGTCGGGCGCTCATCATCGCCCGGCGCCGCAGGCGGCTGCTCTGGAGCATCCTGCTCGTCGTCGCCTCGACCGTCACCGCCGCCGTCAGGGTCATGCCCTGGTGGGCCGTCGCTCCCTCGGGCGTCCTCATGGTCGCTTACCTCGCCGTGCTGCGCGTCGCCGTACGGGTGGACGCGGAGCGCCGCGAGCTGGCCGCCAAGGCGCGCGCGGAGCGGCTGGCCAAGCAGCGTGAGCGCCGGCGCGCCATCGAGGCCATGGCCCGCGAGGCGGAGGTCATCATGCTGGAGGCGCGCAAGCGGGTCCAGGTCTTCGACCAGTACTCCGACAGGCGCGCGGTCGGCGATTGATCGGATGGCGCGAACAGCTCCGAATGTTTGCTAATCTAGTCGAGGCATTGGGGCTATAGCGCAGTCCGGTAGCGCACTTCGTTCGCATCGAAGGGGTCTGGGGTTCAAATCCCCATAGCTCCACCAGGCCAGAGGCCGGTTCCGATCCTCGGAACCGGCCTCTTCGTTTTCCCGGCCGACCGCGGCTCGAAGTCTTTCCCGTCGATGGCGGCTCGAGAACCGGGGATCGCCGACGCCGTCTCTACGCGGGGACGTCGACGCGCGCGTCCCACGGGATGCGGTAACGCAGCTCCGGGCCCGTGGTCCTCTCCGGATTCATGACCGTCTTCATCAGCAGCGGCATGAGGAGCGGCATCAGCGTCCGCGCGACGGGGCCCGGCGTCTTGCTGTGGTTGATCTTCGAGGCGCGCGCCGCCACCTTCTCCACCCGGGTACGGCGGAGCCGCTCGTACGCGGCGAACGCCTGGGGCACGTCGTCGATGTCCCGCAGGCAGCGGGCGAGCTGTATCGCGCTCTCGATGGAGAGCGACGCGCCCTGACCCGAGCTGTTCGACGGCGCGTGGGCGGCGTCGCCCACCAGGACCATCCGGTCCCGGTGCCAGCGCGGGACGCTGGGCATGATGTGGAGCGCGCCCGTCACGTGCACCGACTCCACCGACGTGTGACGGATCAGATCGCCGCCGGGCACGTCCTCGCCGTAGGTGCGACGCAGGATGCGCATCCACTCCTCGGTCGACACCTCGCGGGCCTCGGTGAGGGACAGCGGCCGGTGGTAGGGGAGGTTGACGCCCCAGGTGCTGCCGCCGTCCCTCTCGGGCCAGTAGAGGTAGTAGCCGCGCTTCCCGAAGGCGAAGACCATCGTCTCCGGATCTTCGGGCACCTCGTACGACGACACCCCCTCCAGGCCGAGCATGCCGGTCCACTTGGGGCCGGGCGCGTTCGGGTCGATGAGCCGGCGAACGGTCGAGTGGATGCCGTCGGCGCCGACCAGGACGTCGAACTCGGCCCGGCCGCCGTCCTCGAAGACCGCCGTGGTGTGGTCGACCTCGACGAGCCGCTTGCCGTACTCGATCTCGATGCCCTGCCTGACGGCCTCGTCGTGCAGCACCCGGTAGAGGTCGGCGCGCCGGACCACGGACAGCGGCCCGACGCCGGACAGGCCGGGCAGCTCCATGCGCTTGCGGCCGGCGATCGTCAGGACCGTCCGCGAGCTGGGGCGGGAGACCGCCCTCACCGCGTCGGCCGCGCCGAGGATCTCCAGCGCCGCCATGCCGTTGGGGGCCAGGGCGAGCGTGCCGCCGATGCCGTCGGCGGTGGTCGGGTACGCCTCGTAGACGGTGGCGTCGATGCCCGCCTTGCGCAGCGCCAGGGCGGTGACCGGGCCGGCGATGCCGGCGCCGATGATCGCGACGTGTCTCATTTCTCCTCCTGGTCGGTTGACGTGCTCGAACCGCCATGGAGGAGAGCCGTTATCCTCGTGACCGCCATCTTCGGGCCATCCGCATGTCGGTTCGAAGGTTCCCCTGGTGGCGGTGTTGCAGCACCGCCACCAGGACTAGATGCCAGTGATCTTCTTTTCGGCGAGCTCCTCCAGACCGGGCGGGATCTCCCCGGTCTCGTGGAAGGCCCGCCACTCCCGCAGGCCGGGGAAGGCGCCCTCGGTCAGTTCCTCGAGCAGGGAGCCGATCCAGGCCGCCTCCGCCTTCAGCATGGCCAGGTCGTACTCGGTCTCGATGAGGAACAGCCGCGGTACGTCCGCGATCTCACGCTCGTGGAGCTCCCGCAACTCCGTGATCTCTTCGCCGAGCGTCGCCAGCCGGTCGGTGAGCAGCCCGATCACGTCGTCCGGGGCGAGCGCCGCCATGACGGAGAGGCCGGCTCGGAACCGGGGGAACTCCGCGTGGGGCACTCCGAGCAGCTCGCGGGTCCAGTCGACCAGCTCCTCGCGGCCCGCCTCGGTGATCCGGTAGACCGTCCGCTCCGGGCGGCGCCCCTCGCGCGTGCTGCCGGCCTCCTCGATCAGCCCGTGCTTGGCCAGGTTCCCGACGACCGTGTAGAGGGAGCCCCACTTGATCCCCATGTCGCGCTCTTTGTTCCAGCCGCGCAGGGCCGCCGCCATCTCGTACGGATGCATGGGGCGATGCACGACCGCCGAGAGCACCGCCAACCCCAGCAGATTCGTCACCTTGCGCCGCTTCGCCATCACCGATCACCTCGCAGACGTTTACTCGTACACGAGTATACGTAGGCGAGCAAAACCTCGGCAATGGGCGGTCGCGGGTTTCAGTCGAGGCGGTTGAGGGTGGCCACGAGGACCATGCCGTAGACCACGTGTCCGGCGGCGAGAACGGCGGCGCGGCAGGAGTCGTCGCGGCTCTCCGGCGGCAGGATGCCGATGCGCGGCACCCAGCCGCGCCGGCTCGCCAGCCAGGCGGTCAGGGCGTACCCGACGCCCAGGGGCAGGCTGGCGCGTTCGCGCGTCAGGGTGCAGAAGACGACGCCGGACGCCACGCCGAACCCGAAATGGGCGAGGGACTCGGCGGGTCGGGAGCGGCGGGGTGTTCGCCGGGGAGACGGGGCGGGAGCGGGACGTCCCGACGGCCGGTCGCGCATGAGCCCGGCCTGGTCTCCGGCCAGTGACACCGCGGTGAGCGCCACGGTGGCGAGAGCGCCGCCGGCGGCGCCGCGCACCAGCATCCTGAGCATGATCATCCTTCTTCCCCGAGAGATCGGCTCATGCCCGTACGCGGCGGCGGGGAAACGGAGGACCGCAGGTGGGAGGGGTTTCGGCGGTCCCCGCCCGGGCAGCGAGGGGCACATGCGAGTAGTCGTGGTCGGAGCGACCGGCAACGTCGGGACGAGCCTGGTCTCCGCGCTGGAGTCGGATCCCGGCATCACCTCGATCGTCGGCATCGCCCGGCGGCTTCCCGGATGGCGGCCCGGCAAGACGGAGTGGCAGGCGGCCGACGTCGCCACGGCGGACCTGGCCCGGATCTTCACCGGAGCGGACGCCGTGGTCCACCTGGCCTGGCTGTTCCAGCCGACCCATGATCCGGTGACGACCTGGCGGGCCAACGTGATGGGCAGCCAGCGGGTGTTCCGCGCGGCGGGGAAGGCCGGTGTGCCCACGCTGGTCTACGCCTCGTCCGTCGGGGCGTACTCTCCCGGGCCGAAGGAGCAGGCCGTCGACGAGACCTGGCCGACCCACGGCTGGCCGGACGCCGCGTACGGACGGGAGAAGGCCTACGTCGAGCGGCTGCTGGACATCTTCGAACGGGATCACCCCGCCGTCAGGGTCGTCCGGATGCGTCCGGGCTTCATCTTCAAGCGGGAGGCCGCGACCGAGCAGCGGCGCATCTTCGCGGGGCCGCTGCTGCCGGGACGGCTGGTCCGTCCGGGGCTGGTCCCGTTCGTGCCGGACATCCCCGGGCTCCGGTTGCAGGTGTTGCACACCGAGGACGCGGCCGAGGCCTACCGGCTCGCGGTGACGCGGCCGGTCGTCGGCGCCTTCAACCTCGCCGCCGACCCCGTCATCACGCCGCGCATGCTGGCGGAGATCCTCGGCACGCGTACGGTGCCCGTGCCCGCGATCCTGGCGAGGAGCGCACTCGCGGCCTGCTGGCACCTGCGTCTCGTGCCCGCCGCGCCGGGCCTGCTGGAGATGGCGCTGAAGATCCCCCTGATGGACGTGTCGCGGGCCCACGACGAACTCGGCTGGCACCCGCTCAGGGACGGACGACGGGCGCTTGAGGAGTTCTTCGAGGGCCTCCAGCGAGGAGGAGGGATGGACACGCCGCCGCTGGCGAGCGAGGAGGGCGTGAAGGGCCGCGTCAAGGAACTCGCCACAGGCGTCGGGCAGCGCTCCTGACGCCCCTCGCTTGGCGCTCTCCGCTTGGCGCTCCCGGCTTCACGCTCCCGGCTTCACGCTCCCGCTTGGCGCTCTCCGCCGCTCCGTCGTGGGTGTCCTTGCACCGGAAGCGCACCGGCCTGATGAGGCCCGTACGGACCCGCCGGCGCCGGCCCGGCGCGGCCGACCCGGGCCGGCGGGGACGGAGGATTGTCGGTGCCGGCTGGTAGACCTTCCGCATGGACGAACTCGCTGATCAGGCAGTCGGTGTGGAGGAGTTCCTGCGGATCGTGCGGGCGCTTCCGGAGGCCGAGCTGGGCGCTCCGGGAAACCACGTCGGAGTCAAGGTGCGCGGCAAGGGGTTCGCCTACCTCCAGGAGGACACCGGCGTCGCCCTGGTGAAGGCGACGATCGAGGAGCGGGAGGCGCTCGTCGGGCAGGAGCCCGAGGTCTTCGCCCGTTCCTATACGGCGGGCCGTTTCGGCTGGGTGGAGGTCCGGCTGGACCGTGTGCGGCCGGACGAGCTGGCCGAGCTGGTCACCGAGGCGTGGTGCCTGACCGCGCCCCGGCGGCTGGTCGAGGAGTACGAAGCCGCCGGTTGAGCCGGGCCGGAGCGTCACGCCGCCGTCCAGGAAGTGTCCGGTCAGGCGAGAAGCGTGTGCTGTGCGGGGGTTTCCGGTCTGAGATGTCGGTGTCTCCGGGGGCGGGGAACACGGACGACGAGTTCGAGAGCCTCAGCAAGGCCGTCTGAGGCTGTATCGGCGATGCCGTGCGGGGAGCGCGGCATCAGGCCTGCTGGACCGGCGTGGCCCACGACCTGCTCCAGTCGAGGTCGCGTCCGTCCAGGCGGATGGTCGGCGTGCCCTGCACGCCGCGCGCGAAGGCGAGCCGGGACAACGCGTCGGCGCGGTCGGCGGTCTTCTCCGAGCTCAGGCACGCGGCGAACTCGGCCTCCGCGATGCCGACGCCCTTGGCGTACCGCACCAGCTCCTCGACCGCGAAGCCGCCTTCCAGGGTCTCTTCGGGCTGGTGGGAGTACAGCTCGTCGTGGTAGGCCAGCCACTTCCGCGGGTCGGTGACGCACAGGGACGCCATGAGGGCGCGGCGCGAGTTGTCGCGCGTCACCCCGGAGCTCTCACCGAAAACCGTGAAGGGGTGGATGACCAACGCGACCTTGCCCTGCATCGCCCACTCCCTGGCGACCCCGCCGTTGAGCCGCTCGAAGTCCCGGCAGTACGGGCACTGGTAGTCCTCGTACACCTCGAGGACGGGCGAGGTCACGCCGGGGAGCGCCATCAGGACCGTCCCGTCGGCACGGAAGGAGACGAGATCGGACGGGGAGACGCTCGCCGGATCCCTCTGGGGGGCCGGCGCCAGGGCGATCACGCCGAGGACGACGAGGACCACGGCCGCGACGGCCAGCTTGACGGCGCGCGTGCGGATCGAATGGAGGCGGGAGGTGTCCACGATCAGATAGCCCCTAGAGACGGCGCCGGATTGCGCGCCTGATCGTATCGGGAGCGGCCTCCCGCGCAGACCGCCGGACTCGGCCTGCGGGGGAGGGCGCCGAGCGGGGGGAAGACGGCGTACGAGCATGTGTGGGATGGGGGCCGGGGGACGCCGTCAGCGAGGCGGCGTGACCAGACCCGTCTCGTAGGCGATGATCACGAGCTGAACCCGGTCCCGGGCGCCCAGTTTGGTGAACAGCCGTGACACGTGCGCCTTGGCGGTGGCCACCGAGATGAACAGTTCCTCCGCGATCTCGGCGTTCGACCGGCCGCGCCCGACCAGGGTCAGCACTTCCCGTTCCCGCTCGGTGACGCCCTCGACCGGTCGTGTCGAGCGCTCAGGGGCGATCTGGGGGCGCCCGACGAAGTCGGCGATCAGACGGCGCGTCACGCCCGGTGCGATCAGCGCGTCGCCGGCGGCGACCACACGGATCGCGGCGAGGATGTCGTCCAGCGCCATGTCCTTGACGACGAAGCCGCTCGCGCCGGCCCGGAGCGCGCCGTAGACGTGGTCGTCCTCGTCGAAGGTGGTGAGGACGAGGACGCGGGTGGTCGCCGGACCCGCCGTGATCCGGCGCGTGGCCTCGATCCCGTCCATGCCGGGCATCCTGATGTCCATCACCACGACGTCGGGGCCGACGTCCTCGACCAGCCGGACCGCCTCGGCCCCGGTGGCGGCCTCGCCGACGACCTCAAGGTCGGGGTGATCGGCCATGAGCACGCGCAGACCGGACCGCACCAGCGGCTGGTCGTCGGCGAGCACGACCCGGACGGTCATCGGGCCTCCACCGGGACTCCGACGGGTTCGGGCAGCGGCAGCCGGGCCGCGACACGGAAGCCACCCTCGGGACGCGGCCCGGCGCTGAACCGGCCGCGCAGCAGGCCCACTCGCTCCCGCATGCCGACGAGACCGAAGCCGTGGGCCGAGCCGTTCTCGGCGGCGCCGCGCCCGTCGTCGACGACCTCCACGGACAGCTCCTCGTCCCCGTAGTCGATGGCCACCCGGCAATGTCCGGTGCCCGCGTGCCGGACCACGTTGGTCAGCGCCTCCTGCACGATGCGGAAGGCGGACAGGTCGATGTCGGCCGGCAGGGGACGCTGCTCCCCGCTGAAGCGCACGTCGACGCGTACTCCCGCGTCCGCGGTCGCCGCCGCCAGCCGTTCGATATCCGCCAGACCCGGCGACGGGGCGAACGACGCCTGCTCCGAGGCCACCGCGCCCGGGTCGGCCTGACGGAGCGCCACCAGCGTGCGCCGAAGGCCCGACAGGGTCTCTCTGCTGGTGGACTCGACGGCTCGCAGCGCCTCGCGGGCCGCCGCCGGCTGCGTCTCGATGACGCGGCCGGCCACCCCGGCCTGGATGGCGATGATGCCGATGCTGTGCGCGACCTGGTCGTGCAACTCCCGCGCGATCCGGAGCCGTTCGGCGGTCACGGCCTCGGCCACCTCCTGTGAACGCAGCGCCGCCGCGTGCTCGCGGCGCTCGCGGATCAGCAGGCCGACCGCGCAGGACGCGGCCATCGCCAGGAGGGCGATCACGCTGTTGACCGTCAGGTTGTCCCCGCCCCCGAAGCCGCCGATCACCAGGAGCTGCACGGTGAACGATACGGCCATGGCCACGATCGAGACGCGCCGCGTACGGGTGGCGACGATGAAGCCCAGGACGAGGTCCACCGCCAGGTACGACAGGAACTGGCCCTGATACGGCTCCTGATACGACTGCTGATACGACATCGCCAGGCTCGCTGGCACGTCGTGAGATGGGACCACCACCACGGCGGTGGCACCGACGAGTGTCATGGCCAGGGCCGGCAGTGGCGTCCGCCGCAACACACCGGTGAGCAGGCTCACGGCCAGCAGCGACCCGACGGCGTGGACCGTGCCCGAAGCCCGCGGCGCGCCCGTCAACAGCAGACCCAGCAGGAACAGGTACAGGACACCCCCTACCCACGCCGTGACCTTCGATCTCGTCATCGGCGGGGTGCGCTTCCCGGAACGGGGGTGCACCGCGAAACATGCATATGCACCGAGATGGGCGGTTTTTCCGGCATATTGTGACCCTAACCGGCCCCCGTCCTGGCAGGCATCAGCCCGTGGACGTACGCCCGCGGGCGGTGGGCCGGTCCCGCTCAGTGAGGCCCCGCCCGAGTCCTGACATGAGCGACTGTGCATGATGCGTATGACATGTATGACGGAGACAGCGGTGTCGGGATATGGGCCGCTCCGCCCGATTTGCGAGCGGAGGCCCTTTGAGCGCGACGCCACTCACCGGTCATGAGGAAGAGGCCGAGATCCGCTCGTCACGCGCCAGGGGCGTGGTCGTCGTACTGTCCTTCGCCGGCATCCTGGTCGCCCTGATGCAGACCCTCGTGCTCCCGCTGGTGTCCGAGCTGCCCGTCCTGCTGCACACGACCGCTGCCGACGCGTCCTGGGTGATCACTTCGACGCTGCTGGCCGGAGCCGTCGCCACCCCCGTCATCAGCAGGCTCGCCGACATGTACGGCAAGCGGCGGATGTTGCTGCTCAGCCTCGCGCTGCTGATCGTGGGCTCCGTGGTGTGCGCGCTGAGCGGCTCGCTCGCCCCCATGGTCGTCGGGCGGCTGCTGCAGGGAGTCGGCGTCGGGGTGATCCCGCTCGGCATCAGCATCATGCGGGACGAGCTGCCGCCCGCGAGGCTGGGTTCGGCGATGGCGCTGATGAGCTCCTCGATGGGCATCGGAGGCGCGCTGGGCATGCCGGCCGCCGCCGCGGTCGCGCAGTACGTCCACTGGCACGTGCTCTTCTGGGCGTCCGCCGGTCTGGCCCTCGTGGCGCTGGTGCTGGTGGCGGCCCTGGTCCCGGAGTCGCCGCTGCGCAGCGGAGGCCGCTTCGACGTCGTCGGCGCGTTCGGGCTCTCCGCGGGGCTGGTCTGCCTCCTGCTGGCCGTCTCCAAGGGTGGTGACTGGGGCTGGAGCAGCGGCGCGACGCTGGGCCTCTTCGGCGCGGCGCCGCTGGTGCTGCTCGTGTGGGGCCGCTACCAGTTGCGCACGCGCGATCCCCTGGTGGACCTGCGGACGAGCGTGCGCCCCCAGGTCCTCATGACCAACCTCGCCTCCGTCGTGGTCGGGTTCGCCATGTACGCGCAGGCGCTCGTCCTCCCGCAGCTCCTGCAACTGCCGGAGGCGACCGGGTACGGCCTGGGCCAGACCATGCTGGCCGCCGGGTTGTGCCTGCTGCCCGGCGGGCTGGTGATGCCGCTGGTCTCGTCGTTGTCCGCGCGGATCTCGGCGGCCCGGGGGCCGAGAACGTCGTTGTTCATCGGTTGTCTGGTGATCCTCTGCGGCTACGTGATGGGGCTGGGGATGACCCGGCACGTCTGGCAGATCACGCTGATCTCCGCGGTCATCTCGGCGGGCATCGCGTTCACGTACGCCGCCATGCCCGCACTGATCATGTCGGCGGTGCCGACCTCGGAGACGGCGGCCGCGAACGGGCTGAACAGCCTGATGCGGTCGATCGGCACCTCCAGCGCCAGCGCGGTCGTCGGCGTGGTGCTCAGCCACATGGTCGTGCATCTCGGCCCGAATTCGGTTCCGTCCATGGAGGGGTTCCGTACCAGCTTCATCGTGGGCGGCGGTGCGGCGCTGGTGGCCGCGCTGCTGTCCCTCGCGATCCCGGCCCGGCGGCGGCGGGCCGTCGCGGGCGTGCTCGCGGGTGAGAACGCCTGACCCGGCGCGCCGTTCGGAAGCGGTCGCTCATCCGCCGAGGATGTGGTCCGGCGGATCGGACCGCCACGGCTGCGGCGGCATGAGGGCGAGAGCACGATCGGCCAACTCACGCAGCAGTGCCCAGGTGGGGTGCGTGTACGGCCGGTTCCGGGGCGAGTCCCGCGATTTTCGTGGAGGCGGAGCCGCCAGGCTGGTGGGTCGGCCTCATCTGGAGTCCGCGGCCCTTGGAGGTGCGCGGCGCCCGATGCAGACTGGACCGATGATCGAAACTCTGCGTCCCCGGGACTGAGCGCGTTGTTCGACTTCGGCATTCCCGGCTACCTTCCGCAATGGTTGAGCGGCCGCGAAGCGATCACCGCCGCGCACGGCTCCCGGCTCGCCACGCTGGTGGGCCGGAGGCTGACGCGATCTCTGCTGGTGTGGGATGAGGACGAGGACGCCTGGTTCCCCGACGCTCCGGTCCTGCTCGACTTCGAGGGAGAGCAGGTCGAGATCGTCCACTGGAAATTCGACGAGCTCTCGATCACCTGGAACACCGTGGACCCGGACCGGTCGCTGAAATGGGCGGCGGAGGAATTCCGGTTGTCCTGGCGGAGCGGGGTGCCGAGCGCACTGGCCGCCCTGGCCGGGCGGCCGCTGCTGGAGGTCAGCCTCCTCGAATGGGCCGGACGCGATCTCGCGTACGGGACGGTGGCCCCGGCCTTCCGCTTCCCGGACGGGCAGGTGACGGTCTACAACGCGCTCGACGAGAACGGGCTGGAGTTCGAGACTCCGGACCACCGGTACGTACGGCACCGGTTGGGGAGGGACGGTGGCGGGGGCGTCAGGCCGTACGGAGGTCGGCGATGACGCGGAAGCGTTCCAGGACCACCGGTGTGGTGTCGTCCACGGTGAAGGCGTCATCCCCCAGCGCGGCGCGCATCTCCTGACCGTGCCAGAACGCCTCGTGGGCGGCTCGCCACAGCCCGACCGTCGTGTGCCCCTCGCCTTCGTCCCTCGCGTGGGCGTCGTCCACCTCTCCCAGGGGCACCACGTGTACGCCGGTCGTCTCGATGACGGCCACCGGGCGGTCGTCGGAGTCCACCACGGCGGAACGGTCGCCGACCGCGGGCAGCGCCTCGCCGGCGAGTTCGTACTCGATGAGCAGGGAGGTCGTGGCGACCTTGCGGCCGTCGAGGATCGCCGCGACCAGCAGGTCCCGCAGCGGGCCGGGGAAGGCGAACTCCGCCCTGGGCAGGGAGGCGGGATCGATGATCTCCATGGATTCGGGCATTCCATTACCTTTGCCGAAGTTCGTCATATTTTCCAGGACGTCCGCGAAACATGTCCGGAGCCGGAAACGTCAACCATCTCTCCCGACGACGCGGTGAAGACGTGAGGGGGACGACGTGGCCGGGAAGGGCGCGGGCGACGGGGACCGCACGCGGGTCCACCGCTTCACGGTCGGGGATCTCTCCTGCGCGGTGGTCAGCGACGGTCAGCTCGACCCTCCCTGGGATCCCCCGCTGGCCGATTTCTTCAGCCCCGCCTCCGGTGTGCCCGAGCAGGAGTTGCGGGACGCCGTGGCCGAGGAGGGGCAGGGGAGGGCGACGCTGACGTGCGGCTACAACTGCCTGTGCGTCGAGACCCCGGCCGGCCTGGCCGTCATCGACACCGGACTCGGCAGGGGTTTCCTCGGATACGGCCCCGATATCGCCCCCCTCGTCGGCGGCTTCACCGGCGGACTGACCGAGGCCGGGTTCCCGACGTCCGAGCCGGCCGCCGTCGTGTTCACGCACCTTCACGAAGACCACGCGCGCGGAGCCGTGTGGTCGGGCGAGCCGAGCTTTCCGGACGCGATCCCGCTCGCGCACGCCGCCGAGGTGGCCTTCTGGTCGGACGCCGCCTGCTCTGCCCCGCCGGAGCAACGCCGCCCGGCCCGTGAGGCGATCAGGCTCTTCGGCGAGCGGCTGCGCGGGTTCGAGTACGACGCCGAGATCCTGCCCCACGTCCACACCGTGGACGCGGCCGGCCACACCCCCGGGCATTCGGCGTTCTTGCTGCGGTCGCGGGGGGAGCGGTTGTTGTGCGTCGGGGACACCTTCTACGACCGGCTCCAACTGGCCCACCTCGCCTGGCGCACACCATGGGATCTCGACGCCGGGCGGTCGGTGCTCAGCCGCCGGAGGCTGGTGGAGCGGGCGGCCGACGAGAACCTGCTCGTCCACGCGTACCACATGCCGTTCCCGGGGCTGGGGCGGATCGAGCGCCGCGGGGACCGCTTCGGGTGGCGGCCGGTTCCGCCCTCCTCGTCCTGAAGCGGAGACGGCCGCCTCGTGAGGTGGTTCTTTACGCGGCGGCGTCGTCCTTCTGGCGAGAAACCGCGTTGCCCGTGAACGGCCGCCGGGTATGGGGGACTGACCACAGGTGGAGTACTGCTCGCCGAGACCGGGCAGCGAGATCGGGCAGCGAGGTGGGGACCAGTGACCACATCCGCCGAACACCGCCGGCACGTCGATCACGACCACGTTCACGGGGCCGACTGCGGGCATGTCGCCGTCCCGCATGGCGATCATGTCGACTACGTCCACGACGGGTGCCTGCACCGGGTGCACGACGACCATGTCGATGAGTGCGAGCCCTCCGGCCACACCACGCACACCGAGCACGACCACCAGCACGGGCCCGGCTGCGGCCACGTGGCCGTCCCGCACGGCGATCACATCGATTACGTGCACGACGGCCATCGGCACGCGAGCCACAGCGGGCACTGGGACGACCACTGAGCCCTCCCCGTCCCGGGAGGCCGAGATCGTCGATGGACCTCGCCGGCGGGCGTGGTTTACAACTGGGGAATGCGTCTGGGCATTTTCCTGATCGCCCCGTGTCTTCCGGATCGCTCGCCGGGAACGGTCCTCGCCCAGACCGTCGACGCCGTCGCCGCCGCCGAGGCCGCCGGTTTCGACGACGCCTGGATCGCCGAGCACCATTTCATGACCTATGGGGTCTGCCCCTCGGCCACCGTGCTGGCGGGCGTCGCGCTGGGCCGGACCACGCGGATCGCCGTCGGCACCGCGGTGGCCACGCTGTCCACCCGGCACCCGGTCGCCCTCGCCGAGCAGGCCGCGGTGCTGCACCACGCTTCCGGCGGCCGGTTCCTGCTCGGTGTCGGTCGTGGCGGCCCCTGGCGGGACCTGGAGGTGTTCGGCACCGGCCTGCCCCGGTTCGAGCGCGGGTTCGCCGAAGGTCTCGACCTGCTGTGTACGGCCCTCTCCCGGCCCGAGGTGGCGGCGGACGGCGAGTTCTTCAGGTTTCGCCCGGTGCCGATGATGCCGCCCGCCCGGCTGCGGCCGCTGGTGGCCTGCACATCCGCGGACACCGTACGGCTCACCGCCGAGCGGGGCCTGCCCATGCTGCTGGGCATGCACATCGACGACGCGGAGAAAGCCGCGATGATCGAGGAATACGGACGATACGCCGCAGCCCCGAGCGTGCCCGCCGCGTCCGACGGGCTCGACGGGCTCGGGGTGAGCGGGCACGTGGCCGCCGTGATGGCCCATGTGGCCGACTCCACGGCGGCGGCCGTACGGGAGCTGCGCGCCGAGATGCCCCGCTGGCTGGAGCCGGGACTGGCCGGGTACGTGCGGGTGGACGGCGCGGGCCCCGTCCGCACCGACCCGGCGAGTTACGTCGAGCGGCTGTGCGCGATCCATCCGGTCGGCTCGCCGGAGCACTGCGTCGAGGTGATGCGGGCCACGGCCGGCGCGACCGGTCTGCGGCACCTGATCCTCATGGTGCAGGGCACGGCCCGCCATGAACGGACCCTGGAGAACATCGCCCGGCTGGGCGCCGAGGTGCTGCCTCGCCTCCACGGCCATAGCAGTACGATCCCCCAGGGGCGCGGGACGCGTCCGGGAACGGGATGACATGTCGTGATCCGGGAGCACGCCGGGGATGAGCGCTGAGGCGTCCGAGTCGCCGCAGGAGCGGGCACTCCGCCATGTCGCGGCCCTCTCGTCAGGCGGTCCGCTCAACCCCCGGACGCGCGTGACACTGAACTTCCATCCGGACCGGCCGGCGGGCGACCGGCCGATTCTGCTCGAGCTCGCGGACGACGGTCACTACCGCTCCCAGTTCGTCACGGGAACGAGCAACGGCGGGCTGACGGCGTATCCGGGCGGGGACCGGTGGCGCTGGGAGAGCCGGATCTTCGGCGGCGCGTACGATCACGCGCCCGCTCACCATCGCCCCGTCTACGGCGCGTTGAACTTCCGCGGCAGGCCGACCGGCGCGGCGCCGCGGTTCGGGTCCAGCCATCTCAGGCTGACGCCGGAGGCCCTTTCACGAGCCACATTCTGTTATCCGGACAGCTTCTTCGAACCGTCGGCCTTCGGCGTCGCGACCCGTATGGCGCTCATCGAGCTGGCCGAAGCCGATGACCGGGACGCCCTGGACGACTACGTCGAGGCCCAGGTCCACGGACCGGTCAGGCTCGACCGGGACGTGGAGGCACTGGTCCTCGATCCGAGCTATCGCGGCACGGCGGTTCACCGCGCGGCCGAACGGCTTCCCTGCCCGGTCGAATGGCACGCGGGATTCCGGCTGTCCGTCGACCGGCTGCGCCGCGAACCGGACTACCGCGGACAGGAATATGTCGATCTGGGCGCGGAGATCGCCGTGGACGGCCGTCTCGATCCGCAAATCATCGGAGACGCGGCCCGCACGGGCCGGTACGACCCGCAGGCACTCAAGAAGGTGTGGCACTGCGTGGCGCGTTTCGGCGCGCCACCCGGATCGCCCGGTGGATGAGCACCGCCCCATTCGAGCGTCGCGAGATCCATGACTGTAGCCAAGGGGGGTGGCGGGGTGTTCGCCGACGAGGTCCGGGGAGGCCGCCGCAGTCCGGAAAGGGCCGTCGCCCGGAGGGGGCATTCGTTGGTACTACCAACGGTGTAGGGTGGCTGTCGTGGAACAGATCCCCGCACGCCTGACCGCGAAGCCGAGCTGGCTGCTCACCCAACTGGCGGTGCACGCCCACCGGTTGGCGTCGGAGGGCTTCGGCGAGGTGGGGGCGCGCGGATACCACTACCGCATCCTGGCCGCGCTGGATCAGTTCGGGGAGGCCAGCCAGGCCGAGCTCGGTCGCCGGTGCAACATGGACCGCAGCGACGTGGTGGCGGCGATCAACGAACTGGCCGAGCAAGGTTTCGTCGAGCGGACGCCGGACCCCGATGACCGAAGGCGCAACATCGTGACCCTCACCGAGGCGGGTGAGCGGCAGATGCGGCGCATCGACCGAGCGCTCGACGAGGTGCAGGACGACCTGCTCGGACCGCTTTCGCCCGAGGACAGGCAGACCTTGACCCGCCTGCTCACCCTCCTGCTCACGCACCACCGGCAGGAGCGGACGTAGCTTCACGGCCGGCAGGGGAAGGTACGGCTGTCGCCGCGGCGGAGCCGGGCGCGGCGGCCGTGTACCGAGACCTCCAGCGTGGGGGGACCGTCGTCGGCCCGGGTGACGCGCACCTGGAGCGGATCGGCGTCGATCGCCAACTCCGCGCCGCGGAAGCGGACGGTCAGCGACAGCGCGGTGAGGTGTTCGGGGAGCGCCGGATCCAGGCGCAGGCCGTCGGGCCCGGCCTCCAGGTCGAGGTAGCAGCGCTGCACGAGGTCGAGCGTGCCCGCCATCGCGCCGAGGTGCACGCCTTCCGCGGTGGTTCCTCCCTGGACGTCGGTGAGATCGCCGGTGAGCGTCTCCGTGAAGAACCGCCAGGATCTCGCGCGATCCGATCGCGCGAGCACCCAGGCGTGGACGACCGCGCTCAGCGTGGAGCCGTGGCAGGTGCGGGCCAGGTAGTGGCGGATCGTACGGTGGATCATGTCCGGGGTGGTCGGATAGCCCAGCCGGTCCAGGATGTGCCTCAGCTCTCGTGCCGTCAGGAGATAGAACAGCATGAGCACGTCGGCCTGCTTGGACGCCTGGTAACGGTTGGGGCTGTCGTCCTCGGCCTCCAGCGCCCGATCCAGCCGGCGCACGCCCCGATAACGCGTCCAGTCCAGTTCCGCGAGCCGCTCGTAGCCGGTGAACTGGCTGATGATCCCGTCGTGGAAATCCACCCGCATCCGGCGGGTGATCTCTTCCCAGCGTTCGGTCTCCGCCTCTGTGAGGCCGAGCCGGCGGCGCAGGTCCTCCCGCGCGCGCCGGGGGACCAGGTCGAGGGCCTGGCGTGCCCGCAGCAGGAGCCAGACGGCCATGATGTTGGTGTAGGCGTTGTTGTCCAGACCCGGTGAGGACGCGCCCGGATAGCCGTCGTGGTACTCGTCCGGCCCCATCACCCCGTGGATCTCGTAGCGTCCCGACGCGGGATCGAGACGCGCCAGCGAGGCGAAGAAGCGGGCGATCTCGGCCAGCAGGCGGACACCCGTCCCGGACAGGAACTCGACGTCCCCGGTGATCATGTAGTGCTGCCACGTGTTGTAGGCGACGGCCAGCCCGGCGTGGCGCTGGAGGTGCGAGTGGTCGGGCGTCCACCGGCCGGAGCGGGGATTGAGATGGAACCGCTGGGTCTCGTCCCGCCCGTCGCTGCCGCTCTGCCAGGGGAACATCGCTCCCCGCAGGCCGGAGGCGCGGGCGGCGGCCCGCGCCTCCGGGAGCCGCCGCAGCCGATACCGCAGCACGCCGCGGGCGATCTCGGGGAACCTCAGGCTCAGCCAGGGCAGCACGAAGAGCTCGTCCCAGAACACGTGTCCCCGGTACGCCTCGCCGTGCAGGCCCCGCGCGGGCACGCCGACGTCGAGGTCGGCGCTGTGGGGCGACAACGTCTGCAGCAGGTGGAAGGTGTTCAGGCGGACGTCCCGCTGGACGCGGGGCCCCGTGACGTCCAGGCGGGCGCGTTCCCACAGGTCGTGCCACGCGATCTCGTGCTGCTCCAGCAGGTCCGCGAAGCAGGGCGCCAGTTCCGCTCGGCGCAGCGCGGCGGAGGAGGCGTCGGCGAACGCGAGATCGCGGGACGTCGTGAGCGCGACGGTCTTGGTCAGCACGACGGGGCGGTCGCGTTCCAGCCGCAGCACGCGCGTCTCGGCGACGCGGTCGTCGTTCCGCTCGATCCCGGCCGGTTCCTCGCGGCCGGAGGCGACGTCGACGCGCGCGGCCAGGACGACCTCGACGCCGGAGGAACGGGTCCGCGCGCGGAGCCACGTCAGCGGCCCCCGGACCCCGGTCGCGTGCCCTGTCAGGTGGTCGCCGCGCAGATCGCGGTACCGGGGCACCCCCGTGTTGGCCACGCGGCCGTCCAGGCCGGACCGCACGCGGAGCGGCCCCGACCAGTTCTCGGCCGTGAAGGTCGTCTCCAGGGCGGCCAGGTACGGATCGGCCATGGAGACCAGCCGGCGTTGCCGGACCGAGGTGACGCGGCCCTCCGCGTCGCGGAGGCGGATCACGCGGTGCAGGACGCCGTGGCGCATGTCGAGCTCCTGCCGGTACCTGAGCAGTTCGAAGCCGCCGGGGGAGAACCACTCCGAGCCGGGCGTCGCGAAGGTCAGGGGCAGCCAGTTCGGCAGGTTGACCATGTCCTCGTTGGTCACCTCGTGGCCGGCGACGACCGAGGTGAGCCGGTCGTAACATCCCGCGACGTACGTCCCCGGGTAGTGGACCCCGTCGGCCTCGGCCTCGGGCGCCGCGCCGCGGGTGGCGAAGCGACCGTTGCCCAGCGTGCAGAGCGCCTCCCGCAGCCCTTCAAGCGCCGGGTCGAATCCCTCGTACACCACCGACCATGGGTTCACCGCCGCTCCTCTCCGGCCGCCGTGATCGCGTCTCGATCCACCCGGTTCAGCCGAGCCGCAGCCGTATGGCGTCGGCCGTCTCGCGGATCGCCGCACGGACCGGTGGGGTGACGGGTGCGTGGAGCCCGAAGTCGCCGCCTTCGATCCCGAAGACGAGCAGCTCGTCCGGGAGCCGGTCGAGGGCCTCCCCGAGCACGATCGCGTCCGCCGGCCCGAGGGCGCGTGAGCTGCGTCCGTCAGTTGGGGTGATGCCCCTGTACACGCTGATATCGCCGAAGCGAGCCGTAATTTGTCCGAAATCCAGATCTATGTCACGAAAAGGCGGGAAATGGCGGGATCGCGCTCACGGCCCGGAGCGGATGCAGGGCATCCCGTACGGCGCGTGTCCGATTAGGGGCGATCGCCGGGGGAAGGGGCGGAAGAACGTACTGCGCCCAGGGCGTCGGCCCGCCGACCGGCGACGGGTCGGCCTCGGGTCCCGGCGGTCAGACCCGCGACCAAGGGGGAGGCGTGAGGGCCCATGGTGCGACCGATCGTCGTCGGTGTCGACGGATCACGGGGCTCGCTGGAGGCGGCCGGGTGGGCGGGGGACGAGGCCCAGTTACGCGGCGCACCGGTCCGGATCGTGCACGCGGAGCCGCGATGGGCGCACTTCGTCCCGCTGGTCCCGCAACCGGATGCCTGGATCTCCGCGGAGATCGAGACCGTCCAGGAGATGCTGCAGGAGGCGGCCAACCGCACCCGGGCAGGCCATCCGGACGTGCAGGTCAGCACCGAGGTCGTTGAGGAAGGGCCGCAGGAGGCGCTCGTCGCCGCGGCGGAAGGGGCGCAACTCGTCGTCGTCGGCAGCAGGGGACACGGCGGGTTCGCCGAGCTGCTGCTCGGATCGGTGAGCCGGTACGTCACCTCGCGGGCGCCGTGCCCCGCCGTCGTGGTCCGTGACCCGCGCGCCCACCTCGCCGGACGGATCGTCGTCGGCGTCACGGGCAGGCCCGACCAGGAGCACGTGCTGGACTTCGCCTTCAGGGAGGCCGACCTGCGCGGCGCCGAGCTGTGCGTCCTGCACGCCTGGACGCGCCCCACCAGTACCGGGCCGGACGAAGCGCTTCTCCCGTTCGACATCGAGGCCGTGGGGAGGGAGGAGGAGGTCCTCCTGGCCGAGAGCGTCGCAGGATGGCCGGACGAGTTCCCCGACGTCCGGCTGATCCGCGAGGTCGTGTACGGGCATCCGGCCAAGGCCCTGATCGACGCGTCGGCGGACCACGACCTGACGATCGTGGGGGCGCACCGCGGAGGCCGCGCCCTGCTCGGCCTGGGATCCGTCGCCCACGCGGTCGTCCACCACGCGCGCGGCCCGGTCGCCGTCGTCCGCCGCTGAGCCATCCGGCACGTCACGGGAGGATAGGCAGTGCAGCGATCATGCCGTAGGAGAGGAGGAGGACATCGGAGCCGGTGAAACCGGCAGGTCAGAGGTGAAGCCACCGTGAAGCCGCGATGAAGCCGACAACGCGGAAGCTCTCCTCGGACGCCGGGAGGTACCCGGCGGAGAGAGGAGACGCGTCATGGCGGACCTCAGTGCCGTCCGGGCCGAGAGTCTGGTCAAGGACTTCGGAGACTTCCGGGCCGTGGACGGAATCGACCTTCACGTACGGCAAGGCGAGATCTTCGGAGTCCTGGGCCCCAACGGAGCGGGTAAGACCACCACGCTCCGGATGCTCGCCACCCTGCTCCCGATCGACGGCGGCCACGCGGAGATCTTCGGTGTCGACGTCCGGCGGGAACCCCACCGCATCCGGCAGCTGGTGGGCGTCACCGGCCAGTACGCCTCGGTGGACGAGGACCTGACCGCCCGGGAGAACCTCTGGTTGTTCGCCCGTCTACAGGGCCTGCCCGGCACCCGGGCCAAGACCATCGCCGGTGAGTTGCTCGAACGCTTCGGCCTCCAGGAGGCGGCCGACCGTCCCCTGTCCCAGTTCAGCGGTGGCATGCGCCGCCGCCTGGACCTCGCGTCAAGCCTGATCACCCGCCCACCCCTGATCTTCCTGGATGAGCCCACGACCGGCCTCGATCCGAGAACCCGGGGCCAGATGTGGGACACCATCCGCGAGCTGGTCACCGACGGCTCCACGATCCTCCTCACCACCCAGTACCTGGACGAGGCCGACCAGCTGGCCGACCGCGTAGCCGTGATCGACCGAGGCCGGAAGGTCGCCGAGGACACCCCCGACGCCCTGAAGACCCAGGTCGGCGACTCGACCCTGCAGCTCAGCCTCGCCGACGGCTCCGACATCGCCCTAGCCGCGAACGTCGTCCGCCGGCTGCTGGGCGAGGAGCCGGTCCTGACTCCGGAATCAGGACGCATGAACATCCCCCTCCCCGACCCCAACCGGGCCGCGGACGTCCTGATCGGCCTGCGGGAAGCAGGCCTCGGCATCTCCTCGGTGAGCGTCGCCAAACCGACGCTGGACGAGGTCTTCCTGGCGCTGACCGGCCACGGCGCCGACGACGAACCCCAGATGGAGGCGGCCCGATGACCACGACGAGCACCATGACCGCGACCACCCCCACCCCTCGGCGCGTCGACCCGTCCGCCGCGGTCGCCCGCACCACGTCCCACAGCTCCGTTCAGGAGACCTGGGTCCAGATCCTGGCGATGGCACGGCGAGCCCTGAAGAAGATGCGCCGCAAGCCCGAGCAGTTCTTCGACGTCCTCATCCAGCCCCTGCTGTTCACCGCGATGTTCGCGTTCATCTTCGGCGGCGCGATCTCCGGCAGCGTGTCGGACTACCTCCCGGTACTGATCCCCGGCATCCTCGCCCAGACGGCCCTGACCGTCTGCATGGCGACCGGTGTGCAGTTGCGCGAAGACATGGACAAGGGGGTGTTCGACCGCTTCAAGTCCCTGCCGATCGCGAGGATCGCCCCCTTGGCCGGACCGATGATCGCCGACCTGATCCGTTACGGCATCGCGTCGGTGCTGACGCTCGTCACCGGCCTGGCCATCGGTTACCGCCCCGGCGGCGGCGTGTTCGGCTGCGTCGCCGGTGTGGCACTCACTGTGATCTCAGGCTGGTCGCTGGCGTGGATCTTCACCTGGCTGGGCACGATGGCGCGTTCCGCGCAGAGCGTCCAGGGCATCTCGATGATGATCATGTTCCCGCTCACCTTCCTGTCCAACGCCTTCGTCCCCGCCGAGACGCTGCCCGGGTGGCTGGAGGCGTTCGTGAAGGTCAACCCGGTGTCGCACGTCGTCTCCGCGGTGCGCGACCTGTTCAACGACGGGGCCGTGACGGCCGAGGTCGGCTGGGCGCTCGTCGGCTGCGTGGTCGTCGTCGTGATCTTCGCTCCGCTGGCGGTCCGCTCGTACTCCCGCAAGATGTAGAGGGTGTCAGCCCACCCGCTCCAGGACGGTACGGGCCTCGGCCAGCAGGTCGGGGCCGCGTCGTTCGCCGTATTCGGCCCCGATCCGCGACAACACGCCGGGAGCGATCCGCTCGGCGTGCGCGGACAGCACCGACCACTGCATCGTCGGGGTGAACCGGTTGTAGGCGAACCGGTCGGCGAGCACGAGCAGCCGGACCGCCTCCTCGGCGGGCAGCGCCTCCTTCAGCAGGCCCCAGATGCCCAGCCCGGCGAGCACCATCCCCACCACCGGGAAGTCCCTGAACGTGTGGTCTGGACCGAATATGACCAGGACCTTGGTCCGCAGCGACTCGAAGAAGTCCGCGCCGTCGTCGCCCTCGCCGTACTGCGCGAACGCCGAGAGCGCGATGACCTCGCCCAGGATGGTCCACGGTGTGAAACCGTCCGGCGTGCCGGGGACGCGCAGGTTCCGGAGCACCTCGGCGGTCTCGCGGTGCCGCCGCAGACCCTCGGCGATGTCGCCGTCGACGAGGGCCAGCTGGGCTCTGCCGGCGGCGGCCGACAGGACCCCGCCGCAGGTGCCCTGGGAGGCGAGAGAATCCAGGTCGTCGATCATCCGTGCGGCCTCGTCGCGGCGCCCCTCGGTGAGCGCCGCCATGGCGAGGGCGGCGCGGAGCTGGATGGCGTCGTCCACCGCCCCGAGGCGTTCGAGCACCGGGAGCGCCTCGGTGGCGTGTCCGGAGGCCGACGCCGAGTCACCGAGGTGCGCGTACAGGCCGGCGAGCTGAGTGTGCAGCACGGCCCGGCGCCAGGGACCGTCGTCGTCACCGACGAGCTGGAGGGCGGCCCGGGCCGCTTCGATCGCGCCGGCCGGGTCGCCGGCGTTCTCCAGGCCGTGGCTCAGCCAGTGCAGCGCGATCTGGCGGATCATGGGGTCGGGATCGGCGATCAGCGTGTCGAAGCCGGTCTCGGGGTTCGCCACCGTGGTGAGCAGCGCGGTCACCAGCGCCCGGATGGCCGGGTTCGCCGAGTCGGCGCCCAGCGCGGACAACATCCGTGCCAGCCCCCCGATCTCTTCGGCGGAGACCATGAGGGTGTTGAACAGCGCCATGCTCAGGGCCACCCGGGCCCGGTCGAGGAGCCGGGGCGGCGGCGTCCAGTCGGTCAGCGCGGCGGTGACGGCCGGGGTGAGGACGATGCCGCGCGGATGATCCCCGCGGATCGTCCAGTAGCCGCCCAGAGTGGAGAACAGCACGACCACCGCTTCCGGGTCGGGGTCGGCGAGGGCCTCGCGCAGGATGTCGGCGAGGTTCGTCTCCTCCGAACGCAGCCGGTCCATCGCGTCGACCTGCTCCGGAGAGTACAGCCGAACGCCGTGCCGGTCGGCGTAACCGACGGCCCACGCGCGTACGGCGGCCCGCGCCTCGGCGGTCTCGCCGGCCGAGTCCAGCCGCACCCGGCCGAACTCGCGCACCGTTTCGAGCATTCGGTACCGGACGCCGTCGACCGTCTCCACGACGGTGAGCAGGGACTGCTCCACGAGCTCCTCGACGTCGCCGAGAGCGTCGCCACCGAGAACCTCCTCCGCCGCGTCGAGGGCGAAGCCGTCCGGGAAGGCCGAGAGGCGGCGCAAGGCCAGGCGCTGCCGCTCACCGAGAAGGTTCCAGGACCAGTCGATCACCGCCAGCAGCGTCTGGTGCCGGGAAGGCGCGCTCCGGTCGCCGCCGCGCAGCAGCGCGAACCTGTCCTCCAGCCTGCGGGCGATCTCGGCCGGCGACATCACCCTGACCTTCGCGGCGGCCAGTTCGATCGCGAGCGGCAGGCCGTCCAGGCGGGCCACGACGGCGCGTACGCCCTCCTCGTCGAGGCGTACGCCGGGCCGGGCCGCGGTCGCGCGGTCGCGGAACAGCTCGACGGCGTCGCCGGTACCCAGCTGGGGCAGCGGGTAGACGCGTTCGGCGGCGATCGCCAGCGGCGAGCGGGTCGTGGTGAGGACGCGCAGCTCCCGCGTGGTCGCGGCCAGATAGGCGACCAGGTCGGCGACCGCCTCCACCAGATGCTCGCAGTTGTCGAGCACCAGCAGCGTCGGGGCCAGGTCGAGCTTCTGGGCGATCCGGGCGCGGACGTCGGCGCGTTGCCGCGGGGTGAGCGTGCGGCGTCCGGTCACCGAGTCGCGGACGCCGAGCGCCGACCCGACCTCGCCGACCAGGTCCTCGGGCGCGGTCACGCCGACCAGTTCGACGAAGTGCACCAGCGGCTGCGGGGCCTCGCGGGCGACGGTATGGGCGAGCCGGGTCTTGCCGAGCCCGCCCGGGCCGAGGATCGAGACCACCCGGGAGGCGGCGAGCAGTGCCCGCACCCGCCGGAGGTCGTCGTCGCGGCCGAGCAGCGGGGTCGTGTCGAACCGCACGCCGGCGCGTACCGGGCTGTCGAGGGCCAGCAGCTCCTGGTGGACCCGCCGCAGCTCCGGGCCGACGTCGGCGCCGATCCGCTCACGCAGGTCCGACCGGTAGCGCTCGAAGCGGTCCAGCGCGGCGCCCGTCCCGCGTACCGCCGCCTCGCTGCGCAGGAGGTCGGCATGCAGTCCCTCGTCCTCGGGGTGGACGCGCACGGCCTCCTCCAGGCCGGGCAGGGCGGGGCCGTGGTCGCCGCTCCGGCTTCGGGCCCGGGCGAGCACGAGCCGCGCGGAGGCCAGGTCGCGTTCCGCGCGCCGGCGCACCTCGGCCAGCGGGCCGCCGCCCTCGGGTGGCAGCGCCCCGATGCCCAGCGCGAGCGCCTCCTCCGCCGCCGCGGCCGCCGCGGCCGGATTCTCGGCGAGCAGCGCCCGCGCCCGGCTCGCGAGTTCGTGCAGCCGGCCGGCGTCGACCCGGTCGGGCGGAACGTCGAGCCGGTAGCCGCCCCCTTCCGTGACCAGCGCCTCCGACCCCACGACCGATCTGGTCCGGGACACCAGGACCTGCAGCGCTTTCGCCGGATTGGCCGGTTCGTCGTCCCCCCACACCTCCGCGACGAGCCGGTCCGCGTTCACGGTCCGGCAGGCGAGTGCGAGGGCTGCGAGCAGCGTCTGGGCCCTCTCGCCGACCACCGACTGCCCTCGCCACCGCACACCGTCGAGCAGGCTCAGGTAGATCGGCATGGCGCAAGTCTAGTTTTCGCCGAGCCGTCCACCCGTTCTCGCCTTCCTCCGGCAGGCGCGATGCCCGCCGCGAGCCCGGCCTTGCCTGGTGATCTTCATGAGCTGGAAGATGTCCACCTCGTGACCTAATCCCGGACGAGCAGGTGTCATGCAGGCCGATCCCCCCATTGATCCGCAAGATCTGCTTCGGTACCCCTCTTCCCCGAGGAATGCCGAGAAGGGTTCCCCGAGGAATGCCGAGAAGGGGTGCCTCCTCGCTCTGGCTGTACCGGTGCTGTTGGTGTTGCTCCTCGTCAAGATGCCGATGTGGATCAATGACGGGCGGCTGGACGACTTCGCCGAGCGGTTCTACGCCTATCCGCGGCCTCCCTCGACGGAGTTCGCGGACCATGACTGGCAAGGGTCGGTCCAGCTTCGCGGGAACGGGAACCACTGTGACTACCTTGTCAGGTTTTCGCTTACGACCCAGCTCTCGGACGAGGAGATCACGCGCTACTACGAACAGGCCGAGATCCCCGGTGTCGATGGAGATCGCGCCTACGTGACGGTGTACTTCCCCAAGTACTCCAGCCGGTTCGAGGGTGGCTGGCCTGAGTCGTTCGTCGTGGAGATCTTCGACAGCACCGGTCCCGGCTGGGATCTCCGCTGCCACTGAACTGCTCGGCTCCCCCGGGGATCGCCGGCCGTATCGGCATGCATCGGGCATGCGGGCGAGGCGGCGGCTGTAGGTGTCGCTGCTACGGCTCAGGCGAGGATCTCGACGTACCCGTCGGTTCCGTGAACGCGGATCCGCTGCCCGTCCCGGATCAGCCGGGTGGCCTGCTCCACGCCCACGACGGCCGGCAGGCCGTACTCCCGCGCGATCACCGCCCCGTGCGTCATGAGGCCGCCCACCTCCGTCACCAGGCCGGCGGCGGCGACGAACAGGGGAGTCCAGCTGGGGTCGGTGTAGGCGGTGACCAGGATGTCGCCCGCCTCAAGGTCGGCCTGCGCCATGTCCATGACGACACGGGCGCGACCCTCGACGGTCCCGGCCGAGACCGGGAGGCCGGCCAGCGCGCCGGGCGGGGCGTCGTCACGCCGATACCGGCCGGTGATGGCCTCGCCGTCCGACGTGAGGACCCGGGGCGGTGTGAGCGTCTCGTACGACCGGAACGCCTCCCGCCTTTCCAGAATGAGTTCGGCGTCCACGTCGTTGGCGCGCACGACTTCCTGCAACTCCTGGAACCGGAGGAAGAAGATGTCTTCTCTCTCGCGCAGTGTGCCGGACCGGACGAGGCGGTCGGCTTCCCGCAGCAACGCCTGCTTGTAGACGAAGTAGCGGCTCACCATGCCGTACTTGGGGTACTCCCGGTATCCGGCGAAGGTGCGGACGCGGTCGATCATCCGCTTGGTCTCCTCGGCCTTCTGCTCCCCGTGGGGCAGGGCGCGCAGTCGCGTCAGCAGTTCCTGTTCCTTCCGTCGTGACTCTTGGAGTCCTTGATCGAAGCGTCGCTTGCCGGCGCCCGGCTCGAAGTTCTTGATGTTGCCGAGGATGGCGGGCACGAGCGTGGCGGGATGCTCGCTCCAGCGCGTTCTGGTGATGTCGATCTCGCCCGCGCAGCGCATGCCGTACTCGTCGAGGTAGCCCCGGATGGCGTCACGTGCTTCCCGCCCGCCGGCCAGCCCGGCCAGTTCGTCCAGGAAGTCGTCGCCCTCCCGGCCTTCGTCCGCGACGCGCTGCAAGAACGCCACGACGTCCGCATGCGGTCGGATGGTGTCCGCGACGTCGAGGAGCGCCAGCCCCATCTCCGACGTGACGTTGTGGGGGACGGATTGCGTGAGCGCGTCGGCCGCGTTCTTCTCGCCCAGCCAGGTCTCGAGGTGGTCATTGAGCCACCAGGTCGCCTCCATCCCCGCCATGATCACCTGGTGGCTCTGCGGAGAGAACAGGATGCGCTTCAGCTCTGCGATGTCGGCCAGGATGAAGTCGAGCAGCGCCGGTCCGGACAGAGTCCGGATCTCGCGCTGCAGGGTGGCGACGGACGCCTCACTGTGTCGGATCAGCTGGGTGACGACGGCCGGATCGGTCTCGATCGGGGCGGGTGGGTCACCGGCGGGTGCGGCGCCAGAACCTCCGTCCGGAAGCGAGCGGAGGAAGTCGCCGCGGTCGAGGACGGTCTGCAGCGCGTCCCGGATGAGCGGGTCGGACTTCCCCAGGGTCCCGAGGAGGTACGCGCGACCCGCGGGCGTCCCCAGGACGGGGGCCACGTCGACGAACAACCGTCCGCCCGCCTCGTGCATCGGCCGTGGGGTCGTCAGCTGCCACACGGAGAGCCCCAGCGGCTTCATCGCGTCGGTCATCATCTGCTGGTGACCGACGGAGACGTAGACGTGGTTCTCCTGGTCATCGGCCTCGGGGACGGGGAACAGGGTGGTGATCGGCCGGCTCTGGACGATGTGGAAGTCGTCGCCGACCAGGCACCACTCGATGTCCTGGGGCCGGCCGAAGTGCGCTTCTATTCGCCGGCCCAGCCGTACCAGGCGCACGACTTGTGCGTCCGTCAGCGCCGGCTGCGTCTGCCGCTGCGGCTCGATCGGCGCGTCCTGGGTACCGCCTTCCGGCGACGCCCGGAGGAACCGCGGCTTGGTGGCGACCGATGCGGTGACGACCCGGTCGTCGCGCACCGTGTAGACGTCCCCGGCGACCAGACCGGAGACAAGCGCCTCGCCGAGCCCCCAGCCCGCTTCCACGGTGGCGATCTTCCGGTTCGAGGTCACGGGGTCCGCGGTGAACAGGATCCCGGCCGCGTCCGGGAACACCATCCGCTGTACGACCACGGCCATCCGTACCTTCCGGTGGTCGAAGCCGTTACGGCACCGGTAGGTCACCGCCCGCTCGGTGAACAGCGAGGCCCAGCACCGCCGGACATGCCGAAGGATCGCCTCTGGGCCCACGATGTTCAGGTACGAGTCCTGCTGGCCGGCGAAGGACGCGGTCGGCAGGTCCTCGGCCGTCGCGCTGGAACGCACCGCGTAGGAGGCTTGCTCCCCGAGCCGGGCCAGCGATTCGCCGATCGCTGCCACGAGATCGTCGGGCAGTGCGACGCCTTCGATGACGCGGCGGATATCCGCGCTCAGGGTGCGGATCGCCGCGCGGTCGTCTGGTTTCACGCGCGACAGCGGGTCAAGCTGAGCGTCGAGCGACGGCGCCTCGGCCACGACCCGCTGGAAGGCGTCCGTCGTGACGCAGAAGCCGTCCGGCACGCGGATGCCATCGATTCGCGAGAGCTCGCCCAGGTGCATCCCCTTGCCGCCGACCTCTGCGACATTCGTCGAGTCGATTTGCTCGAAACCCATCACGTAAGCCAATTCCGTTGCTCCATCGTTCGTCGGGTCGGTTCGCGACGTGCAAGTATGAAACACTTTTCGGCGCCTCATGAGGCGCGCGAATGTGCTATAAAGTGAAACTGGCGGGGAGTGGTGCGCGCCGCGTGCGCAGTCCGACCCGGCCTTCCCCTCGGCGCCGTGACCGAACTGCCGGCGTCGACCGGTCCGAGCACGCCGCTCATCCAGTGAGTTCGCCGTCGTCGCGCAACGATTCGTTTCGCCCTTCAGGCGTGAACGGATGACCTGAATCAAACCGTCCTTCCTGTGGATGACGGACCGCCGCGGCTGGACCACCAAGCCCGGCCTGAGGCCATCGATATCCAGCGAGCTGGATTCGAACGCGCTTGAGCACCCCTGCCTCGGCAATTCCGGCGATGGCGAAGACCACGAGGCGTGGAAGAAACGCCTGAACGAACCCGCCGAGATCGCCGAACGCGGCGCATCGATGATCCGGTCACGCGACAAGCCTCGCGCTTCTTCCATCAGGCGATGGTTTCGCGCGAGTGCGGCCCGCGCGTTTTTCCTCCGCGCATCCCGGATGACGTCGGCCCACCACGAAGCGCCAGCGGGAGGGCGATGATCGACTCTCCGATCGGCTACGTACACTGACGGGCATGGCATGCCGCATCAGTGAGTTGGTCATCGACGCCGCCGACCCCGAGCGGCTCGCCGCATTCTGGAGCGAGGTCCTCGGCTACGTCGAACTCGGCCGGGAGGACGACGGAAGCATCGCGATCGGGCCGCCCGGCGTCGGCTTCGGCGGCCCGCAGCCCACCCTCGTCCTCAGCCCCAGCAGCGACCCGCGCGCCGGGAAGCTCCGACTGCACATCGACGTCAACGCCACCGACCGCGACCAGGACGCCGAGCTGGAGCGACTGCTCGCTCTCGGCGCCAGGCCCGCCGACGTCGGCCAGACCGGCACCGAGAGCTGGCATGTTCTGGCCGACCCGGAAGGCAACGAATTCTGCCTCCTGCACACCCGGCTCCAGCCCCTCTGACCACCTGCGTCCTGCCGCCAAGCCGCTCAGCCGTTCCAGCCCATCCCGTCTGCCGGACTTGCCTGGGGCGTGGGGGGCGGGGCGGTCAGGCTTCCACCTCGGCCGGCTACGGCCCCGGCTCACGTACGGGCGATCATTCCGGAGTGAGGGCCCGCCGGAGGCATGGACACTTCAGCGCGCATCGTCGCACACCGCCGCCGCCTGCCAACCGTCCCGAGTTGCCTGCTCTCGGAGAAGCGGAGGCCAGGTCTCGATGAAGCCGTGAACAGCTGGATCCCACGGGCCGACGTTGTACACGAAGGACGTTCCGACCAGTTCCCGCACTCGAATATCTGTCGAGTGAAGAGCACGCTCCAGGAAGTCGAGGCAGCGCTCGACAAGCTCTTGGTCTCCTCGCTCATGCGCGTCAAGGACGAACGTTGTGACGTGCCAGAACAGCACGTGCTGTAGGACCTCTCCGTTGTCGGCCACGTGTTCTCGCCAAATCGGAGCGAACTCCGGAACCTCCCGCACGAACCGGTCCACCACGTCCTCGTAGGTCATCGGCTCCATCTTCTGAGAATTCCGCTTACGTGCGGTCCGTGTCCAGGCGAGACAGGGCACGGTGTTCGGACGGCAACCTTCTGTTTCGCATTGACCCGCCATGCCCTGTGGATGCGGGCCGGGGTGTCGGCGACAGGCCACCGGGGCCGGATTCCCGGCCGGGACGGGAGACGCACCTCATGCCACCCGGGAACCGCATTCCGCACGCTTTACGTGTTCACGGAGAGGAGAAAGAGAATGCGTGCGGTGATCGATCGGCTGGCGCGGGTACCGCTGGCGGCGGTCGGCTTTCTGATCCTGTTGAGCGCGGCGATGGCAGCCGGGCACGTGCTGCTGCTGGAGCAGATCCGGGCCAGCGGCGGGGAGGAACTGCCTCAGTGGGTGGCCCGGCTGACCATCGAGACGTACTGGGGGCTGCTGCCCCTGGCGTTTCTCATGCTGTGGGCGCGCCGCGGGAAGCGGGGAGGGCTGCTCGGCCGGATCGGCGCGGCGCTGCTGGCCTGCGGGCCGGTCACCGCGCTGCTCATTGCGGTGGGCGCGCTGGTGTGGGGTGGGATCCTCGGTCGCGGCGATCTGCCCCCGTCGGTGATGACGGTGGAGTCGCTCTTCTACGCCATGATGCTCGGCGTGGTGGTGTGCGGGGTGGCGTTCCTGCTCGATGCCGGAGTGCGCTGGTGGGGAGCGATGCTGCTCATCGGCCTGCTGGGTGACTTCGTCATGCCGATGGCGCTGGCGGCGGTGTACGCCGTGTTCGGCATCATGTTGGTGGTCGGCGCCGCCCGGGCGGGCCGCCGGAGTACCGACGTCGAGACCGCGCTCGACGCGGCGCACTGACCAGCGGGGAGGCGATGAGCGGGGTCACGGTGACCACCGGCCGGGCGGTCCGGCGGCCGCCGGGCGCGCTGCTCACCATGGTCGCCACCGTCGTCATGACCGCAGCCGGTGGAACCCTCTCGCTGGCCGCCGGTACGGCGCTGAATTGGGCGCTCGTCGGCAACGTCGGACACAGCCTGCTGTTGGGCGGAGCCGGATGGTGGTTGTCCCGCAGCCGAGGGGGTCGGCCAGTCGGGTGGCTGCTGCTCGGCACCGGCACGGCCGGCGCCCTCGGCGTGCTCGCCGAGGGGTCGGGGACTGCGGGGTTCCAGGCCGGCTGGCCCGGGTGGCAGGTGGCGGCATGGTTGGTGCTGTGGTTGTGGCCGCTGTACGTCGTGCCGCTGTTCACGGTGTTGCCGTCGATCTTCCCGAACGGACGGGCGCCTTCGGGGAACTGGCGGTGGGCGTCATGGCTTGGCGCCGGGGCCAGCGTGCTGACGGCGGTGGCGGCTGCTGTGGAACCCGGTCCACTGCTGGTCGGCGAGGATGCCGGCCCGCCGAATCCGCTTGCCATCGCCGCCGGCGGGACTCTGATGACCATGGCGGGCCTCATGGTCGTCGCGGCCGTCCTGTCGAGTCTGGCCAGCCTGGGAGTGCGGTGGCACCGCGCCGGCTCGACCCAGCGCCAGCAGATGAAGTTCCTGTGGTACGCCATGGCGCTGGTTCTCGCGATCGAGCTGCTCGGCGGGCTGATGCCGCACCACGTTGCGCAGGCGGGCTACTTCCTCATTCCGTTCCTGCTCGTGGGCGCGATCGCGCTGTCCGTACGCCGCTACCGCCTCTACGACATCGATCTCGTGATCCGGCGCACCGTCGTGTTCGCCGCGTTGACCGCGGTGGTGTTCGCGGTCTACCTCGGGATCGTCTCCGTGCTCGGCATGGCCGTGGGCCCCTCACCCGGTCTCGCGCTGATCGCGTCAGCCGCGGTCGCCGGGCTCGCCGATCCGGTGCGGCGGCGACTGCAGCGGGCGGTCAGCCGGTTCCTCTTCGGACAGCGGGAGGAACCGCTGGAGGCTCTCGCCGGACTGCGACAGCAGCTGAGAGCCGTGGCCGACCCGTCGGAGATGCCTGCCACAACGGCCAACGCGGTCGCCCGGGCTCTGCGCGCCGAGTACGTGTCCGTACAGTTGCTCGCCGACGGCGAGTACGGCGAGGTGGCCCGCGTCGGCGTCTCCGGCGTGGAGCCTTCCGTGGACGTGCCGCTGGAGTGGCGCGGTGAGCTGGTCGGGACGTTGACGGTGGGACCGCGCGCGCCCGGCGAGGCGTACTCCCGGTCCGACCTGGCGCTGCTCAACGAGCTGGCGTACGCCATCGGCTCGGCCCTGCACGCCGTCCGTCTCGCAGAGGATCTGCGCACCGCGCAGGAGCAGGCGGTGCACGCCATCGCCGATGAGCGGCGCCGGTTACGCCAGGATCTGCACGACGGGCTCGGGCCGTTGCTGTCCGGCATCGGACTGGCCGTGGACGGCGTCCGCCGTACCCTGAGCACGGACAGCCCGGTGGCGGGGGAGTTGCGCGTCATCACCGACCAGGTGCGCTCGGCGGCCACTGAGGTCCGCCGCATCATCGACGCCCTGCCGTCCGCCGCCGTGGCCGATCTGGGCCTGACCGCGGCGATCGCCGACCACCTCGAGCGGTGTGCCGAGCTGCCCGGGGCACCTCTCATCACCTACTACGCGGACGTGGACGAGGCACGGGTGCCGCCCGCCGTGGCCGAAGCCGCCTATTTCGTCCTGCTGGAGGCGGTGGCCAACGTCCTGCGGCACGCTGATGCCGTCGCCTGTACGCTGACCCTTTCCACCCGCTGTGGGCGGCTGGTCGTACAGATCGATGACGATGGGGTCGGCATCGGCGAGCGGTACGTCGCCGGCGTCGGTACAGCCTCGATGCGACGGCGGGTGGGTGAATTGGGCGGTCGGTTCGAGCTGCGCCCCCGAGACGCCGAGGGCACGACGGTACGGGCCGTGTTCCCGATGGAGGGCGGCGGATGAACGAGCTGCGGGTGGTGATCGCCGACGATCACCACGTGTTCCGGATGGGGCTGCACAGGCTTCTCGACAGTGTGCCCGGCATCATCGTCGTCGCTGAGGCGGCCGACACCGATGCGACGGTCGCCGCAGTCGTGGAACACGATCCCGACGTGGCCATCGTCGATCTGCACATGCCCGGCGGCGGTGGGGCCTCAGCGACCGAACAGATCCGGCGCGGAGGGCTGCGTACGCGGGTGCTCGTCCTCACCATGCACGCGGAGCACGCCATGGTGCGGCAGGCGATCCGGGCGGGCGCCCGCGGCTACCTCCTCAAAGACGCCGAACCCGACGAGATCATCCGCGCCGTGCACGCGGTGCACGCCGACCAGGCGATCCTCGACTCCGCCGTGGCCGACCGGATGCTCGCGGCGCTCGCGGACACCGCCCCGGCCAACCCGTTCCCGCAGCTCACCGGGCGGGAGCTCGACATCCTGGCGCGAATGGCCGCCGGCCAGTCCAACCAGGCCATAGCCGCCAGGCTTGGGATCAGCCTGAAGACCGTGCAGAATCACGTCTCCAACGTGCTGCTCAAGCTCGGTGTCGAGGACCGGGCACAGGCCGTCGCGCGGGCGCGGGACGCGGGAGTCCACCGGCCCACGTGAGCCGCCGGTCGCCGGCCGGGATCTGTCCGTGCCGCGTCACCGCCGGTCATGCTGCGCGGCCTACGACGTCGGCGTTTTGTCGTTCGCCGTTGCTATAGATGGTGCCACCACCTGACCTTGACGAGAGCGCGGTGTTCGATGGCATTGGTGACGTTTCGCGATGAGACCGCGACTGGCCGGGCGCTGGCGGAGTTCTCCCTGTCCGACCTGTTCGAGCGCATCTCGGCCCGGGAGCTGGTACGGCTGCGCGTCCGCGAGGAGGTGGCCCGCCACAACGCCGCCCCCTCCCACCACTTCCGCGGTCTGGTCGAACCGGCCGACGCCGAGGCCGAACTCAACGGCTACCGGATGCGGACGCCGCGCAAGCTGGACTGGGAGAAACAAGCCGATGCCGCCGAGGCGGCGTTCGCCCGCAATGGCTTCCTGCTGCTGATCGGCGACCGGCAGATCCTCGACCTGGACACGGAGATCGACCTGATCGCCGACCCCGTCGTCTCCTTCGTCAAGCTCGTCCCGCTGGTCGGAGGCTGACATGAACGTCTCCCCTCTCGCGCAGCTCTCCCGTCCCGCGAAACGCCTGTTCGATCTTCTCGAGGGGTCCGCGGAGGAGCCGATGCGCTGGCCCGACGCCTCGCAACTGGGCGCCGCGTTGGGCACGTCGGCTTCGGGACGGTACACGTTCACCGAAGAGAACCGGCGGCGACTGATCGAGCCGGCCCGCGAACTGGTCGAACTCCTCCTGCGTGAGCGGTATCGGCTCTTGGGGCTCTATTCCGAGGTGGTGGCGGCGGGGCTGGCGGACATGGACGCCGAAGTGTGGGCCCGGCTCGCCGGGGAGCGCGGCCCCATCGCGGTCGCCGAGCTGCGCGTGTTGTTCGGCTGGGAACTGGAATTGCGGGCGCTGTTCGCCGAGGCGATGCGGATGGCGTCGAGCTCGCCCCCCAGGCCACCGGCCGCCGTACTCGACTGGCTCGCGGCCCAGCCCGGCTACCTGGACTTCGCCAGGACCGCGCTGGAGACGGCCGTGGCCCGCGTCACGGCGATCCACGCCGGCGAGATCCCGTACAGAGCGGAGAAGGCGTTCGAGAACGGGGAAACGGAGACCCTCGGCCGGGCCGTCCGGATGGCGCTCCACCGGGACGAGCCCTGGCTGCCCGATCTGCTGCACAGTCTGGTACGCGGAATCGCGGTGGCGCCCACCCCGGCCAAGACCCTGCCCTCACAGGCACTGCTGTTCGAGATCGCCCGCGCGGCGGAGGACTACCCGACCCCCGAGGTGATCATCGCGCTGCGCACCGCCCGCCGGATCACCCGGCACGCGGGGGTGCCCAAGGAACTGGACCGCAAGTTCAAGCGCATCGAGCCCGCGCTGGCCAACCGGCTGGAGGTGGCGTTTCGGCTGCCCGACGGGCAGGTCCGACAAGTCGTCGGCGACCATACCGCGGTGATCACCACCGACGGCGGCGTCGAGCTGTCCTGGTGGCACGGGGACAAGAAGCTGAAGTCGGTCCCCGCCGCGGTCAAACGGGACCACCCCGAGGAGGTCAAACGGCTGCGCGAGCTGGCCAAGCAGACCGCGCAGCAGCAGGCCACCCTGGCCAGAGCGCTGGAGGCCGGATACACCAACGAGCCGCCTCCGCCGTACCGGCAGCTTGAAGGCCACGCGATCACCGACCGGCTGATCTGGGAGTTCGAGGTCGCGCCCGGGGTGTGGCGGGCCCAACTGGGGTTGAGCGTGCCGGACGTGCCGGTGCGGCTGTGGCATCCGGCGCGCGCGTCCGTGGAGGAGGTGCGCGCCTGGCGGGAGGTCGTGGAGAGCAAGGAACTGCGTCAGCCGTACAAGCAGGCATTCCGTGAGGTCTACCTGCTGACCCCCGCCGAGGAGACGACCGGGACCTACTCCAACCGGTTCGCCGGGCACGTGGTGGACTACCGCAAACTGCGCGCATTGTTTAAGGACCGCGGCTGGAAATCCCACTACCTGGGGTTTTGGGATGGCGGCCACAACGACGGGGCGGCCCAGCGGGTATTGGCCGGCGGGCAGTGGCGGGCGACACTGAGCCACGGTCTGTACGAGGAGGGCTACGCGCTCACCGATCAGGTCCACTTCCACAGGCTGGCCGGGGGCGTCTGGCACCAGGCGCCGTTGAGGGAGGTCCCGGCGCTGGTCTTCAGCGAGGCCATGCGGGACGTCGACCTTTTCGTGGCCGTCACCTCGATCACGACCGACCCCCACTGGTCCGACCAGGGGCCGGACCAGATGCAGGACTACTGGCGGACCGGTTCGTTCGCTGCGCTGACGTCCTCCGCCGAGGTGCGGCGCGACGCGCTGTCGCGCCTGATCGGCCGTACGGCCATTGCCGACCGGTGCACCTTGACCGACCGCTTCCTGGTGGTCCGGGGCGATCTGCGCACCTACAAGATCCATTTGGGGTCGGCGAACATCCTGATGGAACCCAACGACGCCTACCTGTGCATCGTTGCCGCGCATGGCCCCCACACCGGGCTGTTTCTTCCGTTCGAGGAGGACGGCCGGTTGTCGCTCATCCTCAGCAAGGCCTTCCTGCTGGCCAACGACACCGCCATCACCGACACCTCCATCGTTCGCCAGATCCGGGCTTGATCCACGCAGCCCCGGGGGAACCCCGAATCGATGACGGCCTGCCCGGACAGGCCGTTTCGGTCTTCGCCCGCTGTGCGGCTTCCCGGAGCTGCACGTCGTCGGGGCCCGCAGCTCGGCTTCGCGAGTTGCGGGCCGCATTCGCCTTGACGCTCGGCGATCGCGGATGCCGTGCGACGGCGAGCCACTGTCCTGCCGGCTGATCCGTAGGTTCACTTGGTGAGGAGTGCTACGGCATCAGGGGCGAGACGGCCGAGGGTTCCATCGGAGCGTCGGAGGTTATGGCACCCGTCCAGCGCGACGTATGCCTCCCAGGAGCCCGGGGTTAGTACTGCGAACCGGGTATGGTCGCTCGGACAGTCGCTCGGCGGCGCGGTGTCCAGGGCATCGAGCAGGGCGCGCAGTCTGCTGCCCCGGAGGATGTGCGAAGATTCGAGCCTTCCCCTGACCATGTTCCAGGTCTGGGCCGTGCCCGGGGTCTTCTTTGTGATGCGGTAGACGCATACCCGTAGGCCCTGCGGTGGAGGGTTCCAGTTTTGGTGGGCCGCTCCTGGCTGTCTCCGGCGGCGGAGAATGTCGGGAAATTCGCCGCCGCAGCCGGCCCGGAAGGACTTTTCGCTCTCGATCCTCCGAACGGGTACCTGTTTGTCGACCTGGTACGGCAGGCTGCGAATGGCGGCCATAGCGGAGGGGAACGGCTCTCCGCATACGCCGTTCGGCACGTCGGGTAACACCGCCCTGCCGGAGGAGTCCACCACGACCAAATAATCGACCTTGATGCGTATGTCCAGGCAGTCCCGACCGAATAACGACCTCTCGGATGGGCGGCGTAGCTCGGTCATCAGCTCGGTTGCGGGGCCGTCGGCGTGCTCCTGGATCACGACCTCCCAGCTCCCCTTGCCGGGCAGATAGCGGGGCTCCCAACGGCAGCGGATGACCTGGGCCGGGATGAAGCCGTCGGGGAGCTGCTGGCGTGGCGAGGCCGGCAGGTACGGGTCCGGCATCTTCGGGCATGAAGCGGTGACGACGTGATCCAACTTGGCACTGCCTTCCTCGCGGTCGCATCCGGTGAGAACGACGACAGCGAACAGGGCGAGAACTACCCGAAGAGATCGCACTCCACTGGGACGTGTTGCCCGTCCCATTCGGTTCGCCGCGGAAAGCGACCAAGGGCAAGATTCTGCGGGCGTGCCTGATGAGGCCTCCTCCGGTATTCGCGGTGTGGGGTCCGAACGCGTGAGGGGGCGAAGTCCATCACGGGTACCTGCCGGCTCGGGGGGCCGGTCGTCTTGTTCCTGGCCTTGGCGTCGCCCTTGGCCCGCCCAAGTCCAAGGCGGGACGGCGGATCGTCGGCGAATCAGTTCAAGAGCACGCCGGCGCCTGAGGCAGGCGGAGATGGGTGGCCACCTCGGTGACGAGGTCTTCGACGGGACGGGTGCCGTCTACCGAGACCGTACGCAGCCCGTAGGCGGTGGCTTGCTGGCGGACCTCCTCATCCCACAGCGCGTCTCGGGCGAGGCGCTTGGCGAGCATTTCTTCTCGGCAGTGGGATCCCCAGGTGGTTCGGGCTCGCAGAGGGTCGGCATAGCGCATGGCGAGAACACGCCGACGGAACTCGGGGGAAGGCAGCAAGAACACCGCCTGGTGAAAGCCGGCGAGCAGGAGTGCGACATCGCGGGGCAGGACGCCGAAGTAGTCGACCAGGACGATCCGGTCGTTGGGAAGGGCAAGGAGATCCTCGATGAGGAAGCCGATCACCTCTCCATGCAGGCTGGCCATCGACCGGAACACTTCCTGTGCCGACCGGCCCGCCCATACCTGTCCAGGCGCAGCGCCCAATAGGGCGTGCAGGTGAGGGTGATGCTGCTGCGTGCTGCGGGCCACCCAGTCGTGTTCTGCTCGGTCACCGTTGTAGAGCCGGGCGTCGTGTCGGCGGGCCAGCGCCATAGTCACTGTGCTCTTGCCGGCTCCTGTTCCACCGGCGATCCAACGTACGTGCGCCAGATGCTCGATGAGCGTCCTATCGCTGCCTGGGGCAGTGCGGGGAGGCTTCATGCACACGAGTGTCCTGATGTACGTCGCATAATCACAGTCTTGTTCTTCACATGCACAGGGATTCAGTATGAGAGAGAGGGCGAACTCGTTCACTGGCTATAGCGACCATCATTGGTTATGCGGCGCCGCATGCTTCTCCCCATGCCACGATGATCAACCCGTGACCTGGCCTTTCCTCGCGCGGCGCGCACGCTCCGCCTGCCTGATCACTCTGTATGCCGTCGACCCGCCCGAAGGGGAAGTGACCAGGCCGCCGGGGCCAGGTGGAGCGCCCTACTGGACGAACGACCTGGATCCGGTGGCCTTGGTCTGCTCGGCTTGTCCTGGGTCGATGGCGAGCGGGGTGATCAGGCTTCCACCTCAGCCATCTGCGGCCCTGTGTGTGTAACACGGCGATCACCCCGTAGCCGGAGCGCCCCCACCGGAGGTGCGTTCGTTAATGGCTAGTCGCAGATAGGTTCCGCAGAGAACATGGGTTTCATGCCTGACCTGTTGTGGGATGACGTAAAGCCCTTCTTCGATCTGGAGTTCAATGGGGCGTTGCCCGACGTGGTGATCGAAGGAACGAGCGTTGAGGACTGGCAGACCCTTCTTGATCTCATTCAGTCTCATGGCTGGCAGTACGCCTATGAGCTGTACGACGAGCCTGCAGAGCTTCCCACCGCCACCCAGATGATCGCGACGGGAGCCGGCTCAGCACACTTGCGGGTGTGGCCGGTGCCCGAGATTGAAGCGATCTTTCGCGCGTATCAGGCCGAGTCAATCGACTTCGATGTCGACCTGAAAGAGTTGCAGGGGCAGGAGCGCTTGGACGTCCTGTTCGATTTCTACAGGGTGATCGGGCGGCGGCTCAGGAAGTCCGTGCTGATGTGCTCGGAGGGATCTGATGGTCCTCCGCTCCTGGGGTTCGATGTGGAGGCTGATCGAGTGGTGCTTTTGGCCGATCCGTGTGTGTAGGGATTGCGGGATCTCTGGGGGCGGGTGTGGGCCTGTCTGGACGCGGCCTGAGCTGCCGGCGGCCGGGACCGGCCCCCGGGCCGCATGCCCGACCGCCGAGCGGGTGCAGGGCCGCGAGGCGGCGCGGGAGCGCCGCCCTTGGCACGCTGTCCACAGCGATGATTCGGTAGTGGCGGGCCGACCTGCTCGGCAACGGCGTCTCGGTGTCCATGGCGGCCAAGGCGTATCGGCAGTCGTCCGGTCGGCAACGTCCGCAAGCTCAAGAACACTGCCTACCGGCTGCGCTTCCAGCGGTACGGCGAGATGCGCACCCATCCCGAGGTCTTCATGACGAGGGGCGATGCCGAGCGGGCGCTGTGGATCGTACGAGGTGATGCGCTGGTATATGGAGAAGGTCTCCGAGGAGGTCGAGCGCTGTCGCGTTGGGCTGATCAAGAACAGCGAAGGCGAGATGTAGGCGGCAGGCGACCACCGGGCCTGGGTCGATGGCGGGCAGGGGGCGGCTTCCATTCCATGATCTGCGTCACACCGGGAACACCTTCGCGTCGCAGTCCGGTGCGACGCTGCGGGAGCTGATGAACCGCATGGGGCACTCGACCACCCGGGCCGCACTGATCTGTCAGCACACCGCGATGGAGCGGGATCAGGCGATCGCCGACGCGCTCGGGAAGCCAGCTGAAGAAGCCCTGAGCGAACAAGATCCCAACGGATCGGGCACGTAACGGGCACGGAAGATCGAGAAGGCCCTAGAAATGATCAAGGCCCGGGTGGGGATCTACTTCCTGACCTGGGCCTTCGCTCGTGGAGCGGGTGACGGGAATCGAACCCGCGCTGTCAGCTTGGGAAGCTGATGTTCTGCCATTGAACTACACCCGCATCGGTCGTTCTTGAGAGCCGACCGCGTCCATCACTCTAGCGGAAATCGCGGTGTGGTCGCGCCGTCGAGGCCGAGAAGTTTCGCGGTGCCCCTTTCCCCAAAGGGAGAGGGCTCTGTCTCCTGCCGGGCTCGCCCAGGGCGAGATGCCCGGGAGGGCGGCAGGGGGAGGGGGTACGGAGCGTCCGGCGGGAGGTGGAGGTACGCGTGGGCGGGGTGCTTCCTGTGGATGTCCACGACTGGGGCTCGGCGGGGGCGGTTACCCTTGCACGCGTGTTGCTTTCCGACCGTGACATCCGTGCCGAAATCGAGACCGGACGGGTCAAGATCGATCCGTACGAGCCGGAGATGATCCAGCCGTCCAGTGTGGACGTGCGGCTGGACCGGTTCTTCCGGGTGTTCGAAAACCACCGGTACCCGCACATCGATCCGGCCGTGGAGCAGCCCGACCTCACCCGCCTGGTGGAGCCGGAGGGCGACGAGCCGTTCATCCTGCACCCGGGCGAGTTCGTGCTGGCCAGCACGTACGAGGTGATCAGCCTGCCCGACGACATCGCGTCCCGGTTGGAGGGCAAGTCGAGTCTGGGGCGGCTGGGGCTGCTCACCCATTCGACGGCGGGTTTCATCGACCCGGGGTTCGAGGGGCATGTCACCCTGGAGTTGTCCAACGTCGCCACTTTGCCCATCAAGTTGTGGCCGGGCATGAAGATCGGTCAGCTCTGCATGTTCCGGCTCAGCTCACCCGCCGAGTTCCCGTACGGCTCGCGCCGGTACGGCTCCCGCTACCAGGGGCAGCGCGGGCCGACGCCGAGCAGGTCGTTCCTGAACTTCCACCGTACGAAGATATGAGCGGCGGCCTCACTGGCCGTGCGGCGCCTCACCAGCACCAATGCATTAACGGATGACTACGGGGCAGTGATGGGGCTGTTACAAGCAGGCATGCATACCCTTAAGTTCGCATCCCAACCGGTTACCCGTACTCTTCTCTGCGGACCATCCCCGCACCTCACCTCTGGAGAATGACGTGCGCCTGCGTCTCACGCCCCGTGAGGACAGCTATTACGACTTGTTCGCAGACTCGGCGAACAACCTCGTCACCGCATCCCGGCTGCTGGTAGAGATCATCAGTGACGGGTCGGATCGGGAGGCCCTGGCCGACAAGATGCGCGCCTGCGAACACGCGGGTGACGAGCGCACTCATGCGATCATGAAGAGGCTCAACGAGAGCTTCATCACTCCGTTCGACCGCGAGGACATCTACCGCCTCGCGTCCAACCTGGACGACGTGATGGACTTCATGGAGGCGGCCGCCGACCTGATCGTCCTGTACCAGATCGACCATCTGCCGAAAGAGGTCGTCCGCCAGGTCGAGGTGCTGGAGAGGGCCGCCGAGCTGACGGCCGACGCCATGCCCCGCCTGCGTTCGATGCAGAACCTCAACGAGTACTGGATCGAGATCAACCGCCTGGAGAACCAGGCCGACCAGGTCTACCGCCGGCTCCTGGCCAAGCTCTTCAGCGGCGAGTACGACGCGCTCATGGTGATGAAGATGCGTGAGGTCATCGAGCAGCTCGAGCTCGCGGCCGACGCGTTCGAGCACGTGGCGAACACGATCGAGTCGATCGCGGTCAAGGAAAGCTAAGTGGAGCTCGCACTCGTCATCGGCGTCATCGTCGTCGCCCTGGTGTTCGACTACACCAACGGCTTCCATGACGCCGCCAACGCGATCGCGACCTCGGTCTCCACGCGGGCTCTCACCCCGCGGATCGCGTTGCTCCTCGCCGCCGTGATGAACTTCATCGGCGCGCATCTCGGCACCGCGGTCGCCCAGACCGTGGGCAAAGGGATCATCGACGCTCCGAACGGCACGCACGGCCTGGTGGTCGTGGGCGGCGCCCTCATCGGGGCGATCGTCTGGAACCTGATCACCTGGTACTTCGGCCTGCCGTCGTCCAGCAGCCATGCCCTGATCGGCGGGCTGGTCGGCTCCGCCCTCGCGGCGAGCGCGACCGTGCACTGGACGGGCGTGGTGGAGAAGGTCGTCATCCCCATGATCCTGTCGCCTGTCATCGGGTTCGTCCTGGGCGGCATCGTCATGATCACCATTCTGTGGATCTTCCGCAAGTCCAACCCGCACCGCACCAGCCGGGGCTTCCGCTTCGTCCAGCCGGTGTCGGCCGCCGCGATCGCCCTCGGCCACGGCCTGCAGGACGCGCAGAAGACCATGGGCGTCATCTTCCTGGCGCTCGTCGTCGGCGGTTACGCGTCCCCGACGGCGGACATCCCGGAGTGGGTCATCACCGCCTCGGCCGCCGCCATCTCCCTCGGCACGTACGCCGGAGGCTGGCGCATCATGCGGACCATGGGCAGGCGGATCATCCACCTCGACCCGCCGCGCGGGTTCGCGGCGGAGGCCGCGGCCTCGTCCGTCCTCTACACGGCCGCGATCGGCTTCGGCGCGCCGATCTCGACCACCCACACGATGACCACCGCGATCATGGGCGTCGGCGCGACCAAGCGCCTGTCGGCCGTGCGGTGGGGCATCGCGGGCAACATCGTGACCGCCTGGGTGCTCACGATCCCCGCAGCCGCGCTGGTGTCCGCGCTCGCCTACCTCGGCCTGCACTGGATCCTGGAATAGCGGGCCCGCCTGATCCGCCGGGCGGCTCCCCGGGAGCCGGGGAGCCGCGCGCCGGTACGGCTCAGCGGCGATACATCACATCCGTGTTCCACCGGGTGAACCCGAGCGACTCGTACAGCCTGATCGCGGGCCGGTTCTCCTCGTCCACGTACAGCATGACCTGGGCGAGGCCGCGCGAGCGCAGGTGCTCGATCCCGGTGAGCGTCAGGGCGCGGCCGAGCCCCGAGCCCTGCTCGGCGGGGTCCACCCCGACCACGTAGACCTCGCCGACGGGCTCGGCGTCCTGTCCCTCCCCACCGTGGACCTTGGTCCAGTGGAAGCCGGCGAGGGCGCCGTCCCGGTCGGCGAGGAAGAAGCCCTCGGGGTCGAACCACGGCTCCCGCTCGCGCAGCTCCAGGTCCTCCATCGTCCACGCGCCCTGCTCGGGGTGCCGGGAGAACGCGAGGGCGTTGAGCGCGAGCCACGCGTCCTCGTCCTTCCCGGGGACGAACGTGCGCAGCCGTACGCCGTCGGGCACGGTGACGGCGGGGAGCGGCGCGTCCAGCGGGCGGCGCATCTGCCACAGCGACCTGGCGCGGGTCAGTCCCGCGGATGCGGCCAGCGCGGCGGCGCCGGGGTGGTCGCCGTGCGCCCAGAGGCGGACCCGCCCGCCGGTCTCGGCCAGCACCGCGTCGAGCAGCCGGCGTCCGAGGCCGCGGCGGCGGAGCGCCGGGCGGACGACCAGCTCGCCCCCGGATCCCTCCACGGGGTCGGCGGGGTCCAGGTGGGCGAACCCGGCGAGCGTGTCACCCTCGTGAAGGAGCACGGCTCTGGCGCCCGGGTCGGCGCCGTGACGCACCTGCAACATGACATGCTCGTTCAGCGGACGCACCCCGTCGGCCTCCGTGGCCTCGCTGACCAGATCCATGACTTCGGCGACCTGCCGGTCATCGAGTCGTCTCCCGGTCTCCACACGCACGTCCACGTCGTACACCTCGGTTCCGTCTAGTGGCAAAAGCCGCCATCATCACGCGCGGCGAATCGTTGTCTCTTCGCCATCTCATGTAAAGGTCGCGGTCCTAGTGTCCTGTTCCATGACCTCTCGCTCCCTTCTCCGCCTCACGGTGGCGGGCGTCGCCGCGGCGGCGGGACTGGCGGCGGCCGCGCACCCCGCGGCGGCAGCGCCGACCGCCTCCGCCAAGCCGCAGCCGATCCCGATCCGGCTGCTCACGGTGAACGACTTCCACGGCAACCTGGAGACCCCGTCCGGGTCGAGCGGCCGCATCGTCGACGAGACGGGCGTGACCGTCCAGTCCGCCGGCGGCGCGGCTCATCTGGCCACCGCGATCAAGCAGAACAGCATCAAGGGCAGGACCGACGTCGTCGCGGCCGGCGACCTGATCGGCGCATCGCCGCTGGTCTCGGCGGCCTTCCACGACGAGCCCACGGTACAGGTGCTCGGCGCGCTCGGGCTCGACGTGTCGTCCGTGGGCAACCACGAGTTCGACGAGGGGCTGCCGGAGCTGCTCCGCCTGCAGAAGGGCGGCTGCCACCCCACGGACGGCTGCTCGCCCGCCGGGCGGTGGAAGGGCGCGCAGTTCGACTACATCGGGGCGAACGTCGTGGACGACGACGGCAGGAACGCGCTGCCGCCCATCGCGATCCGCGTGGTGAACGGCGTCAGGATCGGTTACATCGGCCTGGTGACCAAGACCACCCCGTCCATCGTGACCCCCGCCAGCGTGGCGGGCCTCACCTTCCAGGACGAGGTCGAGGCGGGCAACCGGGCGGCCGCCTGGCTGAAGAGGCGCGGCGTCAACGCCATGGTGGCCCTGGTCCACGAGGGCGACTCGGTCGCCGCCAACCAGAGCCCGGACGCCTGCCCGCTGACCACGGGCGTCGGCCGGACGATCGCGAGCAAGCTCAGCGCCGACGTGGACCTCGTCGTCATGGGCCACTCGCACCAGGCGTACGTCTGCACGACGACCGACCCCGCGGGCAACACGCGCTACTTCACGCAGGGGTCCTCGTTCGGCCGGGTGCTCACCCAGATCGACTTCCAGGTGGACCGGCGGACGAAGGACGTCATCCGCTCCTCGGTGACCGCCGACAACAAGGTCGTCGCGGTGGACGGCCCCGCCAACGCCGGGCTCGCCATCACCAAGTACGCCGCCGACCCCAAGATCGAGTCGCTGGTCGCGTACTGGAAGACGGCCGTGGCGACCAAGGCGAACGCGCCGGTCGGCAAGATCACGGCGGACATCTCCAACGTCGTCCCGGCGGGCGGCAGCGGAGAGACCGCGCTCGGCGACGTCATCGCGGACGCCCAGCTCGCGGCGGCCAAGAGCGGCGGCGGCAACGCCGACGTCGCCCTGATGAACCCGGGCGGCGTCCGGACGCTCCTCACCTACGCCGGCTCCGCCGCCGGTGAGGGCGACGGCGTCGTCACCTACGGCGAGGCGTTCGCGGTGCAGCCGTTCAACAACCTGCTGCAGGCGGTCACGCTGACCGGGGCACAGCTCAAGACGGTGCTCGAGCAGCAGTTCACCGGAGGCCCGAACGAGCAGGCATTCACCAAGATCCTGCAGCCGTCGTCCAACCTCACGTACAGCTACGACGCGAGCGCGGCCTGGGGCTCCCGCATCTCGGACCTCAAGATCGGCGGCGTGCCGGTGACGGACGCCCAGCCGGTCCGGGTGGCGGCCAACAACTTCCTGATCTCGGGTGGCGACGCGTTCGCCGAGTTCACGAAGGGCACCGACCTGTGGACGTGGAACGGCGGCTTCGACGTCGACGCCTTCACCGCCTATCTCACGGCCAACTCCCCGGTGGCGCCGCCGGCGCTGAACCGCATCACCAAGATCGGTTGATCGCGGGCCCGTCCGGCGCCCCCGCGAGGGGTCAGTGCCGGGCGGGCTCCTGGTCGTCGGTCTCGGCCTGCTCGCCCCCGCGGTCGGGCACGAAGCGGTAGCCGACGTTCCGGACCGTTCCGATCAGCGACTCGTACTCGGCGCCGAGTTTGGCGCGCAGCCGCCGGACGTGGACGTCCACGGTGCGGGTGCCGCCGAAGTAGTCGTATCCCCACACCTCCTGCAGCAACTGGGCGCGGGTGAACACCCGGCCCGGGTGCTGCGCGAGGTACTTGAGCAGCTCGAACTCCTTGAAGGTCAGGTCGAGCGCGCGTCCGCGCAAGCGGGCCGTGTAGGTCGCCTCGTCGATCGCCAGGTCGCCGCTGCGGATCTCGTCCGGGACCTCGTCGGCGGCGGCCAGCGACAGCCTGCCGGTGGCGATGCGCAGCCGGGCCTCGACCTCGGCGGGGCCGGCGCTGTCGAGCAGCACGTCGTCCACGCCCCACTCGGCCGTCATCGCGGCCAGGCCGCCCTCGGTCACGATCACCAGCAGCGGGCAGGCCAGCCCGGTCGTGCGGAGCAGCCGGCACAGGCTCTTGGCGTGGACGAGCTCGCGCCGCGCGTCCACCAGGACGGCGTCGGCGGGCGGGGTGTCGATCAGCGCGGAGGCCTCGGCCGGCGCGACGCGTATCGAGTGCAGGAGCAGGCCGAGCGCGGGAAGCACCTCGGCGGACGGTTCCAGCGCGTTCGTCAGCAGGAGCAGGTTGCTCACATCGACCTCCTCGCCACGCCCCCGCACTGGCGGGATTGTCGAGATCGCTCGCTCACATGCCCTCCTCGTCACAAGCGAAACGGCAGGGCGCGCCGGGAGAGCACCGCGCTGTGCACGTTCACAGGCTCGCCTCCTCCGCGTCATCACGGCGTGAGCCGTACAAACACGTCGGGACCCGGGGGCAACGTCGCCCAGGTCCCGTCTTCCGTAGGGTAGCTCACAGGAATATTGGGTCCAATGTGAGTCGGGCGTGTTAAAAGTTCTTCACGTGGACAATCGGCGTAACCGTCCGGTCACGCACAGGTGTCCGCCGGGCGTCCCGGAAAACACGACAAACCAGGACGTACGGCGGGAAACGGAGGGGGATCATGGCCACGGGCACGGTCCGTTATTGGGCGGCGGCGAAGGCCGCGGCCGGGGTCGCCGAGGAGCGGTTCGACGCGCCGACGCTCGGGGACCTGCTGGCGGGGATCTCCGCCAACCCCGATCTGGCGCGGGTGTTGCGGCGCTGCTCCTTCCTTGTGAACGGCGCGCCCGCGGGGACGCGTGACCCGCACACGGTCGATCTCCCCGAGGGAGCCGTCGTCGAAGTTTTACCTCCCTTTGCCGGGGGATGAGGAGCGAAGGCCGCCCGACCCGGGTGCGGACCCGGACGGCGTGTCGCCGGGCGGAGCGGGTCTCCCGCCCCCGGAGGCGCGTCGCCAGGGGCACGCGCGACAGGGCATGATTTGTCAGGACCCACCAACCTCGTCAGGCACTACCAAGGGTGAGCCGACCCGCGTGCCCCCGTCAGACCGCGCCCCCGGAGGAAGACGGATGCGCAAGCTCGTCGTGTTCCTGATCCTGCTCGTCGTCGTGCTCGCCATCCTCGACCGGGTGGCGGTCGCCGGGGTGCAGCGGGAGATCGCCAGGCAGATCGAGGCCAAGTACGACCTCTCCTCGACCCCGACCGTCCACATCGAGGGCATCCCCTTCCTGACCCAGGCGGTCGCGGGGAACTATGAGGAGATCACCATCGCCACCGGCCCGCTGACCCGCGAGGGCGTCTCGATCTCCAAGATCGACGCCACGCTGTACGGCGTGTCCGCCCCGCTGGCCGACCTGATCCAGGACGCCTCCAAGGCCGACCTCCGCGCCGAGCGGGTGACCGGCACCATCGTGATCTCCCGCAAGACCCTCGACGAGCGGGCGCCGCGCGGCGTCAAGGTCGAGGGCGGGGACGGCGACCGGCTGCGGGTGTCGGGCAAGGTCACCGTGCTGGGCCAGGACATCCCGATCACCGCCGACCTGAAGATCGAGACGGCCAAGGGCGGCATCCGGCTGGTCCCGGCCGACGTGCGGATCGCCGGAGGCATCTCCGTGCCCAACGTGGAGAAGTTCGTCGGCTTCACGGTGCCGGTGAAGAACCTGCCGCTCAACCTGAAGATCACCAAGGTGAGGTCGGTGCCCGAGGGGCTCGCGGTCGAAGGCTCGGCGACAGATGTCCCGCTCCGCTGAACCCGACGATCCGTCCCTACGTCAAGAGGACGTGAGCCCAGCAGGAACCGCCGACGAGGAGCTCGTCCGCGTCCTCTTCGACGATCACGCCGGGCCCCTGTACGGATACGTGTTGCGGCTGACGGGCGACCCCGGACGTGCCGAGGACGTCGTCCAGGAGACGCTGCTGCGCGCCTGGAAGAACCCCTCGGCCATGTCGGGGCGGCCGGTGCGCGCCTGGCTGTTCACGGTGGCGCGTAACCTCGTCGTCGACCAGCACCGGGCGCGCCGGTCGCGGCCGAAGGAGACCGGCGACGAGGCGCTGGCCGTGCTGCCCGCCGCCGACGAGCTGGACAGGGCCGTCGAGTCGTGGGCCGTGGCCGAGGCGCTGGCCTCGCTGAGGGCCGAGCACCGCGAGGTGCTCCTGGAGACGTACTACCGGGGGAGATCGGTGAAGGAGGCGGCGGAGATCCTCGGCATCCCGCCGGGGACGGTCAAATCGCGGACCTTCTACGCGCTCCGGGCGCTCAAGCTGGCTCTGGAGGAACGGGGGCTGGCACCATGACCTGCGACGACGTCCGGATCTCGCTGGGCGCGTACGTCCTGGGGGCGCTCGACGACGAGGAGACCGCGCAGGTCGAGGCGCACCTGGACGAGTGCCCCGACTGCCCGGCCGAGCTGGCGGAGCTGTCCGGGCTGCCGCCGTTCCTCGCCCGTGTGTCGGAGGAGGACATCAGGCACGCGGCCGAGCCGCCGCGCGAGGTGCTCGACCGCCTCCTCGCGGCCACCGTACGGCGCAGGCGCCTCTCGCGGGCCATGCTCGGGCTCGCCGCGTCCGTCGTGGTGGCGGCGCTCGGCGGGACGACCTGGATGGCGGTCGCCCGCCCGTCGGCGGACGGCTCCGCCGGCGCGTCCACCGTTTCGGCACAGGCGCAGCCCCGGTCCGACGCCGCCGGCGGCGAGCCGGGGGCGGCGGCCAAGACGGAGGCCAGGACGGAGGCCGACACGAGCGCCGACTCTCTCGCGCGCACGCTCACCGCCCCCGCCACCGAGGCGACCGGCCGGGAGGGGAACGTCCGGATGACGGTACGGCTCACGCCCGGCGAGGGCGGCACCAGCGTGGAAGCGACCGTCACAGGGGTGCCGGCCGGTGTGGTGTGCCGCCTCACCGCCGTCGGCCTGGACCGCACACGCTCCGCCGTGGCGAGCTGGTCGGCGACCGCCCAGGGGTTCAGCTCGGCCCCGGCCGCGTTCACGGGGTCGACCGAGCTCCGGGTCGGGGAGATCGCGCGCTTCGAGCTGACCACCGCGGACGGGCGGAAGCTGGTCACCGCACGTGTGAAGCCGGGGGAATGACCCGTGCCGCGCGCGGGTTGTCCATCGCGATGGTAGGAATCGTCGTCCTGTGCGCGACGCTCGCCGCCGGCCTGGTCATCGGGCTCCTGGCGCGGCGGCGGGACGGGAGGCTGCGTGACGTGCGGCCGCCCTCCGGGACGGGTACGGCGGCGGCCGGGGGCGCGGCCTCCGGGACGAGCGAGGGGGCGGGTGCCGTGACCGGTGAGGAGATCGGCGCGGAGCTGGGGGAGCGCGCCACGCTCGTGCAGTTCTCCACCGCGTTCTGCCAGCCGTGCCGGGCGACCCGCAGGATCCTGGACGAGGTGGCCGCGATGGTGCCCGGCGTCCGGCACGTCGAGATCGACGCGGAGAGCCGCCTCGATCTGGTCCGGCGGTTCGACGTCCTGCGTACGCCGACGGTGCTGGTTCTCGACGGTTCGGGAAATGTCGTGAAAAGGGCGTCCGGGCTGCCCAGGAAGGCCGATGTGATCGCGGCCCTCGGCGCGGCGGTGACGGCCGGCGAGGGCGCCGCGATCCAGGGGAAGCCCGGCCCGGCGGCCCGGTTTGATCAGAGCTCGGACAAATCGTCTCACCAATCGGACGCGGTGTGACAGATGTCGAGACGCCGGGTACTGTCGAGACCATGACTCCCACGACAGAGCTGCTGACGAAGCGGCGGGCGGTTGACTTCTGCCGCGTCGCCACCGCGCTCTGTCGCATGGCCTGAGGGTGATTCCGCGCGGCTGACACGCCGCAATCCGAATCCTTCAGGAGCATCTCACGATGCAGGTCGATCCCCGAGGCCCGCGTTTCGGCGCGGCGATCACGACTGTGGTTCTCGCGCTCGTCCTGGTGACGGGCAGCGCATGGCTCCTCGCCTTCCAGGCGATCGTGTTCATGCTCGGCGTCCTCGACGTCTCCCCGTACGGCTTACTCTTCCGCGGGTTCGTACGTCCGAGACTGGGGCCGCCGGGAGAGCTGGAAGACGCGGCGCCGCCCCGGTTCGCGCAGGGCGTGGGCATCGTCTTCGCGGTCGCCGGCCTGATCGGGTTCGCCACCGGGATCATCCCTCTGGCTCTGGGTGCGACAGCAGCGGCACTGCTGGCCGCCTTCCTCAACGCCGCCTTCGGCTTCTGCCTGGGCTGCGAAATGTACTTGATCATCCGCCGTCTACAACCTGGGAGAACCACATGAGCCGCTCCGCCGTCCTGGTGGATGCCGACTGGGTCGAGGCCAACCTCGACACGCCCGGTGTCGTGCTCGTCGAGGTCGACGAGGACACCAGCGCCTACGACAAGGGTCACATCCGTGGCGCCGTGAAGATCGACTGGAGGGACGACCTCCAGGACCCCGTCCGCCGCGACTTCGTGGACCGGGCCGGGTTCGAAGCCCTGCTGTCGGCTCGCGGCATCGCCAACGACGACACGGTCGTGCTTTACGGCGGAAACAACAACTGGTTCGCGTCCTACGCGTACTGGTACTTCAAGCTGTACGGCCACGAGAACGTCAAGCTGCTCGACGGCGGCCGCAAGAAGTGGGAGCTCGACTCCCGCGAGCTGGTCGAGGAGGTGCCGCAGCGTCCGGCCACCACCTACACCGCGCAGGAGCAGGACCTGTCGCTGCGCGCCTTCCGTGACGAGGTCGTGGAGGCCATCGGCAAGCAGAACCTGGTCGACGTGCGCTCCCCCGACGAGTTCACCGGCAAGCTGCTCGCCCCGGCGCACCTCCCGCAGGAGCAGGCGCAGCGCGCGGGCCACGTGCCCACCGCCCGCAACATCCCGTGGTCCAAGGCGGCCAACGACGACGGCACCTTCAAGTCGGACGAGGACCTGAAGAAGCTCTACGCCGCGGCCGGCGTCGACTTCGGCAAGGACACCATCGCCTACTGCCGCATCGGGGAGCGCTCGGCGCACACCTGGTTCGTGCTGCACGAGCTCCTCGACCAGCCCAATGTGAAGAACTACGACGGTTCGTGGACCGAGTACGGCTCGCTCGTGGGCGTGCCCGTGGAGCTTGGGGAGGCTCGCTGATGACCACCACTCAGGGTTGCGCCGCACCGGAGCAGACCGTGGCGCTGCCGGCAGGCATCGACCTGTCGACGCAGGCCGTCATCCAGGGCGTCGTCTCCGGCGCCGGTACGGCCTACGCCCGCCTGCTCGACCACTCCGGCGAGTTCACCGGCGAGGTCGTCGTCTCCGACGAGGGCGTCTTCCGGTTCTTCGCCGCTCCCGGCCAGTGGACCGTCCGCATCATCGCGGGCGGCGGCGTCACCAAGGACGTCGCGGTCGAGGCCAAGCTGGGCGAGGTCGCCCAGCTCGCCGTCGCCGTCTGATCCGGTTCTCCCGTAAGGGCCGGTGCGTCTCCCGACGCACCGGCCCTTTCGCTTCTTGTGCCGTTCGACCGGCCCCACCTAGTGTTACGTGGTAGGTGTAATACGTGTCTGGAGTGGGCTGCATGCGGCTGAACAGCAAGGGGCAGGTCACCATCCCCGCCGAGATCCGCGAGAAATACGGTCTGCACGAAGGTGACGAGGTCGACGTGATAGAGGTCGGCAACACGCTGCAGATCGTCCGTCGTGAGGCGAGCGCCACCCGGGGACAGCGTGCGACCCGGCGGCTTCGCGGAACCGCGACGACGACCATGAGCACGGACGAGATCATGGGGCTGCTGCGTGGCGACTAGTCTGCATGTCGTCGGTGATCGGGTCACGATGGTCGACTCCTGCGTGCTTCTTGATATCGCCACCGATGACCCGAAGTGGGCCGACTGGTCGGACCAAGCCGTCGCGTCGGCGCGTGACAAGGGTCGTGTGGTCATCAACCCGGTGATCTACGCGGAGGTCTCGGTCGGATACCCGGGCATCGAGGCCGTCGATGCGGCGCTGCCCTCCGACGATTTCGAGCGCGAAGACATTCCGTACGAAGCCGCGTTTCTGGCCGGGAGGGCGCACCTCGCCTATCGAAAGCGTGGCGGTGAGCGGAGATCTCCCCTGCCGGATTTCTTCATCGGCGCGCACGCGGCCGTGCGGAACTACACCTTGCTGACAAGGGACGGAGCGCGCTACCGCACCTACTTCCCGACTCTGGACCTCGTCACGCCCTGAGATCAGGCGGCTGGATTTCCCGGCATCGGCCGTCGCCGGTGATGAGGGACGTACGGCCGTGGCATGGTGCTGATGCGACCGGAGTTAACCCGATAACATTCACGAGATGTCCGGAACGTCCGCGCTTGTCGCGCCACGCCAGGCCGCCGAACCGCGCTCGCGGTGGATGCTGTCGCCGTACTCGCTGCCGCTGCACGTGTTGCGTATCGCCGGGTCGTGCGCACTGCCGCTGATCATGTGGTTCGCCCTTGGGCGGGTGGTGCGGTGGGGACTGCTCCTGCTCGCCGCGACGGTCTCACACGGCTCCTGGTACCAGGCGCGCCTCGTGGTGACCGTGTTCCTGTTCACGCTCGTCGTGATGACGTCCCTCGCGACCACCGTGGGCATGCTGTACGTGATCCGCGGCGCGCTCATGGAGACCCGGGCGCGCCGGGCGGCCGGAGAGGGCCGCGAGAACATCTTCGGAGCGTTCAACCGGACCGCGCTCCTGTTCGCCGGCATCTACATGACGTGGGGATTCGTCCTGCAGGACGTGCGGGACTTCATGAACATCGACTACTTCCGCAAGCCGGACGCCCTCACCGTGGAGGCGTTCACCGGTGAGCACAGCGGGGTGGCGCAGGGCCTGACCAACCTGAGCCTCACCGTCTCGCTGGTCGCGATGATCCTCGCGTACGTGCTCAAGACCGTGGCGGGCCGCAGGCACGAGGCGAACGAGGGGCGTTTCTCCGGCGTCCTCGCCACCTTCGGCGAGCTGGCGTTCGTGTTCTACGGCATCAACGTGGTCGGCGCCGCCGCGGACACGCGCAGCGGATGGGTCGGGAGCCGCACCGCGTTCGTCGCGCTGCAGGACTGGGTGGCCGACGCGGAGAAGAGCGTCCCGGGGTTCGCGGCGGTCTCCGAGTTCGTGACCGAGGCGTGGCCGTACGTCGTGGAGGCCCTGATCCTCCCGCTGGCCTGGCTCACCGTGGGCGTCCTGGCGTACGGGGCGTACGTGGAGGACACCGAGACCACGATCAGGGGGACGCGGCTGGAGACGGTCGCCGAACGGGTGCGGCGGACCCACACGCTCACCCGCCGCGTGGCGGCGCGGCTGACGGCCGGCTGGTCGGAGCGCTGGATCCCGCTGATCAACGCCTTCCGCCTCACCGTCAGCGGAGGCGCCCCGCTCTTCGGGCTGTTCGCCCTGTGCTACGTCGGGCTCCAGATCGGCTCCGACTACCTCGGCCGGGCGGGGCGGTATCTCGCCGCGAGCGACGAGCCGTACTTCTGGTTCGTCACGGACGTCCCTGTGGACTTCGTCACCGAACTGGTCACGACGACGCTGACCATGTGCCTGATCGCCGCCACGTTCGACCTGGCGGCGACCCGGAAGCGGCTCGGCGTCTGACGTCGGTCACTGCAGGAACCGGAGCACCCGGTCCCTCTTCTCCGTCGTCGACGCCGCCTCCTTCATGAAGTCCTCCACGGACTGCCCCGGCACGCTGCGATAGGTGCTCGGGCGCAGATCGACCATCACCTCGTCCGCGATCGCCGGGGGAACCACCCCGAGGAACTCGATCCGGTACGGCGCGCCGATCTTGTTGTCCAGGGTGTCGGGCGGGGTGGCGTCGTTCAGGAGCTGGGTCTTCCAGGTGCGCCCGGCCCGGTCGGAGAACTCCACGTCGGGGGCGCCGTGCCGGATGGCTCCCTCCTCGTCCAGAGCCGTCCGCGTCGCGACGATCTTCATCCACTGGCGGTCCGGACTGGCGGCCTTGCCCGTGGGATCGGGGATGCGCTCCACGGCGACCCGCCAGGAGACGTGCCGCCAGGTGGCGGTCTGCCCGGGCTGGACGGTCTGGATGTGGTCGGCCGGCCGGCCGTACTCATAGACGTTGTAGGCGAACCAGCCGGGGCCGGCGAGGGCGACCGTGACGGACAGCAGCGCGCCGGCGCCCTGGAGCGCGAGCCGCTTGCCGCGGGGCATCGGGGCGCGCGCCGGGGCGGGTCCGTGGGCCGCGGCGGGGCCGGGCGAGGGC